>CALODJ010000013.1:0-32861 GCA_942492025.1 uncultured Gammaproteobacteria bacterium | reverse complement strand
CACCGGCGGTTTACACCGCGTCGGCACGCATTCAACTACAGGTTGTACATGATGTACATCGATCTCGACGAGTTGCCTGGTTTGTTCGACCGGTTCTGGTTATGGTCTGCCAGGCACTTCAACCTGGCATGGTTCAATCGAACGGATCACATGGGTGAGAAATCAAGACCCTTGAAAGACGTGGTCGGCGATACGCTGTTCAAACACACGGGTTACAGGCCGGAAGGACCCATTCGTCTGTTGACACACTGTCGTTACTTCGGCTTTGGCTTCAACCGGTGAGTTTTTACTACTGATGACAAAACAGACACGCATATCGAAAACATCATCGCCGAGGTCAACAATACGCCCTGGGGCGAACAGTATTGTTATGTACTCAACGAGGCTGATAATGTTGCTGATAGCACGTCCAGCACCGGCCATAAACAGTACGAACCGATCAAGGATTTTCACGTGTCACCCTTCCAGACGAACATCAACGATGACTGCCGTTTCAATCAGCCGAGTCAGCGTCGTGCACAATGCACAAGCAAAACTTTATCGATGCAGACAAGTTATTCGATGCGACGCTGGATCCGGAATACCGCCCGATTAACTCGATGAACATGGCGCGTGTGCTCGCGCAGTATCCCGTTATCACGCTTAAAGTCGTCGTCGTGATCTGCTCATCAGGCATTGAGACTGCTGCTGAAGCGCACGCCAGTTTACGATCATCCGGTAACATCCGAAAAACCTGCCTCAACGAGATAAATCATGAATAGATCCATTGTTCCCGTACCATCTAATCTTATAACGGAGCAGAACACCGGGCTACCGACCCGCCTGGCGCGAAAACTTGTGCACAACCAGCTGAGCAAGATATGCAAGGCGAGATCGTGGTGCGAGAAAATCCTAACGAGTATTATTTCGGTAAAGTAACTGATGACTTTCCTGTGCGGGTTTGTATCGATGTCACCCACACGAGTATTTATCAGGATGTTGCCTTCGGTGGCAGCCCGGGTTCGGGCGAAGCGTACATGAAAGGCAGCTGGCAGTGTTCGGATTTGTTAGAGCTAGTGCGGATATTCTTACGCAATCGCGATGTGCCTCTTCGATACCATGGACTACGGCCTGACAAGGCTGAAGGCACCGATACACAAAATGTTACACGTGTTCAGCCGTAACACCCGTTCTGGCAGTAAAAAGAACATCAGTGCGCACTATGATAGTGGCAATGATTTATTCAGGCTGTTCCTCGACGACACCATGATGTACTCGAGTGCCTACGACAAAGCCCCGACATGACGCTTGCACAGGCGGCCGTAGCCAAACTGGATCTTGTCTGTCAAAAACTGGATCTCACACCGGACGATCACTTACTGGAAATTGGTACACCGGTTGGGGCGGCCTGGCACTGCACGCAGCAGATCAATTATGGCTGTAAAGTCACAACGACGACTCTTTCAGAAGAACAGTACCAGCTGGCGTCACAAAAGGTCAGAGAGCTCGGTATGGACCACAAAGTGACGGTCATAAAGCAGGATTACCGTGATCTGAGTGGTCAGTACGACAAGCTTTGTATCCATAGAAATGATCGAAGCGATCGGTCATCTGTACATGAGAACGTATTTTGAAAAATGCTGCAGCTTGAGCTGAAGCCCGATGGCATCATGCTGATACGGGCCATTTCCATCAATGATCAGTCGTATAAAGCGGCATTGAAAGACGTCGACTTCATCAAAGAAATACATATTTCCGAACGGTTTTCTGCCATCAATTGCCGCGATGTCAGATACCCATCAGTAAATACACCGACATGAAACTGTATCATTTGCAGGATATCGGTCCACATTATGCGCGTACTCTGAAAGACTGGCGGGAGCGTTTTCTCGCCAGGCTGGATGATATACGCGAACTGGGTTATTCCGATGAATTCATCCGCCTGTGGGAATACTATTTCTGCTACTGCGAGGGTGGATTCGCGGAGCGCGAAATATCGGTACCAGCTGCAGATGGTGTTGACGAGGCCGGAAAACCGACTGGATCCAGTAATTCTCTAGCCCGTATTTCTCACCGGTGGGCGAAAAGGCCTCAATGTATGAATAAAATAATGTTAGCCTCAAAACACGCAAATGTGTTTAAAGACTTGAACACTATGCTATGGGCTGATCGAGTCGATCACAAGTGAATGCTGTGACACACTGTAGGGTGCGCCGTTCGCACCGAAATGGAATCTGCTTTATATAACGGCTATGTCGGGAGCTTTCTCCCGCTGTCGAGATAAACTTTGCATTGATTTTCTGCTGCAGCATGACCTTAGCTTTGCGTTTTTTGCGACCAATACTCAGCCCGAGCTAGTCTGTGTTGAGGTTTTTTTGATGGTTTGATAACGCCTCCAGCGCACGCTCGCGCGTTGCCTTTAGATCAACTATCGGCCTCGGATAATCTTTGCCCAGCTTGGATACCCTGCTCGTGGAGTAACTCAGCAGGCGCAGTCCAGGGTTGAGCCAGATATTTATCGGGTAAGGCTGCGATCTCCGGAATCCATTGGCGAACATACGTACCCGTAGGATCAAATTTTTGTGCTCTGGATGACTGGATTGAAGATACGAAAATAGGGGGCTGCATCCGCGCTTCGCAGCCGGCAGTCCACTGCCAGCCGGGGGTGTTGCTCGCCAGGTCCGCATCGACCAGCGTGTCCCAGAACCAGCGCGCTCCTTTGCTGCCAGGGTACCAGCAAGTTCTTGGTCAGTAACGATGCCACGATCATCCGCACGCGGTTGTGCATCCAGCCGCTGTACCAGAGCTGGCGCATACCGGCATCAACCAGGGGTATCCCCTGTTTGACCCTGTTGCCAGGCACGCAAGTTGGCCGAATAATTTTTATCCCAGGGAAAGTCATCAAAATATTCGGTATAAGGTCTGTCCACGGTATGCGGAAAATGATAGAGCAGGTGATAGGCAAATTCCGCGCCAGCCTATTTCGCTGGATAAATGATTCGGCGTTGGTCACGAGCCCTTGCTTACGGCTGATGTTTACGGTCTGGTCGGTCTTTCCGATGATCTGCTGCGGACTGATTTCACCGAAATGCAGATGCGCAGACAGCATGGATCTCCCCTCGATGTCCGGACGGTTACGATCGTCCTGGTAATGCATCACCGCACGATCGAGAAATGAGTCGAGTTGTTGATGGGCGCCGGCTTCGCCTGGCTGCCAATGGTCGAGATGGTCGAGTCCCAACGAATTGCTGGGTAGCAGTTCCAGGGCATCCAGCCGGGCTGATTTTGCCCTGCTGCTGACAGCGGGCATGCGTTCCAGCACGTCATCCGGGTAACTCGGCAGCCTCGAGCTTGACGCAGGCTTTCCAGAAGGGCGTGAATACCCGAAAGGGTCCACCGTCATTTTTACTGATTTGCCAGGGTTCAAACAGCAAGTTGCTGTTAAAGCTGCTGACTTCAAGACTACGGTCACGCAACGACAGCTTGATGCTTTTGTAGCGCTCGATATGCTGGGGCTCATACAACCGGTTCCAGTATACGTGCGTGGTTTTTGGTTTGCGCGATCAGCTCGTCAAGAACGCTTTGGCTGTCAGTGCCGATTCGAATGATCAGACGGGAGCCGAGTTCGCGCAGGCTGCTGGACAGCGCCTTCAGGCTGTGGTGAAGCCACCAGCGCGAGGCACTGCCCCGTGCACGGCCATTCGCCGAATCGGCCTGTTCATGAATCTAGACCGGAATTACCCGCTCGGGAATTTTCCAGCGCAGCTGCCAGCGCTGGATTATTGCTGATGCGTAGATCCTGGCGAAACCAGACGATTGCAGGATTTGTCATTCATTCACCATTCATGTTAGCCATCAAACAGTCACGGCATCACTGGTAATGATGCCTGTTATCTGGTCTCAATACTAAACGAACCGGCGGGAAATAACTGCTAGCCTTTCTTACCTGTATTGCTCACCAGGGGGCGAGATTATCACGCAGAGATTTGGATTTACAAAGGATTTTGCGAAAAAGAGAAATAACCCTGTGTATTTCCGACTGATCAAAATCCTGTGCGGATTCAAAGATCAAGCGAGGACTCGTCCATCTGGTGAGAAATGACGTCAGGTTACTCTATTCCCGCTGAATAAGGCTCAATCATGACTATTATCCTTAATCCTGTGCGTTATATTCCCTATCGCAAGGCTGACATCATCGAGATGTGCCTGTCAGACGGTAAGCTCGATGATGTTCAGACAGAACATTTTCGAACGTTCTGCCGTTTATTACAAAGCGTGTTTCATCATGAGTATCACCAGATACAGGAACAGTTAAAAGACGCCTATGCGCCCGTCAACCCTGATGCAGATACCCGCAGCGTACCGCTAATGCAAAAGGAGCGTCCGCCACGTTTTATCGAGTTGCTGGAAAAGCTGCTCGATAAGGCTAATTATGAAAAAGTCTCTGATGCTGACCTGCAGCAGGCATTGCAATAGCCGTCGATGTTCAAGATACGCCTGCAGGTCGACTTCAGCGCCTTTGCTGAAGTATTGCTCTTCTGCCGTGGTCAGTCGATACGCCACGAAACACTGACCAGCTGGTTCGGACTGCGCAAACGCGACATCAGCTTTACCAACTATGACCGCGTGGTGGTCTATCTCAGGTTCAGGGATGATTTCCAGTCGAGCAGGCAGCAGCATCCATCCAGCAGACCCGGCGTTACCTTGCTCAAGCTGTTTCAGAACGTACCCAAAGCCGACCTGGAAATGCTGTTTCCTAACACGATGGTGCGCATGCGTACCCTGGACAAAATACTGATTGGAGTGCCCGCAATTGTCAGTGGGGTCTCGTCGTAACAACCAAGCTGGGTACCACGCTGATGCTGATCGGTACGCTCATCGGCTACTGGATTGGGCTGCATCAGGATCCGGTCGAGCTGAACAGGGCAACGGTGATCGCGCTGCTGGCTGGCCTCGGTGCACTGGGTGCCTATCTGTGGAAACAGATCAGCAATTTCAGAAACAGAAAACTACGCTTTATGCAGACGTTAACACAGAACCTCTATTTCAAGAACCTGGACAATAATGCCGGTGTGTTTTTTCGATTGATCAATGACGCCGAGGAAGAAGAGTGCAAGGAAGCCATTCTTGCCTATTACTTTTTACTGATATCGAATAATGCGCTAACCAAAACCGAACTTGATAACATGATCGAGAACTGGTTTGCTGAATGCTGGCAGACACGTCTTGATTTTGAAATTGACGATGCCTTGCAAAAACTTGTGCGTTTACAACTGGTCGAAATCACCAACGGACAATACAGCGCAGTGCAAACAGGGGAGGCAGTGAAAAAGCTGGATGACCTGTGGGACAGTTATTTTGCAGCGGCCTGAGCAAGTCTTATTGTTGCGCAAAATACACATGAATATACTTATGAGGTGATAATGGCAAATCTGGGACATGTCGTGTTTTACGTTCGCGACCTTGAACGCTCGGTCAAATTCTACACCGAGGCAGTCGGCCTGGGCCTTAGCGGTACGATATTCAATGGTCGAGCCGCTCTGCTCAGCGGTGGCAGCACGCACCATGAATTACTGCTGATACAGGTTGGCGAGGCCGATGGCCCGTTGCGTGGTAAACGCATTGGTCTTTATCACGTCGGCTGGAAAATCGGTGAGTCAATCGAAGAACTGAAAGCGCTGTACAACAAGCTGAATGAACTCGACTATCCTATCGATGGCCTTTCCGACCATACCATCAGCCGGAGTATTTATTGTCGCGATCCCGACGGCAACGAGGTCGAGCTGTACGTCGATGATCCTGACTTTGACTGGAGAAACGACAACAGCTGGATGGAAGCGCCGGTGAAGCCACTGGATATCACTGGTTAACGTCGCAATACCCTGAAATCTCCAGGTCTGTGAAAATACCCCTGATGATGGTGATTTTATCTCGGTCATGGAAAGTAATATCATGCAATAGAGGCGACTTTTCGCCAGTAATCCTGAACAATCCGGTGTATTCAATGCCGAACTAGATGATGAAATATCTTAATGTAATCGCCGTCCTGCTCGCTGCATTATCGGTTAGAGCTGTCGCAGGCGCTAGCTCTGGCAACATGCATGATGGCCACATTCATTATGATGCGGACGTCTGGGACGCACTGAAACCTGCTGATGCCATAACAATGCTCAAGACCGAGCGCATCGGCCGCGCGCTGGTGTCGGCCACACCCACCGAGGGTGCCGAAATGCTGTACGAGGCCGATCCCGAAATTGTGATACCTATGCTGCGGCCCTACAAGAGCTGGCGCCACCGCTACCTCTGGTTCAAAGATCCCGATCTCAGATCCTATCTGCTCGAGCACATGGCGCGTGTACCTTACAGAGGTTTTGGTGAATTCCACGTATTCGGTGAAGACGCGGACTCGATTCCGATCGAGGACATGATCGAGCTCGCACGCGAGCACAAGCTGGCACTGCATCCGCATACCGACCTCGAAGGCATGCGTATCTTTCTCGATAAAGCTCCCGATGTTGTCGTGATCTGGGCACACGGCGGTTTCAATGTGCCTGTTGGAACTTTGAAGGAGCTACTTGACCGATACCCGATGCTGTATATTGAACTGTCACTGCGTGAAGGCATGCTCGATGAGGAACAGCAGCTGACACCGCACTGGCAGCAGTTCCTGGTGGACTACCGCAGCCGTTTTCTGATTGGCATGGATACCTACAAACCCAGTCGTTGGGCCGATCTGCCGGAAATCGCAGCGGAAACGCGGCATTGGCTCGAGCAGCTGCCGGAAGAAGTTGCTGCTAGTATCGCGCGTGACAACCTTGACCGGCTGTTCCCGCAATGACCGTTCGGCAAACCAAAGCGATTTTCGTCATTGCCCTGGTTGCATTTGTTGCCGCCTGTTCCTTCAAAACCGTCTACAACCGCCTCGACTATCTGATACCCGAATATATCGAAGGCGTGGTCTCGCTGGATGAGGTACTCGAGGAAAAATTGGAGGACAGGGTGCTGGTGCTGCTGCAATGGCACCGCAACACACAACTGAAGCAGTACGCCAGCTGGTTAAACGCCTTACAAGGAGACATGACGGGGCAACTTACAGAGCAGCAGCTAGATCAACGTATCAGCGAAATGGAAGGTTTCTGGTCAGCTTTTTTTATCAAACTCAACGATGAGATGGCCTATCTGTTACCCTTGCTCGATGAAAAACAACAGGGTGAACTGAATATCTATCTTGAAGAAAGTAATGAAGAATTTCGTGAAGAGTTTATCGAGCTCGATAATGACGAGCGTGTCGAAGACTATGCCGAGCGCATGATCGATACCTATGAAAATTGGATCGGCGAGTTGGCCGACGAACAGGTGCTGGCAGTCGAGCAGAGTGCAGCTCAACTGATCAGTTCTGCAGAGCTGCGATTACAGCGCCGCATCAGATGGCAGCTCGGTATCAGGACAATACTGGCCAGAGACGATACCACGTATGACAAACGCGAACGATTGCGGGCGTTTCTGGCAGGTTTTGAACAGGACAATGATCCTGTGTTGAATGAGACGACAGAGATCAACCGCCGTATTATCATCTCGCTCACGGTTGAAATAGCCAAAAGCATGACACAAGATCAAAAAGCGTTTTTTATCAGCAAGACCAATGACTATATTCGCATGTTCATGGAGCTGGCCGAGAACCGCTAACGAGTTTGCCGCATCACACGCTGAGACGCTGAGGAGATCGTAGGGTGCGCCGTGCGCACCCTACGATTACTCATTTTTCATTTTTATAGGTTTGTCCAGCATCGGCTTCAGTCCAGCCCAGATGTTCATCATGATCTTTGGCTGTGCTTCGGCGGTTGGATGGATGCCATCAGGTTGCAACAACTCACGATTGTCGGCTACCTGGTCGAGCATCCGCGGCACCAGTGGTACGTTATAACGTTCTGACAGTCCCTGGTATAATGCGGCAAACTGCTCAGTGTAGACAGGCCCGTAATTGGGCGGCAGACGCACTCCCGCCAATAGCACCTGGGCATTATTGTTTTGGCAGCGCTGGATAATGTTGGCAAGGCTGTTCTCTATCTCGGAGAATGCCAGCCCACGCAGGCCGTCATTGCCGCCCAGGGCAATAATAACGATGTCGGGTTCATGCTGCTGCAAGGCGGCTTCGATTCGACTCAGGCCGGTACGCGTGGTATCGCCGCTGACACTTGCGTTTGTCACGCGGTATTCATAACCTTCATTCGATATCTGCTGCTGCAGAAGCGCGACCCAGCCTTGTTCGGTGTTGATCCCATAGGCGCCACTGAGACTGTCGCCTAAAACCAGAATGGAAGCCGGTGTTTTATTCGCGGCAAAAGCAGTAAGGTTGAATGCCAGTACAATACATAACAGTATTGGCTGGATAATGTCAGAGAATCTTTTGATCATGATCGATAACACATCGAGTACCTTTGTTGAAGCCCGCAATCTGGGCAAGCAGGTGAGCACCCGTGAGGGCGTGCTGACCTTGCTGGATGATATCAATTTTACAATAGCGGCGGGTACTTCGGTTGCGATATTGGGCGCATCCGGCTCCGGAAAAACCACACTGCTGGGCCTGCTTGCCGGTCTGGATGTACCGAGCCACGGTGAAGTCATACTCGATGGCCGCAGCCTCAACGATTTCGACGAAGACGGTCGTGCGCAAATCAGGGCCGAGCTGGTCGGTTTCGTGTTTCAGAACTTCCAGTTGCTGTTTGGTATGACCGCACTGGAGAATGTCATGCTGCCGCTCGAGCTGGCGCAGGCACCGCATCCACGCAAGACCGCAGAGCAATTGCTCGATCGAGTGGGTCTTGGCGAGCGACTGCACCATTACCCCAACCAGCTCTCCGGCGGGGAGCAGCAACGGTGTGCGATTGCACGCGCATTCGCCACCCAGCCACGTTGCCTGTTTGCGGATGAGCCTACCGGTAATCTCGACAGTGAAACCGGCAGGCGCATCATCGAATTGCTGTTCGAGCTCAACAGCGAACAGGGCACCACCCTGATTATGGCCACCCATGACGAACATTTGTCGCAGCTGTGCAGTCGACGGATCCAGCTCGATGCCGGTCAGCTGGTCGAATAAGCGATGACTCAACAGTCACATCAGAAAAGTCTTTCCTTCCTCTGGTATAACTCATGGCGCATGCTCTGGCGCGACTGGCGCGGTGGTGAGCTGACCATTCTTGCCATAGGTCTGATCATTGCCGTCACCAGCATCACGGCCGTTGGTTTTTTCACTGACCGGATTGAACGCGGCCTGAAACAGCAGTCCGCCGAACTGATAGGTGCGGATCTGGTGATCAGCTCCTCGCAACAGCGCGTAACTGACCATATTGAAGAGGCGCGGGTACAGAATTTTCGGGTTGCAACCACCACGCAGTTTCGTAGTATGGTTGTCAATAACGACCAGTTGCAGCTGGCTGAAGTCAAGGCAGTCACCGAGGGCTATCCCTTGCGGGGTGTGTTACGCGTCAGTGATACGGCTTTCGGTGTCGACGAAGCGACGACGGACATACCTGCGCAGGGTGATGTCTGGGTCGAGGCCCGGCTGCTGCAGATGCTGGATCTTGAGGTCGGCGATGCAATCAATCTTGGTGCGTCGAGTTTTAGTATCCGCAAGGTGCTGCGATATGAGCCTGATCGTGCAGGCGACATGTTCAGTGTCGCGCCACGCGTGCTGATGAACAGGGTGGATCTTGATGCCACCGGCCTGGTCACGACCGGCGCGCTGGTGAGCTATCGCGTACTGATCGCGGGACCAGGCGAGGCGATCAATAGCTATCGCCAGGCTATCGAGGATAGTCTGGAGCAGGGTGAACGGATCCTGACCGTCGAGGAAGGTCGCCCGGAACTCAACACGGCGCTGGAAAGGGCGCAGCAGTTTCTCGGTCTGGCCGCCTTGATCAGTGTTTTACTCGCGGGTGTGGCAGTGGCGACCGTGGCCTACCGCTTTACCAGCCGCCACCTGGATACCGGTGCCATGTTGCGTTGTCTGGGTGCATCGCAGCAGACCATCATCGAGCTGTTCACGCTGGAAATGCTGTGGCTGTCGCTGCTGGCCAGCAGTGTGGGCTGTCTATTGGGATTGATCACGCAGCTTGCCATCACTGAACTGCTGGATCAGCTGGTGCTTGCACACCTGCCTGCGCCCTCATTCAAGGCGCTAGTACTGGGGTACGCCACTGGTATCGTGATGTTGACCGGCTTTGCCATTCCGCCACTGCTTGCGCTTAGACGCGTACCACCCTTGCGCGTGCTGCGCAAGGATGTACCCGTTACTCCGGTCAGCGGCTGGATCGTTTATAGCGCCGTGATCGTCTGTATGTTTCTGTTGCTGTACTGGCAAATCGGTAATCTACAACTCGTTGCCACTGTCCTCAGCGGTATCATGGCAACGCTGGTGATACTGGCGTTGGCAGCCTATGCGCTGATTCTGGTGCTGAATCGACTGCGTGGTCAGGTCGGTGTTGCATGGCGCTTCGGTCTGGCCAATATATCGAGAAGACCTGCCAGCAGCGTGATCCAGATTGTCGCCTTTGGTCTCGGTATTATGGTGATGTTGCTGCTGTCAACCGTTCGCTCTGACCTGCTGGATGACTGGCAGCAAAGTTTGCCCGACAACGCCCCTAATCATTTTGTGATCAATGTTCAATCCGATCAGGTTGAGGGTATTACCCGCTATTTCAATGAGCGCGGTGTAACTAACACGCGATTGTATCCGATGGTGCGCGCGCGCCTGGTGGAAGTCAATGGTAACCCGGTGCAAACATCCGATTATGAAACCGAACGTGCAAAACATATGATCACCCGTGAATTCAACCTGTCCTGGGCAGAAGACATGCAGGTCGACAATACCCTGGTTGCGGGTTCATGGTGGAGCAGGAAGACTTCGGTGTGCCCTTGTTATCACTCGAAGAAAAACTGGCACAGACCCTTTCGCTCGAAATGAATGATGTCCTTGGGTTTGATATCAATGGCACGATCATCGATTTCACGATTAGCAACCTGCGCAAAGTCGACTGGGATACCTTCAACATTAACTTTTTTACCGTCGTGCCACCGGGTGTGCTGGAAGGCAAACCGGCCAACTGGGTCACCAGTGTTTACCTGAATACAGAGCAGCGCCAGCAACTTGGCCAGTTAGTCCGCGAGTTCCCAAACATCACGTTGCTGGATGTAGACACTATCATGCAGCGTGTACGCGGAATCATGGACCGTGTTTCACTGGCCGTCGAGTTTATTTTCCTGTTTACCCTTATGGCGGGTCTTGCAGTTCTATACGCCGCTATCCAGGCAAACCAGGATGAACGACGCTTTGAGAGCGCAGTATTGCGTACACTGGGTGCCAGAAAGAAAATGCTGGTATTCGGCCTGGTTGCGGAATTCACGACCCTGGGTGCTCTGTCTGGCCTGCTTGCAGGTCTGGCTGCAACCACACTAGCGTGGGTGCTGGCGGACAACATATTCAAGTTTGAATACCAGTTCGATATCAGTGTAGCCTTGACGGGTATCGTCAGTGGCATCCTCATTGTTGTTACTGCAGGTATGTTAGGTACACGCAGCGTACTGACGCATCCACCTGTCAGAACGCTGCGGGAAGGCGCAGCATAGATGGCCGGGGCATTCAAGTCAGCGCCACGATAATCATCAGGTTAAATTGAGTCCTCAATAAAAATCCAGAGAATATCTATGTCACTGATGCTCCGGTTTATACACTACCCGTATATCTCGAAACATCCGGGCTAACTCGCCTCGCGCCATTCAAGTCCATCATCCACATAGTGCTTACGCAGCGTGTCTGCTTTGTTCAGGCAGATAGACCTGGAGTTCTTCCGAGCCACCTATACGGTAACCATTGATGAATACCTGGGGTACGGTAGAATGCCCGGAGACGGCGCGTATGGTGGACTCACTGAAATCACGGTTGAGTACCAGCTCATCAAAGTCGATGCCGGCATCGTGCAGCATGCCCTTGGCTCGTACGCAATACGGACAACCCTCGCGACTGAACACAGTAACATCCAGCGGTGCTGCAGCTTTGGGTGCGATATAGCCCAGCATGGTATCGGCATCGGATTCTTCGAATGGATCACCCGGTTCGTCGGGCTCGATGAACATTTTTTCGATGACACCGTCCTTGACCAGCATCGAATAGCACCAGGACCTGTCACCAAAACCGAGGTCGTCCTTGGCTACCAGCATGCCCATACCCCGGCTGAAGTCACCATTACCATCGGGCAGGAATGTGAGGTTATGTGCCTTCTGTTCCTTTTGCCATTCATTCATGACGAAGGCATCATTCACCGAGATACAGACCACTTCGTCGACACCATGCAGTTTCAATATCGGTGCAAGCTGATTGTATCGAGGTACATGCGTAGACGAACAAGTCGGGGTAAACGCACCGGGTAGGGCGAAGACGACAACCGTTTTATTTCGAAAAATATCTCTGCTGTTGATATCAACCCACTCGTGATTGCGACGAGTGCGAAATGTGCTTTCTGGTACATTTTTACCCTCACGATTTTCTAACATGATTTATCTCCTGTAATAGATTTAAAGTTGTGATTGAGCCTGACGTGGGTATTGTGATAACTCTCGCCTGCGGTTATTCAACCGGTCCCAGACCTGTTCATGGAAGTGATAGGCGACGGTGTTTATTGCAGGTTCGACCAGTGCAATGGCACCACCAATGAGCACGTTTCCGCTCAGCACGTAGGCCACAGAAAATGCCACCGTAAAATGGACGACTGCAAAACTCATGGTTTTCGTCATTATTTGCCGTACCTCTCAAACAGGTCATTTACTAGTTACGCTTATGGTCCATGTCGGACGATGGAAGAAATCGTTTATTGAAATAAGAGTGATAGAAAAAAACTATATATCCTGATTTTCACATTGCAGCGATGGGCTTGTTGACAGGGATATCTAGGTCATCAATGCTTTGAGAAATGTAGACCTATGACTCACTTGGACATCTTGTCGTTCATTTTTTCGTTGCCGATATCGCTGACATGATGGCGGCATAACCATGAACGCTTTTGTTGATGATGATTGCTGTCTTTTATAACAATAGAGCTGGGCTATCAGGATTTTATAAATAAACAATTACATGTATTGAGTGTTATTGGATACACTGATTCCTTGAACCAGAGTGGATACGCAAATAATTGCAAATGTTAGTATATGTGACTCTACGACGTGAACGAATAGATAAACTTGACCCGGAGTACAGCCATGAAAGCCATACTGATATCACCCGAAAAGCAGACCATCGAAGAAATTCAGATTGAAAAGCAGGAGGATATAGCGGACTTAATCGGTTACGATACGATTGAATCCGATGTCGTTGGTGACAATGGCGATCGCCTCTACTTTGATGAAGAGTGCTTTATACGCGGCATCGAAGGGAGATTTCAAATTGACAATATAGTCCCCGTTTCCGGTAAAGGCGTTATTGTCGGTACGACAGGGGAGCCTGCCACGCTCACTGACGTGGTAACCGAATTAGATGATCTGTACAAGCGCACTAAATTCCTCTGAGTACTCGTCGTTAAATAGCCAATCGAAGTTATAAAGAAACTGTTCAATGGCTTTGACACTCGAAGATCTTTACAACCGCGTAACCGGGGATGAAGATGCCCGCGTATGCAAGGACATTCCTGATGCTGCCTGCAACGATCAGCCGCGCAATTTCTTCGCCTATCTCGCGGCAAACATGTTCGGTAAGGTCGCCGATGAAATTGCCAGCGCAAAGCTTATCATACCGTGGTTGTTCGGCTCCCTGGGTGTTCCGGCGGTGTTTACTGGTTTTCTGGTGCCCATTCGTGAAGGAGGGGTGTTATTGCCCCAATTGCTGGTGGCGGCAGCCGTCCGACATCTGGCCATCCGTAAGAACGTGTGGTTGATCGGAGCATGTCTGTCAGCGCTCAGCCTGTTTGGTATGGCTCTGGTCTCTATCTCACTGGACGGCAGTGCCGCAGGGGGTGCCATTATTCTGATGCTGATCATCTTCAGCCTGTCACGTGGTTTATGCTCGGTCTCGGCCAAGGATGTGCTCGGCAAAACGGTTTCTAAAAGCCGGCGTGGGGCCCTGATGGGGTGGAGTGCAAGCCTCTCCGGTTTCATTATCATCGGTCTGGGACTATGGCTGGGAACGCTCGATCCAGAAGAAGCAGGTTTTAATGTGTTCGCCGGACTACTGATCACCGGTGGTATTCTGTGGTGCGTAGCAGCACTCTCATTCTCGATGATCCAGGAACAGCCCGGTGCCACCGAAGGGGGAGGGAATGCACTCTCCGTTGCGCTGCGGCAATTACGGTTGTTGGTAGATGATTTACCGTTCCGTCGATATGTACTCTCGCGCACCCTGCTGCTCTCGGTTGCACTCGCACCGCCTTTCTATGTGCTGGTTGCGCAACAACAGTCACAAGCCGGTTTGTTAGGACTGGGTGCATTGATGATTGCCAATGGTCTGGCATCCAGCCTGTCATCACCTGTCTGGGGGTATTTGGGAGATAGGTCCAGCCGTGGTGTCATGACCACGGCCGCCACCGGCGCCGGACTGCTCGGTGTGTTCACCTTTACTGCTGTAATCTTCGAATGGCGATGGATCACCAGTGAAATCGGTCTGGCCACCATTTTCTTTGTGCTGAATGTTATGCACGGGGGTGTCCGTCTCGGCCGCAAGATCTACCTGGTGGATATGGCCACTGGTGAAAATCGCGCTGCTTATGTCGCGGTTTCCAACACCGTGATCGGCATGATGATGCTGGCGGGTGGTCTGATCGGATTGATTGCTGACTGGTTGAGCGCTGAAGCGTTAGTTTTGTTGCTTGGATTGCTGGCATTGCTGGCTGCGGCCTATGTCAGACAGTTGCCGGATGTGAGTGAGTCGGGACGCTGCATGCAAAATCCACTCAACGACAGGAACAGCAGCACAAGTGAATAATGCGGACTAGATTCTGTTGGAGATCAGCAGTGAATTCGATAGCATTGCAATAGGTGGGCTAATCAGGTTACGTATAACGAATGGGTGAGTTTGCAATATTACTGGTTTTACTGGTTTTGTCCGCTGTGTTTTCTGGATCAGAAACCGCGCTGATAGCCTTGTCAATGGGGCGTGTTGAAGCGCTGGTGAAAGAGGGGCGCTTAGGTGCGGCAGCGCTGTATAAGCTGAAAAAAGACCCGTCGCAGATGCTGACCACAATATTGATTGGTAACAACCTGGTCAATATCGCTGCGTCGGCACTGGCCACTGTTATCGCCACCAGGGAACTGGGCAGCATCGGGCCGGGAGTGGCGGTTGGATTGCTGACGCTGTTTATTCTGGTGTTTGGTGAGATTACACCTAAAAGTATGGCAACCCGCTATCCGGAGCGTATTTCATTATTGATCGCCCTGCCGCTTTTTATCTGCATGCGCATGATCTTCCCGCTGGTTTGGCTGTTCAGTCAACTCACCAGCTGGGTTTATCGATTGACTGGTGCAAAGCGAGAGCCAACGGTGACAGAACCGGAGCTGATCAGTATGCTTGGCTATGGCGTCAGGGAAGGTGAAATCGAACACAAAGAAAAAGAAATTATCGAGCGTGTGTTCGCCTTCAATGATCTCAAGGTGAGGGACGTGATGACACCATTGAAAGATGTCTACTTCCTTGACGGTGGCCAGACGGTGGATGGTGTGTTACATACGGTTGTTAAAAAACCGTATTCGCGCATTCCATTAAAAGACAAACAGACCGGTCAGTTGAATAAACTGCTGCGCCTGCGTGACCTGCTCGAAGCAACAGCGAACGGTCTTCACGATGTACCTGTTGAAAGTATCGCACACGATCCGCTGTACGTTCCGCTCTTTCTTCCGATCGATGATTTGTTTGCCAGGTTTCGACGCCGTAATCGTGTTTTTGCGATCGTGGTTGATGAGTTTGGCGATGAACGTGGCATCGTCACGATGGAAGATGTGATGGAGGAACTGGTGGGTGAAATCTATGATGAAACCGATGTTGCCCCACAGGTGGCCGAGAAAATATCAGATAACGAAATCATGATCGAAGGATCAGCCGAATTGCGCGTTGTCGAGTCGCTATTTGGGTTAGAATTGCCGGGCAAGCCGACCGATACTGTGAGTTTATGGATCATCAATCATACCGAAGCGATACCGAAAGCGGGCGATACTTTTATCATCGATGACCTGGAAGTCAGGATAGTGCAGGCAACCCGTCGTAGCATCGAGCAGGTGAATGTAAGACGAACGCTGTCTTCAAACCAATGACGTGCTGATGAACCCCTCTGACAATCAGTGGACAGGCTAATGATGTACAAATACAGTCTGGATTACTCCAATTTGTTCGTTCATATCTGAAAAGGACTTTACGTAGCCACCGCCAACGAGATCTATATTGAAGCGGTCAGGGAAACGTATTCGACTCAGCTAAGAAACTCACTTTATCCCAAGATCGATGCTTCAATCTAGCCCGCATTTCTCACCAGGCGGCGTAGAATAATGTGAAGGAAGCTCTGAATAATTCATCCGTGAATTATCAGAGCACGGGAAGCATAAAATGCGATTTTCTGTTTCCCTTCATTTTCAATCGCTTAAGGCGATTGAAAATGGTGGCGCATCCGTGCGCCGCGGAAACTCTGAATTAATCAGAGTTTCCTTAAGGCATTGGTCTTTTTGAAGAAAACCCGAATGATCAAAATACAGTATGTTATTCAGGCATGCCTATCACGGTTCAGGCTAGTCTTCGCGTCCGTAAGCTTGCTCTTCACTCAAACCGTAGCCATTGCTACGGTTTTCGCTCCAGAGCGGCGTTTATGAACACGAATCCTGCGCCTGCTGCCGTGATCCTGGTGAGAAATGCGGGCTAGCCCTGATGCTGCGCGAAGGATTCGGATGTTAGGGGCAAGCCGGATGCGGGCTAGGTTCCCGGGGTCTCAGCGTATCAGTCCCTTGCTGCGAGCGATGCTTACACACTCGGTGCGGTTGGATGCACCGAGTGCCCGCAATATTGCGCTGACATGCGCCTTAACCGTGTTTTCTGTCAGAAAAAGTACACTTGAGATCTGTTTGTTAGAATGGCCACTCGCGATCAATAGCAGTACTTCGTGCTGACGTCGGGTGAG
The DNA here is from genome assembly GCA_942492025.1 of uncultured Gammaproteobacteria bacterium. Classification (GTDB taxonomy): domain Bacteria; phylum Pseudomonadota; class Gammaproteobacteria; order SZUA-229; family SZUA-229; genus JABDQW01. Next base: position 15,741 of record CALODJ010000013.1, on the reverse strand, counting down.
GCCTGAATTGTTGATAGCATCACCGTCGTTCCGTTTATTGAGGCGGTGACGCGGCAGCTTGTAGAGCTGGTTGCGAATCGATTGCGGTATATAAATTTCACCATTGATGACGCTGCGCAGTGCATTGAGTAGATGTTCTCCGGAATAGGCTTTGGGTATGAATCCCATCACGCCGGCATCAATCACCGACTTGATCGTGCGCGGGTCTTCCTCTCCGGAGATGATCACGATCGGCAGGCAGTCATCCTGGATACGCGGGTGTTGCATGATCGATCGGCCACCCAAACCCGGCATGTGCAGATCGAGCAGTACCAGATCCAGAGACACACTGGAGCTCAAATGCCGCATCGCTTCATCGGCCGAAGTGGCTTCAAGAACGTCAACATCGCTGTCCAGTGAGTTGAGGATATGTCGTATGCCATCAATGAACAGTTTGTGATCATCCACTATCAAAATATGCAACGGCAGCCCTCCTGGGTATTAACTCAGCATAATCATAAACTTAGCCCAGATGGTCAAATGTTAGTTTGATAAGTAGTCGATAATGTCATACTTTTAGGTGATTGTATCACGACAAACCGACTGGTTATGATAGTGGGTGCAGCCGGGATCCAGGGTTACGCATGAAGGACACACCGAAACAATGACGTTCAAAGGGAGGGCGAGAAATGATCTCAAAACAAAGCACAATTTATTCTCTGATATTACTGTTTGTCGGCTTGACAGGCTCTGTCGTGGCTGAGCCGATCAACCAGCAGGATATTGCAGACTACCAGAAACAGATCGAGCGGCTGGATAAGCTCAATTTTCATCCCAATCTGCTCCCGTTAATTCTCAAACACCGGGATTATCTCGAACTGACACCTGAGCAGCTCGACGCATTTCGCGCCTGGCGTAAAATCAATGCCAAACCCATGTTTGCTGCCATGAACGACATCATTAGCAAGCGTATAGAATTCAGGGAAGCTGCGTTATCGCCTGACATCTCCGCTGAAGATCTCCGACAGAAACAGCAGGAAATCTTTGCCTTGCATCAGAAAGTGCTGGACTACAAGCTCTCCTGCAGGGCGAACATACACAAGACGTTTACCGAACAAAACTGGGATGATTTTTTTGTGGTTCTGGCAGAAGAGGGCTATGCAATTCCCGAAAGCGCTACGAGTATGAAAGTTATCGGATTGTCAGAGTTGGACAAATAGGACTATCCACGTATCGTAGATTCAAAATGGCGTGTGTTGGGTGAAATATAATGTTCGCTGAACGTTAGCGTATGACGTGAGCTGGCCGCTCCAATCAAAAGTCACTCTGGAGACGCAGATATGTCTGGCCTAATCCCTATAATCTTTACGCTTTGCGTCAGCCTGGTGATGACGACTTTTGTTGCAATGGCCTCGGGCGAACCCTTGGCGGGCGCCAGGGAATGCCGGGAGTAAATAGGGTCCTTTGGTTTCAAACCGAATGACTTCATGGAAGGTAAGATAACTTGGTGGAAGGATTCTGACGGGATCGACCCGGGAAAGGCGGGATGTCATATCGGTACGGACAGCCAGGGTAAGCCCAAAGGGATGACTAACGATTCCACCGCATCTGATTCCGATCTCGCCTGAACAGACAAAGATACGATCGGTTCCTCACCCGCCTCGCTCACAGCAAGGTCATCTGGTTTGCGATGGCCTGGATGGTAATGATGCCGCGGTATTCACCGTCATCGACCACGAAGATGTAACTCGTATCATGTTGTTCCATCACAGCCAGAGCCTTGATCAGTGCAGCGCTCGATTCGATCGTTTTCGGCAGCGGCTGTACGTAGGGTTCGACCGGGTTGCGGAGGATCTCTCGTGCTTTGGCTTCAGCGGCATCGACGCAGGACAACTGGGATCCGAGCAGAGGTGCAAGATCCACCATGTATTCGGGCAGACAGGAAACACGCAGTACATTCTTCAATGTGATGCGTCCGGCTAGACGACCTTTTTCGTCCTGGTACGGTAGTGCCTGGACCTGTGCGCGATTGCATTCAAGGAACAGATCCCTGACGTGCATGCCTTTCTCTACCACCAGGGTGGGTACCAGGATCTGTTCAATCGTGACCTTTTTCGTTTCCACGTCAATATTCCCTCACAGATAGCGCAGGTAGACGTACACGCTCGCAATCATGATGCTCAGCAACATCAGCGGGAATGCCATCATCATGAATGGCAGGAAGCGAATGCGTTGTCCGGAACGCTCAGCGATGCCGGCCACGATCAGGTTCGCACTGGCCCCGACCAGTGAGCCATTGCCGCCGAGGCAGGCTCCCAGTGCCAGCGACCACCATAACGGCATCAAATTTTCTGCACCGCCAAAGGTCGGTGCCATCGATTCGATCAACGGGATCATGGTCGCGACAAAGGGGATGTTGTCTACAATCGCCGAGAACAGGGCAGACAGCCACAACACGGTCATCGCGGTCTTGGTCATATCCCCACCGGTCAATGTCAGCACCTTGTTGGCCAGTATCTCCAGCAGTCCAACCTGCTCAAGACCATGCACCAGTATAAACAAACCGATGAAGAAGAAGATGGTGACCCATTCGACCTCGCTGAAACCCTTGTGTACATTCTGAGACTGATCTTCGGCCGACTTCCCGATGTTGGTCAGGAGCAATAGCAGGGCGGCGCCTCCCATGGCCACGGTGGCCGGTTCAAGTCCGAGCGGGTGAGCGAATACAAAACCGACGATAACCAGGGTAATGACCACCAAAGAACGCTTCAGCAGCGGCACATCGGTAATCGCATCGCGTTCGTTGAAGCTCATCACGCGCGCAATAGCCTGTTCCGAGGCGGCCATACTCCTGCCCCAGACCAGGTAGATTACGGCCAGGGTCACCAGCAGAATCAATGGAGTTATCGGTGCCATGTTGAGCAGGAAATCATTGAAGCTAAGCTTCACGGCTGATCCGATCATGATGTTTGGTGGATCCCCGATCAGGGTCGCGGACCCGCCGATGTTAGAAGCAAAAATTTCGCTGAACAGAAAGGGGTACGGATTAACCTCCAGTTCTTCGGTGATCAGCAGCGTGACCGGCGCTATCAGCAGCACGGTAGTGACATTATCCAGCAAGGCCGAAAACAGTGCCGTGACCAGTGTCAGCATGAGCAGTATCCCCCACGGCTGTGCTCTGGCTTTCTTGGCTGACCACACTGCGACGAACTGGAATACCCCGCTACGGCGCGAAATGGCCACGATCACCATCATCCCGGTCAGCAGTCCGAGGGTGTTGAAGTCGATGCCACGAATGGCGGCTTCCTGGTTTAATACACCCATAGCGATCATCAGGCCGGCGCCGATCAGAGCAACAATTGCGCGGTTGATCTTCTCGCTAACGATGACCGCATAGGTGGCAATGAACAGCACGGCTGCAATGATCAGCGGATTGAGACCCAGGCTGGCTATGGCGGCATCGTTATGCATGTCGTTCAGGCATGCCCTTCATCATTGCTTGAATTGGGCTTTGAATCGGCTGCATCTTCCTGCACGGGCTTGCCGTAAAGGCTCAACGCAATCTTGGTCAACACATCCCAGTTCGATACCATGCCTGCCACATGCTGATTTTCACCCTTTAAAACCAGTACCGGTAGAGTCATTGGATTCTCTGACAGTAACTGCAGCAGGTGTGGAATCGGTGTATCTGGGCTGCAAAAACGTAACTTCTGTTTTTTTTCAAGCATGGTAGACACAGGTTGATCACCGATTTGCTTGAGTCTACGCAGATAATCATCGGAATCGTCGCCAATGAAAGCCAACTCGAAGTCCATCACATCTTCGCCTATCTGCGCCGCCATAGGCATCAGAGCAAGGGTGATGCGACGCAGGCTGAACAGCCCCTTGAAACTTCCGTTTGCGTCGACGACCGGCAGGTTGTGAACTTTTTTCCTGGCCATGATCAACACGGCCTCGCCGACGGTCAGATCGGGAGATATGGTATACACTTCACTGCTCATGATGTCTTTTGCGGTCATCGGAATTTCTCATACACAAAGAGGCCGTGATAATAACCCTAATAAAGCCGTTTGTAATCATTGTTGTCGATCTTAGAAAAACTGGAAAAAACAAGGAAAAAAAACAAGACACCAGGTGCACCAAGCAAAGCTGGCGTTATATAGACAGTAAAAGTTCTCTGACCAGTGCAGGTTGTTCCACTCACACATAAAATCTATTGTGAATTCAAATCCCCGCGCAGACTCCTGGCCCGCATTTCTCACCAGGATCACGGGAGCAGGCGCAGGATTCGTGTTCGTAAGCGCCGCTCTGGAGCGAAACGCGTAGCAACAGCTTGGGCGAAGCGGCCGTAGGGTGCGCCGTGCGCACCGAAACAGGCCAGCACACTGAGGATTCACGGTGCGCACAGCGCACCCTACGATCTCATGCAAACCAAGACCAGCCTGAACCGTGATAGGCAGGCTTGCATAACACGCTGCATTTTGGTTCATCCTGGCTTTACTCCAAATAGCAAATGCCATATCAGTTTTCTACGCCGCCTGGTGAGAAATGCGGGCTCCCCCTTCATAAAACATTATGTCTAGTACCAATCTGTGATCCAGTACACGGAGTAGAGCACATGAAAGAAGCATTCACGGGGGCGTTTTGCCCTTTTGATAGAACCAAGGTGCTGAGCCCGGATCGATCGGGTTGAAGTACCTTCGTTCGTTGACCGAAAACTGCTAAGTTATTGAAAATAAATTAGAAAATAACGTCAAGAAAGAGGGCCGTGTGCACTTTGTCTTTCGCAATGTAGGGGTGTTTGTATTTGTTGTTGTCGGATGGAGAACGTGAGTGACTCATTTGAGCATTGTATTGAATTGTCAATATTGCTTATAAATAACCACAAACAATTGTTAACATAGGTTGACATTAATCGATGCATGGGAATAAAATCCCATACGAATTCTGCCAATTTCAATCAAATGTGGAGCCTGACAGCATAACAACGGCTCGGACTGAACCTTCGTAACACAGGCCTGGACGTCGCTTCATCACAAGGCCTGGACAGAATCTTCATAACAAAACTTACATAATACGAGGAGGATGAAGGCATGCGTCTTCTACATAAATCAGTATTGCCGGTCGTTTCTGCTGTCTCGATTCTGACGATCGCCCCGATATTCATCTCCAGTGCTGATGCGGCACTCCAGATCGATCGAGCCAGCTGGGACGATGAACGCAACCGTCTAACAATTAGAGGTGAAGGAGACCGTCGACAGACCGTCACTGTAACCAATGCCGATACCGGCGAACTGATTGGCACAGACCAGGTCGATCGACGCGACTGGCGTGTCCGCGTCAGGGATCTGGCTTCGGTCCCCTGTACAGTCAGTGCGGTGCAGACAGACGGTCAGTCTGATCAACTTGCTGTCCGTGGCGCGCCGGCCAACTGCAATGACGGCGGCGGTGTACCACCTCAACCACCCGGTGGAGGTGACGGTGATGGCACACCGCCCCCACAACAAGGCGTTGATGTTTCAATTAACTCCAACAGCCAGAGAGCACAGCGCGGTGGGCGGATCAATGAGCAGCCTCTTACCGGACTGTCCGATTACGTCCTGTTTTCTGCCAATGACCTGGGTATGCACTGTGGTGATTTCGACACCCGTATATCCAGTGTGCTGCCCCCGTTCAATGTCGTGCACACGCAGGTTATCCTGCGCGGTGGCGAACCTGACATCCTCACACCCACCGACGGTGTCGAGGTGATCTACTCCGCCAGTTCTAATCCAAATGATCCCATCCTGACGGGCATCAACTCTGCAGGAAACGGACCGGTGCTTTCCAGTCTGCTGCCCGATGGTAGCGTCTACAAGACCAACTTCTGGGATGTCGCCCGCGAAGCCTACGATCCTTTCTATCCGGAAGGTATTCTGCCGGCCTTCTATTCACCGGGTAATATTCTTGACCTGGGTCTGCCGATGCCCAATGTCGAACAACTGTATCTGGGCGACGGTAACCTGACGGCTGTGCAGCAGGAGATGCCGGGACGTTTTGGTCCTAATTCGACCAATGACCCACTGGTTTTTAAGCTGTTTACGATTGACCAGCCCTTCTTTATCAATTTCCCGTTCGGTTACACCGCCGCTGGCGTCGACTGGTACGAAGCGGCCGGTATTCCTTTGTCCGCTTTCGATGATTCTGGCCTGGAGAATCCCTGGCCGCTGATGCGCGTGCAGGCTCGATCCGGTGGCCAAACACTTGCCTCGCTGGATACCGTATTGCCGATCTCAGGCGAAGCCAACTGTGGTTTTTGTCACAATGACCCGGTAGACGGCGGAAACGGTTCGGCTACCGCAAGCCTGTCCACCGTCGCGTTGTCGATTGATGACACGGGTAACGTGCCGTTGGAGGTCAGCCTCGAGTGGGCGGCTGACATCAATGTGCTGCGCCTGCATGACCAGAAGCATGGTACCAGCCTGATCGTCGGGACGACCCAGGATGATCCACCCGGTACGGTACCGTTCGAAGCGGTGGTGTGCCAGACCTGTCACTACACGCCGGCACTGGATCTGGCTCAGCTGGGACCGCTGGGCCCTGAGAACGATGGCCCGCTGATACTCAACGGCGTAACCGTTTCACCGTCGCTAGCCAACGGCCGCGATCAGATTAAACACAAGTCGATGTCCAACGTGATGCACAGTCACCACGCGTCGGTGACAGACCTCGATGGAAATCGGCTCTTCCCGAATATGCCACCCGCCGTCGACAGTAACGGTAATTTACGTAATCCGAACGTAGGAAGAGATGTGCTGGAAGCAACCTGTTACCAGTGCCATCCAGGACGACGTACTGACTGCCTGCGTGGTGCAATGGCCAGCGGTGGCATGCTTTGTCAGGACTGCCATGGCGATATGGCACAGGTGGGCGACGATTTCACCCGCAACGTTTCACCCGACAATCCGGGTGCCTTCGAACTTGGCAGTAATTTCTATACCGACCCGGGTACGCCACGTGTACCCTGGGCCAATGAACCCGGTTGTGGCTCCTGTCACACCGGTGATGCGATGGATAACATGAATGGTGATCGGGATACAGTTGGCGATCCGGACGATGGCATCCGCCTGATGCAGGCGTTTTTGATCGGGGATGAAAAGGCCACGCCGATTGTGCCGAGCAACAAGCGCTTTGCAGAGAACACGGTTCCGGCAACCTTCGACGGGCTGCCCAATCCCGGTGCAGGCAATCCGATGCTTTACCGGGTAAGCAAGGGACATGGGGGCGTTTTCTGCGAAGCTTGTCATGGTGCGACGCATGGTATCTGGCCAAACGGCAACCCCAATGCGAACGACAACGTCGCTTCGTTACAGTTGCAGGGGCATACGGGTACGATTTCAGAATGTAGTGTCTGTCACACCGGCGACCTGGGCAACAACCTTGATGGGCCACACGGTATGCACCCTATAGGCGACGCGGGCAATGATTTTGCCAGCGGTGGTCATGAAAACCTTGCAGAGTCTAATCCGGACGCCTGCCGCGCCTGTCACGGCCAGAATGGTGAAGGTACGGTATTGTCAGCCATGCATACTGACCGTGTGCTGGCATGTGAGGAAAGAACGGACTTTTGTCCGGATGGAAATAGTCAGCTGTTTCCGGAGGGCTATCAGGTCTCCTGTACTGACTGCCATGGCAATGAGCTGTAGTAACAGTGTGTAGACGATTGGTTCTGAGCAATTAACAGAATCAATCATCTCCAGCTAAACTAGCGTAAAGAGCAGTAATAGAAGAAGTGCATTGTGACATCGGTAGAGATGTCCTATGCACTTCTTTTTTTGCCTTAAAACAACGACAGGTACGACCAGAAAAATCCAACTGAGATCCGCGGAGTCTGGGAATACAATGTCTGGCAAGGTTGAAAGGGGTCAAGTATCATATTGACTATGATTGCTTGCCGACTTCGCATGTCAGGGTGCCCTGGCCGATACGAATAGAATATGAGAATGCTCTCTATCACGTAATGTCTGGATTTGACTGACGGTACTGTCAACTACTCTCACATAGGCCTAATACTACGTATGCAGTCAAAAACACGATCACATTGTTGTAATAATGAAATAATGACTGTAGGGTGCGCCGTGCGCATCGTATCTGAGCAACACACTTAAATCTCGCGGTGCGCACGGCGCACCCTACGATCGATCCATTCAGCTGTCTGATAACGTCTGAGTCTTTCTCGCGATCTGTAAGATCAGATCTGAGTCACCACAAATTATGCGCAGGCTCGCACGTGACTTCATTTGTCGATACCCCCATAGACCTTACGAATCATTCCCCAGTCCTTTGCCGGCGCTGAGGGCGCGCTCGAATCGCTCTGTCAACTTGCCCCGCTCTTGCTGATTGACCGGGCCTGCCTGCAACCAGGCTATCTCCAGCGCTGTAAGCCGGTCCTCTTTGCTTTCTTCATCGGTATGCTTGTGCTGCATTGCATCCGCTAGCAGGGATACCTGGTATTTCATTCGCTCATCGGCATGTTCAGCAGGTGAATCGATGCCTGTAGCGACCTCCAGTTGCAGACACAACTGCAGACGTTGCTGCAGATTCTTTGCCAGTCTTTCGCGCAGACTTGCCTGGGCTCCGCCGTCCCCCTGTAATGCACGAGTGGCCAGTTCGTAACGGGCCTGTAACGGTTTCGCATCCTGTGCAGCAAACTCAGGCAACGCCTGTCGGCTGTGGCTGCATTCTGACAACAAAGTCTGCCGTGCTGCCTCATCCATGGTTTGATCCAGAACCTCTTGCTCGAGACAGGTGCAGATCCGTGAATATTCGCGGATCGACAGTAACCGGGCCTCTGCTGCTGTTTTCGCCTCCTGTCGCTGGCGTTCGGCAAGACGCTGCTTGATGCTTTCATATCTGGCATCAATGGCGCGCTCCTGTTTGCGCGGAACATTGCGGAGCTGGCTCCACTCATCACGGGTGGCCGCAAATTGTTGGTGGATCTCACGAAATGTCTTCTTAGGCTGGTCGAGAAGGGACTCCAGTTCTGCACAAATGGCCTGCCTGCGTTCCAGATTGGCCTCTCTTTCTGCGTCTGCACTGATGCGTTCTTTCCTGAGCTGGTCAAAAACAGCATCACAGGCGCTGCGGAACTGTTGCCACAACGCCTGTTCCTCCCTGCGTGGCAGTGGGACGGTGGGTTTCCATTGGTCCTGGGCAGCCTTGACCTCACGACTGGCCGAGCGCAGATCTGAGGCTCTGGAGAGCTCCTCGACACGGGAAATCAACGCCCTGCGACGCTTCAGCTCTCGGTTTCTTTCGGGCGCCAGACGACTTTCCAGCAGGTCAAGCACGTCACGATAGTCTTTCTCCAGGGGCTTGCCTGCTTTGCGCGGTATCGAGCCGATTCGCCGCCAGCGCTCACGCGCCCCGTGAATATGCTGTTCTGCCTCCCGCCAATCCACCTTGTCCCAGTCTGTGTTGCTCTCAAAATCACGCAGTTCTGCGATAAGTTTTCTTTTCTGGGTCAGGTGCTGGTTGAGGAGCGCCTTCTGCTGCTTTCGCTGCTGCTGATAGGGTTCATAGGCACGGGTGCAGGCCTGGTCGAATCGCTGCCACAAGGCGTCGTCCGCAGGCCCCTCCGCATGGTCGATGCGTTGCCAGGCCTTGCGTGCACTGCGCACTCTGGCAGCGACCTCATCCTTGCTGAGTGTGCTGTCAATCAGCGCCTCGATCTCTGTGAACAGATGCTCCCGAGCGTTGTCCGAGCCCCAGTGGCGCCATTGTCGGAGTTCGTCGAGTTTCACGCGCAGCTGGTTCAATTGCTTTTGCAGGGTATCTTGACGCTTTTTCTCAACGTTATGCGCCAGCTTCAGTCGGTGGTTGATTCGGTCGCGCAGGGAAAGAGCCCGCTCCAGCTCACCATGGCTTAATGCCGTCTGCAATTCCGTCAGCAGCTGTTCAGCTTCCTCGATTGCTTTTCTACGCTGTTGTGTTCGTTGTTTGAGGTGTTTCCGTGAGCGCTGCAGTGAAGCTTCGAATTCGTTTTGCAGCATTTGTGCCAGATGCCTGGATTCAGGTTTGTCCAGCTTGCTCCAGCGCAGTTGCAGCTGGTTGATCCGGTTTTCATTCAGTTTGTCGGGATCTAGCATCAGTGTGTCGGCACTGCTGATCAGCTTCTGGAGCCTGATCATGCGCTGTCTGTCCCGGTCCAGTCGCTCCGATGCCTGGCGCAACTGCAGTTGAAGATCGGAAAAGCGATGTGTAACGGGATTGTCGCTATTCAGGTGTGGATCTGTCGCCTGCCACCGGTCATCGAGGGTTTTCATATGCGTAGCCAGTTCATCCGAAAAATCGGTATTGTCGTTCTCGGCCTGCTGTATTCGATCGAGCAGAGCATCCAGCTCACCACAAACGGCACGCCTTGCGCTGATCTGTGCTTCGAACGCTTCGATCCTCGGGGTGAACAAACGCCGTGCTTGATTGAATCTTTCGCTTAGCTGCGCAGGGATTGGTGAGGTGATGTCCTGCCACTGCTTGCCAAGACGATGAAACATCACCTTGCTGTCGCTCGCCAGACTGCCTGCTGCCAGCAGATTGTCCATATCACGGCACAGTCGTTCGGCCGCCTTCTGGTCGGAAATGGCCTGGTGAAAAGAGTCCAGTCTTTGACGGGCCGCCCGGCTGATCTTTTTGTCTTTTTTACGGGCGTTGCGGCTGACGATTTCCCAGCCTTCGGGCTCATTTATCCGCTCCAGTGCCTTTTGCCGCACCGAGGCCACCGCATCATCGACTGCCACAGCGCAAAGCAGTGGGGTATCAGTCACCTGCTCCAACGCCGCAGTTCGGATCTCTGCCGCCTCGGCATTCCGGACCAGTCGTCCACAGAGGTCCGTAGACTCGAACTTATCTATGATGGCGAGACGCTTCTCCAGTGAGGGGGCAAGTTCGAGCGGTCTGGAGAGCAACTCACTCTGACGCTGCACAACCATTTCGCGTACCTGGTCGACCAGATCCTCCTGCAACAGCCCCGCGAGCAGATCTGGATCGTCGACCCTCAGTATCGCGCTGCAGCGTACATCCTGGTCGCTGTCTTCACGGGCCACTGTTGCCAGGGCCTCGGGTGGCAGGGTGCCCGACTCGAGTGCAGCCTGCCGCTTACGGGGATCGGAATGTTGCCATTTGGGTTTGAGCAGATGGTCGAGCATGAATCAGTACTTCTTCGCCTTTATTTTGCTACCGTTGCCAGCAACTATGCATCAATCGGTCCTGTTCGTAAAGATGTAGAGCCAGTGCTCCTATTGTTATACGCCATCCCCCCTGAGACCGGTATTCAGTCAATATTGCACACACGGGGGGATTAAATTGGAAGTTTCAGGCAATTTGAAACACTACGAGAAACTGGTTTCTGCGTTTGACAGGACATACTATTCATACTGGATTTCTGTGAACCTACCTAACGCTGAATCAAGATGTACTTGGTATGTCTGGCGCCGTTATACTCAAATTAGGCACGCTCAATTGAATGTATGATTCGAACGTGTTTGCAGAATGCCAAAAGCTGGCTAGGACAGTGGCAAGGATAAAGAGTGGATATGATACTTGACCCTTATGCTTTAGTTCCAATCGCTCTCCTGACAATGGTATATTGGGGACAGTCTGCTTATTTATCTTAGTGGATGTAACTGATCCACAAGCGGTCTGTCGCGGGATTGTGCTAATTTGTCCTCAGTGTCCGGTTGTCGATCTGAAAGCCCCAGATGCCGGAACCGCGTAAACGCGAGATTTTTTCCAGGGTCTGGTATTCGATCGGTGCATCCGGTAGTGCAACCGCCCAACCGTGTTCCAGCAGGTAGGCGCTGAGATCTTCAACTTCATTGAAGTTGGTTGCTTTCACCCAGCACAATCCGACAAGGCTGCCATCCGAATTTTTCTCGATGATCTCACAACGCACAAAACCCTTGATAATGAATTCGAGAGCAAGTGCCGCCCTTGAACCGCACACTACTGGAGATATATTTGTCTGGCAGTACTTGCCGGTTTTCGGGATATGGATGCCATAAAGGTGGATGGTCTTGCCCTGGATGCGCAGAGAACCGTCATCATTTATGAGCGCGTAACTGGAGATCTCCCGGGCTTTGAGAGATGATGAAAACAGTGCTGTCAGTACCAACACAGAGCATACCAGTATTTTGAAAGCTTGCCAGGGCATAGCAATAGCATACTACCAATACACGAGGAGGTGGAGGAATAATGATCCAGTCATCCGATGTCCATGACTTGCTCACGAGATTGAGGTCATTGCGCCTTCTGCCTGGTTTGGATCAAATAATAGTGCGGGTAGGCCAGGTGTTTGAGGTGGATAAACATCCAATAGTACCTGGCCGCCGGGGTGTTATAGAGAATAACATCCCTCCTTGGGTGTTGACGTATTTATGTGGGGATATGGGTAGGCATAAATTAAGCCATATCGCTGAGCATTTCGGCTTAAAAAAATCAGCAGTATTTCAAATACGATAGCTAAGCTTAGTGCTTATATGGAAGACGACAAAAAGCCAGCCAGGGTAGTGGCAAGATAAAGAGTGGATATGATACTTGACCCCTTATGCTTTCGCAAGGTTTATGAGGTTTACCCTTTGTGTACCAGCCCGATTAGAAACAATAGGGGCCACAGCACCTACAGTGGCCGTAATTAAAAGAGCCGATAAATCCGCCAGCGGATACGCCTAACAAACTAAATGTATAACCCCTATTACAGCACCAATAATTCCCACAACGATATTGACCGCAACACCGAATCCTTCTCCTTTCATTATTTTACCAGCAAGCCATCCAGCAAGCGCACCCATGACTAAAACCATAATTATGCTATCTGTATCCATAAGTTCTCCAACAATATTTGTTATTTTAAAAATCTATAGCCGTGAAAAAAAATAATTGAGAAACAGTTGTCAGCTTTTCCCTATTATATATTGCAATACATGATTTCTAATGCCTTGACGGGACAGGAAAAATTGATGTCTCCCATGGGCAAGGCTGCGGTCACCTATAGCAGGATTGGTCGGGTCTGACTCGATGATTTGTTGATAAGCTTGATATTACAGCGCGTCTTTTATTCAGGCCCAACTGCTATTTTATTTTCGTAGCGGATTTACCCCGGCTAACGCCGCCCCAATGAGCGGCATCAGCACAATAATGATACTCGAAGCAAGCCGCCCCTCGCCACCGATACCCAACAGTGCTAAAAATGCCAGACCACCACTTATCAGAACGGCACCTGCAACCTGACGCCAGGCTGGAATGGACTGAGAGCCAGCACCTCGCTCGAAACGCAGGAATAGCATTACGAATCCCATCAGCGCAATAGCGTATATGGAAAGCCATACAGGTCGCAGCAGCCACCAGGTTCCACTTCCGGGCTCGTAAGTTAAACCCACCCCCCCCGTCACCGATACAGCGACAAAGATGACCAGTGTCGAGGCTGTTAGATGCCACAAAAAAACAGTCATGATCATGCCGTTGACCAGAACCGCTGCCGTCCAGACTTTCAGGCTGGAAAGCCAACGCCGTGCTGGACTTTCCAAAGCCAGCAGAAGACCACACTGGGCAATACCCAAAAGGAGCATAGGTAACTTCGGCGGCGAGGAGTTGTTGATTTCCTCACCCGGCACGCTAACCATGCTCAATGGATAGGGGCCAAACCAAACTAATACTAGCAAGAGTGCGAGGGCAGTTACGGCCCATACGAGTACCCTGGTGGTTTCGCCAAGTCTGTGATCGAGCCAGGCATAGCCCAACTGGTGCACTGCGAGCCAAATAAATGCATAGTTTAGCCAGCCGAACAGCAGGCGTCCCAGTCAGAAAGACGACGTCATCCAATACCACCGCGGCAAAAAGAATCCAGAAAAGACGGCAGGCCAAATCCGCTTTGCCACGCGGAATATGTTAGCGGCACTAAAACCACCACGCCGATGTAGACAGCGAGAAACCAAACCGGAATCAATGCCATCTGAGTACCGGTCTGTAGTAGATCAGCATCAACACCGAGCTGCCTGCCAATAACAGCCAACAGTACCCAGATCATCATCAATGGCAGGATTGAACCAACGAGGCGCTGCAATCGACCATTCAGCCATACGCTATAGCTGCGTCCATTGCGTTGTGCGGATCGCCAGGAAATACCATTGGAGTTCCCCCCAACCATGCCGAAAACTGGCATCACCTGAAAAAGCCAGCTAAAGCCATTGCGTCCATGGTCGGGATTCCAGCATATTGCCAGTAGCGATCAGATTACCATCGACAATATAGGGTGCTGCAAGAAGCCAGTGTCCGACAACCCCAATGAAAATTGATAAGGCCCGCAAGAAATCGGCATAACGGTTACGCGATTCCGGTGTGACGATTGCCAGCGCTTGTTGGCCCGTGACCAAACGCCATGCTTTTTGCTCACGAAAGTGTACCCACTTCATCATCTGAAAGTGCAAATAAACGCATTATAAACGTATGTTTTAAAAGTGAGTTCGGTGTGACGCAGCGTGATATTTGCAGGAGTCAATCATCCCGACCCGAATATCTCATATCGACATTTCTTAAAACAAAAAACAAGGGGTCAAATATCCGCCGTATTTTCTTCAAATTTGTAGCGATTTAAAGTGTCAAAATGCCCAGGCCGATACGAATAGAATATGAGAATGCTCCCCATCACGTCATGAATCGTGGTCGTGCCCGCCAAAAAGCTATTTCATAGCGCCGACTATTTCGATGCCTTTCTTAAAATTAAGCTGGAGGCATCTAATACCCGGTAGGGTGTCAAGGTTCTCAGTTATTGCGCTACGCCGGTAATCACTACCATCTTCAGGTGAAAACACCGGAAGCGAATCTGGGCCGAGTCATCCGCCATCTCAATGGTGTCAACACGCAACGATACAACAGACTAAAAAAAACCGACGGTCCGTTATTTAGAGGGCGCTATCAAGCGATCCTTGTTGAAGACGCTTATCAACTCCAGCTTTCGAGAGGTACATACACCTGAATCCGTTGGAAGCGAAGATGGTCTCCAAACCAGAGTTATCCCTGGAGTAGTTACCCTGCGTATTTAGGCCACTGCAAGCCACCTGACTGGCTCTATTGTCAGGAAATTTATGCCCAGTTAGGCGTAAAGTCCCGGTTTAAGGCAAAGTACAAAGCGTTTGTAGAGCTGGGCGTGGATGAAGAAATCAAGCAATTTTATGGTAAGGGACATATTAGGCCTTATCTCGGCAGTGCAGCGTTCAGGGATTGGATCTATAAGCATCGAAAAACGGAAGATGAAGAGGTAAGTAAGGCAGCACTAAGCGGCCTTCGGCCTGGTTTGGATGAAATAACCGCTCGGGTAGGCGCGGTCTTCGGGGTGGATAAAAATTCAATAGTAACGGGTCGCCGGGGGTTGCAGAGAAAAACATCCCCCGTTGGGTGGCGATGTATTTATGTCGGGATATTGGTGGACATAAATTAACCCATATCGCTGAGTATTTTGGATTAAAAAGAATCGGTAGTATTTCAAATACGATAGCTAAGCTGAATGCTTATATGGAAGACGATCAAAAGCTGGCCAGGACAGTGGCAACGATAAAGAGTGGATATGATACTTGACCCCTATTCTTGACCCCTATTGAGCGGTTGCTGAAGATAACTGACTAATCGGGTCATTTGAGGACCTTTTGATAGTGTACAAATTTTTGTACTAGTTCTTATCAAAAGGTTATATGAAAATACCTAACCTTCTGAAAAATAAGAAGGTATTAAGTA
>CALODJ010000012.1:0-689149 GCA_942492025.1 uncultured Gammaproteobacteria bacterium | reverse complement strand
GCCTCTTTGTCTAAACCCGGTAAAGCTTTTGCCTGAAGTTCCGCAACGCGCTTCTGCTCGGCCTCAATCAACACACCACAATCCAGATCAGGCGAGCGCTCAGTCCCGACGACAAGCCCTGTCCATCGATCGGCGTGCAATTCGATTTCAGCGAATCCAATGCGAACGTGATTGTCGATGTATTCGAGGCCCCGCGCCTGCTCCATCTCGAGGAAGAAATTTTCGATCCAGGTGTTATCGACTTGAAAATTCGCATTGGAACTGCTGATCAAGAGGTCACTGCCCTGAGGGAGAGCTACCCTCAAACCATCCTCGACTGGATTAACCGAGAGCTCGAAATCCCGGATGCGGTTCACATAGTGGTGATCACGGAAGCTGGTAACAAGGCCCAATCGAAGCCTCGGCCTTTCGCCCCGTGCATCCAGTGCCCCAACAATGCGATACGCAATGCTTGTCGCGTTCCGGCCATGCAGCATGCAAATGCTCTGCTCGATGAGCAGCTTATCAACACGAAAACGCCAGACAGGAATATTGCCATCGAGAAAGAATTCCTTGATCGAGCAATAGCCCCGTGGAACATGACCAGCTGCACTCCAGTGATTGGTGTGTAATGGAATGACGCGATCGCCCAGGAGCAGATCCGCATCTGCCTTGGCAAACAGCAGCACCCTGCCGAGCGGCGGAAACAATGGTGCGGTCAACAGTCCGTGATAACGGCGGCCAAGCACACCGGATACGGTTCCGCTCGCGTAACCACCCAGGCCATTGGCCAGCCACCATTCACGATGATCGGACTCGGCGGGATTCGTGCAGATATCCCGCCCCAGGCGGATACCGGGATGGCTCATGGGTCCCTGCGCCAGTAAACGAACAGATCAGCCACCCTCACGGAAACCGGGATAAAGCGTCATTCCGCCATCAATATACAGTGTCGTCCCGGTCACGTAATCGGACGCATCGGAGGCCAGCCACACTGCCGCATGCCCGATGTCCATCGGATCGCCCACTCGCTGATAAGGGATCAGTGTCAACAACTCCGCCTCCGCTTCCGGGGTCTCCCACGCGGCACGGTTGATCGGCGTCTTTATCGCCCCGGGCGAGATGCCATTGACGCGAATTCGGTTGTGGGCAACTTCCTGCGCGAGGCTCTTCATGAACATTAGAAGCCCGCCCTTCGACGCCGCGTAATTCACATGCCCCGCCCATGGGATGATGTCGTGCACCGAGGACACGCAGATAATCTTGCCCGCCGCGCAGGATATGTCGCTAATCATGCCCCTACGATTGAATTCGTTGACCGCTTCCCGGGCGCAGAGAAATTGGCCGCTCAGATTCACTGCCAAGACCTTGTTCCATTGCGCCAGCGTCATCTCGTGAAAAGGCGCGTCCCACTGAATACCGGCATTGGCGACCAGGATATCGATACTTCCCCAGGCATCGATCATCTCACCGAACATGCGCTTTACGTCGTCTTCGATACTGACATCCGCCTGCATCGCCATCGCCGTGCCGCCATCGGCTTCGATCTCGTTGACGAGTTGACCCGCCTCTTCCGCATTCGATAGATAGTTCACCACGACCTTCGCGCCCGCCTTGGCCAGCGCGCGACAAACAGCGGCGCCAATGCCCGAGCTGCCCCCGGTCACCAGGGCTCTCTGTCCCTTCAGCAGATCCTGCGTGTAAAAGTTCATAAAGCCTCCTCTGTGGGCACTGTCTTGTATCGTGTTGTTGCTTGATCTGTTACGGTAACCCGGCCCCGACGACATCCACATTGGCACATTCTATGCGACCGGATTTGCGGCTCGCGGCCTCTCGCGGATCGTCTGTTTCAGACGTACAGATGTAAAGGGTTTTTCGATTCTCTCCACCGAGCATGCAGGCATAAGGCACTCCCTGGGTCGAGCACGTAGCCACCCGTTCGCCGCCGCGTTTCACTCGAAACAGTTCGTTCGTGCCAGGCGATGCAACCCAGATCATGCCTTCTTCATCCAGGCAGATGCCGTCGGGTGTCGCAGCGCCGAGATCGGCCCAAAGCCCGGATGACGCCGCCGACCCATCGGGCTGTAGTCGAAATTCAGTCAATCGATGCGCGAAAGTCTCGGCCACGATCAGGCGGTCGTCCTCCGGAGTAATCACACAGCCGTTAGGGAACACCACGGAATCATCGAACAGGGAGACATTGCCATCCGGCCCGATCATTATCAATTCCGCATTCTGCTGCGCCTCACCACCATGCAGATCGAAACCGAAGTTGCCAACATAAACCCTGCCCTGTTTATCGACCACCATGTCATTACAGTGAAATGAAGCGTTGCGTGAGAGGTCCGCATAAGCCACAAGCTGGTCGCCATTCCATTTCATCACATGCCGCTCGGTCATATACACCACCAGCAGCGTCCCATCCGGCAGCCAGCCCAGCCCCCCGGGCAAATCGCCGGTCTCGGCAATCACCTCAAGACCGCCGCCCGAATCGATGCAATAGATACGCCGGGCATGCTGATCGGTGAACCAGAACCGCTTGTCATGCCAACGTGGTCCCTCTGGAAACGCGAGTCCTTCTATCAATGGTGTCGCCGAGTACGTCTTCATGCTTCACTCACGTCCGATAATTGCCTGACCACCTCCTCCACCTGCTGTTCGGTGGACAATTCCACCGGCACAAAAATCGCGTCTTCGGGCGGTTCAAGCGAAGCTATCTGACTGTCCAGCAGATCCGGCGGCATAAAGTGACCGCGCCGATTCCGCAACCGGTTCAAAATCACATCCCGCGTGCCGCACAGAAAAACGAACTGAACACCGTCCAATCCGTGGGTCAACCGATCCCGATAACGTTTCTTCAGGGCCGAACAGGCCACAATTGAGCGCACACCTTTACGCTGATCGTTTTCGATTTCTCTGTTGAGTTGATCCAACCAGGGTCTGCGGTCATTATTGTTCAATGGTTCCCCTCGAGACATCTTTTCCACATTTTCCCGGGGATGGAAATCATCCCCCTCGACAAACCGCCAGGCCAGTGACTCAGACAGAGCGCGGCTCAACGTGCTCTTACCCGTCCCGGATACACCCATGACAACAAGTGTTCTGATTGGTGCTTTTGTTATTGGCCGCAAAGATTTGGCTTGGTTCATCAGAGTAAAGGGCCTTTGTCAGCGAGGCGTACACGTCGATCGATAAAAAGCCGACAGGCAAACAATGCCCGGGGAAGTAACGCGCGAAACACTACACACTTCGCGTCTCGATCAAACGAATGGCTATCGAGTATCTATCCCGGCTCTGCCGACTGACACCTGGATCCTATGAGAAGCAGTTACCAATATCAAGGCGGTTCGGGGAGTATAAAATTGGCAATATTTGAACAGCAAGGTAATATTTTATCTACTGCGACCCCAATGGCACTTACTCAACCACCAACAAGCGCAAAGCCACGTCATCGCGAGCGGTAGCGCGGCGATCTTCTGCACCATTGCGTCACCCTGTAAGCAATTGCTTCGTTCCTCGCTATGACGGCGGGGTCCATATTTTGCTTAAGTAAGTGCCATTCCCCTCCGTTCTAATTGCGGGAGAGAGTCTGACCGGTGTCGCACGCGCCTCGCTCGGGATAGTCGGCTGAAAAAGTGAGGCATACCCGATCGGACCCATGATCCGCTTGGGCGCCTGGCGGTGCGTGCCTCTTCCCGTGCTGAGTACGCCGGTTTGGTGCTGGATCATGCGCAGGTCTCGGCATCTGTTCGTTCAGCTTTCGTTCAGCATCGAAAGGCTATCCTGAGTCCTAATTCTATCCATGATTGTGAAGCCCGGACAAGCGCTGCATTTAGCGTAGATTCGCGCATTCCGTGTAGGTGAATGTGCTGGATTTGAGCAGTGACGGATAAAGGATCAGTAACTTATATTGTTTTATGAGACTTAGTCACACTATGGTATTGTTTAATAGACATATTTCTCTACAAATGGGGCGCATTCTGACAGAATCTGCCCTCTTTTTTTCAACGCCTGCTGTGCAGGCATTTTACAACTGAGGAAATACCCAATGAAAAAGCTGACTGCTACCGCAATTTTCACCAGCCTGATGATGGCTACTTCTGGTGCCGCAATAGCTGACGGTGCGGCTACATACCAAAAGGCTTGCGTCGCCTGCCATATGACCGGTGCCGCCGGTGCGCCGAAGCTCGAGGACAAGGCTGCGTGGGCTCCACGAATCGCTCAGGGAAAGGATATTCTCTACACCTCTGTTCTGAAAGGCAAGGGTGCCATGCCGCCAAAAGGCGGACAAGCGCAGTTGTCTGACGATGAAATCAAGGCTGCTGTAGATTACATGGTTTCACAGGCCAAGTAGTCAAGTCCGATACTGACTGATAAAAAAGCCCGCTTGGAGCGGGCTTTTTTTGTTCGGTGGTTGCTGATTAGTCGCGTTGAATTATGGATGCAGTGTATTACTTACCGGCATAAGTGGATCCATCGGTAGGAAATACCGTAGTAAGACCCAGTGGTTGCCACACCTGCATTCCGCCACGATAGTAATACAGAAGGATTCATGACACGGACCATCGATGTTAAGATGTTGATATCGCAATACTGATGAGTTTTTTGCCCAAACGAGGTTTGCTGCAAAAATCAGTGACCAATATATCAGTGATCATTCTCAATGCTGTGTTGATCAGTTCATTATATCGCCGAGCTCAAGGTTGAATTTATGCAGCGACTATCACACACGCTCTTGCGTATCATCCTGGTGCTGATGCTGAGTGGTAACTCTGCAACACATGCATCAGAAGCATCCGGCCAGCCGGTTGCTCTGGCTATTCACCCTTACCTTCCCTTCCAGGAGCTTCAGCAACGCTACAGACCGCTTGCAGATTACCTGGAGAAGGCCTTGAACAAGAAAGTCGTTGTCAGGATTGGCAGGGATTATAATGAACACATAACGTATATGGGCAAGGACCAGGTGGATATCGCGTATCTTGGTCCGGCCGCCTACGTACGCATGGTAGAAAAGTACGGCAAGAAACCGCTGCTTGCGCGATTGGCGGTAAATGGTGAACCTGTATTCCGCGGTTATCTGGTGACAAGCCCGGACAGTGGCGTAAATGATCTCCAGTCACTGCGTGGAAAACGATTTGCCTTTGGTGATCCGGGATCCACCATGAGTCATTTTGTGCCAAGACACATGTTGTTGGAAGCTGGTATCGATGTCGACATGTTGGGGGACTACCAATTTCTTGGCAGCCATAGGAATGTGGCGCTGGCAGTTTTATCGGGTGCGTACGATGCAGGCGCCGTCAAGGAGGAGGTATTTGATGCGTTCAAGGCAATGGGATTGAAAGCGATCGCCACAAGTGATCCATTCTCCGAGCATCTGTTCGTGGCTCGCTCGGATGCACCGGAGGAGTTTGTCGTAACAGTCAGAAAGGCGCTCTATCGACTCTCGGATACAGCGGAGGGCCGCGCGATCCTGAGCACCATTAAACACAGTGTTACCGCCCTGGTGCCGGTTGACGACTCGGATTACGAGAATCTGCGCACAGTCCTTGAAATGCTTCGTGAGCATGGCGTTGAATAATGTCACACGTATCCATTGACAGTCTTCTGAGATCATCATGGTCAGGACTGGTTGTGCTGATGCTCGTCCTGCTGGCCTCTACCTTCGTGATCCTGGAACAGCAGAGAGAGCATTCACTCCAGATCGCCATGAATGATGCCAAAGACGATATGCGGTTCATAAAGTACATGCTGAATGCTGCTCTGCAACAGCAGGATTTTGAACAGCTCAGCACCCTGGTTTCGTCCTGGGGCGGACATGTCAGGGGCACCCAGGAACTGAAGGTAACGGCTGCAAACGGTTTTGTCTTCGGACACTACCAGCGAGAGACACCGGCTACACGCCCTTATGGGCAGCAAGAGACAATAAACTACTCTTATCGAGGCACGGCGTCACTGGTGTTCATTAAAGACCTGGGCAGTATCGATGCAAACATCGCTAAACTTCGTTGGCAACTGATTGCCGGATTAATCCTCGTCGGTCTCGTGTTCTGGCGCATCACATGGCTAAGTGTGCATAGAAAACGCGAAGCCCACACGCTTGACCGCACGAATCAACGCCTGCTGGAGACTGCGGAACAGCTCGATGCGACCCGTGCCTACCTGAAAAACGTGTTCGATTTCATGCCCTCCACCCTTGTAGCTGTAGATGCGAATGAATGCATTTCCATGTGGAACAAGGGTGCTGAGAAAGAAACGGGGCTATCTGCGGACACGGTAAATGGCAAGCCTTTCTCAGAGGTGCTGCCCGACTTCGCTTCACGCATGCATGAACTGGAGGAAGCAATAGCTACAGGCATTCCAGCACGAATTGACAGGCATATAACCCATCCTGAAGGCACGCCTCGCTTTTTTGAAATCGTGATCTATCCGTTGGGAACGGACGACAGCAGGGGCGCCGTTGTCCGCATCGATGACATTACCCGGCGTGTGCAGATGGATCAGTTAATGGTGCAGACCGAAAAAATGATGACAGTAGGCGGTCTAGCGGCAGGCATGGCCCATGAGATCAATAACCCGCTGAGTGGCGTGTTACAGAGCAGCCAGAATATTCTACGACGTCTATCAACTGACCTGCCTGCAAATAACACGACTGCTGGTGAGCTCGGAGTGGATATGACCATAATCAATGAGTACCTTGATCGACGAGGTATTCTCGGGTTCCTGGAGGGGATTCGCGAGGCCGCAGAACGAGCAAGCCGGATCGTCGCTGACATGCTGGCTTTCAGTCATCGCAGTCAAGCAGAATTTTCGCCGGTTTCAATCAATGAACTACTCGATGAGGTGGTTCGTATTGCCGCCAGTGACTACGATCTGAAAAAGACGTACGATTTCAAAAAAATCACGATAATCAGGGAATATTCGCCAGACCTTCCACACGTCGCCTGCGACCGCACCGAGATCGAGCAAGTACTGCTGAATCTGATCAAGAATGCCGCGCATGCCATGGCAGACCGGAAGAACTCGACACAGCAACGCATCACTCTCAGAACAATCGATGATGGTGAGTGGGCACGAATAGAGGTTGAAGATACCGGTCCCGGCATGGACGAGGAAATACGGAGTCGAGTATTTGAACCCTTTTTTACCACGAAGCCCATCGGCCTGGGCACCGGATTAGGATTATCAGTCTCTTATTACATCATTACAGAGCAACATAACGGTACTATTTCTGTGGATTCTGTGCTTGGGGAAGGGAGTAAGTTTGTTATACGATTACCGTATGAATGATGAGGCGCAGCCACGATGAGCATGCGTGTTTTGAGCGTGGACGATGAATATCTGATCACAACCAGCTTGCAGGCTTTTCTGGAAGATGAAGGTTTTGTGGCTGCATCTGCCACATCCGGAGAACAGGCTATTGAGATATTGAAAGAAGACATGAAAGACGACGTGTGTATCATGGATATGCGCCTGACAGGCATGGACGGTAATTCAGCAATGCTGTCTATACACGAGATGTGTCCTGAAATTCGCTTTATCGTACACACCGGGTCGGTCAATTACACTATGCCCGGTGACCTTAAAAGATCCGGCATCTGCGTGCATCACCTGTTCAAGAAACCGCTCACCGATATGAGCCTGGTTGCTGATGCGATAAGATCGTTTCAAATCATCTAGAATTTCGATATGGCACAAAGCAAACTGATATTAACCATCGAGGATGATGCAACCATTCGCAAGAACGTCGTCGCTTATCTGGAGGACAGTGGTTATGACATGCTGGAGGCGCCGGATGGACAACAGGGTTTGGAGCTGTTTCGAGAAAGACAACCCGATCTGGTGCTCTGTGACCTCAGGATGCCGAAAATGGATGGGCTGGATGTCCTGCAGGAGATCACCCGGATATCGTCGGATACGCCTGTGATCATCGTTTCCGGCGCAGGCATGATCGATGATGCAATTCAGGCGCTGAAAAAGGGGGCCTGGGATTACCTTACAAAACCGATTGCTGACATGCAGGTCCTGGATGTTGCGGTTGACAGGGCCATGGGCAAATTACGCCTGATCAAAGAGAACCGCGCCTATCAGCGTAAACTGGAACAGGTCAATCGGGACCTGAGCGAAGCACTG
Source organism: uncultured Gammaproteobacteria bacterium (assembly GCA_942492025.1). Classification (GTDB taxonomy): domain Bacteria; phylum Pseudomonadota; class Gammaproteobacteria; order SZUA-229; family SZUA-229; genus JABDQW01. Next base: position 681,040 of record CALODJ010000012.1, on the reverse strand, counting down.
GTACAAATACAGGCAAACCAGCAGGCGGGTCGTGAATTGCAGGCGAGGTTGCTGCCTGTCGAATATCAGGTGTTTGGCGATCTCGTTTTGCGCCATCGACTTTATCCCGCCATGCAGTTGAGCGGTGACTTTGTGGATTATTTTTCCATCGATAAAGACCGTATTGGCTTCTACATGGTTGATGTCTCCGGCCATGACATTGGCTCGGCTTTCGTGACCGTGATCGTCAAGACCCTGATGGCACAGATGCGTGATGCCCTCGAGGATGGTGATGATACGATTCTCGCTCCAGACAGGACACTGCAGAGGCTAAATGATGAACTGCTTCGGCAGAACCTGGATAAATACATCACCATGTTTTACGGGGTCATCGATGCGGCCGCAAATCGCATGATTATAAGCAACGGCGGGCACTACCCACAGCCTCTACTTTTCGGCGATTCCCAGACCCAGATAATAGATTCCAAAGGCCGGCCGGTTGGACTTTTCGATGATACACGCTTCATCAGTAGCGAGATCCCGCTGCCCCGGGATTTTTTGCTTTTGCTGATGTCGGACGGTATGTTCGAACTCATGCCTGACAAATCGAACAAAGAGTCTTACGAGCACCTTGTTTCAAGTGTGAATAGTACTGATACGTCATTTGAAGAGTTGATCAATGGGATCGGCATGGAGGATGCATCCCGACTTACGGATGACCTGGCCATCCTGGCCATCTCGAGGGGCGCCAGAAATGTCCACTAGCAAAGTCTATTATGCTGAAAACGCGGGTATCCATGGGCTGAAATATGTCGGACATATACGCTATACCATTGGCGCATCACTGGACAAGTTCATAAAATCCCTGTTCGATGGCCCCAGACCCGAAGGTTTCATGGTGGATCTAACAGAGACCAAAACGATTGACAGTACCAATCTGGGCCTTTTGGCGCGCATCGCCAAGCTGATGAAACAGTGCGGCGCCCCCAAGGTTACCCTGGTATCCACTAATGAAGATATCAACACGCTGCTATTCTCCATCGGTTTCGACGAGGTCTTCGATATCGTGGATGAGACGGGACATGTAATGACCGACAGCCAGGAATTAGGCCTACAGGAAGACACGGGACCCGAGATGGCTCAGACGGTACTCAATGCGCACCGAACACTGATGTCGATAAGTGAAGACAACAAAGCGCGTTTTCAGGATGTCATCGAGTTGTTCGAGCAGCAGCTTGAGAATACCAGGCGTGCGCTTGGCCAGCCGTAAATCAACAACTCTTGCTTTTCTCCATAGGGTACTGTCGTTATCTCCGCTCTCAGGCCATCCCAACAGGATCTGCACGGTGTGGCCGTCGAATCCACCTCTTATTTATACGCCACCTTTTATTTCGATCGGAAATCTGGGCCAAGCCTTGAATCGGTTTCAGGAGATCTCTCCCTTCGGTCGAGATGTCACGGGTTATTTAGTCGAGATGACGGTAGGCAGAGTGACTGCCTGAATGTAAGTTTCAGAATGACTCGCTTTCCAGTTCCGTTATCAACTGGCTGATATACGGTCCTATCTGCCTGTCAAAGCCACTCCAGTGTTGGTACTCACCCAGCTCGGCGGCGACCCTGGGTTTCATTTCAAAGTCCATCAAGCCCTGGTCATAGTATTTAGCAACCATGCTGCGTAGCTGCTGGTAAATCTGTGCAAATTCTTCCACCAGCTTGATGTCGCCGCTGTGGCCATGGCCGACCACTATTTGTTCGGGGTTCAGTGCCAGGGCTTTTTGTGTCGCTTCATAGGCGCCTTTGAAATTGCCATGGCCCATAAACGAGAAATGTTCGTTATTGACAATATCGCCAGTGAACAGGACGCCGTCATCAACGACATGGACCATCAAATCCGTGGCCGTGTGCGCCTTGTCAAACAGGATTACCTGAAAGATGATACCACCGATCGTATATTCCCGGTTTTCCGCTGGCGTATTCGGGATCACGGCTTGCGTACCGGCAAAGTCATCACCCAGCCGTTCGGCAAATACATCCAGCCAGAATTGGTCTTCGCCGCCTTTCAATAATGCAATCAGTTCCGGATGGGCAATGGTCTGTGCATCAGGATAGGCTTCGACCAGGGCCTGATTCGCCAGCCAATGATCACCATGAAAATGCGTGGTGAAGATATGCGTCACGGGCTTGGCTGTGACCTCGGCAATCTTGCGCAGGATCATTTTGCCGATTTCGTAACTACTGCCGGTATCGATCACAACGACACCGGTACCGGTCACGACAAATCCCGGGTTGTTGTGAAAACCGCGACTGACTTTCGGGTCTTCGGCGTGGGGCCCGTGTTCGATGACATAGGTATGGGGCGCGATTTGCAGCGGCGTTATCTGTGGCCACTCGAGTGCATAAGCCTGCTGCATGGCAAGCCAGAAGATGCCGAATAGATACATCGCATAGTGCTTCATAGACCACCTCACAGTTCAAGCTGGCTTTGTCGAATTTATAGCTGATATTCCCGGTTTCCGCTTTGCGGAATTTTGGTCACGGTAGTCGCGGTCTAGCCGTTCAGCACTTCTGAAAGCGCTTCCTCGATTATTTTCTTACTCACTCCACGGCGTTTTAGATTAGATACCAGTGCAGTGATGGTATCGTTATCCAGCCTTTCAAGATCTTGGCGTAAACATTGACCGATGTAGGCACGCATCAGTGGTTGGCAACCGGAGAATCCGAGTATTGGTGCGATGCGTTTGAGATCATCGACAACATCTTCAGGCATGCGCAGCGTTACCGATGTCATCGGGCGATCCCGGTCTATACGTTTTTTCAGATTTTCAATCTTCATAAAACTGTCTGTCGTTGCGCGTTGCTCTTCTAGCCCGGATGATGCGAATGCTGTCGTCATTTTTGGCGATATGCACGACAAATAACAGATTCCGAGTATCCATTCCTATAACAGCATCCCTCGACTCAGTTTCCGGGCTGGCATAGATTACCCTGAGGAATGGACGAAGAAAACCTCTACTGCTTACTCAAAGCTTACTTCATGTTTGGCCACGGTTCAGGCTGGTTTTCGGGTTCGTAAGCGCCGCTCTGGAGCGAAAAGCGTAGCAATAGCTACGGTTTGAGTGAAGAGCAAGCTTGCGGACCCGAAGACCAGCCTGCTTCCGTGATCCTGGTGAGAAATGCGGGCTAGCTCGGCAACCAGGAAAATAAGGCGTAAGCTTCTGACCTTACAGCCTTGTAATAGCATGGTGCGGGTCTATACTCATGCTAATTTAGATATTTTGTCAGGGGCTTTGATGTGGCTGAACTTCAGTTATTGGTAGACGGCGTTGTAGTTAAAAGCTTCGCACTGGATAAGGGAAAAACAACGATTGGGCGCTCGCAGAAGAACGACATCGTGATCGATGAGGACGCTGTTAGTGGGGAGCATGCGTGTATAGAAGTGGTCCCGAATGAGCACATGGAAGGTGTGTTCGACACATTTATTGAAGACCTTGGCAGCACGAACGGGACTTTTGTCAACGAAGAGCCCGTGAAACGCCAGCAGTTGTATAATTCTGATCATATTCGTATCGCGTGGACTAATTTCAAGCTTGTTTATGACATGGCCGATGATTTTGAACAGACTGCCATAATCGCTCAGTAGGATTGTTGAAAGACGCCGGATGCTTGCTCAGTTTGGCCGAATGAGAGACACTCACCAGCCTTAGCAACGGAAGGCTGGGCACGCTTTATCAAAAACTTACGTGGCACAATGGCCGACGGTTCGGAAAGAGTCATTGCCTTATAGCGTATTTCAGCGATTAATATCGGCGGAAACTGCCTGATCAAGGATGTCCACTCAGTAATTCTGCCCATTAAAACGCGGCAAATCATCGGCATCTCTACCCTAATGCGGGCGGCGCCGTTTGCGATGTCATTCGATCCGCCGATGCTGTCGCTGAATCAGTGTGTACCTCACGTGCAACAAGCCAGCCTTGAACTTGTTGAAATAACAGATGGCGCGACACACTAGGCTAAGCGGACACAATTTTTCTGCAAACCATTCTGAGCTGGGCTTGATCATAAGCTCTCCACTTGAATAGAAAAAGGAGGAAGTCCGTTAACGGGCTTCCTCAGAGCAAAGGTACAGGCTCAAGAAATCTACTCAGGAAGCGTTTGCATCATTTCCCGCTGTTGATTTTGATTCATTTCGCGAACTTCCATTTTGGCGAATTCTGCTTGATCAACCATACCGTCAGCATTCGCGTCCAACCTAGTCCACTGACTAGTCAATTCCGGCGATGCCGCTGCTTCTTGTGCGCTGATTAGGCCATTCTGATCTGTGTCCAGATCTCTGTACAAGATTTTGTCACCAGCAACAGCGACACTGGAAACTAGCAAAGCTAGAGCGGTAAGGGCTAATTTTCTATACATGTAAACTCTCCTGTAAGTATTGAATAAATTAAATACGGACAAGTCCTATGAACTCATCACTGTAGGCACTAAGGCACAACCTGTGCCAATTATGTTCTGCTGTTACAGATCAGTACCTTATCCGCATCAACTGGAAAAAATAGTGGTCAGACTGTCGCCCCAAAGAGACACCGCTAAACCGATTATCAGCCAGAACGCCGCTATGACAAGGATTTCTTACTGTCGCAATTTGACGACAGCTATCATCAACCCGTATTTGACCAGCCGGCTTAGCATATTGACAAGGCATTGGTCCCTTGGAAGAAAACCTGGATAATCATAATTGAATAACTTCCGTTGGCAGACTCACTGCCGAGGGCTATTCCAGCTTCCCGCAGCAGCTTGAATATCAATTCGCCATGCACAGCTTGGGCCGGGGCGCGAAGCGCAGGCCCTGCTTGCCCGAGGGCCGCTTGTAGAGCACCGGCCGGAAGTCGTCGTTGATCTTGTTGGCGAGGTAGTTGAGGGAGGATTCGGTGGTCTTGGTGGGTACCGGCAGGTTGCCGGCCTTGAAGACCAGGCCGCGTTTGGTCTCGGTCACGTCAGAGCCGATGTTCAGCCCAACATTCTGCACTGGTGAGAGCGCGGTGTAGCGGTTGCCCCGTACCACCGCCTGGATCGCATCAAGGTCGAGCTTATTCTCCTTACGCTCGACATCGAGTCGCTGCCAGTAATTGCCCTGCGGCTCCTTGCGCATCGCGTCCTTGAACAGCTCCTCGTCGACATCGAGCTGGATGTGGCTGTAGACCTCGTAGGTCGTCGACTGGGGCAGATTGAAGTTGAGGATGGCGGCCTCACCGTCCTCTTGCAGCTTCGACAGCGGCTCCTGGTGGTAGCAGGGTGTAATGTTTAATACTGTCGGTTCCATCTTTTTCACTCCTTGTGTGTGGTTCAGTTCTCGATTGAACGTCGGCGTACTTGCTTTACGGGAACAAATCCAATCGAACATCACTGCCTATTACATAACGCCATATTTGTATCAGCATCATGTCCTTTTCGAGCTAAGTTGACTTCAACTCATACAGGACGAACAAAATGATTCGACCTCCTTGCTAGTTACGATATGCCCTTTCTCAAATCAATTCTATGAACTAGTTCATACACGTCGTGTGAATTAATTCATAGAAAAAGGTTTGACCAAAAGTAACCCCAGCCCATCAAAAGCCGGGGCTAGCGTTAGCGGGACTCACACCTCAATCATGCCTATGGAGGTAACGCAGATGATCTAAGATACAGTGTTGTGTTCGACTATGCCTATCACGGTTGAGGTCGCCTCGCTGAGACATGCGCCCTCATAGCTACTCGCCTCGATCTCCGTCTGGCGGCACATGGCGGGTCGATGTCGTTGCCGCCCGTCGAAACAAAATGGCGAGCGACCATGTCGACCCCGGAAACGTGACGGCCCAAAGCGCCGCAACCCAGATGAGTGAATGAACATACATCTGAAGGGCGAGAAAGGGAAGTAACAGACCGTTGGCTATCAGGAAAACTCTTACTACCCGCTCTAACCCTTTACCGGTGAACACCATCGCGGCAAACAACGTGGCGACGCTCATATAGCTGTAGCCAAGTATATCGATGGCGTAGAGGAAGGAATCGAACGGCACGAACAGGAACACTTCGATACCTTCAGTCTGGCCGCGCGCCAGCCGGGGTGCCACGAGGGTGAGCTGAACGTAATAGACGAGACTGATCAGAACCGTGTAAGCCGTGGCGAAAGCGACGGCGGCGTGGCTCCAGATTTTTCTTTCAGGCGATGCGAGCTGGTGGATGCTGACGACGAGCACCAGAAAGGAAGGGGCCAGCAGCAATGACGGCGTGAGCAGTAAGGCGAGACCCAGCGGCGTACTCGCACTCTCCGGCCCGCCCCGGGACCCAAGCAATCCCGCCCATTCGGCGAACTGCGCCACGATATAACTGATACTGAAGACAGTGGCGAGTATCGCGGAATAGAATCCCGCTCTCGTTGTCGAGGGTGAAATCGGTGTTGTCATCAGTCAGGGCACCTCATCAGAGTGCGGCTGGTGCATCTCTCCATGTCAGCAGCGTACCATCGGGCGGCATCGGTTGTGAACAATCATGGCCCGAACTCGTAGCTTATACTCTCGATACGGCCCCGCCAGTAAGGCTGCACCCCTTCGGGGAGCAACCATGCCACCTCGCCTTCCAGCGGCACGCGCATGCCATCTCGCCATGCGTAGTTCCAGAAGCGCCCCTCCCATGGCGTAGCAATCAGTTCGCCATTCACGGTGCGCCACCTGGACTCGGCATGGACCGAGTCGATCAGCGCCAGCGTACTGGATTGCCAGTACACTGCACCATAGGCTATGACCGCCGCAGCACCAGATCCTGCGAACTGGTCACCAGGCCGCCGCCTGTCCACTCGAGCGAGGGATCGAATGCAAATACACCCGCATCAGCAACCTTATACGCGGAACCCAAAAGCTCCCGGGCTTTTGGGGCGTAACCGGATACAAGCCCCGCGAACTTCCGGCGGTTCATTACTGAAGTCTGCATCAGCCCCAGGGGCTGGAGAAGTCGGCGGTCGAGCTCTTCGTAATAGGTTGAGCCGCCGGCCTTTTCGATGATCATGCCCGCCAGGATGTAGCCCGTTTCGGCATAGTGGTAGCCTTCACCGGCTCGAAACAGGGGTTTTTGATCCAGGGCGAACCGGACCAATTCTCTCGATTCGAGCGCATCTGTTGCATGGGCAGGATCAAATTGCTCCTTCAAGACATTCGCAAACCCCGAGGCCGCGTCAAACACGTGATCAATAAGGCCACTGCTGTGGTTCAACAGGTGCCGCAGGGTTCCTCGCTGATATACAGAGAGTTGATGTCGTAACGCGACGTTCTCGAGTTGCAGCGTAAGCCGCGACCGAAAAAGTGTCGACACAAAAGCGAACAGTGTAGAAATAATGGGTTTCATGGATCTGGATACCCTTTGCCAGCATCCAAGATCAAGGATCTCCAGATTGACCTCTCTCCTGTAAAAGATCAAGAATATCAGACACTACGAATTATCGGGAAGGACAAGTAGCGCATATCCTGCAGCCGCCGATAGCCCAACAGCAGATGCACGATGAGCAACAGTACAATAACACGATGACCTAAGATGGGGCTGACGATGAGGTGGCGAAAACAGCCTGACACCTGTTGCTTCAGGCCAATACGGCTGAATAGTGCTTGGAACACCACCAAACCAGCAAACGAGGTCAACCGCTGATCCTCAAATTTTATGGCTGGAATACGATGGGTTTTACGATGAATGGCGGCTTTGCTAAGCTTCATGCAAACGGTCTCCGTTGGTTTGATTGGTTGGGTGGTGCCTCCGATTCTACCAACTCAGGGACCGTTCTTATGTCTGAAGACAATTCATTGTGTGGGTTTGTGGTGTTTTCTGGACTTCACCATGGGTGCGGTTCAGCAATAGAGACGCTACATGCGGCAAAGCCTATAAATAAATCAGTTTCAGTGAGACGTACTTATAAATTTATGCAACTATCGGGTTAAGTATAGGCGGTAAGTCCGACAGCCTCCCAAGAATACGGAAAAACCATGAACACAGAAGACAGTAGTCGTATCGAACTACCCAGAGATGACATGACTCAAGCGAATCGTGACCTTGGCAATCAAGGCTTACCGGGTAGTGTGTTCTATTCTGCCATCTGGCTACTGATTATCGTCAGCACTCCTGTTGCCCAGGATTGGGCATACCTATCCTGGACTGTCTTTGTGTTGCTCACAGTTGCTGGACTCCTGCGCTTGATATTGGGAATTCGATTCGAAGACCTGTATTTTAGATCCCCTGCAGGCTGGTTGGCCAGCTACTATGGGGCCGTGATAAGCCAAGCCATAGTCTGGGGTGGAACGACAGCCTTCCTACTCTGGCAGTATGTTACAGATTGGCCAGCGTATCTGAGCGGTTTCTCCACCGCAGGAATTGTCGCTGGAGGGACGATAAGCCTTAGCACTCATCTCCGTCTTCAGCGATCTTATATCGTTATCATCCTCCTGCCTGGTATCATTGCCTGCTGGCTTGTACCTCATCCGACAGCGTATGCTCTTGGCATCCTCTTTTTGCTGGCTATTGGATTCCTGTTTGCAATCGGCCGTAAGCTCAACCGTAGCTATTGGACAAGCCTGGAAAACAATAGACTGCTTACTCGACGAGCTGAACAGCTTGCTGAGGCCAAGTTTAAGGCAGAAAGTGCGGATCGTGCGAAGAGCCAATTCGTAGCTAATATCAGTCACGAACTAAGGACCCCGCTCAATGGTGTGATTGGGACAATTGAGTTATTGCGGCATGATACCTCAGCAGAATTACAGACCAAATATCTGGATGTCATGGCCAAGTCAGCGCAAGTTCTTCTACATAGAATCAGCGAGATTCTGGACTTTTCCAAGATAGGTGCCGGTAAGCTGGAGCTTGATGCCATCGCCATGGACCCTGTAAGAACGGCTCAGGAGGCGACTTCGTTAATGCGGGATGCTGCTGAGTCAAAAGGATTGGTGCTAGAAGTAGACATAGCAGATGACCTGCCTCATTCCGTTATTGGAGACCCTTATCGCCTCAACCAGATCCTGTTAAATTTGCTTTCAAACGCCCTCAAGTTCACAGAACGGGGTCGCATCACAGTAACACTTGAACAACTCCAAAGGTTTACTGATGCAGTGATACTCCGATTCACTGTGAGTGACACAGGAATCGGTATACCCCAAAAGGCACAAGAGCGTATCTTCGAGTCATTCGTTCAGGCAGAGGGTTCGAGTACACGACAATATGGTGGCACAGGCCTGGGACTATCGGTATCGAGCGAGTTAGTTAAACTGATGGGAGGCGACCTCCGAGTGCACAGCCAAGTGGGAGTGGGCAGCCGTTTCTCCTTTATTGTAACCTTCGAAATTCCACGAGAGGTCACGACCTCACAACCTGAGGTTAACGATACAGAAGAAAATGACGCACCACCTCCTTTGAGGTTGAATGTTTTACTGGCTGAGGACAACCAGATGAATCAGTTCGTAGCTCAGGAAGTGCTGAGTATGCTGCAATGTAAAACCCACTGTGCTAATAACGGCCAAGCTGCAATTCACCAGTTCGAAAAGGGCGGAATAGACGTTATATTGATGGACTGTGAAATGCCCGAAATGGATGGTTTTGAAGCCACCAAGCGGATACGAGAAATCGAATCAATCGAACAACTGGAGCCGATTCCGATCGTAGCATTGACTGCACACGTGGCACGTGAAGACAGGGAGCGAACTGCCAGTGTCGGCATGAACGGCTTTTTGAGTAAACCGTTCACCGTCGATGGCCTATACAAGGTACTGCTGGAAGTGACAGAGGAATCAAACCGCGCAAGTAAGCTTTGAAATCTAATGAGAACACTGATTTTTTCTAGCTTAGGGCACCTGTAGTTCCCGAGAACTCATAGCACACGTTATCATGCCGCCAACCGTTCATAATGATGAATTAAGCCACCGACTTCTGGAAATTATACGACCTTCCCAAGCGCTGGACGCTGCACGGGTCGCGATTCAGGGCTATCCATTCCTAGCGATAGGTGGGTCCGCCAGCAATGATAATAATCAAAATAGCGGGTCAGGATTCGTTTCAGATGACGCTCGTTCAGTACGATGACATGATCCAGACAGTGCTGGCTTCCGACATCTTGCGGACCAATGCTCTGATTTCTTTTGATACCGTGGGTCTGCCGGGCCTGCCTTGCTTGCTCGGTTTGGCCGAATGATCGCGAAAGCGCTTACGCTGACAGGCAATCACAGTTCCGGTCTGGACTATAATCAGCGCATTTCGTCACTCCGACCAGCCGCGCCAAAGCCAGGACCACTGTATACGGTCTCCTGTACTAATCCGTGGGCGCCTGCTTGTGCGCTGATAGACGGTGATCTGATGTCGCAATGCTATATTCTCAAGCTGCAGTGCGCCGAGAACGAAACAACGTGGACACAAACGCAACCAGCGCACCAATAAGCGTTCTTAGGGCTCTGGATAGTCCTTGGCAGAACCGGCAACAAAAGATTCGAGATTGACGCCTCTCAGGAAAAAGATCAGGAATATCAAATAGTACGATTTATCGAGAAGGACAAGACTTCCTTGGAAGCGTGAATGGTGCCCAGGGCCGGAATCGAACCGGCACGGAGTTTAACCTCCGAGGGATTTTAAGTCCCTTGCGTCTACCAATTTCGCCACCTGGGCCTACGGGCATGATAGAAGAGTATGGAGGCGGGACCCGGAGTCGAACCGAGATACACGGATTTGCAATCCGCTGCATAGCCATTCTGCCATCCCGCCATGCCATGGCGTCCCTGCGCGCCTGCTGAGCAGGCCTGCTAACAGAGCATCTCCCCTTGCAACCGTTGCAAAACGAAAAAACCCTGCCGAAGCAGAGCTAACAGGGTTCATCAGAAAATTGGAGCGGGAAACGAGATTCGAACTCGCGACCCCAACCTTGGCAAGGTTGTGCTCTACCAGCTGAGCTATTCCCGCGTGCTTAAAGCAGAGGGGTATTCTAGCCTCGAGCGCGATTCTGTCAAGGTTTATATGGAGTTATAGCCGCAAAGCGGCATTTCTCCCTCAATCAACAGAATTCTTGATGGTATCTCTGGCCGCGTAGATATAGTTGAGCATTGATAGCAAAGTCATGAAAGCGGCAACCACCAGCAGGATGATGCCGATCAGGTAGACCGGCAGGCCCAGCGCATCGTATTTGAATATCAGGAAGGACAGCGCCACCATCTGAAGCGTTGTTTTGACTTTGCCGGCGAAGGATACGGCGACTTTCGAGCCCTCGCCCTGTTCAGCCATCCATTCGCGCAAGGTCGAAATAAAAATCTCGCGGGCAATGATAATCACCGTCGAGAACAACAACCAGTTGTTCTGTGGATTGTCTGCGACCAGCAGGATCAGCACGACCACGACCATGAGCTTGTCGGCGAGCGGGTCCAATATTGCACCTAGCAGGGACTGCTGCTGCAGTTTTCGGGCCAGATAGCCATCGAACCAGTCCGTAATACTGGCGAGTGCAAACAACGCGGTTGCAGCGATGTTTGACCAGGCATACGGCAGGTAATAGACGACGATAAACACCGGGATCAGCGCAATGCGGACCATGGAGAGTGTATTCGGGACGTTAATCATCATTGGCGTTAATCAATCTGCTCATTCATGTACATGAAACTGGTCGTATATGGCCTGGGCCAGTTTGCTGCTGATACCGGGTATTCTAGCAAGATCCTCCACCCCTGCGCGGATGATGCCCTGCAATCCGCCAAAATGCTTGAGCAGCGTCTGACGTCGTTTGGGCCCAAGTCCGGTGATGTCTTCGAGTGCGGACTGCGTACGTTTTTTTCCGCGTTGGGCGCGATGTCCGCTGATGGCAAAACGGTGGGCCTCGTCGCGTATCTGCATGATCAGATGCAGTGCGGATGATTCCGGGTCAAGATGGAGCTCGGGACGGCCATCGCTGAACACCAGTTTCTCCAGGCCGGCCTTGCGCCCTTCCCCCTTGGCGACAGCAACCAGCATCACACCATGGATGCCGAGCGCTTCAAAGACTTCAACGGCTTGCCTCAATTGGCCTTTGCCGCCATCGATGAACAGCACATCTGGCAATATGCGGTCGGTGTTCTCTTCGTCTGTGACTTTTTTATAGCGACGTTGTAGCGCCTGCCGCATCGCAGCATAATCATCTCCGGGTGTGATATTGCTGATGTTATAGCGGCGGTAGTCGTTCTTGAATGCGCCTTCCTGGGTAAAAACGACACAGGATGCTTTGGTGGCTTCGCCCTGCGTGTGGCTGATATCGAAGCATTCCAGCCTGACCGGAATGGATTCCAGTTGAAGTGCATCCTGCAGTGCTTCGAAGCGTTGTATCAAACCGGTACGTGATACGAGTCGGCTGGCAAGCGCATGCCGGGCATTGTTCAACGCCATTTCGAGAAAGCGGGCACGCTCTCCGCGCACAGCGGTGCTGAAAGTGATTTTTCTGCCGGCTTTTTCACTCAGGGTCTGTTGCAGCAGAACGGCATCCTCCGGTTTTGATGACAGGATGATATCCGCCGGCACTGCCCTGCCCAGGTAAAACTGCGGTATAAACGCGGCCAGAATAGCGGGGATATCCATGGCCTCCGGTAATGACGGAAAATAACTGCGATTGCCGAGATTGAGACCGTTGCGAATGTAAAACACCTGGACACAGGCCTGTCCGCCTTCGGATGCGCAGGCAATGATATCGATGTCGCCTTTTTCTGCACTGATGTGCTGACGTTCGGTGATCGCTTTCAGGTTGCTGATCTGATCCCGGTAAACAGCGGCTTTCTCGTAATTCTTTTTCTGTGCGGCTTTCTCCATTGCGATCACCAGTTCTTCCACGATCTGGTTACTTTTGCCTTCAAGAAACAGCAGCGCGTGCTTGATGTCCTGGCGATAGGCCTGTTCGGAGACCAGATTGACGCACGGTGCGGTGCAGCGTTTGATCTGATATTGCAGGCACGGGCGTGAACGGTTCCTGAACGTACTGTCCTCACACTGGCGTATGCGGAACGTTTTCTGCAGCAGACCGATCGTCTCGCGCACGGCACCGGCATTGAGATAAGGGCCGAGATAACGTCCCGGCTTCTTGCGTGCACCGCGATGGAAGTCGATGCGTGGATACCGGTCCTTATCAGAAATGTAAATGTATGGATAACTTTTGTCATCACGCAGCAACACGTTATAGCGTGGCCGGTATTCCTTGATCAGGTTGTTCTCGAGCAGCAGCGCCTCGCTTTCGGTGTGGGTCACGGTGACATCGACCTCAGCGATTTGCGATACCAGCAGTTCTGTCTTCGGCGACAGGCCGCTGTCGCGAAAATAGCTCTGCAGGCGCTTCTTCAGGTTGCGCGCCTTACCAACGTACAGCACCTTGCCCTCAGTATCGTACATACGGTAGATACCGGGTTTGCCGGTGACGGTCTTGAGGAAGGCTTTGGCGTCGAAGGTCATGTCGGGATTATAACGAATGATATGTCATCGCCAGACAGCCAGGACGTCGAGACAGCGAATGGCACAGATCTGCTGTGGGATTTCTGTTCCCTCGTTGCGCTCGCACCTTGGGTAATACGCTATTTTGTATCCCCTCTGCGTCTCTGCGATTTATTCTGTTCTGTGTAATCCAGCAATGCTCTAGCACGTTCGAAAACAGCTTCGAACATCGGTGTGGTGAGGCGCCGGGTCTGGGTGTTGTAGCGGCTGCAGTGATAGGAGTCGATCAGCACGCCACGGTTAAGCGTGTGCTCTGCGCCGTGGGCGAATTTATAGTTGGCCTGTTTCAGGCCAAGCGCCATAACCACCGCCTTGTGGGCGATGCTGCCGAGCGCGACGATCACATGCTCGTCGGGAAGCGCATCCAGTTCCCCGCTCAACCAGTGATTGCAGGTATTGATTTCAGCGGCAACCGGCTTGTTCTGCGGCGGCAGGCATTTAACGGCATTGGTGATGCGACAGTTGATCAGGCGCAGATCATCATCGGCCGACAGTGACTCAGCCTTGCTGGCAAAGCCGTATTTGTGCAGTGTCTGGTACAACAGTATGCCGGCATGATCGCCGGTGAACGGTCGTCCACTGGCATTGGCACCGTGCAGACCGGGCGCCAGACCGACGATACAACAGCGTGCCGCTGCATCGCCGAAGGCGGGTACCGGCCTGGCGAAGTAATCGGGATGTTCGACACGAACGTCCGCGAGAAAACTGGCAAGGCGTTCGCACTGAGCGCAATCGGGACTGAACGCAGTCATGTCAATACTTAATCCTGTTTGTTATAATTATTTTATATATTATTGTTTTTTATATTTTTATGCTTCGACAATGCCGTGTTTCATGGCCAGATGCAACATCTCTATATCGCTATTCACGCCCAGTTTTTCGTGCAGACGCGCGCGGTAGGTGCTGACGGTTTTCGGACTGATGTTCAATGTTTGCGCAATGTCATTGTTCCTGTTGGCCTGCACGATCATCATCAGGATCTGCAGTTCCCTCTTCGACAGCGTATCGATGATATTGTCCTGACCGGGCAACATCGCCAGTGCCAGTTGCTGGGCGATGTCCTTGGCGATATAGCGACCACCGCTGTGCACGTCCCTGATCGCTTCGACCATTTCAGAGACATCATTACCCTTGGTGAGATAGCCTTTAGCGCCCCCCTTGAGCAGACGCTTGGGCAACGGCCCATCAGCGAGAGCAGTCAGAATGATGATGCCAATCCCGGGCCATTGTGTGCTGATACGCCGGGTGGCTTCCAGACCACCGAAGCCGGGCATATTGACATCCATCAGGATGACATCGATGCGCTGGTGGTGTTGGCGACAGCACTCGATCGCTTTCTCGCCCGTCTCTGCCTCCGCGACCACTTCGATGCCTTCCTGGTCGGATAGCAGTCTGACAAAACCATACCTCACCAGGTCGTGGTCATCGACGACCATGACGCCTATATTTGCTGCATTTTCCGACATGTGTACGCTAAACTGATCACGCTTGTATTACGCCCATATTATTCACTGTCTTCATCAACTGCAACTGCTAATAGGGAGATGATGTGTCGGCCTATTTCCAACTGGATCAAGCGGTCATCTATCTGAATCATGCCGCCGTTGCCCCCTGGCCGTTGCGAACGGCCAACGCGGTCAAGGCGTTTGCTGATGAAAATGCCCGCCAGGGTTCGAAAGATTACAACCTGTGGCTGATCAGGGAAATGCAATTGCGCAATCAGCTGGCGCGGCTGATTAATGCGCCATCAACGGATGAAATCGCGCTGCTGAAAAGCACCTCCGAAGGCCTTTCCTTGATTGCGTACGGCCTGCCCTGGCAGTCAGGTGATAACATTGTTATTCCGGCAGAGGAATTCCCTTCCAATCGTATCGTCTGGCAGTCTCTGCAGCCTATGGGTGTTGAGACACGGCTGATCGCCCTCAGCAACACCCATGATCCGGAGCGGGCTCTGATCGACGCCATCGACAGTCACACACGTTTAGTCAGCTGCAGCTCGGTGCAATACGCATCCGGGCTAAGACTCGATATCGAGCGTCTGGGTCAGGCCTGCCGACAACGCAATGCGTTATTTTGTGTCGATGCGATCCAGTCGATCGGTGCCCTGCGTTTTGATGTGCAGGCCTGCCATGCTGATTTTGTCGTCGCTGACGGTCACAAGTGGATGCTGGGCCCGGAAGGGACCGCACTGTTCTACTGCCGCAAAGATCTGATCGAACAGCTGGCGTTGAAACAATACGGCTGGCATATGGTCCAGGATTTCTCCGATTACAGCAAAAAGGACTGGCGGCCGCACAGTACAGCGCAACGCTTTGAATGCGGCAGTCCCAACATGATGGGTATCGTCGCCTTGCATGCATCGACGGGATTGCTGCACGACATCGGCATGGAAACCATCGAGTCACAGGTACTGGCAAACTCGGCCAGCCTGATCGATAAGCTGCGTGCCGTGAAGGGTGTTGAAATTCTCAGTCCGACTGATCAGGAGCGGCGCGCCGGCATCGTGTTATTCAAACGAAAAGATACCGACACCGCTGCATTGTACCGTCATCTACAGGAACGTAACGTGATCTGTGCGATGCGCGGTGATGGCATACGTTTTTCACCGCATTTCTATACCACAGAAGCCATGCTCGATGCCGCTGTTGGCGGTGTCAGTGGATATACGTAAAAAATCATCTGATTTCTATAAAAATTATCAAAAAACAGTAACTTACACAATTGGTTGAACGGAAAAATCAGGCAATTGTCTTATCTTCTAACTACACTCTCTTTAATCATGTTCTCGAAGACAGGCTTCTATGCTGTGGCCGTTTAACACAATCAGGGATTTTTTCTGGAAGGAAATCGTCACGTGGCTGACCTACGAAGGCGATAACCTGAAATACCCGTTGTCGGATTTCGACAAACTGCGCTATGAATTGCGTCCAGGCGATGTACTGCTGGTCGAGGGCCGGTCCAACGTCAGCGATATTATCAAAGCGGTGACCCAGAGTATCTGGACACACTCGTTTCTCTACGTCGGACGCCTGCACGATATCGATGATCTGGATGTTCGCAAGCGCATCGAAAAATACTGCAGCTGCGCCCCCGATGAGCAACTGATCGTGGAGTCACTGCTGGGTCAGGGCACCATCATTCATCCCCTGGAAAAATATAACGGCGAGCACCTTCGTATCTGCCGGCCCAAGGGACTGACCCGTCAGGATGCACAGCGTGTCATCAACTATACCGTGTATCAACTGGGTACCGACTACAATGTACGCCATGTGATGGATCTGGCGCGTTTTATGTTTCCCTACTGGTGGATACCCAAACGCTGGGTCTCGACCCTGTTTGAACACAACGCGGGCCGCCCGACCAAAACCGTCTGTTCGGTCATGATGGCTGAGGCATTTGCCTCGGTGCACTTTCCAATCAGACCGGTCCTGCACCAGGATGACCAGGGCAACCTGGTACTGTTTCGACGCAATACCAAACTGATCACACCCTCAGATTTTGACTACTCCCCGTATTTCGATGTCATCAAATACCCAATGCTGGATCTGGACGACCTGGCGGTCTATCGAAAACTGCCCTGGGACCGCAGCGGTGTACACTGCAATGATATCGGCGATTGCTTTGTCGCCGACAAAGCCAATATTGAACTGGTTGCGACCGGTTTTGAGGAAGCGGATCCAGAGATCATCGTGGATGACGCCATCGACGCGCCTGCTGATGTTCCACAGGTGGAAGCGGAACCAACCGATCCCAAAAAGAATCTCAACAAACAATACACCAACTAAAAGGAAATTCTCATGTTAACCTGGATTGGATTGTTCATTCTGATTTCTGCGGTCGCTGTGTATTTCCGCATTTCATTGTTGCTGTGGTCGGCACTGGTCGCTGCAGGACTGCTGCTGATGCACTATGTACCCGGTGTTAGCACGGCCACGCTGGTGCTGCTCTGGACCATTTACGCGGTTGTGGTCATCCCTCTCAATGTCAAGTTGCTGCGTAGAAACCTGATCAGCAAACCGCTTTTCAAAGGCATGGCAGCGGTAATGCCATCGATATCACAGACCGAACAGGAGGCGCTGGATGCCGGGGATGTCTGGTGGGAAGGCGAACTGTTCAGCGGGAAACCCGATTTCAACAAGATTCGTTCCTTGCCCAAACCACAACTCACCGAAGAAGAGCAGGCCTTTCTCGACGGCCCGGTCGAAGCGCTCTGCGAGATGACGAATGATTGGGAAATCACCCATGAAAACTTCGACTTATCGCCCCAAGCCTGGCAGTTTATCAAGGAGAAAGGCTTCTTCGCGATGATTATTCCGAAAGCATACGGCGGACTGGGCTATTCGGCACTGGCACATTCCGAAGTCGTGATGAAGCTCGGCAGCCGCAGTGGCTCAACGGCCGTCACCGTGATGGTGCCGAATTCCCTCGGGCCCGGCAAGCTCCTGATGCAATACGGCACCGACGAACAGAAGGATTATTACCTGCCACGTCTGGCCAGGGGTGAGGAAATACCCTGCTTCGGTCTGACCGGTCCGGATGCAGGCAGCGACGCCGGCGCAATGCCCGATACCGGCATCGTTTGCTACAGTAGCTTTGAAGGCAAGGATGATGTGCTCGGTGTGCGGCTCAATTGGGAAAAACGCTACATCACGC
The DNA here is from genome assembly GCA_942492025.1 of uncultured Gammaproteobacteria bacterium. GTDB lineage: Bacteria > Pseudomonadota > Gammaproteobacteria > SZUA-229 > SZUA-229 > JABDQW01. Next base: position 662,917 of record CALODJ010000012.1, on the reverse strand, counting down.
TGGCTCCGGTAGCGACCCTGCTCGGTATCGCATTCAAGCTGTACGATCCTGACCATCTTTTGAGTGAAGTTGCAGACCGGGGTATCACGCTGGCACTGGTCAAACGGGACACCGCGGGTGTCGAGGTCGGCAAACGTCACTTCCCCGCGAATCAGTCCTTCATGAACGGGCCTATCCGCGGCAAGGATGTTTTCATACCGCTCGACTGGATTATCGGTGGTGAAGAATACATCGGCAAAGGCTGGAGCATGCTGATGGAATGCCTGGCCGATGGCCGCGCTATTTCATTACCGGCACTGGGTACCGCCGCCAGCAAGATGGCGTCACGCTTCACCGGCAGTTATGCACGCATTCGTAAACAGTTCCGCACACCCATCGGTTATTTTGAGGGTGTCGAGGAAGTGCTGGCCAAGATCGGGGGCCAGGCCTACGCGATCGAATCGGCCCGGCTGCTGGTGCTGTCCGCACTCGATGCCGGCGAAGTGCCTTCGGTGATATCCGGTATCGTCAAACAGCAGACCATGGAGCGTATGCGCGAGGTGGTCAACCATGCGATGGACATTCACGGCGGCCATGGCATCTGTATGGGACCGCATAATTTTCTCTGTCGCGGCTATCAACTGATCCCCGTCGGTATCACCGTGGAAGGCGCCAACATACTAACGCGCACTATGATCATCTTTGGTCAGGGCACGCTGCGCAGTCATCCCTATCTGCTGAAGGAGGTGGCCGCGTTCCATGAACCGGACACGCAGCGCGGGCTGAAAGACTTTGACAAGGCCCTTTTTGGTCATGCGGGCTTCGTCTTCAGCAACATCGTGCGCACGTTCTGGATGGGTCTCACGTCAGCACGCCTGGTGCGCACCCCCGGGAATGCGGTCAGTGCCCATTACTACCGCCAACTGGTACGCATGAGTTCGGCGTTCGCACTGACCACCGATTTCTGCCTGGCGATACTGGGAGGTTCCCTGAAGCGCCGCGAGACACTTTCAGGACGTCTGGCGGATGTCCTGTCGAATATGTATGTGATCACGGCGGTGTTGAAACATTACGAGAACGAGGGTGAACCGGAAGAAGACATTCCATTCCTGCGCTGGGCCTGTGATGATGCGCTGTTCAACATTCAAACGGCCTTGAAAGGTGTCATGACGAACATGCCGGTACCGTTTATTGGTGGCCTGCTCAATTTTCTGGTGTTCCCGCTGACCAAGCCTTACCAGGGCCCAAATGATCGGCAGGGCCATGATGTTGCGCGTCTGTTGTTATCGCCCACTGCCGCCAGAGCGCGTCTGACACGCGGTATCTATGCCAGTGCTGATCCGAATGATGCCACCGGGCGTATCGATCATGCGCTCACATACGTGCTCAAGGCCGAACACCTGGATAAGCGTTTGCGTGAAAACATGAAAAACGGCGTGCTCTCGACTGCATCTTTGACACCCTATGAAGATGCAAAGGCCAAGAACATCATTACCGATGAAGAATACGAGCTGTTGCAGCAGGCTCAGGCTGCGGTGCGCAATGCCATCAAGGTTGATGAGTTTTCGATGCCAGGCTGGAAGGTGGAAACGCCATCGATAGAGATCTACAGTGAACAGGTAAGCGATGAAGACGACGAGCTGATCGCTGAGAAGTTGCGAGCAAGCAGCTGACAGCGAATGGTCATTAATGAAACAATAAAGGAAACTCTGACTTATTCAGACTTTCCAAAACATTAACGATGGTGACTGAACCATGAAAGAGCACAGAGATGTGTATATCGTCGACGGCAGCCGCACACCGCAACTCAAGGCACGTGGCAGGCCCGGGCCCTTCAGTGCCAGTGATCTCGCGGTCACTGCAGGACGCGCCCTGCTGATGCGCCATGATTTCCCTCTGGATGCACTGGATGAAGTCATCATCGGCTGCGTGATGCCGAGTGAAGATGAGGCCAATATCGGCCGCGTCATTGCATTGCGCCTGGGCGTGCCGCAAACGGTCCCTGCGTGGACCGTGCAGCGAAACTGCGCCTCGGGCATGCAGTCGATCGACTCTGCATTTCATAACATAGCCAGTGGTCAGGCGGACCTGATACTCGCGGGTGGTGTCGAAGCCATGAGCCGTGCACCCGTGATTTACAACAATACCATGGTGCACTGGCTGGGTGATTTAATGCAGGCGAAAACGCTGCTGCAGCGAATAAAGCACTTTACAAAACTGCGTCCGGGTCATTTGAAACCGGTGATTTCACTGCTTCGTGGCCTGACCGACCCTGTTGTCGGTCTCAATATGGGACAGACGGCTGAAAACATTGCAGCCAATTTCGGCATCAGCCGCAGGCAGATGGACAGCTTCGCGGTCAACAGCCACCATCGCCTTGCTGCTGCGCACGCGGCCGGACATCTGGATGAGATTGAAGTGCTCTACGATGGCTCGGGACACTATTTTGATCATGATGACGGTGTGAGGCCGGATTCGAGCATCGACAAGCTGGCCAAACTGCGTCCGGCTTTTGATCGTAAATACGGTAGTGTCACCGCCGGTAACAGCGCGCAGATCACTGATGGTGCGGCCCTGTTGTTACTGGCCAGCGAAGAGGCTGTTCACAAACACGAGCTGCCGGTACTGGCAAGAATTGTCGATAGTCAATGGGCTGGACTGGATCCGGCGGTGATGGGTATGGGGCCGGTACACGCGATGAGCCCGATCATGAACCGCCATCAACTCGCCATCAACGACGTTGATTACTGGGAAATTAACGAGGCATTTGCGACCCAGGTGCTCGGATGTATCGAGGCGTGGAAAGATGATGCGTACTGCCAGACCCAGTTGGGCCAGGAAAAAGCATTTGGCGAAATTCCGCACGATCGGCTCAATGTCGATGGCGGCGGTATCAGCCTGGGACACCCGGTCGGCGCCAGTGGCGCGCGTATTGTGCTGCATCTGGCCAGGGTGTTGCAGCGAAACCATGCCCGACGCGGCATCGCCAGTCTCTGTATAGGTGGCGGTCAGGGAGGCGCCATGTTGATTGAAAACGTCAGTGATACAATCTCATCAGGCGAGGCGGCTGAATGACCATGGATAAAGACAATAAATACACCCACTGGCATCTGGAATACGACGATCACAACATTGCCTGGTTACATCTGGATATGGCCGGTTCAAAGGTCAACCTGTTATCCGGGGACGTGCTGGAAGAACTCAGATCCATTGTCGATGATCTGGAGAACTACTCGCCTCAGGGCGTGGTGTTTCTTTCAGACAAGCACGCCGGTTTCATCTTTGGCGCCGATATCAAGGAATTCCTCGAGCTCGATGATATTTCGCAATCTCAACCCTTTCTCGACCGCGGCCATGAAATCATGGACAAGGTGGCGGCACTGCCGTGCCCGACCGTCAGCATGGTGAAAGGTATGTGTCTTGGCGGTGGCATGGAACTGTCACTGGCCTGCCATTACATCGTAGCGTCCGACGATGCATCGACCCGGCTGGGTCTGCCGGAAATCAAGCTCGGCATCCACCCGGGTTATGGCGGCACCGTACGCTCGATACAGCGATGCGGCCCACTGCCGGCAATGGACATCATGCTCACAGGTCGCGCTATACCAGCCAGAACAGCGAAAAAAATCGGCCTGATCGACGAATGCGTCCCCGAACGCCAGCTCAGACAGGCGGCAATCAGCTACGTTCTGGAAGCACCGAAACGTAAACGCCCGCCGTTTGTGCAACGCCTGGTCAACAACCGTTTGCTACGTCCGCTGGTGGCCTCGCAGATGCGAAAACAGGTCGCGCAAAAAGCCCGGCCAGAACACTACCCGGCCCCCTACCAGCTGATCGATCTGTGGCAGAAGTATGCCGACCATCCACAACGCATGCTCAGGGAAGAAGCCATCTCGGTTGCCCACCTGGCGACCACTGAAACGGCGCATAACCTGGTACGTGTTTTCTTTCTGCAGGAACAGCTCAAAAGCCAGGGCAAGCAGACTGATTTCAAACCGGCGCACGTCCACGTGATCGGTGGTGGTATCATGGGGGGCGACATTGCCTCATGGTGTGCAATCCAGGGCTACAGCGTGACGGTACAGGACCAGGAACCCTCGCGTCTGGCTGAAACCATCAAACGTGCACATTCATCCTTCAAGAAAAAATACAAGCGCGACCGGCGGGCGATTGTTGCCGCGAGTGACCGCCTGATGCCGGACCATAAAGGATACGGTGTCGGTCGAGCCGATATCGTTGTCGAGGCCATTTTTGAAAATGCCGAGGTCAAGCGTGCACTTTACCGGGACATTGAACCGCGGATGAAAGCGGACGCCATACTCGCGACCAATACCTCCAGCATCAGGCTGGAAGACCTCAGCTCATCACTGTCCCGGCCGGGGCGACTGGTCGGGCTGCACTTTTTCAATCCGGTGGCGAAAATGCCCCTGGTCGAGATCATCCGCGGCAATGAAAGCGACGAGGACGTGGTGCAGAAAGCGCTCGCCTTCGGCCGCAATATCGGCAAGCTGCCGTTACCGGTCAAGAGCTCGCCAGGCTTCCTGGTTAACCGGATACTGATGCCCTACCTGCTCGAGGCTGTCACCATGGTGGGTGAAGGCGTCCCGCCCGAAGTCGTCGACAAAGCGGCCACCGACTTCGGCATGCCGATGGGACCGATCGAACTGGCCGATACCGTGGGACTCGATATCTGCAAATCCGTTGCCGAAATTCTTTCTGCTGCACTGGATATGCCGCTGCCGGAGAATCTCAACGCAATGGCCGATGCCAACAAGCTCGGCAAGAAGTCCGGTCAGGGTTTCTATCAATACAGGAGCGGCAAGCCAGTCAAGAACAAGGGCGCACGATATCCGGATGTGCAGAAAGTACAGGATCGCCTGGTTATGCGTCTGCTCAATGAATCGACGGCCTGTCTGCGTGAACAGATCGTTGAGTCAGATGACCTGATCGATGCGGGCGTCATCTTCGGTACCGGCTTCGCGCCTTTCCGCGGTGGACCGATCCATTATATTCGAGATACAGGCACACAGAAGCTAGCCGAGCGCATGGATGAACTCAAACATGAATACGGTGAACGTTTCCAGTCCGATACCGCCTGGGCGGGATTGTAGGCAGATCAGCCGCTTGATGTGGTTGCTGTATGTGTTGCGTATATCGTTGACGGAGTACAGCGAGTGTATCGTAGGGTGCGCCATGCGCACCATTCTGTAGCAATCAATGTGTTGTACTGATTCCGGTGCGCACGGCGCACCCTACCTCACTGGTTAGGTCGCGCGTTTCCCCTTCGCGTTCTATGCGTTTTTCGCGGCTAAATACCCGCTCAATACAACAAAGATCCCAAATAAAAACGCCATTGCCGAAATCATTATTCCGGCAGCGGCGTTTGTAGAAGCGCAGCGTCTAGCTTACAACAACTACCAGGTGAACGTGGAACCCACGGTGAAACGCGTGTTTTTATCCACATCTGGGATTGAGGTGTTGAAATCCTTAACCAGGTAGCCTGCATAGTGGTAGAGCTGTTTGGTCTGGCGATAGGCACCACCCAAGAGATAGCCTTTGTGTCCGTTTTGGGCCGTGGTGCCCGTGGCCGAATCAGTAGAATCGTCGCGTTCACCGTACTGACCGATTATCTGGAATTTGCCGATGTTCCAATCCGCACCAAGCACGTACAGGTCGGCACCGTCGACGGTGTTGTCCGTATCATAGTTGATCAGATCACCAGCGGGCGATACACCGGCAACAATGCCTTCTGACAACGAAATCAGACCGCCGTCACTTTCATACTGCGCCCAGAGCGAAGCGGTCTTGCCGAATCTGAACTTGCCGCCGACTTTGGTCGCGTCGGAGTTGCCCTTGCGGTTGGCGTCGTAGTACTGCAGGAAGGCATAGAAGGTCTTGTTGTCGTACATCAGACCGGCGCCGTAGCCGTGGTTGTCATTGTTCGACTCATCCAGCGTGTAAAAGGCTTGCAGGTCCAGGCCACCGAGGAATTTCGGTGAGTCGTAGCGGAGCGTATTGGTGGCGCGACCGCGACCGAAACCGGTGCCGTGATGCAGTGCCGAGTAAATATCGACGAAGAAACGGCCTGCGAGCGCGTCACGGCGGAACGGATCCAGTTTGACGCCGGATTGCATGTACGGCGTCAGGATCGTACCGGCACGGACCATGCCCAAGCCGCCTTTCAAACCAAGATACTGTTCGAAATCCACTAAGGTATTGGTCGATTGTACAGTGGGGTCGCCGGGGCTGACGGTGGTCTTACTCTCGGTGATGTCGATTTTCCACTCGGTCTTGAAAACCGCCGAGGTCGTGTCGGTCAATTTGTAGCTACCGTCGAACTGGAAATGTGAAAAATTGCTGGTCATGTAGGAATTTTTCTTCTCGGTAGGGAGACTGTCTGTGGTCGGCGCCACCCAGGGGCCGCGACATGGCGAGTCACATTCTTCCCAGTTGATACTGGGTCGCAGCGAGCCATGAAAATTAACTTGTAGGTCGCCGGCATCCCAGGTGACAGCCTGACCCGCGAGCGGATACGCTAACGTGGATGCAACGGCAAGGCCAATAAGGTTCTTTTTGTTTTTTGTCATATTTTCATCTCCTCAGATGTAAAAACGTTTTTATTCATTTGTGTTAGAAATAGTATTTTTCAGGGTTTCTTTTTATCCCGGGTCGAGAGCTCAAGGCCCTTTTAATTTGGTATGAACCCGAGTGTTCGTCTACGACGATTATAAAAGTAATCTCCATCCTCCTTTAAAGCTTTAATGTCACCTGTTGTACAGGTGTCTGAACACTGAACGCCAGTGTGTATCCAGGCATGGCTCCGAAGTGGTCAGTCGCGATAGCTCGTCACCGAGCTTTTGATTGAACCTCTTCAGGACACTCACAAAAAACTGCCTATCATTTGTAAGGACCGTGCTTGCTCAATCTTGCGTCAAAACGCCACCTCGACAAGCCGGGCAGGCATCGTGCACGTTACCCGGATGGACATCTCGAACTGGTGTGCGTGTCTACGGCAATAGAATCTACTCCAGCCTGTTGTAAATTTCTACACTGTTAACTTGATCTATGTTAAAAAATTATAAGAATTAAGCTGCATTTTATTGCCGAGTTACTCGTATACAGCCATATTGTGCCTGAAAAACATACTTTTGTAGGCGGGTAAAGGCTTCGTTGACGCCCACTCGAGATGTTATTCATTAATAGAATTGGGTTCTGAGGCAAACACTTATCCGGGCCTCTGTGCTTATTAGCTCGAAATTCTCACCAATCGGTGTGATGCTGCGTGTCAGCTTTCTATGCTATGCCTGTCAGCACGCGCAGTCGTGTTGGCAATATTGAATAAAACGTCAGTGTCAAGAATGCGGATCATGCGATGACCGTTCTCGAGAACACCCTGATCACGCAAGGCCTTGATGACACGACTCACATGCACCAGTGTAATGCCCGCATAGTCGGCGACTTCCTCCTGGGAGAGCGGAAAGCAGATGGACTCGGGTCGCATTGTTGGGTCGACTTCAAGGCAACGGTCGTACAGGTCGATAAGCATGCAGGCAATCGATTCGATGGCACTCTTTTGCCCCACACTCATGATGTGGTCGTAGCATTGCGCCATGTCCCGCTGTTGTAGACTCACCAGCCTGGAAACAATCTCCGGCCGCTCGCTGAATAGCTGATTGAGCCTGTCCTGAGGAAAACCGCATAAAACACAGTCTGTGATAGCCAGTGCCGAGTGATTAACTGGTACGCCGCCACCCCGCGAGCCGAGGAAATCACCGGGCAAGGCAAAGCGTAGTACCTGCCTTTTGCCAGCAGGCAGTGTTTTAAATAGCATGACCCAACCCTCGAACAGGGTGTAGGACTCTTCAACTATCTCACCTTCCCTATACAGCAGTCTGCGAGCATCCAGAATGTACTGCTGACTGCGAAACTTCTGGGTCCAGCCCAGCAAATCCTCGTTTACCGCCTCGAACAGTGCCAGATTTCGGATCGGACAAAGCGGGCATGCTGTATGCTTTTCAGTCCTGACGCGTAGCTGGGAATATCCCTTGTTCATAAACCCCTCCATCACTGTGCTTAATGCGTGCTATTTAGATCATTAACTTCCAGATCATAGAACAAAGTCCCGCTCCAGTCACGGCTTGTTACGCAAGAAAAAAGATCTGATTCGGATTGGCGCCAGGCCGATCAGGCAGACGATACCTCGGTTTTAGTCAATGACAGCCTGGGAATCAGGTATGCAAAAGTAAATGCCCGTGTTCATCACCAGGGGGCGAGAAATGCTATCTCATAGACCACACCATGAACGTCCTGGCACTGGGACCAGGAACGCAATCAATTCATCCAGCTATCTTTGGGGATGCCATCGCACATCTGAAAACTCCAGCAGCAGCCCGCCACCCGAGCAATCAGCTGTGAATGATGGCTGTTTGTCTCACTTGGTGCCGCTGGGCTGCTCCTCTCCCCCGCGTTCGTAACCGGTAACCATCGCACGCAGGCCGGAGAAAGGCCGCTCATCCATGGTCAGCGCCAGATACAGGTGAACAGCAACAAACGCCAGCATCAGGTAGGCAGCGGCGGTGTGGATCATCGCGATGGTACCGAGTGATAACCAGCCCATGGCCTCTATGGTCGACCAACTCTTGTAGAACAGATACAACAAGCCACTGATCCAGATGATCGGACTGATGGCAACGTGTAACACCAGGTAGGCCATGCATTGCAACGGGTTCAGCTTGCAGGAGAACTCCCGGTGGAACGGGTGAGCTTTACCCTGAAATATTTCAAAGCCATAGTAGCGCACCATGGCGATTATGCGCTCGGGTGCAGAGGGCCTGTACTGCTTCCATTCGCCGGTCGTCAGGTGCCAGAACCAGGCAAAGACCCAGAGACCGATCAACAACCAGGCGGTAACGCTGTGTACGGCAGCCGCCCGCTCAAAACCCATTAATGCATACGTGCCATGAACTTCGAAGCCAGTAACGAGCATGATCATGATCAACAGGGTCTGCGACCAATGCCAGAAGCGTTCAAAACGTGCGTATAACATGATTCTTTCCATTACGAATTACCTCTATCTCTAGTTCTTGAAGCTATGTATCGACCAAAACCGTGCACTAAAACAGCACCGAGTGAGCCTAATACAATGAGCGCGCCAAAAATATCCAGCCATCGATACCTGTTCTGGCCGGGAATATAGACGCCCGCCAGATTCTGCAAGCGGCCATTCTCGCTATGGCAGCTTTCACAAGACAGCGCATTCTTGGCCGGGGCCACCATATGGGTAACGGGCCAGTAGAATTCGGTTTCGATAAACCCGTGTTCACCGCTGTACTCGACACCACGTTCTCTCAGACCCGCCGCCAGTGCCTTGTCCCAGTCGAAACTTTTCCAGTAGGCCTCATCGTCCTTACCGAACAAATGGGGCACACCAAAGACCTTGTTCTTGGCATCATAGGGCTGGCGACCGCGCATCACTTTGAAGGGCCATATGCGTGATTTCTCATCATCGTAGCTACCTTTGATTTTGTTGATTGCCACCACACCGGTATCATCGATCTTGTCTTGCAGCAGTGAATACTCGATTTCACCATCGAACCAGCGATACTCCGGTATCACGTTAGCTTCCCAGGTGAAGTCACCTTTCTTGAAGTGATAGGTGTCATATCCCTGTTCATCCTTGATTACGATCGGTTTGCCCTTCTCATCTTTCTTGCCCGCAGTCGACCAGTCCCACCACATCTTGGTCTTGCGCCCGCCACGGGCAAATTCAGGCACATGACAGGTCACACAGGCCAGTTTGCTGGTGTGATCGTTGAGGTGTACGTTGGCTTCTTCCGGGTGTGGTTTGCTGCCGTGACAGGATTCACAGCTGCCGCGTTGCTGATCCGGCTGCCCCGGAATCACGACACCCCGGTCGTCGGAAGCCTTGGTCGCATAGTGACTGCCGGCAATTTCATGACCACCCGTGGTGTGGCAGGTCTGGCAGCTGAAGTTCAGACCGGCCGCATCCATGTGCACATCCAGCTCTTTGGAAGGATTATGCATGGAGGAGTCCAGATGGCCGTGTTTGACACCGTCACCACCGCCACCGTAGAAATGACAGGCACCGCAATTCGAACGTGTCGGCGATCCGACACTCTGAGCAATCTTTTTCAGATCGGGCGGCGGCCAGACCTTGCCTTTTTTAGGCGGCCACATTTTGGGTTCATAATTGGGGTGGCCGGCCGCTGTCGGGAACTTTTTATAGGTTCCTGTGGTTTCGTGACAGACCAGGCAATCAACATTTTGCTCCGAGTTGAGGTCGAACTTCGCGTCTTTCCAGCCGTATCCGATATGGCACGAGGTACAACGCGCCCAGTTAGAAGCCGTGGCGACACAGAAATTATTGATTACATTTTTTTTACCGAGCGCCTGACCGGTCAGTTCGTTGTCGTAGGCCCAGGTCCAGTGCGTGGTTTTGTGCAGCTGTTTGGCGGCGGCGTTATGACAACCGAGGCAGGCTTTGGTGACTTCAGGCCCGGTCTTGAAGTCCTTCTGCAGCTCTTTGAACAGACTGTGATCTGCCGTGCTTGTTGTTGGTAATTGCTTGACGTCCTCTTCCAGTTGTCCGGTCGCGGGCTGTTCTTCGGCCTTGGCATAGGCCGCGCTCACGACAGCCAGACTCAGGATCAACGGCGTACAGTACTGCAGAATAATCTTTTTCACCTAATTTCCCTCTCGCTCCAATATCAACAATGTTTCAATCACCAACTAGCAAGCACAAAGGCAGATCAGCTTGTTGATAGCCGATCTGCCCATCGATAGAAGTTTAAATATTTACCTCTGACACAGCAATAGACACGGGATCTGTCAGCCCCGGCGGTAGTTTCTCGGCGAACTTCTTCGACAGCTCGGGCCATAACAGGCTGTAAAACAATTCGCCGCGTACCAGGGCCACATTCTTGGCCGGAATATTGTAATTCAAAACACGTTCTTCGTACGCCTTGAGCCGGGTGTCTTCGCCGAGCTGGGTTGCCATAGGCGGTGATGTACGCTTACCCGTATCATCGAGTAACTCAAGCATCAGATAAGCCTTTGGATCGACCTTGCCGGGATGCCCCTTGGCATTTTCCCAGACTACATTGCCGTCCGCATCGTAAGCAGTAAGTTTCAAATGAAGATTACGGAAGGGGGCACCGGTAGGCATACTATGGGCCTGTTTGTTCTTCATCTTTACTACGGTGGCCAGTTTGTCTCCGTCTTTCTTACTGTCGACTGAAAACACCACCGATCGTTTTAGCATCGAAGGATCATGCCCACCGCCCATCTCATGACTGGCCATACCGTTGGCAATCGGCATATGACAGGAGGTACAGGTCACTTCCGTAGCGGATTCTTTATATTCGTCACCGGTACGACATAGCGGTACTTTCTTCATGTTTGAACGCTTGTCATGGCAGCCCATGCAGGCCTTGTTGGTTTTCATCAAGCCTGGATTTGCCTCCATCGGCAGAGACAGCGTCTGGTCACCAAATGCAACGGGCTTACCCAGATGGGGATTCGGCTTCAGGTCTGCAGGATTGAAAGGTCCTGAAGGCTTGGCGGCGTCCTTTGTCTTGGTTTTGAAGCCCTGCGGGCCCTGTAATTTGTCTGAGGTCACGTAGGCTTTCAAACCCAGATTGGGTTTGCCTTTTTCACCTGCAGTGCCCTTGTACTCAGCCAGCGTATGACAGGCAACGCAGTTGACACCTTCAGCATAAGCTGGCTTGGCATCCAGTTTCGTGGTCTTATCCTTGGCGGCATTTGGCGCATGGCACTGCAGGCAGACCGGATAGGTGCCTTTCTTGCTTTTCACCCCTTCTTTAGTCGGATCACCCATGACCATGCCATAAAAAGTGGCATGAATCGGATCTTCCAGTGCGGAACTCTGGGCATGCATGGAGCCTTTCCACTGCGTGTAGATTTCCATATGACAAGATTTGCATGTTTCTGACGAGACGTGGTGGATGGGGGTTTCTGCGTGTGCGGACAGGCTGAAAAATATACACAGCATACTGATGGCGGCTAGCAGAAGAAGCTTGCTGGCTTGAGCTTGCATAGTGAACTCCTCGGGTGATCGATTTTTTACATTTATTTTTGCCAACTGGATCTGAGATGCATATAACCTCCTCCATGCCGGCATGTCTGTTAGATATTGTTACAGGCACCCGAATTTACTCCAGCCGTCTATAAATATCTACCTTGATAAATTAAACCAAGTTAATAAAGATATCAACATAACTCATTTTTTACAGCGCTCTGCATAACAGCACTTTGCAAATACGCAAAAAAAACACATTCACAACCCGCATCGAAGCACTATTACTGATCGGTAGATAGATGTCTGAATAGTTATATATGTCGTTCAGACAAGCCCTTAAGTCAGCTTTTGTATTTTTTTTTGTCGCTTGTTCGGACCGCTGCTAATCAGCAGGTCGATATCACGCTAACGGACCAGGTTTTGTCCAGCACAGACGCTATCACTATCACTCTCGCCAACGCGTTGTCTGGCTGTGCAACGGTTGACATACCCTGTGTCCGCATTGTCCACTGTGGCAAAATAGACCCATGAAACATTCCAAACGTGATCTGACCCTTGCGCTGGCCGGCGTCTTCCAGGCTGCTTCCCTGGTCAAACAAATCGCCAATACCGGCATGGCTAATAGTGCCGTGATTGAGGCCAGTCTGGAGACGCTGTTCAAATTCGATGCCGACAGTGTTGAACAGATCTACGGTGGTGTCGGCGGCGTTGGTGCCGGTATACGCGAACTCAACAAACAAATCGCTTCAGCCAGAGCTGAACGTGATCTGGATATTGCGCGGTATGTGATCTCGATGCTGATACTTGAAAAAAAACTCTCGGCTAACCAGGCCATGCTGAACCAGATTGGCGGCACACTCGAGAACATCAAATCAGGCCTTGATTATTTCTCGTTGATGCACGAAAACACGATGTTAAAGCTTGGCCAGCTGTACAAGGACACGATCAGCAACCTGCATCCACGCATTATCATCAACGGCGAACAACAGCACTTGGGTAATGAGAAAAATGCGAGCCGAATCAGGGCGCTACTGCTGGCGGGTTTGCGCTCGGCCATTTTGTGGCACCAGTGTGGAGGATCACGATGGTCGCTGTTATTCAACAGAAAAAGGTACGAGACGGAAAGTCAATTGCTGTTGCGGGAATTGTGAGTATTCAGGCGAATCCGGGTATTGCATGAAGGATTTGGATAATCCCGTATTCGTGTCCAGTCGCAGACTATTCACACGGATATAACGGTATTACGGACCGCCGGGTATCACGTAATAGAAGACAGCAAAGAAGTGAGATGCGCTACCAGCGAGTACAAACAGATGCCAGACGGCATGGTGGTAAACCAGTGTTTTCCACACATAGAAAATGACACCCAGCGAATAGAACAGGCCGCCGACCAGCAGCAGAATCAGACCACCCGTTTCTACATTGGCGATCATCGGTCCGATCGCAATCATCACGATCCAGCCCAGTCCGAGATACAGGCCGAGTGAGAGACGTTTGTAGCGTTGCTTTACGATCAGCTCCATGATCATGCCGGCTATTGCGATGGACCAGACGATACCGAACAATGTCCAGCCCCAGCCACCACGCAGGTTGACCAAGGTGAATGGCGTGTACGTACCCGCAATGAGAAGAAAAATAGCGGCATGATCAAGCTTTTGCAGGAACTTCTTAATGTCCGGTATCGTTATGGCGTGATACAGTGTCGATGAAGTGTATAGCGTTATCAGCGTCAGGCCGTAGATGCTCGAACTGACGATGTGCCAGCCATCGCCGTACATACTCGAGTAAAAGACAAGTGTTACCAGACCGATAACACTCAGTAGTGCACCGATACCGTGGGTTACACTGTGAGCAATTTCTTCTTTATCACTGTAACCAGCGATAGTTGCCTGCTGCTGCATATGGTCTCCGGTAAGGCTTGAATGGTCTGTTCATTCATCGAGCTAAGTTCATAGCATAGCGAGATATCCGGGTTAACGCAAAGACGCCAAGGCCGCCAAGAAATCGTTTGATGTATCTGGTTGCTCATCGATGGCTAATGATTATTCTTTGCGTCTTCGCGCCTTTGCGTTGAAAAGGCCTTCGCGGATACATTACCGGATCAAGTAAACATCATTTCCAGTTGTCCTGCTTGGCTTTATGGAGTTTGCGATAACCCCGGAGCAGCCGGTGATGCTGCTCAAAGCCCTCCAGACTCAAGCCAGGGCTGTGCAGACCATGAAATACCTCCCTGCCCTCAACGATGTCAATACAGCGTTGGACACAGGCTTCGCCATACATCAGTGACAGGCTGTTGCTGTAATCATCGAAATCCCGATCCTCATCGTGTTTGATTTCGAGTAAGGCGCCAATGCAACGGTACTCGCTGGTGCGTTGTTCATCCAGTTGCTCGATCTGAATACACCAATCGACCCAGTCGATCGCCTGGCTGTCCTGAAGCGCCAGGCACAGCATGGCTTTGAGTTCACCGATGCGTAGTGTTACCCAGGCAGTACCCGTATCAGGGGCAATACCAATGAATTCGGCCACGCGCTGGTAGTCGTTGTAAGCTGCCTGTTCGAGCCGCTCCAGCAGGTTACGCCAGACAACGGGATCGAGCTTTTTCAATGACAGGATATCTTCTCTGAACAGCGCACCTTCATTATTGTTATTCCATACCAGGTCATCAACCGGGTAGATATCAGACATGCCCGGTACGATGATACGGCACGAATAAACACCCAGGTGTTCGTAGTCCGAAATGAAAATATCAAACCCCATTTCATGAATCACATTGCATAAATATCCAAATTCTTCATGCGTGTTGGCATCGTGCTCCCAGTCGACAAAACCAAAATCTGGCGTGTCTTTGAAAAAATCGTAAGCGATCAGGCCGCTGGAATCGATAAAATGCGACTCCAGGTTATGGTGATCGGCAACTTCATCCAGATTAAAGCTGGGCTGTTGAAACCCGTCGAGCTGGTCCAGGCCTCTGCCCTGCAGCAATTCGGTCACACTTCGCTCGAGCGCCACTTCAAAACACGGATGTGCGCCGAATGAAGCAAACACGGAGCCGTTTTTGGGATTGATCAGGGTCACGCTCATGACCGGGTACTTACCACCCAGCGAAGCATCGGCAACGCGCAGATGGTAGCCATGTTGTTGCAACTCATCGATTGCTGCGGTAATACTCGGATAGCGCTCGATGGCCTCCCGGGGAATTTCGGGCAGACAGATACCTTGTGCAATGATCGTGTTTTTTACATAACGCTCAAAAATCTCCGATAACGCCTGCACCCGCGCTTCAGCCACTGTATTGCCCGCCGACATGCCGTTGCTGACGTAGATATTGCCGATAATATTGAGTGGGAACCAGATAGTATGGCCATCCTTCTGGCGCACATAAGGCAATGCGCAGATACCGCGTTCACTGTTTCCGGTATTGGTATCAATCAGCTGTTCCGGTCCCAGCCGATTGTCAGGGTCATAATAATGCCACAAGACATGATCCAGTAAACCAGCGGGCATGGCACCGCCTTTCTCAATCGGAAACCAGCGCTCATCCGGATAATGCACAAAATCAGCGTGGCTGAATGCTTCACCGAGGTAGTAGTCTGCGAAAAAATAATTACAGCTCAAGCGCTCAAAGTACTCGCCCAGGGCACTGGCAAGACAGGCCTTGTGACTTGCGCCCTTGCCGTTGGTAAACATCAAGCCGCATTGCCTGTCCCGAATATGCACCGAATAGACGTTTGGCACCGGGTTCAGCCACGAGACCTCTTCGATTTCGATGTCGATGGCTTTAAGCTTTTTCAGCATGCTCTCAATCGATGATTCGAGATCGCTGTCCTTGCCTTTTATAAACGTAATTTCAGCCATGATTTTGATACCAGAACGGGTTATGACCACCCCGACTGCATGGCAGCGATAAATCACGCACCATCAGATGAATCCTCCATATCCGGGTTACAGTTTTATAATCTCCGGCAAAGCAACTGACAGCAGTTTATGGACTCTTTCCTGTGCTGCTTTCAAGTTATTGTTGATGCTCTCATGCAGAGACACGTCGTCGCTGCCTTTGCCTGCGGCCCAGTTGACAACCATCGCACAGCAGGCATATTTCATATCAAGCTCGCGCGCCAGTACGGTTTCTGGCATGGCTGTCATGCCAACGATGTCACAGCCATCGCCTTCCAGGCGCTTGATTTCTGCAGCCGTTTCCAGGCGCGGCCCCTGCACAGCACCATAGGTGCCCCTGGATACGACGGGCATATTCGATTTAACCGCAGATGTGTTCAGCAGCGTGCGTAACTGTTCATCGTAGGGCCAGGTGAAATCAACGTGCACGACCGGATCCTGGCTATTTTCGTAAAAAGTCTGGTTACGCGTGTGTGTGTAGTCGATGATTTGATCGGGTATCACCAGGGCCTTCGGCGACATATGATCGGTAATACCGCCAACCGCTGCAGTGGCGATGATGTGGGTCACTTCAAGCTCCCGCAGTGCCCAGATGTTTGCCCGGTAATTGATTTCGTGCGGTGCGATGGTATGACCGAAACCGTGACGGTGAATGAACACAATCTCTCCACCGTCCATTTTCCCAAACAGTAGTGGACTGGACGTTGCGCCGTAGGGCGTATTCACCATCTCACGGTGACTGACTTCAAGATCAGCAATGACATCCAGTGCACTACCGCCAATAATACCTATTTTAGGCATGCTGTATCATTTCCGGTCGTAGTGCATATATGCTGTCAAGGTGCCGCAGTTTTCCCTTGTAATCCATACCGGCGCCAAACACATAACGGTCATCAACCTCAAGTGCGACGAAGTCACAGCGCATGCCCGGCTTCAAGCGATCATGCTTTTTCTGTAAAAGAACGGCGGATATTACGTCCAGGGCACCCTGCTCCCGGCAATATTGTTCTATCGCCGCCAGGGTATAGCCTTCATCAAGAATATCATCGAGTATCAGTACTGTGCGGTTTTCGAGCTTCTGCTTCGGATAAGCCAGCCACTTGATGGTGTCGCCGGTGGTGGCATCACCATATCGCGTCGCATGGATGTAATCAAATTCAGCATCAATTGGCAGACGCGACATGATCTTTCCAGTGAACATCAATCCGCCCTGCATGACACAGAGCACAACGGGTGAACAATCCCCCAACCGTCTCGCAAGACGCTGTGCAAGCTCATCTATCGCCGAATTGATGACCTGTGAATCGAACACGAGTTCTGCCTGTTGCAGAACCTGCAGTGGCTTTAATGCAGTGTCAGGGGATGATTTATCCATTGGGCTACACATCCAACTCCAGCCATGGTGATTGATCGAGTTCCGCAATCATGGCGGAGGCCTGTTTCCAGTCATAACTGTTACAAAGTCCTTCGTGGGAAATATGCCCTCTACCGTGCATGCGAACCAGGCGCATTTGTGACGTCGGGTTGTTATAACCTTTTAATTGCTCAACTGCCTCGCGGACACCCTCAGGGTGGTTGCATACCAGCACCATATCACAGCCTGCTTTTAGTGCCTGTTGTGCACGGTCACCATAGCCTCCAACGATACCAGCGGCTTCCATACTCAGATCATCACTGAATATAGCGCCCTGAAAATTCAGCCTGCCGCGCAATATCTGCTGCAACCAGATGCTTGAATAACCAGCGGGTTTATCATCAACCTTGTCGTAAATGACGTGTGCAGGCATGATACCACCCAGGTCATTTGCAATCATTTTGGCAAAAGGCACGATATCCTCTTTCAACAGAGTGTCGAGCTCGCGGTGATCAACGGCTGTTGCCAGGTGTGAATCCTCTGTAACCCCACCATGACCCGGAAAATGTTTGCCCACGGCATGCATGCCTGCTTGCAGCATACCGTGCATGGAGGCATAGGCCAGTGTTGCAACCACGTCCGGCCTCGCATGATAAGCACGATCGCCAATGACACCGCTGACACCGTGAGCAATGTCCAGCACCGGCGCAAAGCTGAAATCAACACCAATTGCCCTGAGTTCAGCAGCAAGCAGCCAACCTGCCTGCTCTGCATATTTACGTGCCATATCCGCATTTGTGTTGAACATCTTGCCAAATATATTGGCCGCAGGCAGGCGGGTAAAACCTTGATGAAAGCGCTGTACCCTTCCACCCTCATGATCAATAGCTACCAGTAAATGCGGCGAGCGCACAGCGTGTATCTGTCGAATCAGTGCCGTCACCTGCTCAATTGATTCAAAATTACGTGTGAATAGAATCACCCCGCCTATAAGTGGATTTTCCAGTAATTCCTGTTCTGCAGTGGAGATCATTGTTCCTTCTAGATCCATCATTAACGGGCCGATAGACATCTGATATTTCCTGTACTGAATATATTGTTAATGTTCAAATTCGACTATGAGTGACATTGCAGAATGAAAGTATTTTGTCTAGATAACGTTCGAATCCCTCAAATTCGTGAGTGCCACCCTGTTCGATAATGCAGGGGCAATCTGCATATTTCTCCTTTGCCTCTCTATAGTCAAGGGTTTGATCACCCGTCTGCAGCATCAAAAGATACCGTTGCGGTTGTGTTATCTTCTCGATATAGAGTTCGCTGAACTGTCGAATATGACTCTCATTGAGTACCCAGCGTTCTGCGGTGTAATAATTTGTGTTCTCACCCAAATACTGTTTAAGCAGCTCATGTGGCTTCACTGCCGGATTTATCAAAACAGCAGGACAGTGATATTTTTCCGCCAGCCAGGTAGCATAAAAACCACCCAATGAACTGCCTACTAAAGACAAACCCGTGTCCCTGGTAATGAGCTCAGCACGTCCCCGCAAAAGCTCAATGGCGTCTACAGGTATGGGCGGTATTTGGGGTATCTCGATATAATCACTCAGGTCACGGCGCCGCATATACGCTTGCAGTAACTTCGCCTTGTGTGATTCAGGCGAACTCTTAAAGCCGTGCAGATATAAAATCTTGCTCCTGGTCATGTGTCTGAAAGAAACAGCGAAGGATGACTTCGGCTACTGCGAACCAAACAAAAAACCCCTGTAAAACAGCGTCTTACAGGGGTTTTGTACAAGCTCAATTTCAAGGCAGAAATATTCTGACCAGAACAGTTTAGCCGGCTGCCATATCCTTGAGTGCTTTGAGTGGAAGTACTTTAACTACCTTGCGAGCTGGCTTGGCAGCAACATCCATGAATTCGCCAGGACGGAACGGATTTGGAACGTTCTTACGTGCTTTGGTTGCTGGCTTCTTGGTGACTTTCACTTTCAGCAAGCCTGGCAATTTGAACTCACCGGCGCCACGACTCTTGATGTGACCTGCAATGACATCGGAAAGGGAATCGAAAACCTTCGCAACATCCCTTCTTGCCAGACCGGTATCTTCTGATATGTGGGCATACAGCTGAGATTTAGTGTAGCCCGCGCTGATTGCCTTGATCGTTTTCATTGGTGCTGCTTTTTTTACTGCCCGTTTTTTAGCAACTTTTTTCTTGGCAACTTTCTTTTTAGTAACTTTTTTCGTTATTGGTGACATGGTTTATTAGCCCTTATGGTTTTAATTATATGTACAGTAAGTTTTTTTATACCTTTATTTGAAAAATGTAAACACATTTCGATAAAAAAATGCTGTTTTTATCGAAAAAAATAGCAAAAATTGATGATACCAAAGACTATTGTTGCACTCTTAGGATAACCACGCAATGAACTGCAATACCTTCTTCCCTGCCGATATAACCCAGTCTTTCTGTCGTTGTGGCTTTGATATTTATTTGATCGGCATTGCTGTTGAGCACAACAGCCAGGTTTTCGGCCATGGTCTTTACATACGTAGCAAGCCTGGGCGATTGCGCAATAATGGTGATGTCGATATTACCGAGTTTATAACCTGCATCAGATACGAGTTGAAAAACTTTTGTTAACAGGATAGTGCTATCAATACCTGCATAAGCAGGGTCCGTATCAGGAAAGTGTTGGCCGATATCACCCGCGGCTATGGCGCCCAGCAGTGCATCACACACCGCGTGTATCAAGACATCGCCATCTGAATGCGCTTCAAAGCTGTACTTGTGTGGTATTTTTATGCCTCCAAGCATAATACCGTCACCTGGCTTGAAGCGATGCACATCAAATCCGTGACCGATTCGAAATGGCGGCTTCTGCTGACTCATAAATGATCCCCGCTATCAACTGAGGGAGACATGACTTTTGTATACAGCTCTGCCATAAGCAGATCAGCGGGACGTGTTATTTTGATATTACTTTCGCTACCAGCTACAAGCATCGGTCTGTGCCCAACATACTCCATTGCAGACGATTCGTCAGTGACCAGATATTCAGCGGCCAAGGCTGATTCAAGCGCACGATAGAGTGTATTGCAGGCAAAAAGCTGAGGTGTTAATGCGTGCCATAATCCAGTGCGGTCGATAGTCTGCTCAACACACTGGTCAGCACCCTGGCGTTTCATGGTGTCACGCACCGGTACTGCCAGCAAGCCACCTGATTCAGTACCGGCAGCAAGGTCGATTAATTTCCAGATGTCAGCCTTACTGACACAGGGTCGCACCGCATCATGCACCAGAGCCCATGTGGTGTCAGGCCTGTAATCCGGCTGTCTCGAAAGTACATCAAGCGCATTCATAACGCTGTGACAACGCTGCTCGCCGCCTTCAGCAACGATCACGGGTTTATCAGAATCAATGCTAATCTTCGGCCAGTAAGCGTCATCAGGCTGCAATGCGACAACTAAACCGTTTATCCCGGCGACGCTGAGTAGCTTGTTGATTGTGTGTTCAATGACCGGCCGGTCAACAAGACTAAGATATTGTTTGGGTACGTCAGAGCGCATGCGCGCGCCGATGCCGGCTGCCGGAATTACAGCCCAGATGTCGCATCTATTCCTCAATTGCGCCCTGCTCTGCGGCCTCACCCAAGCCACTGTCAATGACCTGGTAGTAGATTTCGTCCCGTTTGATCATGCCCAATTCACTGCGTGCACGTTCTTCTATTGCCTCGATGCCTTTTTTCAGATCCACCACTTCCGCATCGAGGGCCTGATTTCGTTCCTGCAGTCTGCTTATCTCCGCCTGAACTGTGTCAATTTCCTGCGCCAGTTCGAGCACTTCAGGAACACCACCATCAGCCAGCCACAGCTTGTATTGCAGCCATATGAACAATACAAGCAGAATGGCAACAATCAGTTTCAATTTACTTTAGTTGTTTAAATGCACTGGCGCCCGCATAAACAGCATCATCGCCCAGCGCTTCCTCTATTCGCAGCAACTGGTTATATTTAGCAATGCGATCAGAGCGTGACAGCGACCCGGTCTTGATCTGTCCGGTCTGTCTGGCAACACAAAGGTCGGCTATTGTGCTGTCCTCTGTTTCACCGGAACGATGTGAAACAACAGCCGTATAGTCTGACGTATGTGCCAGATGTATCGCATCCAGGGTTTCTGTCAGTGTGCCGATCTGGTTTAATTTGATCAAGATGGAATTGGCAATACCTTTATCAATACCCTGCTTGAAGATTGATGTATTGGTAACAAAAAGATCATCGCCAACCAGCTGTACTTTTTTCCCCAGTTTTTCAGTAAGAATTGACCAGCCGTCCCAGTCATTCTCTGCCATCCCGTCTTCGATGGTGATGATGGGATAACGCTCAACCCAGTTCGACAGATAGTCAGTGAATTCTGTCGAGTTGAAAGCCTTACTTTCTGACGCCAGCGTGTATATGCCATCACTATAAAACTCGGAGCTTGCGACATCCAGGCCTAGATACACATCTTTGCCTGCTTCGTATCCGGCTTTCGAAATGGCTTCCAGTATGACCTCGATAGCCTCTTCATTGGAGGACAAATTGGGTGCAAAACCGCCTTCATCACCTACAGCCGTATTCATGCCCCTGACCTGCAAAACTTTTTTCAGGGTATGGAATATTTCAGCACCGTAGCGCAGCGCTTCCTTGAAACTGGGCGCGCCCACAGGAAGAATCATAAACTCCTGTAGATCCACACTATTATCAGCGTGCTCGCCACCGTTGATGATATTCATCATCGGTACCGGCATGGTGTAAGCATCCTCGCCCAGGTGCACATACAGGGACTTTTTGTTTTCGCGCGCGGCGGCATGCGCACAGGCCAGCGAAACGGCCAGAATGGCATTAGCGCCGAGCCGTTCCTTGGTCTCTGTCCCATCGAGTTCAATCATCTTTTTGTCTATCGCATTCTGGTCCTGGGCATCCATCCCTATCAGGGCATCGCGTATCCCGATATTGACATTGCCGACGGCTTTGGTGACGCCCCTGCCTAAATAGCGGCTACTGTCACCATCGCGTAATTCAAGCGCCTCTCTGGCTCCAGTTGAAGCACCTGAGGGTACAGCAGCCCTGCCTGTAACCTCGCCGGCCAGTGTAACTTCAGCTTCAACCGTTGGATTGCCACGTGAATCCAGAATTTCACGCGCGTGAATGTTTACGATGTTTGACATGCTCTGCCCTCAGTGACCGATTTGATGTTGTGTTCGAAGTATAAAAAAACGCACTCAACGCAATTCTTCTAACTGCCCTGATTTTACTATGTTGTCGATGTCGATAAGCGTTTTCAGTAGAGACTCTATCCGGGCGAGCGGCCAGGCATTGGGGCCATCGCTCAGCGCCCTGTCTGGATCGGGATGGGTTTCCATGAACAGCCCCGAAATGCCGGCAGCAACGGCTGCACGGGCAAGTAATGGTACATGTTCACGCTGCCCACCGGATGATGTGCCCTGACCACCAGGCAATTGCACAGAATGGGTTGCATCGAATACGACCGGGCAACCTGTTTCTCGCATCACCGCTAACGCACGCATATCAGAGACCAGGTTGTTATAACCAAAGGACACGCCACGTTCACAAACCATGATGGCTTCGTTGCCTGTGGATCTCGCCTTGTCGACGACGTTCTTCATGTCCCAGGGTGCAAGAAACTGCCCTTTTTTGATATTGACCGGTTTGCCTGCTGCTGCGACCTTGAGAATGAAATTCGTCTGTCGGCACAAAAATGCCGGTGTTTGCAGTACATCAACGACGTCAGCCACTTCATCGATCGGCGTATCCTCGTGCACATCAGTAATCACCGGCACACCAGCCTCATCCTTCACCCTCTGCAAAATACGCAGGCCCTGTTCGATGCCAGGTCCACGAAAGCTGCTGCCGGCGGAACGGTTGGCCTTGTCAAACGATGACTTATAGATGAAGTTAATACCCAGCCGTTCGGTCAAGGCTTTTAATTCAGCCGACGTATCCATAGCCAGCTGTTCCGTTTCAATCACGCAGGGCCCCGCTATCAGAAACAGTGGTTGATCCAGACCTGCTTTGAAACCGCAAATTTGCATCAGGCCGCAACCTCTCCGGCACGGGCATGTTTGTTATGCTGTTCCAGTGCGGCCCTGATAAAGGAAGTGAACAAAGGATGGCCGTCACGTGGTGTTGAGGTAAATTCCGGGTGAAACTGGCACGACAAAAACCAGGGGTGATCCCTGAGTTCGATCATTTCAACCAGGCTGTTATCACTGGATTTGCCACTGATGACCAGTCCGGCTGCGACCAGCTGATCCATGTAGTTGTTGTTAAACTCATAGCGATGACGGTGTCGCTCGACGATCGTATCACTGCCATACACCTTATGTGCCAGTGTTCCCGGGATTAGATTGCATGTCTGCCCGCCAAGACGCATTGTGCCGCCCAGGTCTGAGCCCTCGTGGCGTATTTCGATACTACCGTCTTCCGCTTTCCATTCGGTGATAAGCGCGATAACCGGATTTGGCGTGGCCTGGTTGAATTCACTGCTGTGGGCATCACTGATATTGGCGACGTGACGCGCAAACTCTATCACGGCCACCTGCATACCCAGGCAGATGCCAAGATAGGGTATGTTGTTCTCTCGGGCGAACTTGACTGCAGCGATCTTGCCCTCAACGCCGCGATCGCCAAATCCACCAGGAACCAGTATGGCATCCAGCCCCACCAGCGCACCGAAGTGTCCACGTTCAAGACTGACAGAATCGATGTAGTGAATATTGACTTTCGATTTGTTCTGGATGCCGGCATGTGAAAGTGCTTCATTCAGAGACTTGTATGATTCGGTCAGTTCGACATATTTACCAACCATGCCAATATTGACTTCATGCTCCGGATGCCGCATGGCATCGACAACATGCTGCCAGTCGGATAAATCAGCAAACGGTAGATCCAGATGCATCTTGCGTGCAATAATGTCATCGACACCCTGATTGTGCAGCCAGATGGGGATCTCATAGATGTTACCCATGTCCTTGGCACTGATCACGGCTTTCTCTTCCACATTGGTAAAGAGGGCGATTTTACGGCGCTCTTCTGCCGGTAATAACCGCTCTGAACGACATAACAGGATATCAGGCTGGATCCCGATCGATCGCAGCTCCTTAACTGAATGCTGGGTTGGCTTGGTTTTCACTTCACCCGCAGTCGCGATATACGGTACCAGTGTGAGATGAATAAAAATGGCGCGTTCATGGCCCAGCTCGACACCCATCTGGCGGATCGCCTCCATGAACGGCAACGACTCGATATCACCAACAGTACCACCGATCTCGACCATGGCGATATCGGCACCATCGGCACCCTCGACAACACAACGTTTGATTTCATCGGTGATATGCGGAATGACCTGTACCGTGCCACCGAGATACTCACCGCGACGTTCCTTGCGAATGACACTCTCGTAAATCTTGCCGGTGGTAAAATTGCTGGCCTTATCGGTTTTAGAACGGACAAAACGTTCATAGTGACCCAGATCAAGGTCGGTCTCAGCACCGTCTTCGGTGACAAAAACTTCGCCATGTTGAAAAGGGCTCATCGTACCGGGATCAACGTTGATATACGGATCCAGCTTGAGCATGCGTATTTTGAGGCCACGGCTTTCGAGGATGGCGCCGATCGAAGCGGAAGCGATACCTTTACCTAATGAAGAAACAACACCACCGGTAATAAATATATATCGCGTCATAAATTAGTAAACGCCTTGGGTTATTTTTTAAAAAAAGCCAGTATGGAAGTTTGGCTATCGATGGGCGTGTATAGTACCAATTATCAGCAAGAGTCTCAATCGCGATAATGATTTCGCGATGATCAACACCAGGTCAAGAAAACTCGCGTTACAATGCGTTTACAATCGGCCGGTACATTTCGCCCTTCATCATATATACTCGAATATCCCAATATATCTAATTGTTTTACAGATACATTTACCGTGAAACATATGCAGCCTGCCGAGGTTTACCCGGTCGAGTTAAAAAAGAACGGCTTTGTATCAGATCCCGCCCAGAAACAGGCCGTTGAGGCCTTGCAAGTCCTTCATGAAAATCTTGTCGCTGATAGCGATTCGCGTACCGCTTTTCTCAAACGAACATTATGCCGGTTGACCCGTTGTAAGATGACGCCGGTTAAAGGCTTGTATCTCTGGGGAGGTGTCGGACGAGGCAAGACCTGGCTGATGAACCTGCTCTACGAGTCGTTGCCGTTTGACAAGAGGCTGCGGGTTCATTTTCATCGATTCATGCTTGATGTCCACGAAAAACTGGCCACTATGCATCATCAGAAGAATCCGTTGACGTTAATAGCCAAGGAGTATGCAGCCAGATATCGTGTACTCTGCCTGGATGAATTTATAGTTACCAACATCACTGACGCCATGCTACTTTCAGGATTGTTACAAGCACTATTCAACAACGGTGTGACCCTGGTCGCCACGTCCAACCGAATTCCGGATGATCTGTACAGGAACGGCCTGCAGCGCGAGCGTTTTCTGCCGGCTATCGATCTGATTAAACAGCATACCAGGGTGATGCATATTGACGGTGAAACCGATCATCGTATTGCATTGTTGGAACAGGATGATATTTACTACACGCCGGTTACAGTCGCTACGAATCAGAAGCTGTTGAAACGCATGCAGTTGCTGGCACCCGGTTCGTTCAGCAAGGCCCATGTGCTGACCATTCATAAACGTCCTATACAGACGGTGATGCATGCTGACGAAATCGCCTGGTTCGAATTTGATGCACTCTGCGATGCACCCAGGGCGACACCTGACTACATCGAGCTGGCGCGCGAATATCACAGCATTGTACTTTCCGACGTCCCCGTCATGGACGAAAACATGGATGACAGAGCACGCCGCTTCATCTATCTGATCGATGAGCTCTATGATCGCAGGGTGAAATTGATCATTAGCGCACACGCACCGCCCGAAAAATTGTACACTGGCAGCATGCTCAAATTTGCATTCAATCGCACCAGCAGTCGTTTGATAGAAATGCGCTCAAAAGACTATCTGGAAAAACCGCATCGAGCCGATTAATGAACCCTCAACATCCGGCACACCTGCAATCCATTATCGAATCCGTATGTGAGCTGGGTTGTGACAGGGTTCTCGAGATTATTCAGTCGCTGGAATCCGGAGAATTTGTGCTCGAGACCGCCGAACTCGATAAAAGCCAGCAGCTCGAGGTACTGGCCGAACTCAAGGCCATCATGTCGGTGTACGACAGGGCCCCACCCTAACTCGCATTTCTCACCAGGCGGCGTGGAATATTGGTAATGCATTGGTTTTTTCGAGTGAAGCTCGGATGATCAAAAGTACAGTGTGTTATTCGAGCATGCCTACCACGGTTCAGGCTGGTCTTCTTTTGCATCAGATCGTAGGGTGCGCCGTGCGCACCGTGAATCCTCAGTGTGCTGGGCTGTTTCGGCGCGCACGGCGCACCCTACGGCCGCTTCGCCCAAGCTATGGCTACGCTGTTCGCTCCAGAGCGGCGCTTACGAACACTAGCCCGCGCCTGCTTCCGTGATCCTGGTGAGAAATGCGGGCTAAAACCTTGTCGGCATCATTTACACTATTCATTTAGATCGAATTTTTCAACGCGTGGAAGTTTTAATAAGCTGTTGTAAATAAGCGATATCAGTAGTACTGGCACAGTATTTGCTTTTAATACTGGTACAGTCTGTGTAACTAAATGTGAAAAAAATGAATCGTGTCGCCAGACCCTTAATATTGTTTGTTTGCAGTTTCGCACTGGGTGTCGCTATTGCGCCCGTATTCAAGATCGATAAAGAACCGGTTTCTGAACCAACAGAGAAACCCATTAAGCATCATCGAAACAAATACGGTGAAACCATCAAGCGCATGGTCTAAATGCGTTCGTGCGTGTTTCCGCCATTGTCATTAATCAAACGCTCTGACTATTGCGCATTATTCCATCTCTTCGGCAGAGGGCAATTCAAGTCTTGCACCCAGCCCGCCGATCGCCGATTTGTTCAATGCCAGTGTGCCATGGTAAAGGTGAGCCAGGTCAATGACGATAGCAAGTCCCAGACCGCTGCCTGGCACGGTCTCATCGAGTCTGCGGCCACGTTTTAACACTACCTCTTTCTGATCTTCAGGAATACCCGGACCATCATCATCAATATAGATATACAAGCGGGACCCTTTCTGCTCACCACTGACCACGACTTTGCTGTTTGCCCATTTGCAGGCATTGTCCATCAGGTTACCTAGCATTTCTTCGAGATCCTGTGCATCACCCTTGAAATGCAGAGCCAGAAGATCCCTCAATATGATGTCGATATTTTTATCCTGATACATTCGCGCCATCAGATAACAGATATCTTTTGCAACAGGCTGCACGGGAACGCTGGCACCAATGATATTGCCCGATCCTGCAGCACGTGCCCGTGAAAGATAGCGTTCGACGTAGGCACCCATTGCATCAGCTTTCTCGCGAATGAGCTTACCACGATAGTCCTTGATTTCACGCGCTTCATTTCTGATCACGGTCAGCGGGTTTTTCAAAGCGTGTGCCAGATCACCGACCTGGGTTCTTGCGCGCTCAAGCAGACCTTCACTATGGTCAAGCAAGGCATTGAGTTCATGCACGATAGGCTGTATTTCGGTCGGAAAAGTTTCGGGCAGACGGTTTTCCTTACCGGTTCGAATATTTGATAGTGAATCCTTGAGAAAGCGCAGCGGTTTCAAGCCAAAACGGATCTGCAACAACACAACGATAAGCAGGCTGGTGCCAAGAATAATCAGCGTTATCCCAAGCTTGGACGTGAAGCCTTCCACATCGCGCCTGATACTGTTGACGGATCCAGCGATGGCAAAAGTGAATAGCTTGCTCGAGCCTTTCAATTTCACATCGAGCACCAGCGCCCTCAGGACTTCATTACCGGGCCCAATGACTTTTTGTATCTGTTTGTAGTTTTCAGTGTCGGGCAGTACAAAGTCAATCGTGTCATTAAGGAGCGACTCCGATCCGGCTATGAGCTTGTCCTCTTCGTAAATCTGCCAGTACCAGCCTGAATGTGGATTCATGAACCGTGGGTCTGCAGGTATCCAGGTCAGGAACAACTGCCCTTGCTCACTGATTCTTGCCGCAGCAATACTTTCCTCCATGTGGTCGAACATGAAGGCATCGAAATATTCTTCAATATGACGCTGGAACAGCAGGGTCAGCAACACCGCAACGATCGCCAGCGTCAAGGTCACCCAGGCGATCGACGTTACTACCAGCCTGAAAGTCAGCGTATTACGAATCATCAGGATCCAGCAGCTGATAACCAAGCCCCCGGTGGGTCTTGATCAATTGTGAACCGAGTTTGTTCCGCAAACGATTGACCAGCACTTCGATAACATTGGAGTCACGATCAAAATCCTGATCATAGATATGCTCGGTCAGTTCTGTTTTTGAGATCACCTCACCCTTGTGGTGCATCAGATACGACAGCATACCCAGTTCCAACGCCGTCATTTCAACGGTTGTACCATCCAGGGTGACGCGATTGGAGGTGGTATCGAATTCTACGGGACCACAGCTCAATACCGGCTTGCTGTGTCCGGTAGCACGACGAATCAATGCCTCGACACGAGCCAGAATTTCCTCGATTTCAAAGGGTTTTGACAGGTAATCATCCGCACCCGCCCTGAGTCCGACGACTTTTTCACGCCAGGTGTCCCTTGCGGTCAGTATCAGAACCGGCATGCTTATGTTCTCATTGCGCCATTGTTGCAACACTTTGATGCCGTCAATTTTAGGCAGGCCCAGGTCCAGTATGACAGCGTCGAACGATTCATGACTGCCCAGATAAAGCCCCTCCTCGCCATCATGCACAACCTCGACGACATATCCTGCGTTTCTGAGTGAAGTCTCGATTTGCCGGGCAACTTGTTTATCATCCTCAACGACAAGGATTCTCATTATCCATCTCCTGAATGATGCTCAATACGCGTTTGAGCATGTGATTTATTACCCGAGCCAACAACGATTCTCGATTAAATTAACGTGGATCACTGTGAGAATAGAGCGACTCGGAGTGCTGCCGAGACATAATTTTGTAACTTTATGATTTATCAATAAATTTTGCACGGTCTTAGCTTAAACGAAGCTTAAATTTAGTGTCAGCCTGGCTTAAGGTAGTATCAGTTATAGTTCAATTGTTGGTTGTAAACAGCAAGCTGTTTTAGCAGAACTAACAAATTCATTGCGCACGGGTCAGTCATGCTGATCCTTAAAAACGGGATATCGATCTCATCCTCAAGGATCGATGTCCCGTTTTTAATTCTGCCCTACCGAAAAAGCCGTGCTTGACCATCGCCCCAACCCCAGCCTGTCGATGTATCTTATCGCAAAGCCTGTCATAATAGAGACTCGCATTTATCACCAGAGGACGAGATGATCACGCAGAGATTTGGATTCATGAAATACATCCCTGTATTTCAACCCTTCGGGGTCGCCTTCTGATCAGGCTGCTGTGACCGGCGCGGATTTGCTGGAGAAGCCAGCAGGATTACCCCAGTGATGAATGTCCAATTTTTCGGTGCTGCTGAAGAAGTCACCGGCTCGTGCCATCTGGTGACGGTCGGTGAGAACCGTATCCTGCTCGATTGCGGTCTGATACAGGGTCGCCGCAGCGACGAGGAGCGAAACAAGCTCGCGTTCCCGTTCGATCCCGGCAGCATCGATGCGGTGGTGTTAAGCCATGCCCACATCGATCATTCCGGCCGCCTGCCAATGCTGCTTAAAGGCGGCTTCAATGGCCCGGTCTATACGCATCGTGCCAGCCGCGACTTGTGCAGAATCATGTTGAAAGACTCGGCTTTTCTCAATGAGAAAGATGTTGAATGGGAAAACCGAAAACGCCTGCGCAAGGGCCTGAAGCCTGTAGAGGCGCTATATACCATTGAGGATGCGAGCGCTGCCCTGTCGCTGTTCAAGGGGCTTGTCTATGGCAAGAAAATCAAAATTCTTCCCAATGTGACATTACGCCTGAACGATGCCGGTCACATCCTGGGATCTTCGATTGTGGAATTGTGGCTCGACGATGGCCGACAGGTGCGCAAGCTGGTGTTCAGCGGTGATTTGGGTAGACCCGGGATGCCAATCCTGCAGGATCCGGCCAAGATCAAACAGGCCGACCTGGTCATCATGGAGAGTACCTACGGTGATCGCCTGCACCGCTCCTGGGAAGAAACACTGACCGAAATTGAAAGCGTTGTGCAGAATACGACGAACAGTCGTGGAAACATCCTGATACCGGCATTCGCAGTTGGACGGACCCAGGAGATTCTGTATATGTTTGCGAAATATTACACCGACTGGAAGCTGGACCGCTGGCAGGTGTTCCTGGATAGCCCGCTGGCGATCGAGGCCACACGCGTGTTCACCCGGCACAGCGATTTATTCGATCAGGACATGATGGATTTATGGCGAAAAAATCAGGCGCAGGCCATTCTGCCGAATCTGCATATTTCCAGAACCTCGAATCAGTCGATGGCGCTGAACCGAATCCAGTCAGGTGCCATCATCATAGCCGGAAGCGGCATGTGCAGTGGCGGCAGAATCAAGCATCACCTCAAACACAACATCTGGCGGCGCGAATGCGAAGTGGTCATTTCCGGTTTCCAGGCACAGGGAACGCTCGGGCGTGCCCTGGTCGATGGGGCAAAATATATCCGCTTGTGGGGCGAGACTGTCCGTGTCGCTGCCGGTGTTCACACGGTTGGTGGTCTGTCTGCCCACGCTGACCAGCTCGGACTGAGAAACTGGTACGCCAACTTTGAACAACGTCCCCCGGTCATGCTGGTCCATGGCGAAACCGTGGCTCTCGAGAGCCTGGCAGAACGCCTGCAACAGGACTTGAATGCACCGGTAACTATTGCAAAATACGGGCAGAGGCTGGATTTGATGCATAACGCATAATCTGCACGATACTATCGATAACAACGTATTTCATATCGCCGCGTCGTGAGATCACAATGGACGCCCAGTTTGATCCCGGGTTAAGCATGCCCAGATACTGGAGCGCCATTCGCCGACAATACACGCACAACCGCTTTACGGTCTCTACGCCTCTACGGCTATGTCGGTTAGAATACGCCCAGAATCAACATCATGACCAATATCAAAAAATGGCATGGTGTGTTAGTGTCTGAATATGTCCAGAATTTTTATAGAGGTTCGTAATACATGAGAAAAACGTGGGTAGTTGTGGCCGACAACAGTCGCGCACGCATTTTCACTGCAGAAACACCATCATCACCCTTGATCGAAGTTGACTCAATCGTTCATCCGGAAGGCCGCATGCACGATCGTGATATCACCAGCGATCTGCCGGGTCGTGGCGCAGGTACAGGCGGGTCACGCCATTCCTATGAAACGGAAACGGATGCAAAGGATTATGAGAATGTGAGCTTCGCCAGACGGATTGCAAATTTTCTCGACGATGCGCGCAAAAGTGACAAATTCAAACAGCTTATTATTGTTGCTGCACCGGCACTGCTGGGCAACCTTAGAAGCGGTTTGAATGATCAAACCAGAAAAATGGTCAGCCTCGAACTGGACAAGAACCTCTCACAGCTGAATCCGGACGACATCCGCAAACACATGCCGGAATTTTTACCGAATAAGTAAATAGCCGTCATAAGGGCCCGGTCTGACTGATGTAATCCGATCAATCGCGTTCGGGCCCGGCCTGTTGTGTGAAACCCGTCACCCGCATTTCTCACCGCAAAGACGCAGAGTTCTCAAAGTGGAGCCGTTGATTAACCGCAGAGGCGCGGCGATGCTGAGAATTTTGGTTACTCGAAAGTATGAGGTGTTCTCTGCGCCTGCGCGTTAACACATCCGTACACCTCGTAGGGTGCGCCGTGCGCACCGAAACCGGTATTACAAGCGGGATTATTTCCGAGTGGTGCGCACGGCGCACCCTACCTCACTCG
Source organism: uncultured Gammaproteobacteria bacterium (assembly GCA_942492025.1). Classification (GTDB taxonomy): domain Bacteria; phylum Pseudomonadota; class Gammaproteobacteria; order SZUA-229; family SZUA-229; genus JABDQW01. The sequence goes on along the minus strand of CALODJ010000012.1, from coordinate 630,616 downwards.
ATCTTGCGGTTTTCATGACCTGGCCCGCATGCTGCACGAAGGCGTCCGCCTTCGTGCAGCATGCGGGCCAGACAGATGCGTTCATGTTCGTCGTGAAGGTCATCGCTGCTGGCGCCGAAGTGCCTGCACCACCGCGACTGCCGTCATGTTAACCAGGCTACGTACCGTTGCCGATTGTGTGACCACATGGGCTGATCGCGCCGTGCCCATCAAAATCGGTCCGACAGTGATGCCACCCCCCAGAATCTTCAGTAGATTGACCGCAATATTGGCAGCATCGGCGTTTGGCATGATTAACAAGTTGGCCGAACCACTCAAGCTTGAATCTGGAAAAAGCTTGTGCCTGATGTTTTCAACCAGCGCGACATCAGCGTGCATTTCACCATCAACTTCTAATTCGGGTGCGTTATCGTTGAGTAGCTGCAATGCCCGGCGCATTTTTTCTGCGGATGGCGCCGAGGATACACCAAAATTGGAATGTGACAGCAACGCTACTTTTGGTACGATATTGAAACTGCGAACCTGCTCTGCAGCCAGCATGGTCATTTCTGCAACAGCCTCAGCAGACGGATCGGGTGATACATGCGGATCGCAGATGAATAAGGTACGTGATGGCAATAGATGCGCAACCAGTGTCGAGGCTTCACGGATGCCCCGCTCCGTGCCGACAATATCAATAACGTGATTCAGGCATCGATGAAAACCTCCGATCACGCCCGCAATCATGGTATCGGCATGACCACAATAGACCAGCAAGGCCGCGACAACCGCATGTTGTGTTTTTACAGACTGCTGGGCGCTGTCAGGGGTCACGCCCCTGCGCCCCATGATATTCAGGTAGCAGCGCCAGTGCTCCTGATAAAAGGGATTGTTCGATGGATCGATGATATCGATATTCTCTCCGGCCACCAGGCGCAAACCCAGTTTCATGATCCGCCGCTTGATGGTATCGGGATCACCGATCAATACCGGAAAGGCCAGGTCATCATCGACAACCTGTTGCGCCGCCTGCAATACGCGGATCTCTTCACCCTCGGCATAGACAATCTTTTTGCCGGTACCACGAGCCAGTTCGAATATTGGACGCATGAAAAAACCGGAACGGTAGATGAAACCGGTCAATTTTTCCCGATAGGCGTGTATATCTGCCAAAGGGCGTGTAGCCACACCGGTATCCATTGCTGCCTGCGCCACAGCAGAAGACAGTTCAACCACCAGCCTGGGATCAAACGGTTTTGGTATTACATAATCCGAACCAAACTGCAGTTCGTTCACACCGTAGGCGTGCACCAGATGGTCGGATGTTTCTTCCCGGGCAAGACCGGCAAGCGCCCTGACGCAGGCGAGCTTCATTTCATCATTGATGGTAGTTGCACCGACATCGAGTGCGCCGCGAAAAATGTACGGAAAGCACAACACATTGTTGACCTGGTTGGGGTAATCAGAGCGCCCGGTGCAGACAATGGCATCTCCACGGATCTGACTGACCTCTTCCGGCAAAACCTCCGGCACGGGATTGGCCAGAGCAAAGATCAGCGGTCTGCTTGCCATGCTGTCGACCATCTCTGCTTTGAGTATGCCCGCCCTGGACAGACCCAGGAATATATCAGCCCCCCTGATCGCCTCGGCAAGACAGCGCGCCGCGGTATCCACGGCATAGACGGATTTCCATTGATCCGTGTTGTCACGACCCTGATAGACAACGCCGGAACTGTCGGTGACGATGATATTCTCTTTTGCGAGACCGGCACTGACCAGCTGATTCAGGCACGCCAGCGCAGCTGCACCGGCTCCACTCGTAACCAACCGCACTTCCTCGATTTTTTTACCAACCAGCTTGAGGCCGTTCAGGACCGCGGCCGCCACAATAATCGCGGTGCCGTGTTGATCATCATGAAACACCGGAATATTCATGCGCTCACGCAGTTGCTGTTCAATGACAAAACATTCCGGCGCCTTGATGTCTTCCAGATTAATTCCACCAAAGGTCGGCTCCAGGCTGACGACAGTATCAACGAACCTGTCAACATCAGGCTGGTTAATTTCAATATCGAAAACATCGATACCGGAGAACCTTTTGAACAGTACAGCCTTGCCCTCCATCACCGGCTTGGAAGCCAGAGGACCGATATTGCCCAGGCCGAGTACGGCACTGCCGTTGGTAATTACCGCGACCAGATTTCCACGCACCGTATAATCTGCAGCGGTGCGCGGGTCATCGGCAATAGCATTGCAGGCCGAGGCAACACCGGGAGAATACGCCAGTGATAGATCGTTTTGGGTACTGAGCGGCTTGGTCGCAATGATGGCCAGCTTACCTGGTACCGGACGCTGGTGATAATCGAGCGCGGCTTCGTCTTGTTCGGACATTTTTATTCTTTTTTTGAGTTTGTTCCCTTACTGTTTTTTATAGACGATATTCCGGGGTTGTATATTGTTTTTTTACCGCAGAAGATCAGATAACGCTTTTTTTCACAGCAAAGGCGCAAAGTACGCAAAGTTTTTTGTCCACAGATGAACGCAGATGAACACGGATGTTTCTCATGTTTGGAGAATGTAGAAGGGTGCACCGTGCGCACCGACAGCATACAGCTCGCCCGACTGGTGCAAACGGTGCGCATGGCGCACCCTACGGATCACGCATTTTTTTATTAACGACACTCGACACATACATCGATGACGGGAAGTTGTTCAGCTTGCACGCACGGCACAAATCCCATGCATACAATCCGCGTTTATCTGCGTTCATCTGTGGACTTAAAATAGCTTTGCGCCTTTGCGGTGAAAAATAATCCCTCAAGCAACATCAGACCGTATCGGCAACGGTCTCCAGTGCCAGTTCGTATTCGCGTTTTTCCTGCTGCAACCGCCACAGATGCGCATACAGTCCATCCTGGGCCAGCAGCGCCTGATGGTTGCCCTGCTCGATGATTCTGCCCTTGTCCAGCACCAGAATGTTGTCAGCGTCGATGATAGTTGACAGCCGGTGAGCAATAACCAGCGTGGTATGTTGTCTGGCGACTTGCTTGAGTGATGCCAGTATCGACTGTTCCGAGCGCGAATCGAGTGATGACGTCGCTTCATCAAAAACAAGAATACGCGGATTCTTCAGAATGACACGCGCGATGGCAATACGCTGTTTCTCACCACCGGAAAGCTTCAGGCCTCGTTCACCGACAATGGTTTCGTAGCCATCCGGCAGACTCTGAATAAACTCATGAATATTCGCCACCCTGGCGGCTTCGATGATATCCTCCATCGTCGCTTTCTGGTTGGCGTAATGAATGTTGTGATAAATCGACTGGTTAAAAAGCACAGTGTCCTGCGGCACAATGCCAACATTCTCCCTCAGACTGGCCTGGGTCACATCGCTGATGTCCTGTTCATCAACCAGGATACGGCCATCATCAGCCTCATAAAATCGAAAAAGCAGTCTGGCCAGTGTTGACTTGCCTGCACCCGATGGACCAACCACAGCAACCTTTTTACCCGTCGCTATCTCAAAACTGACATCATCCAGAATCTGCCTGTCCTCGTTGTAGGCAAAGGAAACGTGTTCAACACGGACATGGGCATGATCAACCTTTAGCGGCCTGGCCCATGGCTTGTCCATGATCTCCTGACCGGTATCGAGCAAGCGCATCATCATATCCATGTCGGCAAGCGAGTATTTCAGGGCACGATAAATGACACCCAGGAAGTTCAGCGGCAAAAACAGTTGCAGCATCATGGCATTGACCAGAACCAGATCGCCCAGGCTCATGCTTCCACTGACGACACCCTGCGCGGCGAAAACCATCATGAATGTCACCCCGACGGCAATCACCGCACCCTGTCCGAAATTGAGTAGGGACATCGAATTCTGGCTTTTCACAGCTGCGTGCTCCCATTCTTTCAGGGTCGCGTCATAGCGTGATAATTCGTAATCCTCATTATTGAAATATTTCACGGTCTCGTAATTAATTATGCCATCGACAGCGTATGTGTTGGCTTCGGACTCCAGCGAATTCATCTGCACGCGGTAATGCATGCGCCATTCTGTTACCGATAACGTGAAGACGATATAAACCACAACCGTAATGAAGGTGACAAAGGCGAATTTTGCTTCATATTTTCCCAGAAGAATCAGGGCAACCAGGGCAAATTCAGCCGCTGTCGGAATGATATTGAAAACCAGATAATTCAGGATCGAGCTGAGGCTGCTGGTACCGCGTTCGAGATCGCGGATGATGCCGCCTGTCTTTCGGTCCAGGTGATAGCGTAATGACAAGGAATACAGATGGCTTAGCACCTTCTGCGATATCCCCCGCATCGCATGGTACCTTACCCTGGCGAACACGGCATCGCGTAATTCATTGAACAGGCTGCTCGCCATGCGCAAGACGCCGTAAGCCAGCAACAGCACGATCGGCAGAACAACCACACCGCTTTCACTGTCCAACCCGTCAACAATTTCCTTGAGCACGAGTGGCATGCCGACGAATGCCAGTTTGGACAGAACTAGACAGGTCAGGGCTATGACGACCCTGCCCCTGTATTCCCAGACGAACGGGAACAATCGCTTAAGATTCTGCCAGTCTTTTCTGTCAGAATGCGGCTTGCTGGTTTGTCGATGTACCATAATGATAGTGTTGCGCCAAAGACAAGCGCTTTTACACGCGGGTGGCAGTGCCTAAAGTTATTGGCTGAAGTATAAACATCATGATTATAACGAATTTACATAAGCGGTATTCACTAATCCTGCTCACGGTATTCAGCAGTTTAGCTGTCACCGCTTGCGACAACAGCAATAATGCCGGCCAGTCCAGCCTGTCAAACAAACAGGCGGTGGCCCATGTAGTCGAGACTACCCAGGTGCGAATGCAGTCGGTACAAAACCAGCTTGCCACCTCAGGGACGATAGAAGCCGGAACAAAGGTAAGGTTGTACAACGAAGTCAGTGCACGCATCAGACACCTGCCCTTTTATGAAGGCGACACGATCGCAGCCAACACCATCATTATCGGCCTCGACGACGCAATCATACAGGCCGAACTCGACAAGGCCACCGCCACACGGGAACAGGCGAAAATTGATTACGATCGCCTCAAGAAATTGCGAAAACAACTGGCATCGGACGAAGAAATCGCACGCGCAAGCACCGCTTACGACATTGCCGTAGCCGACGAGCAGCTACAGCAGACCCGACTGGGTAAAACGGTCATCAAAGCACCTTTTGATGGTGTTATAACCGAACGCCATTACGAGCTGGGCGATGTGGTGCCGATGCACAGTCACATCATGTCCATGATCGATCCGGAGTCGCTGCAGGTGAGGATTTATCTAGCTGAACACTGGATTCCGCAAATCGAGGTCGGTGACAAGGTGGATATCCAGATCGATGCACTGTCCAACGCCCTGCACCCGGGCCGTATCAAACGTATTCACCCGACAATCGATGCCGATACGCGCAAAGGCATTGTTGAAATCGAGTTCCAGCCTGTGCCATTGCGTGCCCGGGCCGGGCAGTTGGCACGGGTTTATCTGAAAACACGCCCTTCCGACAGACTGGTTGTGCCAGCTCACGCCCTGCATCACGATGCCAAAGGCGCTTATGTCTATGTTGTTGATCAAAACAGCACATGCCACAAAACCTACATCAACAAGGGTGCACAATACGGCAACGCGATTGAAATCACCAGCGGCATCAACAACAACGACACTATTGTCATCAAGGGCTTCAATGGCCTCAGACACGGCAAAAAAGTGCAAGTCCTCAACCCGGAAGGCAATGATATCGCCGGCTCATCATGAAACAACGCTTTCGCTCTGGCGGCCTGGCTGCCTGGTCTGTCAATCACCCGGTCGGTATATCCATGCTGGCGTTATCGGTCGTCGTACTCGGTATTTTTTTTCTGCAAAGACTCAGCATCAACCTGTTGCCCAACATCATCTACCCCGAAATCCGCGTGGTCGTGCTGGAGCCGGGTGTACCCGCACAGATCATGGAGGACCAGGTCACCAGGCAGCTTGAAGAACAACTCGCGATTACCGAGGGCGCGACCCTGGTACAGTCCAGATCCAGCGAGGGTCGCAGCAATGTTAATCTGAGCTTTCCCTACGGCACTGACATAGATACCGCACTGCGTGACGCCAGCAATCGCCTGGACCGCGCCCGCCGTTTTCTGCCCGATACGGTAGAGCAACCGATCATTTCCAAACGCGATCCATCTCAAAGGGCCGTGATGCAGTTGATCATCAGCTCGGACGAGCGTGATGCGGTCGAACTGCGCAGCTGGACTGACTTTATTTTTTCGCGCTGGTTTCTGAATCTACCGGGTGTTGCATCCGTTGAGGTGGGTGGTGGCCTCGAACGTGAAATTCAAATCATCGCTGACCAGGAAAAACTCGCCAGTATCGGCCTGTCACTGGGCGATCTTGCTGAACTGATCAGGCGCAGCAATGCCGATGCACCGGGGGGGCGTCTGCTGGGTAGCACACAGGAGATATCGACAAGGACCCGGGGGCGCTTCGACAGTCTTGAATCGATAGAACTGTTGCCGTTATGGAGCAGCACAACAAACCGCGTCGACAGGGTTTTGCATCTGGAGGATATTGCTGCCGTCGAGGACTCCCACGTTGATGAAAGAATACGCATACGGCTAAATACGCGTCCTGGCGTCAAAGTGTCTGTGCAGAAACAGCCGCAGGCAAACACGGTCGCGGTCGTCGATGAAGTGCTGAACAGGCTTCATGTTCTGAAAAACCAGAACGTGATTCCGGCAGACATCGACGTTACCACGGTCGGCGACCAGTCTGTCTATGTACGCCATGCATTGAACAATGCGAGTCTGGCGGGGCTGAGTGGCGCGCTGCTGGCCATGATCGTAATTTATCTGTTTCTTGGCAGCATCACCCGCACACTGATCATTGGTACTGCAATTCCGATCGGCATCCTGGTGACTTTTGTTATCATGTATATGAGTGGGCTCAGCCTTAACATCATGACGCTCGGTGGCCTGGCATTGGGCATGGGCCTGTTGATCGACAGTACGATCGTCATGCTTGAGAATATTACCCGCCATCAGAATGATTCCGACAGCCATGCAGACAATGCGATACACGCAGCGGCCGAGGTCAACAGTCCGATCGTAGCCTCCACCGGCACCAATCTGGCGGCTATACTGCCCTTCCTGTTCATCGGTGGGCTCACCGGGCTGCTGTTCCAGGAACTGATTATCACGATCAGCTCGGCGATGATCGCAGCACTGGTGGTGGCATTGACGCTGGTCCCGGCACTTGGATCACGGATACGCGCAAAACCGCGTATTGATCGTTCTTTTGATCGTTTAACCAGCCATATCAAATCCAGTTACTACACGTTTGTCGGGCGTTTACTGAGACATCCATTATCGATTATTGCAGGCTTTATCCTGGCTTTTTGCCTGGCGGCATTTTCAATCATAGAAAGCCGCCCAATTTTCCTGCCCAGCATGGATGAAGGTAGTGTCAGCGTTTCGATCAGCGGTGATCCGGGCATCAGCCTGGATGAAATGGATGCCACTCTGGAGAAAATTGAATCCCTGCTGATGCAGCAAGACGAAGTAGCAACGATCTCTACCACCGTTGGCGGTTTTATTTACGGACGTTCGGAGTTTCAGGCCAGCAACTGGAGTTCGCTCAATGTACAACTCGTGCCGATCGAGCAGCGAACGATAAGCAGTAAAGATTGGATAAAAACCATGCGTGACAAAATCACCGAGCTTGAACTCACTGGTTACACGTTCAGAATGTACGTCAGCGGTGTCAGAGGCATTCGTATGAGCAGCGGTGACGATGATATCAGTCTGCGCATACAGGGCCAGTCGCTGGATATTCTGCGTGAGCTGGGTAACAGTGTCGTCGAACGTCTGCGGGATATACCCGGTTTGAGCAACCTCCAGCATACTTACGAGGAGTACCGCGAAGAACTGCGCGTTGACATCGATCGTCAACGTGCGGCTGACCTCGGCATCCATATAGATAGCATTGGTGAAGCCCTGCGTATAGCTCTGGAGGGCAGTGCCATATCAGACTATATCGAGGGTGACCATCAGTTCGATATTCGTTTACGGCTGCCGCGCTCTAGCAGTGAGACGCCGGAAGTCCTGTCCAGTCTCTTGATCGGACAGCATCAGGGCAAACCGGTGCGTCTGTTTGAGGTCGCTTCGATATCCCGCGGCCCTGCGCCTGCCTCGATCCAGCGTGACCAGCAGCAACGTATTGTTGAAATCACAGCCTCTATCGATGACACCATCGCTCTCGATGAGACCATGCAGGCCATCTACCACCAACTCGCTGATCTGCAAATCCCCCCAGGTTATACCCTGTATGATGGCGGCGCCAGCAAAACCCTTCAACAGGGACAGAAAATGAGCATAGTACTGCTCGCGCTGGCGGTCTTCCTGGTATTCGTGGTCATGGCCATTCAGTATGAATCGTTGCGAAATCCGCTGGTCATACTTTTCAGTGTGCCCTTCGCTGCCATCGGCGTCGCTGCCGGGCTGTGGCTGTTCGATATGCCGCTGTCGATGCCGGTCTGGCTCGGCCTGATCATGCTGGCCGGGATCGTGGTCAATAACGCCATCGTGCTGGTCGAACAAATCGAAATCGAGCGGGAAAAGAACCGGCAACTGCTCGATGCCATCAGCACCGCTGCCAGCCTGCGTCTGCGGCCGATTCTGATGACAACTTTAACAACGGTATTCGGTATGTTGCCGCTGGCGATCGGGCTCGGTGAGGGTTCGGAAATGCTGCAGCCGCTGGCCTTTGTCATCGTCTGGGGCCTGAGTTTCTCAATGCTGGTCACCCTGGTACTGGTACCGGTGGTGTATAAACTGCTGCATCATCGCCGTGAAAGGCTGGCATAATGCGGCTCCGAAAATAGAAATGCCTTATTACGCAAGGGCTGCATTTCTCATCAGTGAGGTAGGGTGCGCCGCGCGCACCAAAGTCAGTAGAACAAGCAAGATTATTGCGAAGTGGTGCGCACGGCGCGCCCGACGATTTATACGCTTTTATCCATCCACAAAATACATAACGCATGGACAAATCTCCGCGTGGTCATCTCGCCCTCTGGTGAGAACTTCGGCCTGCAACGTACCGCCACAGCGTCTGTCCGCCTCACTGGCAAGAATAAAGTGAATTATGCCAGCAAATAATTATCTGTAATCTTCAACTATACTCAGTGCATATTTATATAACGCCAATTCAGGTATAGTCATGAGATTCAATGGATTAATAACAGGGTGCGTACTTATCACCGTGCCCGCCATCGTATCTGCCGATATTCTATCGTTTGCGATCGGTGCTGGTGTGTGGAACGAGACGCCAGAAGGCAACATTATCATACCCAGCAACGCTGTCACGCCGACAGTGGACGTCGAAAACAATCTGTTCTGGAGCGAAGAGTCCCAGGGTTATATATTCGCGACCCTGGAACATCCGGTACCGATCCTGCCAAATGTCCGTGTGATGTACACAAAACTTGATCATACCGGCGCAGGTAGCACCGCTTTTGCTTTCGATGGTGAGTCATTTTCCGGTACTGTTGCCAATGAATTCTCGATCGAACAGACAGATATACTGGGCTACTATGAGGTGCTGGACAACGTCGTCAGTCTTGATCTGGGGCTGAATGTGCGATTGCTGGATTTAACCTACATGATCAATGATGATGCTGGCACCAGCACGTCTGGATCAGTCAGTGCGCCGGTACCCATGCTGTATGGATTGATCGGCGGCTCACCCTGGCCGGGTGTATTACTCAGTGCAGAAGGCAACTATATGTCGATATCGGGCAGCACCATCTCCGACTTCAACGCGAAGATAGCCTATACAACAAGTTTCTTTATTGGTTTTGAGGCCGGTTACAGAGTCCAGTCGATAGAACTCGACGACGTAGATGACACTAATGCAAAGATTGATTTCAATGGGCCTTTCCTGGGCGCATACCTGAAATTTTAGCGCGCAATAGGCGGTTCACTCCGCATTTCTCACCAGTGAGGAAGGGTGCGCCGTGCGCGCATCTTCGTAAAAAAATCACGCTCGTTGTACTGACTTCGGTGCGCACGGCGCACCCTACGATTTATACGCTTTATTCTACCAATGAAATACGTAACACATAGACAAATCACTGCGTAATCATCTCGCCCACTGGTGAGAAATGCGGGCTAGGTGTTATCCTCTTCGTTGTATTTCAACGCCGCCCATATACTTCTGACGTCGACATGTTCTTGGCGACTCAGCAGCGTTATGGCGATTTCCTCGGCCGCAGCTACGGCGCTGAATACAGCCGCCACCCTGAAGGGCCAATCGAGCCACCCTGCAAACAACAGAATGTAGCCAACGAATGTAACCACGACAGCCACTTTTACTGTCCAGGTATGATAACTGGTGATGCTTTTGAATTTCACCAGGCCAGCAATTACCGGTGAAACAATACTGATAACGATGACAACATATGACGTTAACTCCTGAACAACAATGCCTGGCCAGAGTATCCACGCGCAAATAGCCATAGTGCTGTAAATGGTGAAATCGCCCCAGCTGTCCAGGCGCGATCCCATTTCCGTGATCTGATTCAACAGGCGTGCCAGAAATCCATCCAACACGTCCGTAAATGCGGAAAACATCAGTGTGACGAGGAAACAGATGGGTTCCTGAGCAAATGCGAAATAGAATAAAACTGGCGCTAACAGGATTCGTACAAAACTGACAAAATTCGGCAGATTATAGATATCTCGATTGACAATATGCATGTATTGAAATTAACGCACTGAATTCTGCATAGATAATAAACTAATACGGTCTGTCACGTATACCCAGTCTGTACGGACTGACGACAGAATCAATCCCATGATGACAAGCACGCTAACGAGAATCATTATTGATAACACATCCAGACTGAAGGTGTACATCAAGATGATGGCCGGTAATATCGCTTCAGGGGCCTGCCGTCAGGGAATGTGTAAGACAATTCAACCGCAGCGTCGTAGCTGCTTTCGAGCACCGTACGCATTACTATTGGTGCACCATTTGAGACTATAATAAACAGGAGCAGATATATATGTTCCAGAAGTATAATAGCTCCAATATAGAACGGCTACATTATCTTTGTTCTGTTACTTTTACTATTGAATGATTTTATTAGATCGTGGAAAGAAAAACTCTCAAAGTTCTGACCTACAACATTCACAAGGGTTTCAACACGACCAATCGCAGCTATATTCTGCACGATATCAAAGAATCCATTCGCCAGATCGATGCAGACCTGCTGTTGTTACAGGAAATCCATGGTGAACGTGACTTTTCAAAAAAACGGTTTGACGACTGGCCCAGCAACAACCAGTTCGAGTTTCTTGCCGATGAAATATGGCATCACCATGCTTATGGGAAAAATGCGATCTATAAAACGGGCCATCATGGCAACGCTATCCTGAGCAAGTACCCTATCGTCGAATGGGAAAACATCGACGTATCGTTGATGCAGACGGCCAGTCGCAGCCTTCTGCACGGTACGATTGAGTTGACCGAAACAAGACAGCATGTGCATGCAATCTGTGTTCACTTTGGCCTTTTCGGCCTGGAGCGACAACGCCAATGGTCAACCCTGGTCAGCAGAATTGATTCGCACGTCCCCCATGACGCTCCTCTGATCATCGCGGGCGATTTCAATGACTGGACACGTAAAGCCGAGAAGTATCTCACGCATGACCTGGATGTTGATGAAGTCTTCAAGAAATCGTCTGGCAAATACGCCCGGTCATTCCCAGGATGGCTGCCAATATTCAATATGGACCGGATATATACCCGTGGCCTCGAACTGCTCGATTGCAAACGCCTGCATGGAAAACCGTGGAAGCGACTTTCTGATCATATTCCACTCATGGCAGAATTTGCCATTCAATAATCATTTTGTACCGGTTTTTCATGCCAAAGTATCAACAGCGTCGCAGTAGCCCGCATATTGCATGAAGGCGGGCGCCTATGTGCAACACCCTGGCCGGGATCACTGTGATAAGATCGATGGGTCTAAACAGCGTGAATCAAGACCTCAATGACCACACGGAGCTATCCTGATGAAATTGGCCCAAAAATGCTTCAATATCGTTCTGTCACTTGCCCTGATGAGCCTGTCATTCAACCATGTAGAGGCGGCCCTGGTAGGCAATGATCAAGTTATTTTCAATGCACAAAAAACCAGTGCGAGAGCACAGTTGATCGAAACCATCGAGCGCTCAGAACTCAAGCAGCAATTACGCTCCCTTGGTGTCGAACCAGACACCCTTACCCACCGCGTCAATTTGATGACAGACGATGAAATAGCAACGTTAAATCAACAGATTGGCGAGTTACCCGCAGGTGGCGATATCCTCGGTGTCTTGCTCATCATTTTTATCGTGTTCGTGATCACCGATGTGATTGGAGCAACTGACATCTTCCCGTTCATTAAACCGGTAAACTGATCAATAACAATGCATGGTAGCCTTAAATCCGCATTTCTGGCCCCCTGGTGAGAAATGCGGGCTAGGAGTCTGCGCGGCAGAAATACCCGTAGCGAAAAAGTGGCACGGTGAGGACAGTTTTCTGTTCTTTTGAGGCGCATAGTGGGCACTACGCAACGAAAAAGAACAGAAAAATGGACCGCTGTGGCGCTTTTGCAGCAGGGATACTTTCTACCGCGCAGACTCCTAGGGCTCTGTGTTGCCCCCTTACTCGCCTGCCTGCTCTGCTTGGCCGGTTGCACTGGCACACACAAGAGCAGACCCGTACTGGATGATCACCATCAGCCACTGCCAACCGCAATCGAATTATCCGACACACCCTTCTTTCCCCAGACCCGGCATCAATGCGGCCCTGCTGCGTTGGCAACCGTACTGCAATCACACCACATTGATGTGACGCCCGATGTGCTTTCATCGCAGATATACATCCCGCAACGCCAGGGTAGTCTGCAAGTCGAACTGGTCGCAAACTCACGGCGCTATGGCATGCTGCCTTATCCGCTGAATCCCACACTGCCTGACCTGCTGGCGGAAATCGCTGCCGGTAATCCTGTGCTGGTACTGCAAAACCTCGGATTTGACTGGTGGCCGCGTTGGCATTACGCGGTCGTCATTGGTTACAACAAGGCCAATAATGAAATATTGCTGCGTTCAGGTACGACAAAACGCTGGGTGACAACATTCGCCACATTTGAAAACACCTGGCAGCGCGCCGACAAATGGGGCCTGGTTATTGTACCTGTGGGCAAGATACCGGCGACAGCCAGTTTATCCACCTACCTGAAAACAACCTATGCTTTTGAGCAAACCGGATTGAACGCGCTTGCGATTGAGGCCTACCGGGCCGCCACCGTACAATGGCCTGAAAGCCCCAGCGCCTGGATAACGCTTGGCAACATCGAATATGAATCCGGTCATCATGCAGAAGCCGTGTCAGCGCTCGTGAATGCGGCAAAGCTGAGTCCGGCCACACCGCTGATCTGGAATAATCTTGCCTACGCCCTGCACGCAGCTGGTTGTGTTGAACAGGCTCAGCAATCTCTTCAATGCGCCTACCGATTATCCCCCGATGACAGCAATATTCGTGACTCCGAACAGCAGTTGAGTCATACGGCACGACCGCAACTGACGGCGCAGTGCCCGCCAATCGACTGTAATTGAAAGGTTTCAAACTTCTGCGCGTGGATGTCAACAGACAAAAATGGGGCCAGCAGCAAGATACAGACTTTGCCGCCGACCCCGTCACACACCCAGCGTGAACAGGTTCGTGAAGTTTCTAACCTTATTTCGTAATCAATGCCATTCTCGTCGCGCGCCTCAATACATCAGGAATGCCGGCCTATGCCGATGTGCCTACATCGACCTTTGCCTTGCGGCGTGACACTCCACCGCAACTGACAACACGCGAGTGCCATTGTCGGATCAAACCAGGACTTATGCATTAACCCGACGTGATTGAACAGATCGGATGACCACATCAGTACCCTGCTAATCAACACTGACAATGCTTAATTTAATGCGCTTTAATCGTATTATCTTGACATATCGCGCCAATCAGTTGACGCGTGAACGGGGGTACCTCGGTACCGCATTTGGAGACCTAGGCAACATGTGCTAATTCCCTGGTGGATCTTGCGTTAGCATATCCGACAGGGTTGTTACCATCGATCAACTGACACCGACCTTTCGGGTATCCGTGTACGATGAAAGAGGTGAGGTAGGGTGCGCCGTGCGCACCGAAATCAGCACAAAAAAGCCTGATTGCTGCCGATTGGTGCGCACGGCACACCCTACGATATGTCCGTTTTTATTTCATCAACAAACGAGGCAAAACCTACAATCGTGACGCCAACTTGTTCGTAAAAACAAATAGGACAGACTGTAACTGAACAATACCTTGTCAATGCTAGCCCGCTGATTGAAATATTGACTAATCCGCGGCTTTTCATATCCGCCTTCGTGCGATATCCGGGCTAAGTTTCTGTTCGCGCAGAAATCCGCTCAGACCACGTTTCGAGTCTGTTGCCAGCCATGCACGTAAATGTGCGACTTCCTCGCTCTCAGCTATTCCCTGCAGTGATTTGTTGCCTGACCGAAGTGCTCGATAGGCCCGCTCCAGGCGGCGATAGCGCTCACCCGTGATACCGGCGCGACGACATCCGACCGTGTTGAGACGGTAATGTCGTGCCGGATCCCCGGCGATCATGGTGTAGGGTAACACGTCTTTTCTGACCGCGATCAGGCCAGCGACCATAGCAAACTGACCGATACGGCAAAACTGGTGCACAGCGACACTGCCGCCGAGCACAGCTTTATCGCCTATCTCGACATGCCCCCCCACATTGGTGTTGATCGTGATTATGACACCATCACCTACTCGACAGTCATGACCGATATGGCTGTAAGCCATCATATACACGTTGGAACCCACGCTGGTTGTTGTCGATGGTGAAGTCGCCCGATGGATGGTAACGCCTTCTCTGAGTGTATTGGCATCACCGATCTCGACCCAGGTTTCAGTCGCCGGATCAAATGATATGTCCTGAGGCAGATCGCCGATCACAGCGTGTGCGTGCACCCGGTTGCCGGCGCCCAGACGTACGTAGTCGCAGATTACGACATGTGGACCAAGCGTGGTGTTGGCGCCAATCTCGACATGATCGTGAATAACCGCATAGGGCCCGACCTGAACGCCATTGGCAAGTTTTGCTCGGGACGAAACGATGGCCGTGGGATGAATATTGGGATCAGACATGGAATTATCAGCTTATCAACGTTATCGGTGTAGATATCGAATCAGGTTCGGCCTGTTGTTTCAGTGTCAGAAACGTTCATTGACCCGGGAATTTTTGCACATGCATCTTGTCATATTTTTGATAGAATCCCTATATATTTTGGACACAGACGAGGTCGCTATGTCAGACATACAGTTCAACAATCAATTATCCGATCAGATCAATGTCTCTCCCGAGGCCGTCAAGCAGTTGCTGGCATTGACTGAAAACGAGGATGGCGTCAACGGTGTTCGTATATTCGTTTCAGGCGGTGGCTGCGGTGGCATGAGTTACGGCATGACATTTGTCGACCAGCCGAACGAATACGACTGCATGCTAGAGCAAGAGGGTTTAAAGGTCTATGTCGACGCCGTTGCGCTCAGCTACCTTGAAGGTGTCGAAATCGACTACCAGACCCAGGGTGCAAACGCGAGTTTTGTATTCAAGAACGTATTCGCCAACACCGGAGGATCGGGTGTATGCGGTGCCTGTGGCTCAGCAGGCGGCGGTTGTGGCTAGCCCGTAATTCTCACCTGGGGGCGCCACAGTCGACAATATCCTGCGCATTTGAGGCCGGGCCGAAAACACGTTGTTTTTAACCGGTTTCCCACAGGCAGAAACAGGCCATGTTTCTGTCTGTGGGGCTATGCAGTACGAACCCCAATAAACAGCCTGACAGTACCAGAGCAATCAGTAGACGCCTGCTTTTAATATCCCAACCCAACAGCTACCGCATAGCGCCTTACATTGGCGCTGCACAGCAGATGGGGGTGCGAGTACTGATTGCCTCCCGGGGCGAGCACTCACTGACAACAGAGGTCAACCAGGGTCTCAATATTGATCTGGATGATCATGCGTCGGCGTTGAGCGCCATACTGCATGCGGCCAGACTGGATCCTTTTGCCGGCATCATCGGTAGTGATGACAGCACCGTCGAACTGGCAGCGCTCGCAGCCAACCGGCTTGGCCTGCCCCACAACCCGCCAGAAGCCGCTCGGCTTACACGCCGCAAGGACCTCGCGCGAGCGCACCTGATGCGGTCCGGATGCCCTGTGCCGCGTCATTGTCTGATTGATATCAAAAGGCCGCTGGACAGGCAAATGGCCGGCCTGCCGTGGCCCTGCGTGATCAAACCGGTCAATATGTCGGCCAGCCGCGGTGTGATACGCGCCAACAACGAAGACGAATTCAGGACTGCCTGTGAACGCGTAGGCAACATCATCGCGGAATCACGGGACGCGTTTGAACGCAGCCATGTACTGGTCGAAGACTACATCGACGGCATCGAGATTGCCTATGAAGGCTATTTACACCAGGGCGAATTGCACACACTGGCTGTATTCGATAAACCGGATGCTCTAGTCGGCCCTTTCTTCGAAGAAACCATTTACGTCACGCCGTCCCAGCTCGATGTTGCTTCACTGAACCGGGTCAAACAGCGTGTACAGCAGGCTTGCACGGCTTTTGGCTTGAGAACCGGGCCAGTGCATGCCGAGCTTCGCCTCAACGCAAGCGATGCCTGGATACTCGAGGTCGCCTCACGTACGATCGGCGGTGATTGCGCCCGCATGCTGGATAGCGGCACGAACAAGAGCCTGGAGCAGCTGACTGTGTCACTGGCCATTGGGCAGCCGATGAAGCCCACGCCGATCGAACAAAGCCGCGGCGTGATGATGATACCGATCCGGCGAGCAGGACTACTGCGACGCGTCGAAGGTATACTGGCTGCTCAGAAAGTGCCCCATATCGAAAAAATCGATATCACGATCAGTGAGGGCCATGAGTTGATACCCCTGCCCGAGGGTAACCAGTATCTTGGATTCATCTTCGCGCAGGCCGAGACGTCGGATGAAGCCACCGAGGCGCTCAGAACAGCGCACGCAAAACTGAATTTTGTCACCGTACCGATTTTCAGGCTGGCATCGGCTTAAGGCACAACTAATTGAATGCGATGTATCGACGAGGTCGATTACTTTTTACCGCCACCCGCCTGGAAGCCTGCCGGGGCCTGGCCATAATCGCCTTCCTGAAAGAAAAAGCCGACCATATGCCTTTCGATCAGCTCGATATTTTTAGGATCTGCGGTATTCAGGCCGTTCTCATTGATAATCGTTGTCAGGCGCTCGAGCCATTGTTTCCAGCCTTCCTTCGAAACATTTTCGTAAATGCGCACACCCAGCTCACCGGGGTGTGGCGGCGCATCCAGCCCTTCGGCCTCTTGATTTAGTACCACACACTGAACCATTCTTGTCATGACAACCTCAACGTCTACAGATTGGATTTCTCTTCGTATTTCTTCAATAAGATGCCTTCATCGCCACAGCAGCTGGCCGAGCATTTCTTCACCTGGTGCACATTTTCCGCCTGGGCGTTCAGATAAAACTCGACCGGGCGGTTTTCCTTGGCACAGTCGCAACCCTTGTCATTATACACGTAAACATGCTCGAGGCCGGCACGCCTGCCCTGTTCAGCGGCTGCGAACAGGGCTTCATCAGGCGTGGGTGGAATATCCATCAACTGGTACGCCGGAAAAAACCGGGTGATATGCCACGGGCTGTCAGCGCCAAGATTATCATGCACCCAGCTGGCTATCGCGAAGTGCTCTGCCGGGTTATCGTTCTTGCCAGGAATGATGTTGGTTCTCGTCTCGACGTGAACACCCAGATCGTGTGCCGTCTTTATGGCATGCAACACCTGATCCACCGTGGCAGGACGGCAGATTTCCCTGTAGAAGTCATCGCGCATGCTTTTGATATCCGAGCACATAACATCCAGATGCGGCGCCACCAGCTGCAATGCCTCATCGGTGACAAAACTGTTGGAGACGTACACGGTGTACAGGCCAGCCTGGTGTGCCAGTTCACAGACATCGATGACATATTCCAGCCAGACCGCCGGCTCGGAATAGGTGAAGGCTATTCCCTGCACACCGGCTCGCTGCGCGCTCTCGATCAGGCTTTCAGGGGTGACCCAGACTTCCGTGGATTCACCACGGGCCAGTTCATCCAGTGCACGTACGCCCCATGAAATCTCAAGATTATGGCAGCCACCACAGCGAAAACTGCAGCCGTAGCTGCCGACTGACATGACCCGGGTACCCGGGCGAAAGTGTCTGACCGGCTTGCCTTCAATCGGGTCTATGTCTATCGAGGAGAGAATGCCGTAGGAAAGGTTATACAGGGTACCATTGCGGTTGACATGGGCCTGGCAGAATCCACGCTGACCATGGCCAATCTTGCAGCGCCACAGGCACAGGTTGCAGCGTGTGGTACCGTTGTCCATTTTTTCCTGCAGCCGGGTCTCGACCAGCTGGTAATTCTGTAAATCGTTATTCATGGCTGCCTTTTAAGTCATTACCCGTTGCGTTCATTTGCGTAGAAAGCCGCATTATAGAGGCGGAAAACAACCATCACCGCCTGTTCGATCAGACCGCATCCCGGTATTAACCGATAGCTGGCTATAAATGCAAGCCCAGTTTTACACAGCATCACTGTATTACACTACATCTCGTTCTGGTTATATGACTACCGCTAGCCCGCATTTCTCACCAGTGCGGTAGGGTGCGCCGTGCGCACCTCGTAGCAACTGTCACGCTTGTTCTACGGACTTTGGTGCGCACGGCGCACCCTACGATTTCTACGCTTTATTCCATCAACGAAATACGCAATGCACAGACAACTCTCTGCCTAATCCTCTCGCCCACTGGTGAGAAATGCGGGCTGGTCTCTTGTCGCCTGTATTCAAAGCCAGTGCTGCTGGATGCCGGATACGGTAATGCTACCGCTCGACGCCATCACCAGCTGCTGAATCAGCTCGTTTTGCTGTTGAAGGTAGCGTTTATTGTTGCTCACCAGGCTGACAGCAATTACAGCACGCTGCCATTCATTCAAATAGCCGGTTTCTGCCACGGAGGCGTTGAATCGGGCGCGTAGGCGATCGACCAGACTCTTTACCACTGAGCGTTTCTGTTTTAGCGACTGTGCCTGTGGAATGTAACAATCGATGACGAGCAGCAAAACGTGGATCGACTCTTCCAAAGCAGCTTACAATCGCTGGCCCGCATTTCTCACCAGGATCACGGCAGCAGGCGCAGGATTCGTGTACGTAAGCGCCGCGCTGGAGCGAAAAGCGCTGCAATAGCTACGGTTTGAGTGAAGAGCAAGCTTGCGGACACGAAGACCAGCCTGAACCGTGATAGGCATATTTGAATGACACACTGTATTTTTGATCATCTGGATACTCTTATATGGATTAGTGCCTTATCAGTGTTCAACGCCGCCTGGTGAGAAATACGGGCTAGAGGTTGATCACATCCAAGCCGTGATTACCTGTTTGTTCCAATGTGGCTGCATTACTGATAACCGCAGTGCTCGCACTGTCTGGGTGCAAATAAGCCTCTGTCACGCGCTTCAGATCATCCAGTGTGACTTCAAGAACGTTCTGCCTGAAGGCCTGCAGTTTTTCACGTGTACGTCCGTGCAGCTGGTTGTGAAAGGCCTGCCTGGCCTCCCCCGCTGGCGAGCCCGGCTTGTCTATGTTGCTGACAACACCGAGGATCGCTTCCTCGACCATTCTCCATTCGTGTTTGCCTGTCAGCATCCAGTCAATTGCGCGATCAAAGTCATCCAGTGTCTCGATCAGTCTTGGATCTCGGTAGGAGAAAAAACGGAATGCTGCGATGTTGGTGTCATGCCCTGCACCACCGCCATAAGCACCACCTTTCTCGCGGATAGCCGTGTGCAGGAAACCATTTCTGAGATAACCGCCGAGCACAGACAATGGCGCTGCATCAGCATGGTCCATTGCCACTGTCTTGTAAGCGCGTGCACAGAAGTTGACCTGAGTGTTGGTAATCCACATTTGCCTGATGGTCTCATCTACGCTGCTGAGCTTGAACGGCTCGAAGCCTGCGCTCGATATTTCACTGGGCCAGATTTTTTCAAAGCCGTTCACCAGATCATCGAGTCTCTCCTCTTCTCCGATAATCATAAACTGCCTGGGTGCGTCGACCAGTTGCTGGTGGATGTTACTAAATGACTCAGCGAGATCAGCCACGGCACCACTTTTATTGGCGTCATCAAGCGCTTTGAGAATACGAATGCCTTCGAGCCCATTGAATCGGTGTCCCAGCGAGGCCACTGGACTCATACCGCTTGAAGCTGCGGTCATCGCCAGGCCGTGGCCGCTGCCAGTGACACTTTGCTCACGACGCGCGCGTCTTTGCGAAATGATTTCGCGAATACGGTCATGCTCATCAAAACGAACCGACTGAAACGTCGCCAGCATCAGCGCTGCCAGGTTTTCATTGTTGCGTTCGAGCGCCTTGCCGTCAAATACGTAATAGCCACGCGTGTGCTGCACATCTTCACTAGAACCGCGTATGCTTGTATGTGCATTCACACCACCACTGATACTCGATTGCCAGGCCTGCACCTGAAGATAATCCCGCTCTCCGACACCCAGCTCGGTCAGACAGGTCGAGTAATACGGCAACAGGTCGAGTTGGTCAGGTTCGAGCGCGGGAAGATCGAGCACCAATTCCTGATAGACGATTCCGTTCGTGCCCATCGCATACAAGGAGGACTCAGCTGCGGAAATAATTCCTGGCGTGGCTACCGGTATTTTCATTTCAGCGGGCACATCTTCAAGCCCCACCTTGGGTAGCACCTCCGGATTGTCCACTTGCAGCTGTCGTTGTGCCAGTTCAGCTGCACGCTGTATGACACGGGTTTTATCCTCAGCGGTCATCGCAGCTTTCATGCTGTTAAGACGCTCGCGCTCTGCGGTTTCCTTGCGCTGACTCAGTTCCATATCGGGTTTCATCGTCAGGCGAACTCGATGCGGATTATCGAGCAGCAATTCCTGCACCAGGTTCTTTATATAATTATCATCATGGATCTTGTCACGCAAGGACTCGATCACAGGGTCCAGATTCAACAGTTGCACAGGGTCGCTGCGGTGGATGGCCGCAGACAACCCACTGAGGATGAGCTGCAGACCATACGGGTAACCATCGCCCCCGATTTCGCGTTGGCTCAACTCCAGTTGGTGCAGCACAGCCTCGACATGCTCCCGGGGAACACCATTGCTGGCAACATCTTCCAGGACGCCGATGACAAGTTCCTCAAATGCCTGCGCATGCTCGGGGTCACTACCCTCAATGCCGCACATAAAGCACATTTCATAGTTCGAATCCTCCAGACCACACAGGGGAGACGGTGCTGTACCCAGCTTGGTCGTCTCCAGCGCCTTGCGTAACGGTGATGAACTGTTCTCCAGTAGCACATGCGATAGCAGATTGGATTTCATCACCTCATCCAGTGACGTGCTGTGGCCCAGCATCCAGCCAATCACGTGATGGGTTTTGTGTTCTTCGGTGATGCCTTCAACTGCGTCGAAGGCGTACACATCTTCCACAATAACCGGCTTGTCAAAGCGCTGTTCATCATTGACGCGTATATCCACGTCGAGCTTGTCGAAATGGCACAGCGCTTTTTCCTCGAATTGTTTCTGGTGATCGGCTGCCGGGATATCGCCAAAGGTCATGAACACCGCGTTGCTAGGGTGATAATGCGTTCGATAAAATTCCTTGAGCTGCTGGTATGTCAGGTCAGGTATATGGCTCGGCTCGCCCCCACTGTTGAAATGATAGGTGGTTGTCGGATACAGACGTTCACTCAGGGTCTGCCATAAAACACTGACAGGAGAGCTCATCGCGCCTTTCATTTCATTGAAAACAACGCCCTTGAAAACCAGATCGCTTTGTGGATCATCCGCATCACTGAATTCAACCCGGTGTCCTTCCTGCAAAAAATCGAGTTCATCCAGGCGGGAGAAAAAGGCCGCATCCAGATAGACATCCAGCAGATTATTAAAATCTTTTGTGTTCTGGCTGGCAAATGGGTAGGCGGTCCAGTCGCTGCTGGTGAATGCATTCATGAACGTGTTGAGTGATCGCCTGATCATCATAAAGAACGGATCACGCACAGGATACTTTTTACTGCCGCACAGGGCGGTGTGTTCCAGTATATGGGCGACACCAGTCGAGTCCGTCGGCACGGTACGGAACGCGACCAGAAAAACATTTTCGTTATTATCGGCGTCAACGTGATAATGCAAGGCGCCTGTCTTGATGTGCCGATACTCCTCGACGGTCACATTGAGTGATTCGATATGCTCGGACCTTACCCAGGCGAAGGCCGGATGGGCATGCCCTTTCAGCGTATTCGTTGATTCTGCAGCGTGTATTGTCATATGTTCAGTTTCTTGTAAGTTTGTAGGCTGTCTCGGTTAATGCACTCAGACCGCGGTCTCTGAATCTTGGTTCATCCCCGATGATGTTTTTGGCCGCAAGTTTTTCGATTGTAAATTTATCACCATACAGTTGGCTGACTTCTTCATCGTTGACCGAAAAGGGCGGACCCGCCATTTCGGACTGCGGGTATGACAGTGTAATCAGCAGTGTGCGCGTTCCCGGCGATTGAAATTGCGTGATCTTGCCAACATATTCCCTGCGCATAGCCTGCGGCAGTGCTATCAGTGATGCGCGGTCGTAGATATCGGTGATGCTCCCAATGTGCTCGACCTGGAGTTCGAAAAAATCGCCCAGCAAGATTTCAAGCTTTTTGGCTTTGTAACTGATGTGGCTGCCCAGGCTTTCTTTATTGAACTCGATGCGCTGCTCGCTGAAAAAACTCTCAACCGCAAGTTGACTGCACTCGACGCCAACCACATCATAGCCGTTCTCTGCGAGCCAGCTGAGATCACACGATTTGCCGCACAAGGGTACGAATACCCTGAGTGCCGAGCGTTTGTCAACAGGCGGGCCGACCTCTCCGTAGTAGTAGCCGAGGAAGGGATTGACGTGTTGTTCATGGAATCGGGTTTCACCCCTGCTCCAGCGCTCGCGCCAGAAATCAGGATTCATAGATCATTGTTAGCCTTCACCCGGCTTCCAGATGCCAAAGGCCTGCTGCGAGGGTTGCTGTGGCTTCAGATCAGCTTCGACCTGATTCACAACCTGATCCATGAATGTCGCGAGATCATTGAGAAAGCCGCGTTTGTCCATGCCGGGATTCGTCTGATGCGCGAGCACATAGCCGATGATGGCCGACAGATACTGCATCGTCATCAGGTCATTCTCTGCCTGTGCGTCATGTTTCACCAGGACTTCCTTGACCTCGGCAATCAGTTCGCCGGATAGTTGAATCCCACCACTCATATCGGTATTTTCCTGTCAGCTGTAAAGGTGTAGATTGTACGCTATTGCACGCATTTTCCAAAAAACAAACCATGTATAAAATATGTGTATTCGTGCCAGAAACCGCCTCAGAACAGGTCAAGCAGGCCCTGTTTACCGCCGGCGCCGGTAAAATTGGTGCCTATGACAGCTGCTGCTGGCAAACACTCGGTCAGGGCCAGTTCAGACCCCTTGAAAGCAGCTCACCCTATATCGGCGAGCAGGGCAACATTGAAACCGTTGCCGAATTCAGGATAGAAATGGTCTGTGATGATGACCGGATCGAGGACGCAATTGCGGCCCTGAAGCGCAGCCATCCCTACGAAGAACCGGCGTATGACGTGTGGAAGCTGGCGGATGTCTGAGATTTTACAGGTTTATTCAGCGCAAAGACGTAAAGCGCGCAGAGTATTTCACCCCATTGCTGTCCCGCTTACTCGTCATTGCGAGTCGCGACAGCGCGGCGGCAACCGCCAGCATCTTGCGCATTCGTTGAATAACTCGCATTCCCATCACTCAGACGCTTACCGAACCCAGCCACGTTCGCTCTTGTTCAGAAAATCGATGATCTGCTGGACTTCGCTATGCATCGCTGCAAGCTCGGATACGCGCTCGAGTTTTTCTATTAAAGTGCCTTTTGATTTCACGAGAATTTTGTAGGTGTCCTGCAGCGCACGAATGGTCTCGGGTTTGAACCCTTTTCTGACCAGACCCTCCTTATTGATGCCTCGGGCCCTGGCTCGGTTACCAGCAACGGTGAAATACGGCAATACGTCGCGATCCAGTGCGGTGGCAAAACCGGTAAAGCAATGTGCGCCCAGGCGGGTAAACTGGTGAACAGCGGTAAAGCCTCCCAAAATCGCATAATCTTCAACAATTACATGACCCGCGAGTGTGGTGTTGTTGGCAAGAATGATGTTGTTACCCAGAATACAATCGTGCGCAATATGCACATAAGCCATAAACAGGTTGTCATTGCCGATTTGTGTCAGACTGTTGTCTTGAGCGGTACCGCGATGTATGGTTACAGCTTCTCGAACAGTATTGCGATCACCAATGACCAGTCTTGATCGCTCGCCTTGATACTTCAGATCCTGCGGATCTTCACCAATCGATGCAAACTGGAATATCCGATTGTCTCTGCCAATCTGCGTCGGGCCCTTGAGGACCACGTGTGGCCCCAGGATGGTGCCAGAACCAATGTGTACATCAGCTCCGACGATAGTGTAGGGGCCAATTTCTGCATCACTTGCGATCACGGCCGATTCATCGATGATTGCGGTCTCATGAATCACAGGCTTATTCCTTCTCGGTTGCTGCACATAACATACTGGCAGAAGTCACCAGTTCACCGTCGACGCTGGCTTCGCAGGTAAACTTCCAGATGATCCTGGATCGTTTCTCCAGTTTGGCTTTGAGGATCAGCTGATCACCCGGAATGACCTGTCGCTTGAAACGGACATTGTCAACACCAACAAGCATATAGAGCAGATCATCTCTGGGTGTCTCGCTCATCGTCCTGAAACCCAGGATACCGGTGGCCTGTGCCAATGCCTCGATGATAAGCACACCCGGCATGATCGCTTTTTGAGGAAAGTGCCCAAGAAAGTATGGCTCATTGATGGATACGTTCTTTATCGCTGTCAGCGTATCACCCGGTGTGCATTCAAGCACCCGGTCAACCAGCAGAAAGGGATAGCGATGGGGTAAAAAATTTTTAACTTCTTCTGCCAGCATCATACTCACAGCGCATCTCCATTATGTTGATGTTTTTTTTGATTCAAGCGCTTTTATTCGCCTTGCCAAATCATCCAGTTGTCTTATTCTGGTGAGTATCCTGCGCCATTTTCCTGCTTCGACGACAGGTATAACAGATGCATAAATCCCGGGCTCTTTGATTGAATTAGCCACATTCGACCTGCCAGCCAGCGTGACATTATCAGCGATTTCAAGGTTATCACTGATAGCCACACCGCCACCGATGATACATTTTTTACCCAGTTTTACCGAACCGGCAAGGCCAGACTGACCGGAGATAGTCGTGTGCTCACCGATACGCACATTGTGACCCAGCTGAATCAGGTTATCGATTTTTACCCCGTTTTCTATAATCGTATTCCCAATCGTCCCGCGATCGATGGTTGTGTTGGCTCCAATCTCGACATTATTGCCGATTTGCACAAAGCCCAGCTGCGGCACTTTTATGTAGGCGTCCTTATCCCAGACGAAGCCAAAACCATCTGCACCGATAACCGCGCCAGAGTGTAAAATCGAATGGTCACCAACTGTACAGTTTTCACCGACAGTGACATTGGCAAAAAGCCGGGTATTCACCCCTATTCTGGCGTTCCTCTCGATTACGCATCCTGGCGATATCCATGTACCGGCCCCTATGGAGACACCGCTTTGAATAACCACGCAGGCCTCTACCCTGGCCGAAGCATCAATATCAGCATCGTCCGCTATTACGGCATGTGGGGAAATCCAGGGCTGGATTTCAGGCAATGGATTCAGCAGCCGCGCAATTTTAGAAAATACGACGCGCGGTTGTTCAGTAACCAGGGCTGGCTTATGACAGCCAGCCAACAGTTTCTCGCTTGCAATGATCGCGCTAGCATCTGTGTCGCGCAAATATTTGCTGTATTTTGTGTTTGAAACAAAAACGATACTGCCTGCTTTGCCGCTTGTGATATCAGCTACACTGTCAATTACAGTTTCACCGCGACCAGACAACCCGGCTCCGGTTATATCGGCTAACTCAAAAAGCGTAAATGGCATCTATCGCTTATTTTTTCTTGTAGGCCTTTCTCATGCGATCGAGAACTTTTTCGGAAATATCCAGATCTTGATTGGCATAGGCGACGCCTTCACTGGTCAGAATCAAATCGAACTTGTCTGCCTTGGCAATGTCCTCGATGATGCTACGTACGGATTGCTGCAAAGTGGCGAGTTCCTGGTTCCTGACCGTAGCCACTTCCTGCTGCAAAAGCGCTTCTTTCTGCTTGAAATCCTGAATTTTGCCAATGATGTTGTTTTTAAGTTCGTTGAGCTTGTCTTCCGTCATTACCAGCTCATTGCGCTTGTAATCCTCCTGCATGTCGTTAATTTCCTTTTCCATTTCCTGCAGTTCTGTTTTACGTCCACCGAAGCGCTCAACCATGGAATCGTTGACCGCCTGTACCTGCGGCGCCTCGCTCAGGATCTTCTCAACACTGACGTAACCTATTTTCGGTGAACTTGCCGCGATCACGTTGGCCGAAGTAAAAAAAAGCAAGATCAGTAAACTACTAACAAAAGTTTTCATAAATTTTCCTCTTAAAAGAATGAACCAATACTAAACTGGAAAGCACGCAAATCATCACCAGGCACATCGTTAAGCGCTGTACCGTAACTGAATCGAAGCGGACCAATAGGCGCCAGCCAGACGAATGACAGGCCGGTTGACATTCTCAGCTGGCTTGCATCAAAACCGTTTTCAGTCGAATTATACGTTGGTGCCTTGTCCAGGAATACATTACCAATATCAAAAAATGCACTCAAACGGACAGAATTCGGTGGCTTTTCCA
Source organism: uncultured Gammaproteobacteria bacterium (assembly GCA_942492025.1). GTDB lineage: Bacteria > Pseudomonadota > Gammaproteobacteria > SZUA-229 > SZUA-229 > JABDQW01. The sequence goes on along the minus strand of CALODJ010000012.1, from coordinate 603,513 downwards.
TGAATGGTATAGGAAATATCACATCGGCACCACCAACAACCCGTAAATTACCCCCGATAGGATCATTGGACAGTAGATCCCGCGGGCCTAGCGAGTTGGTGTTATACGCCCTGACAGTCCGTAAACCACCGGCAAAATAGCGTTCGAAAAACGGTAGCTCATCGGTGTCACCATAGCCATCACCGTAGGCGAGATCCGAATGCAACAGCAAGGTGAGATTTTGCGTCATCGCGAAGTAAAACTTGGTGTCGTAGCTGATCTTGTAATATTCAAGATCGCTGCCGGGAATCGTGGCATTGGATGCTATCGTCTGTGCGCTGCCTCGTGTGGCGAACACCGTACGATTCCGCGTGTCGTGTGAGTAACTCGCCGTTAGTGAGAAGTTATCAAATGAATCGCCATTCTTTGCAATAAACTCGACCACATCAAGCGATGGTGATATGCCAATTTTCAAATCAATCGCGTTGTAACCCACACCCAGTCGTAACGTGTTCACCTCAGACATGGGTATGCCGTAAGACAGGTTAACGCCATACGAATTTGACAGGTAGTTGGCAATGTCTTCCTGAGCAGCATCTCGTTTCCTATACGATGCGCTGACAGTTCGACTGACACCATCTGGCGTGATAAATGGATCTGTGTGTGAAACACTGTAAACCGTGTTGGCCCTGTCAGTATTGACATTGAGAGAAAGCGCCTGACCGGTGCCCAGCAGATTTTCCTGGGTCAGCCCCACATTGAACAACAACCCCTGCGCCTGGGAAAAACCAGCACCTATATTAAAGCTGCCAGATAAGCGTTCGCTGACGGTGACATCGATATCGATCTGGTTGTCTGTACCCGGTACTGGCCGGGTATCAAACTCGACCTCTTCGATAAAAGACAAACGTTGTATACGAATTTTGGAACGCTCCAGTTTATCACTCGCCAGTATGGACCCCTCCATCAGCCGCATTTCACGTCTCAGCACCTCATCTCTGGTCTTGAAATTACCAAAAAACGTAATTCGGCGAACGTACACTTTTCTGCCAGGTTCGAGTGTATAGGTGAGACTGATGGTTCGCTTTTCTTCATTGATTTGAGGCAGTACCGCCACTTTGGCGAAGGCATAACCTATCATACCGACACGATCTTCCAGCGCTTTCTGTGATTCAGTCATTTTCCTGCGGGAGAAAGTATCGCCTGTTTTGGTCGAGATTAACTGCTCCAGTACCTTCTTGTTGATCACCATATCGCCGGTGAGCTGCACATCTGCCACGGTATATTTATCGCCTTCGCTGACGTTGATGGTCACGTAGATATCTTTCTTGTCCGGCGTGATTGAAACCTGCGTGGAATCAACGTTGAACCTGATATAGCCCCGGTCCAGATAATACGAACGAATTGATTCCAGATCCGCCTGCAATTTTGGCTTTGAATACTCGTCAGCGTCTGAAAAAAATGCCCATGCAGAGGGAATACCCAGCTGAATCTCATCAAGCAATACAGGGTCGTCGAAAACAGTATTGCCAATGACATTAATTTGCTTGATTCGCGACTTGATGCCCTCAGAGATTTTGATATCGATATTTACCCGATTTTGATCAAGCTCCTCAACTTCAGCCTCGATTTTGACATTGTATTTGCCCTGACTGAAATAAACGCTTTCGAGTTCCTGGGTGAGCTTTTCGAGTAACGAACGATTGAAAATTCGCCCCCTGGCGAGACCGACACCCTTGAGGGCTTCTTCCAGGGTCTCGTCATCAATATCTGAATTACCTTCAAACTGGATATCGGTGATCGATGGACGTTCCTTAACACGTACCACCAGTACGTCTTCATCCCTGAATAACTTAACATCGGCGAAAAAACCGGTTTTATACAACTCCCTAATCGCAAAACTGGCCTGCGTGACATCCAGCGGATCACCCTGAATGACCGGCAGATAATTGAGCAAGGTACCTTCGGGTATTTTCTCCAGACCCTCCAGACGAATATCACTTACAATAAAGCTCTGCGCCGCTGCTGCGGCAGATGCAAGAGTGATCAAAATTATCAGGGAAAGGAAGCTGAGTGATTTCCAGCAATCGTGCATTATCACCTCATTGCAACAACCGCTGAAAATCATTGAACAAGGCTATCATCATCAGCAGGGCGAGTATCATTACACCGATTTGCTGCCCCCTGGCTTCAAATGTTTCAGAGACGGGCCCGCCCTTGATTGTTTCAATCAAGTAATAGAGCAAATGGCCACCATCGAGCATCGGAATCGGCAACAGATTGAGTACGCCCAAACTGACCGAAATAATCGCCAGAAATCCGATAAAGGTGCTGAATCCAATGGTTGCGGTCACGCCGGCATATTGCGCAATCGTTATCGGACCTGAAATATTATTCAGCGACGCTTCACCTGTCAGCATTTTCCACAGTACGCGCAGCGTAAGCAGCGACATATCCAAGGTCTTGAGAGCGGCTTTGGGGATCGACTCGAAAATGCCGTACCTGACTTCGACCAGCATCTGGTCCCTTACTTCATCGGGTACATTCTGGTAGGCACCAATATAACCGACTATTTCGTTGGCCTGCTTTTTACTGCCGGGTATGACGTCGATCGCCTGACGCTGGCCGCCTCTGTCAATAGTAAAGGTCAATACCTGGCCGGGACTGCTGCGTACGCGTTCGACGATTTCAACCCATTCATCAACCGGTTCAGCGTTTATCGCACGTATGATATCGCCTTGCTGCAGGCCCGCCTGACTGGCCGCACTTTCCTCGACTACGCCGCCAATTTCCGGCGGCAATTCCGGGCGCCACATTTCAAATCCAAGTTTGGTGACGATATCTGTCTCGTCTTCGAGAACACGCGTCTTTCCCAGTTGCAGCAGACGCGTTTGCTCGAAACCTCCCGCATCGCGCACCTTGATGTCCAGTGTGCCCCCATCCAGCCCCTGATCAATCAGGGAAATGCGGAACGTGTTCCATGATTCGACCGGTGACTCGCCTACGGCCAGAATTTCATCCTGGTTGGCAAAACCGGCTTGGTCAGCCATTGAATCGGGCTGCGGCACACCCAGCAACGGACGCTGCGCCGTTGTACCTATGACAAACACCAGCCAATAGAACAGAATCGCCAGAATAAAGTTGAATGCCGGCCCGGCGAATACAATCAGGGCGCGATTCAGCACAGGTTGTCGATTGAAAGCTCGGCCGAGCTCATCATCGGGGACATTACCCTCACGCTCGTCGAGCATTTTGACATAACCACCCAGGGGTATGGCTGCAATCGCATACTCAACCTTGTCTGGATCGTTTTTCCTGCGCCAGTGGATTAATGGTCTGCCAAAACCGACAGAAAACCGCAGCACCTTTACTCCGAGTTTGCGGGCTACCCAATAGTGGCCAAACTCATGAAAAGTGACGAGTACACCTATGGCGACAATAAAAAAGAAAAGGTTATGCAGAATGCTCATCGATTAAAATGTTACTGAGTTGTTAATGTGTAACTGCGCTATTTCCCGTGCTGACTGATCCACTGACAGTATCGCATCCAGTGAGTCGACATCGGTAGTTGTTGTTTCGCTCAAAGCACTTTCTATGATCTCTGCAATCGCTGTAAACCGTATTTTTTTTTGTAGAAATGCCTGAACCGCAATTTCGTTTGCGGCATTCAGAACGATGCTCGTGGAGCCGCCCGCCTGTATTGCCTGGTAACATAGCTTCAGGCAGGGAAAGCGCTGCATATCAGGTTTCTCAAACTCCAGTTTTGCGACATCAATTATGTCCAGAGGTTCAACCCCCGAATCGATACGTTCCGGCCAGGCCAGGCAATGCGCAATGGGCGTGCGCATGTCTGGATTGCCTAATTGCGCAAGGGTCGAACCATCAGTATAGGAGACCATGGAGTGAATGATGCTTTGAGGGTGAATTACGACCTCAATCAGATCATGAGCGACACCGAATAACCAGTGCGCCTCGATCACCTCCAGGCCTTTATTCATCATCGTAGCCGAGTCGACGGAAATCTTCTGACCCATCACCCAATTCGGATGACTCACAGCCTGCTCGGGTGTGATGGTATGGAATCGCTCCAATGGCAGCGTTCTGAAGGGGCCTCCACTGGCCGTCAGCAGGATTTTGCCAACACCGTACTGTTCTGGAGGTGCCTGGTCCTGAGCGGTGTGGGGCATGCACTGGAAAATGGCATTATGCTCGCTGTCGACCGGTAATAGCACAGCACCGCTATTGCGCACTGCGTCCATAAACAACGGCCCTGACATCACCAGCGCTTCCTTGTTGGCGAGCAATATTCGCTTCCCGGCTTCCGCGGCCGCCAGGGTTGGCAGCAGGCCGGCAGCACCAACGATACCGGCAACGACCGTATCAACCTGTTGCAGGCTGGCAACCTCTTGCAAGCCCTCTACACCGGCCAGCACCTGTGTCGCCAGCCCCTTATTTTTGAGTTTTTCAACCAGTTGTTGTGCACTGTTATGATTGCTCATAACCGCATATTCAGGCTGCCACAGCAGGCATTGTTTTTCAAGCCCATCAACATCAGTGTTTGCCGTCAATGCGACAATGCGGTAACTATCACGGTGACGTGATACTACATCCAGTGTGTTCTGCCCTATCGTTCCGGTGGAACCCAGAATCGCAATAGCCCGGGATGCAGTCATGGGTTGAATACCGGTTGCAGCAACAGCTCGCGCCCGACCATGAATAGGGGCATAGCCGCCAGCACGCTGTCAATCCTGTCGAGAATGCCGCCATGGCCAGGCAGTATAACTCCGCTGTCTTTCACGCCAAATTCACGCTTTAGTACACTCTCGTATAGATCGCCGGCAACGGAAACCAGCGTCAGCACAATAGCCAGCAAAAGCAGCCACACGGCAGCGGCCATATCAAGTTCAAAGTAATAGGCGGCTGCTGCACTGTAGCAACATACCGCCACAATAGCGCCATATAAACCCTCGCGAGTTTTACCCGGACTGATAGCCGGTGCCAGCTTGTTCTTACCGAAATGCTTACCGCTGAAATAGGCACCAATATCTGCCACCCACACCAACATCAAGCCATAAAGCAGCCATTCAGGGCCATTGTGCTGGACGTGCACGGCATTCATCGCAAATACAGCTGATGGAATGACCAGACTACCTGCTACCAGTTTCTGCAAAGAGACTTCCTTGCTGACTGGCTTTGGTTGTTTTTTTAACAGATACAGGCTAACAATAAACCACCAGGCAACGCCAGCATAAACAAAATATTGCGTCAGCTGGCTGGCATAATTTACAGTCACCCAGAGAATTACACACAGCAAGATGACATAGATGAGTTGCCCGACGTATTTCAGCCCCGCCAATTTTGCCCATTCATAGGCTGCCAGAGCAGTGATTACCATGGTTAGCCAGAAAAAAACCTGACTCGACTGGAACAGAATGATCCAGATAACACCGATCGCCAGTGGAATTGCTGTGACTATGCGTTGCAGCAGCATAGCTAACGCATTCCCTGACCGCACTCAACCTGCTCGCCAGTCTTACCAAAGCGTCGCTGCCGCGTGGCATACCAGTTGAGCGCTTCATCAAATGCAGCATCATTAAACTCGGGCCAAAGCGTGTCAGTGAAATACAGCTCGGTGTAGGCGATTTGCCACAACAAGAAGTTGCTGATCCTTTGCTCGCCACCGGTGCGAATCAACAGATCAGGCTCAGGCAGATCTGAAAGACTGATTTCCCGGCTAATAGTTTGCTCTGTTATCTCCTGTGCCTCGATATCGCCCTTGAGCAATTTCTGCGAGATATTGCGTACAGCATTGGCAATATCCCAACGGCCGCCATAGTTTGCAGCGACGTTCAGATTCAGCCGTGTATTTGCTTCGGTTTTCTTCTCTGCAGCGGTGATACTGTTCTGCAAGCTGGCGGAAAACCGGCTGCGGTCTCCAATGAAACGGATACGCACACCTTGCTGGTGAAGCTTGTTCAACTCAGAGTTGAGGGTTGCCAAAAACAAAGCCATCAGGCTGCTGACTTCGTGGTCAGGCCGATTCCAGTTCTCGCTACTGAAGGCGAACAGCGTCAAACAGCCTATACCTTTCTCTACACATGATCGAACCAGACGACGAGTCGCATCGACACCGGCCTTATGGCCAGTCGTTCGAGGTAGAAAACGATTTTTTGCCCAGCGGCCGTTGCCGTCCATCACAACAGCAACATGCTGTGGAAGCGATGGTTTGTTATCATGTTTTGCTGTAGCCATGAAGTACGGTGCCTGGTCACGAACGAGATCGTATTTCCGGAATCGATTGTCCGAAACTAAATATTTGCCCGCCTACACTTCCATTAATTCAGCTTCCTTGTCAGCCAAGACCTTGTCAATCTTGCCGACAAAGCTATCTGTCAATTTCTGAATACGCTCCTCAGCTTTTCGCTCTTCATCTTCGGAAATCTCTTTCTCTTTTAACAAATCCTTGAAGTCACCGTTTGCATCACGACGTATGTTTCTAATAGCAACACGCGCATGCTCCGCTTCTTGTCTGACAACCTTGACCAGATCCTTGCGGCGTTCCTCTGTCAATGGCGGCATCGGTATGCGGATCACAGTGCCTGCTGTTGCGGGATTGAGTCCCAGATCAGAACCCATGATGGCTTTTTCGACTTTCGTGACCATGTCCTTCTCCCAGGGCGTGACAACCAGCGTCCGGGAATCTTCAACTGACACGTTCGCCACCTGTTTAATAGGTGTATTGGCGCCATAGTAGTCAATATGTATCTGATCAAGTAGACTTGGATGCGCCCGGCCTGTTCTTATTTTTGCGAACTCGGTATGCAGTGAATCAACGCTCTTGCTCATACGAACTTCTGCATCGCCAATAATCTCGTCAATCATGCTGTTTCCTCCAGAACAACAGTTGTGCCAATACTGTAGTCTTTCATTGCGGCAGGTAATGCGCCTTCTTGATTAAGATTAAACACACGTAGTGGTAAATTATTATCACGACACATAACTAAAGCTGTCATATCCATAACGCCAAGATTTTTTTCAATTGCTTGAGTAAATGTTACTGTCTGGTAGCGTTTCGCATCCGGATTTTTTTCCGGATCCGAATCGAAGACCCCGTTGACCTTGGTTGCCTTCATGATGACATCGGCCTCGATTTCAATGGCTCGTAAACAGCCCGCCGTATCGGTAGTAAAAAATGGATTGCCCGTACCAGCGGCAAATATTACGATTCTACCTTTTTCAAGATGCCGAATAGCGCGCCGACGAACATATTCTTCGCAAACACGATTGATCCGTATCGCAGACAGAACCCGGCATGGATGACCAATTTTTTCAAGTGCGTCCTGCATCGCCAGTGAGTTCATTACCGTAGCCAGCATTCCCATATGATCGCCGGTTACACGATCAATGCCTGACTGTGCAAGCCCCTGGCCCCTGAATATGTTGCCGCCGCCAACGACCAGCGCAACCTCGATTCCCATATCGGACACTTGTGCGACTTCTTTGGCCACACGCGCCATCATACCCGGCTCGATGCCAAAATCCATATCACCCATTAGCGCTTCGCCGCTGAGCTTGAGCAATACCCGCTTGTAAGATGGTTTCGTCGTTGTCATTATTTTTATTATTCCAACCATAAAAAACCGGGAAAAAAGATTCCCGGTTTTTATTTTTAATGGCTGAGCATGCTGTATTTAGCTTGCGTTAACTTGAGCCATTACTTCATCAGCAAAGTTTTCCTGTTTCTTTTCGATACCTTCGCCAACTTCATAACGAACAAAACCGGTTACCGTTGCACCTTCGTCCTTGAGCAGGGCACCCACAGTCTTGTCCGGATCTTTGACAAAGGGCTGACCTAGCAGTGTAATCTCAGCGAGATATTTTCGCACACGGCCATCGACCATTTTTTCAATAATGTTATCCGGTTTGCCACTGTCTTTTGCCTGCGCAATCAGGATTTCGCGTTCTTTTGCCAATGTTTCTGCCGGCACCTGGTCTTCAGTAACACAGGTTGGCTTACTCGCGGCGATATGCATAGCGACATCCTTGATCAGCTCTTCGTTAGCATTGACCATTTCCAGCAGAACACCAATACGCGAACCGTGTAGATAGCTGCCAAATGTGCCTTCTTCTGAATTCATCATTTCAAAACGGCGTATCTGTACATTCTCGCCGATCTTGGAGATCATGGCCTTACGCGCATCTTCAATAGACTGTGAACCGTCGATTGGAAGCTCAACCAGCGCATCAACCGAAGCAGGTTTGTTAGCCAGGGCTGAAGCAGAGATATCATTTACAAAGCTGATGAAATCATCGCCGCCAGAGACGAAATCAGTCTCGCAATTGACTTCGATGATAACAGCGGTTTTTCCATCCTCACTGATCCTGACTGCCACGCGGCCTTCCGCGGCAACACGTCCAGCCTTTTTATCGGCTTTTGCAAGGCCGGATTTTCGCATGTTCTCAATAGCGGTATCGATGTCGCCATCAGCTTCCTGCAGGGCTTTCTTGCATTCCATCATACCTGAGCCTGTACGCTCACGCAGTTCTTTTACCATCGCAGCTGTAATCTGCATAAATATACCTCTGAAATTCTGTTCGTTTGGATCTTAATGTGTGCTTGGTTACAGGCTTGCCTGCACTATTCAATCAGTTGTATTTTCGGCAGCTTTTTTCTTGGCGACTTTCTTCTCGGCGACCTCATCGACAGCTGCTGTACCTTCAGTTGCACCCGCATCGACTTCAGCCTCAGCAGCGGATTTCGCTTCTGATTCAACAACGGGTGGTTCTTCCGCTGTGGATGCAGCTTGTTCGGTATTCTCCGCTTTCTTGGCGGGTGCTTTTTTGACAGGTACCTTTTTCTTTGGCGCCGGTTCTTCAGCCTCTTCCGCATGGATCACAGCAGCGGCTCGTCCCTCGATGATGGCATCCGCCAGGCCCTGTGAATACAGCCGAATGGCCTTAATAGCATCATCGTTACCAGGAACCACATAGTCGATGCCATCGGGTGAATTGTTGGTATCTACAATGCCAAATACGGGGATACCCAGCTTGTTGGCCTCACTGACCGCGATTTCTTCATGGCCAACATCGATGATGAACAACGCATCAGGCAGCCCTTTCATGTCCTTGATACCACCAAGTACCCTTTCCAGTTTCTCCATTTCACGTCGCAAGCCAAGCGCCTCTTTCTTTGTCAAGCGCGCTAAACCGCCTGTCGTGGACATTTCCTCCAGATCCATCAGTCGCTGTATGGACTGTCGAATAGTTTTATAGTTCGTCAGCATGCCACCCAGCCAGCGGTGATTGACATAGGGCATACCACAACGCACGGCTTCTTCCTGTACCGTGTTGCGTGCTGCGCGTTTTGTTCCGACAAACAGGATGGTACCGCGCTTGGCTGCAATTTTGCCGATAGCGTTCACTGCATCGTTATAGAGCGGCAGTGTTTTCTCAAGGTTTACGATGTGGATTTTGTTACGGGCACCAAAAATGTAATCTGCCATTTTTGGATTCCAGAAACGGGTCTGATGACCAAAGTGAACGCCTGCTTCAAGCATCAGACGCATAGATACGCTTGACATTGTGATCTCCTAAAGGGGTTAAGCCTCCACATACCCCATGCAATGACCGTTTTAAAGTCGGCACCCGATTGCATGTGTCGGTATATGTGCGAATTAAATTCCGATATAGTGGTCCATTCTGTGCCATCTCAGCGCTCGAATAGAGGCCTATCGGTCGAATTGCGTTAAACGCGGCGGCTTTATACCATAATGGGCGCCAGGAAACAACGAAAATTTACATTAGATCATATCGAAATATATAATGCTATACATTGATTTACAAGGATATTTGAACGATGCCAGTCAATATAAAAACAACAGAAGAAATTGAAAAAATGCGCATAGCAGGCCGCCTCGCCGGCGAGGTGCTGCAAATGATTCGCCCCTATGTTGAAGCAGGCATTAGCACCGGAGAGCTGGACAAAATATGCCATGATTACATCGTGCACACTCAAAAAGCGATTCCGGCGCCATTAAACTATCATGGATTTCCGAAATCGATCTGTACCTCCGTGAACCATCAGGTCTGCCATGGCATTCCAGGCGACAAAGTGTTAAAAAACGGGGATATCCTCAATATTGATATCACCGTGATCAAGGATGAGTTTCATGGTGACACCAGCAAAATGTTCATGATCGGGAATCCCAGCATCATGGCAGCCCGTGTCTGCCGAATTGCCCACGAGTGTATGGTGACTGGCATCGAACAGGTAAAACCAGGCACTCATCTCGGCGATATAGGCTATGCTATACAGCAACACGCAGAGTCACAGCATTGTTCAGTTGTCCGCGAATATTGCGGCCATGGCATCGGCCGTGGCTTCCACGAGGAACCGCAGGTGCTCCACTATGGCAAGCCCGGTAATGGCCTGAAGCTGGAAGCCGGCATGACTTTTACCATTGAGCCTATGATCAACGCTGGCAGACGCCACGTCAAACTGCTCAATGATAACTGGACGGTTGTGACCAAAGACCACAGTCCGTCCGCACAATGGGAACACACGATCCTTGTTACGGATAACGGTTATGAAGTACTTACACAATGCCCCGGTGATGAAATCTGATATGCATGCAATAAATAAAACCATTTTTAACGACGTTAGCAGCCTGTTTGACGAAAATAAGCTGATTGATAGCATACAGGCAGGTGCCGGTGATACCATGTCAGTGCTCAAGGATGAAGTATCCCGCATCAATCAAGGATTGAAGAAGCTTTATCTGAACGGTGCACCGGTCGAAGATATCGTGTTCGGCCGCGCTTCACTGATGGACCGTCTGCTGACAACGCTATACCCGCTTTTTTTTTCCGAGGTAGAACAACCTGTTGCACTCATCGCTGTCGGCGGTTATGGACGTGGCGAGCTTCACCCGGCATCTGACATCGACCTGATGCTGCTGCTGGAGAATGAAGAAGACGCGCAGACACAGGATGCGATCGAAAAATTCATCATGTTGCTCTGGGATGGCGGCCTGGAAATCGGTCACAGCGTACGCACCCTGGAAGAATGCGTCGATGAAGCAGCGAATGATATTACCATTGCGACCAATATCATGGAATCGCGCCTGTTATGCGGTGACAGGTCGTTGTTCGAGAAAATGGATATATTGACCGGGCCGGACAATATGTGGGATGACCAGTCTTTTTTCCAGGCGAAACTGCAGGAGCAGGTCCAGCGTAACGGCAAATACAACGACACAGCCTACAACCTCGAGCCAAATATCAAGGAAGGCCACGGCGGACTCAGAGATATCCAGATGATCGGCTGGGTGGCAAAACGCCACTTCGGCGCGTCAAGCCTGCATGATCTGGTTGATCATGAATTCTTGCGCAAGGAAGAGCTGAAAACATTGCTCAAAGGCCAGCACTTGCTCTGGCAAATTCGCTGCAGCCTGCACTACCTGACAGGACGCCGTGAAGACCGGCTGTTGTTTGATTATCAGCATCAGCTCGCTCTGGAATTCGGTTTCGAGGATAACGGTGAAAAGCGGAGCAACAGAGCTATCGAGCAATTCATGCAACAGTACTACCGCACTGTGATGGAGCTCGAACGCCTGAACGAGATGCTGCTGCAACTGTTTCGTGAAGCCATTTTGTATAAAGACAAGCCCGGCGAAACCGTTGTTATCAATGAGTCATTCCAGACGATACACGGTTATATCGAAGTCACGCATGAGAATGTCTTCAGCAACAAACCCTCCACTTTGCTGGAGCTGTTTCTGATCAATGAGCAACACCCTGAAATCCAGGGGGTACGCGCGGAAACCATCCGCTTGATAAGAAAGAACAGACATCTGATCGATGAAAAATTCCGCGAGTCGGATGAAGCCAAGCGTCTGTTCATTCAAATTATCCGCCAAAGCCGCGGCATCACCCATGAATTCAGACGCATGAACCGATATGGCCTACTTGCGGCCTACATTCCAGCCTTTGCCCGCATTGTCGGTCGAATGCAATATGACCTGTTTCATGCCTACACCGTAGACCAGCACACGCTTTTCGTAGTGCGCAACCTGCGCCGGTTATTTGTACCCGAATTCTGTCATGAGTTTCCATTGGCGAGCGGCATTTCCCACCACATTAAAAAACCTGAACTACTCTACCTGGCTGGCCTGTTTCACGATATCGCAAAAGGCCGCGACGGTGATCACTCTGAACTGGGCGCAGAAGACGCACTTGAATTCTGTTTAAGCCACGGCTTGAGTCAGAAGGACGCCAGGCTTGTGAGCTGGCTGGTGCGCAACCACCTCTTTATGTCAATCACTGCACAACGAAAGGATATCAGTGACCCGGAGATCATCGCTGAATTCACCGAAAAAGTGAATACCATGAGGAAACTGGATTATCTCTACCTGCTGACAATGTGCGATATACGCGCAACCAATCCAAAACACTGGAGCAGCTGGAAAGACAAGCTCCTGATCGAGCTGTACAACAGAGCTGCAAATCTACTGCAACAGGGCTTTGGTTTTCAAGCCACCAGACAGAGCGAAATCGAACACAACCGTACGTACGCTTTCAGAAATCTGTCCAAGGAAGGCTTCGGCATTCTTGAAATCGATGCCATCTGGGACAATTTCACCGACGAATATTTTCTCAGACACACACCTGCAGAAATTGTCTGGCACACCAAGGAAATAAAAAAACACGCCAACAAAAACGTGCCGTTAGTGAAAACAAGAACCGACGCACGCACTGGAAGTATGGAACTGTTCGTGTTCAGTCGATCGGTTTCCCACATGTTTGCCCGAATAGTCAGTGTGCTTGGCCAGCTCAATCTGAGCGTTGCCGATGCGTTCATCATGAGAGGCATGAAAGGCTGCCTGCTGGAGACATACGAGATTATTTTTTCTGATGACCTGCTCGAGCACATGAATGACTACGCCAAGGAGGTGGTCCCACTGGTCATGGATAAACTCGCAGACACCGAACTCAGTGATCTGGCCACACTGGCTGTACCGCGAGCGCAAAAACATTTCGAAGTCGAAACGAAGATCAGCTTCGCAAGCATCGAAGACAATGGTATCACCCGAATGCACATTGAAACCACGGACCGGCGTGGCCTGCTTTCGATCATCGCGAGAACATTTATTGAATGCAATATCAGTATTCACAACGCCAAAATCTCCACTGCCGGTGAAACCGCAAATGATTATTTCGATATCACTCAAGCCGATACGCTCAAGCGCTTGAGTAAAGATACAAAGCAGCAACTGAAACGGGCGTTACTGGAACGCCTTTAAATGGCAGCGACACTTGAACTTGCCCAACAGCTGATCGCCAGAGCATCAGTCACACCCGATGATCAGGGCTGTCAGAAAATACTCGCCGAGCGCCTCCAGCCTTTGGGTTTCAGCACTGAACATCACCGCTTCAATGCGGTGGATAATTTATGGGCACGACGTGGCACGAATCCGCCCTTATTCGTATTTGCCGGACATACCGATGTCGTGCCACCGGGACCGGTTGATCAGTGGCTGTGTGACCCGTTTACACCTAGCATAATCGATAACACGCTGTATGGTCGTGGCGCGACCGATATGAAAAGCAGCATCGCTGCAATGATCTGCGCGTGTGAGTCCTTCATCGACAGATATCCCCAACATCAGGGTTCCATCGGATTTCTTATCACCAGTGATGAGGAAGGTCCTGCAACAGACGGCACAGTAAAAGTTGTGGATTTGCTGCAACAGCGCGATGAACACATTGACTGGTGCCTGGTGGGTGAGCCCAGCAGCACGAATACCGTTGGTGACATTGTAAAGAATGGCCGCCGCGGCTCTCTATCCGGCACCCTGACGATCATTGGAACGCAGGGCCACATTGCCTACCCCCAACTGGCTGATAATCCGATACATCGTTTCGCCCCCGCTCTGCATGAGCTGGTCAACGAACAATGGGACCAGGGTAATGACTTTTTCCCACCCACAAGCTTTCAGATTTCCAACATCAATGCAGGCACCGGCGCAAACAACGTCATTCCGGCCACGCTTGAGGTGTTATTCAACCTGCGTTTCTCGACTGAAATCACCCAGGAAAAGATTCGTCGTCGTATCGAACAAATACTGAATTCACATGATCTCGCGTATGAACTGGTTTGGGCGCTATCAGGCAATCCATTCCTCACCGCAGCAGGCAGACTGATTGACGCCACCAAAGCTGCGATCAAAAACGTCCGTCAGTTCGAGACCGAGCTGTCGACCAGCGGTGGCACTTCAGATGGCCGATTTATTGCACCAACCGGTGCGCAGGTACTGGAACTGGGCCCGGTGAACGCCAGTATTCACAAAATCAACGAACATATTGATATAAACGAGCTTGAGCAGCTTACCAAGATCTATCACGAGATACTGGTGCAGTTGCTCGTGCGCCAGACATGATTCACTCTCTCCCAGCCTGGTATCAACTTCTATTTACCGCAGAGGCGCAGAGATAAGTTTTACGTTGGGGTGCGCCGTGTGCAGCTTATACATGTTCAATATCTGAAATTCGTTTAATTGTATCGGTGCGCACGGCGCACCCTACATATACTGACTGAATGCAGATAAATACGCAGTACAAGGTGATCGTTTTCTCTGCGCCTCTGTGGTTAAAATAATCACGCTATTTTGCGTGTTCTCTGTATCCTGTTGTCGAATCAGGACGTGAACGGGTCAAATGAGCTACAATTTGGGCAAATAATAAAAAAGGTGATCTATGAACCTTGAAAAAGTGGTTTTCAGTTTCTTCATGATCCTGGCTTTGACTCTGAACTTCGGCTTCTTCGTCGGGGAAGTTGACAATCCTGCACACCACAACGTCTATGAGCTATACGCCGTACTGGTGGTCAACCTGATAGCAACCATCATGAAATTCGGTGACCGCTCTCAACTGGGCGCCATGTTGCTGGCAACGAGCCTGGTCGCCGTCGTCCAGCTTATATCAGCCACCATCGTCTGGACTTTTGCCGTGCATATTCAGGAAACAGGGCTTACCCCCGCCGTGATGTCTACCATTGTTTCCCTCAGCGGTGGCGCAATGCTGGCAAACATTATCTCGGTGATCCTGCTGATGATTGAGGCAGCGATGCTTCGTCATTGATTGAGACAACCCCGGTCTATGTGTTCAAGGTGCCCGATGGCTGATCGATCACAGCTCGTTAATTACCCGACTTCGGCATGGAGTTAAGCCCGTGAACCTGGTTACCGCCATGATACTTCGGCGCATGCGCAGACCGTTTATCATGCTTATCACGGTATACAATATTGCGATTCTGGGGATGATCCTGATACCCGGAGTTGATGATCAAGGCAATCCGTGGCACATGAGCATCTTTCATGCCTTCTATTTTGTCAGTTATACAGCGACCACCATCGGCTTTGGTGAAATCCCGTACCCGCTATCTGATGCCCAACGACTGTGGGTCGTATTTTCGATTTACATACTGGTCATTGCATGGCTGTATGCCATCGGCAAGATACTGACACTGATACAGGATCCTCATTTCAAAGCTGCAGTGACCAGTTCACGTTTCAGAAAGAGAGTAAATAGTATCAACGAACCGTTCTACCTGGTGTGCGGACTGGGCGAAACCGGCTACGAGGTTGTCACCGCGCTGACAGAAGAACACTACCGTGCCGTTGTCATTGAAAACAATCCCGACAATCTGAATGAAATCAGACTGTATGATATGCGAGAGTATGTGCCTAACATCATAGGTGATGCTTCAGATGCTGTGCAGCTCGAGTCTGCGGGTATCAAGCGAGCCAACTGCAAGGGGGTCATCGCGTTAACTGCAACGGATGATATAAACCTTAAAATCGCCATTACCAGTAAACTGCTTCATCCCAACGTCAAAGTGGTCTGCCGTTCAGAACTGAAAGAATATGAAGAGAATATGCTCTCATTCGGCACAGACCACGTGGTCAATCCGTTTGAAACTTTTGCAACCATGTTTGAAATGCTGATGCACTCCCCATCACTGCATCTAATTTATGACTGGTTGACCGGTGTTCCCAACACCCGATTGAGTGATCCTGTCTATTTCAGGTACGGCCACTGGATATTGTGTGGTTACGGACGCTTTGGCAAAGAGCTGTACAAGCTGCTGATCGAACATGATATCGAAGTTACGGTGATTGATCCGTCGGTCGACGTCCGTGATGAATTCGAACATCACCATGTCGATTACAAGAAGAATTTCATTCTTGGCACCGGGATTGATGAGAAAACACTGAGGCAGGCTGGCGTGGATAAATCTGCCGGCATCATCGCAGGATCCGATAATGACTCGAATAACCTGTCGATCATCATGACTGCCCGTGCGATCAATCCGGATCTGTTCGTTGTTGCCCGCCAGAACATCTACAATAACTATGATCTGTATACTGCCACGCGTGCCAACCTGATCATGCGTCCCAGAGAGATCACCGCCAGAAAAATTCGGGCCGTTTTTCTCAACCCGCTACTGGTGGACTATTTGCAACTGGCCAATAATTTCGATGAAGAGTGGGCGAATATCACCATCAGTCGACTGAGCGCTGTGGTGGGCAGCCACAAACCGCATATCTGGACGGTAGAAATCACCGACAGTTCTTCTCCTGCTGTAGCAGAAGCACTCGAACTCGGCAGATTCATCAATCTTGGACATATCACCCAGGACCCGGCCTCACGTTATCTGAAGCTCAAATGCGTACCCCTGCTACATGTCCGCGGTGTGGAGAAGACGATGATGCCGAGTGAGGATATGGATATCAAATATGCTGACAGACTACTGTTCTGTGGCACACGTGAAATCAAGAATAGCATGGACTGGACACTGAGAGTCATGAGCAGTCTGAATTATGTGATGACCTTCAAGAACGAGCCGGAATCCTTTGTCTGGCGTCTGTTGCACCGATATATGCATAAAACCGAGCGCCGCAAGCTGCCGCGTTAACCGGATGATGGCGGTTCATTCCGATATTAGGAACCTACATTCAACAGTTCTGACGTAACTAACCTTGGCTGGTATAATAGCCGGGTTCATGATTAAAGATACTGCCCCGGTAGCTCAGCAGGATAGAGCAGCCGCCTCCTAAGCGGCAGGTCGGACGTTCAAATCGTCTCCGGGGCGCCATTTTCCGGCAGAAATTAATGTATGTCCTAACCCGCATTTCTCACCAGGATCACGGGAACAGGCGCAGGATTCGTATTCGTAAGCGCCGCTCTGGAGCGAAAAGCGTAGCAATAGCTTGGGTGAAGCGACCGTAGGGTGCGCCGTGCGCACCGAAACAGCCCAGCACACTGAAGATTCACGGTGCGCACGGCGCACCCTACGATCTCATGCAAACCAAGACCCGCCTGAAGCGTGATAGGCATGCTTGAATAACACACTGTATTTCTAATCATCCGAGCTTCACTCCAAATAACCAATGCCTTACCAGTATTCCACGCCGCCTGGTGAGAAATACGGGCTAAAGGAGCGGAGAAAAAGAGAATTATTAAGGTTTTTGTGAGCGACTTTAGTCGCGATTTGCAGCGGATCGCGGCTCAAGCCGCTCCTACAGACCATAAAAATTTCTCCGCGCCTCCGCGGTTAACACCCTGTTCAACACAATATCATTACTGAAATAGATTCAGGTTGACCAAGCTGCGTCGCTTTGGGCAAACTGCGCGTTCATAATCCGTTTTTAAACATCGACCAACTAAACAAGGCCATTATTATGTCGACTGTCAAACTCGAAACCACCATGGGTGACATTGTCATCGAACTCAACGAAGAAAAAGCACCGAAGACCGTAAGCAATTTCCTCAGCTATGTGCGCGAAGGCTATTATGATGGCACCATTTTCCATCGCGTGATCAAGAACTTCATGATACAGGGGGGCGGTTTCAATAACCAGATGATGCAAAAAAGTACCCAGGATCCGATTAAAAATGAAGCGGACAATGGCCTGCCCAATGATCGCGGCACTATCGCAATGGCCCGCACGCAGGACCCGGATTCGGCAACGGCCCAATTTTTCATTAACCATAAAAACAATGACTTTTTGAACTACACTGCACCAAATGTACAGGGCTGGGGTTACTGTGTATTTGGGAAGGTGACTGACGGTATGGATGTGGTTGATGAGATCGCCAAGGTCAGCACGACCAACCGATCCGGTCACAGCGATGTGCCCGAAGATATCGTCGAAATTAGAACGGCCACTGAAATTTGATGCATGACTGACAACAGTCTGTTCATATCAGACTTGCATCTTGCACCAGAGAGGCCGGAGATTATCCGGCTGTTTCAGAAGTTTGTTGACGATATTGCAATTCAGGCCGATGTGCTCTACATCCTGGGCGATTTTCTCGAATACTGGATTGGTGATGACGACAAGGCAGCCGGCCTTCAACCTGTATTCAACGCGCTCGATCATCTGCACCAGTCTGGCACCCGGGTCCGGTTTATGCACGGTAATCGCGATTTTCTTGTCGGCAAGAAGCTCGCCAGTCGGCATTACTTCGAAATCATCGACGATCCCTGTATAGCACACATGAACCATCAACCGGTGCTGTTGATGCACGGTGATTTGTTGTGCACAGACGATATCGCCTATCAAAACTTCAGGGCCAAAGTACGCAACAGATTCTATCAACGGCTTTTTCTGTTACTGCCACTTTCCTTGCGCGAACGGGTTGCCCGCTCACTACGCGACACCAGCGAAAAAGCCACATCCGATAAATCGGCCGAAATAATGGATGTCAACCAGCACGCTGTTGAAAATATCATGCGCGAATTTAAGACTAAAGTATTGATCCATGGTCATACCCACAGGCCTGGAATTCACGAATTCGAGCTTGATGGTCAGAAGGTGAAAAGAGTCGTCCTCGGCGACTGGTACCAACACGGCAACTATCTACGCACAAATGCCGATATGGAATTCGAGCTGGTTGAATTTAGTTAGCTTATTTTTACTGCTTGATAATTTTTGTACCGCAGAGCCGCGGAGACGCAGAGGTTTATGTGTTAGGTCCTTCCCCGAATCGAATGGGTGAATACTTTCACAGGCAGGGTGCGCCGTGCGCACCACTCTGCAGCCAATCGGGCTTGTTGTCCTGATTTCGGTGCGCATGGCGCACCCTACGTTGAATTCGCTTTATTTCATCAACGTAATACGTACACATACAGCAATGACGAGCAGGTGGGGCAGTAGTGTCACGAAACCCATAATAATACAATTGCGTTCATTTGCGGACAATAAACCCGACCTATCAAAGCCCGCCAAATCCTATTGCAATGAATACTGCCGATATTCTTCCGGTATGGTAAATATCGAAGTATCGACTTCGGTTTCTTTATAATCCAGCAGCTGTCGCATGCGCCCATTACTGTGCCACTCCTGTATCGGGAACCCCTTGCTGTAATAATCGCCTTTGTTATAGACCTGATCAACCAGGTAACAGGGTGTTCGAAATTCGTCAGGTGTTTTCTCCAGATTTATTACGTGTTGACCTGAGACTATTTTCTGGAAAGCCCGCAGCGAATCAGCCGCCTGCGGTAACAGTCCAGGGACAAGCTGAATATCCATACACGTCTCACTAGTTGCGCCGGTAACCGCTTTTACCCGGTAGTTGTACACCGGTTTGGCGGAAATTTTTGGCGCATCCTCAATTAGCTTGTATTCAATATCGATTTTGAATTCAGGCTTTAAATCCACAGTGTTATAGTCAGGTATAACAAGAATCGACTTATCGAGATGGCTTACACTGAACACCTTCTCTGAATGTATATCAAACACGATAAAACCACTTGAGTCGGATTCATCATCAATACGTAAATGATCATCACTGACTGTATAAGTAACCTGGTATGGAAGGACACCCTGTTCGAGTTCCTGATAAACGAGCTTCACAGCGCTGGTCGTATCAGCTGCATACGCTGATGTCGCTACCAGCGCTAATCCACAATGCAGAATGCAAACCGTAAAAATTCTCAAGTTCATACAATTGTCTCTCTGCTCGCGCTGATTTCAACCAGCTGCTGTATTTCATCTTCGGTAAAACCGGCCTGAAGTCTTGAAGCGAAATCAAACGGACCCTGAATGGCACCCTGCATGTATTCATGCAGAAGTTCAATGAACACGGTATCCGGTGACAGATCGCGTTGCTTGCACGCATAATGGAACCAGCGGCTACCGATCAGAACATGCCCTATTTCTTCGCGATGAATGATTTCCAGTATTTCGACCAGATCATACTCACAAACGTTCCTGAGTTTGGCTATCATAACTGGCGTTACATCCAGTCCCCTGGCTTCAAGGACGCGAGGCACCAGAGCCAATCGAACCATGACGTCATGATCTGTTTTCTGCGCCATTTCCCAAAGACCATTGTGCGCCGCATAATCGCCGTAGCTGGTATCGTTAGCCTTGAGATAGTTCGAAAGCATCAAAAAATGGCTTGACTCCTCTGCAGCGACCTTTAACCAGTCGGAAACAAATGCTTCAGGCATTTGCCTGAAACGGTAGACAGCATCCAGTGCGAGATTGATCGCATTAAATTCAATATGAGCAATGGCGTGCGCCAGCCGAACCAGACCCTGCTTAGATTTGAATCCCCGTTTAGGTACCTTGTGTGGACTGACCAGATCCGGTTTCTCAGGGCGACCTGGATTCGGTATAGGCATGGGCGCGTCTAACGATTGCATATTCAGCCCCTCAGCACACCAAAGCTGATACAGGCTTCGTGTTTCATCGACTTTTGTCAATGGGTCCTTAATCTCAATGCATCGCAAAACAGCTTCGTATAGATTGTTTTGTATGTGTGACATAGTTGTTATTCTATCAAACAAAAAGAAGCCCGCGATGCGGGCTTCCATAACATAATAGCGAATTGTATTGACGATTACTTTATCGTCATCTTTGATTTATTTTTTTCGATGGTACTAACACCGATCCCTTTTACGTTGGTCAGATCTTCAATCTGCTTGTAAGGCCCATACTGTTCACGATAGGCAACAATCGCTTCTGCTTTGTTTTGACCTATTCCAGACAGTTCACTGGATAATGTCTCGACGTCAGCGGTGTTGATGTTGACTTGTGCCGCAAAGAGCACCTGTGAGAATGACAATAAAACGATAAGAAGAAATGACTTGAGTGTTTTCATTTCGCGTCCTTGTGTTGTTGGTTGAAAGAATGAACAGATTACAGAAGCACGTGCGCCTTCACAATTGGGAAATATCGGAATTTATTGTCAGTATTTTCTGAACCGGATCATTCGCCAGTGTGATAGGCCTGCCAATGACCAGATAATCTGAACCCTGTCTAACAGCATCGACCGGTGACACAATACGTTTCTGATCGTCAGCCCCGTCAGTTGGCAAACGAATGCCCGGGGTGACCAGTAAAAACTCAGCGCCAAGCGATGACTTGAGTTTCCGGCTTTCCTGCGCAGAACAAACGACACCATCAATGCCTTCACGTTTTGCGACTGATGCAAGACGTTGTACCATTTCTTCCGGGCTACGATCGATGCCCACCGCCTGAAGATCTTCATGGCTGCTGCTCGTCAGGATCGTTACAGCTATCAACAAGGGTGAATCAGGCGCAGATAAAGCAGTGCGCGCCGCAGCGAGCATTGCGGGGCCGCCGAGCGCATGCACGTTGACCATCCATACACCCAGATCCGCGGCCGCCTTGCAGGCGTTGGCGACCGTATTGGGTATGTCATGGTACTTTAAATCAAGAAAAACATCATAACCGCGATTGACCAGTCTTCTCACCAGCTCGGGTCCACTTCGAGTGAACAATTCCTTACCGATTTTCAATCGGCAGAGCGCTGGATTGATCTGATCGACCAGCTCCAGCGTTCTTGTCTCATCAGAGAAATCGAGCGCGACGATGATCTTTGGGGTCGTCATAAACAGGAGGGTTCACAAGAATAGGGTTTTACCGAGCTCCAATTTTGACAACCCGGACATAACCAGTAGAGCGTGTTGGTTTTGAAACCACATTGTTTACACTGATAGGCCGATTGGCCCTGCTGGATCACATCGACAGCGGTAATCAAACCATGCATCATCGCCGCCTCACCATTATTGTCTGCGTCTTTGTAGCTGAGCAGCTGACTCATTCCCTGTAGCGTTGGATGCTTCCGTAATTTATCCATGACATAATTAATAGCTGCATTTGTACCCTTGTAATGTTCGATCACCCGTGCGTGCGACTCCAGCAAAGGCAGAGTTTCATGTCTCTTCTCGAGTTGATCCAGGTACTCCAGCAAGCTTTCTGTTTCATTCTGGCGATGATAGCATTCAATCAGTTTATCCATAATCAGCGGTATAAATTCCGCATCCTGCTGCTCGATCTGCTGTAATAAATGTTTTGCTTGTTTATAGTCACCTGTTGACATGGCCATATCAGCCAGAAGGATAGAAGCGCGCACGGATGCGGAATCATAACCCAGAGCCTTTTTTGCATTGCGCGCAACCTGGCTTACATCACCCTTGGCACTGGAAATGTCTGCCAGTTCGCAGTAATACTGTGAAATCATCGGCCCTGTCTTTGCTGGACTGACTTTAAACAGGTTTTCAGCGGTCGCAATCGCCTTGTACCAGTCTTTTTCCTGTTGATAGATAAGAATGAGATTTTGCAGGGCCTTTTCCGATTCTGGGTCATGAATCAATACTTCCTTGAACATACCTTCGGCGCGGTCAAACCATCCTGCACCCAGGTAGTCATAACCGAGTTCCAGCAAAACGCTGCTGCGGTACTTATCTGGCAGCGAAGGTCTGGACATAAGGCCCTGATGTATTTTGATGGCTTTGTCTATCTCGCCATTCTTGCGAAAAATTTTGCCCAGTGCGAAGTGCGTGTCTATTGTGTCCCAATCGGTCTCGATCAGTTTCACGAATATATCCAGCGCTTTGTCCTGCTCATCATTGAGCAGATAATTGAGCCCCTTGTAATACTCGCTGGAGAGATGGCTTTTACTGGAAGTCTTGCGCTTGCTGCGCGTGGTTACTATCCACAATATAACGATAATCGTCGCAAGGACCAGTACCGCCCAATCGGGGATTTGAGAAAACTCAATCATTCAAATCAGTAATTTTCCCGGCAAATGATTGTAGAAAAGGACCGAATTCGTTGGCACCATTTTTGTTGGTTGCGATTCGATCTGACGGATAACATACTGCGGTCAGATTTGAACTGACACACCTAAAACACGTTAAAAACTATTCACCACAGAGTCACAGAGTACACAGAGTTTTACTTTGTTAACTGCGCCTGTGGCGTAGTTAATAACACAATCCTTTTCTCTGTGCCCTCTGTGACTCTGTGGTGAAATACGTTTTAATTTTTAACTGTCAGTCTATATGGCAATACACATTACGTCTTCATCGTCACTAAGAAAAGATCATTCTTTCTTCAACGAATCATTAACGCGCTCCCTGAGCTCCTTGCCGGGTTTAAAATGGGGCACATACTTACCCGGCAAGGAAACAGAGTCACCTGTTTTTGGATTGCGTCCTGAACGAGGTGGACGGTAGTGCAAGGAGAAACTGCCAAAACCACGTATTTCTATACGATCGCCGTTCGACAGTGAGTTACTCATCTGTTCAAGTAGGCTTTTTACTGCAAGCTCGACATCCTTATATGCGAGATGGCTCTGCTTTCGCGCAATTTTCTCGATCAATTCAGATTTCATCATTGATCTTGCGTTAGTCTCTTCTGACATCTGAAACCGTCCTCAATAGTTGATTATTAACTATATCTGCTCAGGTACAAGGGCGCATCTGGTGAGAAATGCGGGCTAGTCGTTGGAATCCATTTGTTCCTTCAACAAATCACCCAGTGTAGTTGAGGCAGACTGCTGTGAGCTGGCGTAGTCTTTCATGGCTTCGGCTTCTTCATCGAAGTCTTTTGCCTTGACTGAAAGGTTTATTGCCCGGCTCTTGCGATCAATACCAATCAGTTTGGCTTCAACCTGATCACCCACTTTCAATACAGTCGATGCATCTTCAACACGGTCGCGTGATAGTTCTGATGCGCGTAAGGTGCCCTCGACACCATCACCCAAATCTACAATCGCAGCTTTGGCATCAACGGAGATAACCGTACCTTTTACCAGCGAACCCTTCTTGTTAGCGCCCATAAAAGAAGATACCGGGTCCTGTTCCATCTGCTTGATACCCAGTGAAATTCGTTCACGTTCGGGATCTATAGATAGCACAACCGCTTCGATGGTATCGCCTTTCTTGAAGTTACGGATGGCTTCTTCACCGGTGACATCCCAGGAAATATCCGACATGTGCACAAGCCCGTCGATATCACCGTCAAGTCCGACAAAAATACCAAAGTCGGTAATCGACTTGATCTTTCCACTCACCTTGTCACCCTTGTTATGTGTTGCGGAGAACTCATCCCAGGGATTAGGCTGGCATTGTTTCATACCCAGAGAAATTCGGCGGCGCTCTTCATCGATGTCAAGGATCATGACTTCGACCTCATCACCCAGTGCGACCACGCTGGCTGGATTGATGTTTTTGTTGGTCCAGTCCATCTCAGACACATGCACCAGACCTTCAACACCATCTTCAATTTCAACAAAGCAGCCGTAATCGGTAATGTTGCTGATCTTGCCGTGCAGTCTGGAACCTTCCGGATAACGTCGTGCAATTTCGCTCCATGGATCCTCATCGAGCTGCTTCAGACCAAGAGAAACGCGGTTGCGCTCCTTGTCGAACTTGAGCACCATGACATTGATTTCATCACCAACGTTGACCACTTCGGAGGGATGACGCACGCGTTTCCAGGCCATGTCTGTGATGTGCAACAGACCGTCAACACCGCCCAGATCGAGGAACGCACCGTAATCAGTGAGGTTCTTGACAACGCCTTTGATGGGCTTGCCTTCTTCGATAGTGTTGAGCAAGGCTTCACGCTCGGCACTGTATTCTGATTCGACCACGGCGCGACGTGAAACCACGACATTATTGCGCTTCTGATCAAGCTTGATGACCTTGAACTCAAGCTCTTTACCTTCGAGGTATGAGGTGTCTCTGACCGGACGCACATCGACCAGTGAGCCAGGCAGGAACGCACGGATATCACCCAGCTCGACGGTGAAGCCACCTTTTACTTTGCCGGTAATGATACCGGTGATAATTTCTTCAGTTTCATAGGACGTCTCGAGCGACTTCCAGGCCTTGGCACGCTTGGCTTTTTCGCGTGACAGACGGGTCTCTCCAAAACCGTCTTCGACGGCTTCCAGAACAACTTCCACATCGTCGCCAATGGCGACTTCGAGATCACCGCTGAGGTTTTTAAATTGATCATCCGGGATAACACCTTCGGATTTAAGCCCTGCTGAAACGATGACATAACCGTCGCGAATATCGGTGATGGTGCCAATAACAACCTGACCGGCTGTCATTTCTGTTTGATTCAGGCTTTCTTCAAATAACTGGGCAAAACTTTCGGACATGATTAAATAGTTGATAAATGTATTGCAACAATGGCGTCTGCTGCTACACAAGGGTTAATAGTTAAACGGACAGTCCGAACCCGGTTCAGACCTCGACAAAACCGAAGCGCTCGCTCGCCATATGCATCACCTGATCAACCACTTCTTCGATACTCATTTCAGTGGTATCGAGCAGCACTGCATCGTCTGCAGCCTTCAGGGGTGCCGCCTTACGTTCGGAATCTCTCTTGTCGCGAGCCTTGAGCTCATTGACAAGATCAGGGAGGTTAGCATCTATTCCCTTTTCTTTCAACTGCTTATAACGTCTTTTAGCACGTTCCGCAGGACTCGCGGTGAGAAAGATTTTCAACTGAGCCCCGGGGAAAACCACAGTTCCCATATCCCTGCCATCCGCAAGCAGGCCTGGCGGCCTGGCGAAACTGCGCTGGCGCTGCAGTAGTGCCTCGCGAACGCCGGGTATTGCGGCTATCTCGGAGGCCCGCGTACCGACAGCTTCGGTCCTGATCGCTTCAGTTACATCCTGCTGATCCAACAGGATTTTCAAACCGCCTTCAGCAGACAGGTAAGCAATCTTCATATTATTTGCTATTTCAATGAGTTGCGGCTCTTCAGCGACATTTTTTTGCAGCGCTTCGAACGCCGTCAGGCGATACAGGGAGCCACTGTCGAGGATATGCCAGCCCAGTTTGTCTGCCAGCTGCAGGCAAATGGTGCCCTTGCCTGCCCCGCCCGGACCGTCCAGCGTTATCACCGGTACAGGATCGCTCGTGTTCATGGGCTCAGGCTTCTGCCTGAATGGCCAGACCGGACGCCGCAGCCAGTCCTGCAAAATTCGGGAACGAAGTGTTCACATTCTCGCAGTCTTCGATGATAACAGGACCACTGGCACGCAGCGCAGCCATTGAAAAGGCCATCGCAATGCGGTGATCATCATGGCTGTGCACCGTACCACCTGTTGTTTCCCCGCCCTGGATGATGATGCCATCATCCGTCGCGCGGGCATTCACACCCAACGCCTGCAATCCGTCCGCCATCACCTGAATGCGATCGCTTTCCTTGACGCGCAATTCCGCGGCACCGCTGACAACGGTTCTGCCTTCGGCGAAGGCAGCAGCTACGAAGATCACCGGAAACTCATCGATAGCCAGTGGTACCAGCTCTTCAGGCACCTGTATACCTTTAAGATGCGCGCTGCGCACCCGGATATCGGCCACCGGTTCACCTCCGGCCTCGAACAGGTTCATCAGCTCGATATCAGCTCCCATCAGACGCAGGATCTCGATCACACCGGTGCGCGTAGGATTGATGCCAACGTGTTGAAGAACAATGTCCGAACCCTCGGCAATACTGGCACCGACCATAAAAAATGCTGCAGATGAAATGTCAGCCGGCACATCGATATCACAGGCAGACAGGGTCGCCGGACCCTCGATGCAGGCCGTGTCGCCAGACTGTTCTACCGGGCAGCCAAACGCATCCAGCATACGCTCGGTGTGATCTCGGGTCGGTGCCGGTTCGGTTACACAGGTTCTGCCAATAGCGTACAGTCCGGCCAGCAGCACGCAGGATTTGACTTGCGCACTCGCCATCGGCAAGGCGTAATCAATGGCACGAATACCACCACCGCCTGAAATTTTCAGTGGCGGGCGCCCGCCTTCTGCAGTAACAACCTTTGCACCCATCATCTGCAGGGGTTGGGTGACGCGTTCCATCGGCCGTTTCGACAGCGAAGCATCACCGGTGAGTTCGACGTCAAAGGTCTGCCCGGAGAGCAGACCCGCGAGCAGACGCATCGATGTGCCCGAGTTACCTAGGTCGAGCGCCTGTTCCGGTTTGTTGAGTCCATGCATACCCACGCCATGGATGATCACGCGCCCGTTGTCGGGCCCTTCGATGTGCACACCCATGGCCCGAAAGGCACGCAAGGTGTTGAGGCTGTCTTCACCTTCGAGAAAACCGCTGATCGTGCTGGTACCCTCGGCGATGGAACCGAACATGATCGAACGATGCGAAATCGACTTGTCTCCCGGC
Organism: uncultured Gammaproteobacteria bacterium; assembly: GCA_942492025.1. GTDB lineage: Bacteria > Pseudomonadota > Gammaproteobacteria > SZUA-229 > SZUA-229 > JABDQW01. Next base: position 576,012 of record CALODJ010000012.1, on the reverse strand, counting down.
ACTCGAATATCGCCGGACAGCTTGCCACCATTGTTAACGATAAATTTCATGATACATACTTACCACAGAGACACAGAGGACGCAGAGATTTCTTGGTCTTGGAGACTGATTGCAGAAAACCCTCGCTGATAGCATCGAGTGCGTGACGATTTCTTCTATGCTGACCACTTGTTGAGACCCCTTTCTCGCAACCGCTGTTTGGTTTCACGCCGGACACTTGCAGAATAACCGAAAAATTGTTTTACATTAACAAACACTCTGTGGCCTCTGTGTCTCTGTGGTGAATACGACTATCCACAAAACGCATCACGCACGCGTTTGGCGCGTTCGAACACTTCCCTGAGTTTTTCACCGTCGTTGTTTTCCAGGGCGCGGTACACCTTTGCCATTTCATCGCGATAACGTTTCATCATCGCCATCACGTCTTCACGATTGCTCAGACAGATATCCCGCCACATTACCGGGTCACTCGAAGCAATCCGCGTGAAGTCGCGGAAACCGCCCGCGGCAAAGCGAAAAATCTCGTCGATATCTTCCAGATTGTTCAGACAGTCCACCAGGCCAAATGCCAGCAGATGCGGCAGATGGCTGGTTCCCGCAAGTATTAAGTCATGATGTTCCGCGGTCATCGTTTCGACTTCGGCCCCGGCAGACTGCCACATGGCACGGACGCGATCGAGCGCATCAGCGCTGGTATATTCGGTCGGCGTCAGTATCACCCGCCGTTGCTGAAATAATTCGGCAAAGGCCGCGCCGACCCCGCTCTGTTCGGTACCGGCGATCGGATGGCCGGCGACAAAATTCTGCAAACCGGTGCTGAACACGGATTCTGCATCACGAATCACGCTTTGCTTGGCACTGCCGGCATCCGTGATGATGGTATGCTCGTTTTTACCGGCATCGATCTGTTCAAAAACCGCGTGCATCGATCCCAGCGGTACAGAAACGACGACAATATCGGCGTCCTTGACGGCATTGGCAATACGGGTATCGTAGTGGTCAATCACACCGAGCTCGACGGCTTTGATCAGGGTCTCTTCGGTGCGACCGGCGCCGATGATCTGTTTGCAAAACCCCGCCTGCCTGATAGCCAGTGCCAGCGAGCCACCGATCAGGCCGGTACCGATGATGCAGACCGTATCGACTTCATGTTCACTCATGCCAGCACCTCTGATAAGGCCGCGATCAGCCTCGCATTCTGTTCGCCAGTACCGATGGTGATACGCAGATAGTTCGGCATCTGATAATTCACCAGTGGACGCACAATCACACCTTGATGCAACAGGGCCTGATACACGGGCATCGCATCCCGATCGAAATTGACCGTGACAAAATTCCCCATTGTCGGCAGATAGGACAATCCTAGCCGTGAGAGCTCAGCCTGAAGGTAGATCTTGCCAGTAGTATTCAGACTGACGCTGGTCTGTACATGTGCCTCGTCGTCGAGTGCAGCCAATGCTGCCGCCTGAGCAATCAGATTGGTATTGAACGGCTGTCTGACGCGGTTCAACACATCGGCAACGTCCGGGTGGGACAGACCGTAGCCGATACGCAAACCGGCCAGGGCGTACACCTTGGAGAAAGTGCAGGTGATAACCAGATTGTGGTACGTCGCCAGCAAGCTTTTGATATCCGGCTTGAGCTCATCAGCGAGGTACTCGAGATAGGCCAGATCCAGTACCACGATGACGTTTGCAGGAATTCTGTCGAGCATGCCTTTGATCGTGTCCGCATCCATCCAGGTACCGGTAGGATTGTTCGGATTGGCGATGAATAGAACACGGGTGGTTTCATCGACACTGTCGATCAATGCCTCAGGATCATGCCCCAGTGGCATGGTTGCATCCGTCTCACTCAAGGCAGCTGCGACCCTGGCCCTGGCACCGACAGCCTGGACGACAATGGGATAAACGGCAAAGGCGTATTGTGAATATACCGCTGAATGTTCCGGTGTCAGGAATGCCCGGGCGATCAGTTCAAGGACATCGTTGGAGCCATTGCCGAATGTCAGGCAGGCGGGGTCAACACCGTACTGTTCGGCGAGACGTTCACTCAGCTTGAATGCGCTGCCGTCGGGATAGAAATGCACGCTTTTATAACACTGCTCGATCGCTTCCAGTGCACGGCTGCTCGCACCCAGGGGATTCTCATTCGATGCCAGCTTGATGGAGTGGGTGATGCCGAGCTCGCGTTCAAGTTCCTCGACCGGTTTGCCAGGAAGATACGGCTGTAGCTTTTGCACACCGGGTGCGGCAAGTTGCTGGAATGTTTTTGACATGGTTGATCAGAGCACTGCCCGCGGATACGAGCCCAATACCGTGACCATGGCCGATGCCTGCTCGATTTCGGCGATAGCCTCAGCAATATTTTGATCATCACAGTGGCCGTCGATGTCGATGAAGAACACATATTCCCAGACACCCCGTCGTGATGGACGCGATTCGATATTGCTCATACTGATATTCCGTTTCGCCAGTGGCTGCAGCAGACTGAAGAGTGAACCGGGCTTGTTGTGTGCAAACACGAGCAGACTGGTTCTGTCTGTACCACTGGGCGGTGATTTATACTTGCCGATGACAACAAAACGGGTAGTGTTATTGGGTTCATCCTCGATATCGGCGACCATCACCGGCAGCTTGTATAAGTCGGCCGCCATGGTTCCGGCGATAGCGGCCGATCGGTCGTGTTCTATTGCCATGATCACCGCCTCGGCATTACTTCGCACCGCGATTTGTTCTGCGTTCGGTAGGTTGTTGTCGAGCCAAAGCCGGCATTGCGCCAGGCTCTGTTGATGCGAATAAACACGCTCGATGGACGCAGTATCTTTTTCATTTGTCATCAGGTTGTGTCGTATACGCAGTTCGACCTCGCCGCTTATGGTCAGCGCTGACTTCATAAACAGATCGAGCGTGTGGTTGATCACGCCTTCACTGGAATTCTCCACGGGTACGACGCCAAAATTGGCACCGCCAGCCTCGACCAGCCGAAAGACTTCTTCAATGCTCGCAACCGGTTCGGGTTCGATACGGCTGCCGAAATGCTTGATCGCAGCCGAGTGCGTATAGGTGCCTTTCGGTCCCAGAAAAGCGACTTTCAGCGGTTTCTCCAGGGCCAGGCAGACGGCCATGATTTCACGAAATATGCTCGCGATAGCATCATCCGTCAAAGGACCCTGGTTGCGCTGCTGGACCTTGCGCAAGACCTGGGCTTCACGCTCAGGCCGGTAGAAATGTTCGCTGTCTCCGTGCTCACGCTTGATCTCGGCCACCGTACGTGCACATTCTGCACGCTCAGACACCAGCTGCTGCAGAGCGGCATCAATTTCATCGATACGTTTTCGAACGTCAGCAAGCGGGTCTTTGTCGGCCATAGCGGTCAACCATTGTGATGTTGGTCGTTCAAACGGGTAAGCCCGGGTTTGTTAGATCTGGCGCACACTGAGTACACCGTCGATGGCTTTGATAGCTGACAACGTACTTTGATCGGTGGCCTTGTCCAGGTCCATCAAGGTATAGGCAAGCTCCCCCCTGGATTCGTTTCTCATGTGCTGAATGTTAACACCGGCCTGGCCCAGAACATGCGATATTTGCCCGACCATGTCCGGGCGGTTTTGATTGGCAATCGCCAGACGCACCTCGCCAATGCGTGCCAGTCTGATTTCAGGAAAATTCACCGAGTTGTGGATATTGCCGTTTTCGAGGAAATCCCTGACCTGGTCAGCCACCATGATGGCGCAGTTCTCTTCGGCCTCCACCGTCGAAGCGCCGAGATGCGGCAGCGTGATCACCTTGCTGCTGCCTTTCAGATTTTCTGCTGGAAAGTCCGAGACATAAGCACCTAAGGTGCCATCATTCAACGCCTTCAACACCGCATCGTCATCAACGATACCGTCACGTGCGAAATTGAGCACAACCGCGCCCGCCTTCATGTTCGCGATGCGTTGCACGTTCAGCAGATTTTTTGTGCTATCGAGCAGCGGTACGTGAAAGGTGACAAAGTCTGCCTGTTTCACCAGCTCATCGATACTGGGCATTTCCTGCACCTCGGCCGACATTTTCCAGGCGCTCTTGACCGTAATGGTCGGATCGAACCCGATAACGCGCATACCCAACGCGACTGCGGCGTTGGCAACATAGACACCAATCGCACCAAGACCAACGACCCCGAGAGTCCGGCCTGGCAGTTCATAACCGACATATCGCTTCTTGCCATCCTCGACCGCCCTGTTCTGCTGTTCTGCCGTACCTTCGACGTTGCGGGCATAGTCCCAGGCCTGACAGATATTTCGGCAGGCCAGCAGCATACCGGCGATGACGAGTTCCTTGACCGCATTCGCATTGGCGCCCGGTGCGTTGAAAACCGGAATGCCGTGCTCTGACATTTTGACGACAGGTACATTATTGGTACCGGCACCCGCCCTGCCCACTGCAAGCAGGCTGTCGGGTATCGGATACTCATGCAGTTTTTGCGATCGCAGTATGATCGCATCGGGCCTATCATGATCAGGATTGATGTCGTAATCGCTCGGCGGCAGACGGCTCAGTCCCTTGTCAGAAATATTGTTGAAGGTTTTGATTTTGTACATTTTTTACGTTTCCCTGCAGATCAGGTGAGCTAGCCCGGCTAGCCGTTGCGTTGCTCGAAGTCCGCCATGAAGTCGATCAGCGCATCAACACCTTCTGCCGGCATGGCGTTGTAGATGCTCGCGCGCATGCCGCCGACCGAGCGATGCCCCTTGAGCGTTAGCAGGTTTTGCGCAGCAGCTTGTTCGAGGAATTGAGCATCCAGTTCTGCATCAGCGAGAATAAACGGCACGTTCATCCAGGAGCGGCATTCAATGTCCACGGGATTGGAATAGAAATCCGATTCATCAATCGCGGCGTACAGTTTTTCTGCCTTGTTTCGGTTGATTTCAGCCATACCTTCGAGCCCGCCCTGTTGCAGCAGCCAGTCGAATACCAGACCGGCCAGGTACCAGCTGTAGGTGGGCGGCGTGTTGTACATAGAGCCGCTGTCGGCGTGTATCTTGTAGTCGAACATGGCGGGCATGGTCTGCATGGCATTGCCAATAAGATCCTCACGCACGATGACGACGGTGACACCGGCAGGACCAATGTTCTTCTGAGCACCGGCGTAGATCACACCATATTTAGCGACATCGATCGGACGCGACAAAATGGTTGAAGACATATCAGCCACCAGTGGCACCTCACCGGTATCCGGAATATAGGGAAACTCGACACCGACAATGGTCTCATTCGGGGTGTAGTGCACGTAGGCGGCATCTGCACTGAAGTTCAGCTGTTCTTTTGCAGGTACTGCCGTGAAATGGCTGCTGCTGGTATCGGCGATCACATTGACGTCGCAGTAGCGTTTGGCTTCAGCGATCGCCTTCTTTGACCACTGCCCGGTCAACAGGTAGTCGGCCGACTGGCTGTTGCCAAGCAGATTGATCGGTACCATCGCGAACTGGCTGCTGGCGCCGCCCTGCAGAAACAACACGCGGTAGTTATCGGGTATCGCCATCAGCTCGCGCAGGTCAGACTCGGCTTTTTCAGCGATCGACATAAAGTCTTTGCCACGATGGCTCATTTCCATAACCGACATGCCCGAACCATTCCAGTCCAGCATTTCTGTCTGTGCGCGCTCCAGTACCTCGGTCGGCAACATCGCCGGGCCTGCGCTGAAATTGAATACTCTGGTCATTGTATTTATGTAATATTTTACTTTAATTCAATAATATATGTAATTGATTACATTGTTTATTATTCTTTATCAATTAATTCGATTTTTTCTATCTCGGCCAGTTTTTCACCGTTGGTCAAACGAATCAGACGCACACCCTGTGTGTTTCGACCCATCTCGCTGATGTCGTCGACGGCAATGCGTACCAGGGTGCCGTGGTTGGTGATCAGCATCATTTCATCATCGCTGCGCACCTGAACAGCACCGACAACCTCACCGTTTCTTTCATTCGTCTGAATAGAAATCACGCCCTGACCGCCACGCCCCCTGATCGGGTATTCAGCGGTGGCCGTACGCTTGCCGTAGCCAAATTCGGTCGCCGTCAGAATAGAACCCTGATCCTCGACCATGATCATGCTGATGACACGCTGGCCGTTACCAAGACGCATGCCGCGGACGCCAGCCGCTGTGCGCCCCATTTCCCTGACATCGGTTTCTGAAAAACGGATCGCCTTGCCGGCATTGGACAACAGCATGATGTGACGGGAACCATTGGTGATCACAACATCGACCAGATGGTCATTATCACGCAAGTCGATGGCCTTGATGCCGGATACGCGCGGGCGTGAAAAATTTGTCAATGCAGTCTTTTTAACGGTACCCAAACTCGTCGCCATGAATACAAATTGATTTTCATCGTATTCACGCACCGGTAACACGGCATTGATACGCTCATCCGCTTGAAGCGGCAACAGGTTCACGATCGGTTTACCGCGCGAACCGCGACCCGCCATCGGCATCTGGTAAACCTTGAGCCAGTAGACCTTGCCCACACTGGAAAAACACAAGAGCGTATCATGGGTATTGGCGATGAACAGTTTATCGATAAAGTCCGCTTCTTTCATCCGCGTAGCGGCCTTGCCACGACCACCCCGGCGCTGGGTATTGTAAACATCCAGCGTCTGGCACTTGGCATAACCTTCGTGTGAGAAGGTCACCACGACATCCTCTTCCGTAATCAGGTCTTCCATCGACAGGTCGAGCTGATCTTCGAGGATCTCGGTGCGGCGTTCATCGCCATACTTTTCTTTGATTTCTGCCAGCTCATCGCGGATGACCTGCAGCAGACGCTCGGGATTGGAGAGGATGTCGAGCAGTTCCTTGATCAGCGCCAGTATCTCCTTGTACTCACCCAGTATCTTGTCCTGCTCCAGGCCGGTCAGACGATGCAGTCGCAGGTCAAGGATAGCCTGGGCCTGTATCTCAGAGAGATGATAACCATCTTCCTTGAGGCCGTATTGTTGCTCCAGGTCATCCGGTCTGGATAAATCAGCACCGGTACGGCTAATCATCTCAAGCACGGCACCGGCTTGCCAGACCGTGGCAACCAGCTGGGTTTTGGCTTCTGCAGGATTGGCCGACTGCTTGATCAGCTCGATCACTGCATCGATGTTGGCCAGCGCTACAGCGAGCCCTTCCAAAACGTGCGCGCGGTTGCGGGCCTTACGCAATTCATAGATGGTGCGGCGGGTGACAACCTCGCGTCTATGCCGAACAAAGGCATGTATAATCTGCTTCAGATTCAGCACCTGCGGCTGACCATCGACCAGCGCCACCATGTTGATGCCGAATACGGACTGCATCGCGGTTAACTTGTACAGATTATTGAGAACCACTTCGCCGACTTCGCCACGGCGTAATTCAATAACGATACGCATACCATCCTTGTCCGACTCATCACGCAGCTCCGAGATACCTTCAATGCGTTTTTCCTTGACCAGTTCGGCAATACGTTCGATCAGGCGGGCTTTGTTAACCTGGTAGGGTATCTCGGTAACGATGATGGTTTCCTTGCCGGTTTTTTCATGCGCAATGATCTCGGCTCTGGAGCGCATATAGATGCGTCCCCTGCCGGTGCGGTAGGCTTCGTGAATGCCCTTGGTGCCATTGATCATGGCAGCGGTTGGCAGGTCCGGCCCGGGAAGATGGCGCATCAATCCTGCGATCGATATGTCAGGGTCATCGATCAGCGCCAGGCAAGCATTAACCACCTCAGTGAGGTTATGCGGTGGTATGTTGGTCGCCATGCCGACAGCAATACCGGATGAACCGTTGATGAGCAATTCAGGCACGCGTGTCGGCATCACCGATGGCTCAGACTCAGAGCCGTCATAGTTGTCGACGAAATCGACGGTTTCCTTGTCGAGGTCCGCCAACAGGTCATGCGCAATCTTGGCCATGCGCACTTCGGTATAACGCATCGCTGCCGGGGCGTCACCGTCGACCGAACCGAAATTACCCTGGCCATCGACCAGCATATAACGCATCGAAAACGGCTGCGCCATGCGCACAATGGTGTCGTACACGGCAGTATCACCGTGCGGGTGATACTTACCAATGACATCGCCCACCACGCGGGCAGATTTTTTATAGGGCTTGTTCCAGTCGTTGCCGAGCTGACTCATCGCGTACAGGACGCGACGATGAACCGGTTTCAAGCCATCACGCACATCAGGAAGCGCGCGACCTACGATCACGCTCATCGCGTAGTCCAGATAGGACTGACGCATTTCATCTTCTAGATTGACGGGGGATATTTCTTTAGCGAATTCTGCCATTTAGGCGATGTGTTCCATTGCTTTAGAGCGACAGTGCGCAGTTGATAAAGCAGTAGATATTACCATGTTTTTCAATGCTGCTACACGCTGTTATGTATGCTGGCGTAATTATAAAGGTATAAGAGCAAATTCAAACGGCGGCGCCGGATGCGGCCGAGGGATTGAGCGCGTCTTTTTGATGGCTGCGAAACTGGTGTCCCTGGTGCAAACAGAATCCCAGCCATTTATATAAAAAACGGTTTAGTTTCCATTTTTCCAGTTTTGCATCGCCTGGTAGATGATCAAGCTTTTGCCTGCCGTGCTTGAGATGACCGGAAAGAACCTCGACCAGACAGGCGTCATGATATACCCGTAGTCTCAGATCAGGCTCGGCATACAGGCAGCCGCCCTCGGTGAAATGGTAGGTCATTCGCAAGGTGGTGGTGAATCGCGAACGTTCGAGCACCGAAATGTGCAGGCCCATACATCCATCGATGCGTGAGTAGGCATCCTGTTCGAGCGAATCCAGGTCTGGCACAAGTTTCTTGAAGCGCAGGAAGTTATTTTCATACAAATCCATCAGACTGACGAACCCGCGCGGCTCGACGTCTTCACACCCGTAATTCTCTTTGATTTTCATAGTCTGAATACTAGCAGGATTTTCCCAAGGCTTGCACCTCGTTCGTCGGCTAGCCCGCACCAGAGACATTCAACTGATATTCTCTTGCAGGGCGCGCCGTGCGCACCAAATTCGAAGGCTTACAGCATGAAGCCCGCGCAGCACGGATTCAATGGTGCGCACGGCGCACCCTACGAATCTTGACCGGGCAGATCGCTTGAGCCGTTCTCGATACCATCAACGAATATCCAAAACGGGGGCTGATTACCCTGATTTCGATAGGGTAAAATCTCCCCGTCGAATTCAGCTACAGGGTCAAGTTGTGTCAGAAACAGATGAAACCGTTCGTGAGATCCGTATCAACCCGATTGTCCCGAGTGAATCGGTACTGGTCGCAACTGCTCGTGGTATGCGCCCACGCGACGCCGAAGAGCGGATCGAGCGCAACACCGAAGCCCACGTTGACCGCTGCCCATTCTGCACCGGCAATGAAGATAAAACGCCGCCGACCATTCTTGCCGTGCCGAATGAAAAAGACTGGGTAATCCGCATCGTTGAAAATCTTTACCCGGTTCTCGGCGACGACCGCACGGCTTCGGGTATCAATTTCGGTCTTCAGCAGGCGATCGAGGGCTATGGTCGCCACGAGGTCATTATCGACCACAACAATCACGGTATCGCCATCCATGAAATGGCAGTTACGCACCTGAGCACCCTGTTCCAGACCTACCGCGCCCGGATGAAGCAACTCTATGATTCCGATGAGCGCCTGAAGTACGTACTCATATTCAAGAATTTTGGCGAAGCAGCCGGTGCCAGCATCAAACACACACACAGCCAGATCATCGCCATGCCGGTGGTACCGGAAAATGTCTACAACGAAATAACGCACAGCCGTAATTACTACCAGAAAAACCATCAGTGCATCTTCTGTGCCATGATCGATGAAGCACTGACCTTTGAAGCGACCATCTACGACCGCAACTCCGGGGAAATCCGCCGCCGTGTCGACGTTGGCCAGTACGTCGTTGAACGTGGCGATAAATTTATCGCAATCAAGCCCTTTGCCAGCCGTTATGAATGGGAGGTCCACATCCTGCCGTTGCAGCATCAGAGCGATTTCATCAACAGTACGGATGAGGACATGGCAGACTTCGCATCGGTACTCAAACGCACCATGAGCCGTCTCGACCATGTCATCGGTGGCGCGCAATACAACTTCTTCCTGCATTCACAGCCGCACGGTGATGCCTGCGCCGACTGTCCACCCAGCTATCACTGGCACCTGGAAATCTGTCCACGCACCAGCATTCCGACCGGTTTTGAGCTCGGATCCGGGCTATTCGTCAGCACGATCAGCCCCGAGGATGCCGCTGCGCAGTTGCGTGCCGTTAGCCTGGACTGAATGGTATAATCTGCAAACCAGACAATACAGCAGAACATAATAATGGGACGCACTGACTCCATGCCCGAGGCCCACGGCCTCAACAAACTGATCCGCCCGCTGCGCTACCATGAGGCTTCAAGACAGTGGTTTGCCATACTGTTTGTGCCCTTGGTCAGCTATTTCGGCCAGCCGGCCCGGGAACTGCTTATTGCCGGCAGCGCCGTCGCCATCATCGGCGCCCTGATCCGACTATGGGCTTCCGGGCATGTAAAGAAAAACAAGGTGCTCGCCACAGACGGCCCGTACGCCTATGTCAGGCACCCCCTTTATGTGGGTAATATCCTGATCCTGCTCGGCTTCTCCATTGCATCAAACTTGTGGTGGGCTTATGTATTGATGCTATTTTTGCTGCTTTTTTACTATCCACCTGCTATATCTTATGAAGATGCTAAGCTGAACAAGTTGTTTGGTGAAGAATGGCAGAACTGGAGCAGAAACATTCACGCACTGATTCCAAACTTGAGCAACAAGGCGGGGACGACCAGCAGCGACTGGTCATTCAAACAAAGCCTGTTTAAAAATGGCGAGCCTGTTATTATGCTGTACCTGATCGGATGCATGTATTTATTGATCATCAAGCTTTAACAATGACGAAGAAATATGGAAAATCTTGATGAAACTGCGCTTAAGAAGTGGATTGAAGATAGCATAAAATCCGGAGCCCATGTCCTAGCTGCCGGTTATCAGGGCCAGACTCTGGTATATCAGGATGCCCATAATCATCTTGTGATCAAGATTCCACATGGCGGCGGTCTGGTGCGTTATTTTAACCGGCATATGCTCAGACACGAGTACGCTGTCTATCAGCAACTGGGCGATTTTGACGGCGTCCCTGCCTGTTATGGCCTGATCGACAGGCAATACCTGGTGCTGGAATACATTGAAGGTAGAACCATCCGAACCAAGCGCCCACTGGACGAAGACGAATTCCACCGCAAGCTGTTTAACTATATTCGGGTCATGCACGCAAGACGCGTTGCGCACATGGACCTGAAACGCAAGGACAACCTGCTAGTCACGAGCGATGAGAGTCCCTGCATACTCGATTTTGGCGCGGCTGTGATCAAGAAAAAAGGTTTTCATCCATTCAACCAGTACCGCTTCAAAATTGGCAAGCAGTTCGACTACAACGCCTGGATCAAACACAAGTACCACAACCGCAGTATGAACGAGGTGACAATGTTCGATCGTAAATACTACAAGTTGACCTGGATCGAGGCGTTGGCGGGTGGACTCAAAGGCGTCTTTTCCAAACTGGTTCAAGAATAACACAGCGCACAGCAAAGCTTGCGGGCCAACCCGCGATAACAGCCAGACTGGCTGCTGGTTTTATTCGATAGCTGCAATACGTTAGAATCCGTTTTCCGTCAGAACGATAAAAACACGATCGGGAACGCCAAATGAGACCACTGATAGCATTCACTACCCTGTCCTTTTTGCTTTGCGCGACTGCGCATGCAGACACCGTGATTGAATTCAAAAACCAGAATCAGAAATCACAGTTTTTAACCAACGGTACAATGGCCAGACTCAACACCCGCGGCAGCGATGAATACATACTGGTCAACTTCAGTAACCAATCCATCTACACGGTTTCACCCGAGAAAAAGCAGATCACCAATATTAGCGACGCCCTGCCTTCGATCAGTGGCGTGCAACCGCAGCCGATCCGACTAAAACTCAAGCCTGTCGGCACAGGTCCCGCCATTGCGGGCTACTCCACCATAAAATACAGGCTGTCTGCAAATGGTGAATCCTGCGGCGCCATCTTTGCATCCAAAGACGCGCTCAAGGGTACAGCAGTCGAAGATTTGTTCGATACCATGAAGGCCATGGCGGACAACCACCTTCGCTCACTCGGTGGATTCGCCGCATTAATCCCGGTATGCCAGATGGCCAAGATCGAAATGGCAGACAAGCTCCAGGAAGTCGGTGTGCCCATGCGCACATTAGATCAAGAGGGTCGCATCGAAACCGAAATCACCATGATCCTGAAAAACGCCCAGGTTGGCGCCGAAAACTACGCGTTTCCGCTAAAATATCAAACGATTTCGATGAACTAATCCATCCAAGGCAGCAAAGGCGATAGCGGCAGGCTGTTTACAGGTCATTGAACGCAGGTGTAAACAACAGCTTGTGTTTAGCCGCTAGTAAACGCGAATGTTTATCGCGACTCGCAAAGACGCGGGAATGACGGTTCGGCTGGATCTATGTGAATTAACCGCTCCTCGGGTGAAAAAATATTGCTACGATTGGAGGAAATGACAGCATGCCATTGATTCAGGTTGATTTGCGTTCATTAACGGACCCCATCGTCTAAAAACTCAATAATCCGCCTCTCATACCAATACTCCGGTTTCCACGGATATTTACCCGACACAAAGCCAACGTGCCCGCCGTTTCTTGCCAGTAATAGTTCGACACTCTCGCTGATCTCGTAAGTATCAGGCACAGTATCAGGAAACATAAACGGATCATCCAGCGCGTGGATAATTCTTGTCGGGATTTTGATACCCTTGAGATACTGCCTGCAGCTGGACTCCGTGTAATAGTGGGTCACGCTGTTGAAACCATGCAAGGGGGCAGTCACCCGGTCGTCAAAATCCCAGAATCCCTTCAGTTGGTCGATATCGACATCGAGCGGCGACTCGATGCGCTCGAACTTGGTCGCATATGATCGTTTGAGCGATTTCATCAGATGAATTTCATATAAATGCGACAAACCGCTTTCCAGCCGATTGGCAGCATCCGCCAGCAGGAAAGGTACCGATACTGCAACGCCATAGTGCAACGGATTGGAAGCGCCGGTCTGACCGAGCCATTTCAACAGCACATTACCACCGAGTGAAAATCCAACGGCGGCGTGCAGCGGTTGGCCTGCTTGTTGATTGATGTGATCGACCACGTGTGCGAGGTCGCCAGTGTCACCTGAATGGTACGAACGCGGTAAGCGATTCGGCTCACCACTGCATCCCCTAAAATGCATGAACACGGGCCTGAATCCGGCGTTCTCCAGAGACACGATCAAACTGCCCACATAGTGCGAATGCACCGAACCTTCAAGCCCATGCAATACCAGCACGACTGGCCGGTCTGTTTTCCTGCTCCAGCAGAGATCGACGAAATCGCCATCACTCAATTCAACGCGTTCCTTGTCCAGATCAGGTGCGACACGCCTTCTGAACAGCGCCGGCCACAGGGTCTGCAGATGCGGTGATGGCAGCCACCAGGCGGGTTTAAATGATGAATCGATCAGCATGGTTGCGTCACTGGCCACTGTTAATGACATAGCCACAGTTTATCCGAGTGAAGCGCTGTGCTAAGCATATTGTTATATTTATTTTCAATGGGTTATAGCACCATATAGACACAATCTCAGATGCGTTTGAGTTTATAAATATTTACGCCGGATTACCTTGTTGTTCTGCCACGCCTTTCTATAATCAATAACATACACTAATAACAAGAAAAGATGTATGCATAAACCTGTGGTGTTTCAATACCTGCTGTTGATCTTGATGTTGACCACATCGGCCAGCCTTGTTTCTGCGGAAACAGAGACACCCTTGTCTATTTATCAGCTGGCTGAACAAAACGATGCAGGCATTCTGGCGGCATTTTCCGCTCTAAAGGCGGAGCGCGAAACCAGAAATCAGAGCGTCGGCGCCCTCCTACCCTCTATCGTATTCACTGCTGAAGCCGCTGCCAACCGCGAAGACGTCGAAACCAACGGCATCGGCGCCTCGGGCGAAACGAGCTTTAACAGCCACGATCTTGCGCTCACCCTGAGACAACCACTGTACCGCAAGGATCTATTCACTGACCTGGATATCACCGATTCAAAAATCCTGGTGGCAGAAGCCGAATACCGTGCCGCACAGCAGGATCTGATCACGCGCGTGCTGCAAAGGTTTTTCGAAGCGCTGGCCGCCAGTGACAATCTCGAATTCTCTGTTGCCGAGAGAGATGCCATCAAGGAACAACTGGAGCTCACGAGGAAGCTGTATAAAGTGGGTAAAACCACCGTTACCGATTATCTCGAAGCACAGGCCGCCTTTGACCTCGCCGATGCCCAGGTTATCGCAGCGCAGGACCTGGTCAAAGACACGCTTGATGGCATCAAGGAGATAACGGGGGTGCCACCTAAAGCACTTGCGCCTTTGGGCAAAAAATTCAAGCCCATAACTCCGGAGCCACTGGATTCAGAGCACTGGGTGGCCGAAGCCGAAGATAAAAACCCGACGCTGCTTGCGGCCCGATACCAGGTTCAGACATCCGGCTACGAAGTCGACCGCTTCAAGGCCGGCCACTACCCGAAATTTGATGCTTTTGCCAGCTACGGCAACGTTGAAACCGGCGGTCGTTTCGGCGACAGTAACATCGATGATGCAAGAATCGGTATGCAACTCGAATTTCCGATCTATACCGGCGGCCAGGTCAGCTCACGCGTCAGAGAGGCCATTAACCGCAAGGAACAGGCGCAGGACGAGCTGCTGGGTACGTTGCGTTCGGTCATCAGAGAAACCAACAAGGTCTTCAGAAACACCATCACCGCAATGAACAGGATCAAGGCCCTGAGTGTCGCAGTCGAGTCGACAGAAGCCGCACTGAAGTCGATTCGTGCGGGCTACAAGGCAGGCACACGAACCAACGCCGACCTGCTTCGCGCGCAACGGGAACTCTACAAAGCCAGACTGGATTATGCAGCTTCCAAGTATGAATACGCGGCCAACTACTTTCAATTGAAAAACATTACCGGCAACCTCAGCAAGGAGGATGTGCAGATCATCAGCATCTGGTTCGATCAATAATCGCAGTTAATCAGCAAACCATTCCTGTTAAAAACGCAACAGTATTTCACCACAGAGTCACGGAGGCCACAGAGGAAATCTGTAGTAACTCATATCTGTTCTTACAAATCGTGAGGAAAGATTCAGACGTCACCTGACAGCTGAATGGATCGATCGTAGGGTGCGCCGTGCGCACCGAGACTGAAGACTGGGCAACACACTTTAAATTTCGCGGTGCGCACGGCGCACCCTACAGTCACTATTCCATTGTTACTCAAAAGTATTCCACCACAGAGTCACGGAGGCCACAGAGACAAGCATTGTATTATTGACTACGCCACAGGCGTAGTTAACAAATTAAAAACTCTGTGCCCTCTGTGACTCTGTGGTGAATAGTCTTTTAATCTGTTCTCGGTGTGTCAGCTCAAAACTGATCCCAGTTTGTTATCTGTCAGATCCGGGTCGCGACGCGTAAAAGTTAGTAATTACCCAAAATTGATACGTTTGGCTGCACTGTCAAATAACATTCGTTCGACTTCAAGGACGCCGGCCGGTTTGCTCAGAATATAACCCTGAAGTTCATCGATGCCAAGTGTTTCTACATAATTGTATTCACTCTTCTTCTCAACGCCTTCAGCAACGACTTTCAGGTCGATTTCATGCGCCATTATCACCATGGCATCATAAAGTGTTCTTGAGTGCTTGTGCTTCATTGCCTCGAGCAGGAAGTTTCGGTCGATCTTGATCCAGTCGAAATTAAGCTGGCCAAGATAGCTGAATGAAGAATAGCCGGTACCAAAATCATCCATCGTAATCGTAATACCCATATACCTCAGCTCATCGACAATCCTCGCTGATTCTTCGAGATTATTCATCACGGCGGTTTCGGTAATCTCGAATTCAATGTGTGACGCGGGGAGGTTGTGCTGTTTCAACGTCTGCTTTACAGAATCTACGAAGTTGTCATTGGTAAACTCGATGCCCGAAATATTGACGGATACACGTAAATCATCCGCACCCATGTCGACCCACTTACGTGTCTGCCTGCATACCGTATTCAGGGTCCACTTGCCGATATCGATGATCAAGCCTGTTCTCTCTGCAACAGGAATGAACTGGAAAGGCGTGACCAGCCCCCTCTCTGGATGCCTCCACCGGATCAGCGATTCCAGGCTACCAATGGCGCCTGTCTCCATGTCGAGCTTTGGCTGGTAAACCATTCTGAACTGATTGCCTTCAATTGCTTTATGCATATCAACTTCAAGCTGCATCTGCTCCATGCTCTTTTTGTTGATTTCCTTTGAAAAGAACTGGTATTTGTTCTTGCCAACCATGCCTTTGGCGTGTTTTTGCGCAGAACGCGCTCCCTCGATCAGCGCTTTTGGCGTGTTGGCATCGTGTGGACAGATCGCGAGGCCGATCGTCGTCGTGACATACAGTTCGTTATCTGCGACCGTTATTTTTCCGGCAAATTTATCCTGTATGCGTTTGATGATATAGGTCACTGATTCGATGCTGTCGATGCCGGTTAATAACAGCGCGAATTCATCGTCGTGCAGTCTGGACAAAGAAGGACCGGATTGCCCCGGATGCACCATGGAAGCCACCGTGTCTGAACGACGCAGAATCGACTTCAAACGCTGGGCCACGGCTTTCAGAAACTCATCGCCAACAATCTGTCCCAGGGTATTGTTGATACGACTGAACATATCAATATTCATAATGGCCACGGCCATGACGTGTTCAGATCGTGCGGTAAAGGCTATCGCCTGGCTGACCCGGTCTTCAAATATGATTTGTGTTGGCAAGTTGGTTATCGGGTCATTAAATCGGTTTTTAGCATATTCTGCTTCCTTTCTTTTGAGCTCGGACTCGAGCTGTTCGATTCTGTGGTTCAACAGCCTCACATCGACATCAGCGTTCATCCGCTCATTATCTCTGTCTCTATATTGTTGTCGGTCTGGCTGTGGACCGATCTCGGTATTTTTTGAAGGCAGATCTTCCCTTCCCTCAACCCACGTGACCACGCGATCCCGCCCGCTCTCCTTGGCGATATACAAGGCCTTGTCGGCATGTTCGAGCAGTTGCGCCACATCCGTCATGTAAGCTTCAGCATTGGACACACCAAAACTGGCGGTAATCGTCATCTCTTTTTCACTGAAGCCTTTTGGTGCCTGTTTTATCTTGTTACGCAAGGTTTCTGCGACCTCATTACCCTGGTCCAGATCCGCAACAGGCAATGCGACGCAAAACTCTTCTCCGCCGTAGCGGCCAACGATCGCACCTTCGTAATCACAGTTATTCAGTATTTCTGAAACCATGCGAATGGCCTCATCGCCGACTGCGTGGCCGAAGCGGTCATTAATCGATTTGAAATGATCGATATCGACCATGATGCAAACGAGGTCCGTATTGGTATTGACCGCCTGCCTGAACATATCCTCCAGTAAATCAAAGAATGCACGGCGGTTGTAACAACCCGTTAAAGCATCACGCGACGCCAATACTTCGAGTTCCTCGTTTTTTCGCCGAATTTCGACATCGTTCTTCTGCAAGGTCGTTACCGCATTCTCGAGAAGAATATTGGATTCTTCGACTTCGGTAATATCATCAAACGTCACCAGCGCACCGCGTGTCTTGCCGTTATCATCGTGTATTGGTGCGCTGTTCGCCGACAATGAGCGTATACCCAGATGCGGGGTTGACAGGTTCAGGGTAATGCCGACCTCATTGTCACCGCGTTCCAGCGAATTCAACCATGGCAACCGGTCATCTTCCTCCGGTTTTATCAATTTCCATTTCAGGCTGGACGCTTTCTGGCCAACCATATCGCCTGGATCCCTTGCTGCCTGTTTGGCGAACGCGTCATTGGCCATCATGATGCGTTCCTTGTTATCCAGTATCAGCACCCCCTCGGCGAGTGCATTAAAGGCATTTCTGACTCGCTCGGGAACAATCCCTTTGGGATCCAGTACATTGAGTGTCTTGCGCAGGATAAATATGTAGCCGAAGATGCAGGCGATAGCGACGAACAGCAGGTAGCCAATGATCGATTCTGTCAGTAGATTGCTGATACCCACCGCGATATCCGCAAATTCTACATTGACCGAACCCCAGTGTTCGGCTTCCGCGTATATGGGTATGAGCACCAGGTTCTTGGTGGATTTTTTACCCGAAATATTCCGGTAACTACTATCCTGGAATTTGCCGATTTCTGCAAGAACTTCGCCGTTGACTCGGCTCATCGATGCGGCCGAGACGTCAGTATTTCTGTCGACGAAATTTCTTAAAGTGGCCTCAACCAGGGGTTGATTGTCACTCGAAGCAGCGACTGACAGCTGCACAGCAAGCGATTCGCAGACTTTTTTTCGCGCATCCATTACCATATCTTCTCTGTCAGGAATCATCCCAAACAGATCTGCAATCAGCAGTACACTGATGGTGTACATCATCAGTGAAAAACCCACCCTGACAGCTGGGTGTATCGTAGGTATATTCATTATTATTCTCTTACTGCAGAATCACTAAATAGTGTATCGATATCAACTTCTCTTGCTTGCAGCTTCTTCAGTTTTTTCAGCTCATCCAGCGAAGTCGGTATCATGTCTTCATCGATCGCTTTTTCCTTTGTTTCGCCCTCTTCCTCATCGTCTTTGTAAGCCAGAATCGGCAGGGGATCATAGCCCTTCCATAAAGGTATAGTCGACATCAGGCTGCTAAGCAATGCACCACCGCGCATCGCCCAGGCGACGATACCCGCGGTCAGCACCACACCAGAGGATTTCGCCGCCGCGACCTGCAGCTCAGCCACATCCATCTGCGCGGCCGACTCGGTCATCTCCTGTTTCATCTTATCGACCGATGTCCACAGCGCGTCCATTGATTGCATCTGCACCGCGGCGAAGGTGGCGAGTTCGTATTCTTCCACTTCAGTTGCGATATCGATTTCCTCGAGCGTCGTTACCTGTTTCGGCTCGCTCAACTCAGCGGATATTGATGGCTCGATCGCCAAAACCGGTGTGGGTGCGAGTGTGGGTGTAGGTGGAACGGCGGTACTGCCGAACGGGACAAAATCACCACCGTAACCACCGGCACCCTCGACCAGGCCGCCAATGCCCGTTTCAGTGACGGTTGCCTGTTCGACTTCAGCTTCATCGTCAGCACCGACAACAGGGGCTTCCGTCGTAGTCCGCACACTTTTTTCGCTGACTGGCATCAGCTGCATCGCGATATTGAACGTACGGCTACCCAGTGTGCCTCCATCGATGTCTGACACCGTGAAGCCGAACTGATCGGAGGTGGCTTTGCCGTTAGCCTGATAGACCAAGCGGTTGTTTTCCAGATCAGCCTGGGTGAAGCGATCGTTAACGGTCATCTCAATACCGTTCAGTATCAAAGTACCATTAGCCGGCAATTCGGTGACGGTATAGATAACCTCCGTATCCGGATTATCGATATCCGTCGCGTTCAATTCTTCGCTACTGATCGTGGTTGTTGTCGTCTCGGATGCCCGCATGCCGGTATTGGCCTGCAGCACCGGATTGTCATTCACCGGCGTCACGCTCACCGTGAACAGGGTATCCACCGACTGGCCCGACGGATCGGTCGCACGGATCGTGATCTGGGTCGCACCGTTCATGTTGGAGGCATAGGCCAGCGTCAGTTGGCCGTTGCCGTTGATGCCGGCGGCCGAGAACAAGCCGATGTCGGTGTTACCGACGATGGTGTAGCTCAGCTCAGCATCGAGGTTGTCGCTGTCATCGAAGGCGGCATTCAAATCGATATTCGTGGCCGGCGCATCTTCCTCCACTGTCACATCGGCAATGCCACTCGTGGTCGGCGCATCATTGACTGCTGTAACTGTGATATTCACTGTCGCAGTATTGGAGATTGCACCGGTGATGTCAGAAATCGTATAGGAGAAGCTGTCACTGGTCGTATTCGATCCATCATGTGTGTAGCTTACAGTGCCATCGCCATTGACAATCAGTGATCCACTGGCCGGTGCACCGATAATACTGATACTGTTGAGATCCAGCGGGTTATCCGCATCGCTGTCATTGGCGGCCAGATCGATGAGTACCGTACTACCTTCGGCTAAGGCAACCGCATCATCACTCGCTGCCGGGGCATCATTCACTGGATTGACGTTCAGCGTCACCGTCGCTGTAATCGAAACAGCACCGCTGATATCCGAAATTGAATAGCTGAAGCTGTCGACCAGCGTTTCACTGCCGTCGTGACTATAGGTCACCGTGCCATCACCGTTGACCACCACGGTTCCATTAGCAGGCAAGCTGGTGATAGTTACGCTGTTAAGGTCAATCGGACTGTCAATATCCGTGTCGTTGGCAGCGACATCAATAGTCACTGAACCGCCTTCATTGACACTGGCGATGTCGTTGCCGGCGATGGGCGCATCATTCGTGCCCATGATCGTGATCACGATATCGTGCGTGGTGCCATCAACGCTGGAGACCGTGAACGTGTCCGTCAAGGTGGCCCCGACTGCCAGACCCTGTATCACTGGCTGGGTCGTGTTTGCCGCATAGTCCCAGTTACCGGCGGCATTCAGTGTCATAACGCCGTAGGTCCCGCCAAACACACCGGCGTTGAAACTGGACTCGCCTACATCCGGGTCGATGATAGTCAGCGCGCCGCTGACCTCCAGCAGGCCGTTCATGTCGGGATCGACATCTTCGGTCACCACACCGGTATCGACGCCGCCGATGACGGGCGCATCATTGGTGTTGCTGATGACGATATCAAACGTATCGACAACCGTGCCACCCTTGCCGTCATCGGCCGTGACCGTCACAGTGGTGGTGCCGACATCGGCGTTGAGCGGTGTACCGCTGAAGGTACGAGACGCGGCATCGAAGCTGAGCCAGCCGGACGCGTCTGAGGTATAGGTTAGCGTATCGCCGTCGACATCATTGAAGGTATTGGCTGCGAAGGTGAAGCTGAAGGCACTGTCTTCGGTGGCAACCTGATCAGGGATAACATTGGCGACGGTCGGTGCATCGTTGCTGTTGCTGATAACGATATCGAAGGTATCACTGACGGTACCGCCGTTACCGTCATCGGCCGTGACCGTTACGGTGGTGGTGCCCACATCCGCATTCAGCGGTGTGCCACTGAAGGTACGGGTCGCTGCATCAAAGCTGAGCCAGCCGGACGCATCCGAGGTATAGGTCAGCGTATCGCCATCGACATCGTTGAAGGTATTTGCTGCGAAGGTGAAGCTGAAGGCACTGTCTTCGGTGGCCACCTGATCAGGGATAACATTGGCGACGGTCGGTGCATCGTTGCTGTTGCTGATAACGATATCGAAGGTATCACTGACGGTACCGCCGTTACCGTCATCGGCCGTGACCGTCACAGTGGTGGTGCCGACATCCGCGTTGAGCGGTGTACCGCTGAAGGTACGAGACGCGGCATCGAAGCTGAGCCAGCCGGACGCATCCGAGGTATAGGTTAGCGTATCGCCATCGACATCGTTGAAGGTATTGGCTGCGAAGGTGAAGCTGAAGGCACTGTCTTCGGTGGCGACCTGGTCAGGAATAACATTGGCTACCGTCGGTGCATCGTTGGTATTACTGATGATAATGTCGAAGGTATCGGAAATCGTACCGCCATTACCATCATCAGCGGTGACAGTCACCGTGGTGGTGCCGACATCCGCATTCAGCGGTGTGCCGCTGAAGGTACGCGTGGCCGCATCGAATGACAACCAGCCCGAAGCATCCGAGGTGTAGGTCAGCGTGTCGCCATCGACATCGCCAAACACATTCGAAGCAAACTGGAAGCTGAACGGTGTATCTTCGGTCGCGGTCTGATCGGCAATCGCATTTTCAACGGTTGGGGCATCGTTGGTATTACTGATGACAATGTCGAAGGTATCGGAAATCGTGCCGCCGTTACCGTCATCGGCAGTCACCGTAACGGTTGTGGTACCCACATCCGCATTCAGCGGTGTGCCGCTGAAGGTACGCGTGGCCGCATCGAACGATAACCAGCCGGACGCATCCGAGGTATAGGTCAGCGTATCGCCATCAACATCACCAAATACATTGGTGGCAAACTGGAAGCTGAATGGTGTGTCTTCAGTCGCGGTCTGATCAGCAATTGCATTCGCCACCGTTGGCGCGTCATTCGTGCTATTAATAACGATATCGAAGGTGTCTGAAACCGTCCCGCCGTTACCATCATCAGCGGTAACGGTAACGGTCGTGGTACCAACATCGGCGTTCAGCGGCGTACCGCTGAAGGTACGGGTAGCCGCATCGAAGCTGAGCCAACCCGAAGCGTCCGAGGTGTACGTCAGCGTATCGCCGTCGACATCATTGAAGGTATTGGCTGCGAAGGTGAAGCTAAACGCACTATCTTCGGTGGCCACCTGGTCGGGGATGAGATTGGCCACCGTCGGTGTATCATTGGTGTTCGAAATGACGATATCAAATGTATCACTGACGGTACCGCCGTTACCGTCATCGGCCGTGACCGTCACAGTGGTGGTGCCGACATCGGCGTTGAGCGGTGTACCGCTGAAGGTACGAGACGCGGCATCGAAGCTGAGCCAGCCGGACGCGTCTGAGGTATAGGTTAGCGTATCGCCGTCGACATCATTGAAGGTATTGGCTGCGAAGGTGAAGCTGAAGGCACTGTCTTCGGTGGCGACCTGGTCAGGAATAACATTGGCTACCGTCGGTGCATCGTTGCTGTTGCTGATAACGATATCGAAGGTATCACTGACGGTACCGCCGTTACCGTCATCGGCCGTGACCGTTACGGTGGTGGTGCCCACATCCGCATTCAGCGGTGTGCCGCTGAAGGTACGCGCAGCTGCATCAAAACTAAGCCAGCCGGACGCATCCGAGGTATAGGTTAGCGTATCGCCGTCGACATCATTGAAGGTATTGGCTGCGAAGGTGAAGCTAAACGCACTATCTTCTGTGGCCACCTGGTCGGGGATGAGATTGGCCACCGTCGGTGTATCATTGGTGTTCGAAATGACGATATCAAATGTATCACTGACGGTACCGCCGTTACCGTCATCGGCCGTGACCGTCACAGTGGTGGTGCCGACATCGGCGTTAAGTGGTGTGCCACTGAAGGTACGCGTAGCTGCATCGAAACTAAGCCAGCCGGACGCATCCGAGGTATAGGTCAGCGTATCGCCATCGACATCGCCAAACACATTCGAAGCAAACTGGAAGCTGAACGGTGTATCTTCGGTCGCGGTCTGATCGGCAATCGCATTTTCAACGGTTGGGGCATCGTTGGAGTTACTGATGACAATGTCGAAGGTATCGGAAATCGTGCCGCCGTTACCGTCATCGGCAGTCACCGTAACGGTTGCGGTACCCACATCCGCGTTGAGCGGTGTACCGCTGAAGGTGCGCGTCGCCGCATCGAACGATAACCAGCCGGACGCATCCGAGGCGTAGGTCAGCGTATCACCGTCAACATCGCCGAAAACATTCGAAGAAAACTGGAAGCTGAAGGGAGTGTCTTCCGTAGCGACCTGGTCGGCAATCGCATTATCAACGGTCGGTGCATCGTTGACTGCAATCACGTCAATGCTCATCTGCGCAGTAACAACACCGGCGCCGGCATCATTTACAGTGAAATCGAAGGTTGTCAGTGGCGTACCGCTGGCATTCGCAGGCGGGGTATAAACCAAGGTGTCAAGCTGTGCCGCAATCAGCGTATCACCGCCATTGACCGCGGTGCCGCCGCTGTGGGTCAGCGTGCCGCCGGCCAGGTTCAGATTCGTGATCGTCACCGACACCAGTGCATCACTGTCTATATCAGTATAGGTAAAGTCCGTCGATGCAAAGTTGAATGGCGTGTCTTCATTCGTCGTAACCGTGTTTGTCGTGGCAACCGGCACGTCATTGACCGCGGTCACGTTAATCGACATCTGCGCAGCGACAACACCACTACCGGCATCATTCACCGTGAAATCGAAGCTCGCCAGCGGTGCGCCATTGGCGTTGGCTGCCGGCGTGTAGACCAGCGTATCCAGCTGCGCTGCGCTCAGCGTATCGCCGCTGTTGACCACGGTGCCGCCGCTGTGTGTCAGTGTGCCACCGGCCAGTGACAGGTTGGTGATCGTTGCTGAGATCGGGCTGTCCCCTTCAACATCAGTGAATGTGAAATCAGTCGCGCTGAAGCTGTAAACATTATCCTCGGAGGTCGTCACCGTATTGGCCGTCGCCACCGGTACATCGTTGACCGGATTGACGTTGCACGACGCCGTATACGCTGTCGAGCTGTAGGCAGTCGTGCCACCGTTGACCGACACATCGATACCGGTGTCGCCATTGGCGCCCGTGGTCTGATCCCAGGCGTGGAAGGTCAGAAGACCTGCCGGGCCGTTGTAATCCGCATTCGGTACGAAACGGATCTTCGCGCCGGTATCCAACAGTACGGCCGAGGAGTCGCTGACGGCGCCGAAGGCTACCCAGGTACCGTCTGCATTAGCATCGTACTGCCACACGCCGTTGGTATTATCCACACCGACGACGGCTATGCCCTCAACGGCACCGCTGTCGGCATCCGTGATCCGGTCGGTGACGACACTGCCAAGAATCACCGCTACCGTATCGCCTGGCGCATTGAAATCGTCCTCGTTGATATCGGTCAGCGTGTCCGGCGTCAGCGTCACCTCGGCCGCACCCACGCTCAGGAACGCACCCGGATTCGTCTGGTTATTGACCTCAGTCTGGATCCATTCCTGTGAACGCACGACATCGGCGAGATGGATCTCGTCCATCAAGCCGAGGAAATAACGCGAAGCCCGATCCGGGTTGCCGCCGAATAGCAGATCACCGCTCGACGACAGATCGGTCCATCGGCTTGGCACACCCTCGGTGGTGAAGGTCATCTCGTCGCCGTCGACGTAGATCTTGACCTCTTTGGTCGCGAAATCCATGGTCGCCGCGAGATGATGCCACTGCCCGTTTGTGAACGGATTCGGACCCAGGTTATAGTTGCCGTCGGGCGAGGTCGCATCCGGGTAGAAGAAATGATCGCCGTCGCCCTGTGATGCCCACTCGTAGCCGTCACCGCCGCTGAAACGGTTTTCACTGGCCATGATAATCTGGTGATCGCCGTCGGCCGCATCGGCCCAGTTGATCCATAGCGAGAAGGTGGCCGCGTCGTTCAGGCCATCGAGGCTGGCGCTGTCCGGAATACGCAGCTTGTCATCGACGCCGTCGAACGCGAGTCCCTGGCCGATCGCGGTCGCGACCGAATCCGACGCGTCCATGCCGCCCTCGGCCGTTGCGTGATTGCCGCTGCCGCTCGAATCAACGAGTTCGTCGGCCGCGCCGGTCGGCGACTCGCCGAGATGATAGACACCCACGTAATTCGAGCTCCAGACACCGGCCGCGTTCTCCTGGTTGGTCGCGCTCGCGTTGCCGTAGTACAGGTAGAAATCGGTATCGACGTTGGCCGACAGATCCATCTTCACCCAGGCGCGCAGTTCACCGGTCGCCTCGTTGAAGTATTCGATTTCGTGCGCAAGCTGAGTGGCGCCATCACCCGCCGTGAAAATAATGTCATCGCCATTCGCTAGCGCCTGTGCCGCGAGGTCCGGGTCGACGCTGAGTGAAATGAAAACAGGGAAATCGGTCACGTCACCGGCGACGTGGTTCGAGTCAATGGTCAGTATCTTGCGCTCTGACCACTCGCTGTCGTACCAGGCGGTCATCACTGGGGCATCATTGACCGCATTGACAGTGATGCTGCTGCTCGCAGTGGCGACGCTGACGGAAGACGATCCGCCGATGCCCGTGCCGCTGTAGGCGATATCGACATTGTCGAAGTTGATATGCTGGCCGCTGCCATCGAAACCGGCGGCGATGCGGAAACGCAGCTGCATTTCGGTTGTCAGCGTGGCAAAGCTTTCGAGGTTATAGCTCTTGCTGCCCGAATCAGTACCGACGACATCCATGCTTTCCATCACGGTCCAGGTGCTGCCGCCATCGTTGGAGACTTCGATCAGTACAGTATCGAGGCCGCCCGCACCGACGCCGTCGTAGTCGAATGTCAGGACCGCGGTCGCCGCACCGGACAGATCCGCCGAGCGTGTAATGGATTCATACGCACCGCCGTCAAGATTGTCCAGGCGCAGCTTGCCACTCTCTACGTGTATATTGCCCGAAGCGGCTGAACCATTGTCGCTGAACTCGTTCCAGCCCGACGTCCAGACCGCGCTGCCATCATCATTGGCGTATGACACCGTGCCGAACTGGTCGCGGACATTATCCGATAGCGTGAGATCGACCACATCGCCGTTGACACCACCGGTCTGGTCCCAGGCATGGAAGGTGATCCCATTGGTCACGGTCCCGTTCCAATTCGGATCCGGGACGAAGCGAACGAAGGTGTCCGGATTTGCGGCCAGCAAGGTCGCCGAATTCGTCGACGGTGCGTTGAATGCCGTCCAGGTGCTGCCGCCGTCGATACTGAATTCCCAGCTGCCGTTGGTATTATCGACGCCAACGACCGCAATACCTTCGAGCGCAGCCGGATCCGCATCGCTAATCCAGCCTGAAATCAGGTCTGAGACCAGCGTGCCGCCGTTACCGAAGGTATCCTCGTTGATCGCCGTCAGGTTATTCGCGCCGGTGATGACCGGTGCCGCGTTGACATTGTTAATAATGATCGTCTTCGTCACCGCGGAGCTGCTGCCGCCATCGCCGTCGCTGATCGAGAACGCGACCGAACGCTGTGCAGTTGAAGGATTCGACGAGACGTTCTCGTAAGTGATGTTGCGCATCACGGCTTCGACCGCGGCGACATCCGCATTCGCGTTGAACAGAACAGTCAGCGGATCGCTGCCGTCGCTGCCGCCGGTGAATGTCCCGATAGCCACACCGCCATAGCTCACTGTGTTTCCGCTGATGCCGACCTGACCGGCCGCATTGCCCTCATGGTTGATCGCGAGGCGGTCGTCGGCAAAGCCTGTGGTGCCGAGATCGATCCGCAACAGGCCGCCGTCGAGGTCAGCCGAGTCGGGATCGGTTAGCGTTGCGCCGGTGCCTATAATCGTCGGCGGGTCCTGCTCGGTATAGTTGATAAACGCGGGTGCCAGCGTGATCAGCGGGTCCACGTTGTTGACCGGCGTAATCTCCTCGATAATCGCGAGGCTGCGCATCTTCTTGCTGTTGTTGTTCAGACCGATATCGCCGCCGTCGAACAGCACCGTAGCGTCCGCCACGGTCGTACCCGACCCCATCGTGGTCGATGCAACGGTCAGGTAGATGATCTCGTCTTCGTTGACCTCGATACCGTTGGCGCCGACAAACGAATCGCCGCCCGTTAATGTAGTCACGATCGAACCGGCCGGTACCATGGTGCCATCGAGATACAGGTCCTCGCTGATCACCATCACGCCGACAAAATTGTTCCAGCTGACATCGATATCGACACTGTTGATCAAGGTCGATACCGTTCCGGTCGTGGTGCCGGCGCCGACGTCATCCGCCGAGAAGTGGTAGATACTGCTCTCCTCGACAACGCTTTGCTGTGTGAACAGGAACGTGCCCGCTTGCAGCGTAACATCGCCAATCAGTACGTCGTTCTCGATCAGTGTAATACCTGTCGTCTTGGCTGTACCGGGCTGATCCAGCAGGTGAATGAAGGTGCCGGAGGTATAATCACCCGCCGTATCGGGGCGGAATACGATCACATCGCCGGCGGCGATGGCCAGACTGTTCGTACTCGTCATCGTGTCATCGGCATCCGATACGAACAGCAGGTCGCCGCGATAGAGATCGACGCTGTTCGCCCCGCCGACAGTGATGTCGTTGCTGACGAAATGCAGGCCGTTGATGGTCATGTCGTTGCTGGCCGCAAACGCCTCGAGATCCATGTAGGGCAGCACGCTGCCGTCCGATCCCACCGGTTCAAATGACAGGTTCGGATCACCAATGCCCAATACATCACCGGCATCCCATGACGAGATGCCCGGTACCTTGCTGTTGTTCACATCGGACTGGGTGGTAAACAGGATACGAATCTCGCGCGGCTGCACGGTGACCGTTGCTGTGGCCTGTGCGGTGCCGCCGTTGCCGTCGTTGACCTCGTAGACGAACGAATCCGTGCCATTAAAGTTGTTGTTGGGTGTGTAAGTAAAGGTACCGTCCGCGTTCAGAATCAGCGCGCCGTTCGACGGTCCGCTGACCGGCGTGGTGTTGACCGTCAGCGTATCGCCTTCGACATCACTGTCGTTCAGCAGCAAGTCGTCGAATCCCAGCGAGGCTGTGTATGGAACACCCTCGACCGCGGTAAAGCTCTCGCCAACCGCGACCGGTGCATCGTTGACTGCCGTCACGTCGATCGTAATCGTGTTTGCACTCGCGTCAGTATCGACACCACCGCTAACAGTACCGCCATCATCCTGCACCTGGAAGCTAAACGAGTCATACCCTGTGCCGTTTGCGTTCGCTGCCGGTTTGAATTTCAGTTTGCCGGCCGTGATGTCCGCAGCTGAGACAATGCTGCTCGCTGCCAGGGTTTCGCCGCCATCCACGATGCCATCCCCGTTTGCATCCAGGTACAGCGTACCGTTAGCGGGTGCCGTCGCAATGATCACATTGAGCAAATCATCGGCCGGGCTGTCACTGGCATCGGTCAGACCGAAGTCCGCTACGGTGAACACGTAATCCGTATCTTCTGCGGTCGTGACCGTATTGTCGGAACCCTGCGGCTCATCGTTGATCGACTTGACCGTTATCGTTACGCTTGCCTGTGCGGTCGTACCCTTGCCGTCACTGACTTCATAGGTAAAGCTGTCGGTGCCGTTGAAGTTCGCATCCGGTGTGTAGGTAAAGGTACCGTCGGCTTTCAGCACCAGGGTGCCGTTAGTGACATCTGCGATCGGCGTGGTGTTGACCGTGAGTAAGTCGCCGTCGAGATCGGCGTCATTAGTCAGCACACCCGCGGTTGCCGGTGCAACCTGTTCGCCGCCAAATGATACGAACTCGTTGCCGATCGCATTGTTCATCGCCTGGTACTGGGCCGCGATCCAGTCCGCGCTGCGGTCGGTGTTCGAAATCTGAACTTCGTCGATGAAGCCGTCGAAGTCATAGTCCGAGTCGTGGTGACCTATGCCCAGGCGTTCGTTGTTGCCAGCAACCGCACCACTAGTGTAGTTGCCGCTCGCGATCTCGACACCGTCCAGATACATGCGTGCGGTGCCGGTGCCGTCGCCGTTGCTGGTATAGCTGACCGCCGCGTGTTGCCAGACGCCCACGGTGAGTACGTTATCCGCTGTGTCGATGACTTCCTGGCCGTTCAGGTAGAAGGTCAGGTCGTTGGTGCCATCCCCGCCACCGAAGTAATAAGAGTCCTGGTAGCCCCACAGTCCCTTCTCGACCACGCGGTTGAAGGTGCCCGAATCCGAGGTCGGTTTGATCCAGAACGAGATCGTCATCGAATCGGTCAGATCCAGGCTCGGGTCATGCGCAATCTCGATCCAGTCGTTCGCGTCGAATTCCTGGCCGTCTGCGATGCTGCCTTCCTGTCCTGTGGCAACAACGTTGTCCTTACCATCGTTATTGTTCGCGGTGGAATCTTCATAAACACCGTAATCGCCGCTTCCGCCCTGCTCCTGATTCAAATGCCAGACACCGACGAAGTTGCTGTCCCAGACATCGCTCGGAGATTCAGCTGATGTCGCAGCGGCATTACCGTAATACATCGTGATACTGTCGGTATTCGAGTTGCCGGTGATCTGCGGCACTTTGACCCAGACGGTGGAGTCGCCACTCTCGTTCCACTGCTCGATCTCGTACGCGAGCGGCGTGCCATCGGCCGCGAAGAAACGCAGGTCGGAACCGTCATCGTTGGTCTGGCTGTAATCGATATTGCTCGCGTTCAGCACGATCAGCACCGGCATGTCGGTCAGGGTCTCTGTCTGTGCGAGGTTGTCAAAACTCAGCTGCTGGCGGCGGGTCCAGTCGCTGTCCCACCAGTCCACCGTCAGTGTGCCGTCTTCATCGACCGTGTAAGTATCGGCAGTCGATGACGGCGCCTGGTTCGGTGTATCGACGTTAGTGATCGTCAGGCTGCCCAGAGTTAAGCCGTCCAAGTTCGGGTCAGCGCTGCTAGCAGCGCCGAACACGACCTGGTAGCGCTGGTCGCCGTCGTTGATCAGGTCCTCGATACCGGTGACCTTGACAGTCTGTGGCACGTTCCAGTCGCCCGCGGTAAAGGTCACGGAGCCCAACGACAACGTGCCCTCGGTGCCGTCAGTGATGCTGATCGGAATGGTTACATTGGCCGTCGGCGCAGACTCGAGCACAATCTGGAAGGTCGCACTGTCACCATCTTCGGTCGTCGCCAGTCCGAAACGCTGCATATAGACACCATCGGCATCACCAGCACCGTTACCGCTCCAGACCACGATAAAACCACCACCGGGCTGTGCGACGACTTCCGGGTACCACTGGTCGCCGGCCGTGGTGGTGTTGACCTGTACTTCCCCGGTCAGCGCGTTGCCTAACCAGTCATAGCTGCGGGCGAATACACCCGAAAGTGCGCCATCGTTGGAATTGTTCCACACCACGGTGAAATTACCGCTCGCATCGGCGGTAATCGAAGGTATCGGGAAGTAATCCATGTCCGAAACCGAATTGACCTTGATCTCGGAACCGTGTTTGCTGCCTTCGGCGTTGAAACACTGCACAAAAAGGTCGGTCGAGCTATCTGCATTCCAGTGTTGATAGGTCACAACAAAGCGGCCATCGTCCAGCATGGCGACATCGTTGTATAGCTGCGAGCCGACTGTAGTCGTGTTGACCTGGAATTCGCTGCCACGGCTCGTGCCATCCGCGTTGAACACCTGGCCGAAAACCCCGTAGTTGGATCCGTCCTGATTCTGACTGGCCCAGGTCACGACGAAGTTACCCGCAGCATCCATCGATACCGACGAGACCTGCTGGTAACCGGTGGTATAGGTATTGATGCGGAACTCACTGCCGACAGCGTTTCCACCGG
Source organism: uncultured Gammaproteobacteria bacterium (assembly GCA_942492025.1). Lineage (GTDB taxonomy): Bacteria > Pseudomonadota > Gammaproteobacteria > SZUA-229 > SZUA-229 > JABDQW01. The sequence continues at coordinate 544,860 of CALODJ010000012.1, read as the reverse complement.
CATCGAAGCGCTGGCCATAGATACCCGTGCTGCCATCCGGGTCCTGAGCAGCCGAGGCCCAGATGATCACGAAATCGCCACCCTCCGCCATCGCGATGCCGGGTGAGCCCTGATAGTCAGCCGTCGTGGTGTTGACCGGAAACTCGGAACCCTGCGCAACACCCGCGGCGTTGAATCGCTGTGCATAGATACCATAGTTGTCGCCGTCCTGCAGGTTACTCTGCCAGGCGACCACGAAATTGCCAGCGGCATCCATCGCCACAGAAGGTGAACTCTGATTGTCGGTTGTTACCGTGTTGACCAGGAACTCCGTGCCCTGTGGCGTGCCGTCGGCGTTATACAGCTGAGCATAGACACCGTTCCCTGAGCCATCCTGCAGGTTGCTGGTCCAGACGACGACGTAATCGCCGCCGGCATCGGTGGCAATGGCCGAGGAGACACTGGAGCTGATGCTCTGGGCGTCGTTCGTCGTTGTGTTAACCAGGGTCTCGTCGCCAATTGGAACGACGTTGATCGGTGTGACGCGAATACCATCGGCGGTATCGATCACATTGACCGTGATGGACTGCGTATCAGTGGCTCCGTTACCGTCACTCGCCTGCACCGTCACTTCGTAAACATTGTCGGCGTTAGCATCGGCAGGATTCTCAAAGTCCGGCGCAGTGTTGAATGTGAGTGCGCCGCTGTTGGCGTCGATGCTAAACAGCGCCGCGTCAGCGCCACCGCTGATCGAGTAGCTCAGCACGTCGAGATCGGCATCGGTGGCCGCGACCGTCGTCACGGCCGTCGTGTTTTCTGTGATGTTGATACTGGCAGAAGCACCGCCGCCATCAGAGGTGATGGTGGGTGCACTGTTTGTGGTCACGACGTTGATCATCGTCGTCGCGATGGCACTGACATTTGTGCCGTCGGATGCGTGCACCGTGACAACGCGCGTGGTCCCGTCCGGACTGGCAGAGGTGTTGTCGTAGACGATGCTCTTAAGGACCTGCTCGTAGTTCGCGAGCGTGTCTGCGCCGGTCAGGTAGACGTAGTACTCGCCCGGTCCCATTGCAGAGGTCACGGAAATGCTGGTCCCGGATGTATCGGCGACCATGCGTTCATCAGCGCCATCGAGATGATTGGTTAGCGTGACGGTCATCGACTGCAGCGTGGCGCTGTCAGCGTCGCTGATCGCCGCATCGGTATCGGCAATCGAGATTTGGCCGCCGCTCTGGGTCCATGTGGTCGTGAAGTTGTTGCCGCTCGTGGTGGAATTGTCGGCATCGAGGTCGACCTGCGGCGCGACCGGGTCGATATCGATGTTGATCGTGCCCAGCGTAATAGTGCCGCCGCCACCCGAGCCGGTGTTGCCGTTGTCGCTGATCTCGATCGTGATCTGATCGACGTCATTGCCGTATATGCCCGGCGTGGCGTGCTCGTAGTCGATGGCAGTGGAATCGTTCAGGAAGTCGTTCAGATCCGTCAGGCTGCCGGTCAGGATCAGCTGGGACTGCGATCCGCCCAGGGTCAGTCCCGGCCATCCCAACGTCTGCAGGTGACCCGAATCCGAGGTGATCGTCAGCATCAGGCTGCCCGCGCCCGGATCCACGTCGCTCAGATCGATCGCACTCAGGTCGAGCTTGCCCTGTGTGTCCTGCAGGAACACGAGGTCGGTCGGCATTGTTCCAGCATTCGTCGGGTCGTCGTTGACCGCGCTGACGGTGATCGCCACGCTATCGCTATCGGAAGACTGAGCCGGCGCATTGGCCAACGCATCGATTTCAGTTGCTGATAGTGCCCGCGTGTAGACTCGCGCATCGTCTATTAGGCCATTGAAGGCATAGTTTGTGTCTCCGTTTGCGTGTGACCCGATGCGTGTGTTCGGCGCGTTGGCATAGCTGATGCTGGAAGTCGCTGCCTCTGAATTGATCGCCGTACCGTTGATGTAGATGGTATGAGTATCGGCCACATCGTCGAACACGTAGGCAACATGAACCCAGCCATCGCCCGCCACGAACTGACCGCTGGCAATATTGTTCCAGGTAGTTCCATCGTAATAGTAAGCCCATACACCGCTGCCGCCGTTCGGGTTATCGAGGCGTATACCGACATTATCGCCCACGTTGATTACGTCGGACCCTTCAGTATCTGCCGCGGTCAGGTTGACCCAGGCCGCCAGCGTGACGTTGGCAGGGTTACCGAAATTGCCCGTGATTTCAGCATAATCGCCATTGCCGTCAAGGCTCAGCACTTCGCCGCGCTCTGCATCGGTCGTAATCGTCGCGTCGCCGACCAGCGTCGCATCGTTGGTACCACTTGGGCTGCTGTCGTCGCCGGGTGTGGCCGCTTCGAACTGGTAGCGTCCGAGCAGGTCGCTGTCGATTTCCAGGCTATAAAGTTCCGCCTGCCGGCTGGTCAAGGTGAGCGTGTCGCTGCCGAAGTAATCGGTCGTCGGCGTGTATTGCAGGCCGTCAAGTGCTGCGTTGATATCCCCGACCGTACCGGTGATTATCATCGTTGCCGTGCCGTTCGTACCGTCGTCGAAGGTCAATCCCGTTGTTTGCGACAGCGTCAGCGTACCGTTGTCGACCGACAGGGTGACCGTCAGCGTATCCCCGGGCGTATCGGTGACGGAAATTAGGTTACCGTTGGTGGTATTGAAGATGATCGTCGCATCTTCAGCGGTCGTTTGCGCGCCCGGCAGATTATTGATCGGATAGGCGTTTACGGTAATATCGCTGCTCGCGGCGGCGGCACTGAAAGCGGTGCTGCCGCCGGTATTGACCACGGTCTGGTAGGCGATCTGGACATTGTCGATGTAGAACTCTTCGCCATTACCGTTCAGATCGGCATTGATTCGGAAACGAATCTGCGTGTCAGCGGTGGCGTATGTCGAGATGTCATAGGTTCTGGAATCGGCGAGCGGGCCGCTCATCCCGGTGAAATCTTCGAGGGTGGTCCAGTTGGATCCACCATTGCTCGACACTTCCAGAACCACTGAGTCAGTTGGATCCACCTGGTCGGTGATCCGGAAATCGAAATCCAGCGTTGCGCTCACAGCGGCTGAGAGATCGACAGCTCGAGCCACACTCTCAAAACCCCCAAGATCCTGATTGTCGAGCCGCAATTCACCGCCGGTGATCTGGACGTTGCCGCTGGGGGCGAGATTATCGTCATCAGTCTCGAACCAGTTGCCGTTCCAATTAACAGTGCCATCCTGGTTGTTGTAGGCAGCTGCGGAGAATTCGTCGCGAACCGTTAGCGCGTTAACCAGATCCGCGGTGCCTCCATTTGCTCCGCTGGTCTGATCCCAGGCATGGAAGGTGATGCCGTTGGTCACGGTGCCGTTCCAGTTGGCATCCGGAACGAAGCGCACCGAGGTATTGGCGTCGGCCGCGAGCAGGCGCGCGGTCGAGGCATCGACCGCGCCGAATGCGGTCCAGTTGCTGCCGCCGTCGGTGGTGTATTCCCAGGTGCCGTTGCTGTCGTCGACCGCGATCACCGCGATGCCTTCCAGCGCACCGCTATCGACGTCCGACACCTGGCCGGCAATCAGATCCGAAACAAGCGTACCGCCGTTGGCGAAGTCGTCCTCGTCGATCGTGGTTAAATCGTTCGCACCGCCTAATACCGGCGCGTCGTTGGTGATGAACAGGGCGACGGAGCGCACGTCGTCGACAACGCCGCCGGACTCTACGCCCTCGAACAAAAGTGTAGCGTCGGCCAGGGTCGATGAGCTGATGTTTAGGGTGAAGACATCGCTCTTCGTGACGGCGGCCCCGTTGTTGCCGATGGTGTCGCTGGCGACCACGCTCATCAGCAGCTGGCCTGAGGTCAGGCTCGTGTTGCCCAGGACCAGGTCGTTCTGTACGAGGTGAATCCCCGAGATGTCATTGTCAATGCCCACGCCGCTAGAAGTACCGTCGAGAAAGAGCGTGGGCGTGTTGAGAGTGGTGGTTGCACCGGCATCGATGGCGGTGACGTTCTGTACCTGCTTGCTCTCGCTTCCGTTCTTGACCGCGTAGAGGACGGAGCCTTCGGCCAAGAACTGGCCGCCAACGGTGATGTCCTGTTCCACCAGGCTGAAGCCAATGATCTCGTTGCTGCCACCGAGCGCGTCGAGCAGCATGTGGAAGCTACCGGACGAGTAATCGCCGGCCGTGGCCGGCCGGAACACAAAGACGTCACCCTTGTCGACTATGAGATCGCCGTTGGTCCCGGTCAGCGTGGAAGCGCCCTCCATGGACAGCAACAGGTCTCCCTGTAGAACCGCAACCGTGCTGCCGGTGCCGACGGTGACACTCTGCGTGACGTAGTGAGTCGCCCAGACTTCCTTGCCCGATCCCGTGAAATTCTGGATGTCAAAGCCGGTGGTAAGGCTGCCGCTGGTCACGCCACCCACTGGCTCCAACGTAGTGGGCGCGAACTCCTCGACGGGGAACGAGGAATTCTCGGTGTACCATAGCTCGTTGGCGAGCAGCCCTGTCCACTCGAACTGGGCGTGGGAGTCCAGCGCGATTACCGTCTCGACGTCACCGGCGACGTACTCAAGCTCCCAGTCACCGTCCAGACTCGCGTGACCGGTCAGGTCGTCGGATGCAGCCACATCGGCGCCGGTCAGCTGAGCCAGTCGCTGGATAAACTGTTCGCCCTGAGCCGTCTCGGCCAGGTTGCAGCCATAAATCAACAGGTCAGCGTTGACGTCCAGTGCATTGCCCCAGGCACTGAGACTGTCGCTGTATTCATCGAGATTGTCGGCATTCAACCAGGTGCCGCCGAGCTGTACGGCTCCGTCATCGCCGTGTGAAAAGATATGCAGCGCATCGACATCATTGTATTCGGACAGGATTTCATTGATGCGCTCAACACCGTCGCTGTTGTTGTCGAGCAGTACGATTTCAAACGTCGTGGAAGGATCACTGCTGGATTGCAGATCATCGATGAAGGTCTGGAAGTCGGAGACCGACTCGTCTATGATCACGATTTCCTTGCGTTGTTCCTGCGTGATTGCGGTTTCCGCCTCACCCTCTTCCTGCTGCGCTGCAGCCTGTTCTTCTTCATTGATCGCAGCCTGCTGCTGTTCCATTTCGGCCTGGGCTTGTTGCTCCTGTTCCTGCTGTTTCTGTTGTTCAGCCGCCTGCTGTTCTTCGGCAGCGGCTTGCGCGGCCGCATCCAGCGTGCCCTGCCAGTCGTCCTGTACCTGCTCGGAGAACGCGATCTCGGTTTCGATGTCGCCGGCTTCGTATTCCAGCTCCCAGTCACCACCGAGTGAGTTGTTGCCGGTCAGATCGTCACTGGCGGCGACATCGGTGGCGGTCAGGTAGCCGAGTACATCGACCATCGACTTGCCATCCGATGTTTCTGCAAGATTACAACCGTAAATAAGCAGGTCACCCTTATCGCTGAACGATTGTTTCCAGCTGCTGATATCGTCTGCGTAGTCACGCAGTGTGGTCTTGTTGAGCTGGGTCGCGCCAAGCTGCAGTTGTCCGTCATCACCGTGAGAAACGATGTGCACGGCATCGAGTTTATTGAAACTGGCCAGGGCTTCGTTGATCTGTTCGATACCATCGCGGTGCGCATCGAGCACGACGACGTGAATGTTGCGTCCCTGTTGCTGGGCCTTGATGACATCGTTGTGCAGCTGCTGGAAGTTGGGCGCACGCGCATCGATGATGACCAGTTCGGTGCGATCTTGTTTACTTTCTTGCTCAGAAACTTGATCGGCGTTCTGCTGGAGCAACGACTCGTGTTCGTTATCCGAAAGCACGAGTTCGTGCACGGATTCCGCTCCGGCATCGGTGGCGACCGCAATTGGATCGGCCGACAGCAACAGGCGGGGCTCGAGCTCTTCGAAAATGAGTTCAGACTTGTTGTGCCCAGACTTACGCTTCACAGGCGCGCTCCTTCAAATGTTAGGCGGAAGATACTTGAGTCGTCAGTTCAGTGACTCTGATTGAGCACATTTGATGGGAACGATAATGTTGATACCGCTCTTTAAGAATAACCTAACTTACTGATTATACTTGTCCTAATCAGAACCTCTTATCATCCTGCAAGTACCTTTGGTCGAGTCTGACAGGCGGTGAAAGCTGAGGGCGTTAACTATCACCAATTGTATCGGCAGGCTTAGGAAATGCTTTAGTTAAGATTTTGTTTTATTTTGTAATTTTCTTGTAATTCAACAAGTTACAAAATTTATTCGTGACGTGTCCAAATGCTCTGTCGTGCATTTGGATATAACAAGTTCGTAGGGTGCGCCGTGCGCACCATCGATCCAGAGTTTGTTCGCTAATCTTGGTGCGCACGGCGCACCCTACGACTCTCTATTTAACGTCATTGCGAGCGAAGCGAAGCAATCTCCCACGTCTCGGATTACGGCGACGGTTTAGGTTCCGTGTTTCAACGAATACGCAAGATTCTGGAGATTGCCACGCCGCTGTTGGTTATTCCAGGCATCCTGCCTTTCACCTTTCAGGCCGCATTTCATGCGTTCAAAATTGTTCCTGACAATTTTGTCTCGCAATGACATGCTGTTTCAGTTACCCGGTTTTACTCTGACGAGCTTTGTCTGAAAACAGCGCCACGGTCATGGCATCGACGTCGAGCGGTTTACTCAGCAGGTTGCCCTGCATTTCATCAACCCCTATCCTGTTGACGTAATTGTATTCAATCTGGTTTTCGATGCCCTCGGCGACCACCTTCAAACCAATCTCGTGCGCCATCGCGACCATGCCGTCATACAGGGTTTTTGAACGACTGTGCCGGGTTGCATCGAGCAGGAAGTTTCTGTCAATCTTGATCCAGTCGAAGTTCAGATGGCCAAGGTATTTGAAGGACGAATAGCCTGCGCCAAAATCATCCATGGTCATCGTCACACCGATGAATCTCAGTTCATCAATGATCTCGGCGGATTTCTCGATATCGCTCATGACGGTGGTTTCTGTTACTTCCAGCTCGAGATGAGCCGCATCCAGTTTGTTTTGTTTCAACGCCTGTTTAACCGAATCGATAAATGATTCATCGGAAAACTCGATGGCTGAAATATTCACGGATACGCGCAGATCGGTAGCACCCTTCCTGACCCACTTGCTGGCCTGCTCACAAACCGCATTCAGACACCACTTACCAATATCGACAACCAGTCCCGTTTTCTCGGCCGTAGGAATAAACGTTATTGGCGATATCAGACCTCTTTGCGGGTGGTACCATCGGATCAAGGTTTCCATACTCTCGATACATTCACTCCGCGTATTGATCTTGGGTTGGTAAACCAGTCTGAATTGGTCGGATTCAATCGCATTGTGCAAGTCGACTTCGAGCTGCAGCTGTTCGACAATTTTGTCGTTGATTTCCTTCGAGAAGAAATGGTAATTATTTTTTCCGACCAGGCTCTTGGCATGTTTCTGTGCCGATCGTGCATTCTCGATCAATACCGTTGATGTCACACCATCATTCGGAAACAGTGAAACACCAATCGTCGTAGTGACATATAACATGTTGTCGGCAACTGTAATCTTGCCCGAGAATTTTTTCTGAATACGTTTGATGATGTAGGTCAGTGATTCAATATCATCCAGACCGGTCAACAAAATTGCGAACTCATCATCGTGCAATCTTGAAAGCGACGGGCCGGCCAGTCCTGGCGCCATCATCGAGGCCACGGTATCGGAACGACGTAATATGGTTTTTAGCCGCTGCCCCACCGTCTTGAGGAATTCATCGCCAATATCCTGTCCCAGGGTGTTGTTGATACGACTGAACATATCGACATTCAGAATCACGACGGCGAGCATGCTCTGGTCACGCGCTGCATAGGCTATTGCCTGGCTGATCCGGTCTTCGAATATGATACGCGTCGGCAGGTCGGTGACAGGATCGTTGAATTTGTTCTTTGCTGCCTCAGCCTGATTTGCGTCAAGCTCGGCCCTCAACTGCCTGATCGTTCGGTTCAGTGATTGCACATCAACAGAGCCTTCGCCATCATGATCGCCGTGATTTTCATCCGCCGTTGAATTCTCGGTGTTATCCGGTTGTCCTGCAGCGGCATCAGTCTGCCCGTCCCCGCTTTTCATCCAGCCTACGACCCGATCACGCCCGCTTTGCTTGGCTTTGTATAAAGCCTCATCAGCGTTCTCCAGAAGCTGCGAGATACTTGTCATCTCAGCTCGCGCATCGGCCACGCCGAAGCTCGCGGTGAGCATCACATCCTGATCACTGAAAGTCACGGATGCCGTCTTGATGCTGTTACGCAAGGTCTCTGCCACCACCTGACCCGTGGCTAAATCGGTGTCCGGCAGAGCAACACAAAACTCTTCTCCACCGTATCGGCCGACGACAACGCCTTCATGCTCACAGGCGTTCAGTATATTAGATACCATACGAATGGCCTCATCGCCGACAGCGTGACCAAAGCGGTCGTTGATCGATTTAAAGTGATCAATATCGACCATGATACAAACCATGTCGGTATTGGTTCTGGCTGCCTGCCTGAACATTTCCTCAACAATATCGAACAAGGCCCTGCGGTTATAACAACCGGTCAACGCATCCCGGGATGCGAGCACTTCGAGTTCCCTGTTTTTGCGGCGTATTTCCGCATCGTTTTTCTGTAATGTGGATACCGCACTTTCGAGCAGTATGTTGGACTCTTCAACATCGGTGATATCGTCAAAAGTCACCAGCGCGCCGCGCGTTTTACCGACGTCATCGACGATCGGTGCGCTGTTGGTCGACATGGAGCGAACACCTTGATGCGGTGTCGACAGGTTCAGTGCGACACCGATCTTTTGAATACCGCCATCAATCGAGTTCAGCCAGGGCAGTCGCTTGTCTTCCTCTGTTTTTCTGAACTTCCATTTCAGGCTCGAGGCTTTGGTGCCAACCAGCGCTTCCGGCTGCCTGGCAAGCTGCTTTGCGAAGGCATCATTGGCCATCATGATCTGTTCCTTGTTGTCCAGGATCAGCACACCTTCTGCGAGTGCGTTGAAGGCTGATCGGACACGCTCCGGAACGACGGCTTTCGGATCCAGCACATGCAGCGCCTTGCGCAAAATAATAATGTAGCCGGTGATGCTGGCAACAGCGACAAACAGCAACAGACCAAGGATGGATTCGGACAACAATTCCACGACGCTGGCCGTTATCGCGGTGAATTCAACATTGACCGATCCCCAGCGTTCCGCACCGGCATACACCGGGACCAGCACCAGGTTATCTGATGATCTTTCAGCCGTTTTGCTGTTGTAGTCGGCGTTCTGAAAGATACCATGTTCTGCGACCACTTCACCGTTGACACGGTTCATCGAGGCGGCCAGTACATCCTGATTCCTGTCAACAAAGCTCTCCAGTGTTGAATCGAGCAATTCCAGATCTGATTTAGTCGCAGCTACGGAAAGCTGCACGGCGAGCGATTCACACACCTTCTTGCGCGCATCCAGTATGATTTCGGTTTTCTTCGGGATCAGGCCAACCAGGTCGGCGACCAGCAATACGCTGAGGCTGAATAATACCAGGCCGAAACTGAGTCTGACTGCCGGGCTAATAGTTGGCATATTCATTGTTATTATTCTCTTGTTATTGAACCGCCAAACATCGAGTCGACATCGATTTCTTTCGAGCGCCGTTCTTTTTGCTTGATCAGTTTCTTCAATTTTTTCAAATCATCCATCGACGTCGGGATCTTGTTCTCGTCGATGGTTTCGTCCTCATTCGCGTCTTCATCGTCTTTGTAGGCGAGAATGGGTAGTGGATCGTAACCCTTCCATAAGGGTATCGTTGAAATCAGGCTGCTGAGCAGCGCACCACTGCGCAGGATCCAGGCAACCACGCCGGCGGTCAGCACGACACCGGAAGTTTCGGCCGCAGCGGCCCTGATCTCGACCGCACTGGTCTGTTTTTCAACGGTTTCGGCCATTTCCTGTTTCATCTGGTCGATCGCGGTCCACAAGGCAGTCATCGACTTGACCTGCACTGCCGCAAAGGTAGTGACCTCGTAGTCTTCCACTTCGTCCACCGTGTCCGGCTCGATTTCAACAGGCTCTATCTGTTGCGGTGGTTGTGGCGGTGGTTGTGGCGGTGGTTCCGGTGGCGGTACCGGTTCGATACTCAATGCCGGTGGTGGCACATAACTACTGCCGGGGGGTTCGAAATTACCGCCATACTCTGCGGTATCTTCGATCAAGCCATCCGGCCCCGATTCGCCAGTCTCTTCCTGTGGAGGTTCTTCCTCCAGAATGCCGTCTTCAACAGGCGCTGGCCCATCCCCTGACGCGTTATCCTGGCTGAGCTGAATAACAATGTTGAACGTGTTATTGCCGAGCGTACCGCCTGCACTGTCCGACACGTCGAAGCCAAACTGATCGGCAGTCCCAGCAGCCGTGGGCCGGTATACCACCCGGTTGCTGTCGAGGTCTGCCTGGGTGAAGGCGTCGTTCACGGCCAGCACCACCCCGTCCAGCAGCAAGTCTCCGTTAGAGGGCAATGCCGTGATGGTATACACCAGCTCCGAATCCAGATTATCGATATCCGTGGCATTCAGTTCGCCGTTGCTGATCGTCGCGGGTGATCCCGCTGGTATCAGTTTGCCGATATTGGTCTGCAGCAACGGATTGTCGTTCACCGGATTAACAGTCACTGTAAACAGGGTATCGACGAATAAACCCGAGCGATCAGCTGCACGAATGGCTATCTGTGCAGCGCCGTTCATGTCCGCCGCATAATCCAGGGTCAGCTGGCCTGTCGAATTGTCTATAGTGGCTGCCGAAAACAGGCCGATATTACTGTTGCCGACGATGCTATAGTTCAGGGCAGAACCGCGGTTGTCCTGGTCATCGAATGCGGCATTCAGATCAATACGCGTCGACGCAGCATCTTCATCGACGGTGACATCAGCGATACCACGCGTTGTTGGCACATCGTTCACCGGATTGACACTCAGTGTCACTGTCGCTGTATTTGAAACAGCGCCACTGCTATCCGATATTGAATAACTAAAGCTGTCGACCCGTGTTTCGCTGCCATCGTGGCTATAGGTTACTGTGCCGTCACCGTTGATGACTACGTTTCCGTTGACTGGCAAGCCAGTGATGATGACGCTGTTGAGATCCAGTGTGCTGTCTATATCGGTATCGGTTGCCGCCACATCAATAATTACAGAACCGCCTTCATTGACACTGGCGACATCGTTGCCCGCGACCGGGGCGTCATTCGTACCCATGATCGTGACAGTGATATCGTGTGTGGTTCCATCAACACTGGATATCGTGATCGTGTCGGTCAAAAAAGCGCCTGCTGCCAGACCCTGTATTGCAGCCTGGGTATTGTTTGCCGCATAGGCCCAGTTACCAGTGGCATTCAGGGTAATGACGCCGTAAGTACCTCCGAATACACCGGCGTTGAACGTTGCCTGGCCTGCATCGGGATCAATGATCGTGAGTGCACCACTGACCTCGAGCAGGTTATTCATATCGGGATCAAAATCCTCGGTCACAACGCCCGTATCGACACCGGCGATGACGGCAGGATCTGCTTGTGCCGTCACGTTGATGGCCATCTGCGCGCTGACCACTCCGGTTCCGGTATCGTTCACACTGAAATCGAATGTCGCTAACGGGCTGCCATTCAAATCGTTGGCCGGGGCGTAGACCAGTGTATCCAGCTGGGCTGCGGTCAGCGTAGCGCCATTGCTAACGACGATACCCCCACTGTGTGTCAATGTTCCGCCAGCCAGGGACAGATTGGTGATGGTGGCTGACACCAGCGCATCGCCTTCGGTATCGGTATAGGTAAAATCTCCGCTGGTGAAGCTGTAGGCGCTGTCTTCGGTGGTCGTCACTGTATTTGCCGTTGCCACCGGGACATCGTTCACGTTGACATTGATGCGCATCTGGGCGGCCACAACACCGGCACCGCTATCATTGACGCTGAAGTCAAAACTGGCCAGGGGCGAACCAATCGTATTGGCAGGTGGTGAATAGACCAGGGTGTTCAGTTGCGCCGCCGTCAGCGTATCGTTGTTGTTCACCGGTGTGCCACCGCTGTGTGTCAGCGTGCCACCCGCCAGTGAAAGGTTCGTGATCGTGGCTGACACCAGGCTGTCGCCTTCAACATCACTGAAGGTAAAGTTACCGGCCGCAAATGAATAGGGACTATTTTCAACGGTGCTGACGGTGTTTGCCGTAGCCACCGGTACATCATTCACCGGGTCGACACGAATCGTGACCGTTGCGATGTTTGAATCACCACTGCCATCGTGCGCATGGTAGGTAAACGTATCGACACCGTTGAAATCAACAACAGGTGTGTAGGTGAAGGAACCGTCCGGATTCAGCGTAAAGGCAGCGGCATTAGCCGGGCCAGTGTCGAGCACAGCCGTAAGCGTATCACCGTCGATATCGAAGTCGTTGGCGAGAACGCCGTTCACGGCACTGACAGTCAGTGTGCCCTCCTCGCTGACCACATAACCGTGCCATAGCGGCATTTCTGCGACCGTGATTCCATCAGCCAGCGTGCCATGATGACCAAAGACCGACCTGTCTTGAACGGTCGTGCCACTGCCCTCGTCGAAGCGCCAGTTGCCGATCAAACCCACTTCAGCTCCCGTCAGCAGAGCAGGCATGTCAGTCTGGATATCGAGCTGTGTGCGTGTTGTATTCCAGATCCGCACCTCATCGATATGACCATCGAAGCGTTGTGTGACCGCGTTTTCGCGCCCGCCAATCTGGAGTTGATTGAAAGCGGGATAATTATCCCCTATCGAACCCGAACCGTTATAGGTATCAACCAGCACGCCGTTCGCATAGGTGTTAACCACGCCGTTATCATAGGTCACGGCCAGGTGGGTCCACTCATTGGCCGGTACGAAATAACCGGTGTAATGCCAGTTCCAGTCGGGATCGATATTATCGAAGGCCCACATCACTTCACCGGTGGTGGCGTTGATCGCCATCTCGTATTCGCCTTCCTTGTTGACGATGATATTCGTGCCAGTGCCTGCACCTGTCGGCTTGATCCAGGCCTCCATCGTCAGGTTGGTCGAGACATTCAGGCCGGGATAATCACCGATGGTGACGTAGTCATCGACACCATCGAACACGAGGCCGATTCGATCGTCACGTGCCGCCGGTGCATCGTTTACTCCGGTCACGGTGATCGTGACGGTGGCGACATTCGAATCGCTGGTGCCATCATGGGCCGTGTAGGTGAAGCTGTCGATACCGTTGAAATTGGCTGCCGGCGTATAGTCGAACGAACCATCGTTATAGAGCATAAATGAAGCCGCGTTGGTCGGCCCTGTCACGAGCATCGCGGTCAACCCATCACCCTCCTGATCATAGTCGTTGATCAGCACGCCTTCGGCCGCGCTGACCGAGAGCGATCCGTCTTCGGCGACGGCGTAGTTCTGCAAGCCGCCAGCGTACAGGTTCAGAATCTGGTCGGCCGATAGCGCGGTGCCAAACAAGGCGACCTCATCCATGGCACCGCTGAAATAATCCTGCAGCGGCGTGGCCGAACCGGTATTACTGACCTGCGTGCTCGCGCCGATCGCGATCGGTTCGAAGTTGCCGGCGCCACCGGAGGTCGTGCCCAGGCCGCCAGTGTAGGGATCGCTGTCCTGCAGCTGGCCGTCGATGTAGAGCTGCATACCGTCGGCGCCGAAAGTGAACGCTACATGGTGCCACTGGTTGTTGGATAATGGTGAGGTTGAATTAACAAAATAGTCCGCTGTTGCACTCTGCAGTCGCGTCTCGATATTGCCGCTGCCGTCAAGATAGACGCTCAAGTGACCACCGGTGACATTCCCAAACGCGTCTTTGGAAAACAGGTCCACCCGCTGGCTCACATCCGCGGTCTTGAACCAGAACTGCACGGTGCCATCATCGAGCAGGTAGGCCGGATTGTGCGCCAGCTCGATGTAGTCATCGATGCCGTCGAACAGCAGCGCGGTGTCGCCATCTGCAGATATCGCGCCGGTTTCACCCAATGACACACCATTGTAGCTGCCATCGTTCAATCCGGTCGCATCGACCGCGGTAACGCCAGCGCCCTCGCCCAGCCGCCAGTAACCGGTTGGCCCGAGCGACGTCAGGTAGGCACTATAGGCCTGTGGATCATCGGTCGCACTCGCCGAGTAATTCGCAACAGCATTGATGCTGGCCGCAAACTCGGAGGTGTCGGTGAACGAAGTAAAGGTCGCGTCACTCCTGGTTGCGGTCGCACTGATCGCAGCGCCGTTCGCAACTGCAGTAGACAGAGGCACACTGAAACTCGCATTACCGCTGCCATCGGTGGCCACATTCGCATGGCCGAGATAGTTCTCACCCTCGCCATAACCGCTGGCATCCGCAGCGCTGCTGGCAAAGAATTCGATGCGGAAGTAACTGTTGGCGGTGCTGTTGAGCGTGCCATCGATCACGATGGTATTCACCGTATTGGTGTCGGCAGCGGTCAACACCGGGAAATTCTGCTGGTTGTTGGAATCGGCGTCGGCATCACCGGCATCGTTCAGCGTGACCACACCATCCGCCGTCAGCTGAATACCGATCAGGCCGTTGTTGTAGATACGGTTGCCAAGAATTGTGTTGTTGATCGTCGGCGCATCGCGCACTTCGATACCGTACATGCCGTTGCCGGCGATCAGGTTGGCCGCGCTGGGATCGGTACCACCGATCAGATTGCCGGTTGCGCCCTGGCCAAGGTTTTCATTGATATCGATGCCGTCGCGGACGTTGCCCAGCATCAGAGTGCCGCTGACGTCCGTGCCGATGTAGTTACCCTGGATGATGTTGTTGTCGCCGTTGTCAATTTCCATCCCATCACTGCCGTTGGCCGAGATGATGTTGCGCGCACCTGCCGCAGTGCCACCGATGGTATTGCCGCTGGCATCCTGGATCTCGATACCTTCCTGGTTATTGCCTTTGGCCAGCGTACCGCTGATATCGGTACCGATGAAATTGCCCTGGATCTGGTTACCGGTGGCACCGGCGCCGAACAACACGATACCGCTGAAGCCGCTGCCCGAGATGATATTGCGTTCGGCTGGCGTGAGCCCGCCGACGGTATTGTTCGCTGACTCGATGCGGATATTGCCGTGCAGTCCGGCACCGATGAGGTTGTTGCCAGTGATCGTGACGCCATCGGCCTGCAGGCCCAGAATATTGCCGGCGATGGTGTTGTTGCTACTTTGCACAAGGATACCGTCGTTCTGGAAATTCTGAATAACCAGACCGCGAATTTCTGAACCGCCAGAACCTGCACCCAGAACAATACCGTCCACGGCGCCCGCAGTGCTGCCGTCAATGACAACGACAGGACGCGGTGATCCATCACCGGCATAACTGAAGTCCGGTTCAGAGGTACCATCGATAATAAGCGTATCCGTTATCGTGGGCAGGGCACCGCTAAGGCTTATTACGTGCGGACCCGCACCCGCAATGTCAAACGTGATCGTATCAGTAATACCGGAATTGGCATTCGCATCCAGTATTGCCTGGTGCAATGAACCCGCACCGGTTGCATTCGTGTTTGAAACGATAAAAGTGTTCAGCACAGCCTGATATGAGGCTTGCACGGATGCATCCAGCACTACGGCTGTTTCGACACTGCCGGTCGCATATTCCAGCTCCCAGTCACCACCAAGCAATGCATGGCCGGTCAGATCATCCGATGCCGCAACGTCAGCCCCGGTAATCTGTGCCAGGTCATTAACAAAGGCTTCACCTTTCGTACTTTCTGCCAGCATACAGCCGTATATCAGGATATCGGCACTCTCTCGTAGTGAACTGCTCCAGGAAGTCAGGGTGTCAGCGTACTGATCGAGATTGCCGGCATTCAGCCAGGTGTCACCCAGCTTGATGGCACCGTCATCACCGTGTGACAGAATGTGCAGGGCATCGACGTCGTTGTAGGCATCCAGTATCTCTCCTATGCGTTCAACACCGTTGCCGTCCTTGTCGAGCAGTACGATTTCAAAGTTTGTGGAAGCATCGCTGTTGCCCTGCAGGTCATCAATGAAGGACTGGAATTCGTTGACTGACTCATCAATGATCACGATTTCATGGCGCTGTTCATCAGCGATGAAATCGCGCTGTTCCTGTTCTTCCTGCTGCAGCGCAGCCTGCTCTTCTTCGTTGACCGCAGCGTGTTGCTGTTCCAGCTCAGCTTGGGCCTGTTGCTCCTGTTCTTGCTGTCGTTGTTGCTGTGCAGCTTGCTGTTCTTCAGCGGCAGCCTGTGCGGCCACATCCAGTGTACCCTGCCAGTTCTGCTGTACCTCATCCGAGAATGCAACCGACGTCTCGACATCACCGGCTTTGTATTCGAGGTCCCAGTCACCACCCAGTAACTGGTTACCGGTGAGGTCATCGCTTGCTGCAACATCCGTTGCGGTCAAGAAGCTGAGCGCATCAATCAGGATTTCACCATCAGTCGTAGCGGCCAGGTTGCAGCCGTAGATCAGCAGGTCACCGCTATCAGTAAAAGCTTCCTGCCATTGTCTGATATCTGCTTCGCGGTCACGTAGTATAGATTTGTCGAGTTGGGTCGCACCCAGCTGAAGTTGTCCGTCCGCGCCATGGGAAACGATATGCACGGCATCAAGCCTGTTATGGCTTTGAAGCGCCTCGTTGATCTGGTCGATACCATCACGGTGCGCATCCAGTACGACGACGTGGATGTTACGACCTTGCTGTTGAACTTTGATCAGGTCGTTGTGCAGTTGCTGATAGTTGGGTGCGCGTGCGTCAATGACAACCAGTTCGTTGCGCACAGAAGAAAACGACTGATCAACACTGGATTGAACAATCGCACTGTGGTCCTCGTCATTCTCCAGGATCAGTTCCTGAACGGTGGCGACATTCGCATCGGTTGCCACAGCCAGAGGATCGGCCGACAGCAACAGCCTCGGTTCCAGTTCCTCGAATACAAGACCAGCCCTACTGTAGTGTGACTTTTTTTTCGACACTAAGCATTTCTCGTATGGTATTGACTCAACCGTTGAACCTCTGCAGTTGGCTCAACGAATATTGATTTGGGTCATTTACGTGCGGGTTAGACATCTGTCTCCAGACTCCTTGAATATAGTCTAAGTTGCTGAAAAAAGGACAGAATTCCAGCTACCGTCCGTCGGGTAAGAAAGGCTTGCAGAGACGTGCTGTGTAGTGATTCAGTGAGGTAGGGTGTGCCATGCGCACCGCGAGTTTTGAATGTGTTGCCCAGCCCCGGTGCGCACGGCGCACTCTACATGTCAGATCAAATCCTGTGTAGTGATTCAGATTTGATCTCAGAGATGATGGAAAAAATTCAGAAGTTAACTGACAGCTCAATGGACTGATCGTAGGGTGTGCCGTGCGCACCGGGTTTTGGCACAAAATACTTGGATTTTGCGGTGCGCATGGCGCACTCTACACGTCAGCTCAAATCCAGACACTTACACGTGTTGTTCGTCGTTAAATATTATCGTCCGGACGCCAGTATTTCTGTATTGCAAGACTGGAAGAGCAGATTGTCTGAACCCTTAATGCCCGCTGCGGTTACCCGTTCACTCAGTTCATCTTCTGTCATATTTGCTTTGATTTCTGCCCAGTAGGTGGATTTGTTTATCTCCAGAGGAGCAATTTCGCTGTCGTAGCCCAGTGCTTTCATGGCTGATTGTCGCTTGACGGCGCTCTGTTCCTTTCTGAACAGGCCGAGTGACAGACTGTAACCTTCCACGCGTTTCACAACCGCAATGTCCTTGACACCCGCCTGTTTCATCTCGGTCTCGATTTGCTTCGCCGCTTCACGTGACCCGGGTGGTTCGGTGATTACGCGATACGATGTATAGGTACTTGTCTCTTCCTGAATTTGATAAGCACTGATGTCATTTTCCAGTGCTACCATCAATGCCTGCACCTTGTCTTTTTTCCCGAATGGGCCGATTCTGCGGCAAATAGCATGCTGACTTTTCTCTACGCTGTCCTGTTCGGTCACAGCCGGTAATACAACAGGCGCGGTGTCATCCCCATCCGTATGCAGGTTTGCGTATTCGGCTTCTTCCTGCTCGTCGAAGAAGCGAACGCTGCACTTCAGTCCACCGGGTATCTGGTAGTCCTTGTTCTGCAGTTCAAGACGTATCCCAAAGGTACCGCTGGCTGCGTCGATGACCTTGTCGACAACAACGACTTCAGCGACAAGATTGTCGAACGAGCCGAATTCCGTTTTAACCTGGGCGTGCATGCCTGTCCTGACACGGCCGAAATACGTCACCGGTGCGACGACCTCGACCCGCAACGGGTCCAGTTGCGCAATTTTCAGCAGTGGTTTGTCTTCGATGAACTCACCCGGCATCAGGTAACGGTCAGCGACAACGCCGTCAATCGGGCTGCGTATGTTGCGCAACTCCAGGTTGGCCCTGGCAGACTCGACTTCGAGTTCACTGATGGCGACTTCGTGGTCCGACTGCTCCTTCTCGCTCAACGTGATGGCACTGTCCCGGTAAAGCTCGGTCGAGCGCTTTTGTTCGACCTTGCTTAGATTAAGGGTTTCCTGACTGGCTCTGAGCTTGACCTGTTCTACATCCGATTTCAGTGTGGCAACGATCTGGCCCTGGTTGACGGCATCACTGCGATCGACCGAAATCGAATCGAGCACCCCGGATACCGGGCTGCTCAGTTCGATCACCATATTGGGCTCGATCAGGCAGTCGATTTCGGGAATAGCGTCAGCCTGGACCGAAGCAGTGACAACCAATGCGCCGATGACGTATATCTTGTTGCGTATCGCTTTTATCATCATGGCTTTTATCATTATGGTTCTTCTTATTCTGACTTGCCGCTGAATGCCAGCATGGCGTCACGTTGTTTGTCGACTTTCATCATTGCGTTTCTGATCTGGCGGAAATAATACTCACTCATCATCTGCGTGAGCGCCATCATACGGCGTCCCAGCCACTGCGGCCTGACCATGTGAGTCCCATCGGTAAATTGCGCAATAACTTTAGCCATTCCACCCAATCGCATGGCGATAAAATCATCCTCCAGGGACAGTATGGCCTCATAACTGCCTGGATCGCCCTGTCTGCCACAGCGTCCAGCCAGCTGGCGGTCAATCCGCGCGGATATGTTCTTCTCACAGGAAATCACGTGCAATCCGCCTGCGTCGAGTGACGCCTGATCCAGCTTGATATCCGTGCCCCGCCCGGCCATGTTGGTTGCGACGGTTATCTGACTGCACTGACCCGCCCGGGCAATGATGTCCGCTTCTTCCCTGTCCTGTTTCGCGTTCAGTACCTGGTGCTGCAAGCCGGCTTGAGTCAGCATCTCACTCAATAGCTCTGAATCCTTCAAGGTGCGGGTTCCGACCAGCACCGGCCGCCCCTTGCCATGTTCCAGTCGAATACTATCGATGATGGCACGCCATTTGGAATCACGATCACGGTAGATGACTTCAGGGCGAATGATGCGTTGCACCGGTTTATTCGTTGGAATAGTGACGACTTCAAGCGCATAGACCTTGTTCAGCTCTTTTCTGACCTCTTTCGCCGTACCCGTCATACCCGACAGACGTATGTAGCGCTTAAAGAATGTCTGGTAACTGATTCGGGCCAGGGTTTCTGTTTGACCGGTCTGTTCGCAGCCTTCTTTTTCCTCGATCATCTGGTGCAGACCCGCTTCCCATGATCGATCCGGCATGGCGCGTCCGGTGTTTTCATCGATGATGCTGATCCTGCCGTCATCAACCATGTAGTGCACATCACGCTCGTACAGGTGTAGCGCAGTCAGCGCCTGTTGTACCAATGCATTGCGTCGGCGGACGCCCTGCCACACCCCGTGCATCAAATCAGCCAACTCTGTCAGGTAATCCTTGCCGAATTGTGTCAGCTCTACGTGTCTTGCCTTTTCATCTATCGTATAGTCTTTTTCGCCTTTGAGTTGTCTTGCCAACCACACCGCTTCCCGGTGCACGGCCTCCTGCTGGGTATTGTCGGTCTTGCACGAAAGGATCAGCGGCGTTCTGGCTTCATCGATGAACACGCTGTCTGCTTCATCGACGAGGACATAGTTCAGTCCACGCAGCAGTAACTGTTCGCTGGCGGGTTTTGAGGTGTAGAGCGACTCGAGCTTGAACTCGAGGCTGGAATTGAAGTTCTTCAGGATCAGCCGGTCACGCAGGTAATCAAATGCCAGCTGCTTGCTGGTGCAATAGGTGATATCGCACTGATACGCCTGTTTGCGCTCGTCCTGTTCCATGCCTTCTATGACATAGCCGACTGTCAATCCCAGGCGTTCGTACACCGGTTGCATCAGTTTGGCGTCGCGTTCGACCAGGTAATCATTGACCGTGACCACGTGGACCGGCATACCCGCCATGGCGGCGCAACCGGCCGGCAATGTCGCGGTCAGTGTCTTGCCTTCGCCGGTCTGCATTTCCGCAATCATGCCCTGCAGCATCACCCAGCCACCAATAATCTGGCTGTCAAAGTGCTTCATACCTGTTGTCCGGCCAGCAGCCTCTCGTATGGTGGCGAATGCCCTGGCCGTGATCTCTTCGCTCAGGCCCTTTTGATGCAGTTTCTTCTTGATATCGAGTATCCAGTTGTCGAACCCGGGCTCGCTCAATTGACTCAATGGCTTATCCATCGCCTCGATACGCCGTGTAAACCGTAGCCAGTGTTTCGTATGGGCGGCTTCGGGCTTTGCCACAGATCCGGCAAGGCCTGCCAGGAAGGCTTCAAGCCTGCCTTTGTCCTGTTCCTGCTGATAGGGATAGGCACCAAAATATACCCCCGGATGCGGCAACGGTTCTTTGTCATCCATCGCAGTCAACTTCAAAGCTGCTCGGATAGTAGCGTTCCCAAACATCTCGACACGCCCCAGCTCATCAACAAAGAAATGGTAGGGTGCGCCGCGCGCACCAGAAACGGCCAATGAACTGAAGCTTGGCGGTACGCACAGCGCACCCTGCAATCTCTTCCACCGCAGTCAACGTCATACGCGCTCTGACAATAGCTTCTATCGACATTTAGACGCGCCCCAGTTCATCGAGGAACAGCTCTTCCAGCGAACGGTACCATTGCCAGCCCATCGGTTCGTAGCCGTGATTGAAGCGTACATACACACGCTGACCGATGTGCTGACTGTCAATGGCATCGGGTAACGCGACTTCAAACTGGAAGTACTGATCTTTCGTTTTTACACCGTCCTGATCATACGGGTCTGTCTGGATATTTCCCCCGCCCGCCTGAGCCAGCGCTTTGCTGGGCAAGCGGTAGGTTGCTGCGGGTATCTCCCGCTCGACGGCCGAGGCGAGTACCTGATTCAGCCTGCTCTTCAGCCTGAGTTCGACATCCAGGGTGCGTTTTCTGACCAGTCCGATTGCATTCTGCGGGACGACCGCACGTACGGAAACATCATTGAAGTCGATGACATAGGCGATGGAATCACCCTGCTTCAGGTAATGCCCGTGCAGGTCCTTGGATTCGGGAATGATAAATACACCATCGACAGGGCTGGTAATTGTCATCTCGGATATCTGCTCCTGCAAACGCTGAATCTTGCCTTCGAGCAGATGAACTTCTTCCATGGTAATTTCGGACTCGACGATGTCTTGCTGGACCAAAGCATCATATTGAGCCAACAGTTCCTTTTTCTGTGATTCGAGCAGCTTGAGCTGCGATGCGACCAACGGATCTGAGGTGACGATCAGCACATCGCCCCGCTTGACGAAGTCCCCGTCATTGACCCGTATCTCCTGGATAAAACCATTATTTCCGGCGCGCACATAGGAATGCTCGGGCATCCAGACGACACCTTGCGCCAGGGTCGTCAATGGCAGCGGGATCAGAAACAATACCGATATCGCCAATGCGGTCGTACCAACGCATACCGACAATGCTCTTTCACGGCGGTGTGACAGCGCGGGGCTTTTGAGCAAATAGCGCAATGCTTTAATGACCGGCATGACCACCTGCATGAATATGGCCCAGAACGCCAGTGCGACCCCGATAAAGAAGTACTGACCTGCGACGAACAGGGTGATCATCACCATGATACAAATCCGGTAGACAAACGCGGCTGCGCCATAGCAGATAAACCAGAAAGTCTCGCCTTCAGCGGTGACAGGTGATTTGACTTCCCTGACATCAAACAGGTAGCGCTGGATCAGATAGATGTAATACAGGTTGGCTCGTTTACCCAGACCCGGGATTTCAATGGCGTCGGCAAATACATAATAACCATCAAAACGTAACAACGGATTACCGTTGAACAAGACGGTTGAAACACCACCGATCAGCATGACATTGAACAACACGTCACTGACAATCCCCTGTTGCACATTCAACCACAACAGCAATGCGCCCGATGCAAGCAGCAGTTCAACGATTATGCCGGCTGCACTTACGGTCATGCGCTGGCGTTTTGACCTGAATGAAGACGATGCCGAAGCATCGACATAGGGCACCGGCATTAACACCAGCAGCATGATCCCCATTTCATGGACTTCACCTCCCCATTTTTTTACAGCGAACGCATGGCCGAGTTCGTGTATACCTTTGACAACAGGATAGACAAACCAGATGATCAGCAGGTTGTAAGGCGATAGCGCATGTTCCGTCGCATGCTGGCTCAGTAGTGACCAGTGACGTGTCAGTTCCAGCAGCGCAAACAACATAATGCCCAAACCGATCACGCTGGCTGTCCTGGTAAACAACGGACTGACCAATGGGAGCCAACGGCTCAACCATCGGTCAGGATCGACCAGCGGGATGCGTATCGACAGCGGGTTGCCGATTCGTGAAATAATCAGGCGTTTTCGTTCCTTGCTTCTGCGATCGATCAGCTCCTGTACATCGGGCGCCAGATCGGCCAGCAGATGGTCTGCATAATACAGCTGACCGAGCAAATTAATGACCTCTTCCTGAGTCGGCGCATCATCACCGAGACTGTCCTGCATCAGCTCCCAGATTTCGTTGACTGTACGCCGGCCATTTATCAGCTTGATGAACCGGTAGGCCACTTCATTGAAACGGTGGTGACGCCCGGATGTGTCATCACGCAGGATATACCAGGTGTTGCCCCGGTATACGTGCTGATGCACGCGCACGTGACTGCGCAGGGTGATTTTAACCCTGGCTACCCGGTACCAGTGTGAACTGAACAACTGGTCAGACACGTTTTACCACCACGACCACAATTGCAGGCGTAACCAGTCGACCAGCTTATGGGTCCAGATCCACAGCAGTCGGCGTTCACCAATCGCAATCTTGCCGACCCCCTGCATGCCTGGACGCAGAAACTCCGGCGTCTCTATCAGCGAGGCTTCCACCTGAAAATAGTTGGCACCTTCACCCGGCACCGAAACAGGCGTGATCTTGTCGACAACGATCTCGAAGGTATCCTCCGCTGCCGCTGATAGCGTCAGTTCACCCTTCATACCGACAGCCAGTTCGGCAATGTCGCTCTCATCGACATCGAGTAGAACACGGTATTCATCCAGCGGCGATACTTTATACAGGATCTGCCCTCTTTCGACCGGTGAGCCCAGAGCACGGGTGAAATCACCGCTGACAATGACACCATCGAGCGGTGCGCTGATGACGGTACGTTCGAGTTTTTTGTCCAGGATTTCAATCTGCGTGCGGGCCTGGTCCAGTTGCGCGCGCAAGATACCGATCTGCGAACGATCACGGCTCGCCAGGGCTTCGCGGTATTCTTTTGAGATCTGTTTCTGCTTGCCCGTCCACTTCAGTTTTTCCAGCTGCAGATCCCTGTCATCCAGCGTCGCCAGTGTCTGCCGCGCCGAGACCAGGTCGCCGGGCCTCACCGGTGCATCCTTGATATAGCCGGCTTCCGGTGCGGTAATCACACGCTCGATGGTGCCTTCGAGTACTGAATTCCCGGAGACTCGGTATTCCCACTGCACCAGAGTCAACAACAGCACGGTCAGCACACTCATTGCCAGTGCAAACTTCAGGCCCAGGTACCCCCGGCCCAGGATGCCGGAGACGCTGCTTTTCACCAGCTCTTTTGCTTTTGCTGGTAACGGGCGATCGTTCAGGCGCCGGTATTCGAGGATCGGTGCAAACAGCGCCGCCAGCTGTTCGCACAATTCGATTGTTTCCGCGGAGAATTCGGCGGCCGCTGCATTGCGCTCAAAGATGACACCACCGGTGACCTCATCGTCGTGCATCAGCGGCACGGTACAGATAAAGCTGCCGCCGTGATTTCTCGCCAGTTCTTCGTGGGCTTGCAGCATGACAATGCTGCTCTCTGCTGCAGGAAAAACCAGCGTTTCTTTTTGGTCGACCGCCTCTTCGATCGCGGCTTCGATGCGTTTGATCAGGTTCTGACGGGCCTCATAACGCGCGCTGTGCGACAGTGCGTACAGTTTCAGTTCACGCCCTTCCCTGAATCCGATGCTGACACGTTCACACGACAGGCGCGTTGCCAGTTCTGTCACCACCGATGTCGCTGCCGCGGTCGAGGCATCCTCGGATAAAGCACGGGCTGTGATCTGCAAGGCCAGCGCGGCATCGCCGGTTGAGGCATAACTACCGCTGTCAATCGTGGAGATAAACTGCAGCCATTTGATGGCCGTTTCAACCTGTGTGAGGAAATCCTGGGTTTTCACGGCAGGATCGTGTTTGAACTCGATGCTGACCGCCCCATAGAGCTGACGGTCAATCAGCAATGGTGTTGTCACCAGGTAATTCCTGCTGTTGATATCGGTTACCGAACGCACCGCATTGACTGCGAGCAACTGCTGGTTTTCATCCTCTGTCTGGTGCGTATCGACACGGGTCACCACCGATTTTCGGCGTTTCATGGCGGCATCCACGTTGCCATGAATAAGCTCACTGTGTGTAAACGCGTCGGAGTAGGTATCGAACAGTTTGTAGGCGCCCTGTTCAGGTTCGCCCAGGTAAACGCAGGCCTGCACGACACCCTGCATTTGCTGGCATGCATAGCCGAACCACACCTTGACCAGTGACGGTGTAATCATTCCCCAACCTTAGAAGTGATGCTAATAATCGTTTTCCAGTTTGAGTATAGAAGGGATTTTCGGGCAATTCAGTTAACCCGCTGAAACGCGAAAACGACCGATACACCGGGGTGTCACCGCTGGCGCCTCCTCGCCTGACTTTTTTTGATGCGCCTCAACATTTCTGTTGATAAAGTCTTTTACTTTTCATTGCCCTATTCGTGACCAGGCTGTTCGTCTATACTCAGCGCTGAATCGCAGTCACAAATCTGCAACATAACTCATTAATAATGAAAACTCGTTAACCACTGACTCATAATTGATCAGTCTCGTATCCGTGGGAGAAAATTTGATGGACACCAGCGCCACACAACAACCATATGTCTATTCGTTTCAGGAAGGCGATGGCAAAAATAAGAAACTGCTCGGCGGCAAGGGCGCCAACCTGTGCGAGATGACGCAAATCGGTATCAACGTACCGCCCGGTTTCGTCATTAGCACGGAAGCCTGTCTGAGTTATCTGGAAACTGACGATCGCGAGATGCCAGATGGCCTGATTGAACAGGTCCAGGACCAGATCAAGGTACTGGAACAAGCCACCGGCAAAGGCTTCGGTGATCCTGAAAACATGCTGCTGCTGTCGGTGCGCTCGGGTTCTGCGCTGTCGATGCCCGGTATGATGGATACCATCCTCAATCTCGGACTGAATGCCCACACCCTGCCAGGGCTGATCAAACAAACCGGCAATGAACGCTTTGCGTATGACGCCTACCGTCGCTTCGTGCAATTATTTGGCAAGGTCGCCCTTGGCATTGCCGATGAAAAGTTCGACAAACCTTTCGATGAGCTGAAAAAACGCGAGGGCGTGACTGCGGATATCGATCTTTCCGCCGACAACCTGCGTGAGATCAGCGAGGTGTTTCTTGATGTCGTCACCAATGAAACCGGCAGGCCTTTCCCTGAAGATGTTTACGAACAGCTGACGCTGTCCATCAAGGCCGTGTTCAATTCATGGATGGGCAAGCGTGCTGTCGACTATCGACGTGAATTCAACATCACCATGGACATGGCCAATGGCACGGCGGTCAACGTCCAGACCATGGTGTTCGGTAACATGGGCGATGATTGCGCCACCGGCGTGGGCTTCAGCCGTAACCCGGCTACCGGCGAAAATGTGATGTTCGGTGAATTCCTGGTCAACGCCCAGGGTGAAGATGTCGTCGCCGGTATACGGACGCCGAAACCGGTGCACGAACTGCAACAAGTCATGCCAGAGATGTACAAGCAGCTGGTCGCGCTGCGTGACCGCCTCGAAAACCACTACCGCGAAGTACAGGACTACGAATTCACGATCGAAAAAGGCGTGCTTTACTGCCTGCAGACCCGCAACGGAAAAATGAACGCCACCGCGCGCGTACGCACGTCGGTGGAGATGGTCCATTCCGAACTGATTAGCCGTCAAGAAGCGATCATGCGTGTCGATCCGGAAGAACTCGACCAGCTACTGCACCCGATGCTCGATCCTGATCACGGCGTACTGGCTATCGCCAACGGATTGCCGGCATCGCCGGGTGCTGCTTCGGGTCATATCGTGTTCGATGCCGACAGGGCCGAGACGGCGAAAGCAGAGGGTGAACGCGTCATTCTGGTACGGGAGGAAACAAAGCCCGAAGACATTCATGGTTTCTTTGCCGCAGAGGGCGTACTCACTAGCCGTGGCGGTAAAACCTCGCACGCGGCCGTGGTCGCGCGCGGCATGGGCAAACCCTGCGTCGCAGGGGCCGAGGGTATCATGGTCGATGTCGAAAAACACGTCGCATTCGTCGGTGAGCATATTCTGCACGAAGGCGACATTATCACCATCGATGGCGGCAACGGCCGTGTCTACATCGGGGAAATTCCGACAGTACCGCCCATATATTCCGATGAATTGCGCATCCTGCTGGAGTGGGCCGATGAGTACGCAATACTCAAGATCATGACCAATGCTGATACCGTCGAAGCCGCAACCCAGGCCGTGGAATACGGCGCCATGGGTATCGGCCTGTGCCGCACTGAACGTATGTTCAATGCAGAGGACAGACTGCCGATCGTGATCGACATGATCGTCGCCACCGACACGGAAGCCCGCCAGGAAGCACTCGATCGCCTGCGCCCGATTCAACGCGGCGATTTCAAGGACATTCTCAAGATCATGGCACCACGGCCGGTCACGATTCGTCTACTGGATCCACCGATCCATGAGTTCCTGCCCGCTGAAAAACAACTGGAGCAGGAGATCGAACGCCTGGAACATCTGCGCGATACGGTGGAAGGTGTCAATGATCTCATGAATACCATGCACCTGCTCAGACGTAAGGCGGATATGAAAGCCTTGCCGAAACCGTTCGCACCCGGTGGACGTGAATTGGTCGATGCAGCCATTGCCAGGAAAACACAGATGCTGCACAAAGTGCGTGAACTGTTCGAGGTCAATCCAATGCTGGGCCATCGCGGTGTTCGGCTCGGCATCACTTACCCGGAAATCTACCGCATGCAGATCCGTGCCGCGCTCGAAGCGGCCGCAGAATGCAGCAAGGAAGGCTTCGATGTGCATCCGGAGATCATGGTGCCGCAAGTCTGCACCGGTGAGGAACTGATCTGGGTGAAAAATATTGTTGATCAGGTGCACGCAGAAGTTGAGGCCGAGTACGGCGTCCAGCTGAACTTCAAGTTTGGCAGTATGATCGAAGTCGTGCGCGCCTGCATGCGCGCCGGCAGACTGGCTGAGATCGCCGAGTTCTTCTCTTTCGGCACCAACGACCTGACCCAGTCCAGCTTCTCATTCTCGCGTGAAGATGCTGAGAACAAGTTCCTGCCATTATACGAAGAAGCCAACATACTCAAACATAATCCGTTCGAGGTGCTGGACGTCAAAGGCGTGG
Source organism: uncultured Gammaproteobacteria bacterium (assembly GCA_942492025.1). GTDB lineage: Bacteria > Pseudomonadota > Gammaproteobacteria > SZUA-229 > SZUA-229 > JABDQW01. The sequence goes on along the minus strand of CALODJ010000012.1, from coordinate 516,997 downwards.
GCAGGCTGATGGAAATCACGGTTGACTGGGGCCGTACAACGCGACCAGACTTGCGCGTTGGTATCTGTGGTGAACAGGGCGGACATCCTGAATCGATTCGCTTCTGCCACCATATCGGATTGAACTATGTCTCGTGTTCACCTCACCGCGTGCCTATTGCGAGGATCGCAGCAGCTCAGGCGAAATTAACCGAGCAGGAATACACGGTTGAGCAAGGCATGAAACTGGAAAATAAATCACTTTAAAGAGGGGATAAACCAAAATGACCAATATTGAATCATTGCTTGGTGCCGAAGCCGAGAGCCTACTGAATTACGAAGCCACTGCCATTCCAAAACAGGATCTGCACCTGCCCGGCAGTGATTTCGTCGAACGTGTCATGATGAACAGTGATCGTTCGCCGACCGTCTTGCGTAACTGGCAGGCGATGACAGGCCATGGACGCCTGGCCGGTACCGGCTATGTTTCCTTTCTACCTGTAGACCAGGGCGTGGAACACTCTGCTGGCGCCTCATTTGCACCGAACCCGGCATTTTTCGATCCCGCCAATATATGCGAACTGGCCGTCGAGGCCGGTTGCAATGGTGTCGCATCAACACTGGGCGTTCTCAGCAGTGTGGCACGCCAATATGCCCACAAGTTGCCATTCATCGTCAAGATCAACCACAATGAACTGCTGACCTACCCTAACCAGTTCGATCAGACGCTGTTTGCCAATGTCGACCAGGCATTTGATATGGGTGCGGTCGCGGTAGGCGCCACCATTTACTACGGCTCTCCCGAAGCACGTCGCCAGATCGAAGAGATCAGCGATGCGTTTGCGCATGCACACGAACTGGGGATGGTCACGATACTGTGGGCATATCTGCGTAATAATGCCTTCAAGAAAGACGGCGTTGATTATCATAGCTCAGCAGATTTGAGCGGCCAGGCTAACCATCTTGCCGCTACCATCGGTGCTGACATCGTCAAACAAAAGCAAGCCACCAACAATGGCGGCTATAACGCGATCGGTTTTGGCAAGACCCATCCTCTGGTCTACGACAAACTCACCACCGATCACCCGATCGACCTCACCCGTTACCAGGTTGCCAACTGTTATATGGGCCGCGTCGGTATGATCAACTCGGGCGGCGCTTCGGGCGAGAATGACCTGGCACAGGCTGTGCGCACTGCGGTCATCAACAAACGCGCCGGAGGCATGGGATTGATATCAGGACGCAAGGCCTTCCAGAAACCGATGCAAGACGGTATCGCCCTGCTGCAGGCGATTCAGGACGTGTACCTATCCGACCAGGTCACGATTGCTTAACGAGCAGTGAACAGTGTTTTCCGGATGATGCCTTAATCATCCGGAAAACCGCATGACAGTACGGCTTTTCTTCACAAGAACACACTAAACATTTTCGTCATTGCTGTTTGTGTTACATAATTCGTTGATGAAATAAAGCGCAGACATCGTAGGGTGCGCCGTTCGCACCGAAATCAACTCTGCGGATATGGTGCCTGCCGAATGGTGCGCACGGCGCACCCTACCTCACTAAACATTTTCGTCATTGCGAGCGAAGTGACGCAATCTCCCGGTACTAGCGCGAGAGCAAGCAGATTGCCACGCCGCTGTCGCGGCTCGCAATGACTGATTTTCTTTACAGTCGTTGCGAGCGGAGCGAAGCGAATTCGCGATGCGGTAGTGAAGTGACTTTGTTTCACCTCAACTACGCGGCAAGCCACTGTTCGCGAATCCGGTCGCGGTTCAGCCTGAACCACTGTAATGCGATGATTGGCAAGGCCGAATCGATTCGGCCTGAATCCATCCATTCAAAAGCGGTATCACTGCTGACCACATGCACACGAATATCTTCGCCCTCCTCGTCGATACCATGGACACCTCCCAGCGTTGCCGTTTCGGTGCGCGCAAAATAAATCTGCACCTGCTCATTACTGCTACCGGGGCTGGAATAATAGCGATGTATGGGACTAAGGTCACTGATTTCGCAGCCTGCTTCTTCTTCGGCTTCGCGATGAATGACCTGCAGCGCTGATTCATCGCCTTCCTGTACACCAGCGATGATCTCGATCAGCCATGGACCCGACGGATCATCACCCGCACCAATACGGAATTGCTCGATCAATACCAACTCATCGCGATGCGGATCATAGGGCAACACGGCGACGGCATGCCCTCTGTCCAGAAGCTCCCGCCTGAGTGACAGGCTTTCACCACCATCAAACAAATCATGCTTTATTTCAAACCCAATCAGTCTGAAAAAACCCTGGTATAGCAGCTGTTTGCTAATAACAGACCATTTCATGTGCAGTTAAGTAACTTTGTCATTCTGATATTCATCTCATACCTCTAATGTCGATCAGCCAAATCTGTCGATATTCACAAAATCGTAACATATCGGTACGCGATTTTAACATTGGCACAGTTTCTGCTGGATCTGGATTGTGTATAAACAAAGCAGCTTGCGTACTGCGGAGGTTTGAATGAACTTCATATTCGATGCATTCACAATAACTGGAATTATTTCAGTGACTTGTATTTTATTACTGGTGCTGGTACTCAACGATTGCTGCAAAATCAGGCGTGGAATAAAGCAAATATTCAGAAATGAATAATCGACACATTAGTGCACTGAATATAATTCTGCTTCAAGCTGGTGCAACCGGCTTTGCAGGAGTGCGTACATCTGCAGTAGTGAGCAGGATCACGTATTGCCTGAAGGTTTATATGGGCGTATAGTCGCTTGCCGAGGATGTTGACCCATGTCGCATATTCGCTCATGCACAATATCTACACTATCAGTATAACTACAAGGGGCGTTTGACAAATGACCAAATCAGACAATACGAGAGCCACCTCTTCACCAAAGACAGCCAAGAAAAAAGTTTCGAAAAAGAAAGTCACCGCTAAGAAAGCCACCACTAAAAAGGTTGTTAAAAAGGCAGCCCCCAAGAAGACTGTAGCTAAAAAAGCACCGGTAAAAAAAGCTGCACCTGCGCAACAGAAAAAATCGACTATCTCAGCAGATGAAAAACGTATGATGATTGCCGTGCATGCGTACTACAAATGGCAGAAAGCCGGTTTTCCAACGGGTGATGATTACAATCACTGGCTTGAAGCTGAACGAGAAATTGAGGATATGCTGGAGAAATAGTCCAACTCGCTCTGCTTCAAAGACTGTAACTAAGTGTGGTGGTCTCCGCTGGATCCGTCAGCTATCGTCAGATTTCGCATAGCAAAACGGATGACCGCTAATATTCGGACTGTGAGTTTGTCGCAAAGGCGCCGCGGTCGCGAACATCAAAAAACTATTCACCACAGAGTCACAGAGGACACAGAGTTTTACCTGGTTAACTGTGCCTGTGGCGTAGCTAACAATACAATGCTTTTCTCTGTGTCCTCTGTGACTCTGTGGTGAAATATTTTTTATTCTTTAGCTTGTCAGTCTATATAGCAATTGATATTTAAACTCGTCAGCTTGTGCTCAAGCTAGTACACATAAAATCAATCAAAAGAATTAGCTTTGTTCTGGATATTCTGGGCCAGTTGATTTAACTCCCCGGCTATCTTCTCCATGCTTTCGAGAAGTACCGTATCGAGGCCTGCTTCAATTATCAGCTTGAGTTCATCGTAGTGATTCGCGGGCAGGCTATCTCCCGATTCTTCAATGAGTTCTCGAAATCGATCGGTCATTGCCTGTGCATGGTCAGCTTGTTGCATTTATTTTTCTCCTTCAGATTCCAGTGGGCTGCTTTCCAGATATTTTTCGCCCCTTTCATAGATATTCTTAGCTGATCCCACGATCAATGGGTCCGGTGGCGTCGCCACGTCCTTGTCCTTGTTGGGATAATCGAGGGCGTTCAACACAAACCGCATCGCATTAATGCGCGCACGTTTTTTGCAATCGGATTTGACCACAGTCCACGGTGCATCAGCCGTATCGGTATAAAAAAACATGGCTTCTTTGGCTTCGGTGTAGCTCTGCCATTTATCGAGTGACGCCATATCGACCGGGCTCAATTTCCACTGTTTGAGTGGGTCGTGTCTGCGGGCCTGGAATCGTCTGAACTGCTCGTTCCTGCTGACAGAAAACCATAACTTGAAGAGCCTGATTCCTGAACGTACCAGCATTCTTTCCAGCTCGGGTGCCTGGCGCATGAACTCCAGATATTCGCCAGGCTGGCAAAACCCCATGACGCGTTCAACACCTGCGCGGTTGTACCAGGAGCGGTCAAACAGAACGATTTCACCCTCCGTCGGCAGGTGCTTGATATAGCGCTGAAAATACCACTGGCCCAGTTCTTCGCTCGAAGGCTTTTCCAGTGCAACCACCCGGGCACTGCGTGGATTCAGATGCTCCATGAAACGTTTGATCGTACCACCCTTGCCCGCAGCATCACGGCCCTCACACATAATAACCAGACGCTGACCGGTTTCTTTAACCCAGCCTTGCATCTTCAGCAGCTCAATCTGTAATTGCTGTTTGCTCTCCTCGTATTCCGTTCGCCCCATCTTCTTCCTGTAGGGATAATTGGCATTGGCAAATATTTTCTTTTTGCCCATGCTCTCTATCTCCTTTATTGGCGCTAATTCAGGGATATTCCTATCATTCGCCAGCTCAGCCAGCATGTTTGCATGTTCGTCAGCCATGGTTACTGCCTTCAATAATTCTTTCTTTAAACCGCCGTTTATATACCTGATGACGAATTTTCACAATGATTTGGATCAAAACAGCCGCAGACTGCCCAGCATCATTGATACAAATTGTTTATATGATTGACACGATTGATTCATTCTATCGCCAGGCTGGCGAACCGTGGTAGTGCATGAAGTATTTGGGACACGCTGGGGATTGTTTGAACCCCTGCGGTTATCAGCGTCTGGATTCTTACTTTGCGCCTATATGCGCCTTTGCGGTAAATACGATGTTGCACCCTTTTTGCACGCCAGGTGACAATCAGGCTGGTAATCTCCGGGCAATCTGTATTAGCATCCATGCAATTGCAACCCATAAAACAGTCACACATGATGCATGATATGAAGTCGTACCGGATTATTTTTCTGCTTACCTGCCTGCTTGTGTCTCCAGTTGATTACGTGCAAGCGACTGATAAATATGCCGCACAAAGGCAGCAGATGGTTGACGAAATCACGGCTGATGCGCGTCGTCTCGTCAAATCCATTGGAAAAGACGCATTCAGTGACGGTGTCATCAAGGCCATGAGCACGGTACCACGGCATCTGTTTGTGCCGCCGTCCAGGCGCTACAGTGCCTATGAAAACAGGCCCTTACCCATCGGTTTCGGCCAGACGATATCACAACCCTACATTGTCGCCTTGATGACAGATCTGTTACAGCCGCAAGCTGATCACAAGGTTCTTGAAATCGGTACCGGCTCGGGCTACCAGGCTGCGGTACTATCAGGACTGGTAAAAGAAGTCTACAGTATCGAGATCATAGACCCGCTTGGGCAGAGTGCGGATCAGGTGCTGAAAGAACAGGGTTACAGCAATGTATCGACGCGGATTGCCGATGGCTACAATGGCTGGCCTGAGCAGGCACCGTTTGACAGCATTATCGTCACCGCGGCTATCAGCCATATCCCGCCCCCACTGATCAGACAACTGAAAAACGGCGGCTCCATGGTGATCCCCGTCGGTACCAGTTTTCAGACCCAGCAATTGACGCTGGTCAGAAAGGACCAGAACGGCGCTATCACTACCAAGCAGATCATACCCGTCATATTCGTACCTTTCACAGGCGGCCACTGATTAGCCTGCTACTCGGGCAGTCATCTTCAGGTCATATTCGGGTCAATGAGCTCGCCAGATTCAACGCCACCACTAGCGACCATCTTTATGCTCTCTGCTGCGGCGCTCGCCTATGAGGTGTTGCTCGTCAGGCTTTTTTCCATCATTCACTGGCACCATTTTGCGTTTATGGTCATCAGCATAGCCTTGCTGGGCTACGGTGCCAGCGGCAGCATGATTACCGTCTTTCAACGCGGCCTGCTGCAGCGTTATAACAGCGTGCTTATTCTCAATGCGGTCATGTTCGGATTGTCAGCGATCGCCTGTTTTATTGCAGTCCAGCAGATGCCCTTCAACGCCCTGGAAATACTGTGGGACACGAGCCAGTGGCAGCGCCTGTTGATGAGTTATCTGCTACTCACGCTCCCGTTTTTCTTTGTAGCCAATGCGATTGCGCTGACAATGGCACGCTATCATGATCGTATCGCTCTGGTATATGGCGTCGATCTGATCGGTGCCGGCACGGGCGCTATCGCGATTCTTCTGCTGTTGCAGTTCTCTCCACCTTCTGCTGTGCTGCGCATTGTTGGCGTGCTCGGGATCCTCGCCGGCTTGCTCGCGATACACAAGCTGACCCGCCTCGGCCGGATCATCGTCAGTTCATCGCTGGTCTTGTTTTCGGTGATCATCCTGTTCGCACCGGCTGACTGGTTTGAATTACGCCTGTCGGAATTCAAAGGTCTCGAACAGGTCCTGCTTATCAATGGTACAAAGCAGCTGCAGCGCCATTCCAGCTCCATATCCCAGATTGATGTCATTGAAAGCACAGCAGTCCCCTTGCGTAATGCCCCGGGTATGAGCTTGATGAGTCCAGCAGAAATACCTGACCAGCTTGCGGTGTTTCAGGATGGTGACGAGATGACCACTATCGATAAGCGTGAGGGTAACACGTCACTGGCGTATCAGGATTACATGAGCTCTGCACTGCCCTACCATATGCAAACTGCGCCGGAGAAAGTGCTGGTTCTTGGATCATCGACCGGGAGTGAACTGCTACAGGCCGCGCTGCATAATGCCGCTCATATTGATGCAGTCGAGACTGAAACACAGCTGACCCGACTGATTACCGATGAGTACGCTGATTATTTTGGTTGGCACCAGATAAGCGACCGTATCCGTTTTCACACCATCTCACCCCGTGGATATGCAGCCGTTACTGAAGAGAAGTACAACATCATTGTGACCGGTCTTGCGGGCGCTTCAGGCGGCGGCGCTGCGGGGGTGCACGAACTGGCCACGTCTTACGATGTGACGGTAGAAGCCCTGCAGAAATATCTTGGCTTACTCGAACCTGATGGTCTGTTATCTATCACTTTCTGGACGAGCACGCCGCCACGTGAGAATTTGCGCTTGTTTGCAACCGTCGTTGAAGCAATGCGCAGGAGCGGCATTGACCATCCGGAAGATAATATCGCCTGGATCAGAAGCTGGAATACCGCCACACTCGTTATCAAGCACGGTGTATTGACTGCAGACGAAATGGAGCGCGTGCGCGATTTCTCCACCGCACGGGCTTTCGATATCGCCTGGTTACCGGATATCAAGCAGAATGAAGTCAACCGCTATCAACTATTGGAACAACCTGTGTTCTACCTGGCTGCGAAGGCACTTTTATCAGAGTCCGCGCAGGATTTTATCGACAGTTACAAATACAACATCGCGTCGGTCAGCGACAACAATCCCTATTTTAGCAACACCTTCAAATGGTCCAGTCTGCCCGAACTGTTGAACATTTCCGGCAGGGGTGGCATTGCGATGATTGGCGTTGGCTACCCGACACTGCTGTTTACCCTGGTCCAGGCCGTTATCGCAGCGATTGTGCTGATCCTGCTGCCACTGGCATTCATCAAGCAGAAGAAATCATCCAGATTATCCGGGCGTAGAAACATAGTGATCTATTTCATCAGCCTGGGCCTCGCATTCCTCTTCATTGAACTGGCCTTTATCCAGAAATTCACGCTCATTCTGAGCCAACCACTGTACGCAGTGGCTGTCACCCTGTGCGCCTTCCTGATTTTCTCCGGCCTCGGCAGCCTGTATGTACAACACAGAATAGCTTCAGCACAACCACAAAGGATTTATCGTCTGTTGACTCAATCCGTCGCAGCAATTGCTACGATCACGCTGGTTTATATCATGGTGTTGCCCTATGTCACTGATTTCATCATGGCCCTGTCCGAACCCCTTCGAGTCGCAGCAGCCATACTACTGGCAGCACCACTGGCGTTCGTCATGGGCATGCCATTTCCACTGGGCCTGGCCGGAACACGTGTTAACAACCCGCAACTGATGCCGTGGGCCTGGGGCATCAATGGCTGCGCTTCGGTGCTGAGTGCGATACTGGCCATCTTGCTGGCGATAGAGATCGGTTTCAGTGGTGTGATGTTGAGCGCAATACTGCTGTACGTTCTTGCCTGGCTCAGCCAGCCTATTGTAGATTCAGGTTAACGGACCGATCGTAGGGTGCGCCGCGCGCACCGCAAAATATAATTGTGTTGCCCCCAGCCCCGGTGCTGATACACCTAAAACAAATTAAAAGACTATTCACCACAGAGTCACAGAGAGCACAGAGTTTTACTTTGTTAACTGCGCCTGTTTCGTAGTTCGTAATACAATGCTTTTCTCTGTGCCCTCTGTGACTCTGTGGTGAAATACTGTTTAGTTTTTAACTGGCAGTCTATATAGAAATAAACATTCAAAATCGTCAGCTTGTGTCCAATCTGGCGATTATTATTCGAGCGAGTCAGTTCGCATCACACCCGGGAACGGAGTAAATGGCCCCAGCGCCTCGCGTTGCCACCAGTGGCCTGTCTGCTGTTTTTGCTCCGGCGTGGTGAACGTATATTTGTACGCATCGACCCGCAGGTAGCGAGGCGGTTGTTCGGGAAAGGGATTATGCTCAAGCAAGGGATCAAGGTCATGTGAATCCTCCAGCAAGGCATAGACAAATTCTTCAAACCACGGTAGATGTTTAGAGCTGAGGCTAACGAACCACATCTGCCAGTCCAGACGCGGCTGGTGCGGCATGATCCATTGCGGTCGCTGGTCGAGTTCCTCAGGTTTGTATTTAAATCGGTATTGTTTCCACTCGCGACCATCGTCTGAGCCCGAAATCGCCAGCTCGATTCGTTCAGTGGTCATCGTCGGGAACACGTGGTACATGTTCGCCACGCGATAGGACTCCATGTTTTGCAGAATGGTTTGCAAAGGTCCGATGACGGATTGTTTTGTCGACAAGATCCACAATTGCGCAAAACTGATGATCAGGATAAACGCGGCCATCGTCGTGATCGCAATACTGCGAAACTGAACGATAAACTTACTCTGTGAAGGTTGATGCACGGACGGGAGCTGGAATTTTTGTGGTACCACGCTGCGCAAAGCTTTGTCGTCGAACAGAAACAGACACAGTGCGATGGTCAGCAGATTAATCCAGTTGTGGTTACTGGTCAAAATAATCAGCAATTGCCAGATGATCGTTATCCATGCGGCTATAAAACGCCAACGCCGTGGCATGAACATCATCAACGGCACGATGATTTCAACGGTCAGCGTGGCCGCAGTCGCCGAGCGCAGCACCCATTCCGGTAGATGATGCACATACCAGGCCAGCGGATTCGGTAGTGGCTGTACTTCAAAGTAGGTATTCAACGCCGTCAATCCAGACCAGGCCGGATCGCCACTGGTCAGCTTGGACAGCCCCGACATGAAACGCAACTTGAACAGTAGCCAGCGAAACAGCCATATAATGACACTCGAACCTGAACCAAGAAAGATGGCCAGAAAACCCGCTTCGAGTAATAAGCCGTCCCACTGAAAATGAAGGAATGGCTGGCAGACATTGAACAAGGAAAGATAGAGCACAAATGCCAGTATCAACGCCGGCCGCTGCCACCAGTTGAAAACAATCTGCAGGGAAAGCACGCAGCCATAGATCACTGCGCCAACCAACGCGATATTACTGTGATCGAGCCAGAAGATGGTCGGCAACCTGAAATAGCGTGCACTGCCCGCCTCAGTGGTCACATAGTCGAGCAGATCACCGACTGGCAATATCCCCTGGCTACCGACCAGACCCTGGACCTGAAACAATAGCGAGGCAAAGGCAATCAGGTAAATAATGCCCAGCAAGCGTACAAATAAAGCGCTAACCAGCGCGTAATCCTGGTATAGCAACCAGCCCCGACCACTAACCCGCATTTCTCACCAGGATCACGGAAGCAGGCGCAGGATTCGTGTTCGAAAGCGCCCCTCTGGAGCGAAAAGCGTAGCAATAGCTTGGGCGAAGCGGCCGTAGGGTGCGCCGTGCGCACCGAAACAGCCCAGCACACTGAAGATTCACGGTGCGCACGGCGCACCCTACGATCTCATGCAAACCAAGACCAGCCTGAACCGTGATAGGCAGGCTTGTATGACACACTGTATTTTGTGTCGTCCTGGCTTTACTCCGAATAGCCAATGCCATATCAGTATTCTACGCCGCCTGGTGAGAAATGCGGGCTAACACTGGAAGCCTCGAATTGATCGGACGGTTTATGCGCGGACATCAAAAGGCAATAAGTCCGGTGCTATTACATGCAGATGGATTTTTTCATCGATAGCCGGCAGAGAACAGAAGGCCGCAGGCAGATGCTTGATCGCATCAGCAGAATTTGTGGCTATGACCAGTCGACAACGATTATAGCCGCGCTGATCGCGCCACTGCATGCCGGCAGCCACGATTTGGTCAAGGCGTCTATCGATATCACGCCAATCCGCCGGCACAAACACAGCGACGAGTAATCGTCCACCGATGTCGTAAACGGTATCAGCCGAAGCGAACGCCGCACATTCATCAGCGACCCGTATGCTGTTGAATACCTCATCGGGGCAGGTACAGCCCAGACCGTCACGCACAAAGTGCCTTATTTCACGCCTGCTGGCAGCAACGGGTTCATTCATCCGAAATGATCGTGCATAACACGCGCCGTTCAGATCTGGGGCCGTCGAACTCGCAAAAGAAAATATTCTGCCAGGTCGACAGGCCCAGGTGGCCATCAATGATCGGAATGGTTTCGGATGGCCCGACGAGTCCGGATTTGAGATGGGCATCGCCGTTACCATCCTGCGCGTCATGCAACCAGACACCTTTGGGTATCAGCTTGCGTAACAGGTTGACCACGTCGGTTTGCACACTTTCATCCCAGTTCTCCTGAACCATGATTGCAGCCGTCGCGCCCTGTGCGTAGATATTGACGATACCATAGTCAACCCCACTGTTGACCACCAGGTTCTCCACCATGGGCGTGATGTCAACCAGGACTTCTCTTTGATGTGTCTGTAAAGTGATCGTTTCCTGCATTCAAGAATTCTGTTTATTCAAATAAGGTGGCGCCTTCGGCCAATCCAACCGGTGCAATCTCGTTAATTTTGGCCAGTGAATCTTCATCAAGCTGAACATTGGCTGATACTGCATTCTCGTCAAGCCGTTCAGGTTTGCGCGTGCCGGGAATAGGAATGATGTCCTCCCCCTGATGCAACAACCACGCCAGCGCAAGTTGGGCTGGCGTTATGCGGAAATCTTCAGCCATCTGCATCAGTGGTTCGAACCTGTCCCTGTTGATTGCCAGGTTGTCCCCGGCATAGCGCGGGTTGTTATGTCGAAAGTCATCCTCGGCCAATAATTTTATCTCTCCGGTCAGAAAGCCGCCACCAAGCGGGGACCATGGAACCAGTGCAATTCCCAGCTCACGCAGTGTTGGCAGCAGTGATGTTTCAACCTCACGGCGCCAAAGCGAATATTCATATTGAACAGCTGTAATAGGATGCACCGCATTGGCACGTCTGACCTCATCTGCGGTGACATTACACAAGCCGAGGTAACGTACATCGCCGTCTTGCACACAATCAGCCATGGCACTAACAGTCTCCTCGATCGGTATCGACGGGTCTGGATAGTGCGCATACCACAGATCGATCACGTCTACGCCCAACCTGTCGCGACTTCGATGCAGTGATTTTTTGACATAGGGTGGCGCACCATTAATTTTCAATGAAAAACCCCAGCCGGTCTCAAGCTCGGTACCCGGTTCATTTTCATCGTAGACAATGCCGAATTTGGTACAGACAAAGGCATCATCCCTACGGCTTTTGATCGCCCTGGCGATCAGCATTTCATTGTGACCAGCACCATAAGCATCGGCTGTATCAATGAAATCCATACCCAGATCAAGCGCATGATTGAGTGTTTTGATCGCGTCTGGCTCGTCCACAGCGCCGTAATAACCCTCGAGCACCATAGCACCATAGCCCAGGCAACCCACCTCAGACCCCATGCTGCCCAATTGTCGTTTTGGAATCATTTTTAACCTCCCCTCCAGTGTCGTACGGCAGGGAGCGCCGTGCGCTCCTTCCCGCCATGTTCACAGCGCAAAACCGCGTGCCATCCAAGCGCTCGTCTTGTGTAGTGCGGTAGGGTGTGCCGTGTGCACTTCCCTGCTAGCCCGCATTTCTCACCAGGATCACTTCAGGCCAGCAACACCGCCAGTATGCCCGTCATAAAAATGCCGTCAAAGGTACCCGCCCCACCAATCGACGCTATCATTGCGCCCATCTGCGAAATATGCCTGAAATTCAGCAGATCGGCACCGAGCAATACGCCAATCGTACCACTAATGTAGGCGAGCGGCGCGCTGTGGTCACTATTGAGCATGATCGCGATGATCGCTGCACAGACCGGGGCGATAATCATCGGCATACCAATGCCGGTACCTGGCACCGGGAAACTGTAGGTGTAACTGACCAGCGTGACCAGGGAAATACCGATCAGTATGTCCGGCAACAACAACGGCTGGGTCGCAAACAGGTAGATTGAGAAAAATACCGGAATCAGACAGCCCCCCACATTCACCGCTATCAAGGTTCTACCCCGGTGGTGAGCGAGGTAGGGCCGCAGCATGCCCGATAGCGGTATATCACGGATTTTGATGGGCTTCCTGGCTTGAATGGTGAACAACGGAAGATTGATCAGGCTGCCGAACAGGGAGCAGAACAGCAAGATGAATGCAGATTCCCGGGTCAGGCCCAGCTTGCTGAAAGTAATACTGATCACGCCGACGTGCACCACCGCTAACAGCAACAGTAAGGCCAGGATAAACAACAGCAAACGAGCATTCGGATTGAATCGATTCATCATTTATTCGGCTCTCTTTCAGAGTCACCAAGCTGCTCTATTGCCTCGACCAGTTGAGTCAGGTTAACGTCCTTTTCGGTATCGATCTCGATACAAAACGGCAGTTCGCTGTCATCCAGCGGCTTGACGGTTGCCAGCTGGTGTTCAAGCACGGACAGGCCTGCATCGGATACATCATCAACCCGGGCCCTGATGCGCTGTCTTAGTGTAGCGGCGGTAGCGGTGAATTCAAGCATGACGAAGGCTATCTGCATTTCATCAGCCAGTTGCACAAAGGGCTGGCGCTGTTCATATTTCAAGAAGGCCGCATCGACGATCACGGAATAACCGGCTTTCAGCACCAAAGCTGACAATGCCCTGAGCTGATCGTAGGTTTTGACACCCGCTTCGGCAGAATAGATGCCCTGCTCGATGCCGGCCGCGCTATCTTCGCCCGGCTGAAGACCGAAAAGGCGTTTGCGTTCGATATCGGAACGGATACGGATCGCACCCATTGATTCCATTAACGGCTGGGTCAGGGTGCTCTTGCCGGAAGCCGACAAGCCCCGGGTGATGATCAGCTTTGGCTTGATTGGCAAGGTGTATGCTCGCGCCAGTTTCAAATAGGTGGAAAACCCCTCCTCGGCGTCACGCTTTTCACTCGCGCTGATGCCGTCTTGCCCCGCCCTGATCGCATCCACCTTGGCGCGCACCATCGCACGGTACACCAGGTAAAAACGCAAGACCTGCGTACCCGCATAGTCGCCGCATTGTTCGAGATAACGGTTGAGCAGTCGTTGCGCCAGCATTGGCTGGCTTCGGTCCTGTAGATCCATCACCAGGAACGCGATTTCGGACATGGTGTCGATCCAGCGCAATGCCGGATTGAATTCAAGACAATCAAAGGCAAGCGCCTGGTTGTTGAACCACACCAGGTTACGCAAATGCATGTCTCCGTGACATTCACGAATGAAGCCGTCGCGTTTGCGCTGTTCAAAAACGGGTGTGAGCGATGAGAATGTTGTCTTGCCCCAGTGTTCCAGCCCGGCAAGCAGTTCCTGATGGGTCGAGTTGAGGGGATGTTGCCGTATCTGCCTGAAGTTTTCATCGACAGGATGATACACCTGCTGCGGATTTCCGAATTCGCTGTCTTGCGCGGCAATAGCCGTCGTGCGGTGAAATTCGGCCACCAGGTATGCGATGGCATCGATATGGTGGGGCTCGAGTTCATCATTGGCGAGCATATTATCCAGCTGCGCCCGTTGCGGGAATTGCACCATTTTGATTGCGTACTCAATCGCCTCACCGGCGCCACGCAACACCGGCTGCTCCGGGCTACCGGATATCGGTACGACTTCCTGATAGATCTTGGCTGCCAGACGGCTGTTGAGACGGAGCTCCTCCTGGCAGCAAAACAGCCGCTTTTCCAGCGTAGAAAAATCGAGAAATCCGAGATTGACGGGTTTTTTAATCTTGTAGGCAAATGCGCCTGTCAGAATCACCCAGGAGATATGGGTCTCGATCAGCTGAATATCCTTGACCGGGTGATCGTAGCTGTCCGCTTTGAGTAAAGACCGGATCAACGCAGGTTGATGCTGGCTGCTCGCATTCATGGATAATCCTGAAATGATGAATGCGGCTGATTATAAACGAGCTGTCTGAACGACTGCACTCAGAATCGGCAGTTCGTCTGCCCGCTTTTCTCAATCCAGCCATGGACCATTTTTTTCGTGGTGAAGTCACTCGAACAATTGCCGGCTGCATCGATCACGATCACACCGCCACGCCCGCTGACTTTCCGCGTCAGGTATTCGATACCGGCCTTTGTTGCCTGCCCGGCTTCCATACCTTGCATCATGATGAAATCGGCGATGGTTTTGGCGATAACCGTACGCATGAAATCTTCACCAAAACCGGTGGCAGAAACGGCGCAGGTTTCATTGTCGGCATAGACGCCGGCACCAACAATCGGCGAATCGCCGACCCTGCCCATGCGCTTGTTGACGATGCCGCCGGTGGACGTGGCTGCCGCGAGATTGCCAGCCGGGTCACGCGCGATCGCACCTATGGTACCGTATTTCTGGTCTTCACTGTCTTCTTCGCTGTCATCGTGGTCGAGCATCACCCTGTGCTGCAGGCGTGCCTGATGCAGTTGTTCGACACGATCGGGCGTATAAAAATAGTCTTCCGGCACGCGCTCCATGCCACAATGGTCAGCAAAACGCATGGCGCCTTCGGCAATCAGCATCACATGTTCGCTCTCGGTCATGACCAGGCGCGCCAACTGTACAGGATTCGCAATATTATCGACAGCGGCAACAGCACCGGCGGAAAGGTCACGTCCATCCATGATTGCGGCGTCCATCTCGACTTTGCCGTTTTCATTCAACACCGAGCCGCAGCCGGCATTAAAGACGGGATCATCTTCGAGGAGACTGGCGCAGGCTTCAACAGCCTGTAATGCAGAACCACCCAGCTCCAGAACCTGGCGGCCATGCTCCAGCGTTGTACGAATGCTTTCGAGATATCGAAATGCAATTTTATCATCCTTGACGTTATCGAGTGCGCCGGCCCCCCCGTGCACCATGATTGAATAGGTACCTGTGTCGCTCATCTGATCGGTTGGTCAATATTCGGAACACGGGCATTGTCACATAATCGCAACATAAATGCGCATCAAAGACGGTGCTTCAGCTCGCCTAACAGCGCTTCCTGATATTCTTCAGAGCCGGCCAGCAACAGGACCAGCTTACCTTCGAGCAAGGTACCCCAGTTGACGATAACCACGCCTTCACCCTTTCTCATATCAAACTCGATATCACTCAGGTCAATATCAGACAGCTTACGGTGCCGGGTTTTGAAAGTACGCGCAGTCCATTCAGGTATATCCAGCTTCTGTGCGATGACTGTTGGATAAGAGGCGCCGTTGAAGCGTGGATTACATTCAATGGCCGGAAAACGAACACCTTGAGGTGTCTCCATAACCGCCACATCGAATGCAAATATACCTTTTATGCCTCGATCCTTGAGCCACTGGGCCATCGGTTCGACGGTATCCCAGGGCTCATGGTTGGACGGAAAACGGTTACCCTGATGGGCACAGCCCTCGAGGATTTGTTCGGTCGCGGCAAGACGGAGCAGACGGTCATCGATGACCCGGTACTGTAGATTCAGAAACGTGTTAGTTTTGACCTCCTCCTGTACCTGTACCGGGACATCCCGATCAAACTTTTCGATCGCATCGCGTAGTTCTTCGCGATTGGCACAACGGTAAATTCCCACGCCGGAAACCGAAACGGCGGCTTTAATATAACAGGGCATATTCAGGGCGAAGATTTCATGCTCACCGATTTCATCGACACTGTCATAGCAACGCGTTTGAGGTACATCGATTCCCAGCTCTTCAGCCAATGCCATAAAATTGTTTTTCGAGTTGATGTATTCAACGGTGTGCATCCAGGCTGAATCCTGCCAGACACGCCCCTCCTGGGGACCGAAAAAAAACACCGAAGGCTGGAAGCCCTGGTGGGCAGAAAGCTCGCCCAGATCAAGATCCCAGATCACGTTCTCGCTGTGGTTTAAACCAATGCGTTGATAGTGCCGGGTTATGTCTTGCCATAATGGCTTTAACGCAGGATTGAGCTGTATGTAATCATCGGGCTCGGTAAGGCCCAATGCCCGTCCTGAATATAGATGATTCCCAACAACCCCATCAGCGGTACAACGCATAATATCGTGGTTTACAATGTATCGCCCGGAGGGCAGGTAACCGTGACTGGAGCTGGTTGACATGGGACTACCTCGACTGAAATTTTCTGAAATTAAACTTTTACAGCAGGAATGATGCCAAGTTATGACTTCATTAAATCAATAACTTAGACAGGGAGGTGTCTTGGAAATGCCCCTTATTGGATCATTCAGTGCGAATCTGTGTACCAATGTGGTGCAAACATCAATAGCGACAAACCGCTGTGATGTTACAATTCCACAATCGAACCATGGTAGGCTATTGTTATGAGATGCAATGCAGATCGGATGGTTGAAAGCCTGATCAATGCGCCGCTCACTGAACTGCGTGCAATCAATGATGCCAAGGCTGACGAACCGAAAACACAGGAGACTTCTAATACGATCGTGGTCACGATTTCGCGCAGCTGCGGCGCTATGGCTAACGAGATAGCGCACCTGTTAGCTGAAGCACTCGAACTACGCTGTTGCGACTGCTTAATTCTGCAGGAAGTGGCCAGGCGTGCCAATGTTGATGAAGCACTGGTTAGAGTTCTCGATGAACATGTCAGTATCATTAACAGTCATTACAGCGATCAGGAGGACCACTGGTGGAAAAGACTGATCAACCGGTACAGCTTTACCCATGAAGACTATCAGGAATACCTGGCCAAGACCATTCTGTCCATTTCATTGCATGGTGGTGTGATCATAGGCCGCGGTGCGAATTATATCCTCGGACCGCAGCGAGCGTTTCGCGTACGCCTCATCGGCAGTCTTGATAAATGCGCCAAACGCGTCGCTGAAAGAGATAGCCTCAGCCTCGAACAGGCCACGGAGAAAGTCCAGGAGATCGATTACGAGCGAGCTGAATATATACACAAGCTCTACGATGCGGACATTAACGACCCAGCATCGTATGATCTGATTATCAACACCGATCGTTTCGGTAGCGCCCAGGCTGTGGAACTGATCCTCGAAGCGATGAAAAAAGCCGGATATAGGCTACCGACTGATGCATTTGAATCGATTGCTGCACTCGCTTGAGCCGGCCGGCGACTCGCCCTGTCCGCCTCCTAGCCCGCATTTCTCGCCAGGATCACGGTAGCACGCGGGCTAGTGTTCGTCAGCGCCGCTCTGGAGCGAAAAGCTTAGCAACAGCCTGGGCGAAGCGGCCGTAGGGTGCGCCGTGCGCACCGAAACAGCCCGGCACACTGAGGATTCACGGTGCGCACAGCGCACCCTACGATCTCATGCAAAAGAAGACTCGCCTGAACCGTGATAGGCAGGCTTGAATAACACACTGTATTTTGGGTCATCCTGGCTTTTCTCCAAAAGACCAATGCCTTACCAGTATTCTACGCCGCCTGGTGAGAAATGCCGGCTAGCCTTTGGCGCCGATGACGGTAAGGAAAGATTCTGACAACTCGCCCCGCCCTGCTTTATCGATGATCTCTTCAGCGGTCTGCAGGATTTCGGAAAGCGGGCCGGTCAAAAACACCATGCCTAGCTCAAGCGTCCCGCGTAAATCTGCAATGGGATTCTGTGTGTTTGGATGCTCGGGTGCAAGCATCACGATCTGAATTTCATCAACATCGTCCGGCATGGCCTCACAACCGCCCCCTGGTGCAACATATTTAAAAAGCTCTTCCGGGGTGTGCAAGGCGACGACATCTTCCTTGAATTCCCTGTCCCCGCTTTTAAGGCTGAATTCGATGGTAATAGGTATCATGCATTACTCTCCGGCGACATGTCGGTCAATATTCTCATTCGACGATATGATAAATCAATTATCCGGCATCAACCATGACTTTAAGCACAAAACGGTCGAAGCATGATCATATTCCCTTGTTTCGTCAAGATTGAAGTCTGCTGAACACCAGGTAGTAATTGGTTTTCAGCAAGGGTTTGTCATCGATCAAACGAAATCCCGCCCGTGTAATTTCATCAATCACCACCGCTTTTCCGGCACGAACGTGGCTCATCACCCATCTGGAACTGTGCTGCGAATCACGCCGGAAGTCAATAACAACCAAGCGACCATTGGCCTTCAGTGCTTGATGGATCGAAGCCAGCATGCTGGCCGGGTATTCAAAATGATGGTAGGTATCGACCAGAAAGGCGAGATCAATCGAGGCCGGCGGCAACATCGTATCTGTGTCGCTATTGACAACACCTGTAATATTGCCAAGGCTGAATTCATTTGCAGAGCGCATTATATTCTCGACAAACGGTTTCGAAATATCGACCGCATACACATGACCTTCAGGCCCTACCCTGTGGGCAAACAGACGCGTAAACAGCCCGGTTCCGGCTCCGATATCAGCAACACGCATACCCTGCCTGATACCCGTGGCATCCACGATAGCGTGACGCCTATCGTACACTTCCCTGCCCGGACGCTCGAAGGTTTGGACCCATTGTTGCCAATCGGGATTTTGGTAGTGGCGATTGATGCCCGGGCGAACACTCTGCTGTTCAGCCGTCAACGTCGAGAATGTGAACAAGAGGGTGAAAATACCGCACACCAGGGACACTGACTTAATCGTTACCCAATCTTTCATTTCTGCTCCGAAAACCTGCAGCTTTCTCTGCGCCTCTGCGGAAAAAAAATTTCCATAACGTGGATACAATCAACAAATTAACCAACATATCCAGCAATGATGTCCATGGCTAAATATCGGCAATCGGGCAAAATGTTGTATTCGTTAGCCGGTCACTTTCATTTGGCCAGCAACCATTAATCATATAATACAGGTCGCCCGTAATCGACTTCTTTGTAACAATAGGCTAAACACGCTTGGGGGAGCATAACAAACATGAATAGCATCGTTAAGGAAAGTATGACATTTCGAGAAGGCGTCGACCTGATGGTCGACCGTGCTGCCCTGGCTATGAATCTGAGCCCTGATACCATCAAGGTCGTGAAAGCCTGTAACGCCGTGTTACAGCTCAAGTTTCCGGTCAAACTCAGACACAGAACCGAAGTCATCAGTGGATGGTGGGCGATCCACAGCGCACATCGCTTGCCGGCGAAAGGCGGACTGCGTTATTCCCCGAAGGTGGGTATGGACGAAGTCGAAGCGCTGGCGGCACTAATGACTTACAAGTGCGCCATTGCTGACATTCCATTCGGGGGTGCCAAAGGCGGTCTGATGATCAACCCGGAACATTATGACGAGGATGAATTGCATGAAATCACTCGACGATTCACCATAGAACTGGCGAGAAAGGATTTCATACACCCGGCAACCAATGTCCCCGCACCCGACATGGGCACATCCTCTCGTGAAATGATGTGGATAGCCGATACTTACAAGACACTGTTTCCAGAAGAGCTGAATCATGAAGCCTGTGTCACCGGCAAACCGCATAACCACGGTGGTGTGCCTGGACGCGTTGAAGCGACCGGCAAAGGACTGCAATACGCGTTGCAGGAGTTCTTTCGTCATCCCGAGCTCGTTCTGGAAGCCGGTCTGTCAGACGGCCTGACCGGCCAACGACTCGTTGTGCAGGGACTGGGCAATGTTGGCTTCCACGCCGCAAAAGCGCTTGCTGAAGAGTGTGGTGTGACAATCATCGCCATCATTGAACGCGATGGTGCTGTGTACAATGATAAAGGTCTGAATGTTCACGATGTACGTCAGCATTTTGTGGAGTCGGGTGGACTAAAAGATTTCCCAGACGGTACCTTTTCAGCAAACGGCGCCGCCGCGCTCGAAATGGATTGCGACATTCTGATACCCGCGGCCACGGAGTCGCAGATTCATGCCGGTAACGCCATGCAAGTCAAGGCAAAAATGGTCGTTGAAGGTGCAAACGGGCCAGTCACCTACGAGGCGGACGAGATCCTGAGGAGAAGGGGTATCACGGTCCTGCCCGATGTCTATGCCAATGTCGGTGGCGTGACCGTTTCATACTTCGAGTGGACGCGCAACATTTCGCACATGCGCTTTGGCCGCCTGGAACGCCAGTATGATGCGTTACGGGGCGAGTCTCTGGTATCAACCATGAGTGAGCTGACAGGTAAAAACGTCGACGACCTTACCCGCAAAAAGCTCGTCAGCGGTGCCAGTGAGATGGATCTTGTACGTTCCGGACTGGACGACACCATGCGTATGTCTTTTCAGGATATTCGCGAAGTCATGAAAAAATACCCTAAAGTAAAAGACTACCGTACAGCCAGCTACATACTTGCTCTGGGTAAGATCGTGCAAAACTATGAAGACATCGGGCTGGTCAGCTCAAACAGAAATGTGTAATCATCTCAAGTGTCAACCTCTTGCAAAGATCTCTCACCGCAAAGGCACCATATTTTGATCGAAAAGCCCGTGGCCTGATGCTTATTCGTCTTCGTATGGCACTTCGTATTTTTTTGATATAGCGTGTAGTTTTTCCATTTCTTCATCGTAAGGCGCGTCCCAGTCTTCTGTGCTCATTTCCGCATCGATCGAACTCAGATCATCATCCATATCAACCGGGCCCGTCCAGTCTTCCGGTGCCTCAACAGATTCGACGTCCATTGCATACCACGTGGAAAGATCAAATTCATCGAGCGTACCATCAAAATACTGAATCTCAACAGTATCGCTATGCTCGTCAATAGCTGTTACCAGAAACTTTTGTGCCTTTTCGGTATGATGATACCAGCTGTCGACTTCAGGATTTGGAGTTCGTGTCATATCACTGTTACCCCTGTATGTGTAAGTCTCTTAAGTGTAACTCCGCTTGTTACTGCTTTCGCCTGATATAGGATTCGCCCTGTCTATGACTTGAACTGTGAATAATTTATCCGGGACTACAAAAAATAATATATCGGAGATGTTATTAATCTTAATGACCTGTATCAATTTTCGCGATGGTTTGCGACATTGATCAATTCCATGAATAGCCGCCTGGCTGCATGCGTAGCAAAACCCGTCATGCCAGGTGATACGTAACTATCTACTTGCGATCACCTGGTTCTTGCCCGATGATTTTGCTGAATACAAGGCGTCGTCAGCCCGGTTTATCAGGCCCTTTACCGTATCGTCATGCGTGAAACGTGCAACGCCAAAGCTGGCTGTCTTATAACCCGCATTTTCAAAGGCATTGGTCTCTATATTCACGCGCAGCTTTTCAGCCAGAGACACCGCTCCGTCGATGTCCGTTTCGGGACAGAAAACGAGAAATTCCTCCCCACCCCATCGACCAACACAATCTGACTCACGAATCGTGCTGCGAATGATGTCTGAAATATCAACGAGCAACTGATCGCCCACATTGTGACCCAAGGTATCATTCGTCGACTTGAAATCATCGATGTCGAGTAAAATGACCGTAAATACCGTGTCATAACGCTTTGACCGGAAGATTTCATTCTCGATGATTTCGTGTATTTTTCTTCTGTTGTTCAGTCCTGTGAGATAGTCCTGCTCTGACAGGCGTTTGATCTCGTCAGTCAGCCGATTATGGTTATCAATTAATCTAAATCCAACCAGCGCTGGAAAAATCAGTGAAATCGCGACAAATACGGTAATTGAGATGACATACTCGATTCTTCTGCCAAAGCTTTCAGGCTCATGCCCGGTAATCATTGCACCGGCGATAGCATCTTCGAGCCAGAACTCCCAGCAGGTGCTGAGAACAATAACTGACGATAGTGCGGCCAGCATAACAAAACTGAAGTGATTTTTATTCATGTCAATAAATTTCAGTCATGCACGCTTAATACGCCCCTGCGGTTGCCGGCAGAGTGAAAACAACAGCGAAGACTGATAGATTAATTCATCCAATATTTCATATACTTATATAGTACATTTCGAACATCAATTAAGATCATTTCTAGAATCAATAACATAGCATAGGCCTTCGTCAGGATCAGCTGTGACTGACAGCCTCAGATTAACGCAGACCCTGGTTGCCTTAATGAACGGCAAGATACGCCCATGATCAGTCAGCTGATACAGTGAATGTCTCTCGCAATGGTATGTGTTACGTATTTCGTTGATGAAATAAAGCGTATATATCGTGGGGTGCGCCGTGCGCACCGAAATCAGTACAACACGCATGATTGTTGCACAGTGGTGCGCGCGGCGCACCCTACCTCACTTCAATTCGCGTGAAGGGCATTCCCTTTGAATTCTGAAAATACCCCAACATCCTCAACTTCGTTGCTTTTTTATCGCATGGATAGCGTTTTGGAGCTGCTGCAATATCTTCCGATGAACATCCCTGTGACGCGACAGTAGAAATCCTGAACTCAGTCTGACATCATCCTGTTGCCAGATAATTTTAAGTATCGGGCGCCCGCCACCCCATTTGCCGGCATGCCAATGCCCGGTTTTAAGCTCGATGATGTTGGTATAACTCAATATAATGGGCGCTTTCGTCAGGTATCGCCTGAAACAAAAAACGCGGTCATCATACCAATACTCGCCTGTACCACGCGCGAACAATTTATCCCTCCTGTAACGCTTCCACCATATCTCATTTATTTCAGTCCCGAAATAATGCCCTTTACGTTTTAACATCTTGTCACTCATGTGCTTATTATTCATTCGAACCTGATTTTCACTATGCAAGATCTCGCTGGATACGTCGTGCGCACAAGGCAGCCGTCGCAGAGGTATGACACGATATTCCAGGCCATATCTGCGGTACTCATTGACGATAAAGCATCCTGCGTGCGAATCCGATGATCATCGCCTGCATGCTGAATCAAGCGTGTGCAACACTAAAATATGTTACAGTCTACAGTTAGAACATTGTCTTGCAGAACACAACCAAATGTGGCTAAAAACAAACTGTGACCTGACTTTCGAGGTAAGCGTCGCTGCACCTTTTGTGTTGATGCTACGTCCACGCAGTGGTGCCCAGCAGTGGATTGCGCGAGAGGAATACCGACTGGAGCCGAGTGTGCAGGTTTTTGAATTTACCGATAACTACGGCAACCTCTGCCAGCGACTCATCGCGCCCCCCGGCAATTTCAAGATACGAACGAGCGCTCTGGTAATGACAGCGGACACGGTTGACCAGGCATACGGTGCACCGTTCATCGAGATACAGTACCTGCCCGATGCCGTACTCAGTTATCTGTTGCCCAGCCGCTACTGTGAGTCCGATACATTCGGTCAAATGGCGGCGGAGATCACCGCAAATGAGCTACTGGGTTATAACCAGGTCGCGGCCATCGTGTCGTGGATTCGGCATAATATCAGCTATCTCCCCGGCAGCAGTGATCTAGCGGTAACCGCTGGCGAGGTTAATTCCAGGCAATACGGTGTTTGCCGTGACCTGGCGCACATCGCAATTGCCCTGTGCCGCAGTCTGAGTATTCCGGCGCGCATGGTGGTCGGTTATCTGGACGGACTGGAGCCGATGGACCTGCACGCCTGGTTCGAGGCCTATGTCGGTGGTCGCTGGTATACGTTCGATGCAACACAGGCCGAGCTCCATGGAGGATATGTCGCCGTCGGCTATGGCCGTGACGCCGCCGATGTCGCTATCTATAATCAGTTTGGACCACCGGTCTATCCAGTTTCACAGAGTGTGAGGGTGGAGCGAATTTACAACGAAGAAAGCTAACTTTTATGTGATCTTGCACTGACACTGATTTTTCTTCATGCACTTCAATATTCATCACCAGACGATCTATCGTTACTCATCACCGGTGAGCCTCAATCCACAACAGTTGCGTTTCCGCCCGCGCGAGGACGGTGCCCAGCATGTGCATGATTATCGTATAAACATTACGCCGGTCCCCGTTGGACAGAATGATCATATCGATCTTGAAGGTAACCGTGTGACCCAGGTATGGTTCGATGGCGACACGGAGTTTCTCGAGGTCGATGTGGATATGCAGGTTGAAACCTTGCGTCCTAACGCGTTCAATTTCATTCTCGAGCCCGGCGCGCAGACACTTCCCATCAAGCTGTCCCAGGATGGCGCCTGTGCACGGGCTTACCTGGAACGTATCGACGTCGACGATACGGTGACGGCATTCGCCGCAAATCTCAGTCTGGCCGCTGAACGCGACACGCTCGCTTTTCTCGATCAGCTCAACCGGGCGCTATTCGATGGTTTCGACCACATCATACGGCACAGCGGCGAACCGTATAAACCGGCGCACACGCTACAGATCCGTCGCGGCGCCTGTCGGGATTTATCGCTGCTGTTCGTCGATTGTTGTCGCGCAGAAGGTATTCCATCGCGCTTTGCCAGTGGTTACCAGCGTGGCGACGGCAAACGCGAGCGACGCTATTTGCACGCCTGGCCGGAAGTGTATCTGGCAGGCGCCGGCTGGCGCGGCTTCGACCCTACCCATGGCGAAACGGTCGCCGATACCCATGTCACTGTTGCCGCCGCGGCACATCCGCGTGACACGATGCCGGTAAGCGGCAGTTTCAGCAAAAGGGGCGCAAGCAGCCAGCTGGATTTCACGCTGGACATCGAGGTTCGGGAATAGACCGGTCACAAATATACTCACCGCGGAGGCGCCGAGGTGCAGAGAAAAACTTTAGTCAACGCTATTTCGTCTCAGACCATCATTAAGGCTCAAGCATCTGGTATGTAAGACAGAGGTTGCCATCTGAAACGAATGTGATATGAACTAGCCCCGATATTGCACGAAGGATTTGGATTTCACGCGCAAGCTGTCACCGCGACAAACCTCGTTGATTGACTTTCAGGTGATTAAAATAGCAACGAATTCACAAGCTTGCGCGTCCGCCTTCGTGCAATATTCGGGTGAGTTTGTGGTGAATGACACAAGCGTTGATGCGAGTAATCAGCTCAGACATTGAAAAAGAAGAACGGAGGCTCATCCCTGAACCCCCGTTTCATTATTTTCCTCGGGTTATTTGTCAGCTCAATTGGATTTACAAAATGACTGGATATTGACGGCTGTGTAAACTAGAGTAAAAACATGACAGCGACATTAACGTAATATTTCGTTTTTATTACCATTTTATAACCGATCTATTTATGGAAGTTCTGAATAATTCCAGCCAGGAATTATCAGAGCACGAAAAATAAAAATGCGCTTTTTTATTTTTCTTCATTTTCAATCATCTATGTGATTGAAAATGGCGGCACATCCATATGCCGCACGGTAACTCTGATTAAATCGGCGTTTCCTTATGTGTATCCGCTACCGGTGATTTCGTTTTAAGCGTTCGCATGGATATCTTCCGATTCATCCTGATTGAACGTGATCGATTCTCACGGTGGGCCAGGCGCAGCTTTGCAGAGGATTTGTATTGCCCTGTTCATCTAGCGAACAAGCCATTGAAATACATCGAAACGGCGATCAAAATAAGCTCAATCGCACAAGGCATTTACCGATAACATGAAACGCAGAAAGTTTCTCAACCACGCCGCCAGCAGCCTGGCTGCGCTGCTACTGCCTGCAACACTACCGGCACAGCCCGATGGTGCCAATCGGCACGGGCAGCTGCAAAGACCTCCAGCGCCGATGAAAGAACACAAGCCTGAAAAACAGAATAATGCCCCAGTGATCACTGTTTTTCTGTGTGGCGATGTGATGACCGGCCGTGCGATTGATCAGATATTGCCGCATCCCGGTCAACCGGCGATTTATGAGCGCTCTATTCAGGACGCCCGGATGTATGTGAAGCTGGCGGAGAGAGCAACGGGACCGATACCGAAACCGGTACCCTTTTCCTATATCTGGGGTGATGCCCTGGCCGAGTTTGAACGTATATCACCGGACCTGCGCATCATTAATCTTGAAACCAGTATCACCCGCAGCGACGATGTCTGGCACGGCAAAGGCATCAACTACCGTATGCACCCACACAACATCCCGTGCCTTAAGGCCGCCGCCATCGACGGCTGCGCCCTGGCTAATAACCACGTAATGGACTGGGGCTATGAGGGACTCAAGGAAACCTTGTCGACATTACAACGGGCAAACATCAAAACGGCCGGTGCCGGTGGCAACATTGACGAAGCGCTGGCACCCGCGGTGTTTGAACTACCGGGAAAAGGGCGCGTCCTGTTATTTTCATTCGGACACATCAGCAGTGGCATCCCCTACAACTGGCAGGCTGAAGAAAACCAGGCCGGCATTAACGTGCTGTATGACCTGTCAACACGAACCGTCGGTCAGATCAGACAGCAGATAGCTGCTGTCAAGCGCGATAGCGATATCGTTATCGCATCGATTCACTGGGGTGGTAACTGGGGCTATCAGATCCCTGTCGAACAGACGCGTTTTGCCCGCGGCCTGATCGATCAAGCCGATGTGGCCATCGTCCACGGCCATTCATCGCACCACCCCAAAGGCATCGAAATCTATCGCGACCGGCCCATCATCTATGGCTGCGGGGATTTTATCAACGACTACGAAGGCATCAGCGGCTATGAAACGTTCAGGAGCGATCTGAGCCTGATGTATTTCGTCACACTGGATGCAGCAAGCGGTGATCTGGTCGATTTTGAGCTGGTCCCGACGCAGATTAAAAACCTGCGCGTTAATCGCGCAGGTGTTGTTGATGCTCAATGGCTGGCTGATATGCTCAACTGGCAGGGAAGACAGCTCCACACAGGCGTACAGCTGAAGGCTGACGGGACCATGCGTCTGGTCCCGGCATAGCATGGCAACAGCCAACACCTTGCACGAACTGCCGATGTTGCCTCTAGATGCTGCACGAATCGTAGAGGCCGTGTTGAAGCATAAACGACGCGTATTATTATTTGGCCCCATGGGTACGGGTAAATCCACCCTCGCGGCGCAATTGGCCAATGTTCTGTTCCTCTCTGGCCACGCGTGTAGTTGCCTGAATGCTGATCCGGGTTCACCCGCATTTGGTGTACCGGGTTCTGTTTCGATCGCCTCGTGGCACAAGAATGGCTGGCAGGTCACTGACTATGCAGCCTTGTGCACGCTGGATGCCGGACGCTTCCGTTTACCACTGGTATCGGCAGTGCGGCAATTATCGCAACGATTACCCCCTGGTCTGTCCCTGATTGATGCACCGGGTGTGGTGCGCGGGGTCGCCGGCAGAGAGCTTCTTCAGGGTCTGATTGAAGCGACCGCAACGGATGCAGTACTGGCACTGACTGCACACGATCGACCACCGCCACTGCTGGACGAACTGCGCGCACTAGCGGTCGCGGTGTTCGTGTTGCCTGCAGCGAGTGAGGCGAAACGACCCGGCAAAAGGATAAGAGCCCGGGAACGGACTCGACAATGGGATCATATGCTGACTGCTGCGCGTGAACAAAAACTCGATTTGTCCAGGCTGAACGTTATCGGCACACCACCATTGTCCGCTGAGGCCAGTGCCTGGCTGGGTAAACAGATCGCCTTACTGAAAGCTGATCGCACCCTTGCCATGGGTGAAATACAACAGTTTGAGGCGGAAGTGTTAACCGTGCTGATCTCAACACCTATCAGGGACGCCGAAACGCTGTTGATACGTGATGCTGTGCGCAGCACTGACGGCTACATTGAAACCGCAATACCCTACAACATTGAACGGTTTGACTATCTGCCAGCAAACGACGTGCTACCGTCGGCGCCTTACAGCACTGGACCACGAATTGTTGGTCGCGTTGGCGCTATGGATCTCGCCTTGGTCAATGGTGTATTTGGCGATCCGTTATTACACGCGCGCATGCGTCATCAACGGCGCAGTCTCTTGTTTGATCTAGGTGCCGGTGATCGCCTGCCCGCTCGTGTCGCACACCAGGTAACAGATGTCTTCATCAGTCATGCCCACCTGGATCATATCGGCGGTTTCCTCTGGCTGTTACGCTCTCGCATTGGCGATTACCCCGCCTGCCGACTCTATGGCCCGCCGGGTCTGGCACAACATATTGCGGGTTTTCTGCAGGGTATCCTGTGGGATCGAGTCGAGAACAATGCGCCAGGCTTTGAAGTTATGGAGCTGCATAGAGACCGGTTGCGATATTTTCGCTTACAGGCAGGCAGCGCTCGAGTACCGTTGTTCGATGAAAGACCGCTGATCGATGATATTGTGCTGAGTGACACAGGTTTTTGTATACGCGGTATTACGCTCGATCATCATGGCACGACGGTGATTGCTTATGCCTACCAAGCCGAGCGGCAGCTGAATATTCGCAAGGACCGACTCGAGGCACGACAACTCGAACCCGGACCCTGGTTGAATACGTTAAAACAACACATGCTCAACAATAATGCATCGGCAATGCTTCAACTGCCCGACGGCAGCGAGGCCGTTGCCGCTCAGCTGGCTGACGAGCTGCTGCTGATAACGCCCGGAAAAAAACTGGTCTATGCAACTGACCTGGCTGACACCAGCGATAATCGTAAAAAGCTGGTCAGTCTGGCGCGGCATGCACATACGTTTTTCTGCGAGTGTTCCTATATTGAAGCCGATGCTGATCATGCGACGCAAAACGGCCATCTCACCACACGCGCCTGTGGTGAGATGGCCAACCAGGCCGGCGTCTCCCGTCTGGTGCCGTTTCATTTTTCACGCCGTTATCAGCATAATGCAGAGCAGCTGTATGATGAACTCAAGCTCTATTGCAACCGTGTCTGCCTGCCCCGGTCGATGTCGGTGTTCGAGGCACAACGCGAATCAGAATCTGTTATTGAACTGAGCTGACACAGAACCAGTTACTTACATTCAAAGATCAAAAGCGGTTATTGCTGTTTGTGTCAGGTATTTCGTTGATAGATTTAGTTCGAGCATTTCCACCGGGATTTTACCATCGACCCACTGCTACAGACCTTTCTGGTTCTTGTGTGGTGATGCAACAGGTGATGTAGGGTGCGCCGTGCGCACCAATCTGCAGTAAACCTGCGCGTTGTCTTGATTTCGGTGCGCACGGCACACCCTACAATGGATAGCCTTTGTTTCATCAACGAATGACGTCACACATAGAATTACATGCTTCGCGGTAAAAGAATGTGTACAGCGAAAATCAGTAGTCCATAAACAAATCCGGGTCGTCTATGTCATCGCTTGAGGATTTGTCGGTATCAACTTCAGTGCCTTTGTCGGTAGCTTCATCTGTTGCTGCTTCAGATCCACCTTGCCTTCGGCGAATACGGTCGAATACCGGGTGTCCAGTACCGCCAGTTGGGGTGTGAGCATGCCCTGTTCGAACTTCAGGTCACAAATGGCGCATACGATCCTGGTCTTGCTCGACTGACCGATGAATATCGTTCCCAACATCGCGCCCAGTCCGCCGACAATGATATCCAGTCCTGTTTAGCATTTGTAGGCACAGTAGAAACAATACCAACAAGATAACATGATTGTGTCAACAATGATTTACCCGGTCATGTTCGTGCGAGGCAGGCTCGTTTCGCGTCGATTCTGAAACGCGGAGCGAACACAACAGTCCCGTTCATTTTTGTGGCAGTGATACCCCACAGTGACCGCAGCTGCGAGATATAGGATTGTTGAACCCGAGGATATTGTGAAAAAAATGACCGCAGCGAGGGCACCGGGCAAACACAACGCGCAATGTCGCTATAACATACAGTCCAACGCTCACCAGTACGATCGTCTGTCGAATCATGAATGACCACGACATCGTATAGAACAATAGAACTGACACCCCCAGCAGCAGCAGTGAAATAATCCAGCCGGCGCGAAAGCGGCATATCTTCTCCAGTTTGTCTGATTCTGACACCATCACTGCGCTTGAATCTGGCGCCATATTGTTAAACTTCATACGTCGTTGACGCCACCTTACCGCCCTGACCGGTCCAGTCAGTATGAAAAAACTCACCTCGTGCTTTATCAATACGTTCATAGCTATGTGCACCAAAATAGTCGCGTTGAGCCTGAAGCAGGTTTGCCGGGAGTCTTTCACTGCGATAGCCATCAAAATAAGACAGTGCTGCCGCAAACGCGGGTGCAGAAATGCCACTGCGTATCGCCAGCACGACCGCATCGCGCCAGCCCGCATCGGCTGATTTAAGCGCATCCATGAAGAACGCATCCAGCACCAGGTTATCCAGCTGTGGATTGGCATCGAATGCCGCCTTGATATTTCCGAGAAAGGCACTGCGAATAATGCAGCCACCTCGCCACATCAGCGCGATTTCGCCGAAATTTAGTTCCCAATCCTGCTCTATGGCCGCCTCGCGCATCAGCATGAATCCCTGGGCATAGGAAATGACCTTCGAAGCGTACAACGCATCGTGCAGCGCCTTAACATGTTCCTCTTCAGTGCCCGTCAGCGCAGCTTTTGGGCGCGGACCGAGTATTGCAGACGCTCGCACACGTTCGGCTTTTAATGATGACAGAACACGCGCAAACACGGCCTCGCCGATCAGTGTCAATGGGACACCCAGTTCGAGGGCATTGATCGCGGTCCACTTCCCGGTACCTTTCTGACCGGCAGTATCGAGTATCTTTTCGACCAGGGCCTCGCCATCCTCATCTTTCATCGCGAGAATCTCGGCCGTGATTTCGATCAAATAGGAATCGAGCACACCACGATTCCACTCACTGAAAACTTCGTGCATGCGCTGATAGCTCATACCCAGTGCTTTGTCCATCAGTGCGTAGGCTTCGCAAATCAGCTGCATATCACCATACTCAATGCCATTGTGCACCATCTTCACGAAATGCCCCGCGCCGTTCTGCCCAACCCACTGACAGCAAGGCACACCATCGACTTTTGCGGCGATTGACTGAAAAATCTCCTGTACCAGCGGCCAGGCTTCCGGATCACCTCCCGGCATGATCGAGGGACCGTGGCGCGCGCCCTCCTCGCCACCGGATATCCCGGTACCGATGAAACGCAAACCCTTGTCGCGTAGCGAGCCAGTTCGCCGCGTGGTGTCGGCATAATAGGAGTTACCACCATCGATGATCACGTCACCCGGTTCGAGCAAAGGCACCAGCATGTCAATGAACTGATCGACAACGTCACCGGCCTTGACCATCAACATGACTTTGCGAGGTGATTTTAGAGCAGAAACCAGTTGTTCCAGGCTGTGAGTGCCTGATATGTTCTTGCCTTTGGCGGGTCCGTCGATAAACTCATCCACCTTGCTGGCGGTTCGGTTGAATACGGCGACACGATAACCGTGGTCTGCCATGTTAAGCACCAGGTTCTGCCCCATTACCGCGAGTCCAATTAGCCCGATATCTGCCTTTTCCATTGTTACAACCTCTCAGTCGGTTATCATTATTCTAATACCTTGCCCCAGGTTCATCCGGTTTGGCCGAAACGGAGCTCCAGGTGATTCGTTATTCAGCAGCGATAGATTGCGTTATCCAGCCGTGCTCCAGCGAATGACAAGCTGAACCGATCAAAAAATCACAGTTCCTTTGTGTAGGTTTGCCGATCAGATGACTTCATTTGTGCACGCAAGTGCTCACGCTGATCGATGCGGTCGCTTCCAGCATCCACCTCGATCAACACCCGCTCATTCGCACACTGTGCAGTTTCCTGAATTTTTTGATACAGGTCAAAAAAATCTCAGAAACCATTCTAACCGGCTGGCCATTCTCATAATATTTACAAAATCGTAGTCTGTAGACTGTTTTCATTTGGATCATCATCAGAGTACACTCGCTGATAACGCGAGCGATTGAGTTCATACCCATACAGTTCCCCAATAACAGGAATAGCCAATTGCTTGCTGCTACAGGACACCTGTCGAAACAAAAAGAAATATAACAATGTTGTCGTGCTG
This sequence comes from uncultured Gammaproteobacteria bacterium, assembly GCA_942492025.1. Classification (GTDB taxonomy): domain Bacteria; phylum Pseudomonadota; class Gammaproteobacteria; order SZUA-229; family SZUA-229; genus JABDQW01. Next base: position 484,648 of record CALODJ010000012.1, on the reverse strand, counting down.
TTTGAAGTGACCATTCGCAGCCGTGAACACAATACACGAACAGAACACTACTGCTGGCGGTACTGTCAGAATCAGTTCGTTGACACATGATTCTGTGACCATAACAAAGATGATTATCGTTTAAAGAAATAATGACATGAAGATACTAACCATTGAAACGACGCCCTTTGACGGCCAGAGACCAGGCACCTCGGGATTACGCAAAAAAGTCAAAGACTTTCAAATACCGCATTACCTGGCGAACTTCGTGCAGTCGATCTTTAATGTACTCGAAGACAGGCAGGGGCAAACGCTGGTTATCGGAGGCGATGGGCGTTACTACAACCGAGAGGCACTGCAAATCATTCTGAAAATGGCTGCAGCCAATGGCTTTGCCAGGGTCATGGTGGGTTGTGGTGGCATTCTGTCAACACCGGCCGCCTCCTGTATCATCCGCAAGCATAAAACCTACGGCGGCATCATCCTCTCGGCCAGCCATAACCCGGGCGGGCCGGAGGCCGACTTTGGTATCAAATACAACACCGCTAACGGCGGTCCGGCACCTGAAAAAATCACCGAGGCCATCTTCAGTCAGAGCCGAGAAATAACGCAATACCGTACCGTCGAATCTGCTGATATCGATCTCGACACCCTTGGTGAGCAACAGCTTGGCGATATGCGCGTCGAAGTCATCGATTCGATCGGCGATTATGCCGAGTTGATGGAACAGCTGTTTGATTTCGATGCGATGCGTGCACTGCTCACTTCGGGAACATTTTTGATGCGTTTCGATGCCATGAATGCCGTCACCGGCCCTTACGCGCATGAGATACTGGAACAGCGCCTCGGTGCACCCAAAGGTACGGTCTTGCGCGGCGAGCCTCTTGCTGATTTTGGCGGCGCGCATCCCGATCCAAACCTGGTACACGCCAGGGAACTGGTGTCTGCGATGATGGGTAATGAGGCACCTGACTTTGGTGCAGCATCCGACGGTGACGGCGATCGCAATATGATTCTTGGCCGGAATTTCTATGTCACGCCGAGCGACAGCCTTGCTGTACTTGCGGCCAATGCAACGCTCGTTCCTGGTTATGCCGATGGCCTCGCTGGTGTTGCACGTTCCATGCCTACGAGCCAGGCGATTGACCGGGTCGCGGCAGCAAAGGATATCGCGTGTTACGAGACGCCGACCGGTTGGAAATTCTTTGGCAACCTGCTTGATGCCGGCAAGATTACGCTGTGCGGTGAAGAATCCTTCGGTACCGGCTCGGATCATGTCCGTGAGAAAGATGGCCTCTGGGCTGTGCTGTTCTGGCTCAACATACTCGCTGTTCGCAGGCAAGCGGTCGCGGACATCGTCCACGACCACTGGACACAATATGGACGTGATGTCTATACACGCCATGACTACGAGGCTGTCTCCACCGAGGGCGCCAACAACTTGATGGATCAACTGCGCACTCGCACCAGTGAGCTCATCGGACAACGTTTTGGTGATTATACCGTCGAGCATTGCGATGACTTCAGTTATACGGACGCCGTTGATAACAGCGTCAGCAGCAAGCAGGGTATCCGTATCCTGTTCAACGACGGTGCGCGTATCGTATATCGACTCTCGGGTACAGGCACAGAAGGTGCTACCTTGCGCGTCTATATTGAACAGCCGGAAAAAGATTCGACGAAATTTGATCAGGATCCCCAGGAATCACTGGCCGAACTCATTCGCCTGTCATCAACGATCGCACAAATAGAAGAGTACACCGGGCGCACAGCACCCGATGTCATCACATGATCAGTCAGGCTGTATGAACGAACGACAAAAACGACGCAAGATTCGGTTTATTAATTATGCATTATATTCATACGCTCTAATAATACATTGACACACAGGTATTCATCGACTTTTGTCTGGAAAAGTGCATACTGGCCATTTATATCAAATCATAATTGACATTGATCAATACACTGAAAGAATATACGTGTATAGACTAGAAGCGAAGCACTGAGTTTCTACGTCAACGTCAGTTAGCTGGATTTGATTGACATTGGAGAAGTCGCCATCACAATAAGAACCATCCAGTCCCTCTAACCAAGCAGGATTGCATGCATGAGCATTGATACATTCATAAACGAGATCACCGCCAAGAGCGGTAACCGGCCTGATTATTTATTGCAAACCCTTTACGAAATTCAGCAGCAATATTCCTGCATTTCTGATCAGGCGGTCAAACTGCTGGCGGACAAGTTGTCCTTGACCGAATCGTACATACACGGTGTGGTGGGTTTTTATTCCTTCTTGCACAATACGCCGCGTGGTACTTTCGACATACTGATCAGCGACAGCATTACCGATCATATGCTCGGCAGCCGCGAGTTACTCGACTCACTGTGTCAAAAGCTCGGTGTTGTACCGGGACAACCACGCACAGACGGTCGGGTCAGCGTTGATACGACGTCCTGCACGGGTATGTGTGAGCAGGGCCCTGCGATGTTGGTCAATGGCTGGACGATTACCCGACTGGATCCGGGCAGGATTGAATCCATCGCTGAATTGATCGAGGCGGACACGCCTGTTGCGCAGTGGCCACAGGAATTTTTCCTGGTTGAGGATAATATTCAACGTAGCGATATACTGCTGTCGGATGACACGGCCGATGGTGACGCGCTCAGAGCGCTGATCGCGCAAGGCGATGAAGCCACGCTTCAGCAGATAGAATCGTCCGGTTTGCGTGGTCGCGGCGGCGCCGGGTTCAGAACCGGAATGAAGTGGCGTTTCTGTAAGCAGGCCGACGCAGACCAGCATTACGTGGTATGCAATGCCGATGAAGGCGAGCCCGGTACCTTCAAAGACCGTGTCCTGCTGAATAGCTATGCTGACAAGGTATTTGAAGGTATGACACTCTGCGCCGGTATCATTGGCGCTACGAAAGGTTATCTCTATTTACGTGCAGAATACCGTTTCCTCCGTGCCCCGCTCGAACGGGTACTGCAAAAACGCCGCGACGCCGGTTTGCTCGGAACGAATATTCTGGGCAAACAAGGTTTTGATTTTGACATCGAGATTCACATGGGTGCGGGTGCCTATATTTGTGGCGAGGAGTCCTCGCTGATTGAATCACTGGAGGGTAAACGCGGCATACCACGTAAACGCCCGCCGTTCCCTGTCACCCACGGCTACCTGAACAAACCGACTGTGGTCAACAATGTCGAAACCTTCATGGCAGCTGCGCTGATCGCTATTCATGGTGCAAGCTGGTTCCGCTCTGTTGGCACCGAAGAATCCAGTGGTACCAAGCTGCTCAGTATCAGTGGTGATTGTGAAAAACCCGGTATCTATGAATACCCGTTTGGCGCGTCGATACAACACATACTGCAGGATTGCGGTGCCAGTAACGCGCAGGCCGTTCAGGTCGCTGGTGCAGCAGGCGTGACGCTTCCCGCGGAGGAATTTGAGCGCCGTATTGCTTTCGAGGATGTGTCCACCGGGGGCTCGTTCATGGTCTTTGACCAGCAACGCGACCTGCTCGACATGGTCAGGAACTTTGCCCACTTCTTCGTACACGAAAGCTGCGGGTTTTGTACACCCTGTCGTGTCGGCAGCTCGTTGATGAAGGACCTGGTTGACAAGGTCTATGCTGGCCACGCTGGACAGTATGATCTGGATGAGATGCACGACATCGGCGCCTTGATGCGCGCATCCAGCCACTGCGGACTGGGCACGACGGCACCCAACCCGATGCTGGATACCTTGAACAAGTTTCCACAGATTTACAGCAAACGACTCAAACACAGCAGTTATGAACCGGCGTTTGACCTGGATGCAGCCTTGCAGGATGCGCGCGACATTACCGGGCGTGATGATGCCGGTGCCCACATTGGAACAGAATCATGAGCACGAACAAGACATTCAAGCTGGATGGCAAAACCATACCTTTTGATGAGGGTGATACCATCATGGACGCGGCACTGAGGGCTGGTGAATACATCCCCCATCTGTGTCATAACCCGGAATTCACCCCCCATGGCAGTTGCCGTGTATGCATCGTCGATGTCAACGGCAGACAGGTATCTGCCTGCACGCAACCCGCGACGGCAGACACCGAAGTTGATAACACGAGTGACAAGATCATGGGTCAGCGTCGCGAATTACTGCAGATGCTGTTTGTCGAGGGTAATCACGTCTGCCCGGGCTGTGAAAAGAGCGGTGCCTGCCAGCTGCAGGCGGTTGCCTACTACACCAACATGCTGTCGCCACATTTCACCCACTTTTTCCCGCAGCGCTCGGTCGATGCCTCGCATCCGGATACTGCCATTGATTTCAACCGCTGCATCCTTTGCGAACTGTGTGTCCGCGCCAGCCGGGATGTTGATCATAAAAATGTCTTTGCCATCGACGGCCGCGGGATTAACACGCACCTGGTGGTTAATTCTCCCACTGGCAAGCTCGGCGACAGTACTTTCTCTGCCAGCGACAAGGCGGCCCACGTCTGCCCTGTGGGCGCTATCCTGCCCAAGCATACGGGTTATGAAAGGCCGATTGGAGACCGTCTGTATGACCGCCAGCCAATCAGTATCGTCGGCGATGTTGCCGCCTACGAACAGGAACAGGAGCACTAACCATGGCCGAAAAAATTAAAGTTGCGACAGCATCACTGTGTGGCTGTTTTGGCTGCCATATGTCGTTACTCGATATTGATGAACGCATTCTCGATCTGGTTCAAGTGGCGGAATTCGACCGTACACCACTCACCGACATCAAAACCATTGGTGACTGCGACATCGGCATCATCGAGGGCGGTGTCGCCAATGCAGAGAATGTCGAAGTACTGCTCGAGTTTCGAAAGCATTGTAAAATACTGATCGCACTGGGTGCCTGTGCAGTCAATGGCGGCATACCTGCAATGCGTAACAGTTTCACCTTGAAAGAATGTCTTGAAGAGTCTTACGTTGACGGTATCGGTGTCGACAATCCGATGATACCCCAGGATAAGGAAATACCGATGTTGCTCAACAAGGTACATCCCATACACGAAGTCGTCAAAATAGACCACTTTCTGCCCGGATGCCCACCATCGGGTGACACCATCTGGACATTTCTGACAGAACTGATTGAGGGCAAGCCGATAAGCTTTCCCTACGAACAAATTCATTATGACTAGCCCGCATTTACTGGCAGATAACGAGATCATCTCGAACAGATTTCGATTTACAGATCGACTGAGGACTCGTGTATCGGCCAAGAAATGCAGGCTCAACCAAGCAGGCTAAACCAATGTCAACTTCACTTGAAACCGCAGAAAGCCCTGAAAAACTCGAACGTGTCGTAATCGAACCGCTCACACGTGTCGAAGGTCATGGTAAAGTCACCCTGCTGCAGGATGAAAACAAGCATATCAAACAAGCGCGTTTGCACATCGTCGAATTTCGCGGTTTTGAAAAATTCATCCAGGGTCGACCCTACTGGGAGCTGCCCGTGCTGGTGCAACGTCTCTGTGGCATCTGTCCGGTAAGCCACCATCTCGCCGCAGCCAAGGCAACCGACATGCTGGTCGGCACGCAAGCGCTGACGCCGACAGCAGAGAAAATGCGCCGCCTGATGCATTATGGCCAGACCTTGCAATCCCACGCCCTGCATTTCTTTCACTTGTGTTCACCTGACCTGTTGTTTGGCTTTGATGATGAAGTGCGTCATCGTAATATTGTCGGCGTGATCGAAGATCATCCTGAAATTGCCAAACAGGGCGTGCTTTTGCGCAAATACGGCCAGGAAGTCATCCGCCTGACCGCCGGAAAACGGGTGCATGGTACCGGCGCTATTCCCGGTGGCGTCAACAAGTCGCTTAACAAGGATGAAATTGATTACTTGCTGAAGGACATCGACCAGATCGTCAGCTGGGCTATAGATGCCGTGGCACTGCTCAAACGCATCTTCTTCGAGCAACTGGATTACCATCTGGCTTTTGCGACCATCGATAGCAATATGCTCAGCCTGATCGGCAGTGACGGCGAATTTGATATCTACCATGGTGGTTTGCGAGCCCGTAACGCGGATGGTGGTAGCATATTTGATCACGTCGATTACACGAACTACACCGATTACATCAAGGAAGGCGTGAAGAACTGGAGCTATATGAAATTTCCATTCATAGACGCCCTTGGTGCAGAAGATGGCTGGTACCGTGTAGGGCCTCTGGCCCGCGTGAATAACTGTGATTTTTTCACCACACCGTTGGCTGAAAAAGAACGCAGTGAATTCATCGCGATAGGCAATGGCAAGCCTGTGCAATCTTCACTGGCTTTCCACTGGGCGCGACTGATCGAGCTGCTGTATTGCGCCGAGGCGATACAACAGCTGTTACATGACCCGGACATCTCCGGTACCGATCTTCTGAACAAGGGTGAGATCACTAGCTGTGGTATTGGCGTGATTGAAGCGCCGCGTGGCACCCTGTTCCACCATTATGAAATTGATGATGATGGTCTTGTGACCAGAGCCAACCTGATCGTCTCGACTACGAACAACAATCAGGCGATGAACGAGTCCATACGCCAGGTCGCCAGTCATTACCTCGATGGCAATGAGCTGACCGAGCCGCTGCTGAACCAGATTGAAGTGGCCATCCGTGCCTACGACCCGTGCCTGTCGTGTGCCACCCATGCCATGGGCAAGATGCCGCTGGAAATCAGCCTGGTTGATGAAAATAACGAGCTCGTCGATCGCCTGGAAAAACGCGCCACCGGTCAGATCGAGCGCACATGTAGTTAATCGATACACAACCAGCGGTTATTTTCACCGCAAAGACGCGAAATGGAATGATTGCTTCACCACGGAGTCACAGAGGGCACAGAGAAAAGTATTGTATTATTGACTACGCCACAGGTGCTGTTAACCAAGTAAAACTCTGTGCCCTCTGTGACTCCGTGGTGAAACACCTTTTAGTTTGTAGCTGTCAGTCTATATCGAAATTCACACATCCCATTCAGCATGACGCCAAACACCGTGCAAGATTCCACCAAACCGGTTTTGATTTTCACCTGGGGTAATCCATCTCGTGGCGATGACGCGCTGGGCACGCAAGCCTATGACCTTCTAGGTCAGGAAAATTTTGTCGATGTCGATTTACTGACCGATTTTCAGCTGCAGATTGAACATGCCATTGATCTCGAGAGTCGCGAACGCGTCCTTTTCATTGATGCCAGTGCCAACGCCGAGCCGCCCTTTGAATTTTATCAACTATTCCCGACCCGGGACGATAGCTACACCACACATGCAATGAGTCCTCAGTCTATATTGGCCGTGTATGAAAGAATACAGGGGAAGACAGCACCGAAGGCTTTCATGCTATCGATCCGAGGCTATGAATTCGGCCTTGGTTTACCCTTGTCGGAAAAAGCGGCTGAGAACCTCTCCGAGGCTGTTGCCTATATCAGGCACCTGCTGACAGAGACACCTATTAACGACTGGACGCAACAGACGAGGCGATAACCTGCATCACTCGTCAGTGTAAGCAATATAGCGTTACTCGCTTGTGCTCTTATGCCGTTGCCAGCTCGCGCGGCAGGGTGTAGTACACTGCGGGTGAGACGTCCTTACCCTCGAAGTACGTTGACGTCAACTCGGCATTGAGATCGATAATCGCCAGTTGCAGATCATTGATGAAATCATTCAGTTTGTGATGCACAAGATGTTCGATTCGGGCATTTCTGATCAGACGCTGAGCTCGCACCAGCGCATATTGCGGGGCCTCGTTCCTGGGTAAATTTCGCAGACACTGCTCAAGCTGAATAAAACAGTGATTGACCGCGCGGGGGAAAAATTCATCCTGTAATAAATAGCGTAACACTTCGACACCCTTGACACGCACATGGACATAACGCCGGTACATCTGGTAACCAGCGAGTGAGTCGAGTACGCTTTTCCACTGTATATCGTTAAACGGCTTGAGTTCCTCATCATGTTTGGGCAACAGATTTTCAGCACGCACATCGATGACGCGGGAGGTCATATCAGCCCGTTCAATATTTCTACCCATTCGAACGAATTCATATATCTGGTCGTGGCTCATCGAGGCCGAAAGCTTGCCAGATATCAGATGACATGAATCGATCACATGCTGCATGAACTCGTAACGTCCACGCCGCGTGAGCACAGATGCTTGATGCTTACTGGCATACGTGTTGAGGTCATTCAGTGTTTCCCAAACCGCTCGCGGAAATATAGCCCTGGACGTGCGTAAATTCTCGCGCGCATGCGCCAGCGAACGCAGCATGCAGCTGGGATTTTTTGTAGTATCCATGATAAGAAAGCGCATGACATTGCGTTCGCTAGCTTGCTTATGGGTTTCATAAAACTTGTCGGCAATGCCGGTGATTGAAACGATCGGCTCCCAGCCCAGTGTTGAACGTCGGGGCATGTCCAGCAACAGATGGTTGTTGACAAGGATCAAGCGAGCGGTATTTTCAACACGCTCGACATAGCGTGCAAACCAGTAGACGCGTTCTGCGACACTCGATAACAGCATGACTAATGACCTCCAGTTTCGACGATCCAGGTATCTTTACTACCCCCGCCCTGGGAAGAATTGACGACGAGCGATCCTTTCTTAAGCGCAACACGTGTTAAACCGCCACGCGTCACATGTCTGTTTTCACCTGAAAGAATGAATGGACGCAAATCGATATGCCTCGGCTCAACGTGCCCATCACACAATGTCGGCGACGTCGAAAGTGACAGTGTTGGCTGTGCAATATAGTTGCGTGGATCTTTTTTGATCAGTTTGGCAAACTCCATCCGGGTTTTCTGGCTGGCGGCGGGGCCGACCATCATGCCATAACCACCCGATTCATTGGCAGGTTTTACCACCATGCTATCGAGGTTGGCAAGCACGTACTCACGCTGTTTTTCATCGATGCATAGATAGGTCGGCACATTCTGCAGTATCGGGTCCTGGTCGAGGTAGTACTTGATCATCTGCGGCACATAGGCATATACGACCTTGTCATCGGCAACGCCCGCACCGGGTGCATTGGCTATCGCCACATTGCCACGACTCCAGGCGCGCATAATCCCCGGCACACCCAGCACCGAATCCGGATGGAATACGTCCGGGTCCAGGTACATGTCATCGACCCGGCGATAAATAACATCAACCTGGGCCCGGCCGTTGATCGTGCGCATGTAGACACAATCATCGTCACCGACAAAGAGATCACTGCCGGATACCAGTTCTACGCCCATCTGCTGCGCAAGATAGGAGTGCTCGAAGTAGGCTGAGTTGTAGATGCCCGGTGTCAGCACCACAATGGCCGGAAAATCTGCCGGCCTTGGTGACAACGAAGCGAGCATATCGAACAGCCGTGTTGAATAGCCATCGACGGGGAGAATGCTGTAATCTTCGAACAGTTCTGGGAAAATACGCTTCATCACAAAACGGTTTTCCAGCATATAGGAGACGCCCGACGGAACACGCAGGTTATCTTCCAGTACATACATGGTACCGTCACGATCCCGCACCAGATCGCTGCCACATATATGCGCCCAGATATCGTGCGCTGGCTTGATGCCCATGCACTGTTCGCGAAAATTAACCGATTGTGTCAGTATTTCTCTGGGAAAAATACCGTCCTTGATGATGCGCTGCTCGCCATAGATGTCCGCGATGAACATGTTCAAAGCCTGAACACGTTGTTGCAAGCCATCATCCGTTTTCTGCCATTCCCGAGCAGATATTATGCGCGGAATGATATCGAAAGGCCAAACCCTGTCGATGCCGCCTTCATCGCTGTAGACAGTGAAGGTAATTCCCATGACGTGCATGGCCAGTTCGGCCGCTTCGCGACGCTCATGCAAGTCTGCGTCACTCAGTCCTCGCAGGTACTGGACGATCCTGCCAGCCCCGACGCGTGCGCGGCCGCCAGGGGTAATGAGCTCATCATAACTGTCCCCGCTTGAATAGTCTTTCCAGCTGATTGCCATTGTTACAGACGCCGTTGTCTATGCCCGGTTGATGTTATAAATATGTTGACCATATTCTTTGCAAGGTGCGTGCCAAAAGAGTACAGCGGTATAGGCAAAGAAAATCGGCATCTCGGCACGCTAGTTTCCAGGTTGTTAACCATTTTGCACCATGGTAGAGAACATCACCGCACGATCTGCTTCATAAAGGTGCAATTTTGTCGTGCCTAATACCGTCGACAGGGGTGGAATTGAGCTAAGCACCGGAACTTAAAGCACTTATCAACGGGTACCAGGCTATAGCCATTCTGGCGTGGTAATTGCTTGGCACAATACGGTTTTTTATCTTTATCTTCAGGGGCACAACAGAGGGCATGACTCAATCCTTATCCCATACCCGTCAGGGCGACAAACTCAATTCAGACTTTTTTGAAGAATATCTGGTGCGCTTGCTCGAAGAGCGAGACAGCAGCGGACTGACCGACATGATTCAGGAAATCGACGCGATTATGATAACCGTCGATCCTGGCCATTCGATCAGATACATCGGTGAACTGGCGCTGATGACGCCGTACCACTACCTAGTCACCCTCGAGAGTGAGGACCACTGGACACACGTACTGCGAATTGACATGAACTCGCCTGATTTTCTCGTCAGGGAGGTAAAAGATCCGGCGATTCATGGTATCTTCCGCAGCCTTAATGAGGTGTACCCGATTGGCATGCGCAAACCCAACAGTCGTTACATGGGCGAGATACTGCGCGTGAACAACCTGCACGATGTGGTTGAGTGTCAGAAAGCACGCGAGTTTCGTTTCTTTTCACAGGACCAGATACGCCGGCTGCAATTACCCGGCAATATTGCCATCAGTAAACCTTCACCCTATACACACAACATCGTCGCCTACATGGAGCGGCCCGCTGACCAGATACGTACCTATGCATTGGGTATGAGTTCGATCCGCGATGACGTACAGGAGGTGTATCTTGCGGCCAAAGCCATGCAGAAAGAGCTCGAAATCGATGATCTGATTCAGCCCATTGATCACCTGGCTACCCGGGTTTACAGCCAGAACCGGGAAGTCGCCATACTGGAATGGCTATCCTTATCCAGCTATTACTATTGGGGTTCCTACGACATTCGAGACCAGAATTCCTCGACCAATGTCACCAAAAGCACACACTACTCGAATGAGCTGATCAGCCCTGCCAAGGTGTTTACCGCCAACAATACACCCTATTTTGTCAATCATCTGGAGAAACTGCCCTCACCCACTGAAACCTTCGTGCGTAATTACGGCCCTCGGCTGCACCATATCGCACTCGCTGTCAGCGATGGCGAACGGCATGGCATGGAAAATATCGAATATGTCGTCCAGCAAATCGCATCTCAGGGCCGTGACTTCCTGCTCGATGTGATCGGATCCAAGGAAGATGGACTGAAGCAGATCTTCTCCAGTGCATCCGAGCATTCCTCGTTGATCGTCGAATACGTGCAACGCTTCGGCAGCTTCAACGGCTTCTTCACCAAGCAGAATGTGGCAGAACTTACCCACGCGGCCGGTGTAGAAGAAGAACTGCTCGAACTGCAGGCCGAGTCAGCGGTCAATGACGGTACGATGAGATCAGGGTGAGACCTCGTACACGGTGATTTTATTCACCGCAAAGGTGCAAATAAAAAAACTTGATATTTGTTAAGTGCACAGGCGCAGAGGTTTTAGCGTGTGATACTGGCAATAATGATATGTCGTGACTCAGATCTGATCTTACAGATCGTGGAAAAGATTCAGACGTTACATGACAGCTGAACGGACCTACCGTAGGGTGCGCCGTGCGCACCGTGAAGTTTGAGTGTGTTGCCCTACTCAGATCTGATCTTACAGATCGTGGAAAAGATTCAGACGTTACCTGACAGCTGCATGGACCTACCGTAGGGTGCGCCGTGCGCACCGTGAAGTTTGAGCGTGTTGCCCTACTCAGATCTGATCTTACAGATCGTGGAAAAGATTCAGACGTTACCTGACAGCTGCATGGACCTACCGTAGGGTGCGCCGTGCGCACCGTGAAGTTTGAGCGTGTTGCCCAACCACGGTGCGCACGGCGCACCCTACGAATTAGGCGGCTCTATTCACGGTCTTTACGGCGAATCGATGCTATAGACGCTCGACATCGACCGACACCTTCAGCTTGGGTTTGTTACCGCCTCCAAAGATAACACCCTTGAGCGGCGCTACATCGGCATAGTCGCGCCCCCAGGCAACGGTGATGTGTTGCTCGTTCGGGATCTGGGCATTGGTTGGGTCAAAATCAACCCAGCCCTGATAAGGTACGAACACACTGAACCATGCGTGTGACGCGTCTGCACCAACCAGGCGAGGTTGACCCGCGGGTGGTATCGTTTCCAGGTAGCCACTGACATAACGGGCGGCCAGGCCGCACATTCGCAGGCAGGCAATCGCCAGATGTGCAAAATCCTGACACACGCCCTTACGGTGCTTCAGTACTTCCTCCAGCGGCGTAGCAATAGAACTGAAGCCGGGTACATAATCGAATTCCTTGTAGATCCGATGCATCAGGTCTTCAACAGCCTCCAGCACAGGACGACCGGGTGTAAATGACTGGTAGGTATAACTTCTGACCTCGTCACTGAATTCAATGAAATCGGATTCGAGCACATAGATTCGGGCATCAACAATGTCGGCATCAAGCGCGCTCTGCAGATATTCGGCAGCCTGTTCCCATGTCGTGGGAAACGCGTTATCCAGCAGTGATCCGGCCGATATAACATCGACTTCACTAATCGCTGTCACGATCAACTCATTATGTGGGTTCTGGATATTGAAGCTGGCCTGCCGGTTGCCGAACAGATCAGACCACTCATTGACAGACACCGGCTGCGGAGAGATGTTGAGCTGACTGAAGTAGCACGTCTGCTGTGATGTATTTCGCGGCAGCAGGTGCGCCACGTTATGACACAGCGTAACATTTGTACTGTAGTGGTATTGGGTACTATGTGTGACACGGTATTTCATGCTTCTGGCCTTGTACGGAGCTGTACCAGCTGATGTGGCGTTTCTGCCACACGGAAATACGTTGCCGTGAGTGCGTCAGACAAAGCCGGCAACCGGGTATTGAGCACGTTAAGAAAATTCTCCAGTGTTTCGCGCCTGTTAGAGCCCTCATTGGCCAGAGCCAGCCGGTTGACATCTGCCAGGCGGACCAGTGTTGCTGTCTCGAGCGCCAGCCTTTCGATTTCACTGCGGTTGCCCGTGCCATTCTGGTGCGGCAGCCTTGCTGTATGCTGCTCCAGTGTTGAAAGCTGATACGCGAGCGAGCGCGGATTGTCCTCATCATAAACAACCAGCTCGAGCAGTTCCGGAATCTTGATACCATATCGGTAACGCCGACGGTATGTCATCAAGCTGTCGACAATGGTCAACATTGAGTCAGACAGCAGTATCTGCTCTTCTTCATTAGCCACAACGATATGGGTAGACTGAAGTAACCGGGCAATTTGCAGCGCTCTTTCGAGGCGACGCCCGGTGTCCAGAAAACGCCAGCTGCGCCCGCGATTCATATTCTCCAGTGTCAGACCGGAAAATGCGGTCAGCGCCGTGATCAGGTTGTCGAATTCATCAAGCGCATCAACCAGACGTTCCGGTGTAATGCTGCGCAATGAATTCAATTCCTCGTCGATCACATTGATGACACGCCATGTATCGGAGGACAGACGATCACGTACGGATCGTGCTGAACGCAACAAGGCCATCAATGTTTGTGCCAGACTGCCGTTTCTCATGGCGCTGGAAATTACAGCGAGAAGCTCTGCTTCGACATTATTGAAATGTTGTAACACCGACGGTGAGTTGAATCCAGGATAGGTCATTGTCTGGTTGGTTACCGCAAGCAGAAGTCGCCTGAATGCCGTTGTTTCCAGGCTTTCACCTGTCTCGAGGAACTGCAGTGTCAACCTCAACAAACGGCTGTTGAACTCCGCCCTCTCGGCATATCTGCCTACCCAGAACAGGTTATCTGCCACACGCCCTGGCACCTCACCCCCTCTATCGGGCGCAAGACGTGCCTGCCTGCGTTCAGACAACAGACTGACAAATTTCTCCGGCTCGGTGGCGAGCACCCAGGTGTCCTTGCTGATTCCTCCCGCCTGATTGGATACCACCAGCTTGTTTTCTTCGGATGACACCCGCGTGAGTCCACCCGGCATGACCATGTAATCGTGCTCGTCTGCCACCAGAAAACTGCGCAGCACTGTATGGCGCGGTCTGAGTCCGTCTTTCACCAGCACGGGAACCGTTGACATGGCCATGAGTTCCTGACCGACGAACAAGTGGGGCTTTGCAAGAATTCTCCGGCGCAGTTCATCAAGTCCGGTATCGCTCAATTCTGAACCGAAGGTGAACCTGAAGCCGATACCCGGATGTATGGGCTTGATCACCATACGCTGCAGATTGGACAGCACATGCTCACACTGGGCAGGGTCCCCGCACCACCAAACGGGCACCGAGGGTAAGCGCAAGGCTTCACCCAGAAGTACTTTCGACAATTTAGGCAGCAGTGAGATCAAGGCCGGATTTTCCAGTACACCACTGCCCAAAGGATTGGAAATACCCACTTGACCGGTACGTGCCGCATTGGTCAGGCCAGGTACGCCCAGGTACGAGTCATCCCGCAGCTCCACCGGGTCACAGTAAGAATCATCCATGCGACGCAGAATCACATCGACAGGACGCAGACCCTCCAGCGTGATCAGCCATACCCGGTTATCACGCACGGTCAGATCACCACCCTCAACCAGGGTGTAACCGAGATAGTTGGCGAGGTAGGCGTGCTCAAAATACGACTCATTTGCAGGCCCGGGACTCATTAGCACGATGTTCGGCTCATCACCCTGACGCGGCGATAATCGGTTGAGTGCATGACGCGCCTTGCGAAAAAAATTTGCCAACCTGTGCGTATGCGAATCTCGGAACAGACTGGGCAGGACGCGCGATATAACCAGTCTGTTCTCAAGCGCGTAGCCGGCGCCCGAGGGTGCTTGCGCACGATCACTCAACACACTGATCTGACCATTCGGATCCCTGACCAGGTCAGCCGCATAAAATGTCAACGCACGTGATCCCGGCATCGGCATGTTGAAACAGGGATAGAGAAAACCGGGATGGGCAAAAATCAGCTCCGGTGGAATAATGCCTTTTCTGACCAGGTTGCGTGGCCCGTAGATATCTTCCAGCAGCAGATTGAGCAACTCGGCACGTTGCAACAATCCCGCTTCAATCGTACGCCACTCCTCACTCTCGATTAACAGCGGTACCAGATCGAGTTTCCATGGTCTGCCGACACCCTCCGGATCACCGTAAAAGTTGTAGGTCACGTCATTTTCACGAATCAGCCGCCAGGCTTCTTCACGCCGGTGCTGCAGTTCCCCACTGCCCATATCGTTGAACGCACGCATCAAATAATGCCAGTGCGAACGAATGCCGCCGTCAGGAGCGCACATTTCATCGTGACCCGCTACCGTGCCGTATTGCTGGCACAATTGGGTAGAACTGGCTGAATAGCTATCGGTTCTGGCTTGGCTCATAGGGAACATTCTTTGTGCAGAGAGCTGATCACACTACATGACGCACAGGTCCTGCGTGTAGCTGGTGAACATACTCAACATGATTCGGTTTTGTGGTTTATCGCGCCGCGAATTGCCATGGTTAGTACTCGTAAGTATCTGAATCAGATATCAGCAGCGTTTAGCCGCAAAAATTGTTCCAACTTCTGCACAAGCACGCCTAAACTTCAAATGCCCTTCTTTGCCGTACTCTTTTGGGGAGTCCAACACAGCGCTCTATTATAACAGCTAAACTTGCACCGGAATGATGCATCACACTCCAATATGGGCTCAGCAACCCTCGGTGCCTTTGTGGTGACTAAGAACATGTATCACCTGTAATCTAGCGTGCCTGCAGCCAGTAGAAGCGATAGGGTGGTATCACCAGCGCATTCTTGAACATCGACGGTTTTTCACCGCTGTACAGGTCGTATAAGGGTGCTTGTGGCTGTGCAAAAACGGTTTGCAGATCATCGAGTTCCATGTGTTGAGGACGCGCATCGAAATTACCGACGACCAGCACCCTGTCAGCGACATTTTGATGATTAAGCCGACAAAAAGAGAACAAGTGTGGATTACCGATATCGCGTAATTCACGATTATTGAAATCGGCGAAGGCAGCAACCTCCTTGCGCACCGCGATCATTTTTTTCAATGCCTGGAAGATTCTGTTTTCTACCGTGTTGAGCTTGTTACGCAGTTCAGCTTTTTCCCAGTCAAAGGTCGGGCGATGCATCCAGCGCGTATCACCCGACTTGCGTTCATCTTCGATATACCGGTAATCATTGGTGGTACCAATTTCATCACCGTAGTACAGCAAGGGTATACCGCCAAATGACATGATCATGCCGTGCAGAAGCAAGATGATCTTGATCGCGTCATCGATCTCCTCGGGATTCCCGCGCTCCAGAGCCACCTCAAGACCGGCCAGTGATGCCAGTGAACCGGATATCCGGGCATCACCCGTTTTTGCGTTATGGCCAAACGGCTTGCCTCGTGCGAAGGAATCTTCGAACTCTCCGGTGAAATATTTAATCAGGAAGCGCCGGTGCGGTATCGGGTCATAACCCGCTCGGTGAATATCCTCATCGTCAAAACCAAGCCCAATATCATCGTGGCAGCGAATGTAGTTCAGCCAGGTGGCGCGTTCGAGTTTGTCGGGCAGGCTCTTGATACCCTGGTTCAGCAGCCTTGCACTCTTGGTGGCGACAGCATCCCAGAGCAAAGACATGAAAGTGGCATTGTAGGCAATCTCGCATTCCTTGGCATGGATAGCGTCTTCGCCAAAATACTTGGCGACCTCAACCGGAGCGACAATCGCTTCTGCGATGAATAGTACCCCTGGTGCCGTGACCTGGCAGCAGTCTTTCATCAATTGCAGCAGCAAGTGCGCTTCACGTTCATTCTGACAGCTGCTGCCGATTTTTTTCCACAAGAACGCGACGGCATCGAGGCGCACGATATCCGCGCCATGATTCGCCCAGAAAAGGATAATATCCATCATTTCGATGAACACAGCGGGATTGCTGTAATTCAGGTCCCACTGGTAATTCTTGAATACCGTCATTACCCATTTATCCATGCCCTCGATCCAGGTGAAATTACCGGGTGCGGTGTCCGGGAAGACTTCGGGCATGGTCTCCTCGAACATGTCGGGGATCTCGCGGTTTCCAAAAACATAATAGTAATCCTGATATTTCTCATCGCCCTGCCGGGCCCTTTGCGCCCATTCGTGCTCATCGGAGGTATGATTGAGAACGACATCGAGTGTCAGCAGAATACCGCGTTTCCTCAGCTCGCTCGCCAGTTCATCGAGATCTTTCATACTGCCGACGCGTTGATCGACTTCACGGAAATTGCTGACGGCATATCCACCATCACTGTGTCCACTCGGGCAGGCCATGATCGGCATCACGTGTACCATGGTGACACCCAGGTCCTGAAAATACGGTGCCCTGGTCCTGAGTGTCTTCAGGTCACCGGCAAAACCGTCGCTGTACAGTGCCATACCCACCCATTGCTGGCTGAGAAACCAGTTGTGGTCTTTCTCACGCTCGATATCGTTGCGCTTGAAGTCATCCGGGCGAAGGATGTATTGACGTGCCATGGTTTCAACCAGCCGTTGTGCCTGCTGTCTGAAATCATCACGGTCACCGTAAAGATAATGGAACAAGGTATAGATTGAATAAAAATTGGCACCCAAACGGGTATAAAAGTGACGCAGATCCTCACTCTTAATATCCGGTTTCAACTCGGTCATGATTTCATTGAGTAATGAGTGTGATACCTGTTCGTACATGGCTTATACCGTATCCCGATAGTGATTGATTTGTTTGCAAACAGGCTAGCGCCCGGGCAGGCTTCACAAGCCCCAGTCAGTAATCATTGCCTGGTAGAATTGATGATCATGTACGGTGGCACCCTGACGACCGACGATCATCGAGGCAAAATTCTGCGCCCGTTGCAGGCGAAGATCAAGTGGCCAGTCGAGTATCAGACCGGTTATGAATACTGCAGTAAAGGCATCGCCAGCGCCTACCGTATCGGTCACATCCAGTGATTCGGAAGGTGATACTCTGGCGATATTGCCCTTGTCGGTCACCGCGATGGCACCCTTGTCACCCAGCGTAACCACCAGTCCTCGCAAACGGTGCGATCCGATGAATGCATTCGCCTGTGTTTCGATGCTGCCCATACTCCTGCCCAGCCGCGTGAGTTCATCCTCGTTGAGCTTGACCCAGTCGGCCTCGTCAACAAGACGCAACACAAAGCCCCGTTCCCACCATGGATCACGCAGATTCACATCCATAAACACGGTGCTGCTGTGTTGTGCTTTCAAGCTCGCCAGGGCGTCGCGTGATACCGGATTACGCAGCGCCAGGGTGCCATGATAAAGCAGGCTGTGATCAGGCAATGGTGGCAGCAATGCGGCATCGATGTAATCGTAGGCGCGGTGCTCAACGATACTGTAGCTGGGTTCGCCGTCGTTGAACACGATATCGACACTGCCGGTGGGATGGGATGCATCGTGCTGCATGGCGGTGGTGGTCATGTTCCAGTCAAGCATCGCTGACTCGACTTTCCTGCCTAATGCATCGTTACCGATGCTCGAAACCACCAGCGGAGACAGCCCGAAAGCCTGTAAATGCCAGGCCACATTAAATGGCGCGCCACCCAGCACTGCATTACCGTCAGGAAAACAGTCGAACAGCACTTCACCAAATATCAGCGGGATTGCATGATGACTGTCAAACACCCGGCCTCTCCAGCAGTTGTCTGAGTTCCGGGATGTAATGTACGATACCTTCGAGAACACCCGCACTGTAGTTGCCATTCATGCCGAGAAAACCGCCGCGGGCAAAATACATCGCATCACTCTGGCCCATGTTCAATGCCTGCTGTTGTGCCTCGAGGCGCACCTCGTTACTGGCATTGGCCACCAGAACCGACTTGATTGGACTGGTCATCACAACCAGGTCATTACCGCTGTCACCGGCAAACACTGTATTCGATAGTCCAAAACCGAGTTGCTCCATCAGAAACTCTATCGCATGCCTTTTATTTGCGCTTGCCGGTAACACATCGAGCAGGCCAATATCGGCAACAACATCCACACTCCAGATCAGGCTCGCCTTGATATGCTGCCTGAACAGAATCTCATGCATCTCCGACATCAGGGCGTGATGATCAACATCCAGCGGTAAGTAATAACTGAGCTTGAAGGTGTTCTGTTTGGACGCTTCCTGAAGCCTCAACTGCGGCAGCCCCCTGAAAAGCAGATGCAATTCATCGTGCGATCGACCTTCCCAGTCTGGCGAGATTATCCGTTCCCAGGCCTCCAGCGGATTCCAGGCCGGCTGCTCAATCTGATAGATGGTTGAGCCGACGTCAGCGATCACATACGAAGGCAGTGGCAGACCGCACTCGATGACCGCATCTTCAACCAGCTGCCGGTCACGGCCAGTGACATAGACCAGTGTGATATCAGGCGATGCAACCAGCTCATTAAACCGGTCCCTCGCACCGGCGGATTCCGGCTGCGGTCCATTCGGCATCAGGGTTCTGTCCAGATCAGTACACAGTAATAAACGGGTAGGCATCAAACATCCACCTTGCAGTCACGGAAAAAATCATAATGCTGAATAGCCTGCAATATACCTGCTGCAAAGGGTTTGTCGGCGTAATAGATATTGTCAACATCGGTCAGCTCGGAAAGCTCTTCATGATGGCGGTTGGCAACGACGACTGCTTTGGCATTGCCGCGCATCATGTCCTCATCCGCACCCGAACCACCGGCAGCGAGGATATGATCCAGCGGGATGCCCCACATCTCGGCAAACCAGCGCAGCGCAAAACCTTTCGATGCTCTGGCTGGCACAACATCCAGATACTGTCCGAAAGCGAGCACGACGTTCACGGTCAGTTCATACTGATGCAACAGATGAATGATCTCGTTGACATCCGGCGCGATAGCCGGATCATAGAAATAACTGATCTTGTATGTACTCTGTTCTGTCTTGGGCTGCAGCATCAAGCCCGGCAGTTGATCGAGCACGCGCATCACTGCCCTGCGTCTCCACATATGATCGATGTGATAGGACCATGCCGTGTCTCTTGTCAGATTCGGCATGTAATAGATCTCGGTACCCAGGCTGGTAATCAGGACATCGGGCAAGGGAATATGGTACTTCCTCAGCACTTTTAAGGCAGAATCAAGCCGCCGACCGGTCGCAATTCCAAATGTAGTGCACCGTCTGTTTTCCTGAATAACGCGAATAAATTCCTTTAACGATTCCGGATTGCCCAACAGATTCTGATCAAGGTCAGTGAAAAGTGCGCGATCATGATAAAGCATCGGGCGGCGTTTCAACTCCATCCGGGTCAATGGCTCACTCTTGTCGACGACGGGTTGAATCAGTCGGAGGTATCTTTCCGCATGCGCCTGCCACGAATAATGTTCACGTACACCTTCAATACCATTGTGCGCCAGCCGCTTCCAGTTATCCCTGTCATTCAGCACCTTCAGTATGGTATCGGCCATTGCCACCTTGTCGAGTGGATCGATCAGATATCCATTGTGACAATTGTTGATGATGTCTGTCGGTCCGCCGTCTTCGGTCGCTACGATAGGCAAACCGGAAGCGGCCGCCTCGATCAGTGTCAATCCGAAAGGCTCGGTCAAGGCTGGATTGACAAAGACGCCGCCGGACGCTGCAGCGAGTCGATAGATGACAGGCACATCATCCGGACGATGGTGCTTCGGATAAGCTACTTTGCCGTAGAGATCGAAGGAGTCTATGCTGATAAATATTTCTGCAAGCACTTCCTGCGCGCCGCTGTCCATGTCACTGATTTCATCACGGTTGCCCGCTATGATGACAAGGTTCGCTATCTGTTTGAGTTCTTCAGACTCACCATAGGCCTCAACCAGGGTGTTGATGTTCTTTCTCTGATCCGGACGTGACAGGGCAAGGATGATCGGCTTGTCCGATTGTCGCAGAAAGCGCGAGATATCATGATAAATGGCGCTGTCGCGCTCGTCCTGTTGCGCTGGAAAAAACTTGTCGAGATCCGTTCCCGGAGGCACCACGCGCATCTTTTCCGGCTGATAATAGTCGTACAGACCGTATTGCTCGAAAATCTCCTGGTGTGTACTGGTGATCACACGTTCTGCTACACCGAGCGTCTCCTCTTCGGCATCGATGCGTCGTGATATGTTGTAACGTTGCTCAATGACAGCCCTCTTCATGCCACTGGCTAGCAACCGTTTGCGCTTTATCCTGCCGAGGGAGTGGCCGGTGTGAATCAGCGGTATATTGAGCTGGTGTGACAAACGGGTACCGACATAACCTGCATCGGCGTAATGGCTATGAATAATGTCAGGCAAACGTTTCTGGCGGTTGATGTAGTCAAGTGCATTATCAGCAAAGCTGTCGAGCGAGTCCCACAAGGCCTCTTTGGGTAAATACGCCTGTTCACCACAGTCAATGCGAACTATTCTGATTGTGTCCGACAATTGTTCTAGAGGTTCTGCGTATTCTTCACTGACATTCGGATCGACGACACGCCGCGTCAGCAGGTCTGCCTGCATCACTTCCGGCCGCGCACCGAGTGCCCGCAGGAGTTCAACGACGTATTTCGTCTGACCACCCGTATCAGCATCTCGACCGAGTTCAAGGTCCTGCCCCCGGATCAGGCCGTGTATGCTCAGCAAGAGTATGTAGAGCCCCCCTTCATTCGAGTTCATTGAGAATGCCTCACATGACCTGCGGCAGCCGCCTCATCGAGAAACCAGTGTGCCGCACCGATAAGAACAATGGGTAACGGTTCACCCTGCTCTATTTGCATCATAGCATCACGTTTGTTGGCGCCCGTCACCAGGACGACACGCTGGTCAGTCGCCTGCAGCGTGACCAGACCCAGCGACACCCTGTCAGCGGGCACCTTCGGTGCATGGTAAACCGGCACCACAGCACGGTTGTCAGCCATCGCGGCATTACCTGGAAACAAACTGGCTGTGTGCCCGTCTTCTCCCATACCAAGCAGTGCGATGTCGAGCTGGCCGATGTCATTGATCACGTCTGAATAGCGTTCGGCAGCCGGTTCCGAACCAAGTTCTGCCGGTATCCGGTGCAGGTGTTCAGGCGGCGCATCGATATTTGACCACAGTTTTTGTTGAATCATGCTGTCATTGCGTTCAGGATGCCCGAGGGGGTAACAACGTTCATCACTTAGATAGGCGTGTATATTTTTCCATGGCAGGTCCTCGCCTGAAAGAAGTTCGAGGCAGCGAGCCGGGGTACTGCCTCCAGGCAAGGCAATATGGCAGCTACCCTTCTGCTCTACACAAGCGATGAGTTGATCACGCAGATAATCAGCAGCTGCGCGGGAAACCGCTTCGGCATCAGGGTAGATTGCAACTTGCCCCATGATCAGCTGGGTCTGTGCCAACCGCAGGCACAGTCACTGGCGAGCGCATCCATCGCTGCTATATCCCAGGTGCCTGCACGGTAACGTTCGATCGATACACGGTCTCTCCAGGCTTCGAGTATAGGTTCAACAATCTCCCACGATTCTTCGACCTCGTCCGACCGGGAAAACAGGGTGCCATCGCCAGTAAGCACGTCGTGCATCAGCACCTCATACGCATCTGCCACTTCTGAGGCATCATCTGCATAGGGTGCACGCATCACCATTTCCTCGTTATCCGTCGTCAGTCCCGTTTTCTTCGCATTGAGCCGCAATACGACACCGCCTTCAGGCTGCAAGCGAAATACCAGTGCATTCGGCGCCGGTATAGAGGCATGACTGTCAAACAGGTTGAAGGGTGGCTTGCGAAAACGAATCATGACTTCGGATACGCGTTTTTTCAGACGTTTTCCTGACCAGAGAATGAACGGCACACCCTGCCAGCGCCAGTTATCGATATAGAAGCGCACAGCCGCAAACGTTGCAGTCACTGAATCCGGTGACACCCCCTCTTCGGCGACATAGGCTGGTATTTTTTCATCATTGAAATTCCCTGAGGCGTATTGTGCAGCAACAGTCTGCTGTTTTACGTGCACAGGATCAAAACGGCGCACTGCACGCAGCACTTTCATTTTCTCATCGCGCACCGCGTCAGCAGTGAATTCGACCGGAGGCTCCATCGCCACCAGCGTCATCACCTGCATCAAGTGGCTTTGAATCATGTCCCTGAGCGCACCTGAATGCTCATAATATTTGGCACGGTACTCGATACCCAGCGTTTCTGATACCGATATCTGGATATGATCGACATAGTTACGATTCCACAGGGGTTCCATGATGCTGTTGGCGAAACGGTATACGAGCAGGTTCTGTACACTCTCCTTGCCGAGGTAGTGATCGATCCGATAGATCTGCCTTTCGTGGAATACGGACTGCAACTCGTTATTGAGTGCGCGTGCTGATTGCAGATCCATTCCGAAGGGTTTTTCAATCACCAGCCGGCGGTAACCCTGCTCTTCTTCAACCAGGCCGACACGCTCCAGACCATTGGCGACCTTGCCGTACCACTCCGGTGGAATGGCACAATAGAACATCGCGTTTTTCTTGCCACCCAGGGTTGCCAATGCCTCTGCGAGTCGTTCATAGGTGCTGTCGTCACCCAGATCGCCAGGTACCATGCTGAGCATGGAAGAAAACCGGACCCACTTGTCATTATCCATCCCCAGTTGTGGAGAGAATTTGTTCAAGCCGTCACGAATCAGATCTAGCCAGACCTGCTCTGTACGGTTATTGACGACACCGATGATGCGGCTCTCGTTATGGAGCAGACCATATTCGAGCATGCGTATCAAGGCCGGCATCAGCTTGCGTTTGGTCAAGTCACCTGCAGCACCAAAAATCACAATGTTGGTAGGATCTGCAGTTTCGTCATTGTGCGTAGCAGTCACTATCAGAAAACTCCTGTTAGTCACCGGCTTCATCAACCGGCTTGATTGTATTCCCGCCTAAACCGATCCGCGTTACCTTCAACAGTTGCCCATGAAGCTTGTCGCCGGCTGCGAAACCGCATTAGCCCGCCTTCGTGCAATATCCGGGTTCCAGCTTCAGTATCGGTGGGGGCACGGCAATATCGATGGCATTCTACACGGTCCAGCGACCCTCACCGGTGTCTTCGACATCATCAGACAATCGCGTCATTCATTGATACCATTCAAGCATAGACCATCATTGTTGCACTGACCGCACACGTCGACATGGCGGCGAAATGACAACTGCTTGCACTAAAAACGAGCACCAGGCACCAAATGGGGGCTTCAGATTCAACACTCATAGCAGGGTTTCAGCTTCCAGATTTCGTCATTGTATTCCTTCATGGTGCGGTCTGTTGAAAAGAAACCGCTGCTTGCGGTGTTCATGATGCTCATGCGTATCCATCTATCCCTGTCCCGGTATGCGCTGGCGACTTCTTCCTGGGCATCGACGAAGCTACGGAAATCCGCCAGTGTCAACCATGGATCATGTGGGCTCCTGACCGAGGCCAACACGTCATTGAATATGCCGGGTTCGAATAGATTGAAATGACCACTTTCGAGTAAAAACATGACTGCCTGCAAGTCAGGATCGGCATCGATGATTTGCTGCGGCTGGTAGTCCTGCCGCCTTTGCTCAACCTCATCCGCCTTGAGACCGAACAGGAAGAAATTATCCTCGCCAACAGCATCGAGTATTTCGATGTTAGCCCCATCATAGGTACCGATGGTGATTGCGCCATTCATCATGAATTTCATATTACCGGTCCCGGATGCTTCCTTCCCAGCCGTTGATATCTGCTCTGAAAGATCAGTCGCGGGTGCGATGATTTCCATTTTGGACACATTGTAGTCAGGCAGAAAGGCAACTCTCAGCAGGGAACCGACGTCAATATCACTATTGATCACCTTGGCAACGTTATTGATCAGCTTGATGATGAGTTTTGCCATGTGATAACCCGGTGCTGCCTTGCCACCGAACAGGACGCAGCGCGGTGTCCAGTTCGCGATATCACCTTTCTTGATGCGGTTATACAGATGCACGACATGGAGCACGTTCAGCAGCTGGCGCTTGTATTCGTGAACACGCTTGACCTGAACATCAAACATCGCCGTTGCATCGAAATCGACATCACATTCTCTTCTTATCAGGTCAGCCAGGCGCTGCTTGTTCAGTTGTTTGACAATGTCCCAGCGTTGCCGGAAATCCGCGTTGTTTCCGTTGGCAAATGCCTTCAGCTTCTCGATCTCGGCCAAATCTCCGATCCACACATGGCCTATATGATCACAGATTAATTCTGTCATCGCCGGATTCGCATAGGCTATCCAGCGCCGCGGTGTCACACCGTTGGTCTTGTTGTTGAACTTTTCGGGCCAGAGCTCATAGAAATCACGGAACAGGCCCTCACTGAGCAATTTTGAGTGCAGCGCAGCCACGCCGTTAACAGAGAAACTGCCAACCAGAGCGAGGTAGGCCATGCGCACAGCCCTGTCACCACTCTCATCAATCAGCGACATACGTGCCTGTTTCTCCCTGTCACCTGGCCACTTCATGGCGATATCGTGCAAATGAAATTTATTGATTTGATAAATGATCTCCATCAAACGCGGCAGCAAGCGCTCCATTAAACGCACAGGCCAGGTTTCCAGCGCTTCTGGCAACAGGGTATGATTGGTGTAGGCCATGGTCTGGTAAGTGATCTCCCACGCCTGTTCCCAGCTCAGCAGTTTTTCATCCAGGAGTATGCGCATCAGTTCTACAACCGCGATCGTCGGATGCGTGTCATTCATCTGAAAGACATTGTATTCGGCAAAATCCTCATATTTGGGACCATGAACCATTTCCCATTTACGAAGAACATCCTTGATACTGGCAGAGGCCAGCAGATATTGCTGTTTGAGGCGCAATTCCTTGCCACTTTCACTGGCATCATTCGGATACAGCACCATGGTGATGTGCTCTGCGTTGTTTTTTGCTTCGACAGCTTCCGCATAACTGCCCTTGTTGAAATCATCGAGATCAAATATTTCACTGGCTGTTGATTTCCATAGCCTGAGCGTATTAACCACATCGTTCTGATAGCCCGATATCGGGAGATCATAAGGTATCGCAACCACATCGTGGGTATCAATCCAGCGTACGCGTTCTACACCATCCTTATCAAAATATTGCTCGGTGTGCCCACCAAAATGGATGGTCTGCTCGAATTCTGGACGCGCCACTTCCCATGGATTGCCATCACGCAACCAATGGTCGGGTTCTTCAAGCTGGTAACCGTTCGCTATTCGCTGGTGAAACATGCCGTATTCGTAACGCAGACCATAACCAACCACAGGCAGATCCAGGGTGGCGCAGCTCTCCATGAAGCAGGCAGCGAGTCGACCCAGACCGCCATTACCCAGACCGGCATCGGGCTCTTCGTCGATAATATCTTCGAGATCGACGGCGTATCGCATCAACGCATCGGCGGTTTCACGTTCCATATGAAGGTTGAGCAGATGATTCCCCAGGGCACGGCCAATCAGGAACTCGAGCGACAGGTAGTAAGCCTTGCGCGTGTAGGGCTGGTGATGACGCTTCCATGTCTGGTGCCATCTCGACATGATGCGATCACGCACCGTCAGCGCCATTGCCTCATAGAGATAAAACGGCACGAAACCCATGAAGTGGCCAAGATGGTTTCGCAAATAACGATGAAATCCTTCCGATAGTGATCGGCTGTCCGCCGGCAAGGGGGCAATGTCCTCGATTGTGCCGTCTTCGATCCAGTCTTTGTTGTTCATATTCTCGCACCAACCTCTGCGCGGTAAAGTTTATGGTATTGATTGGCGCTGTTTTCCCAACCCCAATCCTGCTGCATAGCAGTCAAGCAAACTTCATGCCAGAGTTTCTTGTTCTTGTATAAATCCATCGCGCTCAGAATCATCGCATACAGCGCTTCTGAGGTTGCCTCATCGATGATAAAACCGGTTGCTGACTTCTCTCTCAAGGTCTGCAAGGTGACGTTGACGACGGTGTCAGCCAGACCGCCGGTATTATTGACAACGGGTGGAGTGCCATAGCGCAGGCTGTACATCTGGTTGAGTCCGCAGGGTTCAAACCGCGACGGCATTATAAACATATCGGCACCCGCTTCAATCTTGTGCGCCAGCTCTTCGGAATAACCAATATGAACGCATAACCGGCCGGGGAACCTGGCAGCAATTTCGAGTAATTCCTGCTCGTAGGCCATGTGCCCTGATCCCAGCAAAACAAAATTGGCATTAGTGTCGGTAAACAGCTGCGGTAGAACAGCGGTAATCAGGTCGACACCCTTTTGTTCGACCAGCCTGCCAACAAATCCGAGCAATGGCGCGTCTTTGTTTGATAGTCCGGCCCTGTCCAGCAAGTCTTGTTTGTTTACCGATTTGGCTTCGTCAAATGTATCATCGCAGGTGTAATTTCGCGCAATATACGCGTCTGTTAGCGGATTCCAGACATCCAGGTCGACACCATTGAGAATGCCTGTGAGTTTATCGCCCAGATGACGCAACACACCATCGAAACGATTGCCGAATTCGGGGGTACAGATTTCTTTTGCGTAGGTTGGGCTCACTGTCGTGACGTGGTCAGAAAAAAACATACCCGCCTTCAGCATCGAAAAACCACCGTAAAACTCGACATAATCAGGCGACCACCAGTGCGGCGGCAAGCCCAGTCTGTTGAATTCATCATGCGAAAAATAGCCATCATAAGCAAGATTATGGATTGTAAAAACGGTAACGGGCGCGTTATGTACCATGCTCAAAAATGCAGGTACCAGACCTGTCTGCCAGTCGTGACAATGTACAACCTCTGGCCTCCAACTGGTTTTGGGTATCCATTTTGCGAGTAACGCGACGATGCGACTAAACACAGTATATCGTTCCGCATTATCGGGCCAGTCGTAACCGTCAGAATGAACGTAAGGATTGCCCGGCCTGTCAAAAAGGTTGGGTACGTCGATCAGATAGAGATAATCACCCAGCTCATTTTCATGTGCTTGCAGTATGCGCACACGATGTCTGACACCTGCACCCGGCACATCGATTGTGCCCAGCTCCTTGATAGAATCGACCGATGCCAGCACATCTCTGTACGCAGGCAAAACCAGCCGTACTTCATCGCCCAGTTTATTAAGCGCATTCGGAAGACTGTGAATGACATCACCCAAACCACCCGTTTTAATAAACGGGAAAGCCTCACTGGCTGCAAATAAAATGTTCACCCGCTTTCCTTATGTAAGAATAATCCCGCCAATGGTGGTAATGTGAGTTTAACAGCATGATCAAAGCCATGCTGTTTTTGCCTGACTGACATGACCCTGCCAGCGTTGCCAAGATTGCTGCCGCCGTACCACGAGGCATCACTGTTTAAAACTTCAACATAGGCGCCCTCATCGGGCACTCCGACGTCATACCTTTCCCGAATGACCGGTGTAAAATTGAAGGCACAGATCATGGACTCGTGCTTGGAACGGCGTAGAAATATCAGCACTGAATTTTCTTCATCCTCGCACGTGATCCATTGAAATCCTTCGGGATGAAAGTCGTAGGCATGCAAGGCCGGGTTTTCACGATAGAGTCTGTTCAAATCATGAATCAGGTTACTCAAGCCGGCATGCTTGTCCATGCCCGCTATGACCCAGTCCAATGGCTTGCTCTCATTCCATTCATTCCATTGCCCGAATTCTCCCCCCATAAACAACAGTTTTTTCCCCGGATGCGCGTACTGGTAAGCATAAAGCGCGCGCAAGTTAGCAAACTTCTGCCAGACATCACCGGGCATTTTATCCAGCATGCTGCGCTTCATGTGAACAACTTCGTCATGTGACAGTGGTAGCACGAAGTTTTCGCTGTATGCATACAGTTGACTGAATGTCAGCTGCTTTTGTTGAAAACGTCTGTAAACAGGATCTGACTGGAAATATTTGAGTGTGTCATGCATCCAGCCCATGTTCCATTTCATGGAAAAACCGAGACCACCGGTGTCGGTTGGACGTGATACCTGTGGCCAATCAGTACTTTCTTCAGCCAGAGTCAGCACACCGGGAAACTCCGCATGCACAATCTGGTTCAGGCGCTTTAAAAAATCCATGGCTTCCAGATGCTCGCGCCCACCGTATACATTCGGTGCCCATTGGCCGTGTTCACGCGAGTAATCGAGATACAACATCGATGCCACAGCATCGACTCGCAGACCATCAATGTGAAATTCTTCTATCCAGTATATGGCATTCGATATAAGAAAGTTTCGTACTTCGTTTCGACCATAATTGAATATCAGTGTCCCCCAATCCTGATGCTCGCCCTTGTTGGGATCACCGTATTCATAACAGGCTTCACCGGTAAAACGGGCCAGTGCAAAATCATCTCGTGGGAAGTGTGCCGGCACCCAGTCGAGAATGACCCCGATGTTATTTTGATGGCAGATATCGATCAAGTAGCGCAGCTCATCAGGGCTACCATGGCGCGAGGTCGGTGCAAAATAGCCGGTGACCTGATAGCCCCAGGATTGATCCAGCGGGTGTTCTGAAATCGGCAATAATTCGATGTGCGTATAACCCAGTTCGCGCACATAAGGCACCAGTTGCTCAGCCAGCTCAGCGTAACTGAGGAAACCGCCGTCGGCATGACGGCGCCACGAACCGATATGCACTTCATAGATAGACATCGGCTGATGCAACCACTGCCATTGGTTGCGATGATCTATCCATGCCTGATCTTGCCAGTGATACGCGGCTTTGGCGGGTACCAGGCTGGTCGTTTCCGGACGCATGCTCATGGTGTGTGCATAGGGATCACTCTTGTGCCGTATCTCGGTCGTATTGGTCAGGATCTCATATTTGTAGGAATCCCGCGCGTGCAGGCCGGGAATAAACAGCTCCCAGACACCGGACGCACCGCGACTGCGCATTGGATGACGCAAGCCATCCCAACCGTTAAAGTCACCTATAACGCTGACACGCTTGACATTGGGTGCCCACACAGCGAACAGGCAACCTTCGATACCGTCAATCACACACAGTCTGGCACCAAGGATGCGATAGATGTGTAAATGTTTTCCTGCAGCAAACAAGTCAAGATCATATTGACTGATCTGTGGCTCAAAGCTGTAGGGGGAGACAACCGTATGCCTGTGATTCGTCTGCTTGTCGATCCAGCTCAGACTGTAGTGTTGGGGTAAGCTGTCTCTTTGTTGTTGGCTAATAGTCAATTCGAAGGTATCTGTGCCTTCCACACGCTGAAATGGCCCGATACCCACCAGATCTGCACTGTCCGCAGATGGTAAAAATGCACGCACGATGTAGCCTGATGGCGCCGTATGAACACCCAGCCATTCAAACGGATCATGATGCCAGCCGCGTTGTATTCTTGTTATTGTTTCAAGCATTTGATTCTACTGCTCGTCCTGACTGCTCCACCCACAGTTTCATCTCAGCAGCGATATCGCTGCTGATTTGTTCCCAGCTGAACGTCCACTGCCAGTTCCCGTGCGCTGTACCCGGCGTGTTCATGCGTGCTTCCGAACCCAGATGGAGACAATCCTGCAACGGCAGCATACACAGGCTGGCTTTTGAGTGCATTGCATCATCGATCAGCTTGTCCACCACACGATCTGCAGCACGTTCATGCAGTTGGCCGTTATTCTCACCATAAGCATGCAGATCCAGCGACTGAAGCACGTAGTTTTTATCATTCTCATTCAAAGAGTTGAACCACCCTTTCGTGGTATCGTTATCATGCGTGCCGGTATAGACAACAGCATCCTCTTTTATATTGTGCGGTTTATGCGGATTGTCCTCATGTTCGTCAAAACTGAACTGAAGTACTGCCATACCGGGTAAGTGATATTTTTTTCGCAGCGCTCTCACTTCCGGCGTGATGATACCGAGATCTTCTGCAACGATGGGTAAATGACCTATATCCTCATGGATTTTTGTCAGTAATTCGTCACCCGGCATTTTCTCCCAGTGGCCATCGAGAGCCGTGTCGCAGCTCGCATCGATTACCCAGGCCGATTCAAGTCCTCTGAAATGATCAATTCTAAGCAAATCAAACTGTTTCATCTGATGACTGATTCTTGCCAGCCACCAGGAATAGTTTTCTCGGCGCATCACCTCCCAGTTATAGTGCGGATTACCCCAACGCTGTCCTGTTGCGGAGAAATAATCGGGAGGCACACCGGTGACGACGGTCATCATACCCTCTTGATCGAGCAGGAATTGTTCCGGGTGGGCCCATATATCGACGCTGTCATGCGCGACAAACAGCGGAATGTCACCAAATAGCAGAATACCTCGGTCATGCGCCTTATTCTTGATCTCACGCCAGCGTTGATACAGTTGATATTGTTCCCAACTCAGCTCGGCCACGTAATCTTTAAACTCATCGAAGGCACGTTGCATTGCATGTGGCCGACGAAATTTCCATTCATCGGGCCATTCGTACCAGGGCGCATCATCGAACATCTGTTTCAGCACCTTGAACAGGGCGTAGTCATACAGCCAGTCATGGTTCTTCGCACAAAATTCGATATAGTCCCTCTCTGACCTGTCCAGCTCCGGATAGTCCGGCAAAAGTGCAGGATTCATCGCAAAGGCTG
Organism: uncultured Gammaproteobacteria bacterium; assembly: GCA_942492025.1. GTDB lineage: Bacteria > Pseudomonadota > Gammaproteobacteria > SZUA-229 > SZUA-229 > JABDQW01. The sequence continues at coordinate 452,975 of CALODJ010000012.1, read as the reverse complement.
AGATACACTGATAAGGTGAAAGACCCCCTCGTGGCTCCCCCAGTGGCAGTACCTGCCACACGCTCATGCCGGCGCTCTCCATCAGCGCCAGCCAACGCTCTACATCTCGATTGAGAACACCCGAAGGCAATGAGGTTGGGTGCAGCAACAGGCCAGCACGACGTTCATAGAAGTCTTCTGAGTTCATCCAATATTTCTGACCATTGTGCCAGCATTTTCAGCACCACCCCCGCCAAAAGACACCGGTTCTTCGAGGATGACGGGGACAGGTAAATGCAGCAAAGTATAGAGATTCTTCAACTGCATACGAAACAGCCGATCAAAATCACTGACGCTGCCCGATGGATTCACATCACCAAACCACCAGAACCAGTCGGAACCTTCACAAATGGCAAGCTGTTTAGTTGCTTTTGCTCTGGTTTCGTCATCAAGTGTCTCTTGTTCCATGACGGCGTCGTAAGCTATTTTGGCATCCGCGAGTAGATCCCACGCCCGGTTTTTATCGGCATGCCCGATCCATGTTGAGAAAGAACCATATACCCAGCTACCGGCACATAATTGTTCGAGGTCATGGCACATGGGTAAATCGACCAGTTCTGAGAAACAGGCAGCGCGGATACGTTTGTGATTGGACAGACGCTGATACAGGTGATCGAGAAAATGATAACCGTTGTGCGGATAATACTCCCAGGCATTTTCACCATCGAGTACGATGGTTACTACATGACGCGCCGCGCTGTCGCCAAGAAAATCAGCGATGTTGACCAGGTTCTGCACCAGGTCATTGGCTGCTTCGACTGAATTATGCCTGCTGTATTCGAAACCGATCAGATCAGACAGGCCATCATCGCGGAAAAAGATTTTCGGCCGGTAGTCACCGAGCTGATACGGATGAAACAACGCGCGCTTGCTGTGTATCACTTCCGGATCGTGATCGGACATGTGAATACTGTTTCGCCATACACCCTCACCCGAGGCGGTCCATTCGAAATCGAATTCTTCGATCAGGGCAATGGCATCTGCCGAAATGGCACCCTCTGACAGCCAGACACCTTTCGGTTCAATGCCAAAATAATGCTTGAAGACATCGATGCCGTGTTGCAGGTGCCAGCGTGCACGTTCTTTGCCGCCAGGATAGGCAGCGCATTCCGGTGCAGGATCTTTCGGCTGTGCACAGCGCATGTTCTCCATGTCGTTCAACAGCGGGATGATCGGGTGACCGTAAGGTGTCATGGATAGTTCGACCTGACCGCGTTCTGATAACTTGCGATAACGCGGGATCAAATCAACCATACATTCGTAGATCAGTTGTAGCAATTCACGCCGATCGTCTTCATCAAAGAGACTTTCCTGATTCATCAGGCGTTGCGCCAATTTTGTCTGTTTTAACGAATGCCCCAGCCAGGCGAGGTGGTACCAGACCAGCACGTCAATGAAATACTGTGCATCCAGGTAGTGCAGGAACCCGGTATTCTGTTCGCTACAGCCTTCTTCTGGAAACATGAATTTGATCGGTGACAACAACGACTTGAAAGCCGGATAGGGATCGATCATTTTGGGTGCGTGCGCGCGCTGGCAGTCGCACAGTAGTTTATAACGCCTGTGCAGATCATCCGGGATCTCATCGACACCGGCCAGCAAGTTGAGCATGGGGTCACGCATTCTCTGCCCTTGCTCCAGCCACGCTTCGAGTTGACTGGCGTAGTCGTCAATTTGCTCCAGCAATACCGGCGCAAAGTTCACAACCACTTTCATGTCCGGATAGGCCTCCAGATGCGCCGCCATATCGGAATAGTCTTTGATTGCGTGTAAATACACCCATGGCAAGCGATAATCACCATCGACACCCTGCTGGTACCAGGGCTGGTGCATATGCCAGCATAGCGCAAAATTGACGCGCGTCGTATTTGTAGCTGTCATGCGGTAAGTTTATCTTTCTCAACAACATAGAGATGCTGCCCAAGCATCTCGGGCGTCACCAGCACGATCCCACTCTCAGTCACATGGAAGCGTTTACTGTCCTCAGCGAGGTCCTCACCGATGACCATGCCATCGGGTATGGCGCAGGCCTTGTCGACCACCGCACGGGTTATCCGGCAATTTTCACCGATGCTGACCTTCGGTAGAATGACACTGTCCTTGACGATGGATCCGCGCTCGATTTCTGTTGCAAAGAAGATGATCGAGCGCTTAACGCGTGCACCGGAAATAATACAGCCACCCGCTACCAGTGAGTCGATCGCCTGCCCCCGCGCATCGTCGTCATCGAAAATAAATTTGGCGGGCGGATGCTGTGTCTGGTAAGTCCAGATCGGCCATTCCCGTGAATACAGATTCAATTCCGGTTCGACCTCACACAATTCCATATTGGCTTTCCAGTACGAATCAACGGTGCCCACGTCGCGCCAGTAGGCGGGTTCACCTTCTTTGTCGAGAAACGGATAGGCATTGGCAACACATTTGCTGATACTTGCCGGCACAATATCCTTGCCAAAATCATGTGCTGACTGGACATTCTCGGCATCGGCAATCAGACTGGCGTACAGATAAGCGGTGGAAAAGATGTAAATGCCCATCGATGCCATGACCAGATCAGGTTTTCCCGGTATCGTTTCCGGATCGTCGGGTTTTTCAGTGAACTTGGTGATGCGGAAATCTTCATCAACAGACATAACGCCGAATTCCCTGGCCTCATCTTTTGACACCTCGATGCAGCCAACCGTCAGATCTGCGCCGGACGTGACGTGTTGATATAACATCTTGGAATAGTCCATGGTGTAGATATGATCACCACCGAGCACGATGACATTTTCCGGGGCATGGCGGCGGATGATATCGATGTTCTGGTAGATCGCATCGGCGGTTCCGCGGTACCAGTCCATGGCAACGCGCTGTTGTGCAGGTATGACCTCGACAAACTCGCCGATTTCCGCTCGCATGAAGCCCCATGCACGCTGCAGGTGACGAATCAGGGAATGTGATTTGTATTGTGTCAGCACGCCGATACGACGCAGACCCGAATTGACACAGTTCGACAGGGCAAAATCAATGATGCGGTATTTCCCGCCAAATGGCACTGCCGGCTTGGCACGCCACTTGGTCAGTCCTTTGAGTCTTGAACCGGCCCCACCCGCCAATATCAGCACCAGTGTTTTCCTGGTCAGCTCGGAGCCTAAATTAGAATCGACATAATATCGATAGTTTTTCACCTGTTTTTGATGGCTAATACTCATTGTTGTCTACCTGCCTGCCGGGCTGCTTCCGCGATGGCGCCGATGACACCAACACGCTCATTGATAACGAGATAAACGCTCGTCTTTTCAGCCAGTGCCCGCATCCTCCCCTTGTTGAAATATGCAGAAAGAAAGTCCTCAGACTTCATCCACGAAATAATTTTTGCACCGATACCGCCGGTAATGTAAATCCCGCCTTGCGGTTTGAATAATAACGCCATATTACCAACGAAGGCACCATAAATCCGGACAAACAGTGATAGTGCGCTGCGTGCGGTCCCATTGTTGCTTTCAGCTTCGCTGTGCACCCAGCTGGCCTCAATGCCGCTGGACGCCTGACCCGAGCAGAATTCATACAGCGCAACCAGACCGTCACCGGAGAGTAGACGCTCGTATGAAACATGGCCATAGCGATTGATCAGGAACTTCAACAGCTCGATCTGGGTGTCATCAACGGGCGCAAAATCCATATGGCCACCCTCCGTTGACCAGGCCCTGGCCGATGTCTCGTCATACAACACCCACGATAGGCCCAGCCCGGTGCCTGCACCAACCGCCACACGCAGAGCATCGGTTTTGTGCACACCCTGATTCAGGCAAATCAGATCCTCTGGTTTCAAGCCTGATATGCCCAGCGCAGATGCCTGAAAATCGTTCATAAAATGGACCTGTTCGACACCGAACTGATCCTGCAATACCTGTTTACTGATCAACCAGGGTAAGTTAGTCAGCCGCGCATCAGCGCCATTCACCACACCCGGCAATGCCAGCGATAATGCACCCAACTGGCTGTTTTGAAAACCACTCTCCTCGATAAAAGTCTGCAGCAGCGGTTCGAAGCTGTCAAAATCACGACTGCTGTACCGAGCCTCGTAAAGCACATGATCCGGCTCATCAGTATCAGCAATCACGAATCGGGTTTTGGTCCCACCCACGTCTGCCGCAATAATATTCATCTAACAGCCAGTTCCATTTGCTGCAGATAAGGCGATAGCCTGTCCATCACAGGTTTGCTCAGTCATCGTGGACCTCACCCTGCTCTCGACGATACTTAAGGTAATAGCTGATCAGGTGGCTGGTGGATGGATCGTGCGGTGCCGAGATATCCGCCGTTTCAATTTCGTTGAGAATCTTTTTCGCCAGCTGTTTACCCAGTTCCACGCCCCACTGATCATACGAATTCAGATTCCAGACAATACCCTGTACAAATATTTTATGTTCATACAGGGCAATCAATGACCCGAGGTTGTAAGGTGTCAGTTTCTTCAGCAGGATGGTGTTACTCGGGTGGTTGCCCTCGAAAACCATGTGTGGCAGGCGATCGCGCACATCGTCAACCCTGAGCCCGGACTCCTGGATGGCAGCACAGGTCTCCTCCAAGGTTCGCCCGCGCATCAGCGCCTCGGTCTGGGCAAAAAAATTCGACATCATGATATCGTGCTGCTGCTTCAGTTTTGAGTGTGTTTGTATCGAAGCGATAAAGTCTGCCGGTATAAGTTTAGTGCCCTGGTGAATCAACTGGTAGAACGCATGCTGACCGTTGATTCCGGTCGCTCCCCAGACGATAGGCCCGGTGTTGTAATTCACATGATGGCCATCGCGGTCGACCGATTTGCCATTGCTTTCCATATCCGCCTGCTCCAGATACATCGGCAGACTGCGCAGATAATGGTCGTAGGGCAGGATCGCATGCGTCTCGGCACCGAAGAAATTGTTATACCAGACACCCAGCATGGCCAGTATAACAGGCATATTCTCATCCAGTGGCGCCGACGCAAAGTGATTGTCCATCGCATGAGCGCCTTCCAGCAGTGCGATAAAGTTCTCTTTGCCGACCAGTACCATGATAGACAGTCCAATCGCAGACCATAATGAATAGCGGCCACCGACCCAGTCCCAGAACTCGAACATGTTATCCGGATCGATGCCAAATTTGATCACGGCCTCACGATTGGTCGACACTGCTACAAAATGCCTGGCAATATGTGCCTCGTCTTTCGCAGCAGCCAGGAACCAGTTTCTGGCGGTGTTGGCATTCGTGATCGTTTCCTGGGTGGTGAATGTTTTGGATGAAACAACAAACAGGGTGGTCTCCGGATCCAGCTGACCCAGGATCTCCTCGGTGTGTGCACCGTCAATATTGGATATGAAGTGCGCTCGCATCTCAGCATGACGGTAAGGTTTGAGTGCCTGGTAGACCATTTTCGGCCCCAGATCAGAGCCGCCGATACCGACGTTAACGACATCGGTGATGCGCTTTCCGGAATAGCCTTTCCATTCTCCACTTCTGACAAGTGCGGCAAATTCGCTCATGTGCGCGATCACAGCACGAACTGCGGGCATCACATCTTCACCGTCAATCTTGATTGCAGTGTCCGAGCGGTTACGCAATGCCACGTGCAACACGGCGCGATGTTCGGTGTCATTGATTTTTTCGCCGTGGAGCATGCGATCACGCCAGGATTCAACATTCGACGCCCTCGCCAGCTCCAAAAGCAGGGTTAGCGTTTCGGAGGAAATCAGGTTCTTGGAATAATCCAGTAGCACATCCTGAAATTGAAGCGAGAACCGGCTGAACCGCTCCCTGTCTTGCCCGAAGAGCTCACGCATATTCAGATGCCTGGCTTGCTGATAATGCTCTTGGAGGTTGTTGAACGCGACTTCCCTGGAACCCATGGACATATTCTGAGTGTGTGAATCAATGGCCATTATCATCTACTAACCAGCATCAAACAACATAAGTATTTTTTTAGATGTGCCATGTTAAAAAGTATTGTTATTGGCGATTGCAAGTGTAAGCAATAGACAGCACCAAGTCGTTGATATACATCAACAATATAAGGATCATCCATTGTGTTCGGCCATTGACCCGAACGGTAACGATTCCGGATTCAAGCCTCAAGGAGCCCTGTGTGCTGGATGCTATCTTCACCCGCGGCACGCCGACAACGGCAGGTCAAGACTGCGAGGCCATCAGCTTCATACGATCGGCGAGCACGTGTTATTTCGCTGCCATGTTAAACAGTTTTGAGTACCATCTCAACATGGGCCTGGCCAATCGACCCACTTACGGGCATAAAGGCGATATTTTGCGCCCTATGACGATGGCTGACAATGGGCTCTGTCTAATGTTTTGATGAGCGTGGAGAACAGCGATGACGACAGTGATAAAAAGCCCCGAAGTCGAGGACGAGCAAGAAGATCGTACCCGCACCAGCATGTCAGTGGAGGCGCTGAAACGCGCCTTTCTCGATAACCTTTTCTACGTGCAGGCCCGCTTTCTGGATGTTGCAACCGATCATGACATCTACATGGCCGCAGCCTATACCGTGCGCGACCGCATGCTCGAGCGCTGGATCAAAACGGCCCAGACTTACAAGCATGAGGGCGCCCGTACGGTTTGCTACCTGTCCGCAGAATTCCTACTAGGCCCGCACCTGCAGAACAATATTATCAACCTGGGCATCGCCGATAAGGTTCAAATAGCTGCAAAAGAGCTGCAGCTCGATATCGAAGAAATCGTTGACCAGGAGGAAGAACCCGGTCTGGGCAACGGAGGCCTGGGCCGCCTGGCCGCCTGCTACCTCGACTCCCTGGCCACCTTGCAAATTCCCGCTATTGGTTACGGTATCCGTTACGAGTTTGGTATTTTTGACCAGCGCATCGAACATGGCTGGCAGGTCGAGATCAGCGACCTCTGGCTGCGGAACGGGAATCCATGGGAAATCGCCCGTCCCAAACTGCGCTTTCCCGTCGGCTTCGGCGGCCATACCGAACACTATACGGATGACCACGGCAACATGCGGGTACGCTGGATACCCGAGCTGGTGGTCAACGGCGTCGCCCACGACTCGCCGATACTGGGTTTTCAGGTCGACAACACCAACCTGCTGCGGTTGTGGCATTCGGAAGCCGCCGCATCGTTTGACTTTCAGTCGTTCAATACCGGTGACTATTACGGTGCTGTCAACGCCAAAGTCGTCGCGGAAAACATCAGCAAGGTGCTCTACCCCAATGACGAACCCGAGGCCGGCAAGGAACTGCGTTTGCGCCAGCAGTATTTCTTCGTCTCCTGCTCCCTGCAGGACATGATCCGTCTGCACCTGAAACATGCACCGAACCTCGATAATTTTCACGACAAGTTCGTTGCCCAACTCAACGACACCCACCCCGCGATCGCCGTGGCCGAGCTGATGCGCCTGTTGCTGGACGAGCATCATTACGGCTGGGACCGGGCCTGGAACATCACCCGCAATACCTTTGCCTATACCAACCATACCCTGCTACCGGAAGCACTCGAAACATGGTCGGTCGCACTGTTCGGGCGCCTGTTGCCGCGTCATCTTGAAATCATCTACGAGATCAATCAGCACTTTCTCGACCAGGTTCGGATACGTTATCCGTTCGACCATGAGCGGATCGCACGCCTGTCACTGATAGCAGAACATGACAAGCCGCGTATTCGCATGGCCAACCTGGCAACAGTCGGCAGTTTCGCCGTCAACGGTGTAGCAGCGTTGCACACCGATTTGCTCAAGTCCACCGTGATGAAAGACTTCTACGAACTCTGGCCCGAAAAGTTCCACAACGTCACCAACGGTGTCACGCCTCGGCGTTTCGTACGGCTGGGCAACCCCGGACTGGGTGAAATCCTGGAGCGGGTCGCCGGTCCCAGCTGGGCCAGGGACATGTCCAGCCTCAGTGCGCTGGAAACCTTCGCTGACGACACCGGCTTCCACGACGAGTGGCAGACGATGAAGACAACGGCCAAGCAACGTCTCGCAAAGGTCATTGCACAACGGACCGGTATTGAGGTCGATCCACATTCTCTGTTCGATATCCAGGTCAAGCGCATCCACGAATACAAACGCCAGCACCTTAATGCACTGCACATCGTCACCCTGTACGATCGCATCAAGAAAAACCCCAAGCTGGATATCACACCCCGCACATTTATCTTTGGTGGTAAGGCGGCGCCGGGCTATCACATGGCCAAACTGATGATCAAACTCATCACCTCGATCGGCTATGTGGTAAACAATGACCCGCAGGTCAATGGACTGCTCCGCGTCGTGTTCTATCCCAACTTTAATGTCAAGCACGCCCATGCGATCTATCCGGCAGCCGACCTGTCCGAGCAGATCTCGATGGCTGGCAAGGAAGCATCCGGCACCGGTAATATGAAATTTTCAATGAACGGTGCGCTCACGATTGGCACGCTCGACGGTGCCAATGTCGAGATCCGCGATGAAGTCGGCCATGAAAACTTCTTTCTGTTCGGCCTGACGGTAGAAGAAGTAATGAAAACCCTGCAGGATGGCTATCATCCCTGGGACATCTACAACAGCAACACGGAGCTAAAGGAAACCATTGAGCTGATCAACTCTGGCCTGTTTTCGCACGGTGATACCGAGCTGTTCCGTCCGTTGACCGATAGCCTGATCCATCATGATCCCTTCCTGCTACTGGCTGATTACGCGTCTTATGTCGACTGCCAGGCCGACGTCGATAGCACTTTCAAGGACAGGAAACGCTGGAACCGGATGTCGATACTCAACGTCGCGCGCTCGGGCAAGTTTTCCTCGGACCGGTCGATCCAGGATTACTGCGAACATATCTGGAAAATTAAACCGATACCGGTAAGCCTGTAGCCAATATCGTAAAAAAAGCGAAAAGAGACCGTTAACGCAGTGGCGCTTTTGTCGGGCTATCGATTGAAACGATCACTGCGAAGCGATCAGGATACGGCATTCTGCACACAGTCAAGCGTTTGCCGCGCAATTTCGAGCTCCTCGTTGGTCGGCACCACCAGCAGGCCGACCTGACTCGAATCACGGTGTATGTCGAAGACCCCATCGCACGACGCAGCATTTTTGCGGGCATCGAGCTCGATGCCCAGGGCCGCCAGCCCCTTACAACATCGCTCACGCACGCGTGCATCGTTCTCACCGATACCGCCGGTGAATACGACGGCATCCAGACCTCCGAGCGCGGCAAAATAGGCCCCAAGGTATTTTTTTATCCGGTAACAAAACATATCCAACGCTAGTTGCGCCCGTTCATCGCCGGCATCAGCGCGTTGGTGAACTTCACGCATATCATTGGCACCACAAATGCCTTTAAGCCCGCTCTCCTTGTTGAGCGCTGACTCGATTTCATCGCTGCTCATGCCGCTCACGCGGCCCAGATAGAAGTGGATCGCCGGGTCGATATCACCACAACGCGTACCCATGACGAGTCCTTCGAGTGGCGTCAGGCCCATCGAGGTATCGATACTCCGGCCCTCAGAAATTGCGGCCGCACTGGCCCCATTACCCAGATGCAGCGTTATCAGCTTCAGCGATTCCAGTGGTTGTCCCAGCCACACTGCCGCCTGGGTCGACACATAGCGGTGTGAGGTTCCGTGAAAGCCATAGCGGCGCACCCGGTGTTCGTTGTAAAGCGCATCCGGTAGTGCATAGCGATAGGCATACTCCGGAATCGACTGATGAAACGCAGTATCGAATACGGCCACCTGGGGAACATAGGGCGCCTGTTGCAACGCGACTTCGATGCCTGTCAGATTGGCCGGATTGTGCAGCGGGGCCAACGGTATCATGTCTTTAATGCGCTGCAGCACATTGGCATCGACAATCACGGGTTCACGAAAAGACTCACCGCCATGAACGACACGGTGACCGATCGCAAACAACTCCGACAAAGCATTAACCGCACCACTTTGACGCAACGCGGTGCCGATACAAGACAGACCTTCGAGGTGGTCTGCGATCGGGCGATGGACCTCGTTGTTGTTGATGCCGCTGCTACTGCGCACACGGTGCTTATGCACAGCTTCGGCATCACCAATGCGCTCGACAGCACCTGATGCGAGCACCCGTTCCTCACTCATATCAAACAGTTGATACTTGATGGATGAGCTGCCCGAGTTAATAACCAGTACCTTGTTAATACCCTATCTCCTCACTCGCATTTCTCACTCGCCACTCACCACAAATAACAAAGGGCCAAAAAGGCCCTTTTGTTATTTGGCGGAGAGGGAGGGATTCGAACCCCCGGACCCTTGCGAGTCAATGGTTTTCAAGACCACCGCTTTCGACCACTCAGCCACCTCTCCAAATCTGTTTGTCTATTATTTATTCGCTACTTTGAATATCTGCCTGGTCTCAAGCGGTGGTTCCCACCGCGTTACGCCGGGCATCGTGAAGAGCGCTATCATACGCGAATTATCAGTTGTTTCAATCCAATTAACGCCATAGTTGGTCACAGCCACACCGTGTTAGTTACCACCAGTCACGAGCAAGCAGCTCAACAGTGTGATTGCTGCCTGTAGGTGAATGCATCGCCTGAAAAAATTGTATAGGGCAATAGCAATCCAGGTGCTTGACGTTCGATGACAAATGTGCCGCAGAACTAGTCATGCTTTCGCTTGTCCATAATAAAGCTTGAATAAGTTGAACTCACGACCCATGCTGACTATATATAGGAGAGTTGCAGACCTGACAGATCAACATGAGACGTTAGTTTCGTGTCATCACAAACAGACAGATCTGTCAGATCACTAAGTACTTGATTTATAATGATCAGCGATTATTGTTCACGGGGCATTGATTCAAAATCAGCCAAACTGGCACACACAATAAGGTTATTTTGTCATGAAAGATAACGGTGCGACACCCATCGAGCTTCAATCGATTATCGACGCTCATGACAATGCTTTTGTTGTCATCGACGAAAATTACACGATTGTTGCGGCAAATCGGGCTTATAGCGACGCATATGGCGTAGACCCTGCAGAGATAGTCGGCCGGAAATGCCACGAGGTTTCCCACCATTTAGACTCGCCCTGCCATCTTAATGGTGAAGACTGCCCGCACAAGAAGGTCTTCGAGACCGGCCAGCCCCACCAGGTTCTGCACATTCATTTTGATCAGAACAAACAGGCCGAGCATGTCCGCATTAAAGGATCGCCCATCCGAGGAGCGGATGGCAGGTTATATCTGGGTGAATCTGTGTTTCCGATAGCCACAGCTCATGAACTCTGCTGCGACGAGCAACATATGCTTGGCAGTTCACCCGCCTTCATGGCCTGCATCGAGGAAATCTCCAATGCAGCCAAATCCGACGCGCCCATTCTGCTCAACGGTGAAAGCGGTGTAGGTAAGGAAATGGCCGCAGAATTTACCCACAACAAATCGACACGCAGCGGCAAGGCCTTTGTCTCTATCGACTGCTCTGCGATCACAGAGAGCATGTTTGAGATCGAGTTATTCGGCTATGAGCCTGGCGCGTATAACGGTTCTGTTGACGGGCGCAACGGCTTGATTGAAGATGCAAACGGTGGCACGCTGTTTCTCAACGAAATCGGCGACATTCCTCTGTCTATCCAGAGTCGACTGTTGCGAGTGCTCGAGAGCGGCAAGTTTCGCCATCTAGGTGGCCATGAGGATGTATCCGCCGATATTCGTGTTGTCTGTGCAACACATAACAATCTGCGCAAGATGGTTGAAGAGAACACCTTTCGCGCAGACCTCTACTACCGCATTGCCGGCATATCCATCACCATACCACCGTTGCGAGAACGCCGGGCGGATATACCCGCCCTGGTTGAAGCGCTGATCAAGCGATTGACAACCAGAAATAATATCCAGTGCAAAATCACTCAGGATTCACTCGATATACTGCATCGGTATGATTATCCGGGTAATATCAGGGAGCTGCAGAACATACTGCAAAAAGCGGCTGCACTCTCGACCAACGGCATCATCACAGCCGACTTGCTCGAACTTGATGAATTTGCTGATGTTAACCAGAACCCGTTAGCGGATCGACGTAACTATTCGCGTAACGGCGAAGACACCTATGGCAAACGCTCAATGAGCGAGCTGGAATCTGAGCACATCCGCTCACTGCTAATGCAGTTCAACGGCCATCGTTCGAAGGTGGCCGAAATCCTCAAGATCAGTGAACGCACGCTGTACCGCAAACTCAAACAATACGGACTGCAGGACGTCGGCAAGAAACGTGCTAGCAGTACAATCGGGCCACAACAATCACAAAGAGGTTCCGCGTTGTATTCGGGTAAATAATACCCATAAAATAAATAAGGGCCTACCCAGGATTGGGCCTGATATACTTTTTCAGCCGGAACTTGATGGCAACGTTGCCGTCTATACATATAATTATTAACAATCGTTAATTTAAACAGGAAACAAACATGCAACAGATAACTGCAACCCGTTCAGAATCACAGATTCTTGCTACAAACAAGGTTCTGCGAAACACCTATACCCTGCTGGCAATGACACTGTTATTCAGTGCGGCAACAGCGGGTATTGCGATGGTCATGAACCTGCCACCGTTTAATCCGATATTGACACTGGTTGGATATTTCGGGCTGTTATTTGCAACCAGCCGATTCAGCAACAGTGGACTCGGACTTCTGTTCGTGTTCCTGCTCACCGGTTTCATGGGATTGACACTCGGTCCAATACTCAATTTTTACCTTGCCACAGCTAACGGCAGTCAAATGGTAATGACCGCACTAGGCGGTACGGGTGTGATTTTCCTGGCACTGTCTGGCTACGCACTGACCAGCCGAAAGGATTTCAGCTTCATGGGCGGCTTCCTTATGGTTGGCATCCTGGTCGCTTTCCTCGGTGGCATCGCCGCGATGGTATTCTCGATGCCGATACTGTCACTGGCTGTTTCCGGCATGTTTGTGCTGCTGATGTCAGGCCTGATCCTGTATCAGACCAGCGAGATTATCCACGGCGGTGAGACCAACTACATCATGGCCACGGTAACACTCTATATCAGTATATATAACCTGTTCCTGAGCCTGCTGCACCTGCTGACGGCATTTGGTGGCGACGAATAAGTTATAGCTATTCATGCAATAAAGACCCCGCGGCTTTAGCGAGCAGCGGGGTTTTTTTATTTGTCTTTCTGATCATGCCCGGATCAATTCAGATAACAGACACAGTCGCACGGTTCACGCTGTGAATAAATTCACGGCTTGCATGTTAATGTCAGGCAATCGGTGTCACACTCAGACAGATATCCAGAATCTGATGCTTCTGTGGATGTTCTTCCGGATTGTTCAGATATATTGCGTAACACGGCCGCGACAGATCTGCCGGATGCCCCTGCTGCTCCGCCCATGATGCGATGTCATTCCACGCGGCCTCATATTCCTCAGCGCCCGTGAGTTCCGCGCGCATCACAGCATAGGCTCCACCGGGTAACATTTTGCGCTGAATATCATGATCAACTTCGGTACCCGCAGGTATGCTCATGCACACATCCAGTCTGAGGTCATCCGGCGGTGTCGTCCTCGGATCATTCTCATAGGAAGATAGAAACACAGTCTCCGCAGTGAACAGTCCCTTCTCATTTGCCCAACTTCCCAGCCGGGTGAACAGTCGCTCAAACAGCGCGGTATTGCCGATATAGTTTCCCGTATACGAAACACATGCAACCAGGCGCTCTGGCAGCTCGGCTAATTCAGGTTCTTTACATTGCATAACTCATTACCCTACACAGATTCGCCTCGACTGTCAGTGTTGATTAGCTCAAGGCGGCTTCTCGTGCACATCTGGATAAACATCTGTTGTCCATAACACCCGTGCGAGCAACGCAAAATCGAAACCGCCCAATGAAATCATCCGTAACAGGCAACTATATTTAAAAGCGAATATTGTAAATTTATCGAGTTCTGCGGCCTGCATAACTCAATAGATCAAACAAAATTAATTCCTTAGACGGCAGGGCGCGCCGTGTGCAGCATGATGCTGATATCAATTAACTGATCCCGGTGCGCACGGCGCACCCTACCGCCTGGCTGTCATGGCTTGCCGGATTCGATACTGGTAATCCATCATGCAATTGATCACCATACTGTAAAATTTCCCGTACGCGGTCTGCCCCAGTTTACACTTTTTCACGTCTGATCCGCTTCAGTTTGAATCCAAGCGTTTGTATTTATTTAGGTTTTCACTCTCTGCATGAATCTTGCATATCCAATTCAGTGGTTGACGTGTTTGTGCAGCAGCAGGTAGCCACGACACCGCCCTGAAATGATACCCCCTTTACCAGGAGTCAGATGGATGAAAATGAAACCAAACTCACCAGCAAAAAACCGCTTGGAACGCGGCCTGCGTATACTGGTCAGTCGCCAGCAGATCGTAGCCGCCACCCCGGTGGCAGTAAGGTTCGTCCCTCTCCTGCTCCGCCGCTCATATCGGTGCCCGACTTCACCCAAATGGCAATTCCGCGTGACTGAATACTGCGTTGATAAGCACCCAACCACATAACCCTACACGCGGGCACATCACATGACCACTGACCCGCCTGTTGCGGGCTGAATCCAGAGTATGTCGTGCAATAGGCGAGATTATTGGCGTTGTGTGCACACCGGATTCCAGCCCAGCTGGCCCTTCGCTACAGCAAACGTGTCTGCGACCCAGTAACCGCAAACGCAGACCAGTTGATGACCGACATAAAGTAACGGAATTCGGTTACGCTGCCAGGGTGGTACACCCGCTTCCTGCATCAGTTTTTTCAGACTGTGTGTGTGCTCGCGCCCATGGGGCCTTATCTGTTCGCCGCCCTGTCTGAAACGTACCGTCAGTCCACGCGCAATGGCATCTTGCTGCAAGCCCCTGCCCAGCGACTGTTCGAGCCTGAGTTCCATATTCAACGCATCGATCAATAGGGGTCGCTCACCATCCCAGGCGTAGACACGATGCGTTTCGTGGCTGTTCAATGCGGGCAATAGATACAACGTATCATGGTAACGTCTGATTTCGGTGTTATTCCACAACACCAACGGCGTTGCATCCTCTGCTGCAGGTAATACGCTATCAACGATTTCCTGCAAGATATTTCGCCTGGGCTTGTCAAATCCGGCACAATTGATCCAGTAGCGCAAGACATTGTATTGCCGAGCCGATGGCAACTGCATCAGTCGAGAAACCAACAGGCTGTTTGGCTGCAAGCCGGCGACGGCAGACAGGTCGATCGCAGCCATCGCCTCAATGATCTGCAGTGACTCCTGTTGCAAAGCGGCTGCCTGTGACACGGCGTGATCGGCGTTCGGCCAGTTGTGCTTCAGTTTTGGCATCACCTCCTTTCGAATATAGTTTCTGTCAAAACTGGTGTCTGCATTACTTGGATCATCGACCCAGACCAGTTGATGCGCTGTGGCATAGTGCCGCAGTTGCTCCTGGCTGACACCGAGCAAGGGCCGCAGGTGATAGCCTGGACCAAATCGTTTGATTGTCGGCATCGCTGCCAGCCCAGCTGCGCCGGCACCTCGCATCAACTGCAGTAAAAAGGTTTCCGCCTGATCTTGCTGATGATGAGCAGTGAGTAACACCTCTTCAGAGCGCAGCTCCCTTTCAAGCGCACGATAACGTGCATTACGCGCCGCATCCTCCGGGCTCTCCCCTCTGCCCGGGTCTGCGTCAACACGGATACATTGATACGCGATATCCATCTGGGCGCACACCCGTTTGCAATGATCGTCCCAGCTGTCAGCCTCCGGCTGCAAGCCGTGATGAACATGGACCGCACGCACAAACATGGCCGATGTCTGGCACAGATGCATTAAAACGTGGGAATCGAGTCCGCCGCTATAGGCGACGACACAGTGACGGGCGGATAAATCAAGCGGCAGACTTCCCAGTAAGTGCTGGAAATGTCCGCCCAGGTCCATTAAGACGCTTCTTCCTTGAGGAAATTGCCATAGGACATCAGACGCTGGTAACGTTGATCGAGCAGTTCATCCATGCCTATTTTTTCTATAGCTTCGAGTGCGGTAACGATAGCCTGTTTGATGCTTCTTGCCGTGGTATCGATATCGCGATAGGCACTGCCCAGGGGCTCGCGCACGATATCGTCGATCAGGTTCAGCTCTTTCAGTCGCTTGGCCGTGATGCCCATCGCTTCGGCTGCTTCCTCGGCCTTCTCCGCACTCTTCCATAAAATGGAGGCACAGCCCTCGGGAGAGATAACCGAGTAGGTGCTGTATTCGAGCATCATTACCCGGTCGCCAACACCAATGGCCAGGGCACCACCGGAGCCGCCCTCACCGATCACGGTACAGATGATGGGGGTTTTCAAATCAGCCATCACGAACAGGTTTCGCGCGATCGCTTCAGACTGACCACGTTCTTCCGCATCAACGCCCGGATAGGCGCCGGGTGTATCGATAAAGGTCAGCAGCGGTAGACGAAACCGCTCAGCCATCTTCATTAGACGCATGGCCTTTCGATAGCCCTCGGGTCTGGGCATGCCAAAATTCCGCCGGATGTTCTCCTTGGTGTCGCGCCCTTTCTGATGGCCGACGATCATCACCGGCATGCCATCCAGACGCGCGATACCGCCAACGATAGCTGGATCGTCAGCAAAACTGCGGTCACCATGCAGCTCCTCGAATTCGGTGAAGATTCGGTCAACGTAATCCAGCGTGTATGGACGCATCGGATGACGCGCCAACTTCGAGGTCTGCCAGGGTGTGAGCTTGTTGAATATGGACTTGGTCAGATTGCGCGATTTTTCTTGCAGCTTGCTGATTTCTTCACCGATATTGACTTCGGAGTCATCACCGACATAGCGCAGTTCCTCAATCTTGGCTTCGAGTTCCGCGACGGGCTGTTCAAAATCGAGATAATTTGGATTCATATTCTGTTGGATGTCGTTGTTTTTGAATAAATTAGATCAATCATAGCACGTCAATAATTCATGCGCCCGTCAATCTGTCTAAATTTTATTTAATTGGATTATTTCACGGAGTACCATGGTTGCGTAGCTTCCTGCCTGCAGACTGAATGTGAGCATCAGATCCGCGTCGTGCTGCCGGCATTTGATATCATTCACCCGTACACGCATGGCCCTGCGCTGCTGCTGCACTCTGGCATCGATCAGCCCCTGCTTGAACAGCGGGTAACGATCGACGACTGCGGCTTCGATGGCTTCACAAAGACTGGACGCCATCGAATGACCCTCGCCCCAAAGCACTGCAGAAGGGTGAATCTTTCCGTGCTGCAGACGCTGATCCAGACCGCTCGAGCCATCATCCCTGAAACAGGCACTGCGCCCATCGAGCACGAACACATCACCGTCGATACGGCGGTTCCATTTGCCCTGACTGACACGCTCCGACAGGATGGTGTTGAACAGCCACGAACGTGCGGCGGATAAATACAAGCTGCGCTTATGCCTGGAAATACGAGTACGCGGTCGTGAAAACAACCGTTCTGCCTGGACCAGGTTAAGTAAATCATGGCCAAAGCGTTGTTGACCATAATAGTTGGGTACGCCCTGCTGCCTGACCAGGTCACAACGTTCGGCTATCTGCTCGATGCTGCAGCCAGTCCCGGTTTGGATTTCACGCAGCCGGATAGTAAAGCTGTTGCGCTTTAATGCTCCGCGTTGCAACTTACGCTGATGCCGGGTTATCTGTAATATTTCCACGCCTTCGAGCTTCAAGCCATTCCAGTCAACATCATCCCTGCCCGGCAGGTGTACACTGAACCACTGGGTTGTCACGGCATGACGGTCCTTGAGACCCGCATAACCCACAGCATGTTTTTTGACATCAGCATGCTCGGCAATGCGCGCGGCGACCCAATCGGTGTTACAGTCTCTTTTGCGCAGCTGTAGCCAGGCGTGCTCACCAGTTCCGCTCAACGCAAATGGCAGTTCCTCAACAACGATAAAATCCTCCGGTGTTTGCTTGTAGCGCGCACTGGCAGGCAGGATGGCATAGGCATGGGCTAATTGATCGAATTGGTCTTGCCTGAAATCTGACATTCTCTACACTATTTGATATGTTGCAAAAAACCATAGCCTGCGCGCGCCCGTTTTACACCCTGGCGTTGTTGTGTTGCCTCGTCATCAGCGGCTGCGAGCCATCAGTCAAACTCGAACCCCTGGAACACAATGCCATCATACTGGCTTTTGGCGACAGTCTGACATCGGGTAAAGGCGCAGACAAGGCACAGGCGTATCCTGCCCGCCTGCAAACATTGATTTCACGCACCGTGATCAATGCCGGTGTGCCGGGCGAAATCAGTCTTGGCGGCTTACAGCGATTGCCGACACTGTTGAGGCAGCACCAGCCCGATCTGGTGATCATCTGCCACGGTGGCAATGATATCTTGCGACGTTTAGATCTGCAGCAGACAAGAACCAACATCCAGCAAATGATCGAGCTTAGCCGGGCGCACGGCGCCCAGGTCGTGCTGGTCGGCGTACCCGAATACGGCATCTTCCTTTCGAGCGCCCAATTTTATTCAGAACTTGCGAAAGCCAATCGCCTGCCGATTGAAAATAGCGTGCTCAGCGATGTGCTGCAAAAAGCCGCCCACAAATCCGACCAGATACACCCCAATGCCGATGGTTACGCGATTATCGCTGAAAGACTGGCGGCACTACTGCAAAAATCAGACGCGATCTAATTTTCAGGCAATCGTCCCACTTTTATACATGTTGACATTTTTTGACGCTGCGTCATATTATGCTTCCATGTTGGCACAAACCGACCCTTTGCCCAGGAAACAACGCGAGTTCCAACAACGCGAACAATTAATCCTGGATACGGCACAACGCATGCTGCACGAGCACGGCTATGCCCAGTTGACCATGGAACGCATTGCCGAAGCGGTCGAGTATTCCAAGGGAACGATCTACAACCATTTTTCCAGCAAGGAAGACCTGGTCTGCTCCCTGTGCTGCCGCTGCGTCAGTAATCTACTCGAGCTGTTCGGTCGCGCCTATGATTACCCGGGCACAACCCGTGAACGATTTTCAGCCATCGGCATCGCCTACTCACTCTATCATCAGTTAAATCCACTGGATGCGCAGCATATCCAGATCGTCAAAACTCATGCCGTGCGCGATAAACTGACCGAAGACAAATTACGGGAGATGGACGCGCTCGAACGTCAGATCACGCAGCTGTGCATGCATCTTGTCGAAGAAGCGATCGAAGCCGGGGATATACCGAAGGTTGACACGCATACCGCAGACACCATCGTCTTCGGTTTCTGGTCGCTGCTGTATGGCGGTACGCTCCTGGCGTTATCGGATATACCCCTTCAAGAACTCGGTTTCAGTCCGACCTCGAGCCTGCTGTGGAACAATTCTCAGCGCTTGATGGATGCCTATGACTGGCTGCCATTGAGCAGGGGCACCGATACCGATGAATTATACAAAAAGCTCAGTTCTGCGTTGTTTGCAGAGGAAATATGCGCGCTGACTCAAGGGGAGAACCATCATGGTTGAGTGGTACACGCAATTGATCATTCGTTGGCGCTATATTGTTGTACTGCTGACACTCGCTCTGGTGATGTTCTCCGGCTACGGTGCGCAGAATCTCAGTTTCAGTAATGACTACCGCATGTTCTTCGGTCAGGATAATCCTCAGTTGCTGGCCTTCGAGAAAATGCAGAATACCTTCAACAAGAATGACAACATCATGTTTGTCATCACCCCCAAAGACGGCAAGGTGTTTACCGTCGAGACATTATCGGCGATCAAGGACATCACAGAAGAGGCCTGGCAAATCCCCTTCTCCACACGCGTTGATTCAATCACCAATTATCAGCATACCACGGCAGAGGAAGATGACCTGATCGTCGATGACCTGGTAGCAGACCCATCCACGCTGACCAAAGACGACCTGTCAGGGATTCAATTCATTGCCATCAATGAACCGATGATGGTGAACCGGCTGGTTTCACCCAACAGCAAACACACCGGTATCAACGTGACGGTGCAACTACCGGGAGAAAGACTGGATGAAGTACCTACTGCTGTCACTTACGCACGTGAGATGAAAGCAAAGTACCTGGAAAAATACCCCGGACTGGAGATTCGCCTGGTGGGCATGACCATGATGAACAACGCTTTCCCTGAAGCCAGCCAGGACGACGCCCAGAACCTGTATCCACTCGCACTGGGATTTATCATCGTCACGCTGTTGTTGATGCTGAAAGGCCTGAGCGGCTCCCTGACCACCCTCCTGATGATCGTTTTTTCCATTATCACCGCCATGGGACTGGCAGGCTGGCTGGGCATCCGGCTATCACCGCCGGTGATGAGCGCACCTATCATGGTGCTGACGATGGCGATAGCCGATGCCGTGCACCTGCTGGTTACGATGAAACATGAAATGCATCTCGGTAGAAACAAGGTGGATGCCATGGTCGAGAGCATGCGTATCAATTTCTGGCCGATTTTCGTGACAACACTGACCACCGTGCTGGGTTTCCTCAGCCTGAACTTCAGCGATGCACCACCTTTTCGCGACCTTGGAAACATTGCGGCTATGGGTGTTGCCGCCGCCTTCGTTTATTCAATCACATTCCTGCCAGCCGTCATCACCATGCTGCCCGCCCGATCCAGACGCGAAGTCACCGGCAAGTACGCTATGGGCCGCTTTGGCGATTTTGTTATCAGAAATTACAAGTCCCTGTTAATCGGCAGCTCTATTGTGGTGCTGATACTGATCACAATGGTGCCGAAAAACGAGCTGAACGATGTTTTTGTCGAGTATTTTGATACCGCCATTCAATTCAGACAGGACTCCGATTACGCGGCTGAAAACCTGACCGGTGTCTACTATATCGATTTTTCACTGGGCACCAATGAACCCGGCGGGATCAGTGATCCTGAATACCTGAAAAATGCGGATAGATTTGTCCAGTATCTGCGTTCACAGCCCGAAGTCATCCATGTCTATTCACTCACCGACACATTCAAACGGCTCAACAAGAACATGCACGGTGATGATCCCAGCTGGTACAAGCTGCCGGATGATCGCAACCTGGCTGCTCAGTATCTTTTACTGTACGAGATGTCACTGCCCTACGGACTGGACCTGAATAACCAGATCGACGTCGGCAAGACCGCAACAAAAATCGCAGTTACGCTGAAGACGTTGTCCTCTAATGAGATCCTGGCGCTGGAGCGGCGCACCACTGCCTGGCTTAAAGAGAACATGCCTGAATTGACTGGATTCGGAACCGGGCCCACCGTCATGTTCGCGCACCTCGGTAAACGCAATATCAACAGCATGCTGATCGGTACAACTATTGCGCTTTTCATGATTTCAATGGTCTTGATCCTGTTCTTCCGTTCCTTCAAGTTTGGCTTTATCAGTCTTTTGCCCAACTTGCTGCCAGCAGCGGCCGCCTTTGGTATCTGGGGATTGTTTGTTGGCCAGGTCGGCATTGCGCTGTCCGTGGTCACCGGTATGACGCTAGGAATAGTGGTCGACGACACCGTACATTTCATGAGCAAATACCTGCGCGCACGCAGAGAAAAAGGCTTCAATGCAGAACAGGCCGTGCACTACGCCTTCAACAGCGTCGGTATTGCTCTACTGGTCACATCAGTGGTATTGATCGTCGGCTTTATGATTCTGGCGCAATCCAATTTTCAATTAAACGCGGGCATGGGGCTGCTCACCAGCGTGGTCATCGCCCTGGCACTGGCAATTGATTTCATGTTACTGCCACCGCTGTTAATCAAACTCGAAGAAAACGGGGAGAAACAAGTATGAACATATCAATGCTTCGATCGTCGTTGGCAGTCATCGCACTCAGTCTGTTGCCCTTTTCACTGCTAGCGCAGACGGCCGAAGAAAAAGGACTGGCGATCGCCGTAGAAGCGGATAAACGTGATGAAGGTTTTGGCGACTCAACCGCGAACATGACCATGGAGCTGCGAAACAAACAGGGCGATACCAGCATCCGCTATATACGCATCAAAACACTGGAAATTATCGGTGATGGCGACAAGTCAATGTCGATCTTCGACGAACCGGCTGACGTCAAGGGAACCGCTTTTCTTACCTTCTCGCACGCCGTCAAACCTGATGAACAGTGGCTTTATTTGCCTGCTCTAAAGCGGGTGAAACGCATTAACTCAAAAAACAAATCCGGACCCTTCATGGGCAGCGAATTTGCCTATGAGGATATCGCTTCACAGGAAGTGGAGAAATACACGTACAAGTATTTGCGTGACGAAACCCTGGATGGCATCGATTGCTATGTCATCGAGCGCTATCCGGCCTATGAGCATTCGGGTTATACGCGGCAAGTTGCCTGGATCAACAAGGCCGAATACCGACCGGAGAAAATCGTCTTCTATGACCGTAAGAACACCTTGCTGAAAACGCTGACCTACGATGGCTACCAGCAATACCTGGACAAATACTGGCGTGCCGATCAGATGAACATGGAAAACCATCAGACCGGCAAGAGCACAACATTGACGTGGCGAGATTACCAGTTCAAGACCGGGTTAAATGACCGCGACTTCAATAAAAACAGCCTGAAACGCGCCAGATAATCTGCGGGCTTGTCGACGCTGACATGAGACGCATCCTCGCCGGTAGTGTCGTTGGTCTGGCCGTCATGCAAATGCCGGCCATCGCTGGAGAGTGGTCCGGCTATGTTTCCGGTCAGTTTCGCGGTTTCTTCGAGGACCCGGTCGACCCGCGTCAACACAACACCTATCTGTCTGCCGCCGCAGAGCCCCGGTTTTTTCAGAGCTGGCAAGGCGGCGATCACAATTTAGAAGCGCGACTGTTCTACCGTGTCGATCAGTATGATGATAACCGTACCCACGGTGATATTCGCGAACTGTCCTGGACAGGCGTCTTTGATACGCTGGAGCTAACAGCTGGTATCAGCAAGGTCTTCTGGGGCGTTACCGAGACACAGCACCTGGTCGATATCATCAACCAGACCGACCTGGTCGAAAATGTTGATGGCGAAGACAAGCTGGGGCAGCCCATGATCAAGCTCAGTAGCGCACAGGACTGGGGCATCATTGACTTTTTCGTGCTGCCCTATTTTCGCGAACGAACATTTCCCGGTGTCGAAGGCCGCCCCCGTCCCGAGGTCGTGGTCGACACGGACAGTGACGCCATCTATGACTTTAAAGCAGGACAGGATCATACCGATCTTGCCCTGCGCTACTCGCACTATATCGGCGAATGGGAATTTGGTCTCTCCTACTTCAGCGGTATCGACCGCTTACCCAGTGACTTCTTCCCCATTGCTTTCGATGCCAATGGCCAGCCGACGGCCGTCGTACCTGTCTATTCCTTGATCAACCAGGCTGGCATCGACGGTCAGGTATTCTTCGGCGACTGGACCTGGAAGCTCGAAGCCATAAACAAGGAATACCGCTCCGGCACGCGCAAGGGTTCGCACACGCTCCAGTCTGTTGCTGGCTTCGAATATACCTGGGTGGGCTTTACCGGCGGTGTGAGCGATCTGGGTTTTGTTGTGGAGTATCACTACAGTGACGCCAACAAACGCGAGACCATATTCGATAATGACCTGGCCACCGCCGTGCGCTATGTCATGAACGATGCCCAGTCTACTGAAATACTGATGGGCTTCCTGACCGATGCCGATACTCGAACCGCTGCCGGGTTTATTGAGGCCAGCAGACGATTTGGACAACACTGGTTGCTGGAAGCCGAGTTACGCACCTACAACGGCACCGAGGAAGGCCGACCATTGTACAGTTTCCGCTTCGACAATTTTGTCCAGATCGATCTCGCCTATTATTTCTGATGACTATGTAATTTGATGTAAAACCACTGTTATCTGTTTGTATTTTCCGGTAAAACACTGATTCATCTGGCTACACTTCATTTTTATGATCAAAAAGTAACTGGTGCCGATTATGCCTGGCCCAAGAACGTGTGTGACAATTCTTGCTGTCCTCCTGATGGCAACGACCGCTGATGCTGCGAAGTGTGTCTATATATCGTCATATCACAAGGGTTACGCCTGGTCCGATGGTGTGGAACGTGGCCTGTTGAAATCACTGCGTGACAAGTGCGACCTGACCACGTTCGACATGAACACAAAACGGATCAAGGACGAGACTGCGATCAGGAAAGCGGCTCTTGAAGCCAAGCAGCTGATCGATCAAACACAGCCGGATGTCGTGATCGCTTCTGATGACAGCGCATCAAAATACCTGATCGTTCCCTATTACAAGGATGCTGCGATCCCTTTCGTATTCTGCGGAGTGAACTGGACAGTCGAACAATACGGATATCCCTTCTCGAATGTAACAGGCATGATCGAAGTCGCTGCCATTGAACAAATGTTCGATAAAGCGGCTGCCATCACAGGAAGAATCAACCGTGCTTACTATATCGGCGCGGACACCTTAACAGAAAAGAAAAACCTGAGCCGTTTTGAAGCTGCGGGCCAGGCAGACAGGATTGAACTAATCAGCCGATTGGTCTCAAGCATGTCAGACTGGATTGAAGCTTATGAAGCAGCCCAACAAGCCGATCTGATTATCCTGGGCAGTCATGCAGGTATTCGGGACTGGGATGAAGAGGCCGTGCTGAAGGCCATAAAGCCGATCACAAAAAAACTGAGTACGACGAACCATGGCTGGATGATGCCCTACACCATGTTTGGTATGACGAAGATACCTGAAGAACAGGGTGAATGGGCAGGTAAAGTGGCTATCGAGATCCTCAATGGAACCCCACCCTCTGCCATTCCCATCATCCCCAATCGACATTTCAATATTATCGTGAACTATGCTTTACTCGATATTGCACACATCAAGCTTCCCGAATTTATCAAGCTCAAGGCACAGCCGTATTACTGATGAACAAGCTGCTGCCAGACTCCGAGAGATCCTATCGCTACGCTAATCTTTTATTGATTATCGTCAGTCTGATAATACTGGCTGTGATGGTCACGCTGGTGATCACGAATAACATCAAAACCATCAAGAGCCAACTCAGAGACAGCGCACAATTAATATTTCAGAACACCCAGGAATCATTGCACGCGGGTGAGCACGTACTCGATGCCTACCAGGCCTATTTCAGCACCGTCGATAGTGTCGATTACCGCAAACTGGAAGAATATTCCCGTGCAATGAGAAATGAGCATCCCTTCATACACATGACACAGTATATGATACGTGTGCAACACAGCGAGCTCGAAGACTTTCTGCACGAGCGCAAACGCGATGGATATGCAGGCTTTCGTGTTACCGAGTACGATAATCACGAACATCGTACGCTGGTACCGGTTGCTGAACGCAGTATCTACTACCCATTGGTCTTCATGGACCCGATGGACATTCCATCATTGCCATTACTCGGTTTTGATGCACTGTCATTCCCGCTGATACGCGATGCAGTCGAAGCATCTATTAACACGGGAAAACCGCGTGCCACCAAACCCTATAATTTTCATACGGGCGGTACTGGCTACCTGATTATTTCGCCGATATATACCACGGATGACCTACCTAAAGACACTATCCAACGCTATGATCTGGCAACACGGCTGGTGGCAGTGGCCATCAAGACGGAAAATATCCTGGACAGCGTTGAAATAAGTGAAAATGAATCGTTGTCATATACCTATTTTGATTCAGATTCCCAAACCTATTCCCTCGCCCGGACCATCAACGCGGATGTCATTGATCGTAATTCCTTTTTTCCGGTTTACAACAGTTCACACACGCTGAATGTTGCCGGCCAGGTCTATGAAATCAAGCTGATGCGGCAAATGACCTGGACCGATCTTGATTACGAATGGCTGGCCTTTGCTTTCTTTGCCACCGCTGCGTTTTCTCTGCTGTCGTTCAATTTTGTGAACCTGCGTATCCAGAGTGCAAAGGAGAGCCAGCGGGCACAGGCCGAAATATTCAGGGAACGAGAGCACGCCCAGGTGACACTTCACTCGATCAGTGAAGCAGTGATCACCACCGATATAAATAAACACATTGTGTACATGAATCCGATCGCACGCCGCATTACCGGCTGGAATGACGAAGAAGCGATCGGCATGCCCATCAATACTGTTTTCAGACTGATCCATGAGGACACCAGAGAGCCGATCAACAGCACCGTCGACGAATGTCTGGAGAGTAAGGGTACCGTGCTGTTTGACGAACCCGCACTGCTCATCAACAAGAACGGCGATGAATTTGCTGTAGAAAACTCGTCCTCACCGATTCGTGGCCATAACGGCCAGATTATCGGTGCCGTTCTGGTATTCAGGAACATCACACATATACGCAACCTGTCGAAAAAAATGGAATTTCAAGCGACGCACGATTCACTCACCGGTTTGATCAACCGCCACGAATTTGAGCACCAGTTAAAACTCGCGGTCACCTCAGCCAGGGATGACAACAGGCACCACGCGATCTGTTACCTGGATCTCGATCAGTTCAAAATCGTCAATGATACCTGTGGACATATCGCTGGCGACCAGCTGTTGATAGAGATTGCGGCTTTAATGCCGCAGAACGTACGCGCGAGCGACTGTTTGGCCAGGCTGGGTGGTGATGAATTTGGTGTGCTGATGTTCGACTGCCCGATAAAGCAGGCTGAAAAAGTTGCCGAGAATCTGCGTGCCACCATCAGGGACTTTACGTTCTCCTGGGACAAGAAAACTTTTGATATTGGGGTCAGTATCGGACTGGTTCCTATCCGAAAAGACAGTGGCTCCGTCCAGGACGTCCTGCGGCGCTCTGACTCGGCCTGCTACATCGCCAAAGATCTCGGTCGTAACCGTGTCCACCTTTACACGCCCGATGATATTGAGATATCAAGACGCCATGGCGAACTGCAGTGGGTGACGCGCATCAAAAATGCGCTGGAACAGAATCACTTTCAACTCGCCCTGCAGGCCGTCAAACCGATCATGGACAGCAAAGCCAGTACCCACTATGAAGTACTGGTGCGCATGCTTGATGAAAACGGTGAAATCATACCGCCTATGTCGTTCATACCTGCTGCTGAACGCTATGACATGATGCCGGCACTGGACAGATGGGTCATCAGCTCGACTTTTCAGATGATAAGCGAGCAGCAGAACAGAAACAGGAATAGACACGTTTACAACATCAATCTGTCGGGACAGACGCTGTGCAATAAAGACATACTGGAGTTTATTCGCAATGAGCTCGACAATCATGCGATCGATGCCAATCGCATATGTTTCGAAATTACGGAAACCGCTGTGATCGCCAACCTCTCACTCGCGATCGATTTCATCAGCAAGATGAAAGCAATGGGCTGTATGTTTGCACTGGATGATTTCGGCAGCGGACTGAGTTCATTTGCCTATCTGAAAAAACTGCCGGTTGATTTTCTGAAGATTGATGGTGAGTTCGTCCGCGATATCCTGGATGATCCTATGGACCGCGCTATCGTTTCGGCGATTAACGATATCGGCCATGAGATCGGCCTGATCACCGTGGCTGAATATGTTGAAAATGAAGACATTCTGAAGCTACTCAAGGAACTCGGTGTCGATTATGCTCAGGGCTACGGGGTCGACAAACCCAAACTGTGGCGCACTGATAATATTGTTCGACTCAAGGCTCATCAATAGCCCGTATTTCTAATCGGTGGCCGAAACAATCACGCAGCAGGCCCTAATGCGACCTGCTTTATTTCCTCGAGTTTGTCTCTAAGCACAGCCGCTTCCTCAAACTCAAGATTTCGTGCGTGCTCGAACATCTGTTTTTCGAGACGGTCAATTTCCTTAGACAGTTTCTCCGGTTTCATACTCTGGAACTCCGCCCGCTCTTCCGCGACCTTGCGTATCGCCGAACGGTAGGTCTGGCCCGGTTTGTGTTCATAACTGGCCTCGAGGATGTCGGTCACCTGCTTGCTGATCGTGGTCGGGGTGATGCCGTGCTCGGCATTGAAAGACGCCTGTTTTGCACGGCGTTCGTTGGTGATCTTCATGGCACGTTTCATCGAGTCGGTAATCCTGTCTGCGTACAGAATTGCCATGCCATTCACGTTTCTGGCCGCACGTCCGATACTCTGTATCAACGAACGCTCTGATCGCAGGAAGCCCTCCTTGTCGGCATCCAGAATCGCCACCAGTGAGACCTCGGGTATGTCCAGCCCTTCACGCAACAGGTTTATACCGACCAGCACGTCGAACTCGCCCAGGCGAAGATCACGTATGATCTCCACGCGCTCGACCGTATCGATGTCCGAATGCAGGTAACGTACACGCACGCCGTGCTCCGTCAGGTATTCGGTCAAATCCTCGGCCATGCGCTTGGTCAGTGTCAAAATAAGCACGCGCTCACCCTGAACGACACGCCGGCTGATTTCCGAGTGCACATCATCGACCTGCGTGCTGACCGGCCGTACTTCGATCAACGGGTCGAGCAACCCGGTAGGACGCACCACCTGCTCGATAACCGCGTCTGAATGGTCGTGCTCATAGGGGCCCGGTGTCGCTGAAACATACAGACATTGCGGCGACAGCACTTCGAATTCCTCGAATTTCAACGGTCGGTTATCCAGTGCGGATGGCAGGCGAAAACCGTAGGTAACCAGGTTCTCCTTGCGCGAGCGGTCGCCTTTGTACATGGCACCCAGTTGCGGCACGGTGACATGACTCTCGTCGATCACCAGCAGTGCGTTATCCGGCAGGTAGTCAAACAGACAGGGTGGTGGTTCGCCGGCCTGCCTGTCCGACAGATAACGCGAGTAGTTTTCGATACCGCTGCAGTAGCCCAGTTGCTGCATCATCTCCAGATCCAGCTTGGTGCGCTCTTCCAGCCGTTGCGCCTCGACCAGTTTATTGTTGTCACGCAGATCACGCAGACGGTCTCTGAGCTCGACACGGATCTGGTCAATGGCCTTGACGATGGTATCGCGTGGTGTGGCATAGTGGGTTTTGGGATAAATGGTCAGGCGCGCCACCTTGCGCAGTACTTCACCGGTGAGCGGATCGAAAAAACTCAGCCCTTCGATTTCCTCATCGAATAATTCGACCCGCACAGCATCGCGCTCGGAGTCAGCAGGATGGATATCGATGACATCACCACGCACCCGATAACAACCGCGTCGCAGTTCGATATCATTGCGGGTGTACTGCAGCTCAGCCAGACGACGCAGAATATAGCGCTGATCGACCAGATCACCGCGCACCAGGTGCAGAATCATGGACATATAGGACTTCGGATCGCCCAGGCCATAGATGGCTGAAACGGTCGCGACAATGATGGTGTCCTCACGCTCCATAACCGCCTTGGTGGCCGAGAGCCGCATTTGCTCGATGTGGTCATTCACCGAAGCATCTTTCTCAATATAGGTATCGCTCGCCGGCACATAGGCTTCGGGCTGGTAGTAGTCGTAGTAGGAAACAAAATATTCCACCGCATTTGCAGGGAAAAACGTTTTCATCTCGCCATAGAACTGTGCGGCCAAGGTCTTGTTGGGTGCAAGGATCAGTGTCGGGCGCTGGATCGTCTGGATGACATTGGCGATAGTGAACGTCTTCCCTGAGCCGGTCACGCCCAGCAGGGTCTGCTTCGCCAGCCCGGCCTCTATGCCTTCAAGCAGTGCATGAATAGCCTCCGGTTGATCACCGGCAGGTAAATAATCGGTCTCTATTTCAAAACGTCTAGACATTGAATTACAATACACTGATCATACGATAAATCGCGCTACTGGAACCAGACACTTGAGCATACAAACTTCTGCCCGCATACAGCGGGTCCAACCCTCGCCGACGCTTGCAGTCACCGCCCTCGCCAACCAGTTACGCGCCGAAGGTCGCGACGTCATCGGCCTGGCTGCGGGTGAACCGGATTTTGACACACCCGACCACATCAAACAGGCGGCGATAACGGCCATCCATAACGGCATGACTAAATACACCCCCGTTGACGGTACCGCCGGACTCAAGCAGGCCATTATAAACAAGTTCAAACGCGATAACGGTCTGGATTATAGCGCTGACCAGATTCTCGTTTCCGTCGGCGGCAAACAGGCGATCTACAACCTCCTGCAGACTCTAATCAATCCCGGCGATGAGGTCATCATCCCTGCGCCCTACTGGGTGTCATACCCCGATATGGTCAGACTGGCCGATGGCGAGCCCGTCATCGTCACCGGCGATGCGAGTCAGGCGTTCAAGATCACCGCCGAGCAGTTGCAGAATGCGATCACCGAACGCACCCGACTGGTCATCATCAACAGCCCATCGAATCCGTCGGGCAAAGCCTATACACGAGCGGAGCTCAGGTCACTGGCCGATGTGCTGCTCAAATTTCCCGATATTGCCATCCTCACCGATGACATCTATGAACACATCGTCTGGACCGATGAGGGCTTCAACAACATTCTGAACGTCTGCCCCGAACTGAAAGAGCGCACACTGGTCATCAATGGCGTTTCCAAGGCGTATTCTATGACAGGCTGGCGTATCGGCTACACCGGAGGGCCGGCAGACATCATCAAGGGCATGAAAAAAGTCCAGTCACAGAGCACATCCAACCCCTGCTCGATCGCCCAGGCTGCCGCCCAGGAAGCCCTCGATGGTGACCAGAGCTTTCTCGCCAAGATGTGCCAGGTCTTCCGCAGCCGACACGACTTCGTCTACAACGCGCTGAACGCGATCGACGGTGTCGAATGCCTGCCCAGCGATGGCACGTTTTACAGCTTTCCGTCATTCCAGACCGTGATCGAACGCATGGATGGCATCGAAGATGATGTTCAGCTTGCACAAATGTTGCTGGAGAAAGCTGAAGTGGCGCTGGTGCCAGGCACAGCATTCGGCATGCCAGGGCATTTACGACTGTCATTCGCCACCGATATGAACAGCATGGAAAAAGCACTGGAACGTATTCAACGAGCCATTGCCTAGCAAGTAGGGTGCGCCGTGCGCACCATGAATTATGAATTCGCCCCAGGAACTCGGTGCGCATGGCACACCCTACAGCCTAGTGAATCTTTGAGATATCAATACGTTATAAAGAACAATTTTTAAGTAATCGAAGAAATACTATTGACCCACAGCCCCCAAATCGGTAGCATACCCGCCTTCCAAACAGGGCATCAGCCCGTTGAGACATCCTTTCCCCGATAGCTCAGTTGGTAGAGCAACGGACTGTTAATCCGTTTGTCCCTGGTTCGAGCCCAGGTCGGGGAGCCATCTCTCATCTGATTGTTTTATATATTATTTTTCAGACCTCGCTCAGACAGGCTCGCCAAGCATCTAATCCTTGCGCCATTGTTAATACGATCCCTAATCGGGGGTGCACCCTAATGGAAGCATGTCTGCCAACCAGATCGCTGATGTGATCCTTAGGCATTTTTCTCCATGATATGCGTTGGCTTCCCGTCGAGACTTGTCCGGTTTTTCTCACCCCAGTATTCTCTTATACCTTGATCGCCTTTTTTAGTTGCCCAGTCATTCAGCTGTTCTCTCTCGCCAATATAATCAAAAAAGGGCACGGCCATACCACAAGAGGTTTGAACCAGATCGACAGAAAGATCGAATATTTGCCTTGCCCCGGGAAGCGGATCGAACAGGGCAAACAGTTCTTGCCACTCAGGGTCGTGTTTATGGATAACTTTTGCATGTCCATACAGACGCAGAATCATTGGGTTCCCTTCGAAAGCAGCAACCATCAGAGTCATTCGCGAATCTTCCTGAACGTGAGCCGATGTTTCATTTCCGCTACCCGTCACGTTCAGCCACACGACTCTGTTTTTGCCAGCAATTTTTAAGGAATCCATGCCTTTTGGGGATATATTCACCCGTCCGTCCGCAGCGGCTGTCCCCACAAAGAATATTTTCTGATCCTCGATAAACTGTTTCAGTTTGTCTGATATTTCAGTATAGCGTTGACCCATTTCACTTTTCTCCTCGACATGGCTTAGGTTTTGGGGTCAAGATTTGACCTCTTTTTTCCACTGAGGCTCAGGAGTAGTCCTGAAGACATCAGGACAATTCGTGCAAATCTGAGGGCAGGTTTCATCGGTTCGATTTCTCCCGAATGAAAAGGGTAGCAGCCAATACAGTACAACCACTGGTTAGAACTATAATTTATGGGTGTCTTTAATTGTGCTGTGTCTTCCGTGCTCTGGGCATGGTGCTCTCCGTAGCAAATGTTTTTAGTAACAGTACGAATCTGATTGGTCAGTGTCAACTACAATTTGTGGGTGTCCTTAATTGTGCTCGTAATTGTGCTGATTCGACGGCAAACAGTTGATATCGAATAGACGCAGTCGAGGCCACGACTGCGTTTTTTGACCCCAAACACCGAAATATGATCTATAAGTAAGTGCATACCTATAGTAAATACATTCATAGACTTACGACTTACCTGGTATCTGTTATTGAGGGATGATCATGCTTTACCGTTTAGCTGCAGTGACGCTGACCTGTTCGTTATTGCTTTCCTGTAGCGATGAGTCCGCTTTCTCCGATTTCACATCGACCACGACTACGACGACAACGAGTGGCGGCGGTGGCTCAGATGATGGGGGCGGCGGTGCTACGACAACGACCGATACGACCACGACTCCGATCTCGAGATTAATTATACTCAACACAGATATCCCGCTCGAAATCCCTGACGGCGCTGGCGGCATGATGACTGCAGTTTTCCAAAACTACAGCATGGGAAACAGCGATGCCTCCATATCCTATGTTTTGAGTACATCTGATTCCGTGGAGCGCATCTTCACACCCACCCTCACTGGCGTGGATGTTGAGATCTATTCACGACCGGGTGAAATCGTAAAGATGGTCACATCCGGCGACGGTACTAAGATACTCAACTACAATGGCAGAAGAGATATTATCGACTACGCGACCGGCACTACGCTCGCTATAGGGACGGCTCTCACGTTTGAAAACCCTTCCACTATAACCGACACGGGCGATGTAGTTGCTCTTACGTCAAGAAAAGACCTTACCGGCGCCAATCCGACTGGGTCTCGCCAGCTTTTCACCTTGTCGACGGACGGCAGCGAAATCTACAATCAAATAACAAATTTCAACCAAACCTACCCGATTGAGAACGTGATCATTTCCGGCGATGGCAGCAGAATTATATTTACTTCAACGGCCGACATCATCGGAGATGGCAGCAACGCAGACGGATCGACCGAGCTGTTTGCGATCAATACCGATGGCACTGGCCTCGTCCAGCTTACAGATTTTGACGCCTTCCTCCGGCCAACGCATTTGAGCAGCGATAGCAACGTCATGACGATGATAATCAGAGATTTGAACGGGGCATCGGGCGAGTACCTGTACACGCTCAATACAACAACCAGTGCCTTCAACGAAATTACCGTTGTGCCCAGTGGGTATCTTATTCACCATGACCTCAGCGCCGACGGCAGCAAGGCCGCTTATATTGGCGAGAACGATTTCGGTACGCCATCGATCTTTCTGGTCAACAGTGATGGCAGCTCCGAACTCAATGTATTAACCGTTTCAGGGACACTAGAATACCTAAATATAAACTCCGACGGCACCAGCATCACTTTTTACAGCAACGAGGATTTTACGAGCAGTCTCACCAATAAGAACAACGCGCGACAGGTATACACGCTAACGCCGATATTTTAACGCACCGGAATCATGGGTTCAGATCCGTTAAACCAGCATCAAGGGGTCACCCATAAGTCGTTTCCTGTCAACAGGGCGATTGCAACCGAAGAGCGTTAACGGGTCAAATCTCTTGACTTATAGTAGTTAATGGAGAATAGAGGTCAAGTCTTGACAGTTAGCGGCGCAAGATTGCGATCCAGCGCCAGAAATTGAGCAACGATGCCAGCGATGCGGCGACATAGGTCCAGGCCGCGGCGCGCAGGATTGAACGGGCCGCCGGCATTTGCGACTTGTCGAGATACCCAGAATCGAGCAGCGGCAAAGCTTTACGAAAACTGGCGTCGATCTCGACCGGAAGGGTCAGCAGGTGGATCACTACCGCTGAGCCCATCACCAGAAAGGCGCCAACGATGTTGAAGGCCGCGACCGACGGCGCCTTCGTCAACAAAACCGCAAAAGGCGCGGCAAACAGCAGCAACGAGCCGATGCGTTGCGCCCACAGCGTGGCCCCCGCCAGGCGGGTTCGCAGCAGGAACAGCGGCTCGGAGGCGGCATGCTGCAAAGCGTGTCCGCACTCGTGCGCGGCCACTGTAATCGTGGTCAGGGTCTTGCCGTCGAACTTATCCTGCGTGAGGCGCACGCAGCGCTCTAGTGGGTCGTAGTGATCGCCGAATTCAGTCACCTCGACCTTGACCTCTTTCAGGTCATAACGATTGATCAAATGTCGCGCCAGTTCGCCGCCGGTGCCGGGAAATTGGCTTCCAGCTTGCGATTATAGCGCTTCAGAACCCATCCCACCCAAAGCTGCGGGCCATAAACCAGAGCCAGAAACAATAAAATGATCACTGCATATATCATGTCGGATTAGACTAATCATTTTGTTGACACTCGGCGATAGCCATTCACCCAGTACGAATGACGAATCCCTTCCGAAATCCCCCGCCCACCATCACAATTCAAACCGTGCTCGCAGACCCAGGACTCAACCTTTTCCAGGCAAATCCTAGCCAGCTGGCCAAGCAGTATCCTACCGCGCCAGTCAGCTTCTCTGCTTTTGGTGTGTTGAAAGATCGGCTTGCGCGTCTCAGCTAAACAAGTCGTACCACGATGGCGCATGACTGCCAAGAAACTAGCCATTTTCAGCTTCGTATTACGACAGGCCGCAATGAGTCGAAGGCCGAATGATAGATAACTCTTATATTACTTTGCTGTAACAGTCACCTTCGGGAGAAGCAGGAGACGGTCGGTTTGAATCTAATCAACCTGCAATCGCAGAGCTATCTATTACCGATGTCGGCCAGAACCGGACTTTCGATCCGAAATAGAAAGCCCCGCTAGAGCGGGGCCGAATGCTTATTATTGTTTGCCGTAGTGCGTCTCGTAATAGTCGTCAAAATAATCTAGATAAGCCTCAACAACAGCCTGCACAGCTTCATCAGCCGTACCACCGAAGAGTCCTCCGGTCAGTTCACCGTCGAAATCCATTTCTAGTATCTGTTCACCAGTACTTTTGTCTGTAAAGGTAGATCGAATAGTACAATAGGCCTTACCGGCGCCGAAACCTAGCCAATAACGCTTAGCACGACTTCCCTCCTCGTAACTCACGACTACACCGTCTAGAACAGCGACCCCCTCAGTCACATCTGTATGTCGCACCACCTGCTCAAAGATAACCTTGTCAGGGCTTTCTTCACGATGCTTCAAGACATTTTCATATAACTTGTCTGCAAATAGCGATGCAAGTTCCTTTGATTCGTTATCACCGAGATTAGTGGTGTAATCATTGATTTGAAGAATCTTATACTCAGTAAGATCTTTTGACGGAGGCTCTAAGACAGTGTATTTATGAGATGCACAGCCGCTTACTCCAGCAATGATGAAAGTAATAAATAGGATCGAAATAATCCTGTTCATGTTAGCTCTCCTTATTTTGTTAATAACAATTTGTTCTATTACTAAGAAAATCTATTTAATTACCAACTAATAAATACCGATGATCATCAACATTTACATTGTTTATATTCATATAACAACCGACACATTTTGTGGCGACTTCAATCATGTTTATATGAAACAGAAAAACGGCAGTCATAAAGACTGCCGTTCAAATGCATAATGGAAATCCTTCGATAGTGAATTTCTAGACTTAATTACCAGTGGTACCCAAGAATAAGGCCAGCATGAGTGCCTCCAGCCTCAACATCCACTCCGACTATTGTTACCTCTGCTTGCGAATAACGGATATCCAAGCCTAAGTTAAAGCTTTTTCCAAGTGTCCAGTAAATCCCGCCATTAAGCCAAATCCCTATACTATTATCATCGTCAGAAACTGTCGTGAAGGCTGATGCTTCAAGATCGGCGCTTACCAGTGCTAGGCCGCCTCCAATGTACGGCCTAATCGAACTACCGGAGACCTCCCAAATTTTACGAACACCACCATTTATTTCAGAAGTTATACCTTCAAACCTGATTCCAAGCTCTGTAGCCTCGTCCGCCGATACCAAAATATCTATTGCTACGCTAACGGGCCAGTGACTTTGTTTGAAGTCAACAAGCACTCCGAACTCGCCTTGATCTTCGAGCGGCCTCCAATCATCACTGTCTAGCGATTTTTGCCCCAAAAAGAAATTAACGTTACCTGTATACGCATTTGCCTGAGCGTTTAAAACAAGCAACATTAACATCACTCCAAAAAGATTATTTCTCACAACAGTCCCCCCTTTTTTTATTAACAACGTATCCGTCTGCCTGTATTCTGACGGTGCGCCCGACGAGCAATCGGATATTAACAGCGCATTTAAATAGTGTGTTTGACGTAAATCAACTAAATTTCACCCAAGCCTCCAAATTCAGACCAGTTCTTAAACCATTGTCAACAAGAGCGCAGTTTAACTTGGGCAAACTTCATTGCGGTTGGTTCATAGGTACGGACGGCCGGTCACAGTCTATTTTTGGCTCCACTTATTACAGCTACGTAGTAGCCTTTTCGGGGTGGACTTCCGTCTTGTGGCGGCACCTCGTATTAGAACATCGTTCCACACCGTAATGGGTGGGTACCGGCCACGCCATGTCTTCTAAGGCGCATTTACCCAATCCTTGGAGCTGTAAATTTTTTAATAGTAGTCTGACAGTCCGGAATGGGTCGAAGGCGGTATTTTAGTCATGACGAATATTGACGCTTGTTAACAGACAGCTATCCGTCAAGAAGAGGACGGTCGAGCTGAAACAGAATGCCCTGCATCAGCCGGGCTTCGTATTACTCAGTTCGGCCACAAGCGGTCAGTCGGTAAAAAAAAAAATTGACCACTCCTGATAGGGTCGCTGATTATTCTATGTGCCAATCCGGATAATCTTCATTAGGCAACGGTGCAAACCAGAATGACGATCATTAGCATCAATCCAAAGATACAGTTCCCTACTTCGTTCTTGTGGGCGCTGTATACGCAAGCAATCAGCGAAGATATCTCGATTACTGAAACGCCTTCAATTTTTTCGGTTTGATTGCCAAAATTCCACGCTCTCGTCGTTGGCGGCTAACCAAGACAGGTTGGACGTTGCTCAGTGCAGCTGTTACCGTGAAAGAACACGTTTTTCCAGTATTGTATGAACAAGCCAAGGCATGCTATGTTGTAAAAATTAGGAGAAGTTACAGATAAAGGATTTATACACATCGAAACTTTCATCGCAACGGACTGAACTCACATCCCCGAACAGGCCGACTATAACTGGCTGGTTTATGACGTTCTTGATGAACAGACTGCAAACAAATGGACATCCACTAATTAGGAAAAAGCATAGCTTGACCAAGATAGATTGGTGGTTTCGTTGGTCAGGAGTCCGGCAGTTTGATGGATTTAGCCCGAAAGTAGTCAAATTCAGTGAGCAGCAAGGCCCAGTTTTGTCAATTTCTCGTTGTCCTGGTAAAGGTGTCCATGGGCTCCAACGTTAGCACCGATCAGATATTCTTTTTGTTTAGGCTACGGACTAAGCGCTGGAAAACAAACGTTCGCACTGGCTGACGCCTT
Source organism: uncultured Gammaproteobacteria bacterium (assembly GCA_942492025.1). GTDB lineage: Bacteria > Pseudomonadota > Gammaproteobacteria > SZUA-229 > SZUA-229 > JABDQW01. The sequence goes on along the minus strand of CALODJ010000012.1, from coordinate 415,316 downwards.
GCGCCCAGCGTTGGCCGATGGCCTCGCAGGCACGACGGACGTGATGGGCGGCACCGACCAGGTGCTTGAAGGGGTGTTCGAAGTTGCGAGTCAGGTAACACCAGTTGCGCGTGTCCAACTGCAAGCGTTGCAGTATCGCCGGTAGTTCATCTGAAATTGCACCTTTCTTCTCTTCACGCAAGATGCGACCACTCCAGTCGACCAGCTCGAGGTAATCGTTGAGGCGAAAGGGTAATCCAGCAGGCATGTCGTTGCGCGGATTGCCTGCAAAAGGTAACAGCTGCTCGGGCTGCTGATCGATTCGGTTTTGTAATTTTGTGCGTCGCGCCTTGTTGATGCGGTACTGGACTGAAGTATGTTTGGAAGATTCCGGTGTGGTCGCCATGCGGGCGCGGATGGGATTGAGATCGACGTACACCATGCACGCCACTAGCGCTTTCTCATCCAGCAGGGCTTGCGAGCTGTAACGACCTTCCCAAAATCTGCCGGTTACGTTGTCCTCCCGGTTGGCGTCGCGGGCGATCGGTTCGTTGAGGCAGCGCATGAACCAGCTGATAGACACCAGACGTTCGCGCCACTCTGTCACGTGTTCAGCCAATGCGTGTTGTCCTGCCCGATCCAGTGCTTCGCCCCGACTGTAGCGTCGAGATAATTCGCTGCCTCTGAACAACCGGTGCCAGCGTTCGATAACTTCGGCATCACTCCAGTCGAGCCCCCGCTGCAGATCGACATAGAGCACGACATGATAGTGGTTGCTCATGATCGCATAGGCGGCAATATCGATAGCGTAGATGCCAGCTAGCATCAGTAATCTATCCTCAATCCATTGGCGACGGTGTTCGTAATTACGACCACTATGTTGATCCTCGCCGCAAAGAAAGGCCCGGCGCACACAGCGTGAGGTGCAGTGGTAGTAAGGCGTCGTATCGAGCGATATCAGTGTCTTCCGTGCTCTGGGCATGGTGCTCTCCGTAGCAGATGTTTTTAGTAACAGTACGAATCTGATTGGTCAGTGTCAACTATAATTTATGGGTGTCTTTAATTGTGGTGTTGTAACAGTACGAATCTGATTGGTCAGTGTCAACTATAATTTATGGGTGTCTTTAATTGTGGTGTTAATTGTGGTGTCATCTTTCGAATCTGATTGGTCAGTGTCAACTATAATTTATGGGTGTCTTTAATTATGTCATTTATGGGTGTCTTTAATTATGTCTTTAATTGTGCCAGTTAGAATAGGAATAGGGCTAATAACTGGCATTATTAGACAGCAGTTCCTCAACGACCCTTCTGAACTCTATCACGTTGATGGGCTTGGAGAGGTAACGTCGAAATCCTGCGCGTAGCCCCTTCTCGATATCATTGCGCAAGGCGTTTGCACTAACCGCGATGACTGGAATCTTGTTCGTGATCTCACTGCTCTGTAAGCGCTTCAGAACCTCGAAGCCATCCATCTCCGGCAGACAAATATCCAGGATGATCAAGTCGGGTTGGTGTGCCAGAGCCATCTCCAATCCCAATGAGGGCGTATGGGCAGAAAGCAAACGCAGGCCTGGCATGTCATCGATAATAGTTTCGAGCAACTGGACATGGCTGGGGCTGTCTTCTATATAGAGTAGCGTGGTACCCGCGAGTTCTGGCATTTCAACACCAGGGGTAACAGTACCCGGGATATCTTTTACCGGTGGTTGGCTCGAATCAAGCTCTATCCAGAATGTGCTGCCGTAACCTAATTTAGATGTCAAACCCATTCGTCCTTGCATAAGTTCAACTAACTGCTTGGTAATGGATAGGCCAAGGCCCGTACCATTCATCGCATGTCGATGCATATAACGTCGGTTGAATGGGTCAAATACAATAGCCTGATCAGCTTCTGGTATTCCAGAACCTGTATCGGTAATACTGATACGTACAGAATCTGTCTGCACCTGCTCACAGCTTACTGTGATAGTTCCGCCTTCTTTATTGTATTTCACAGCATTTGACAGCAAGTTGATTAACACTTGCTTAAGGCGAACCGGGTCGCCTCGTACGTATATCTTGCCACAAGGGGAAAGCGTGTTGCAGACGTCAATGTCACGTTTCTGTGCCAGTGGTTCTATGGAATCCAGGCAATTATTTATACATTCAATCACATCGATCGACTCAGTATGCAGCTCCATCCTATGAGATTCAACTGACGACAGATCAAGTAGATCCTGTACTAGATCCAGCAGATGCCAGCCCCCTGAAAGTATCTGACTGATACCTTTCTTCTGTTCCTTACTCAGGTTTTTATTTTTGTCCATGTCCAGTAGCTGCGCAAATCCGAGTATGGCATGTAGCGGGGTGCGTAACTCATGGCTCATCTGTGACAGGAATTGTGACTTGGCAAGGTTGGCCTGTTCGGCATATTCCTTGGCCTCGACCAACTTTTCCTCCGCCAGCTTCTGCTCGGTGATGTCGGAACTCAAAGCAATGTAATGATCGACCGTACCATCAGAACTCGAAACTGTGTTTATATTCAGGTATTGGGGGTAAATTTCACCATTCTTCCGTTTATCCCATATTTCACCACTCCACTCTCCCTTAGTAGTAATAGAGTCCCACATATCTTGATAAAATGCTTTATCGTGTTTACCAGATGCAAAGAATCCAGGGTTTTTTCCGACAATATCTTCCAATAAATAACCGGACATTTTTGTGAACGCCGGATTGCAACAAATGATGGCATTATCTTTGTCGGTCACGAGCATTGACTGACTACTGTGCTGAAAAAGCAGTCCTGCCAATTCACGCTCTGTTACATCCGAGTGCGTTCCCACCATACGTAACGCTTCACCATTCTCGTTACGGCTGACAATCTTGCCACGGGTCAAGACCCACGACCAACTTCCGCTCTTATGTAAAACTCGGTGCTTGCTGGTAAAAAATTCTGTATTGCCATCAAGGTGATCCTGTAAGGCGTTTCGCACCATTCTGATATCGGATGGATGGATAGTGGGTGCTTTTCCAGTTTCGTCAGGTTGAACGCAAATCGCATCAAACAGGGAGCTTTTATTATCGGAAAAAGTAATATCGCCATGTTCGATATCCCAGTCCCATACGTTTTCCCCGGTGTCTTCCAAAATAAACTGCCAGCGCTGCTCACTGGCTAGCAATGCGGCCTCCGCCTGTTTGCGCAATGACTTTTCCCTCATAAGGTCCATAGTGCGACCGGAAAGACTGTCATACATTGTGAGCACGGTATCGATAAGGACTCTCATTGAGCCGCTCATCTCATAATTAGCTTGTATCTTGGCCTGCTCCAATGGAAGTCCTGATTCAATCGCCAGGACAGCCTTTGACATGCGCTTGTCGGTATCCAGAATATGAGATGCAAGCCAATGCGACAGAAAAGCGACAATGTCCTGAATTACATCATCAAGCGGCTTGACGTTTTCTCCCTGTCTCATCTCGATGACTTTGGCGATAAATGATTCGTGAGTCCGCACATGACTTGTAAACCAGTCATCATTCACGAAGTGGGCGGACCATATTTCTTCTTCCGTCTTGAAATGATAATCGGCATATTCTGCCAACTCATCAAATATTTTGTTCAAGGTGATGGGATTGGAACGATTAGCCAGGTGAGCGGCCAACTGATTTAGTATATTGACCAGTTGCTTATGCTGCTCATCGATCAGTGCAATTCCTGTTTCGAAATTATTATCCCATGGGAAAATTTCAAAATATTCTATGTCTTCATCGGCCATCTACTGTTATTTCCAAAAGTTGTGTTGGCACACGTACGATGCCGGGTGATCTCGTTACTAATGCTGGCATTCAGAAGTAGAAACTATGCAATCAGAGTCATATTCTATAGGATAGTTATGCGTCTGCTTATATACTAAGTTCTGTACGGTTTTTCTCCATTAATCGTGAATGAATCATACGTACGCTGTATTTTTTTTGCAATGAGCTTTGTCAGTTTCTTTTATTCCAGCTTGGCTAAACATAACAGTGGCCAGGAAATATTCTTCGTCTTCAGAAAGGCCCTGACTACATAGTTTGCACGATGGAACAATAATAAGATTGTTTGGCTTCGGTTTTGAAAAATAGCTATATGGGTAGTGAGCTATTTGTGGTCAGAGTAAAAATTCATGACGGTCCACAAAGGTCCGTTTTTTCTCTGTTAGGCAAGATTCCTAGACGACCGTTTGGTGGTGCAAGCAGTCACTCATAAACAATATCACCAGTGGCCGTTATGGGTCGACTGCTGTCTGTTAGCAGCAGCTAATATTTGCACCACCTAACAGTTCTTGTGGTTCGATAGCGGAAGTCGGGTATGGATGGTTTACTGAGCTTGAGCACTGATTTCCCTAATTTCCTCGAAAACAGCCTTTAATCCGCATTTCTCACCAGGCGGCGTGGAATACTGAATCAGCATGGGTACTTTGGATAAAGCTAGAATGGCCCAAAATACAGTGTGTCCTTCAAGCATGCCTATCACGGTTCAGGCTGGTATTCGTGTCAATCATTGTCGTGAAAGATGCCGTAGTGGTAGGCGCCTTCGATGACACCGCTGGTGTAATAACCGTTCAGGTTCTTGAAGTCGCCTCTCGCGAAATAGAGTCTGAGGTCAGGATTGTTAGCAGATGCCTGTTTCACGTTGGCTACGAGTTGGTCGTCCGCATTGCGTACCAGCACACCCGAGAAGCCGGCAGTCAACGGGAACACATCATTGCCGCTGTCGCCGCAGAAAACGACCTCGGACTTGTCGACACCGTATTCGTCGGCGATGTACTCGAGTGCGGTCTGTTTGGTTGCGCTGTTCGGCAGGAAATCGAGCAGGCCGTCGCCGCTCTGGGAGTCGAAACTGTAGACGATGACCTCGTCGAATTTGCCCTTGACCCTCTCATCGACCAGTTTCAGGATGGCTTCGTTGCGGTCATGGTCAACATAATAACTTTGCTTGAACGGGCCACAGTGTTCGCGCTCCTGTTCGGTCAAGCCATCGACACCGGCCACAGCCCTACGAACGACTTCGGCATCCCAGCGCGGACTGCTCCGCCTTACGTGGGTATCCCAGCCGGTATCAGGCTGCCACTCCCCGTCCACATACTTGCGAATCGAGGTCCCGACGTCACCAATGAGCACATCGGGATAACGAATACCGTACTCCCGGATCGCATGCTCGGACAGCGTCAGATTCCTTCCGGTTACATAGACGACGAGGGCTTCATGCTTGTGCGTGAGCTCGTTGAAAAGGTCGATGGCCCCCGGATCCGGCGGCCAGCTGCCGTTCGGGAGCAGTGTCCGGTCCAGATCAGTCGCCAGAATTTTCATCATGTTGCCCCGTGTATCATCGGCACGTAGCCTTCTGACTCGAACGGCATCAGCACTTCGTCGCCGCTGCCGGTGTTCTGGGTGACCGTGAAGTCATGATTGCGCAGATCGGCTATCAGGACTGCGCTGGCTTCCGGGTGCTGCCAGGTAATGTGCAACAGATGGGGATCGGTCTCAATGACCTGCATCTTTCCATTGAATGCCGGCGAAGTGTTGCGCAGCCGGATCAGCTCGAGCTGATCTCGAACGACGGCGCGTTTCAGGCCGCTCTCGATGTCGATGATACCCAAGGTGGTGCGGTTTATCTCCTTGTGCCCGGCGGTACGCCCCCTTTCCGCGGCGGCATAGTCGTTAGTGCCGGCAAACAGGTCCAGGTACCATACCTGCGGCACGCCTGGCATGAACATCTGAATGGCGCGGGCCAAGCGCAGCTTCTGCTCATCCTCTCCTAACGCGCTGAAGTAAGTCGCGTTGACCTGGTAGTAATCGATCTTTTTGCCCTCGGCATCGTACAGGTTCTTGGTACGGCCACCGCGTTCGATAATACGCGCCATCGCAGCTTCGATCTGTTCATCATCCAGCAGACCCGGCCGATAGGTACCGTCGAGCTGTTTGCCTTTCAGATCAAGCACCGGGATGCCGTCGTGACTGCCGAGCATGTTGATGGTCTGCAGTCCCTTGTCGAGGATGTCCCGCACCCAGCGTAACAGGGCCTCATTGCTGCCCCGGTCCAGGGCGTCAATGACGAGCCCGGGCAAGAAAAAGTCGTAGATGGGGTAGCCCTCGCGTGCGATCTCTTCGTGGATGCCGGCACCGTATTCGGCGTGGATTTCGGGGAAGATGATCAGGTCATATTTCTGCGCGATTCCCCGCAAGCGTTCCAGGTATTCCCAGGTACCGGGCCTGTTGAAAAAGTTTGGCAGGCCGGGTTCTTTGTGCAGATAGGCGAAGGCATCGAGACGGATAATTTTCGCACCGTATTCGCTCAGTTTGCGCAGGGTCTGATCGTAAAATTCCCAGACCAGTTCAGAACGCGCGTTCAGATCCATCTGACCGAGAAATTCACGCTTGTGGCACACCGCCTCAATCACTTCATCCTTGAACTCAGCGACGCATTCCAGATCTACCGATTCTAGCTGGCCTTTGTTCTTTACCACGACCTTGATATGATCGGCGATCTCCGCGGCCTCCTCCGCACTCATGCCTTCAATGTGCGCGAAGTCCTTCTCCGTAATTTCGTCGAAATCGACTTTCTGATAAAAGGTATTCCAGTAGGTCTTCAGACTGCCGTCTGGAAAACGCAGTTTCAGGATCGGCAAATCCGGTTTTCTCATGAACAGCTTGTCCAGATACTCCTGTCTCGGTACGACATGATCGTTCAGCCCCATCGTGCCGTGGTCTTTCCAGAACGCGTTCCAGTCGATGAAAAAATCCCGGTACGGGGAATCATCGCCGTTTTCCAACAGGTCGACGAACTGCGGTGAACGCACCGACAGGTGATTCAGCACCAGATCCAGCTTGATCTGGATACCGAGTTCGTTCAAATCGTCCAGATCCTGCGGGCTGACCAGCTCTTCGTTGATGTCGTAATCGATGATGGAGAAGCCACGATCGAGGTCACTGTGAAAAAAAGTGGGCAGAATGTAGAACAGTGAAAACGCATCCCTGAACTCGTGTCTTTTCAGAAACTCGACGGTGTCAGACAGTTTCTTGCCTATGCTGTCGGGATAGGCATTCAGCATCACCCCATTAGGCAGGGTCTGTACATGTAGCGTTGGTTTATCAGTCATAAACTTAAGTGGAGATCAGCTGCCAGCAGTCTTTAGAACGACCTGCACGACGACAATGACAGCAATCACGAACAAGACCGCGAAAATGATGCCGCCGATAATGAAATGCGAGAACTTGCCGTGCTCGAAGTCGCGTTCACGGTTCGCTTCGGACTGCACACCAAAGGCACCGGCGAACAGGCTGGCGAGAAAACTCAGTGCTGTGATGCCGCGCTTTTTCCTTTTTGTGTCCTCATTCATGACATCAACCCTTATTGTTGCGCATAATTCGCAATATTAGCAAAGACTAATACGCCGGACAATGAGAATGCGCTCATAATTTGAGCTGCTTCAGATAGTTTCTGAAGTCGTCAGCCACTTCCTCGTGCTTGAGCGCCACATCGACCGTGGCCTGCAGGTAGCCGATCTTGCTCCCGCAATCATAGCGCTTTCCTGCAAAGCTGTATGACAGCACCTGCTCGTGCTCTCGCAAGCTCGCAATGCCATCGGTCAACTGAATCTCTCCACCGGCACCGTGTTGCGTGGTTCTGAGCAGATCGAAGATAGCCGGTGTCAGCACATAACGACCCACAATGGCCTGGTCCGATGGCGCATCCGCCGGTTCGGGTTTTTCCACGATCTGTTCGACGCGCGCTATGCGGTCTTCCACCCGGGAACCAGCCACCATGCCGTACTTGTCACTCTCCTCGATCGCGACGGTCTGGGTACCAATGATCGACGCCTGGTATTGGTCGAACACGCGGACCATCTGTTTGACACAGCCATCACCCTCATTGCGGATCAGGTCATCGGGCAGAATAACCGCAAACGGCTCGTGGCCGACAGCCGCTTCGGCACACAATACCGCGTGCCCCAGCCCCAATGCTTCTGATTGCCTGATAAAGACACAGGCGACACCATCAGGTATGACATCCTTGACGATTTTCAGTAACTTGTGTTTTCCACGGATCTCGAGTTCGGTCTCCAGTTCATAGGACTTGTCAAAATGGTCGATAATCGAGTTCTTGGTACGGCCGACGATGAATACCAGCTTGTTGATACCCGCCTCGATGGCCTCCTCGGCACCATACTGAATCAACGGCTTGTCGACAATGGAGAGCATTTCTTTGGCAACGGATTTCGTCGCAGGCAGAAAACGTGTGCCGAGCCCGGCTACCGGGAATACCGCGGTTTTTACAGATGACATGATAAATCCTTGATTAAAATCAGATTGAATATAATTTTAGACCAGGTAACGCCCCCTATTCTAACAGCTATGATATATTTCGCGCTTTCAGGACTAACACAAAATTATCATGACATACGTTGTTGTAGAGAACTGTATCAAATGCAAATACACCGACTGCGTGGATGTTTGTCCAGTAGACTGCTTCCATGAAGGGCCCAACTTCCTGGTCATCGACCCGGAGGAATGCATCGACTGCACCTTGTGCGAACCTGAATGCCCTGCCGAGGCCATCTTTGCCGACGATGATGTGCCTGAAGGCCAGGAACACTTTATCGAATTGAATGCAGAACTGACCGCCCAGTGGCCAGTCATCAATGTCAGCAAAGACCCGCCGCCCGATGCGGCAGAATGGGACGGCGTCGCGGACAAGCTTCAATACCTCGAGCGTTAGCCGTTGTCCGCAGATATTCTGCTCGCAGAATATGAGGACATTGTTGCACATACGGTTCAGCACCTGTTCGCACACAATCAGGCTCAATTGCCTGACTGGTCCTCTATCTGCATTTTCACCCCTACCAGCAACCTGTCCGCCAACTTCAGGAAAGCCATCCTGCAGGCGTTGCCGCAGCAGCACAGGGCCATGATACCACCCTATATCGGCACACTGCGCCAGTGGATCAGCGAACATATCCCCTTGCCCGATGCGGCGACGCAAGTGCTCTCGGACCAGGCGCGCCAACTGCTTTTCGTCGACGCCCTGAGCGCGCATCCGAGCTTATTCAAGGAGGAGAACAAGTGGCAGGTCAGCACCGCGCTACTGAACCTGTTCGATGAACTCGCGTTGAACAAAATCAACGTGCTCGAGCAAAGCACCGAGGCGTGGTCGGAGACCCTGGAAAGCGCCTATGACTGCGCAACGACCAACCCACATCTGCAGCAGGAAGCACGACTGGTCTATACCCTGTGGCATGCCTGGCAGCAACAATTGCATGACGACAAGCTGCTTGACGGCACCGGCGCCTATATTGCTCGACTCAAACAGGCCGACATCCTGCTAAACAGTGACAGACACTGCTACCTGATCGAGCCTGACCAGCTGACGGCGTGTGAACAACGCGCACTGGCGCCGGCTGATGAACAGAACCGGTGTACCGTGATTGCTTATACGGATGTGATTGACACACCTGCGCAGCCTGCACCAGGGGCATCAACCGCAGCATTTATCAAAGCTGCGTTTGATTTTTCAAGCGCCCCACTCCAACAACGGGCTGACGCCTTCAAGCAGACAGGCCTTACAGGAACACGCCCCTTTTCGATTTTCTATTCAGGCGATGCTGAATCCGAAGCCCGTGCGATCGACCTGCAGATTCGACTGTGGCTGCTGCAAGGTAAACAGGCTGTCGGCATCGTGTCCGAGGATCGCCGGCTCTCCAGACGGGTACGCGCTTTGCTGGAACGCGCTAGTGTAGACATGCAGGACATGGCGGGCTGGTCACTGGCGACCACCAGTGCTGCTGCTGTGCTCGAACGCTGGCTGGAATGCATCGAAGAGGATTTCGATTACAGGCCAATGCTCGACCTGTTGAAATCACATTTTTTCATCTCCGGACTGGAACATGAACAACAGCTTGAAACCGTCTACCGCCTGGAAAATGATATCATCCTTCATGAAAATATCAGTCATGGTCTCGCACGTTATCGCAAACACCTGGGTTACCGTTTACACCGTTTGCAACACTGGCCGGATAGCACCTATGACAACAGTGTGCGGATACTCGAACAACTACAAATGGCGTCATACGCTCTTCGGCGACTTTACCGCTCAAATAAAAAATCACCGCTGGATACATTTATTGACGCTCTGACGGCCAGTCTTCAGCAACTCGGCATCATGACTTCATTTTCGGACGATGCTGCCGGCATGCAGATACTCAATGCGCTCGAGGAGATGCGTAACGGGCTGTTCCACTGCAATCCCAAGATGCACTGGCATGACTTCCGGACATGGTTGGGTATGACCCTGGAGCAGCAGCTATTCAGCCCCCAGACACGCTCTGCTACGGTCAGATTGATGGGTATGGCACAGGCACAATGTCAGCACTTCGATGCGCTGGTCATCGCCGCTGCCGATAAACAGCATTTACCCGGAAAACCTGACGCCTCCCCATTTTTCAACCAGTCTGTGCGCTCGTCGCTGGGACTTTCGGATTGGCAGCAGCAACGTGAGCTCAAACTGTCGCAGTTCAGACGCTTGCTGCTTTCAGCAGATGATATCCTGATCACCTGCAAACACGAAGAAAACGGTGAACCCGTTCCTCTGTCACCCTGGATTGAAGCCTTGCAGACATTCCATGGACTGACTCACCGGGGCGCACTCAACAACACCGCGCTCCAGCAGTTACTCCAGCACGACACCAGCGTCTTCATCTGCGATACGGAGCAGTTACCCGGCATACCGGAACAACCGCGACCATCGATGCCGGTAGACGCAATTCCGCTAAGCATGTCCGCCAGCTCGCATCAGCGACTGATCGACTGCCCGTACAAATATTTTGCCACCGACGGTATGCGCTTGAAGCCGCCCGATGAGATAAGGGAAGAGCTGCAGAAGTCTGATTATGGCGAGCGTGTACACAAAATTCTCAATGCCTTCCACAGTCCGGTGAAAGGCCTGCCGCAACCGTTTACGGCCAGACTCACCGAGGAAAACCGCGAGGCTGCCATCGATCATCTGGCAGGGATCTCAGCTGTCGCATTCAAACAGGATACGGAAGACAACACCCTGCATCGCAGCTGGTTGCATCGCTGGATGCAACATGTTCCGGCTTACATCGACTGGCAAATCAGGCAACAGCAGCAGTGGACCGTCAACCGGACGGAAGAACATTGCGAGGCCAGACTGAATGAAAGCACACTGACACTGCATGGCCGTCTAGACCGCATTGACATTGACAATGACGTGGGCACCCATCAATCCATAATTGATTACAAGACAGGATCAATGGCCAGTCAGGCGGATGTTGACTGCGGCGAAGATGTGCAGCTCGCAAGCTATGCCTTGTTGGCAAAGGATGTTAGCTCGGTGATGTATTTGTCTTTGGATGAAAGCGATGGCTCCGTCAAAACCAGAGCCAGCCTTAGGGGTGAAAATCTGCAGTCACTCACTCACGCGATTCGTCAAAGGCTGCTCACCGTTCTCAGCATGCAACAAAAAGGCAAACCCCTGCCTGCCTGGGGCGATGAGCGTACCTGCAGCTACTGTGACTTCATCGGGTTGTGTCGCAAAAAGGTCTGGGATAACGGGGATTAACCCGCATTTCCCCCCCCTGGTGAGAAATGCGGGTTAGCGTTGGAACGGGGGATCGTTCTGGCCCACCGCAACACTGCAGCTACTGGATCGCGTATAACGAACCGTTGACACTTGAGAAATAGACGACACCATCTTTGACGGTCGGCGATGAGTATATCTTGTTATCGGCACGATACTTCCAGCGCAGGTCACCGCGCTTCGCCGTGAGTGCGTACAAATGGGTGTCTGTGCTGCCGACATAAACCGTGTCTGAAGCAACAACCGGTGCAGAGAAAACCGGGCCTTCTGTTCTGAACTCCCACTGACGGGCACCGTTGCCGGTATCAAATGAATACACATAACCATCCTTGCTACCGATAATGACGCGATCGTTATAAATTGCAGGCGATGACAACACTGGCCCTGCTGTCTTTTTCTTCCACAATTCCTGACCTGTCCTGATATTAATCGCATGCACGAGTTTGGCGTCGGTACCAATGTAGACCTTGTCGCCATCTACGGCGGGTGAGGAATGTATTTTCTGCTGCGCATTGAAACGCCAGAATTCCTGTCCTGTGTTGATGTCGACCGCAAAAAGATAACCCGTCATGCTGCCAAAAAAGATGTGATTTTTGTACACCGCCGGGGAACTGTAGACACCGCCCTTGGCGTCGAAGCGCCACTTCTCAGCACCCGTTTCAGCGTCAACAGCATAGACGTGGCCGTCTTCGCTGCCAAAATAAACCATATCATCGACCACAACGGGTGAGGATGAGACCGGCCCCTTGGTTTTAAATTTCCAGCGCTCTCCGCGTGTTTCCGTGTCGATTGCATACAAACTGTTATCCCAGCTGCCCACGTAGACCACACCATCAACCAGTGCCGGTGTCGACTCGACGTTACCCTCGGTGCGGAATTTCCAGCTGAGCAGGCCGGTATCGACATCAATCGCATACAGATGACCATCGTTGCTGCCTAGAAATATTTCCTTGTCAGCCGCCACTGGATTTGAATAAACCTTGTCAGGTGCTGTGTATTTCCACTTCAAGGTATCCAGCTTGACAGGACCTGAACTGTCGATCACACCGGTGTGCGGCGGATCAACACGGAACATCGATGTTGTTCCTGTTCCACAGGATGCGAGTGTGGTGGAGAAAATCGCCAGACCAGCGATCAACAGGTGTCTTTTAGACATAGTTAACTCCTGAACTGCTTTATAGCTTTGTTTGCCCGGTTAAATATTATTTTTTATAGAGTCAGCATAGTCTACAAAGACGAAAACGCTATATTTTGACTGTTTTTTTAGCACGCATTTCTCGCCCCCAGGTGAGAAATGCGGGTTAAGCCCGGGCTGAGCATTAGCCGCAAAAGACGCAAACAGCGCGAAGGAAGGATTGGAGCTAGCAGTCTGTACTGGCAAAAATCAATACTTTTTCACCTCGACAGTGGGAGAGAGCTCACCACGCCAACGGTCTGTACAGCAGACCCATTTTGGTGCGCACGGCGCACCCTACGGCATGTCACTCTCGGTGCGCCCGGCGCCCGCATGTCACAGCACACCCCGAGGAACGGGTGGTGGATTTGATTGGTCACAGGAAGGAGTTCAAGTTTTTATAACGCACATTCGCGTGTTTTGCGTGTTTTGCGGCTAAGGTTTTGCGGGTTAACCCAGGTTTGCACTATTGCCGGCATGGCACAACAGCTCATAGGAAATCGTCGCGGCGTGTCCGGCAACGGTATCGACGGATAGCTCCCTGCCCCACAGCACCACACGATCGCCGTGCCGGGCATCAACGTCACGAAGATCAACGCAGACGCTGTCCATGGATACCCTGCCGACGGTCGGACACAGACGGTCATTGATCCATACCGGTGTACCCGAAGGTGCATGACGTGGATAGCCGTCACCGTAACCGGCAGCGACCACGCCGACAGGCATGTCCTCGGGGCACTGCCAGGTACTGCCGTAACCAATCGCCTCGCCTTTACGGATGTATTGAGTGGCCACAAGCCGGGTTTCGAACTGCATCACGGGTTCAAGATCCAGCTCTGCTGCCGTGCGTCCCAGCAGCGGTGAAGTCCCGTAGAGCATGATCCCAGGCCTGACCCATTCCAGATGGCTATCCGCATGGCTGATAATGGCCGCAGAATTGGCCAGACTGCGCTCTGCCTCGAACCCAGATACGGCATGAATGAAGTTGTCCAACTGGATTTGATTCAATCGATGACCCGGATCGTCGGCATTCGCAAAGTGCGACATAAAACGGATCGTGCTCACCACCCCGGCCGAGTCCAGTGTCTGCGCTGCCTGTTCAACAGCGTGCAGCGGCACACCCAGACGATGCATGCCGGTATCGATTTTGAGCCAGACATCCAGGTTGAAGCCTCGGGAGGCGTGCAGCAGCTCGGCCTGCCAGAGCTGATGAACGACGGGTTGTAGCTGATACTCGGCACAAAGTCTGAGCTCTTCAGCATCGGCAAATCCCTGCAGTACCACCAAAGGTTGTAAAAAACCGGCTCGTCGCAGGGCAACGGCTTCTGACGGCATCGCCAATGCAAACGCATCCGCATCATTCAGGTGAGTTGCCGCCGTCAGCACATCATGACCGTACGCATTGGCCTTGATCACGGCCATTATTTTGCTGCCTGGCGCGTATGCCCTCACCCTGCCCAGATTATGCCTCAGAGCAGCTCCATCGATACGAATCCGGGCGGTACGATGTTTGTGCCTTACACCCTGGCTCATGGCAGATCGTTAGCCGTCGTTGACGTACATTTCTGGGATGTAATTTTCAAACTTGGTGTATTTTCCGAGGAATGTCAGTACGGATTTTCCGATTGGCCCGTTACGTTGCTTGGCGATGATGATCTCTGCCATACCCTTGTCAGGACTGTCGTCGTTGTAGACCTCATCGCGGTAGATAAACACGATCAAGTCCGCATCCTGTTCAATCGCACCAGATTCACGTAAATCAGACATGATCGGCCGTTTGTCGGTGCGCTGTTCGAGGGAGCGGTTTAGCTGGGAGAGCGCAATCACTGGCACACTCAGCTCTTTTGCCAGTGCTTTCATGCCGCGTGAGATCTCCGATATTTCTGTTGCCCTGTTCTCACCGCCGCCTGGCACTTGCATCAACTGCAAATAATCGAGCACAATCAGACCAAGGCCGTGCTTGCGTTTGATCCGCCGCGCCCTGGCCCGTACTTCGCCGGGTGACATCGCCGGGGTGTCATCGATGAACAGTTTCGCTTCGGAGAGCATGTGCACTGCAGACGTGATACGCGGCCAGTCTTCATCGGTCAACTGTCCGGTACGAATATGGTGCTGGTCGATGCGTCCCAACGAAGATATCATGCGCATCGCCAACTGCTCGCCAGGCATTTCCATACTGAAGACCGCGACCGGCGTCTTGTGGCCAATCGCGGCATTTTCGGCGATATTCATCGCAAAGGTCGTCTTACCCATCGAGGGGCGGCCGGCGACAATGATGAGCTCACCCGCGTGCAAGCCTGTCGTGCTTTCGTCAAATTTGTCAAATCCGGTGGGCACACCGGTAATGTTGCCCTCCGATTGAAACAGATAGTCGATTTCCTCGACGGTTTTGGTCAGCAGGTCCTTGATGTCGCGAAAACCGCCGCGACCACGCATGTCCTGCTCGGCGATTTCATAGATCCGTTTTTCGGCAATTTCTACTAGCTCACGCGAGCCACGGCCTTCGGTATTGAAACCACTGCGGGCGATGTCGGTTCCAATCGCGATCAACTGGCGCAGCACCGACCGTTCCCGCACGATATCGGCATAGGCAACAATATTCGCCGCGGTGGGTGTTTCTTTAGCCAGACGCCCGAGGTAGGCCAGACCGCCGGCGTCTTCGAGCTGGCCGTTTTTATCCAGCCATTCAGATAACGTCACCGCATCAAACGGCTGGGACTTCTCCTCGAGGCTGCGAATAGCATTAAAAATCAGCCGGTGATCGCCACGGTAAAAATCACTTTCAACGACACGGTCAGCGATTTCCTCCCAGGCCCGATTATCGAGCAGCAAACCACCAATCACGGCCTGCTCGGCTTCGACAGAGTGCGGTGGAACCTTCAAATAGTCGGTTTCTCTACTGGTTGGAAATGAGGCTGTTTCGGGCATGGATCCTGTGTGTCTTGGTCGTCTGTACGAACGAGAAGAATTACACGAGCCAGCGTTCTAGGCAAGTGTTTAACCCGCATTTCTCACCAGGCGGCGTAGAATACTGATTCAGCATGGGTACGTTGGAGTAAAGCTAGAATGACCAGAAATACAGTGTGTTCTTCAAGCGAAAAGCGATCCTGGTGAGAAATGCGGGTTAAAAAGTTTCAGGCCTTCTAATGGAAGGCCTGGTAATGCTGCTCAGCTTGTGTGCGACGCTGGTCTTAGTCTTCTTCACCGATAACGGTCAGCTTGATAGTCGCATTGACTTCGGCGTGCAGGTGAATATCGATTTCGTAATCACCCGCGACACGAATGGGACCTTCGGGCATTCGAATTTCACTTTTCTCAACCTCAATGCCTTTCTCATTGATGGCCTCGGTGATGTTCGCATTGGTGATTGAACCGAACAGTTTACCCTCACCACCGGATTTGGCTGTGATGCTGACCTCGAGGCCTTCGAGCTGCTCCGCCCGTGTCTTTGCAGCAGCCAGAACTTCTGCTTCCTGCTTCTCCAGTTCTGCACGGCGTGCTTCAATTTCGGCGATGTTATCGGCAGTTGCCAGCTTGGCCTTGCCCTGAGGCAGCAAATAGTTTCTGGCAAAACCGGCACGCACCTTCACCCGATCACCCAGAGCACCAAGACGATCAATTGTTTCAAGCAGAATGATTTCCATCGTTATAACCTCAATTGTTATTCAGGCGAGCAATCGCCTTCTAATATCTATCCAGGTATCCGCCAGCCCGACCAGGGCCAGTAACACCACGGAATAGGGTACAAAAAACATCAGCAGATAAACCAGATACAGCCAGACCGCACTCAATTGTTTACCGGCAAATACTGCGTGCAATACCGCAATGCCCTGATTCAGGTACAGCGCAAAAACAACCAGCAGCATCGCATTGAAAACATCGGTATTGATGAACGATGCCACCGCGGCAATCACGAGTGCAATTAACGCCGTCGTCTTACCCAGATTGAGCGCTCGAAACTCCTTACCAAAACCACCTGGATTGTAGATAGCCGCCTGCCACCATCGCGCCAGATAGAGGCTGAGCAGGGTTCCGATCATAAAACTGCTGGCAAAAAAACCTGGCAGGATACGCACGATCTGGTCGACAACCCGCTGTAACTGTTCCTTGTCAATGGCACCTTCCGAATTGGCTAATAACTCATCAGCCATCGTATTCAGCGGCGCTCGCCACAATTCCCCAAAATCAGGAAACAGCATATACAGAATAATGATGCCCAGTAAACTCACGCCGGCAATCAGCTGCAGGCACAATACCAGCGATACTGTCTGCCTCAGTACAACGGCCACCATCACCAAAGGAAGCCATACCAGCAACACATAATAAAGCGCGACTTGCGATAGCGACAGGAGTAGTCCGGCAAAGACCGCGGTCGCAACAGCCGCCATGGCGGTAACCAGCAGCCCGTACCTGTGACCGTTGACCAGGGTAACCAGGGCTACAACCGCACCGCTGACCCATACAACCGGTGGCAATAACAAACCCAACATTGCCATGCTTGCCGCAACCAGTGCGGCCTGGCTGTAGCCTTTTAGTATAAATCTGGCCAGCGAAATCATGCCCGCGCACTCATTCAGTCGGCATCCTCGATGCCGATACAAGTAAGGCTTCTATTATTGATGACTATCGGTGTACGGCATCAGTGCAAGGTAGCGGGCAACCTTGATCGCCTTGGTTAACTGACGCTGATATTTCGCTTTGGTGCCGGTGATGCGCGCCGGTACGATTTTTCCCGATTCGGTCACAAATCCCTTCAACAGCTCGATGTCCTTGTAGTCAACGGATGTGATCCCCTCCGCTGTAAACTTGCAATAACGTTTGCGTCGAAAATAAGACATGCTTTAATCCCCCTCAATTATTCTGAAGCGTGTCAGCTTCAACCACAGGCTCAGGCTCTTCGCTATCGGGCGCTTCGCTGGTAACAGCAACGGTTTCTTTCACAACCGCATCGGCGGGTGGCTTACTCGCTGCCTCTTCAGTTTTTTCCTTCGCCAGAACAGAGACCTCGGTAATCGCCTGATCACGTTTCATGATCAGGTTGCGGATAACCGCATCGTTGAAACGAAAGGCGGACTCGATTTCATCACGCACGTCCTGATCACATTCGATGTTCATCAGCACGTAGTGGGCCTTGTAGATCTTGTTGATGGGATAAGCGAGCTGGCGTCGGCCCCAGTCTTCCAGTCGGTGAATCTCGCCCCCTTTGGATTTGATCATATTGCTGTAGCGCTCGATCATACCGGGTACTTGTTCACTCTGGTCCGGGTGCACCAGAAATACGATTTCGTAATGTCGCATAATTTTCCTCTAGGATATAAGCCCCCCGTCTAGCCTGAATTTCTCAGCATTTAGTGATCACTACCGGCTAGCAGTGGAGCAAGGATTACGTATTGTCAAGGGCGCGAATTATAAGGGAAAAGCAGCAAAGAATGAATAAGGAAGCATGAATAATTCCAAAAACCACCGACCCGGATTGATCTGGCTTGCGGAAAAACACCCACAGCGGCCATCCACGAGTAAAATAAACCAGTAAAATCAGCGCCTTGCTCAATGACTTTGGCCGCAATGCGCATGATTGACCGTAGACGCTTTATTTCCTGCGCCAGATCGTCTCCCCGCCCTTGTCTTCCAGCTCGATCCCCATGGCATGCAGCTCGTCCCTGATCCTGTCTGCTTCTGCCCAGTTTTTCTCCGCCCGTGCCTGCAGACGCCGTTGCACCTGCGCCTCGATCTGTTCGGTGTCAGCAGCCGTTGTGCCACCCTGGAGATAGCTATCAGGATCGGCTTCCAGCAGTCCGAGCACATTGGCCAGTTCTTTCAGGGTGGCGGCCAGCCTGGAGGCCTGTTCGGCATCGCCTTGATCGCGTGCACGATTGATATGGTTGGCAAGATCGAACAACACGGCAATCGCTTCCGGTGTGTTGAAATCATCATTCATGGCCTGCTCAAAACGCGGTGTGTATTCGTTTTCTCCCGTAGCCACGGGCGCGAGACAGATTCCGCGCAAACTGTTATAAAGCCGAGTCAGTGCTGCTCGTGCGCTATCGAGCAGTTGGTCAGAAAAATTGAGCGGGCTTCGGTAATGACTGGCCAGCACGAAATAGCGGATTTCCTCGCCCTGGTAGTGCTTGAGTATCTCGCGGACGGTAAAGAAATTGCCCAGCGACTTCGACATTTTCTCATCGTTGATACGGACAAAACCGTTGTGCATCCACAAGTTCACAAAGCGCTCACCGGTGGCCGCTTCAGACTGAGCGATTTCATTCTCATGATGCGGAAATTGCAGGTCCTGACCACCGCCATGGATATCGAAGTGGTTGCCCAGACAACAGGTCGACATCGCCGAACATTCGATGTGCCAACCGGGGCGGCCCGGTCCCCAGGGTGAGCTCCACGAAGGCTCATCAGGCTTGGCCGCTTTCCACAACACGAAATCGAGTGGATCATCTTTGGATTCATCGACCGCAACACGTTCGCCCGCACGCAGATCTTGCAGCTGTTTGCCTGAAAGCTGGCCATAGTCGGTGAAGGTACTGACATCGTAGTAAACATCGCCATTATCGGCCTGGTAGGCGTGCCCGCTGGTAATCAGTTTCTGCACCATCGCGATAATATCATCCATCGACGCGGTCGCCCTGGGCTCCAGGGATGGCGGAAGCACGCCCAGTTCGGCGATATCTTCATGCATGGCGGCAATATAGCGTTCAGTCAGTGCTGCGATATCTTCACCGTTTTCATTGGCGCGGTTGATGATCTTGTCGTCGATATCGGTGATGTTTCGCACATAGGTAACATTCAGTCCGCTGTGGCGCATGTAACGGACAACCGTATCAAACACGACCAGAACGCGGGCATGACCCAGATGGCAAAGGTCGTACACCGTCATGCCACACACATACATGCGCACTTTACCCGGTTCGATCGGGGTGAAAATCTCTTTTTTACGCGTCAGACTGTTGTAGATCTGTAGCATACCGTAGCCCGTACAAAAAACAGACGGCATATTAACGGATATGCCGCGCCAGTGCGAACAATACCCTGCTGATCAACGCTTGAATTGGGATACTACCGGCTCAACAGATGCAGCCTGTTATCGGCAAAATCCATGACCAGCTCAAAACGATTGAGCAGATCGGTGCCAATAATTACGTCTATCGCTGTCGTGGACAGTACTGAGAATTCATCAGGTAACGCACTGGCACCGGCGAAAAAGTTCTTGTCGTTGATACTGAAAAAATTGACAAACGTGTTCACCTTGAATGAACCATACAAAGGGTTAATTTCGTCAACAAGCCTGGACGGCTTATCTCTCGATATTAATTCTTCGGGCAGGTACGTCGCCGTTAACCCCGTTATAATCGCTGCCACACAGGGGATCTCGTTGATCTTGATGTCGACGCAGGGTATGCCAGACCGGTACGTCAATGGAGCACCAACACGCTCGGGAGCGGCCTGAGTGAGATGAAATCGGTTTTTACCCAATGTCATCACTTTATCCTGCAGACCGTCCATCCCCAACACACCATCGAGGGATACACCCATCAGGCGTGATAGATCGGTAACGTGCACACCCTGGTACTCGTCGTAAAACGATCTGGCTGCACCCGTATCGACCAGCATGCGCTTGCCGTCGATATCGATGACAATATGACCGGCCCGATTCGCGATTAAATTCACCGTTATCATCTTGAGCCAAGGCGTGTTAGCACGCAAAAAAATCCCTATTCAAAGTCCAGTCAAGTGTAGTCATCACAGGTGCATAGCGCCTTTTAGCCAAACAGCGAGGTAATAGACTTGTCGAACCTGACCCAGTGGTCGATATCGATAGCCTTCTCCCTGGCGATGATCAAGTTCTTTTCAGCATTATTAACAATGCGCTCGATTTTTCTGAAGCGTTCCGGCGCCTGTAGTTGCATCTGTAACTTCCATGCCGCCAGCTTGCGGTTAATCGACTCCAGGTTGGTCTTCAGAAAAGCATCGGCTTGTCGGGTCACGCTTGCCAGCACGAGCAATTCAGTGACATCATCACCATTGATATCTTCAATCGCGCGATGCGTCTCTATTGCACTGCTCATCAAGGTTCTGGAACATTCCAGAAAATCCATGGCCTTATTGAAGTCCTTCGATTCCTGTGTTTTAAAAAATGACAACATCGTTCGATTAGTTTCCTTAACTGGAACAAGCCCGGGCGCAATGAAAGTAATTTAGCAGCGTGCTTCTAATAGTACTTGACAACACGCGCCATCCGTTTAACGTATATTTCCATACATACCAGCGGGATATAGCCATGCAACTCACCCATTTTGCCCCAGCTACGAACATGTTGTGGAAACACATAGAACACTGCGGCCACGATCCGGCGCCGTTGTACAGAAAGGCCGGTATCAATCCTGCGCTTTTGAAGAAGTCCGATGCGCGCATCACTATTGAGCACGTCGACGAATTATGGCGTCTGGCGGTTGAGCTGCTCGATGATCCCTGCTTCGGCATCAAGATGACCGAACACTGGCACCCGTCGTATGTTGGTGCTCTCGGCTATGCCTGGTGCGCGAGCTCGACCCTGCGGACCGCGCTGAATAGAGTCGTACGCTACATCCATGTCGTCACCGAGGATCTCAACATCAAGCTGACCGAAACACCGGATGGCTTGATGGTCACCACTGATCTGGAGAAATCCCGATTCACACTGCCCCAGCACCATGACGTGGTTTTATCGGTGATAATGCACATGTGCCGTTTCAACTATGGCGATGAATTACTGGCGACAAAAGTCTGTCTGGCTCATGAAAAACCGCCTTGCGAAAAAATCATATCAGATTTTTTCAGAACGCCGGTCGCCTACGACGCACCGACCAGCAGTCTTACGCTGTCACGAAAAGATGTCGATCTGAAATTATCATCCGGGAACAAGGAGCTTGCCCTGCTTCATGATGAATTCCTGATGAAATACCTGGTGGAAATCAAGAAGGGCGATATTGTCCAGCAAATCCAGTCCGTGATCATTGAAAACCTGCCTTCGGGTAAAGTGACCGACAACCTGATTGCCAGTGAACTGAATTTGAGCGAACGCAGCCTGCAAAGAAAGCTCAAGGAAAAAGGCACAACATTCCGAGCCGAGCTCGATAATGTGCGTG
Source organism: uncultured Gammaproteobacteria bacterium (assembly GCA_942492025.1). Lineage (GTDB taxonomy): Bacteria > Pseudomonadota > Gammaproteobacteria > SZUA-229 > SZUA-229 > JABDQW01. The sequence goes on along the minus strand of CALODJ010000012.1, from coordinate 393,418 downwards.
AAATGGCCGCGATTCAGTACATTAAAAATCCCGTTAACACCATGAGTGACATCGCTTTCCTGCTCGGCTTTTCCGAGCAAAGCGCTTTCTCGAGAGCATTCAAGAAATGGACAGGTACATCGCCGATCAAATACCGAAATTCCATTAAATAGTACCTAACCCGCATTGACATTAACGATCAGACACACAATCAAAAATCTTTAGTCCACAGATGAACGCAGATAAACACAGATGATATGTATGTCACTCCTGCGGAAACAGGTACCTAATAATTTTGATGGGCCGAAAAAAGAATACTGGTCCGCTAACATATTTGATATCTGTGTTCATCTGTGGACTTCATCATGCCCACTTGGGGTAATATCGGTGAATCAAAATCAGGAAATCACTGTCAGATCAAATTTGAACGACTGCAAATTATGAATAACAAAACCACTGTATCGGTATTATTTGTCTGCATGGGCAATATATGCCGTTCGCCGACTGCAGAAGGTGTTTTTAGACACAAGGTCACGGCTGCCGGGCTTGAAGACCGGATTCAGGTCGATTCAGCCGGCACCATTGCCTACCACATTGGCCATCCACCCGATCCCCGTGCGCAAAACGCGGCGCTCAAGCGTGGTATTGACCTCAGCTCACAACAGGCACGAAAAGTTTCCAGTGGTGATTTCGAAGTGTTTGATTATGTGATCGCGATGGACAGCGACAACCATGATGAACTGCAGGCGATCTGCCCGCCGGGGTATGAAGACCGATTACACATGTTCTTGAAGTTTGCGACGAACAGCAATGAAACCGATGTGCCTGACCCTTACTATGGCGGTGGTCGTGGCTTCGAAACCGTCCTAGATCTGGTTGAAGAGGCAGCTGACGGTCTGCTGAAGCACATCAAGGATAACGACCCCGTGTAGCGTTTGCCACACCGCTGTCGAGACAGGCAATGATGCTGTTGGGTCAAAATTGTATGTGATAACTGTCGTGGATGGATTTGGCTCCAGCCTATCTACAGGGTTTTTTTCCATCGATCAACCAATGCCTACCTTATTTGGTTATCGTGTAGTAAAAATTAGATGAAATATGCGCCGTGCGCACCAAATTGTAGCAATCATGCTAATCCGCATTTCTCACCTGGGTGCGAGAGATGCGGTTTAGCCCTCATTCCCCAGCGGATGCCGCTTTTTCGGATTTGGTTTCTGCGGGTGCGGCGTCCTTCTTCTGGTCCTTTGTCGCTGGCTCACTCGTTGATGCCGATCGGTCGCGCCTTGCTTTTGTTTCCGTGACCGGGGTCTCTTTCTTCACTTGCCCTTGCGCGGGCTCGCTGACCGGTTGCTGTTGTTCGCTGACACCCGACTTCTCGGCCGAAACCGGTTTCTCCTTACCTGGTTGTTGCGATGTGTTGCCGCTGGTAGAAGGCTGACTCCTGGCTGCAGGTTTTGTTTCCGCGGCAGGCACTTCCCGCTTCTGTGCTTGCGACGCCGGCTCACCGTCTGGTTGTTGTCGAGAGGCCGCAGCTTGCGTTGCCGCTGCGGGTGTTTCTTTCGGCTGAGCCTTGGCAGCCGTTTCACTGCCTGGCTTTTGCTTGTGCGCGGCAGGGCTGGTTTCGGTTACGCGCTGATTCTGCGTGTCCGTGGTTTGCGGCGTATCGGTCTGACGTTGTCTGCCACGACCGCCTCTGCCACGACCGCCTCTGCGGCCACGGCTTTTTGGCTTGCTCTCAGTGGGCTGCTCTTTGGCCTCGGTTACCGGCGCTGACGTTTTTTCCTCACTCTTCTGCTGCGGCCTGTTAGCCTGCTGGCCATCCTTCTTTGCACCCTGCTGAGCGCCTTTCTGTCTGCCTGGCTGTTGTTGCTCTCCCTGTTGGGTTTTTTGCCGCTGGCTGGGCCTACGGCCGCCGCGACCGCGACTTTGGCCGCTCTGCGACGGTGTTTTCGTTTTGGCGGTGCGGCCGCCACGCCGTTCGGCCGGCTGACTGCTCGGTTCGACCGTTTTCCTGGCCTGGGTCTCACTTTTGCTCTCATCACCGGTGAAAAGCGCGACAATTTTTGTCAACAGCCCGCCTGTTGGCTGTACTACCGGCAAAGGTGCCGGGCGCGCTGGGACAACAGCGGTCACGGCCGGCTGCTCTGGTTGAATCACCTTTTCCTTATAATCTTCCGGGTTGTAATGTTCACCTTTGTCTTCGACCTGTTTGTAGCTGGCGACTTCACTGGCCTCGTCAATTTCACTCTTGCGGAGACGCTCAACGCGATATTGCGGCGTCTCCAGGGTCGAATTGGCGATGACCACCATTCTGATACCGGTTTGTTGTTCGATTTCGTTTATCGCCTTGCGCTTTTCATTGAGCATGTAGGTCGCGACATCCACCGGCACATGGACATCAACGCGGGCTGAATTTTCCTTCAAGGCTTCCTCTTCCATGATTCGGATCAGCGACAATGCCAGTGATTCAACGGTCCGTATCGTGGCGTGACCCGAACAGCGTGGACATACGATCTGGGTGGATTCGCCCAGTGACGGTTTCAGCCGCTGACGTGACATCTCCAGCAGGCCAAAGCGGGAGATACGTCCGATCTGGACGCGGGCACGGTCGATCTTGACCGCTTCACGCAGCCGGTTCTCGACTTCCCGCTGGTTTCTGGTTGTGACCATATCGATGAAGTCGATCACGATCAGGCCACCGAGATCGCGCAGACGCAACTGGCGAGCGATTTCATCCGCAGCCTCCAGGTTGGTATTGAACGCGGTCTCCTCGATGTCTCCGCCTCGGGTCGAGCGGGCTGAGTTGATATCGATCGAAATCAGGGCTTCGGTGTGGTCAATGACGATCGCACCACCGGAAGGCAGCTGGACTTCACGGCGATAGGCCGATTCGATCTGGTTTTCGATCTGGAACCGGTTGAACAACGGAACCGGATCGGAATAGAGCTTGAGCTTGTTCAGTCGCTCTGGCATCACCTGTTCGAGAAACTGGCGTGCGGAGTTATAGACTTTCTCAGAATCGATCAATACTTCGTTGATATCTGATCTGAAGTAGTCGCGCAAAGCGCGCACGATCACGTTGCTTTCCTGATAGATTAAAAACGGCGCTGGTCGCTCATTGGCCGCTTTTTCAAAGGCTCGCCATAATTGCAGCAGGTACTCCAGATCCCACTGCAACTCATCGACATTTCTGCCTACGCCAGCGGTGCGCACGATCAGCCCCATACCACTGGGGATGTCGAGCTGGGCCAGCGACTCCCGAATAATGTTTCGGTCTTCACCTTCGATGCGGCGAGATACACCGCCAGCACGCGGATTGTTGGGCATCAACACCAGAAAACGCCCGGCGAGGCTGATGAACGTCGTCAAGGCAGCCCCCTTGTTGCCACGTTCTTCCTTTTCAACCTGCACGACGACTTGCTGACCTTCCGATATGGCAGTCTTGATGTCGGGTCGCCCCTGGGCTTTCAGGGCTTCTTCGCTGAAATAATTGCGAGAGACTTCCTTGAATGGAAGAAAGCCATGGCGCTCGGCGCCGTAGTCGACAAAGGCAGCCTCGAGGCTGGGTTCTATGCGGGTAATTTTTCCTTTATAGACGTTGGCCTTTTTCTGCTCCTGCGAAGGAATTTCTATGTCCAGATCGTAGAGTTGCTGGCCATCGACCATGGCAACCCGAATTTCTTCTTTCTGGACTGCGTTGATGAGGATTCGTTTCATGTATCGTCAAACCTGTAGATAAAACCGGCCTGAACAGTTCACAAACAGCACTTCTTGATTTATTTACCTGCCCGATTATGAATAGAAAAGGCGCAAGTGAAGACAGCATCGCTATCAATAGGATGGAGTTGTCTGACAGTGCAATATTGGGTTCGTGCATAGTAGCCGGATCGGTCATTTGTTAAAATTATTGTTTCATTCATCCACAAACATGCGCATGAGTAAAATTGTTAGTGTTAGCTTCCATAAGTTTCGCCAGGTTGTAATCAGGGGCAGCGGTCAGCTTGATTCACTTCACCCGTATTGCTTCCGATAAAATTCCGGAAAAAAACCTTTTATGCGCAATAACTTATACTGGAACCTTAGCACGCAAGTCTGTCAAAATACACACCTTTGGTCAACTGGTATCGATCCAGCCTCCGCTAGCCTGATTTTGATGAAGCATTCTAAAATCAACGAAGATCGCTCAAATGTAGTGAAAATCGTCGAAATATCCAATTCGCAGGCTGGCCAGCGGCTGGATAATTATCTGTTGACACGACTCAAAGGGGTACCCAAAAGCCACGTCTACCGTCTGTTGCGCAGTGGTCAGGTCAGGGTTAACAAGGGAAGAAAAAAACCCCATTACCGCCTGGAAGCCGGCGACACCGTCCGCATCCCACCTGTCGCGACTGCCGTCAGGGCGCAGAAAACAGTGCCGGATGCGGTGCTAAAGGTGCTGAAAAATGCCCGATTGTTTGAAAACGGCGATATTCTTGTGCTGAATAAGCCCGCAGGTATTGCCGTCCACGGCGGCAGTGAAATCGACTTCGGTATCATCGAGGCGCTGCGTCGCATCTATCCCGACCAGTTTGTCGAACTGGTACACCGCCTGGACCGCGAAACCAGCGGCTGCCTGGTACTGGCAAAAAACAGGATGACATTAACCCGGTTGCATCAGGCTCTCAGAAAAGAAGGGAACGCTACCGCGACTGAGGGTGTCAGAAAGACCTATCTTGCCCTGCTCGCTGGAGTGTGGCAGGAGGGTGAACAAACGGTCGACCTGCCCATGCGCAAATTTCGCCGCAGCGGTGAGCACAGGGTTGAGATCAGTGCCGATGGTGCAGCCGCGATCAGCCATTTCAAACTGGTGCAGCACTACCACGGTGCCAGTCTGATGCAGGTGAGGATCGATACTGGACGTACACACCAGATCCGCGTTCATGCTGCCGCGACGGGTCACCCTGTGGCTGGTGACAAAAAATACGGTGATGCCGTATTCAATCGCGAGATGAAGAGAATGGGTTTACAGCGCCTGTTTCTGCATGCCAGCCATATCGAGTTGCCTATCGGAGAAGGCCTCTCGGTGCACGCGCCGCTCACTGACGACTTGTCAAAATTACTGGACAAAATAGCATCATGAGTGAAAACCGTTTCAAATTGCTGGTGTTCGACTGGGACGGCACCCTGATCGACTCGATTGAGCGCATTGTGACCAGCTTGCAGTATGCCAGCCGCGAGGTTTGTGCTACCGATCTGAGCGAGGACAAGGCACGCAGCGTCATCGGCCTGGGTCTGCACGAAGCCATCGAGCGACTGCTCCCCGAGATCGATGCGGTCACGGTCGAGCTGTTTGCGGCCAGTTACCGCCAGAATTTCCTCTATGACAGCGACGTACCCGAGTTGCTATTTGACGGTGTCGAGGAGCTGCTGCAGCGTTTGGTCGCCGATGATTACACCCTGGCAATCGCCACCGGTAAAAGCCGGACCGGGCTTGATCGTGCGATGCAGAATCACCAACTGGGCGCGTACTTCGTAACCACCCGCTGCGCCGATGAAAGCCGCTCCAAGCCGCACCCTGAGATGCTCAACAGTATTCTGCATCAGCTCGATACCCGTACCAATAATGCTGTCATGATCGGTGACAGTGAACACGATATGCTGATGGCAAGCAACGCCGGTGTCGATGCCATCGGTGTAACCCATGGTGTGGAAGCCGCTGAATCACTGATGTTGCATAACCCCCTGACCTGCCTCGATACCATCACTGACTTATATGAGTTTTTGTCCCATAATAAAGCAGACCGATTTAATCAACAGGAACCAGCCAAACAATGACTGATCAAGAACATCTCTGGGAACGACGTGTAATCACCAAGCTGGCACAGGCCAGTTTGAAAGAACAGAAGCGTGCAAGGCGCTGGAGCATATTCTTCAAATTCCTGGTCTTCGCCTATATTACGTTCGTGCTGTTCATGTTCACCGAACCGGACATCAGCAAAGCCAAGCTTGCACAAAAGCACAGTGCCCTGGTTGAGCTGCAAGGCATTATCGCTGAGGATGAAACAGCCAGCGCCGACAACATAGTCAGCGCATTGAGAAGTGCGTTCGAGGATGAACAAACCGAGGGTGTCATTCTGCGAATTAACAGCCCTGGCGGAACGCCGGTACAGGCCGGTTATATCTATGACGAAATCGTACGCCTGCGGGAGAAATACCCGGATACGCTGCTCTACGCCGTGGTCAGTGATATGGCCGCATCGGGTGGTTATTATGTGGCCTCAGCCGCGGATGAGATCTATGCCAGTGAATCGAGTATCGTCGGTTCTATTGGGGTGCGCATGGACAGCTTTGGCGTTGTCGATGCTATGGAAAAACTCGGTGTAGAAAGCCGCACTCTAACGGCGGGTGAAAACAAGGCTTTGCTGGATCCATTCTCTCCGGTCAATGAAAAAGCAAAAGTACACCTGCAGGCCATGATCGATGAAATTCACCAACTGTTTATTCATGCGGTCAAAAAAGGGCGCGGTGACCGGCTCAAGGAGTTCGACGACCTCTTCACCGGATTGATCTGGACCGGTAAAGAAGCACTCGAGTTTGGTCTGATCGACAATATCGGCAGCGCCAGCTATGTCGCGCGTGAGGTGATCGGTGCTGAAGACATCGTTGAATACAGTGTTGAAGTCAACGTACTGGAACGTCTGGTCGACCGGCTTGGCGCATCAACAGCGAAAATACTCAGCAAGGAATATTTCGCCCCTAAATTGCATTAGGTATAACGTCCACATAACGCAAAGACGCGAAGGCGTCTTTGCGTTGAAAACGATCCATCGAATCCTGGGAGTCTGCGCAGCAGAAAGTATCCCTACTGCAAAAGCGCCACAGCGGCCCTTTTATCTGTTCTTTTTCGTTACGTAGGGCCCACAATGCGCCTCAAAAGAACAGAAAACCGTCCTCGCTGTGCCACTTTTTCGCTACGGGTATTTCTACCGCGCAGGCTCCTAGCCCGCATTTCTCACCAGGCGGCGTGGAATACTGGTAAGGCATTGTTTTTGTGGAGTGAAGCTCGGATGATCAAAAATACCGTGTGTTGTTCAAGCATGCCTATCACGGTTCAGGCTGGTCTTCCTGTCCGTAAGCTTGCTCTTCACTCAAACCGTAGCCATTGCTACGCTTTTCGCTCCAGAGCGGCGCTTACGAACACGAATCCTGCGCCTGCTCCCGTGATCCTGGTGAGAAATGCGGGCTAGCCCGCATTTCCACTAATCATGGATTCGCACCATACCCCAATACCGGCAGTATAAAGTCACATTACAGGCTCTATGAGCTATGCTCAACGGATAGCATAAACAACTAATCATTGTCTGATATTCAGATGTAAACGGGGCATCCCCACTTACCAGTATCAGCATAGCAATAAACACCGGGGGAAATCCATGAAACAGGGGATCTGGAAAAGCGACTGGCTGGTCGGTCTTCTGATCACCCTGGTGTTCCTGCTGTTGTCGTTGACCAATATCCTGCAGGGACTGGAGCGTGCGACGTATGATCTCGGAGTACGACATGCTACGCGCAGCCCGAGTGATAAAGTTTCAGTTATTGCCATTGACGAAGAAAGTATCGCCAACCTTGGCCGCTTCCCCTGGCCACGGGACATTTATGCAAAGTTGCACGAAATCCTGATCGAAGGCGGCGCGAAAGTCATTGGCCAAACACTTTTCTTCAGCGAACCGCAATTAGATCCCGGCCTCAAATACATCACTGAATTGAGATCCGAATTTGAAAGCAGCAGTATAGCTACCGTTCCGGATATCGTCGCTGAACTGGAACAAACCATCAAGACATCACGCAAACTGGTCAGCAGTAAACGCGATGCCAAGGGACGCACGGCAATAGACCGCATATCAGGCTTTCTTGCTGAATCACCGCTCAAAACCCGCGTCGGTCAAGAACTCAGCAATCACATCGAGCGACTTGCGGCTGCCGAAGCGGTGCTGAATACGGATAGAAAACTGGCCGATAGCATTGAAATGGCCAACAACGTCGTGCTATCTATGCAGTTCATTCCAGGTGCGCAACTGGGGCTTCCAGACCATCCCCTACCGGATTATGTGCGCGCTTACAAACTGCCTGAAGAAAACCTCATTGACGATGTCGATATCTCTGCCGGCGTAGCGACACCGATCCAGATGGTGAGTGCCTTTGCACCGATAGCATCACTGGGTGAAGTCGCGTCCGGCATCGGTGCACTCGTATCAATACCGGATGTCGATGGTGCGATACGTTCAGAACCGCTCCTGGTGAATTATTACGGCGACAATTATCCATCCATGGCATTGCTGCTGGCCGCGAAAAGTCTCAATCTGACGATGGATGATATCAAGGCCATCTTCGGAAAAGGTGTCAGTCTTGGTCGCCTGCGCATCAATACCGATGAAAAATCGCTGATGAACACCTTTTTCTATAGCCATGATAAAGCGGGCAAGCCAGCGTTTGCCGTCGATTCATTTTTCGATGTATTGCAAGGTAAAATCCCGGCGAGCAAATACCATAACAAAATCGTATTGATTGGCGCCACCGCCCTGGGTGTGGGTGACAGCATGGTAACGCCCATTGACCCAGCCATGCCGCCTGTGTTGACGCTGGCTCATTCGGTTTCGAGCATCCTGAACGAGGATTTCTTGATTCAGCCTGCCTGGGGCAGCACTGCAACATTAGGCGCCTACTTACTGGTAGCACTCTATCTGATGCTGGCATTGCCCAGAATGGGCGCAGCCATTGGTTTTAGCATCACCGCGTTTCTGTTGATCGCATTGATTACCATCGAATACATTATGCTGACCAGTCAAGGTGCGTGGGTCAAACTCATGTTGCCGAGCTTGCTGCTCGTTGGCGGCTACCTGCTGTTAACCACCAAAGGTTTTCTGATCACTGAGAAAGGTAAAGCCAGGCTCGATATCGAGACCGCGGAAAGCAACCGTATGTTGGGATTGTCCATGCAGGGACAGGGTCAGCTCGACGTGGCGTTTGAAAAATTCCGTAAACTGCCGGTCGATCAATCGGTGTTGGAACTCTTATACAACCTGGCCCTTGACTATGAGCGTAAGCGCCAGTTCAACAAAGCCAGCTCGGTCTACGGCTACATGATCGAGCATGATGCCAGTTTTCGCGATATCAACAATCGTTGCAGACGCGCCCGCGCCATGGAAGAAACCGTCTTACTCGGTGGAGGCTCATCGGCAAATGGCAAGCTGATACTGGAAAGCAACGGCGTGCAGAAACCCATGCTCGGTCGCTATGAAATCGAGCGTGAGCTTGGCAAAGGGGCAATGGGTTCGGTCTACCTGGGCAAGGATCCGAAAATATCCCGTGTTGTCGCTATCAAGACACTGGCTTTGTCAGAGGAATTTGAAGGCGATGAGCTCAAACGCGTTAAAGACCGCTTCTTTCGTGAAGCAGAAACAGCGGGGCGCCTGACGCATCCCAGCATTGTCACCATATATGATGCCGGTGAAGAGCATGATCTTGCCTATATCGCGATGGAATTTCTTAAGGGCAGTGACCTGACCCAATATACCAGCAAGAACAAGCTGCTGCCTGTCAACAAGGTTCTCGATCTGATAAAACGCACCGCCGACGGACTTGCCTATGCCCATAGCAACAATATTGTGCACCGCGATATCAAACCAGCCAACATCATGTGGGATCCGAAAACAGACAACATGAAGATTACCGATTTTGGTATTGCGCGCATTACCAATTCGAGTAAAACAAAAACCGGCGCAATACTGGGCACACCGCCCTATATGTCACCCGAACAGCTGGCCGGTACAAAGGTCGACGGTCAGTCCGACCTGTTCTCACTCGGCGTCATGCTGTTTCATCTGGTAACCGGCGAACTACCATTCCAGGGCGAGCCGATGGCAACACTGATGTACCAGATCACCAACGAACAGCACCCGTCACCCGCCAGTATCAATCCGAAAGTACCTCGCTGCGTTTGTACCATTATCAATCGTGCGATGGAGAAAGACACCGAAAAGCGCTATAAGACGGGAATACAAATGGCCACTGATATCGGCAAGTGCCAGAAAATACTCGCAGCGGAGCGTAAAGGTCTGAGATAGCCAATGAAATTAAAGGACAAAATTGAGATGGTCGGTCTGACCGATACCGGTTTGGTCAGGGATCATAATGAAGATGCGATTGGCAATGATCTGAATCTTGGACTCGCTGTGCTGGCTGATGGCATGGGCGGTCACCGCGGTGGTGAAGTGGCGAGCGCAATCACTGTCAGCACCATACTGGAGACTCTCGCCGAAAAACTCAAGCGTATTGAACACAATGTGGGCAATGAAGCAGGCAGTTACCGCCCTGAGAGTATCGCGGTGAATGATGCGATCATCCAGGCAAATGCCAAAGTGTTTGCATCGTCAAGGGATAATTCACACTACAGGGGCATGGGCACGACCGTGGTCGTGCTGCTGTTTCATGATGACCATTTCACAGTTGCGCATGTCGGTGATTCCAGACTTTACCGCTATCGCGATGGCCATCTTGAGCAGATGACAAACGACCATAGCCTGACACAGGAACTTCTCGATAGTGGCTTGTATACCACCGAACAGGCCGAGCAGTCACTGAATAAACACCTTGTTACGCGTGCCATAGGTATTGAGGAATCGGTCCAGATTGATCTACTCGAGGATGATACGCAAACGGGTGACATCTACTTGTTATGCTCCGATGGCGTCACTGATATGATTGGTGACGACATCATCAGCAGCACAATCAGGGATAACGCCGACGACCTGGAAAAAATTGCCGCCGAACTGGTACGCGAGTCCAATGAAGCCGGTGGCAATGACAATATCTCTGCGATCCTGGCAAGGCCATTGAAGCCATTCCCGGCTTCAAATAGCTTGTTTTCCCGCTTTTTTGAATTATTCTCTTAGGAAAATGGCGGCACATCCATGTGCCGCCTGGAACCTCAGAGTAAATCAGAGTTTCCGCAGTACAACGAATGCAGGATACAAATATGGCAAAACTGTTACTTGGCTTTAATGACGAAATGTTGCACGAATATGATCTCGACCGGGAGATGACGACGATAGGACGCAAATCAGACAACGATATTCATATCGATAATCTCGCTGTCAGCAGCCATCACGCCAAGATACTGACTATACTTAACGACTGCTTCATCGAAGACCTCGACAGTACCAACGGTACTTTCATCAATGGAGAAAAGATACAAAAGCACGCATTACGGAACGGCGAAATCATCGTCATTGGCAAACACACATTGACCTATGTCAACGCAGCGGCTGATGCCGGTACTGGCCATCTTGAAAAAACCGTAATCGTCGGGCCGGATACCGCAGGTATGCCTGAACAGATGCATTCAGATAAACAGCTGGAAGCATCGATCGGCAAGATAGCCTCTGACCTGGCAGCTGATGATAGCGCCGGATCCGAAGCGCAGGCGAAGGCGTCAATCAAATTTCTCAGCGGTGCGAATAAAGGCCGCGAGCTTAAACTCAGAAAAAATCTGACCACACTGGGAAAACCGGGTGTTCAGGTCGCCGCCATCACACGCCGCCCAACGGGCTACTTTCTGATCTTTGTTGATGCATCAACATTAACGACCAATCCCAGTGTAAACGGGGTAGAAATAGGCCGACAGGCCCATCCGTTGAACAGCGGTGACCGGATCGAGGTAGCGGGAATCAAGATGGAGTTCGAGCTTGCGTAGCCTGTAGCAGCGGGTGACAGGTGTAAACCGGAAAAGAGTGATTTAACCGCTGCGGTAGATAATTCCTCTGGATGATACCAGACTGTTAGCGTTTGACAAAAACAGCGATCGATTCAACATGTGCCGTATGCGGAAACATGTCCATAACACCGGCATGCGCCAAGCTGTACCCCAATTCATTAACGATGATACCGGCATCCCGTGCCAGGGTCGCCGGGTGGCAGGAAACGTAAACGATACGTTTCGCATGCATTCTTTTTATGTGTTGCAGAACTACAGCAGCACCTGATCTCGGCGGGTCAAGCAATATTCTGTCATATTTCCGTTTGATCCATTGTGTGTGTCTGATATCGTCAGCGTACAGATCCGCATAGTGAAAACTCGCATTAACGATTCCATTTCGCTCTGCATTCGCCCTCGCCTTGTTGACCATATTTTGCGATCCCTCGATCCCGGTGACCTGTGCGCACTGTCTTGCCAGGGGCAAGGTAAAGTTGCCCAGGCCACTGAACAGATCGAGCACACTATCGTCTTTACCCGGTTGCAGCAAATCGATCGCCTGCCTGATCATCTTGCGATTGACTTCATTGTTGACCTGGGTGAAATCAGCAGGTTCAAATTCGATTCTGATATTGTAGTCATGCAGATCATAGAACAAAGCATCGGCTGATTCCGGCCATAGCAATTCCAGATCATCCGGTGAACCGGCCTGCAACATGATCACCAACCCGCGCTTTTTCGCCAGTGCAATCAGTTTGTCACGATCTCCCGCTGGCATTATCTCAAGATGACGAAACACCAGTACCGTCTGGTTATCACCAGCAGCAACCTCGATTTGCGGGATAAGCCTTTTTATTTCAAGCAGGGAGATACAGTCTGCAAGTTCCGCGATCACATTTCCAACATCGGGATGCAATATATCGCATACATCGGTTTCCGTGATAAACGAAGATCCGCGCTCCCTGAAACCAACCAGAACCCTGTCTTTTTTTTCAACGTACCGTACACCCAGACGTGCCTTGCTTCGGTAACCCCATACTTTGCCGGTGATCGGCCGCAGTACATTGGCCGGCTCAACATGGCCGATAGTTTTTAACTGCCTGAGCAAGGTTTCCTGTTTCAACGCGATTTGTGCTCGTGTGTCCATATGCTGCAAACTGCAGCCACCGCAACGGCCGAAAGCACGGCATTGGGGTTTTACCCTGGCCGTCGAGGCGTCCAGAATCTCAACCGCACGGCCTTCCGCAATCTTGTTCGTCAACCGGGTATAGTTAAAAAGAACGCGCTCACCCACCAATGCGTGATCAATAAAGACTGCACGATCATCGACATGTGCGATACCGCGACCTTCATCCGATAAGGATTCAACCGTCGCTTCAACTGATTCCTTAGGTAAACGCTTTTTTCGCCGTCTTTTCCGTGTTGTGTGGCGTGTGCATGCCTGGCTGGTTTGCGAGAGATCGATCAAGACGGAAAGACACCCGTGGATAAATACCGGTCACCCCGATCGCAGATGATGCTGACGATGACTGCGTTTTCCAACTGACGGCTGAGTTCCAGAGCCGCGGCAACAGCACCGCCGGAAGACATGCCGCAGAAAATACCTTCCTTCGCAGCCAGATCTCTCGAGGTCTGTTCAGCAACCCGCTGGTTAACATCCAGGGTCAGGTCGACAGATGCCGCCTTGAATATACCGGGCAGGTAGGCCTCCGGCCAGCGCCTGATACCTGGAATACTGGAACCCTCTTCCGGTTGTACACCGACAATCTGGACAGCAGGATTCATCTCTTTTAAATAACGGGACACCCCCATGATGGTACCGGTCGTACCCATTGAACTGACAAAGTGCGTGACGTCTCCCTGGGTATCACGCCAAATTTCCGGTCCGGTACCCGTGTAGTGTGCACCGGGGTTGTCTTCATTATTGAACTGATCGAGCACCTTGCCCTTGCCTTCCTGCTGCATTTGCTGGGCGAGATCGCGAGCGCCCTCCATGCTCTGTTCGCGACTGACAAGAACCAGCTCGGCGCCATAGGCCTTCATCGCAGCGCGCCGCTCCTCAGTCATATTTTCCGGCATTACCAGGATCATGCGGTAGCCCAGCATGGCCGATACCATGGCCAATGCAATACCGGTATTTCCGCTGGTTGCCTCAATCAGGGTGTCACCCGGCTGGATATCGCCACGTATCTGGGCCTGATGAATCATGTTGTAGGCCGGACGGTCTTTGACCGAGCCGGCCGGATTGTTACCCTCGAGTTTCACCAGCAGGGTGTTACTCGTTTGACCTGATAGACGCTGCAAACGCACCAGCGGTGTATTCCCAATGCAATCTTCGAGTGAATGATAAGTTGCTTCTTTCATAATCAGAGAGTTACCATAAAGTGATGAGATAGTGCTGGCGCCATCACGTTGATCTTGGCAGTATATCCCACATTAAATATACACAACAGTGTAAAAGGACTCGACGACGCATGTTCAATCAGCGCTCAGGGCTTGCCCTGACACTCCTCTGTAGTATGGCTTTGATCACCACTGCAACATCAGCGGCAGACGACACATTTTCTGATATGCCCGTAGTACTGTCTGACAACCAACTCGAGCAGACGCCATCGAGATCACCTGTCGCTATATCCAGTATCGATCGTGATTTGATCGAAGCAGCAGGCGCCAGAACCATACCGGATGCGTTACGCCTGATTCCCGGTATAGTCGTTGGTCATTCAGTCAATGATTTTGGCGACAAACCCTTGCTGGTCGTGGCCTATCATGGACACAGTGACCAGTTTTCGAGACAGATGAATGTGCTTATCGATGGCCGTTCGATTTACGACCCATTGTTAGGCGGCGTCAACTGGTACAACATCCCCATTGCAATCGATGACATTGAACGCATCGAGGTCACCCGGGGACCCAACGCTTCAACTTACGGCTCAAACTCGTTCCAGGCTGTCATCAACATCATTACTCGCCACGCTTCAGAGGACCAGGGGCATTTTGCGAAGGTCAATGTCGGCAACCACGATATATTTGATGCCACCTATCGCTATGGAGGTAATAGCGGCGACCTGGATTACCGGCTTACGCTAGCAACTGTCAATGATGACGGTCAGGACCGTGCCGACGGCAACAATGCCGATGACGATGTGAACTCCGGACTTTTTGACTACCGCCTTGACTACCAGGCCAACACAAGAAACCAGATCACTTATCAGGGAAGCTTTGGCCGCACGATCCAGCAGGCCGAGGCCGGCAAGCGAGAACCCGTCAAACCAAAGCGCGACATAGAGGACACGAATGCGCACCAGTACCTGCGCTGGAACAGTACCATCAATTCAGATCAGTCTTTCGTTGTTAAATATTTTTTCAATTACCTGAATGAGCAGGATGACTTTATGTCGAGAACGATCGATATTTTCCCACTCGATCCGTTTACCTTCCCAGTGATGCAGAGCTACACCAGCCAGCGACATAACCTGGAGTTCACGCACTTTATTCGCCCACATGATGCTGTCGATCTGACATGGGGCATCAGCGCACAGCACGATAGAGTCAATTCAGATCACTACTTTCGGACATCTGGCAGAGTAAAAAGAAATACTTACAGATTATTTGGCAGTGCAGTGACTGATATTGACGTTAAAAACACCATTGATGTGGGCATATTAATAGAAAATAGTGATGGCACTGATGCGGACATATCGCCTCGCATCGCCTATTTGCATCATTTCAACGACCGCCATACGGCACGTATTGGGGCATCCCGGGCGGTTCGTACGCCCTTTTTG
Organism: uncultured Gammaproteobacteria bacterium; assembly: GCA_942492025.1. Lineage (GTDB taxonomy): Bacteria > Pseudomonadota > Gammaproteobacteria > SZUA-229 > SZUA-229 > JABDQW01. The sequence continues at coordinate 377,920 of CALODJ010000012.1, read as the reverse complement.
TTTGAACAGGACGCCAACGTTGCCTATACCGGCACAGCCACGTTTAATGGCACCGAACCGGTTCCCCTGTATGATCAACTGTACTTTCCACTCAATAACCTGCAAACAGAGAAGATAACCAATGTCGAGATCGGTTACTACGGAAGGTTTCTTGACAGCAGATTATTGCTTAACACCCGGATCTTTCAGGACAAGCTGGAAGACTTGATCGACGCACCTGAAATCGCAGATCCAACGGGTCTGGATAATGTCAATGAACAAGCCTTCGTGTTTGACAACCTGTATGCGACGACGGTGCAAGGCTTTGATATTGAACTGGATTACCGTGTTGACCGCACGTTTCGTATTGTCGCTAGCGGCTCGATCCTGCGCATCAAAAGCGACAACACCGTTCGCACTGGCAAATCCAGGGAATACGAAGAATCCGCACCTGATCACTCGCTCTCACTACTGACAATTAAAGACTTCAACGAAAAATACTCTGGCAGTGCTGGTTTTTATTATGTTGGCGACATGGCCTGGATGGATGCAAATCATAACAATACTTGCGAGGGCGGCGGCGAACCCAATGGTGGCTGCGGTTTCAGAAACACGCAGGGGTACAGAAAACTTGACCTGCGCCTGGTTCGTAATATCAAGCTTGGTGATGAACGCGCGAGTATTGCCATTAATCTGCAAAATATACTGGAAGACTATAACGATTATGACAAATTCCCGAGCAGCCTGGCCCCTGCCGTCGAGCAAAATCTGATTGCATTCATCCAGTTCCTGCTGCATATTCAGTGAATATATTCTGAACATCGATGTCAAAGCGAAAATTCTCAGGGATTATGGATAGAAGGAGACAAAAAGATATGAATAATATGCCGGTCTTCCCGGTATTGATGCTTTTTACGTGCATCGCACTGGGACTGGCCTGGTATGCCCACGCTGACAGCAAACGCCACGTCGTTGTTATTACATCATCTGACAGCAGTTATCAGCAACGCACAGCAACGCGAATACAGCAAAATCTTGACAACGACAGCACGCGGACAATTATTATCTCAGCTGATGATGTTTCTACAACACCGCAGCAAAACAAAACCATCCATGTGGCTATAGGCGAAGAAGCCATAGAAAAACTTGATGAAATTGATGATAATGCGATGGTACTCAGGCTCAATAACCGAAGAATTACCAACTCAAGGCATACTTCCTTCCAGTCTGACCTGATCACCGCACAGCCAGCGTGTAAACATTTGCTGCTGATCCAGGCTCTGAATCCGAAATGGACAACGATTGGTGTTTTATCCAGTATTAACTCTCTAGATGCAACAGCGCAACTCACAGTATGCGCAATAAAATACAATCTAAATCTGCAGCTATATGCAATTACCGATGAAAGTGACTTGTTAAAAACACTGGAAACAGCCGTTGAAAATAACCAGGTATTACTCGCTATAGTTGACCCTCTGATCTACAACAGCAGATCTGTCAAGAACATACTGCTCACATCCTATCGCCACAGAAAACCCGTTATCGGTTATTCGGAAAGTTTTGTGCAGGCCGGTGCTATAGCCGCAATTTATACATCGCCTGAATCAGCTGGTGATGAAGCAGCAACGATCATCAATGCGTTTTTTGATAATAAGTGGCAGTTTAACAATAACAGTTACACCCCCAGTGACTTCTCGGTAAGCACCAACGCTCGGGTTGCCGCCTCACTCAACCTCACACTACCCGACATTAATACCATCCTCGAGCGGATTCAGGGTATGGAAATCGCACGGTGAAACAGTGGGGTATAAGACAACGGGTTTTGGTTCTGACACTGCTGCCAGCATTATTGATTGCGCTGGCTCTGACTTTCTATTTCACTTTTTCACAGCTTAAATACATCACCAATGCGCTTGATCGGCACGGACGGACTATAGCCAGTCAAATATCACCCGCCACAGAATATGCAGTTTTTTCAGGCAACATCGCCTCATTGAGAAACTTACTTAATCACACACTAATGAGCGATAATGAAGCGATAAAAGTAACCATCACGAATGAAGACGACGATGTGCTTTTATCATTGGCCGAAGAACCCCGCCCCAGGGAGTATCCTGACTATCTTTACACGCTGCTATCAGACAAGGACGTGCTGCACTTTCGCCGCGCAATAATCACACAACAGCTCGATATAGATGACTTCGATGAAAAGCAGTTGATTGCATCAAATACTGATACGATTCCCAGGATAATAGGACACGTCGATCTCTACCTGACTACCCAGTATAACTCAGAACAGAAAATCAAAAGCCTCATACAGGGCGGACTGATCGCTTTGGCGATTCTCATAATAAGCGCACTGCTTGCGATTCGCCTCAGCCATCAGATATCACACCCTATAAAGCGGCTAACCGCAGCCGTGCGAAAAATCGCTGCTGGCAAGTATGATTCACACATCAATCTGGATGCACCTGGAGAACTGGCAATACTTGAATCATGCATCAACAGCATGGCTGATGAATTACGCACAGCACAGACAGGGATGGAATCCAGGATCAATGAATTCACGCAGGAACTACAACAAACTCTCGAAGAGCTTGAAATCAGAAATGCGGAGCTCGATATAACGCGATTCAACGCCATGCAAGCCAGTAAAGCCAAATCAGAGTTTCTGGCAAATATGAGCCACGAGATACGTACACCACTGAGTGGCATCCTGGGTTTTACCGAGCTGTTAATCAACACTGACCTTGACAACCACCAACAGGACTATGCATGGACAATCCACAAGTCCGCAACCAACTTACTGACTATAATCGACGACATCCTGGATTTGTCAAAAATCGAGTCAGGCAAACTTGAAATAACCCTGACACCCACTAACATTATCGATATAGTAGAAGATGTAATCGATCTGCTCGCACCTATAGCCTACGAAAAGAATATCGAACTGTTTTACTATCTGCATAAAGATGTACCCCACATCGTTGAGTCAGACCCGATTCGCGTGCGGCAAGTACTGCTGAATCTGGTTGGAAATGCAGTTAAATTTACCCTGGATGGCTACGTATTCCTGAAAATAGAGCCGGATAACAGCACCACCTCTAACACAATCATGTTCACCGTGTCAGACACAGGCATAGGAATGAACCAGAGCAACAAACAAAAACTGTTCACGGCATTCACCCAGGCTGATACATCAATAACACGTGATTTTGGCGGTACAGGCCTTGGTCTCGTAATCTCGAGAAAACTAATATTATTAATGAACGGAGAAATTGGTTTCGACAGCACCGAAGGCGAGGGCTCCAGTTTCTGGTTCAAAATACCAGTCAATGTTGTTGAAAAATCGTCCGAGACCACTTACAACGAGCTGAATAACAAGAATATCGCATTGGTCGATGACCATATTCTTTGCCGCAAAGCTCTTCGCACAATGATGGAGCAATGGGGTTGCATTGTTACTGAGTACAGTTTTAATCAATGTAATAAGGAGAGCTGCTTTACTGGCAATACTGCTTTTGACGCCGTCGTACTGGGAATAAGCCGTCAGCATATGCAAAACATAGACCAGTATACAAACTGTTTACGTCAATCGATCAATCATGTACCGGTTTTGAGTGTTGTCAGTACACGCTCATACACCGAACTTGGGCGGATCGATTCCGACAGCATTGGTAATGTTGTATTCAGTACAGCCAGGCGGGCACATATACAGAAATCATTGGTCGATACTTTAAACAAAAGCTATACTTTGAAAAGCCAATCTCAAGATACAAGTGAAATACAAGTGCCCTTCGTACATCCATCGTTAAAAGTCCTCGTAGTCGATGATAATGAGATCAATCTCCGACTTGCAGAGATTATTCTAAAAAAGAACAACTATGACGTCACAACCGCATGTTCAGGCAATGACAGTGTAGAAATGGTCAAGCACAACAACTATGATCTGATTTTTATGGATATTCACATGCCCGGCCTGGATGGATACGAAGCTGCAAAACGAATTCGTTCGATTGAGGACAAGACACACAGATCAGTCATTATTGCCCTGACAGCTAACGCCATGCCACAGGAAATCGAAAAAATTGAATCATGCGATATGGATGATATTCTTATCAAACCGATTAGCGAGCAACTAATCTGCGACGTCATTGCCGAATGGTTCTCTGGATTCCAGAATAAGCCTTCCTCAGCCGAATTAGCAGGTTCAGCACTGGACAGTACAGAAGTTTTTTCTCTTGATCGCGCGAAGTCTCTTGCAAATGGAAACGAAAAGCTGGCTATTGAACTGTTCAACATGTTAATTAAAGAACTGCCCGAGCATCGTAGCGAGATCAAGCAGGCTATGAAAGATGATAATCTTCCTCAGTTACGAGAAGTGACGCATAAACTAAATGGCGCCAGTCGCTGCTGTGGTACACCCGCACTCAGCAAGGCCGCCCAGTTACTCGAAACTTCAATCGATAACCAGGAGGAGTATGATAGTACAGTCAAGCTGAGCAACGCACTGTTGGATGAAATTGATAAATTGCTGGATTTTGAACTTCCCGCTGAACTTGGAACTTCAGGTTAAGCTGTCGCAGTATAGACACGAACGCCCGCCATAAATCTTGCTCGATACAATATTGAATAAAATATCTATTCACAGACCATCGATGGTATATCAACTGTCGCCTGTCTCGAGCACCACCAGAGCGATCGAATTTTCCTGTTCGTCGCTGATACTAAGCCACTGTTTGGTCACTCCAATTGAGTGTGCATACTCTGCCGCTTTAGCCAGTAACTCTACCAATGGTCTGCCCTGATCGTCGTGTCGGACACAAATCATATTGAACGTTATTCCATTGGCAATACCAGTGCCCAGAGCCTTAGCCGCTGCTTCTTTCGCTGCAAACCGTTTGGCCAGAAAGCGGGCAGGCGACGGTGCATCGTTGTAATCTTCCATTTCCTGTTCGTCGAGAATACGCCTGGCAAACTTTTCATCAAAGCGTTTGTGAATACGCGCCATACGTTCATGATTAACAATATCAATACCGATTCCAGCAATCATTGCAATCGCCATAAACTCCACAATGGGATGAAATAGAGGTATTCTACAGAATTCAAAAGATTAATGATAAATTTCATGGCGGTACCTTTTCATGTTTGCTGTTTTCACAAAGATTCTTGACGATCATATAAAAACCGTAGCCTGACCGCTCCAGAACACTGTGAATATCCTGCGATACACTAATTATGCCTTGAGTATTGCACTTATATTCTTCTTCCTGTTACACCTTACAAGCATAGTACCCGTTCGTTTCCTGGACACCGTTGAAAAGCAGTCTTACGATGCGCGCTTGAATCTCATGCTGCCACAAACCAGTGACAAGCAGGTCGTGCTCATCGATATTGATGAAAAAACCCTTGCTGCGCTTGGACATTGGCCATGGGGGCGCACTGTCCTGGCCGATATTGTTGACGCTCTTTTCGACCACTACCAGATCAAAACGATCGGTTTCGATATGGTATTCGCTGAGGCGGAAGACAACGACGGACTAAGACTGTTGCGACAACTGGCCAATGGCCCATTAAAAAACAACAGCGCGTTTCTCAGAGAATTTACCATTATCTCTAATACAATCCAGCCAGATACAAGGTTTGCACAAAGCTTGCGCAAGCGTACAACAGTCCTCGGATTTATCATGGATACGGACACACATAAAGGCCAGCTACCCGACCCTGTGGGTTTAATGACTACCGCCACACACTACCCAATTCCATTGACGATTGCCAATGGCTACACTGCGAATCTCGATATTCTACAATCAAGCGCGTTAAGCGCCGGTTTCATTGATAATCCACTGCTTGATAATGACGGTGTTACAAGACGCGCCGCACTTCTTCAACAACATGGAACCGCGGTATATGAATCGCTGGCTCTGGCTACATCACGCGCTGCGCTAGGATCTCCAAAACTTGAACTCATTACCAGGTCCAATCAAGACAACAGCAATGACTCTGTGCTCGAGTGGTTGAAGCTGGGTGATTTGTTAGTGCCTGTAGATGAGCATGCGGGCATGCTCGTGCCTTATATCGGCAAGCAGAGAAGCTTCATGTACATCTCTGCAATAGACGTGCTTGAAGAAAAAGCACCCACCCATTTATTGCGTGGAAAAATAGCATTGCTGGGTTCATCAGCAGCCGGGCTGCACGATATCCATACAACACCGCTGCAGGCGGCTTTTCCAGGGTTCGAAATTCACGCTAATATCATTCAGGGAATTCTGGACCGGACTATTATGCATCAGCCCGGTTACACAGTCGCTGTAGAATTCATCATACTGCTGACTCTGGGCTTAATCCTTACATTTCTGCTACCCCGTCTGGCACCTATTACCGGGATGATGGTTTGCAGTTTACTGGTCGTTGTACTGATTGCCGGTAACCTTATTGCCTGGACCTCTTATCAACTCGTATTACCGATAGCCACACCTGTTTTACTCGTTGTCTTCCTGTTCATCATGCAAATGGCCTATGGCTTCTTTGCGGAAAATCGTGCTAAACGTAAACTCACCCGGTTATTTGGTCACTACATCCCACCTGCCCTATTAGATGAAATCCGCCTGAAAATGGACGAGATTAATCTCGACGGCGAAATTCGTGAGATGACCGTACTGTTCTCTGATGTACGCAATTTCACCTCTATATCCGAGCGCATGGAACCTGAAGAGATCACCCGCTTGATCAACGCTATCCTCACCCCCATGACCGACACTATCCATCGACATCGCGGTACGATAGATAAATACATGGGTGATGCCGTCATGGCATTCTGGGCTGCACCGCTCGAAGATCCACAACATGCCCTGCACGCACTCTGTGCAGCGATGAACATGATCCAGCGGATACACGAACTTAACGTTGAATTTGCAGCGCGTGACTGGCCCCAAATCAACATCGGCATCGGTATTAACACGGGTGCAATGAATGTCGGCAATAAGGGTTCTCAGTTTCGTGTTGATTATACTGTCCTTGGTGATGCCGTGAACCTCGGAGCGCGTCTTGAAAAACTAACGAAGTTCTATGGTGTTGAGATCATTGTTGGCGAAAATACGCGCCATGCTGTTGCGGAATTCGAATTCCGCGAGCTCGACCGGGTCAGGGTCAAGGGCAGGGACAGACCCGTCACGATCTATGAACCGCTTGGCCAGAAAGACAGCATCAGCGAATCGGATCGCGCAAACCTGGAACATTATCACCTCGCCCTCAGGTATTTCTGTGAACGCCAATGGGACGAGGCAGAGCGGGAATTAGACGTACTTACCCGTGCTGACCTGCAACGTAAAATCTACCAGATATATCGTGATCGTATCAACCACTACCGCGAGCACCCCCCAAGTGATGACTGGGATGGCTCATATTCTCACGAATCGGTGTGATAAGAATCTTAGCCCGCTGTGCTTGAACTAACAGGCTATCAACCCAACAGTTCCCAGAGCCTGTATTCATCGATGACTTCAACACCAAGCTTCTCTGCTTTTGCACGTTTGGATCCAGCCTTCTCTCCCGCCAGCAGGTAGTCGGTCTTTACCGATATGCTGCCGCTGACTTTTGCCCCGGCAGACTGCAGCAGCTCCCTGGCTTCATCGCGTGTCATAGTCGGCAATGTTCCGGTAATAACAAATGTCTTACCCGACAATGTCTGTTCACCCTGACCGACAGCCGGTAACTGGATATCAATTACCTTTATCAGCTCATTGATGACCTGCTTGTTGTGTTCCTGAGCAAAGAAATGGGTAATATGTTTGGCAACAACCGGGCCGATATCCTGTATTTGTTGCAAGGTATCCTCGTTCGCATCGATAATTGCCTGCAGGTTTCCGAATGACTGCGCGAGTGATCGAGCTGTCGCCTCACCTACTTCACGTATACCCAGTGCATAAATCAGTTTTGCAAGTTCAGGCTTTTTACTGTTGTCGATAGCAACAATGAGATTTTCGGCAGATTTCTGCCCCATGCGCTCCAGCCCGGCAACCTGATCACTCTTGAGTCTGTACAGATCAACCACTGACTCAATCATGCCCGCCCCGACCATTTGCTCGACCAGTTTGTCGCCCAGCCCGTCGATATCCATCGCTTTGCGCGATGCGAAGTGTTTGATCGCTTCAGAACGTTGTGCCCTGCAAATCAGTCCACCGGTACAACGCGCAATGGCTTCGCCTTCAATGCGTTCAATATCAGAACCACACACGGGACATTTTTTCGGCAGCTTGATCTTTTTCAACTTGTCCTTTCTTGAGCCAGGAACCACGCGGACAACTTCGGGGATAACGTCGCCTGCACGTCTTATGAATACCTTGTCGCCAACACGGACATCCTTGCGTTCAATCTCATCCATATTATGCAAAGTCGCATTACTGACCGTAACACCGCCGACAAAAACGGGTTCCAGTCGGGCAACGGGTGTAATGGCACCGGTGCGTCCGACTTGAAAATCCACGTTCGATATAGTTGTAATTTCTTCCTGCGCAGGAAACTTATGTGCAACGGCCCAGCGAGGCGCACGTGCAACAGAACCCAGCCTTTGCTGCAATGCAATATCATTCACCTTATACACAACGCCATCAATGTCATAGGGAAGATCATCGCGCTTTTGTTGCACGACCTCATAATATTCGATACAACCTTCAACGCCTTTGGTCAGCCTGATTTCCGGACAAACAGGCAGGCCCCATCGTTGCAGCTGCAACAAAATTTTGTGCTGGGTATCGGGTAAATGACCAGCTTCAGCGCCCCCGGTTGCGTAACAGTAAAAGGCCAATGGGCGGCTGGCAGTGATCTTTGGATCTAGCTGACGTAGACTACCAGCGGCAGCATTGCGTGGATTCACAAACGTTTTTTCCCCTTGCTCCAGTGCACGCTGGTTGAGTTTGTTAAAACCCTTCTTGTGCATGAACACCTCACCGCGTACCTCAAGCAGTTCAGGTATATGCTTTCCGCTCAAACGCAATGGGACTGAGTGAATGGTTTTGACATTTTGCGTAACGTCTTCACCGATTGTACCGTCACCGCGTGTAGCCGCCTGGACAAACAAACCATTTTGGTAAACGAGACTGACCGCAAGACCATCAAGCTTTGGTTCCGCATTGAACTCAAGTTCCCGGTCGAGACCAAGCCTGTCAGTTATTCGTTTCAAAAATGCTGTTAGTTCCTCCTCGCTGAAAACGTTGTCGAGCGACAACATCGGCATACGGTGTTTGACTTGCGAAAAAGATTTCAGCGGCTGCCCACCAACACGCTGGGTCGGCGAATCGTCTGTAATCCTGTCCGGGTATCTTTGTTCGAGCTGTTGCAGTTCTCGATACAGGCGGTCGTATTCACTATCTGGGATTTCGGGGTTGTCCAGAACGTAATACAGATACGAATGATGATTTAATTGATCGCGCAACTGATCAATACGCAAGGCATCCCTTTTTACTGCTTTATCTATCACTCTTAGCCTGCATTTCTGATCAGGGTGCGTGATGAGAAATGCCGGTCAGTTGTTGTCATCAAAAGAAGCCGCTGTATTGCGATACTTTTCAACAACAGATTCCGTCAGGGGCTGCCTGCGCTGGTCACACAGACGGGCTTCCAGCATTTCAGACATACGGTAAGCAGTCTGCAACATTTCATTGAAAGCATCACTCGCGTTCGCCGGCCCCGGAAGCTGCATAAACAGAGATATTCCCGGCGTTGTCAGATCGTGAATTGCCGACGGATCAAAACTACCGGGTTTCACCATGTTGACCAGGCTAAATACTGGTTGATCATGATCATCCATACGATGATAGATATCCATGCTGCCAAATACCAGCTTGTTGGCAAGCGCAAGACTGTTGATGCTTTTACCAGAAAGCGTCGAACCATCGCGGGCCATGATATTGAGTACCAGCACGGTTTCGGCCAAGCCGGTTTCAGTTGCTTGCCTGGCTTCAGCATGCATACCTTTCTCCACGGCGGGTTCCGACGCGGACTTTGGACGTGGTGTTTGTTCTTCCGTAGCCTCGGTGACTGCTGCCTCAGCAGACTCAGACTCAGCCACAGCCTCGTTCTCTGGTTGCTGGTGTACATCCGGATGGTGTGCAGGGGACGTTTCGTCACCGTATAAAGTCAAGTCATCATCTGTGCGCGCAACGATGCGTACTTCACCCACACCTTCGTCCAGGTCATCGAGGTCAAGGGCATTGATGTCAGGCAGATCTTCAGAGATGTCGTCGTCATCAAGGTAGAAATCACGCTTGTTCTTCTTGCTGATCAGATATATGACAATGATTATGACAATGCCGACAGAGAGCAGTATCCAGCGAAAGTTATCCATCTCTCACCAGTGGGCTAGCCCGCATATTGCATGAAGGATTGTAATGTCGACAAATATTCTTCATTAAGCGTCCACCTTGGTGCAATACGCGGGTTAAACTGCCGCCATGGTCGCAGCTTCCGCAACATCAACAGAGACCAGTCGTGACACACCCGCTTCGCGCATGGTGACGCCACTGAGCTGTTCTGACAATTCCATGGTCGTTTTGTTATGGGTGATGTAGATGAACTGAACGGCTTCAGACATGTCTTTTACAATCTGACAAAAACGTCCGACATTGGCCTCATCCAGTGGTGCATCAACCTCATCGAGGATACAGAAAGGCGCTGGATTCAGCTCAAAGATAGAGAACACCAGTGCCACTGCTGTCAGAGCTTTTTCACCACCCGACAGCAAATGGATATTGGTAATGCGTTTTCCCGGTGGTCTTGCCATGACCGTGATGCCGGTACTCAACAGGTCATCGCCCGTCATTTCCAGATAGGCCGCGCCACCGCCAAACAGACGCGGGAACTTTTGCTTGAGCCGGCTGTTGACGTGGTCGTAGGTTTCCTTGAATCGCGTCCGCGTTTCCTTGTCTATTTTCGCAATGGCATTTTCCAGCGTTTCCAGAGCTCCAGATACATCCGCATGCTGTTCGTCCAGGTATTTCTTGCGCTCCTGCTCTTGCTGGTATTCATCGATCGCAGCCAGGTTGATCGGGCCCAGACGGGAAATGCGTTGCGCTATAGCCGTGATTTTTTCACTCCAGTCGGCACTGTTCACCTGATCATCCAGAGCAGTAAGTAGCTGTTCAGGTGTGTGGCCGATTTCCTCAAGCTGTTCCACAGCGGTCTTGCTGCGAACGCGTAGCTCCTGGCTGTCAAGCTTCATCTGTTCGAGATTACCGCGGACTTGCTGGATGAATTGTTCGTGTTCGCCACGATCGGATTCAAGCTCTTTGAGCTGGTGGTTGATGGCTTCAACGAATCTGCGGGCGTCGGCCAAGGCTTGTTCGGCTTCCAGCCGCTGCTCCAGCAGTGCCTTCAACTGCTGCTGCAGACGCTCGACAGGCTCGCCAGATTTGTCGAGTATTACCTTGAGCTCATTCTTGCGCTGTTGTTGTGTTTCCTGGTTGTGCGTCAGGCGCGCTATGTTGAACTCAAGGCTCTGCTTGCGTGTGTTCATACCCTCTATGCGTACGGCCAGCGTTTGCAACTGTTCACGTTGCTGCTGCAATTCCTGCCAATACTGCTGCACTTGCTCGCGCAGGGCGTCGCGTCGGCTGGAAAGTTGCTCGCGTTTCTCGCCCAATTCTTCCAGCAATGCAACCGACGCATCGCGTGTGAGTGTGGCCTGTTCGATTTCCGCGTTCTCGGCACTGACCTGCTGTTCGATTTCAGCATATTCAGCGGCCAGGTTTTCGCCATGCTTGCTGACATGCTCCTGCCGGGACAGGTGCGCGTTGATTCTGGACTGAACGTCATTGATTTCGCTATGCTTGAGATTCAGTGCCTTCTGCACCTGTTCACGCCTGTGCTCATGTGCTTGCAGCTGTTCACGCTCGGTATGCAGCCGCTGATTCAATTCTGCGACGGTCTGTTCGAGGTCTTCGAGCTGCTGCTGGATATCGCGAATAGCATGCTCGCGCGCCAGTACGCCCTGCTTGGCCTGCTGATCGCGGGAAATGCGCAGCCAGTTTCTGCCAATCCAGACACCGTCAGGTGTGATAACACTCTCACCCTTGGCCAGCGAGGTACGCATCAATAGCGCTGTTTCGAGATCATCGGCGATACGAATACCGTACATGAACTGGTCGAGTTCAAGATCAGAGCGGATTTTTTCCAGCAGCAGGCCTGAAGAGGACGGCAGGCTGTTTCCAGAAGAAGACGATGATGCTGTCTCGACCAGTGATAAATTGCTTTTGTCGAGCTCGGTCAGAGTTCTGCTGAGATGATCTAACTCGTCTACGCACACAGCCTCCAGCGTATCCCCGAGCACGGTCTCTACGGCACGTTCCCAGCCAGGCTCAACTTCGAGTTGCTGGGCGAAACGTTTTTTACCGCTCAAGCCCTGCCGTTCCAGCCATTGATTGACCGGTCGATCTTCTTTACCCAGTGCGGCCTGCTGCAGCGCCTCCAGCGAAGATAAGCGCCCCTGGTGTTCATGTATCTTGCGTCGTTGTGCAGCCGCCTGCTGTTCACTCTCAACGATCTGTTCACGCGTTTCGCGAATCTTCGATAATAAGTCGCCATGCTTGTGCTCATGTGCCACTTTTTCCTGCTCGATCACGCTCAGGCGTTGCTGCAATTCGGCGATCTTTTCATCAAGATTCTCACCGCTCAGTGCTTCCTGTTCATGCTCGATACGTTTCAGCCGCTGCTGTAACTGCTCGATGTGACGTTCGAGTTGTTCAATACGTGAATTTTCAACCTGCGCTTTCTGCGTGGTGTCAGAATAGTCCTTGTTGAAATCGTCCCAGATTTGTTGCCAGTCGTGCATTGCCTCTTCGGCCTTGTGGTACAACTGGCTTATTTCTGTTTCCTTATCGCGTGTTTGTTCAAGATCAGGCGTATCAAGAGCCAACTGACTGGACAGTTCTTCAATACTGTCACGGTCTTTTTGCAGAGACACAATGGTTTCGTTGAGTTCTGCCTCGATTTGCTCCATGTCTGTTCGTTGACGCTGCTGCAAATCCTGCTGGTACTTGATATTCTGTTCGATGCCTGAAATGTCAGCACCCAGGCTGTAGTACTGCCCCTGGATCTTGTTCAGCTCGTCGTTGGCCTCATCATGCTGCTGACGCTGTGACTCTATTTTCGATTCGATGGTGCGTTGCTCAGTCACGAGTTTTTCGAGGTGGGCATCGGTCTGCTTGATCTCCTGGTCGCGCCCGTCGAGCTCACGTTTCAGTTCGCGCCAACGCAACGCCAGCTGTTCGGCCTTGTACTGGCGCTCGTCGGCCTTCAGCTCCTTGTAACGCTCGGCCGCCCTGCTTTGCCTTTTCAGACGTGCCAGCTGTTTGTCGATTTCTTCGAGCAGATCATCCAGCCGGGCGAGGTTGTCCCGCGTATGACGGATACGGTTTTCGGTCTCCTTGCGCCTCTCCTTGTACTTGGAGATCCCGGCGGCTTCCTCGAGGTAGACACGCATCTCTTCCGGCTTGGCTTCGATCAGACGGGAAATCATGCCCTGCTCGATGATGGCGTAACTGCGCGGACCCAGGCCGGTGCCAAGGAACAGGTCAGCAATATCACGCCGGCGGCAGTGAGAATTGTTCAGGTAATACTTGGACTGGCCATCGCGCGTCACCGAGCGTTTCACGGAGATTTCGTTGTACTGCGCGTAGGGACCGGGCGCGGTGCCATCGCTGTTGTCGAACAACAGCTCGACCGAGGCCATGCCCACGGGCTTGCGTCCGGAGGAACCGTTGAAAATGACATCCTCCATCGAGCTGCCGCGCAGATGTTTGGCGGATGACTCACCCATCACCCAGCGCACCGCATCGATCACATTGGACTTGCCACAGCCGTTGGGACCGACGATTCCGGTGAGATTACCGGGAAGTTTGAGTGTTGTTGGGTCAACGAAAGATTTAAAGCCGGCGAGTTTAATCTTGCTCAGGCGCATGAACTATCCTGGGTGCCTTATCATTATAATTTGGCCGTTAGTATACATGAGCGAGTCTGAAAATCGACAGCGAAATATAATAAATCCATGCGTATAATTGTCATCTTTTTTCAACCGACAGAATATACAGGATTCAGCATGCCAAGTCAGCCGTCAAAACAGCTGGAAGTCTTTGATAATCCTCAACCTGACAAGGATTACACCATTCGTATACGGATGCCCGAATTTACCTGCCTGTGCCCCAAAACCGGCCAGCCGGATTTCGCTACCCTGCACCTCGAATACGTCCCGGACAGGTCCTGTATCGAACTCAAGTCACTGAAACTGTATATCTGGTCTTTTCGAGATGAAGGCGCATTTCACGAGGCCGTGACCAACCGCATTCTGGCCGACATGGTGGCGGCGTGCCAGCCGAGATACATGCGCCTGACAGCGGAATTCATGGTTCGCGGCGGCATCTACACTACGGTGGTCGCAGAGCACAAAAAAGCTGGCTGGACATCAGCGCCACCGGTACAACTGCCCTGACTGGAGCATAAGCCGTTGAGCTCACTGTTATTTCTAGGAATCGATCTCGGCACTTCCGGAGTCCGCGGCAGCGCGGTGGATCTGCAGGGCAACGAACTTGCCTGCGTAAAAATTCCACTGCCTCAGATCCAGCTTGCTGCTGACTGGCAGCATGCGGCCTTCAACGTGATTGGCCAGCTGTGCGACCAGGTCGATGCCGAAGCGATAGAGGCGATTGCCATCGATGGCACGTCGGGTAGTGTCATGCTTTGTGACGGCAGTGGCGAACCTTGCTCGCCGGTGCTGATGTACAACGACCAGAGCTGTACTGAAGAAGCCGAAAAAGTCAGCCTCTACGCACCCGAAAACAGTGCCGCCCGTGGTGCCAGTGCTACGCTGGCCAAGACGCTGTCCCTGCTCAAATCATGCCCGGATGCTGCGCACATATGCCATCAGGCCGACTGGATCACCGGCTTGCTGTGTGGCCGATTTGATATCAGCGATGAGAACAACTGCCTCAAGCTGGGCTACGACCCGGTCTCGCGGGCATGGCCGCAGTGGCTGTTCGACTTGAATATCGACAGCGCCTTGCTGCCGCAGGTGTATACACCAGGATCGGGCATTTCGACGGTGAACAGCAAAATCGCTGATCAATTAGGTCTCCCGCATCACTGTCAAATTGTCGCCGGCACCACCGACAGTATCGCAGCTTTCATTGCAACCGGCGCCAGTGAAATCGGTGAAGCCGTCACCTCGCTGGGCAGTACGCTGGTACTGAAACTGATATCCGACAAACCGATTTGTTACAGTCAACTGGGCGTGTATAGCCACCGCCTGGGCGACATCTGGCTCGCCGGGGGAGCCTCCAACAGCGGTGGCAATGTTTTACTCAAATACTTCGACCTGGCGCACATTCACGAAATGACACCACGTCTGGATCCGGGCACACCGACGGGACTGGATTATTATCCGTTGGTGGGTGCCGGAGAGCGGTTCCCGCGCAACGATGCAGAGCTGCAACCCAGGCTCGAGCCGCGACCTGATGATGAGCTACGTTTTTTTCAGGGCATGCTCGAGGGCATTGCCGCGATCGAAGCCCAGGGCTATGAAGTTTTGTCGCAGCTGGGTGCGCCTGCTGTGAAAAAAGTGTTCACCTCGGGCGGCGGCAGCGCTAACCCGGGATGGCGAATCATTCGTCAACAAAAGCTGGGCGTACCGGTGGAGATTGCAGCACACAGTGACGCCAGCTACGGCGCCGCCCTGCTGGCAAGACGCGCGTTTAATTAAGCGACTTATTGCGCACTATCTGGAGTAACCATGGTTAACTACATCAAAGGCATCAACGATTGTCTCAGCGGTTTCGGACTGATTTTTAAATCCGGCATTCGTCGCTACGTACTCATCCCCCTGCTCATCAATACCGCCCTGTTCGCCGGGGCTATTTATCTCTTGAGCCGGTATATGGATGCCTGGCTGCAAAAGCTCCTACCGAACTGGCTGTCGTGGCTGGAATGGCTGATCTGGCCATTATTTGCCGTCACCCTGTTATTGATCGTGTTCTTCACCTTCACCCTGATCGCCAACCTGATTGCAGCGCCTTTTAACAGTTACCTGTCAGCCAGTGTTGAAAACAAACTGACTGGCTCGATGCCAGAGAATATGGTCAATGAGCCCATCTGGAAAACAGTCGTTCGAACGATCGGTGCAGAAATTCGCAAGATGATGTATTTCGCGCTCTGGTTGATACCCTTGCTGCTGCTGACATTTATACCGGTTATCAATGTAGCTTCGCCTTTTGCCTGGTTCCTGTTCGCCGCCTGGTCGTTCTCGCTGGAATACATGGACTCACCGCTCGGCAACCGCGGCATGCTGTTCGAAGAAATCCGCGAATACAACCGTGACAACAGAATGCGCTCACTGGGCCTCGGTACTGGCGTATTTATCATGACCAGCATTCCCGTGCTCAACTTTCTGGCCATGCCGGTGGCTGTGTGCGCCGCAACCAGGCTGACCGTCAGAACCTCTGAAAAGAACGGCGGCTGAAGATGGAAGACAGGCTCACGGAACTGGAAATCAGGCTCACACATATCGAGGACACCCTGGATGTACTCAATCAAACCGTTATCGATCAACATAGCCTGATCGATCAGTTGCAGCTGCAAATCGCCATTATCGAGAAAAAGATCGAGGCTGCTGCCTCATCCAACATCGCTCACGAAAGCGAAGAAAAACCACCGCCACATTATTGACCTGATGGAGATTAAACCACAATCAGACAGGTTAAGCGCCCGAGCAATCAGTCTGCTGCTACCCTCGAACACAGGCTAGTCAGCTCCGCAGCCGATTCCACACTGCTCCGTCAACAACCAGGCCAGGGCTTCGTCTCGATTGCTAAAAACCTTTAAATGCCACTTCACATCGCGCGGGTATGAAGCCAGCGTTTCCGTCGTAATCTTCGTCATCCCGTTGTATGCAACGACAGCCATTGCATTGATTTCTCTCAGGGTGGCCAGCTTCTGCTGGGCATGAAAATCGTACGAATATGAATTAATCTTGTTGATTAGCAGTGAAAAGGGTGCACGCAAATGGGCGAGCAAGAAGCCATGGTATTGCTCTACCATTTCATTATCCATCTCAATGCCTTCATCAATCATCACTTCGGCGATATCGTCCCGAAGCATAATTATTTTCGCAAAGGGTAACTCGTAAAAGTCCATATCCTCCTTCCGTTCTCTAGTAGCCGGCAATGACCACCGCAAAATTCGGGTCATGCACACAGTTTGAACAGATCTGGCGAATTTTCGGCTAAAATAGGCCATCGTGCCACCGCCCGCCATCAACAAGCGCTATCATAAACACTTTCATGCCAGAACGTATCCGCGAGATCCCCTATAACTATACCTCGTTTTCCGATCGGGAGATCGTAATTCGTTTTCTGGGTGAACCCTACTGGGACTTGCTCAATGAACTGCGGCATCAACGCAACACGGGCATATCGGCACGGATGTTGTTCGAAGTTCTGGGCGATATGTGGGTGGTCTCGCGCAATCCTTACCTGCAGGAAGATCTGCTGGAAGACAAAACCCGCCTCAAGGCACTGATCCATGCCATGCATCATCGCCTCGAACAGATCTCGGCACGCGCCGGCGACAATCAGCAGGCACTGGAACTGCATCAGGCTGCGACCGAGGCCGTTAGCAGTTTCGCCCGCCAGTTCGCGGAGGACAAGAACCTACGCGAGAAAGTGCGCCAGCGTTTTCGACGCATCACCCGTAAGGATAACATCGATTTCGGCGGCCTTGCGCGTGTATCCCACGCCACCGACGCCACAGACTGGCGTGTGGAGTTTCCGTTCGTGGTGATATCACCGGACAGCGAAACCGAGGTCGCGGCGATTGTCCGGACCTGTATCGATCTGGGTCTGACCATCATTCCGCGCGGTGGCGGCACAGGTTACACCGGCGGTGCGGTCCCGCTGGACACACGCTCAGCGGTCATCAACACCGAAAAACTCGATCAGCTCAAACACATCGAACCTTTAAACATTCACGGTGTAGAGCATCCAGTGCCAACCGTGCATTGCGGTGCCGGCGTGGTCACACGTCGGGTATCCGATCTGGCAGAAGCGCATGGCCTGGTGTTTGCAGTCGACCCGACCTCGCAGGATGCCTCCTGCATAGGCGGGAACGTGGCCATGAATGCCGGGGGCAAGAAAGCCGTACTCTGGGGTACCACCCTGGACAACCTGGTCAGCTGGCGCATGGTCACCCCTGATGCAAACTGGATCGAAGTCGAACGCTACTACCACAATCTCGGCAAAATCCATGAACAGGACGAAGTGGTGTTCTGTGTCCATACCTATCAGGCCGATGGCACAACCCCGATCGGTCAGCCGAAGATGTTACGCATGCCGGGAGCGATGTTTCGTAAGGCCGGCCTCGGTAAAGATGTGACCGATAAGTTTCTTTCAGGTTTGCCCGGCATCCAGAAAGAAGGTTGTGACGGCATCATCACCTCAGCGCGTTTCATCCTGCACCGAATGCCAAATCATGCGCGCACGGTGTGTCTGGAATTCTTCAACACCGATTTATCACGAGCGATACCGGCGATTGTCGAACTAAAAGCCTATGTCGAGCAGACCGAGGGCGTGGTATTGGCTGGACTCGAGCACCTCGATGAACGCTACATCAAGGCCGTTCGTTACGCGACCAAGACGCCGGGGCGCGAGCGCCCGCGCATGGTGCTGTTGGCAGACATTGCCGGCGACGAAGAATCCGGCCTCGATGCCACGGTTGCCGAAGTGGTCAAACGTGTCAAGGCACGCAATGGTGAAGGCTTCATCGCGAGCAGCCCGGAAGCACGCCGTCATTTCTGGCTAGACCGTGCACGTACCGCTGCGATATCAGCGCACACGAATGCCTTCAAGATCAATGAAGACGTGGTCATACCGCTCGAGCAGCTCAGTGCATATAGCCTCGGCATCGAGCGCATCAATATTGAACAGTCGATTGCCAACAAGCTCGTGAGCTTAGATCGCTTTATCGAACATCTCTCGGGGGACCTGAAAGAACTGAAGCGGGATGAAGACTACGACAGCAGCGACGAAAACCAGGCGATCCTGCAGGCCAAACTGGACCTGGCGCGTGAACATCTGCAAAAAGTCAGGCACCGCTGGTCATCGCTGGCACACCACATGGATGACGCCGCTATGGATCATAAAGAACTGCTGTCGGAGGCAGAGCAGGCGTTAATCAGACAGGGGGACCGTGTACTCGACATGCTGTTGCGCCGTGATGTGCGTATCTCCTACCGCGACGAAATCAAACAACGCCTGCGGGAAATTTTTCGAGGCCAGGAGCTCGAACCACTGCGGCAGTCCCTGCGCAACAAACACCTAGCCATCAAGAACAACCGACTCTTCATCGCCCTGCACATGCACGCCGGCGACGGCAATGTGCACACCAACATCCCGGTCCACTCAGATAACTACCAGATGTTGCAGCAGGCAGATCAGCTGGTTGAACGTATCATGCAGCTGGCGCGGGATCTGGGTGGCGTGATTTCGGGTGAGCACGGCATCGGCCTGACCAAGATTCAATTTCTGGAAGCGCACAAACTCGAGGACTTCGTTCGATACAAACAGGCAGTCGATCCTGACGGACGCTTCAACAAGGGCAAATTATTACCCGGCTCCGGTCTGGACAATGCTTACACGCCGTCATTGGCCTTGGTGCAGCAAGAAGCATTGATCCTGGAACAGAGCGAACTGGGTCTGCTCAACGACGAGGTCAAACACTGTTTGCGTTGTGGCAAGTGCAAACCGGAGTGCATGACGCATATTCCACGCGCTAACCTGCTGTACTCGCCACGCAACAAGATCCTGGCCACGGGCTTGATCATCGAGGCGTTTCTCTACGAGGAGCAGACACGCCGCGGTGTCGCGGTGAGGCATTTTGGTGATCTGAACGATGTTGCCGACCATTGTACGGTATGCCACAAGTGCCTTAATCCGTGCCCGGTCGACATCGATTTCGGCGATGTTTCCATACGCATGCGCAAAATCCTGAGAAACCACAAACAAAAGCAATTCAATATCGGCAGCTGGGCCGCGATGCAGTTTCTCAATGTGACTGATCCGAGAACCATCAAGGCGATGCGACTGCTCATGGCACAAGCCGGTTTCCGCATCATCAATGCGGCACACAAGCTCGCAAAGCTATCAGGTCTGCTGGGAAAACAGGGCCGTATACCACCTTCGACGACAGGCACTACCCCGGCGACGCAACAGATCGTACACCTTGTGCGCAAGCCCATGCGCGCCCGGGTGCCTTCACGGCCTCTGCGCTCGATTATCGCATCGGAAGATCCAACGCAGGTCGTGATAATTCGTGATGAAAACAATACCCGGACTGAATCCGACGCAGTGTTCTACTTTCCAGGCTGCGGTTCCGAACGTCTGTTCAGCCAGATTGGCCTGGCCACTCTGGCAATGCTCTACGAAACCGGCGCCAAAACGGTATTGCCTCCTGGATACCTGTGCTGCGGATATCCACAAACAGCCGCCGGTTACGACAACAAGGGGCATGCCATCAGTACAGCCAACCGGGTTCTGTTCCACCGGGTAGCCAATACACTGAACTATCTCGACATCAAGACAGTGATCGTCAGTTGTGGCACCTGTATGGACCAGTTGCTGAAGTACGAGTTCGAGCAGATTTTTCCGGGCTGCCGTTTGCTGGACATCCACGAATACCTGATGGAACAAGGTGTCCGTCTTGACGGTAAAAGCGACGTAAAATACCTTTATCACGACCCTTGCCATACGCCGATGAAAACCTACCAGCCACTCAAGGTCGCATCGAGCTTATTGCAGCAAAACGTGCAGCTCTCCGCCCGTTGCTGCGGCGAATCGGGCACGCTGGGCACAGCACGACCCGACATCGCAGACCAGCTCCGCTACCGCAAACTGGAAGAACTCGAAGAAGGGCTGGTAAAACTGACCGGCCAACCCGATAACAACAGAGGTAGAGCGAAGCTGCTGACTTCTTGCCCGGCGTGCCAGCAGGGGCTGTCGCGATACCAGGACGATACCGGCCTGGAAACGGACTATATCGTGGTTGAGCTCTGCAACAAGCTACTGGGCGAGAACTGGCAGGATGAATTCACCAGCAAGGTCAACAGCAACGGCATCGAACGGGTTTTATTATGACACCGTCCGTAATGGTACCGCTGCATCCTCATTGATAAATACCGTAGTAATAAAAAGTATTTCTACATACTATCGAGTACAACCCCGAACGCGGGAGTTTGCTTCGTTTCACTCGCAGTTCGCTTGCAATACCTGGCAACAGAATCAACAATCTCAGCATCGTCGGGTGCACCGTGCGCACCACTCTGCAGCAATCATACTTGTTGTACTGATTTCGGTGCGCACGGCGCACCCTACCATATTGCAGATCCTGCCTTGCCTGGAATGTCCACCCTCACCGGCTATTCCATTGTATTTTTTCCGGATACTCACGCTTCTAACAGCGGTATTATTAGTATGTATATTTACCTGATAGAAACACACGAACGCCGTTTCGCAATGTGATCATTACAGGCTATTGAGGAGATATCGTTATGCACGCTCAATCATATTCAAACCCGCCGGGTTACCTGTTCATTATGATCGGTCTTCTTCTGTCAATTATCTCGGCGCTGGTCCCGCACTTCGAGGCGGGTCACACACTCCTGATCAGCGTATTCGCTGCCGGTATGCTGCCATATGTTGTTTACGGTGTTGCGGTCCCCTTGCTGCGCGGCACGTTGACCACGGCTGTTGGCCTGATGATGGTTGTTGCACACACATGGCTGGTGCTAAATCAGCGCATCATCGGAAACGCAGACTACAGCGATGGATGGATCTATTACGTCCCGATGCTCATTGCACTTGCCGTTTTTCCCATCGCCATCGTCGCTATCAAAAAACAGGGCATCTTCTAACCCGGCACGCCTCACCCGTTGTTCAAAAATCCCGCATTATCGACACTCAAGTTTTTCAATGCCAGCCGGTCATGGATCGTAATCTGGCTGCCGTTGATGCTGATAATTCGCTGTTCCCTGAGGTTCTTGATAATTCGCGACAAGGTTTCGGGTTTAATCGACAATCTCGCAGCAATAACGCTCTTGGCAATATCCAGGTCGAAACACGCACGGTCTAGCGGTGCCTGCTCCAACAGATAGGACGCAACACGACAGGTACCGGAGTGCAGCGTCAGGGTGTCTATCTCATGAACGAGCTTGTGCAAGCGAAAGCTCATCTCACCTAATAGTAACAAGCAGGTATCAACCGAATCCCATAGCATTGACTTGAATTTTTTCGCGTCGATACCAACGACGACCGTGGTTTCCAACGCTGCTGAGTTTACCGGGTAGTGCGGCTGGTCGATAAACATCAAGGCTTCAGCAAAAGTCTGACCTTGTGACACGATTTCAATGATTTTTTCCTGCCCATCCGGTGACACACGAAACAGTTTGACTTTCCCGCTAAGGACCAGATAGAAATACGCGACTTCATCGCCCTGCGCGAACAGTAACTCGCCTTCACTCAGTGTAATCAATTTGCTATGAAGATAGACGCGATCGAGCTGCAATTCCGTCAGCCTGGAGAACAGGTGTGACTGCTTTAAGGCAGCGATGATTTTCTGGTTGCGCTGAGCCAAAAATCAGTGACCTGCACGATCGTATCCGGCTGAAGTGTTCAAAGCGCGCCACGACGAAGGTCATTTTCCAGCTCGTCCTCTGGCAGCACCCGCTCCTGGCTGACGCGCCAAACACCGTCGTCTTCTTTCTGGATGATGAATTCAATGCCGTTCGTATTCACTGTGCCGTCGCTACCTTCGACGGTCTCCAACGACTTGAACATGATTTTAGCGGGTGTCTCGGCAAGCACATTCAGGCCCTTGTAACGGACGCTTTTGAGTAACTTGTTACCGAACTCGTGTTTGCATTGGCTGAACCAGTCGTCATAACCGATGACATCGAATCCGGGTACGCCGAACACACTGACATCTTTTGAGATCAGATTCATGTGGGCTTCGAGATCAAGGGCATTGGCTGTTTTTGCCATCTGATCGAGAAATTGCTGTGCATTCATGGTTGATGATCCTGATAGTGGCGGGATTTACCGGCATTCGCCAACGGAAGTGGCACGGCAGCGTTGGTATTGGACCCAGATGGTATCGCTGAGTATCGCAGCATCGAAAATTGCATCGTCAATGATGGCCTCGCGTAGCGAAGCTTTGGTCAGGTCCGCCTCGGTGAAGTCCGCCTCTCTCAGCACGGCGTCGTCCAGCACAGCTCTAGTCATGTTGGCCTTGCGGAAACTGGCTGTCTCGGCGTCCACGGCTTCCATGTTTGCAGAAATAAGATTGGCTTCTGCGAATTGAGTGGCGTACATTTTTGCACGTTCCAGACGAGCACCTTCGAGATTGGCCTGTGAAAAATCGGCATTGTCGAGCCTGGCCTCATAAAAGCTGACTTTGCGTAAACGTGCCCCGGAGAAATCGGTTTTATTCAAGGTGGCGCGGCTGAGGCTGGCATCATCGAGAATCGCATTCCTGAAACTTGCACCCTCAGCGTTCACACCTATCAGCCTGGCTTTGATCATGCGTGCCTCGTCGAATCGGGCATTTTTCAGTTTCGATAAATTAAGGTCTGCGTGCGATAAGCGCGTGCCGGTAAAATTGGCATTTTCCAGATTGGTACGCGTGAATACCGCGTTGCTCAGATCCATGCCGCTGAGATCAACACCCTGTTTGTCACAACCCGCCCAGTTGACACCGGCAGCGGGCTCATCGGTGCAATCGGCAAGGCTTGCAACAGGAACCTGGCCAAGTATCAATATGGCCGAAACGAATAAGCCGTTAATACTGCTGTTTTTCTCGTGTATCATGTTTTTATACAGTGTTAATGGTCGTATTAGCTGATGAATCGAGACCCGGACATGCTGTAGTTCCCTTCTTAGAAACCTAAAGTGTTAGGCATAATACCAAACTCGCCAGGATTTGCCTCGACGCTCTGACATTCGTATGCCACGAACGCTTTTGTAACGCTTCGCGTATGCCTCGCAGGGTGCGCCATGCGCACCACTTTGCAGCTTTGTACTGATTTCGGTGCGCACGGCGCACCCTACCTCACTAAACCGCATTTCTCGCCAAAATGGCTAGTGTGCCAGTAATCAGCGTGGCCGTCCAAGCCTGATCAGTGACCATAATTTTTCGAGGTCGATCGTTTGTGGAAGTTCAACATTAACTTCGCACGCAGAAACATGGAAGGGGCCTTGACAATGCGGGCCAGTTTTGCCTTGAACCATCTCCATGTGCCAACGCTCAGGGTCAGGCACGCGCCCGCTTCAGCTGTCTGATGACAAAACGTCCCGGGTTAAGATAATCGACAACATCCTTACCTACGGGCATGGGCTCCTGGCATATCATCGATGCAATCAATTCACCGACTATAAAGCAACTGCTGAGTCCTCTTGAGCCATGTGCTGTCGTTACATACAAACGGGGCAGGTACGTGCCGGCAGGATAGTGTCTTGAAGGCTTGCCATGATACAGGTCATGATAATCGTTTTCGAACGCTTCTCTGTCGGGCACACAGCCAGCTACAGGCACTCTGTCCCTGGATACTGCACGGACAGCCACCCTGCCCGCCGGTTGATTCTGATCGTCGAGCAGTGCCGGCACCAGATCATTGATCCCGTCAATATTATCCTGCTGTTCTGTTGCTGACAGCCCCTTTGATTCATCACCCGCGCTGTAGCTTGCACCCACTACATGCCTGCCCCGGTGCGCCGGTGTGATATAACGCCCGGCATTGATAGCGCATTTAATGTGACCACTAGCTGCAGTTTGTGCGGCTACGGTCAACTGGCCGCGAACAGATTCGACCGGCAGCCAGCGCAGCGAGGTGAACTGTTTGGCTCCGGCGCCGTTAGCAATGACAACACATTCAGCTTCTAACACGGTGCCATTTTCCCGATCGATAATCTCCCACGTACCCTGGTTGAATCGGATGTCCGTGACCGCCGTTTGCGTGTATGTCAGGGCATCACCACACACTCGCCTGAGAGCCTCACAAAGCCGCTTAACCTTGACCCAACCGGCATCGACCAGTGACAACGTGTCCCTGTTCAGTTCAACACCGGAAACACATTTCGCATTATCCCTGTTGATGTAACGGATGAAATCGCCTGGGAACTGATGAGACCCACACATCGTCTGCAATTTTTCCGCATCTTCAACGAGCAGGCTACCGGTTTTAAACCAGAATTGATCATTCGTGGTCGATTGTAGACGATCAAGACACTGCACCGCATACACAAAAGCATTGAGATAAAAGCGTGAATCTAGGCTCGGGTGTTGTGAGATTCTTGGCATCAGTAAACCGGCAGGATTTCCTGACGCTCCCCCGGCGATATCGGCATGTCTGTCGAGCACGGTTATTTTCCAGCCACGCTTGACCAGCGCCCATGCCGTAGACAACCCGGCGAGCCCGGCCCCTACGATCACCACGTGTTTCTCGCGACATGCAAAATCCGGCAGACTGAACCAGGGCCGATCGACCCGATAGCACCGCTGTTCAAAAATAAAGCCGCTGAGCATGTCGCGCTTGCGTCCAAAACCCTCGCCTTTCTTCACCACAAATCCCGCCTGTGTCAGGCCACGGCGAACGGCGCCGGATGCGGTATAGGTCGCAAAACTGCCGCCCACGAGGGTGTAACGCGCGATAAGCTCGAACACCCGATCAGTCCACATGGCAGGATTGCGCGCTGGCGCAAACCCGTCCAGGTACCATGCATCCACCTGGAGACTGATCTGCTCGAGTGCCTGTTCGATGTCATCAAATATCAAGTGCAGTTTGACTCTACCACCGGCGAGTTCGAGCAGGTGCATACCCGGTAGCGGTGGCG
Source organism: uncultured Gammaproteobacteria bacterium (assembly GCA_942492025.1). GTDB lineage: Bacteria > Pseudomonadota > Gammaproteobacteria > SZUA-229 > SZUA-229 > JABDQW01. The sequence goes on along the minus strand of CALODJ010000012.1, from coordinate 352,022 downwards.
GATAATGCTGTATGAGCTCGGCATAGTAGGGTTCGAGTTCGGGCCATTGTTCTGCCAGACGCAACATATCCTGCGGCGATACCGGATGTTTCTCGATCGAGATGAAATGAAGGCAGGCTGGCTCCGCTACCGACTGCAACCACATTTTCATCGTGACGATGAAGTTCAGCCCGGTACCAAAACCGGTTTCTGCAATCACAAAACGCTCGGCCTGCTGCCAGCGTTTCGGCAGCTGGTTCTGCTGTAAAAAAACATGCAGGCTTTCGTCGACGCCGCTGCTTTCGGAAAAATAGACATCACCGAATCCAGGGCTGTACGGCGTGCCGTTATTCCATTCTATTTGTGCATACTTCATAATAGCCAACCCATTGATACCGTCCTGGCACAACACTGCAGTTATTCATCCCATGATACCCGATACTGACACGATAAGACTTGATCGCAGGATAATCCTGATAACCGGTGCTGGCGATGGCATAGGCAAAGCCACAGCTCTCGCCTGCGCCAGGCATGGTGCTACGATCATCCTGCTCGGCCGTACCGTTCACAAGCTTGAACAGGTTTATGATGAAATCAAACAAAATGGCTGGCCAGAACCGGCGATCTATCCGCTGGATCTGGAAGGCGCCACACCCGCCGATTACAATGACCTGCACGACAACATCGACAAGGAATTCGGCCGACTTGATGGACTACTGAACAACGCCGGCTGGCTCGGTGCGTCCACGCCTATCGAAATATACGATATCGAGCTGTGGTACAAGGTTATGCAAATCAACCTGAACGCTCCGTTTATGCTGTCAAAAGCCTGCATACCGCTATTGAGAAAATCGTCATCCGCGCGTATCGTGTTCACTGCTGACGACAAGATCAGCGCCTACTGGGGCGCCTATGGGGCGGCCAAGGCCGGTCAGTTGTCATTGATGCATATTCTCGCCGACGAACTCGAATCAAAGGATATCCCGGTCAATGCAGTGATTCCGGGGCCGATACGCACACGTTTCAGAGCCCTGGCCTTTCCGGCAGAAGATAAGCGTCAATTACCCAGCCCGGAGGAAATCACCGACATGTTTGTCTATCTGTTGAGCGGTGAAGTCACCGAAACAGGAAAGATATTTGATTTAATGAAAGACGAAAAATGAGCAATTAAAAACGGCCTGTCTGGTGGGATATACCACAGAGGCGCTGAGTAAAAACATTCATTCCAAAAGCGACTTAAGTTAACTGACAGCTGCATGGACAAACCGCAGGGTGCGCCGTGCGCACGACGCACCCTATAGCCCGTCACTGGTTTGAAAAAATTTAAACCTAAAAGATCCAATGGATGCGACGGAGATTTTATCTAACAATAAACAATGAACGCATTTCACAAAATAAGCATACTATTATGGCCAAAATATAAATGACATCATGCATGTGCTTAAGATGGGCACTTCAACACTATTACTCTTCGCGTCCTTTGCGCCTTTGTGGTGAAAGCCAAGTTCAATCCATTAAATTAACCTCTATCCCCTGCGCTCGCAGGCGATCGGCGCGGGTATCGATGTAACGCTGGAAATTTGGCTGCTGCTTGTATGCAGCAGTCGTCACATAATCCATCACCGACTGCACATGGAATGCCTTCAGATAGGCATCAGAGCGAAACACTTCTTCGCCCTTGTCGTTGAAGTAGACCAGACTGGGTGCGTATTGAATATCGAGTTTCTTCGCCCAGTCGGCTATTTTCAGCTCGCCGCCAGCCGGTATTACGATCTTCTGATCGGACCATAAATCAACGACCGCGACGTTCATGCGCTCGAGCAGTTCCTTGCTCTCCTTGCGTTGCAGGATATCGAGGTGCAGTTCATCACAGGTCGCGCACTGTTTCTGCCCGAATATCACCAGCAGGTATTTGTCCGGCTCGAGTGCAGCGTGCAGGTTGCTGGTTGATTGGACAGTGCTGACTTCGGTGTGCAGCTTGCCCGAAGCCGGTTGCGGATCCACCTGTGCCAGATAGTCCTGAAAGCTGATTTTGCTTTCCTTTTTCTGCCCGACATAATCGAGTACAACAGCAAATTTTTCCGGCGGATAATAACCATTAGCCCGGTAGACAGCCTTGTTATTTTCATTGAAAAATATCAACGTCGGTGTGTACTGCACCTTGAGCGCAGCGGCCAGTTCTTTTTCCTTCATGACCTTGTCACCCACCGTGACTTCACGGTCCCCCCAGATATTGAGTGTGACCACATCAAAGTACTGGCGGGTTTTATCGCTTATTTCACGCTGGCCGAAATTGTCTTCAAGCAGTTTTTTGCAGTACGGACAGCCGTCCTGAAAGAAGTACACCATCAGGCGCTTGTCCTCAGCAGCGGCTTCAGCGATATCCTCGAACAGATCAAGAAAGGATACCTTGAACCATTCGGGCTGTTCTTCGTAACCGGGATTGACCAATGCCGGGCTCAGTTCATTTTCACCCGCCGCGTATGCACGCGGCGATAGCAGCACGATCGTACACAGCATAATCGAAGCGGTAAATCTCAGCTGTTCCATAGCCACCTCTTGAACGGTCTGCAAATTACACGAAGGTTTTCGATTTCCCGACATGATGCCACTTCAGCTTGTGTATAGAGCCAGACAGGACGCACCGCCAGTGCCTAACGTTCGCCTGTGTTGCGGCAGCCTGTGGTAATGAGGATCACTGTCCTGCATGTTATGCCCAAAGTTGTTCGATATGCTGTTTTGACCCTGATTAAATCAACGGGTTCTCTTTTTCACCGCTCTACGTTGCTTTTTGGCCACTCTTTTTTTCGCCGTTGTAACCTGCAGTTTGCCGCGCGCCGGTCTTGCGGCTTTACTCACAGCAGGCTTGGATTTAACCATCAGCTCGAGACCAACAGACTCGCCCAGTTGTCTGGTGGTGTCTTCGTCCAGCTCCTTGGCACGCCCCTTGCGCAGACTCCTGGGTAAAATAATAGACCCGTAGCGGACACGTATCAAACGGCTGACGCGAATGTCGAAGGCCTCCCACAGGCGTCTGACCTCTCGCTTGCGCCCTTCCCTGATCACAACATAGTACCAGTGGTTATAGCCTTCTCCACCGCCATCCTGAATGTCATCGAAATGCGCCGGACCGTCCTCCAGCGTGACTTCAGTCGTCAGTTGTCTGAGGGTGTCCCTGCTCACCTCGCCATTTACACGTACCGCGTACTCGCGCTCTATTTGCTGGGAAGGATGCATCAGGCGGTTGGCCAGTTCGCCGTTCGTCGTGAACAGCAGTAATCCGCTGGTATTGATATCGAGACGGCCGATACTGATCCAGCGCGCACGCCCGGCCTTGGGAAGATGATCAAAAACGGTGGGGCGGCCCTCCGGATCATTGCGTGTACACACCTCGCCGACGGGTTTGTGGTACATGATGACCCGGGTTTTTGCCTGTTCGGCTTCTCGCACGATGATGCGCTTGCCGTCGACATGGATCCAGTCACCGGGATCAACCGTTTCGCCGAGGGCACAGGGTTTGCCATTGACCTGGATTCGACCCTGTTCGATCCAGCGCTCGATTTCACGACGCGAACCAAAACCCATGCGTGACAGGACTTTCTGGATGCGCTGTCCTGGCATCAGTGATTAAACTGCATCACAAAACAGTTGCGCTAGCCCGCATATTGCAGGCTAACGAGCGGCAGACTGCGGCTGCGGTTCTGATTCATCCGGATCTTGTTCGATGTTCTCGGCAACAACCGCTGCCAATGCTCGCGGTCCAGTCTTATCATCGTCAGCCCGCTCAGCCTCTGGCTCGGCGCTCGTATCCGTTGCGTTCTCAATGTCTGATTCCGCTTCTGCACCATCAGCATGCTCAGCGGCCGGCTCTGTTTCAGCGTCAGCTACCTGTTCACCTGTACGTGCATCATCCGTCAGTGAAGCCTCCGACTGCGCTTGGCTGTCATCCGCGGTTGTGTCATCAACGGGCACGGCCCCGCTACTTTCTGCATCATTTTCAGGGCGCTCATCCGGCGCTGCGGTGTTATCGATATCAAGATCGAGCTCCTGATGTATCTGATCCAGGTCCTTTAGCTCGGCCAGTGTTGGCAGCTCTTCCAGTGACTTCAGGTTAAAGTAATCCAGAAACTCTTTGGAAGTGCCATACAGCGCTGGTTTACCCGGCACATCTTTATGGCCCAGCACTTTGATCCATTCGCGCTCCTGCAAGGTCTTGATGATACTGGAACTGACGCTGACACCGCGGATCTCCTCGATTCCACCCCGCGTAATCGGCTGGCGGTAGGCGATCAAGGCCAGCGTTTCGAGCAGTGCTCGGGTGTAACGCGCGGGTTTTTCTTCCCACAGGCGCCCTACCCACTCGGCATAATCCTGACCGACCTGGATACGAAAACCGCTGGCGACTTCCTTGAGCTCGAAGCCGCGTTGCTGATAATCCTCTGCGAGCTGCTGCAGGCATTGACGAATTTCGTTACGTGAAGGCATATCGACATCGCCCGCAAACAGGGCTTCTATCTGACTAAGCTTGAGCGGCTTCTCGGCAGACATCAAGACGGCTTCGATTATATTTTTTAATTGTTGTTGTTCCATAATCAATCCTCTTTTGGCGATTAATCGTCTGTTGGCACGTCGGCCTGGCTACCACTGGCAGCCTTGATATGTATCGGCGAGAACGGTTCCGATTGCACCATATCAATCAGTTGTTCTTTCACCAGTTCCAGAATGGCCAGCAAGGTGACGACAACACCGCGGCGCCCCTCTTCGATGGTGAACAGGGTTCTGTAATCAGTGAAACCGCTCGCCGAGATCCTGTCGAGCACCTTGCTCATACGTTCACGCACCGACAGGGCCTCACGCTTTATCTGATGATGGCTATACATTTCCGCGCGCGACATCGCGTCCTTGAAAGCCATTAACAGTTCACGCAGCTCGATTTCCGGCATCGGCCGATCCTGGTGGAGTTCGGGCAGTTCTGTCGATGGCGGGTAAATATCACGATGCATGCGCGGTAGTTCGTCGATATCCTCCGCGGCCTGCTTGAAGCGTTCGTATTCCTGCAGGCGGCGGACCAGTTCGGCGCGTGGATCTTCCTCATCCTCCTCCTCGGTCGGGCGTGGCAACAGCATGCGTGATTTGATCTCGGCGAGCATGGCTGCCATCACCAGGTATTCCGCCGCAATCTCAATGCGCAGGGTCTGCATCATTTCGATGTACTGCACATATTGAAGGGTAATTTCCCTGATCGGGATATCGAGAATATCGAGGTTCTGCCGCTTGATCAGGTAGAGCAGCAGATCCAGCGGGCCCTCGAAAGCTTCAAGAATCACTTCAAGCGCATCAGGCGGGATATACAGGTCTTTGGGTATGACCGTCAGCGGCTCACCCGCGACCAGTGCAAATGGCATTTCGTCCTGGTGTGGCGCGGCTGGCTGTTCCGGTTCCTGATCAGTCATTAGAGATAAGCTATACCCATGGCTTTGCGAACATCGTCAAGTGTATCACGTGCAACCTCGCGTGCGGCTTCATTACCTTCATCGATAATGGAATGCACCGTTGAGAGGTCATTCTGATACTCTCTAGCACGTTCCTGTATCGGCTTCAATTCCTTGAGGACGCTGTCGATGATAGGCTGCTTGCATTCTACGCAGCCAATGCCGGCGTTACGACACCCCACCTGCACCCAGTCCTGGGTATGGTCATCGGAATAGATCAGGTGGAATTGCCACACCGGGCATTTTCCTGGATCACCCGGGTCATTGCGCCTGACCCGCGCTGGATCCGTCGGCATGGTTCTTAGCTTGTGGGTGATGTCATCGGGATCATCGCGCAGCGCAATGGTGTTGGCATAGGACTTGGACATTTTCTGTCCGTCCAGTCCAGGCATCTTCGAGGCGGGTGTCAGCAATGATTGCGGCTCCGGCAGGATGATCTTGCCCTGCCCTTCGAGGTACCCATACAGGCGTTCTCTATCGCCAATGGAAATATTCTGCTGAGAATCCAGCAGTGCCTGAGCGACATTGAGCGAGTCCTGGTCACCCTTTTCCTGATATTTCTTGCGTAACTCCTTGAACATACGTGCATTCTTCTTACCCATCTTGGCGCAGGCCTTCAGCGCCTTCTCCTTGAAACCGGGCTCACGCCCGTACAGGTGATTAAAGCGCCGAGCGACCTCACGGGTGAGCTCAACATGTGCAACCTGGTCTTCGCCAACGGGCACCAGGCCGGCTTTGTAGATCAGGATATCCGCACTTTGCAGTAATGGATAGCCGAGGAAGCCGTAGGTCGCCAGGTCCTTCTCTTTGAGCTGTTCCTGCTGGTCTTTATAGGTCGGAACGCGTTCGAGCCAGCCCAGAGGCGTGATCATCGACAACAGGGTGTACAATTCAGCATGCTCAGGAACACGCGACTGAATGAAAATCTTAGCCGCGCCGGGACTGATACCGGCCGCGAGCCAGTCGATCACCATGTCCCATACACTCTGCTCGATAATGCGCGGATCCTCGTAGTGTGTGGTCAGCGCATGCCAGTCAGCCACGAAGAAAAAGCATTCATGCTCGTGCTGTAAATGGACCCAGTTTTTGAGCACACCATGGTAGTGGCCCAGATGCAACAGACCCGTAGGCCGCATACCGGATAGAACACGCTGTCGGGTAACAGTATTCAAAGCGACTCCCTAGAAAATGAATAGTTTGCTGATGATAGACTGGAATGTGACGATCAGTGGCCACATGACCTGGCCCAGGATGCCTGTAAATAAGAGTGCCAGCAGGATCCACATGCCATAAGGTTCGATACGCAGGTAGACCAAGGCCATCTCCTTTGGAAGCAGCCCAGCCACGACACGACCGCCATCGAGCGGAGGAATCGGCAGCAGATTCAACACCAACAGCAGTACGTTGATGAAAATTCCGATTTCCCCCATAAAGATCAAATGATCCAGAACCGATTGATCACTGATCACGGACGCGCTGAGCGAGATAAAAAGGGCCCATAAACTGGCCATGAAAAAATTCGATCCTGGCCCTGCGAGCGCCACCAGCGCCATATCCAGGAGTGGCTGCTTGAAATGACGCGGATCCACAGGTACCGGTTTCGCCCAGCCAAATGCCATGAGTGTTCCGAGCAGCATCTTGCTCATCACAATCATAACGAGAGGGATAATGATGGTTCCTTGCAGGTCGATGTGCTTGATCGGATTTAATGTGATGCGGCCGAGCTTGCGTGCTGTCGGATCGCCGAGTTTATCGGCAACCAGACCATGGGCCGCTTCGTGCAAGGTGATAGCAAGCAGCACGGGCAGCGCACCGATAACAATGTAATAGAGGATTTCTTGCACGTTATTTCTTACGTTTTTTTATGATGCTCATTCCAGCCCGCATTTCTCACCAGATGGACGCGCCCCTACTGGGTTTTTGACTCCATAACACATTTTATTCAGTCGGAAATACACACCGTTATTCCAATCCCTCGTATAGTCCATTGCAAATTCAAACCTCTGCGTGATCATCCTGCCCCCTGGATAGAAATGCGGGCTTGATTCGGAAAGCCAAAACGCGGGAAATCAAGAGTCAAGAGGCAAACATCACCCGGCTGCGACCAAGCTACGGAGTTTACACGACTAACTGGGTATTTTTAATCAGATTTATCCCGCTGCCTGAAATGCAATGGATCAATTTCAGTCCAGGCCATGATCGCGCCCCATACCCTGCCTCAGCAGAACAGGGGCTTTACCGGTCAGATCGATCACCGTGGTCGGCTCGATGCCGCAGTGACCGCTGTCGATGATCAGGTCAAGCTGAGCCTCCAGCTGGTCTCGAATCTCATCGGCTTCGGTCAGCGGCACGGTCTCACCGGGGAGAATCAGGGTACAGCTCATCAAAGGCTGCCGTAGATCATTCAGTAACGCTATAACCACGGGATGATCAACGACGCGGATGCCAATGGTTCTGCGTTTAGGGTGCATCAACCGGCGTGGCACTTCGTGGGTGGCATTGAGTATGAAAGTGTACGGCCCGGGCGTCAGCGATTTCAGCATACGGTAATCCGCGTTATTGATCTTGGCGTATGTCGAGATTTCGGACAGATCACTGCAGACCAGGGTTAAGTTATGCTTTTCATCGATTTTACGAATCTGGCGCATCCGCTCGAGCGCTTTCTTGTCACCAAGATGACAACCGAGGGCGTAGCTCGAATCGGTCGGATACGCGATGACACCACCGCCATCGATGATGGCTACCGCCTGATGGATCAGTCGACCCTGGGGGTGGGTGGGATGGATTTCGAAATACTGGCTCATAATGCTGCGTTTCGCGCAAATTATCTGAAATTATAGTCGAACGGGTAAGAACTGATTTACATAGACCTTATCCGCAAGTCCTGCGAGGCCAAATCGGATAGTTGAGGCGAACAACCAGGTTGATCTTCGCTTGTGCGCAAATGCTAGCCCCGGCCCAAGGGCGACGAATTGTACGGGAATTCCAATGGAACATGCCATATGCGAGCCCGCCGGCAAAGTTGCGCACGTAGTCACAAACGGCCCGACAATCGCCGCATCCCTGGCCATGCTTATGAATCAAGCAGAATGGTTCGGCGAGCGACGCGAAATTGTACATAAAACAGAGCAGGAAATATCATTGCCGGCATCGTTTATTTAGCTGAAGCTGAAAGAAATATGCATAATAGCCGTCATACGTCGGCCGCTTTCATGCCATACTCGAATCAGATTTAACCGATAAGAATGCGTCGCATTCTATCCTAGTGGCCTTGAAACAACTATAATGCTCGCCACAGATTCAACGGGACGAGCTGTCTTAATACTAAATGTAGCATTAGGAACATGAAATTACTATTTGATTTTTTTCCAATTATTCTTTTCTTTGTCAGCTTCTATCAAGCAAAATTCCTGATTGACAATACCTTCATCGGCAGTCTGATAAATCCGGAGAGACCCGATCATATCAACGCCACCATCGTTGCGACCGGAATTGCGATCGTCGCCAGTTTCATCCAGGTGGGTTACAGCTGGCTGAAAAGCCACAAAATCCAGCGCATGCACGTGTTCTCCCTGGTGCTGATCACCGTACTCGGCGGCATCACCATCCTCATCGGTGATCCGGCATTCATCCAGTGGAAACCCACAGTGCTCAACTGGGCATTCGCGCTGGCGTTCTTGCTCAGCATCTTCATCGGCGAGAAAAACCTGGTCGAACGCATGATGGGCAGTCAACTCGATCTGCCGGACTATGTGTGGACGCGTCTGAACCTGTCCTGGGTGGCCTTCTTCCTGATCAGCGGTGCGGCCAACCTCTATGTTGCGTTCTACTACGATCGTGAAGCCCTGCCGCAAGCGCGTATGGAAACCTGGGTCGATTTCAAACTCTTCGGACTCATGGGCCTGACGATCATATTCGTCATCCTGCAGGCGATCTATCTGTCTCGCTTCATCGAGGAACAGGAAGAGGATAAAACCCAAGACCTGAAGGAAGATTAGCCGTGTTCTACGCCATCATTGCCACAGATATCGAAAACAGCCTGGAAAAAAGACTGGCCGCCAGACCGGCACACCTTGAGCGGCTCGATGCCCTGCTCAACGAGGGCCGTCTGCTGCTGGCCGGCCCCCACCCGGCTATCGACACCGAGGACCCGGGTGAAGCCGGCTTCTCCGGCAGCCTGATCGTCGCAGAGTTCAATTCACTGGAAGATGCCCAAAATTGGGCCGCGGACGACCCTTACCAGCACGCCGGGGTGTATACCTCGGTGACCGTAAAACCCTTCAAGAAAGTATTACCCTGAACATAACGGCCACAGCGAACCAAGCGCCCCGTACGCTAAGGGAAGCCACCATCGCGAGCAGAGAGGCCCTCTAAAAGCACCGTCATCGCAAGTAAAGCGCAGCCAACGCCCAAAAACACCGTCATCGCGAACAAAGCGCAGCCAACCCCTCAAAAACCACCGTCATCGCGAGCAAAGCCAACCAACCCCTCAAAAAACACCGTCATCGCGAGCGAAGCGTGGCGATCTCCTCAAGACACGGTCACCGCGAGAGTAGTACAGCGATCTCCAGCATACACGCAGTCCACATGAGATTGCTTCGCCGTTCCACTTCTCGCAATGACACAACAATAACTACCCACTCTCCACTGTTAACTATTAACCGTATTCGCTACAATACGCCCCGCACGCCGGAGTGGTGGAATTGGTAGACACGTCGGATTCAAAATCCGATGCTAGCAATAGCGTGCCGGTTCAAGTCCGGCCTCCGGTACCATGCACATCAATGCCTTCGGTGTCTCTTTTACGGAGAACACTGATGAAGACACACATAACTGATGCCCTTCTGAAAAAGTAGCAGGTTACAGCTGGTGTGTGCCGTGTTTTTCCTCTTGTGCGCCTGTTTTATTGCCATATTTCTTAAGAAAAGTCGATCAGATGGGGCTCTCAGAGATACTCTGTATCCGATATGAGCCCCTATATTGGAAAAATCCGCGTAAGGCCGGTCCACAAAATGTACACGCACTAGTGTTTGGTATACTGCGTGCATTTACAATATTTGGTGAAAGTCCGCTTTCTGGGGTGATTTAGTGTTATGAAAAACACATTACTGTTTGCGATCATGGCTCTGCAGAGTTCCCCTGCTCTGGCATACACATTTGACAATGACCTGTTTAAAGATGAAAACGGCGTAAGAAACTGGCAGCATCTGGCTAATTATACCGGCGGCACACTGCTGACGCTGTTATTGATTGTGACCATCTATCTGTTTATAGCCCGTCGCAGAGCGTATCGGGCGAACCTTGAGTTAACCGCCATTCGAAATGAACTGGAGATACGGGTACAGGAGCGTACTGCTACGCTGGATCAGTCCAATCAACTGCTGCTGGAGAGTAATCGGCTACTGGAGGATGAGGTCTCGAAGCATGTGATTACGGCCAATCAACTACGATCTTCCGAGTCTTATATCAAAGATATTTTAACCTCGATGCCGTTGATGCTGGTGGGCCTGGATAAAGACGGCTTCGTCACCCACTGGAACAAGCAGGTTGAAGAGGTTTCAGGCATATCATCAGAAGATGCACTGGGCAAAACGCTATGGGAAGCCTATCCGCAGGCAACTGTTCTTCCTGAGCATGTTCAGGAATCGATCGAACAAAAAAAAATAATTCATCTAAAGCAGAGTCTGCGCAGCCTCTATCACTACGATATCACGATTTACCCGTTACAGGAGCAGCAGGCCGGGGTTGTAATCCTGGTCGATGACGTGACAAAACAGGCCGCTGCTGAAAAGATTTTGATTCATAACGATAAAATGTCATTTATGGGCGAGCTGGCCTCGACCATGGCTCATGACATTAATCTGCCGCTGCAGGCAATGATGATGGATTTGAGGCGTTTTCAGGGAATTATCAGCGATGCGAGTGAACCGAAGCAAATTTCCGGTAGTGATCAGGCGCAAAAGCTCAATACCATAATCAGCGATATGTCTGTCAAGGGCGAGCAGGTCGCGACCGTTATCAGTAATCTGCTGGCCTTCGCCCGCAGCCGCAATGGTAAAATGCAGTTGGCCGATATCGTGGATGTGATGGAAAATACCATCAGCCTTGCCAACGAAGTCGTTTCTATTTCGGGTGAGCTACCATTTAGAAAGATTAAACTTGAGCGGAATTTCGAAAAAAACCTGCCTCTGGTGCCCTGCTATATCACGGAACTGCAGCAGGTTTTCCTGAGCCTGTTTCGTCATGCCTGTCATGCACTGGCGCAAAAAAAAGCGGTTGAGGATTTCGATCCGTTAATCAAAATCATCCTGTCTAAGCGTTATGATAATCTGTGGATCCAAGTCCAGCACAACGGACTTGGACTGACAGCTGAAGAGCAGATGTATCTATTTGAGCCTTTTTTTACAGGCAAACCTGCAGCAGAGGATTTTGACGCCGGTCAACGCCTCTCTTTTTCCTATTATATTGTGACCGAGCAGCATCAGGGCAATATGGCGGTGACATCCGATGTTGAACTGGGGTCTACCATCCATATCCAGCTGCCGATCAGCATTGATGCGTTAAACGTTCCGCCTCAGAAGAAGCCTTAGTCGATAGCAGAACAAACAAGACATCCAAAGTCTGAAAACACTTTTGATTAAGTAGTAAATGTCCGGATTTGATCTGACAATACTGTCATTGACTCTCAATTATGCCTGACAGTGCCGATGCACTCAAAATCACCGTCACATTTGTAATAGTGAAATCAAAACTGTAGGGTGCGCCGTGCGCACCGGGACTGGGCAACACACTTAAATTTCGCGGTGCGCTCGGCACACCCTGCGATCGACCCATACAGCTGTCAGTTAACTTCTGAATCATTTCCACAATTTGTAAAGTATAGGAGGAAGTATAAACACCCTTAACCGATGCTATCAATCCCACAACGCATGAGCCCATTCAGCACAAGCTCAACGTGTGCCCAAAAAGTTGACCTCATTGGCTTGAAATCCTGGTCTGCTTCTCCTTTTACACCGCTATATTCAGATACGCGCCAACCGTGTTTCTTGCTGCGCTCGCATCGTTTGCAGTATTTTTACTGTCTGTTTATTTCTACTCAGGTCGATGAAAGACGGGTATCTTCCCGGGTGCCACTGTCGAACAAGGTCATTTCCCAACGATCTTCGTCGATCGAATGGCGCAGAATATAAATTCCTTCGTCATCACCTCGAAGTTTGAAATAGCGATGAGCAGGACCGATCCAGCGATCGAGCACCTCCGAGACTTCGATGCGCCGTTCACCAAGGTAAAACCGCAGCGGTGTCTCTTCAGCGCGATAGCCGGCATAACACACCACTTTGATCCCCGAACGGTTTAGGTTTACTTCACTCATGTCAGTCATCCCACTACCCGCACTCACTGAGGAAACTTTGATTTGTTCAGAATTTCCTTGCGGCACATGATTGTGCCAAGGTTTTCAATCACATATGTGATTGAAAATGAAGAAAAATAAAAATCGCATGTTTAATTTTTCGTGCCCTGAAGATTCCTCGATGGAATTATTCAGCGCTTCCTAATAATAACAAACCCTGTTGTCGGCATCATTTTCCGCAGGACGCGTTGCTGAATGATGCTCACGCACCTTGTTATTCACGCCTGATTGACGATTAAGTGGCTGTTATAGAATGTAATTTTTCGTTTGCTGACTTTCCAAAATCGCACACTCGCCGGCTAATGGGCGACCCTGGTATGATGCTGAGAGGAATTAAATATCATTACAATTATTTCGAAGAGTAATTCGCCTTGGCAGGAATGGCGCATAAGTGAGGCAGCAGCGTGTCTGCCCTCCTACTCTGCCTATTTTTGGCGGCCAAATAACGAGCCCATAATTCCGCGAACAATCTGTCGACCAATCTGACTACCAATACTGCGCGCCGTGCTCGTTACCATTGCCTCTACCGGCGTCTGTCGGCGACTGCGTCTTGACGAACGACGCCTGGCATCAGTACTGGCTTTCTCATCGGAGGTTTTCGCTGCCGCCTTTGCCTGTTGTTCGGCCTTGTGTTTTAGCAATTCATAGGCGGACTCGCGATCGATAACCACATCATAACGCCCCTTGTAAGGCGAACGTGACAAATGCTCTTTGCGCTCTTCGTCTGTCAGCGGTCCAATGCGAGATTCTGGCGGCTTGATATAAACGTGCTCAACGGGTGTCGGCCTCCCTTCGACATCCAGTACAGACACCAGGGCCTCGCCCACGCCCAGTTCGGTGATCAACTGTTCACTATCGATGTTCGGATTTTGCCTGAAGGAAGCGGCGGCTGCTTTTACCGCTTTATTGTCTTTAGGGGTAAACGCACGCAATGCATGCTGAATTTTCATGCCAAGTTGGCCAAGAATATCTTCCGGTATATCCAAAGGACTCTGGCTGACAAAATAGACGCCAACACCTTTGGAACGAATCAGGCGTACCACCTGCTCGACTTTATCAAGCAAGGCCTCGGGTGCGTCATCAAAAATTAAATGCGCTTCATCGAAAAACAGTACAAATCGAGGTCTGTCTGCATCACCGACTTCCGGCAGGTTCTCGAACAGCTCGGCCAGTAGCCAAAGTAAAAAACAGGCATACAACCTGGGCGATTGATGAATGATCGTACTCGCATCGAATACACTAACGATGCCATTGCCTGAAAAATCAGTCTTGATCAAATCATCCAGCGCCACTACCGGTTCATTGAAGAATTCTTCTGCACCCTGCTCTTCGAGCATGAGCAGCTTTCTTTGTATCGCACCGATACTGGAAGCTGAAATATTACCGTATTCTGCTTTCAGTTCCCTGGCGTTTGCAGCCATCCATTTCAGCATGGCCTGCAGGTCCTTGAAGTCGAGCAGCAATAAGCCATCGTCATCAGCGATTTTAAAACAGGCATACAGGATGCCGCTTTGTGTGTCGTTCAGATCAAGCAAGCTGGTAAGCAACAACGGACCCATGTCAGAAATCGTTGTCCGGATATTGTGGCCTTTTACACCAAATAAATCCCAGAACACCGTAGGCACAGCACGGAACCGGTAATCATCTAATCCCAGCTGCTGCACACGCGCATCGATCTTGGGGTGAGACCGACCTGATGCAGCCAGTCCGGACAAATCACCTTTCACGTCAGACAGAAAAACCGGTACACCGATACGCGCAAAACCTTCGGCCAGATTCTGCAGGGTGACTGTCTTGCCGGTACCCGTTGCACCTGCAATCAAGCCATGTCTGTTGGCCATGCGTGCATAGAGCAAGCACGGACCGCTATCGCTACCGCCAATCAGTAAAGCTGGTGAATCACTCAATTCGAGCTCCTTTAATTGAATACGTGAAAACGCAATTAAAACACAGTTATTAAGCCTAAATACACAGTAAGCAGTGCATTGATTCATTGGTGCCACGGACCCTTCCCGGCGCGACACCGAATTCACGCTTGAACGCCCGGCAAAAAGCCGCTGCGGATTTGTAGCCGAGGCGATCGGTTAGCACGACGAGGGGGCGCTGAAGGGAGCGATCTCTGGAATGGTCCGCAACATGGTTTAGAGTTTGCCGCACCTGTTGATCGTGAGTCCATCTACTTTGGACGATGAGCAAAATATCCTGGACTTTACGCGATTGTTAATCCAGCAAGCGTACTGCATAGTAAACATAACGATGTGTAGTCTTTACATCCGGACCCCCACTAAACCCACAGAGGAGCACAACCATGACAACGTCCCCTATTCTCATCATTGGTAAAAACGGCAAAACCGGCAGCCGGGTCAATCAGCGCCTGCAAGACCTTGGCTATGCCACACGTCCGGTTTCCAGATCAACCAGACCAGCATTTGATTGGGATGATCCCGCGACATGGCCGTCCGCGATCAAAGGCACCCGAGCAGCCTATATCACCTACCAGCCCGATCTTGCCATGCCACGTGCAGAATCGGCTATTAAAGCGTTCGTGAAACTGGCGGCTGAAGCCGGATTGGAACACCTGGTATTACTCTCCGGCCGTGGCGAGGACGGCGCGCAACGCGCAGAGGACATTGTCAAAGCGAGCGGACTATCATGGAACATCGTCAGGGCCAGCTGGTTTTACCAGAACTTCAGTGAAAGCTTTATGCTGGATGGGCTGTTGGCGGGCGAACTCGTATTACCCGCCGGCGACATCGCAGAGCCTTTTGTCGACGCTGATGATATCGCCGACGTTGTCATTGCCACCTTGACCGAACCCGGCCATCGCAACAAACTGTACGAAGTCACCGGCCCAGAGGCACTGACCTTCGATGCGTGCATCCATCAGATTTCCGATGCACTGGGCCGGCACATCCAATACACCCGCATTCCCGTCGATGCCTATATAGACGCCTTGCGCGAAACCGGCGCACCCGAAGACCTGCAATGGTTATTGCACGAGTTGTTCACTGTGGTATTTGATGGTAGAAACAGCAAGCCAACGTCGGGTATCGAACAGGCGCTAGGTCGACCGCCGACAGACTTCACAAGCTATGTACAGAAGACGATGGCATCAGGTGTCTGGGATACTGTCGATCTGCAGGAATCCGCGTGATGTCTTCTCAACTGATAACGGCCCTGTTGTGGACCGCTGCACTCAGCAGCGGTCTAATGGCGGGGGTGTATTTTGCCTTTTCTGTCTTCATCATGAAGGCATTCGACACCATCGACGCTAGGCAGTCGATAACTGCAATGAATGCTATCAATGAAATAATTCTCCGATCATTGTTCATGCCGGTATTCTTTGGTTCGTCGATTGTTTCGGTGCTTCTTATTGTGGTGGCCATGGTCTTCTGGGGTGAGGCGGGATCCGCTCTGGCTCTGATCGCTGGAATCATCTATTTCTTCGGTATGTTCGTCTGCACTGTTGTATATAACGTACCACTTAACGATACACTCTTGCGACTTGATGCAACCAGCGAAAACGCTCAACAGGGTTGGTCCCACTACCTGAACAAATGGACAAAGTGGAATCATCTGCGAACGGTGAGTTCGCTGATTAGCTGCGTGCTTTGTATCTGGCTATTAGCGAATGGTTGATGGCCCGATGAAAGTGACCAACCACCAACCATTAAGGGCTTGGAACGCACAAGTCACAGAGGGGAATGGCACTTACTTAAGCCGAAAATGCACATTTTTAAAGTAAATTCGTCATTGCGAGGTACGAAGCAATCTCTGGCTGACAGGCAACAGAACCCAATAGATTGCCGCGCTATCGCTCGCAATGAGCTGAATAATGGCTTAAGGAAACTCTGACTAATTCAGGGCTTCCTTAAGTAAGTTCCATTAGTCACAGAGGGCTTTAACTTACGTGTAGGAGCAGTTTTCTCTACGCCGCAACGCCTCTGCGGAACACTGGAAATATCGAGAACGTATAGATAAATCACAGCCAGCCCGCCAATTGTTGCTACACTAACGAAGAAAAATCAAATAACAGGAGATTCAAATGAACGTCGTCGCAAAATCCATGATCGCATTATTGCTAACGGCTTTTTCAATCGTCGGCTGCTCGAGTAGCCCCGAACTACAGAAAGATCCGTACAATTCAGCAGATGAGCAACGATCAAGGGCACAGCAGGCCCAGGACGAGCTGTCTTCAGAAACATCCAGGGAGTAATGCGGCCATTCTATTACAGCGCCTACGCCTTGAGCTGCAATTATCGAGCTACCTGTACAGTATCGTCACCGACAATTGCCGTTAGCGCAATGCTTTGAACAGGGATTTCTTGTCCTTTTTGCCTTTAACGCGCACGACATTCATGCTGATATGGTGCGGCGTATACAGTGTCGTTCTGAGCAACCAGTCCCCTGAAGGCATCTGCGCCTGCTCGGTCATGGACCTGATCTGCGTTGTGTCGTCGTAGCTATCTTCGATAACATCGTATTCAAGTTTCATTTCAATCTCCTTTCTACTGTGACGAAGATCCCGCGTGAACGGAACCGCTAATGGCAGCTAGCCGGCATGATATCTGACGGAGAACAGCCAGCGATTGCCAAACCATGCGCAGCAATGTGTACAGGCAGTATACACCTGCTGGTTGACGGGAATCCAACATTTACCCGGGCTAGGCCGTGGGGTCAGCACAGCTTGATTATTTGCATCAGGCCTCGAAAGGTCGAATGACGCCTGTCACCACGCCCAATACCTGCACTTCCTCATTCTTTAAGCGTATCGGCTCCATATCCGGATTGGCAGGTTGCAGGCGAATGCCGTCGTGTTCGATATAGAATTTTTTCAACGTCACCTGCTCATTGTTGATCAACGCGACGACGGACTGCCCGTTTTCTGCGGTTTCGCGTTTTTCCACGATAATAATATCGCCGTCCTGAATGTTGTCATCGATCATGGAATGGCCCTGCACCTTCAGCGCATAGGTGTTTTTGCGAACCATGTTGGCCGGGATCTTGATCCGTTCAGAGTCCTCGACACGCTCGATAGGATTGCCCGCGGTGATCATACCGAGCAGCGGGATCTCGACCAGACTGACAGCATCGATTTCGACAGATTCAATATCATTAATCCAGGTGGGACGCTGCCGTTTAGAAGTAAGTAGACTGACGTTGCTCATCATGACGCCCATTATTATAGTTGGTTGTGGACACCGAAAAAAAATCGATAGACGCAAGCCTATCAAATTTATCGTTTTATGCAACCATCGAACGCCGCAAAGCCTGGCGTCACCAGCGCCAGGGATATCGACAAATGTATTGTTACAATTCCCACAAAGCCTTACCGGCCAGATAAGCCTAAGACTAACCCGCATTTCTCCCGTGATCCTGGTGAGAAATGCGGGTTAGACGTCTTCCTTTCTCATTTCAATTGGCACATAGCTCGTTTCAGTGTTACCAGTATATACCTGTCTTGGCCTGATTATGCGACTGGCTGGGTCTTCATTCTGTTCCTTCCATTGTGCAATCCAGCCGGGCAAGCGCCCGATAGCAAAACAGACAGTGAACATGTTTGTTGGTATCCCAATCGCACGCAGCAGGATGCCACTGTAAAAGTCGACATTTGGATAGAGATTACGCTCGATGAAGTAATCATCCTGCAGCGCCAGCTTTTCAATTTGACGTGCAACATCCAGCAAGGGGTCGTCCAGCTTCATTACGTTCAGTACACGGTCACAGGCTTCTTTCAACACCTTGGCGCGTGGATCGAAATTCCGGTAAACACGGTGGCCAAAACCAAACAGGCGAAACGGATTGCTTTTATCCTTTGCATCACGAATACACTGCTCGGGTGTCATGCCGCCTTGATATATGCGTTCCAGCATTCCAATCACTTTTACATTCGCGCCACCATGCAATGGGCCCCACAAGGCAGACACGCCAGAAGCACAGGATGAAAACAGGTTTGCCTTTGCCGAACCCACGGTACGTACGGTTGAAGTACTGCAGTTTTGCTCGTGGTCAGCGTGCAGTATGAACAGCAGGTTTAGTGCATCCTCAACTTCCGCTGCGACTGTATACGGCTGATACGGTAATGAAAACATCATGTGAAGAAAATTGGCACAATAACGCAGATCCGGGTTGGGATATATGTGCGGCAGACCCATCGAGCGCCGATATGACAACGCCGCAATGGTACGAACCTGACTGATAAGGCTGGCAGCACCTTCCACAAACCGCTCCGGTTCATCGACAACAAGATATTTTTTGTTCACACATGCCAGGTGATTCAAGGTTGCAGACAGGATTGCCATCGGGGGCGCATCAGCCGGAATATGCTGAAACAGGTCCCTGACATCCTCGTGCACTAACTCATGCGCGACCAACTGCTCACGAAACTCGCTGAATTCAGCAGAGGATGGTAACTTGCCAAATATCAGCAACCACGCCACCTCGACAAAGTTCGGTGTAGCCTGGGTTGTAAACGCCTCGACAGGAATTCCTCGATAACGAAGGATGCCTTTGTCACCGTCGATATAAGTGATAGCGCTTTCGCATATTGCCGTATTACCCAGAGCCGGATCGTAACTGGTGAACCCAGTTTTCGCCAGCAGGCCTCTAATGTCGATTGATCTGTCGCCTTCAGTGCCTTCTATGATCGGCAGTTCTATGCGCTGGTCTCCTATCATCAATACCGCATTATCTGTCATCTAACTAACTCCGCACTAAATCACTCAAAAAAGTCATGTCACCCTGACCCCGGCAGACATTGGAACGAACCTTAAAAAAACAAAGCAGACCGGCGCAGTGCGTCCAGCCATCAATACCAATGATCATAATTGTCGATGGCAACCATACAAAATTTATCGTCGTCGACCAGCGCCGCTATCCAAAGACATTCCACTCCGTATAACGAATTGTTTTTATTTGCTAAAAAGGCGCTAGTTCAGGCTAACTATCCATTAAAATTTATGATCGTGTCAATCATTATTTTGTTTTAAACTGCAATAGTATGAGCCTAAATCAAGTGTCATCAACAAACTGGATCATAACCTTTTGCCCCGCTACCCGCCACACTGGAGAGCATATATGAAAGCCATTATCATCCCTGTCCTGGCATCAATCACAGCCCTTAGCACAATGAACAGTTTTGCTCAGGAACCTGATGATACTGATAGCGCCACCCAGGAAAGCGACATGTACCTTAAAGAAATAAGAAGGACCTGTGAGGCGGAAGCTGCCGGTTTACCTGATGCTGAGGCTTATATCCGTGATTGCATAAACACCATGAAGCAGAGTTTTACCGACCAGCAGGATTAGAGCAAACCGGCCCTGATTACTGGTGACCACAAGACTACGAACAAGCATTCCATCAATACCGACGGCATGGTTGAGTCAATATATTGAAGGAATTTAGCTAAGCCTAATAAGTATCATCAGGAAACGATCATTTATGAGTAACCCATCCGAACAGAAGGAAGAAACCGCGCTCAGTGATACGCTCGAGGCTGAACTGCAGGAAGCGTTGGTAACAGACGATGAACAACGCGCCACAGAGATCGTCGAGTCCATCTCCAGCCAGGAGGCATTGCGACAGGTCTCCTTGATGGGAGCGGATAAGCGTGATCAGCTGATCACTATTCTGGCCCCTGAAGCCGCGGCAGAGTTAATAGAAGAAGCGCCTGCAGAAATGGCCGCGGCCATGATGAAGAACCTTGATCACAGCGTGGCCGCGAAGATCATGGAAGAACTGCACACCGACACTCAGGCTGACCTCGTACAGGAGATGAAAGCGGAGAAGGCTGAAGCCATTCTTTCCGCGATGGATGTCGAGAGTGCCGAGGATGTGCGCAAGCTGACAGAGTACGATCCCGAGACGGCTGGCGGACTTATGGAAGTGGAGGTTTTTTCTTTCTTCAGCGACCAAACCGCCGGAACCGTGCTGCAGCGCTTGATCGAAGGAGATGAGGAATTTGAACGCTATCGCGGGCAGCATCCGTATATTATCGATCAATCTGGCAAATTGATTGGTGTAGTATCGCTGCGTGATCTGCTGAGAAGCAGGCGTTCTGTCACGCTTTCTGAGATCATGAAGACGCCTGTCTCGGTTCTGCCTGAAACAAGCCAGGATGAACTCGTTACCCTGTTTGCTGATCATCCATTTCTCGGAGTGCCCGTTGTTGATGATCAGGGCATGCTGTTGGGTGTTGTCTCCAGGGAGGGTGTCTCAGAAGCGGAACTGGAACGTGCCGAACATGAGAGTCTTTCCAGGCAGCGGGTCAGTGACGAGTTGCGTTCGATGCCGACCGTGCTACGTTCCAGACGCAGGCTGGCATGGTTGTCATCCAATATTGTGCTGAATATTATCGCGGCAAGCGTGATCTCCGCTTACGAGGAAACACTGGCAGCAGTGATAGCCATCGCTGTATTTCTTCCCATGGTGTCAGATATGAGTGGCTGCTCTGGCAACCAGGCCGTGGGTGTCAGCATGCGCGAACTGGCGCTCGGATTGACACGTCCAATCGACCTTTTCCACGTGCTGAGAAAGGAACTCAGCGTCGGCATTATCAACGGCATTGTGCTCGGCATCCTAATCGGCATCGTCGCATGGGTATGGAAGGACAATGCTTTTCTAGGCATCGTGATTGGGCTGGCTCTGGCCATTAACACCCTGATCGCGGTTTCGATAGGCGGCACCGTACCGTTGATCCTCAAGCACTTTGGTATAGACCCGGCGGTTGCATCGGGTCCGCTGTTAACCACTGTCACGGACATGGCAGGCTTCTTTCTTGTGTTAAGCCTTGCCTCCCTGTTCATGCCCCAGCTGATAAGCTGATACAAAATAACGGAGATGGGTACACCCCCGCCGTCCCACACACGTGTCGTTCCCGCAAATAAACGTCAGACCCAAACGGTACTTACTTAACAGAATATGGACTCTGCCGTCATATAAAAGAGCTGCTTTTTGCGCATGTTGAAGGGCAAACTGGAGTGAGGCAAAGGTACAAAAGATGGCCGCGCTACCGCTCGCGATGACGCGGTATTGCTCTTTTTGGTGGTTACGTAAGTGCCATTCACGTCAGATCCGACTGTTTCTATCAGGGCCGCAGGCCAGTGACTTTTTCTGCATAGACCAATCAATATCTCGCCTGGTAGCGGCATCTGCGCGTAAGACATGGTTTCTAAGCCGAATATACATGACCATCGACCCGCGATCGCCTGTCAAGTGCCACAAAATGTCTGATGCACGATTTCATGTGGCTGGGGCGGTTGCATATAGGCTTCCCTGCCCGGCTGAACATCGTAGGGTCGCTTCAGGACTTCATGCAAGGCATGAAACACGGAAAAATCGCCGTGGTCTTCTGCTGCCCGTATCGCCGCTTCGATCAAATGGTTTCTGGGTATATAGACAGGGTTAACCGCACGCATCATCGCTTTCCTTTCGTCATGATCAGCGGATTCATGGCCTAGACGTTGGCGCCATTTATCAAGCCATTGGACAAAAAATTCCGCATGATGGAATAGAGCCAGAATAGCCGCGTCGTTTGAGGCCTCCCTGTCAAGCAGTGAAAGGTGATAAAACGCCAGTGTGAAATCGACATTACCGCTGGCCATGAGCACAAACAATTCATCAGTCAGCGTCTTGTCCTCATCGCGATCGGATACGAGTCCGAGTTTGACGCGCATGCCCGTTAACCAGTGGTTCTGGTAGGCACCGATGAATCCCTCCAGTCGGTTCCTGGCAATTTCGATAGCGCTATCGGTATCCTCATCGATCAGATGCAACAGGCACTCGGCAAACCGGGAAAGATTCCATAATCCGATATTCGGCTGGTTGTTATACGCATAACGTCCATGATGATCGATGGAGCTGAAGACCCGGTCATGGGCATAATGATCCATAAACGCACACGGCCCGTAGTCGATGGTCTCGCAAGCAATCGACATGTTATCCGTATTCATCACGCCGTGAATAAAGCCCAGCTGCATCCATTGTGCGATCAATGCCGCCTGCCCCTCGATGACGGCTTCCAGCAAGGCCAGATACGGGTTTTCAGCTTGCTTCAGATCCGGATAGTGATAATCGATGACATAGTCAGCCAGGCGTGCGAGACCCGTCCTGTCCCCTCTGGACAGAAAATACTCAAACGTACCGATGCGAACAAAACTGGCAGCAACGCGCGTGATGATCCCTCCTGGTAACAACCGCTCCCTGATAACCTCCTCACCCGTCGTCACAGCCGCCAATGCACGTGTTGTTGGCACGCCCAGCCTGGCCATGGCTTCACTCACCAGGTATTCGCGCAGAACCGGCCCAAGCGCAGCACGACCATCGCCGTTGCGGGAAAAAGCGGTCTGCCCGGTGCCCTTCATGTGAATATCAAAAGAACTTCCGCGCGGACTCATGATCTGGCCCAGCAGTACCGCGCGACCATCACCCAGATGGGGATTAAAATGACCGAACTGATGCCCGGAATAGGCCATCGCCAGCGGTGCCGCACCCTCGGGTATACGGTTGCCGGCAAACACCGATGCGCCCGCGGATGAACCCAGAGCCGTTTTAGAAAGCCCCAGTTCATCACTCAACACCTGGTTAAAAATAATCAGATCAGGATTCTGAACCGGTGTGGGCTTGATCGCCTGGTAAAAATGGCGACCTAGATCGAAGTAGCTGTTTTTAAAAGGATTTACTTTCAAGTTAAAAAGATCGCAACGAATGCAGTGGTGATTACGGAAGTGAAGTGATTGTATTATGCCCATTGCCGTCACTCTGACCAACCCACGATAAGTGGGGAATAGACGGGTCAAAAAGATCGCTGCTGTGCAAGTGTCTTTGCAGACATTGCGCTGGATGGCATAGTGGGAACGCCCCCTTCAGCCAGATCACGGCGAGGAATAAGGGGCGCTCAAGTGACCCGAGCGGCAATGTATTGAACGAAGGTTTCTGATATTCAACAATCTGGCTGTTATGACCCTGGCAAATATCCCTTCGTCAAGCGAGTGATTAAACGCCCTTATTGATGGCAATATACGGTAGATTTATAATCTTCATCCCGTCAGATAGCTCGTATTACACTGCCGATGCCTGTAACACCATTCTGACGTTGTGCATCGAATCAATACAGGCAGGCTCACGCAGATCAACAATGTGGAGCCAGCTTTCACTAAACGATAAAAGCCCGTATCCGGGCCAGGACGATGAAGCCCTGGTAACCATTACACGGCAATGAGGCAACCCAGCATGAACACTGAAGTCAACACCGCGCTGAAACGACTGGATTCCATACTCCCGCTGGTATCGGGTCTGAAATCACTCAACAGCGATGACGCTGCGCTCTACTGCAAGCTGCTCAACAGCTACGTGCAACAAGGTCGTACGCTCACCCGTAGCGAAGCCGCCGATCTTGTCAGCAATGCAGAACAGGCACTGACCAACATTGCAGAAAACAAGCTAATAGTACTGGATGCCGATGGTAATCCGTCTGGCGCCTACCCATTCACTTCCGAAGAACGCGAACACAAGGTCCGTGTCAAAAATGTCACAGTTCATTGCATGTGCGCCCTGGATGCGCTCGCCGTTAGCCCAATGTTTGATATACCGACCGTGATTGATTCGCAATGCCGCGTGACCGGTGCAGACATCCACCTGGAACAGAATGGCACCCGTTTCAGCGACGGCACAGTGGATGCCTGGTTTGGCATCAACTGGGGCGCCGCAGCAACCGACACAGTCTGCGCCGCGTCACTCTGTATGGAAATGATGTTCCTCTCCAACGAGACCGTTGCCCGTGAATGGCTCGCTGAATCGCCGGACACGCGAGAAATTTTTGACCTGCCATCGGCAGTCGCCTTCGCCGCCGGTTTTTTTGTGCCGCTTGCCGAAAATTGCCGAGTTGCGGGCTAACGCTACGCTATATCACGCCTGCCGACAACAACGACACCCTCCTCCGTAACGGTGAAGCGCTGTCTGTCACGATCCAGATCGTAGCCGATGGTTTCACCAGCGGGTATGGTCACATGTTTGTCGACGATGCAGCGCTTTAACTTCGCACCCGCGCCCACGGTGACATAGTTAAACAGGATACTATCCTGCACTTGCGCTGCGTGTTCCACCCTGACCCAGGACGACAGGATGGAGTGATTGACCGTGGCGCCGTTGATCACGGTGCCGCCGGCCAGGCTGGAGTTGTAGATCACGCCATCGTGGCCGTCCTCCCCCGGCACGGTGCGGGCCGGCGGGCTCTGCGGCAGATAGGTGCGGATCGGCCAGTCACGCTGGTATAGATTCAGTGATGGTACCGGATCCAGCAGAGCAATATTGGCCTCGTAGTAGGCATCCAGGGTACCGACGTCTTTCCAGTAGCGATCCTGGGAAACGCGACCTTGATGGCTGCCGAAGGGGTAGGCAAACACGGCTTGTTCCTTTATGAGCCGCGGCAGGATATCGTTACCGAAGTCATGGCTGGACGCGGGATCATTGTGATCCTGCAGCAGTTCTTGCAGCAGTACATCGATACTGAATACATAGACCCCCATCGAGGCCAACGCGCGCTGCGGGTTGTCCGGCAAGGCACGGGGTTCGGCCGGCTTCTCTTCAAAAGCCAGAATGCGTTGCTCATGATCGACTGCCAGCACACCGAAACTGCGCGCGTCCTCCAATTCCACCTGCATGCAAGCCACCGAGGCAACCGCATGGTGTTGCGCGTGGAATTTCAGCATCGCAGCGTAGTCCATGCGATAGATGTGATCACCCGACAGAATCAGCACGTATTTTGCGCCGCTCCGCTCCACGAGATTCAGGTTCTGGTAAATGGCGTCCACGGTACCGCCATACCACTGGCTGCCGGTGCGCATCTGCGGTGGCACCTGGGTGATGTATTCATTGAGCTCCGGGTTGAAGATAGACCAGCCATCACGCAAGTGCTCCTGCAAAGACTGGGACTTGTACTGGGTCAATACCAGGATCCGGCGTAGACCCGAATGCAAACAATTGGACAGGGTGAAATCAATTATACGGTACTTGCCGCCGAACGGCACCGCCGGCTTGGCACGTTCCTGTGTCAGCGGCAGCAGGCGCGAGCCATGCCCCCCCGCCAGCACGATGCTAATCGTTTGATCTTGTATCTCCTGCGTCATTGTCGTCGTATCCGGCACCGGGATAAGGAATGCTAATCAGAGTACAGTTTTCCCGTCAGAATTAAAAGAGGTAGAACCAACAGCCCAAATGCAGTGCAGCCCGAGGGATGAAAGGCGGAAAGCTTGAACTAAGTCAGACATCCAGAGACACACTCATATGACCGATAGTCCAATATGAGTTCATATCGTCCTGTTAACAGATCTCGACGCTTGGGCAAACCCTTTGAGTTGGCCCTATTTACTGATCAATTGCAGGAATTCGTGCCGGGTACGGTGGTTCTCACGGAAGGAGCCCAGCATCATCGAGGAAACAGTCCAGGAATGCTGTTTCTGCACACCGCGCATCATCATGCAGAAATGCTGTGCCTCGACCACTACGCCGACGCCGGCCGCATTGGTCACCGCCATTACCGCATCAGCGATTTGCTTGGTCAGCTGCTCCTGGATCTGCAGACGACGGGAATACATGTCAGCAATCCGGGCAATCTTGGACAGGCCGATGACCTTACCGTTCGGAACATACGCCACGTGTACTTTGCCGACAAAAGGCAGCAGATGGTGTTCACACAGTGAATACAATTCAATATCCTTCACGATGACCATTTCGTCATTATCAGAATCAAACACTGCATCGCCCAACACCTCATCCAGCGACTGCGAATATCCTCGCGTCAAATAGGCAAACGCACTGGCAGCACGCTCTGGGGTCTTCAACAGGCCATCGCGTGTAACATCCTCGCCAGTGGTCGCAATCAATTGTTCATACAGTTTTTCGAGATTCATGAATTAATTTCCTGTGCATTTATGGTCTGCGCCCATCCTGAATTTTATGGGGACGTTGCGCATTTACGTGACAAAAAGGTAATAAAACCCCCTAAATTATTACGTACAGTGGATGAAAAGCATACTTCATTTCTCAGTCTGCCGGCGTCAGCTAGTAAAAAAAGCATACCACGGTTTGCATTTATTAATATTGGACTGCATCCGAAGATTCTTTGTCTTGCCTCGGCTCAGTACATTAAAATCACGCCGACTGTAACGCTGAAAACCACGATTGAACCGTTATGCGCGGACGACAAGATACAAAATGGACCTGAAGTCCGCCGAGCAGGCCGCAGGGGAACTGTTCGCACAAGGACGTTTTCAGAAAGCGGCCACGATCTATCAGCAAATGAAACGGCTCTTGCCGGAACGACTGGATTTGCAGTCACGGTTGGGCTATCTGGCTCTGCTCGCCAACGACCTCGACGCCGCGATTGATCAGCTGTCAAAGGCGATTAACCAGGGACTGCGATCCAGGCAAACCCTGGCGCATCTGGCCGAGGCCTACTACCGTCAGGGCCGACTGGATTCCGCCGCCTATTGCTACCAGCGACTTGGACGTGAGGGCCTCGCTGGCACGCTGGCTGTGATGGGTACACTCGACGCCTACCAAGTTGTGCAAGCAAACACATCGGTCGAGATCCCGTGGTTAACGGACAATCCGCTTCCGGTCATCGCTTCGCGTGTCAATGGCTTGAACGCGAACCTGGTACTCGATACCGGGGCCGGCGATACCGTACTGGATACGCGATTCGCGGTTGATGCCGGGGTCCGGCTGGGCGGTCAGGAACAGCGGACATTCGCCGGTGGGATGCCAGCACAGGTCACCTATGGTCACGTCGAGGAACTGCTATTGAACGGCCTCGGGGTTCATCACATACCGGTCCAGGTCATCGATATCCCGCACGGTCTGGGTGACTGGTTTCCCGATATGCCGATACACGGCATCCTTGGTACCGGTGTGTTCTCCCGGTTCCGGACAAGCCTCGATTACCGACGTGGATCTTTGCGCCTCGAACGATACGGAAACACCAGCGAAACGCGGCCGGACAGTGGTCAACATGACCGGCCGGGCGCAGCTTTGTGGCTGGCGGAAAACCAGCTATTGCTCACCTGTGTAGACCTGCCCACGCTCGAGCAGGGCATTTGGTTCCTCGATTCCGGGATGACCGGCGGTGCTTTCGCTGTCCCCGGGACCCGGGTGAAACCACTGCGGCTCGAAGTTGACGAGAGCGATGTACTCGTCGGTACAGGTGGTGGTGGAACGGTTCAAGGGCACAAATTACGAGTGGAATGGCTACGGCTCGACGCGCTCTGTCGCGACAAGCTGGACGGCGTCGTACTGGATTCCTTCCCGGTCGGGCACCGCTGTGGATTCGCGATACAAGGCCTCATCGGCCATGATCTGCTGCGCGATTCGATTCTGACACTCGACTTCCCCACGATGCAGTTGTTTCTGACCACTGAAAACGCCTGAGAAATTCACCACAGCTATAAAGCGTATTGTCCCCTCTGCATGCCTGCCTTTGTGGAACATCCGGGCTAAGCCATTCTTATTGCAATGTTCGGCCATCACGCCGGTTACGCACCAGCGATGCATGATGCTCAATCATCAACCAGCCACTGTCGAACTTCCGGTAGACATTGGTCGCCAGTACAACTGCAGCAACCGTGTCTGAACTGAGTATTTCTTCAGCTATAACGTGCACCGCCAGATCGTTCGATACCGTGCGCGTGATTACGGTATGTTTCAGTTCAGTACGTTGTGAATCACCGAATATGCTCGCCCAACTGCGGACAATCGCTTTATAGCCCATAATGGCGCCCGATCCCGGATGTACACACAACACATCCTGATGGGCCCATACACCGGCCATCACATCTGGGTCACAACGCATGAAAGCTTCGTAAAAAACAGCTTCCACCTCGTCCGGGGTTTTCAACTGAAGTATAGGTTTTTTCATTACCTGAGTTTAGCACTGAGACAACGACAATCGTTCCACATGAATGGAATTTTGGAGACAGCATTGTAATTAATCTTGCTAAGGCCATGAACAAAGCCTTTGCTGCCATATCCCTGCCAGGCAGATAGACCGGGTTTATGTACAGGCATACCTCGCTTTACACAGAAACTAAGTGCACCTTGCGATGGTCGAACTTTACGATCCATCAAGTGAACTGGCTATTGGACAAGTGCCAGTCGCTGCCATCGCTATGGTGCGCAGGCCTCGCTGGTCATCTTTACCATCTGAGAGGCAACCCCTTGGTGGCATGGAATTCCAGGTGGTATTGCTGGGTAGGACCATTTACTTGATACTCGAATGCGACCACAATGCAGCGATAACCTAACAGGAGAATATTGTATGTTAAATTGGAACGATGTGATCAAGTTTGCCAGCCACGGCAACCCGGAACCCGACCGTCGCGTGGTCAAGACCGAGCAGGAATGGCGCCGCTTGCTCACACCCGAGCAGTATCACGTTACACGCGAGAAAGGCACCGAAAGAGCCTTCAGTTCGACGATGTGCAGCCTGTTCGAGCCCGGGCGCTATAGTTGCGTGTGTTGCGACACGCTGCTGTTCGATGCCAGTGAGAAATTCGAATCCGGCACTGGCTGGCCGTCGTTCACCCAACCGGTCGCGGCCAATGCCATCGCCTACAACCTGGATAACACGCTTGGCATGCAGCGTGTCGAAACGGTGTGCAATACCTGCGATGCCCACCTGGGCCATGTTTTCCCAGACGGCCCGGCACCCAGCGGCTTGCGTTATTGCATGAATGCTGTGGCGTTGAAAAAAACAGAGCAGTCACAGGCCACGGCAACATTCGGCGGCGGTTGTTTCTGGTGCACTGAAGCAGTGTTTCAACAGCTCACCGGCGTGAGCAAGGTCGAGAGCGGTTACAGCGGCGGCGCAACCGCCAACCCAACCTATCAACAGGTGTGTTCCGGTGGCACCGGTCATGCCGAAGTGGTTCAAGTCACGTTCGACCCGAGCGTTATATCGTACGCAGACTTGTTGCGTGTTCACCTGAGTACGCATAACCCGACCACGCCCAACCAACAGGGGGCTGACAGAGGCACGCAATACCGCAGTATCATCCTGACGCACAATAGCGAACAGCAAGCCACCGCAAAACAGGTCATCGAAGAAATGACGGCCACATTCGACCAGGCGATCGTGACTGAAGTAAAACCCTTCGACGTCTTTTACCCCGCGGAGGTCTACCACCAGGACTACTATGTCAGCAATCCCGCGAAGCCTTATTGCGAGGCTGTGATCTCCCCAAAACTGAAGAAGTTTCGTGAACTGTTCAAAGACAGGCTCAAACAGCAACCCATGGAGCAAACCGTCACCTGAATCGTGCCACATGGGTCAAAACAGCAAGGTATCGAATTCATGCTTACACTGCGCATTTATCTAATGTTAATTGTTAGGTATAGCATTTAAAATACTGTTTTTTAATTATATATTTTACCCGTCGAAGACCCTTCTTGTTTTGAGGGATCATAGCTTTATTGAGCAGGATCAATACGTTATAACCTGTAATGCGCTATGGTTATGTTTTGCCACCGGCCTGTCGATGGGGTGTTTGTCTTGCCCGGTGTATTGTTGAACCATTAAGAAAACTGATTTCAGGAGTAGACGACTGTGGCCAATGAACTGAATCCCAAAGAGATCGAAATCGACGGTAAAACGCTAAATCTGCAGGATTATGTGAAGGAACACGAAGAACTGGTTGAAGAAAACGCCGCCCTGAAAGCCCAAAAGAAAAAGGCAGTCAAACGCTACCAGCGCGAAGAGGAGCTCAAGCCATTCCAGGCCGAGTTGTTGATGCTTCAGCAATACCTCGAGGAAAAACAGCGGCGCATGATTGTTCTGTTCGAGGGGCGCGATGCGGCAGGCAAAGGCGGCACCATTCGCCGGGTAACCCGTTACATGAACGAGAAGCACTACCGTGTGGTGGCGCTCGGCAAGCCAACCGAGGAACAGAAAACCCAGTGGTACTACCAGAAGTACGTGTCACAGTTTCCACGCGCTGGCGAGGCCGTGCTATTCGACCGCAGCTGGTACAACCGGGCCATGGTCGAGCGTGTGTTCAATTACTGCAGCGAAAAGGAATACTACGATTTCATGCGCGGCGTCGTGGGTTTCGAACGTGACCTGGTCCGGCAGGACACCATCCTGGTGAAGCTCTATTTCAGTGTTACCAAGGAGGAGCAAGCACGCCGCTTCGAGCGACGCAAGACAGACCCCCTGCGGCAGTGGAAACTCAGCGAGGTCGATCTGCAGGCGCAGGACCGTTGGGATGATTTCACCAACGTGAAGTATGAAATGCTTAAACGCACCCACACCGTCGACGCACCATGGACGGTGGTACGTTCCAACAACAAACATCTGGCCAGACTGAACGCCATAAAGACGATATTGAACGCGGTACCCTGCGAGCGTCATGACCCGTCACTGGACTTCGCTCTCGATGACGAGATAATTGTATCGGGCTCGCGCGAACTCGAAATGATGGAGGTCGAGCGGGTGCGTAGCGGCAAGTTCACCACCTGACGGGTCGTGACCGATGCTTGGAGCGACATACCCTTCATCCTTGCAAAGCTACAACGTTGTCCGAAAAAAATAATCGCCATTGAGCTAACACTGCCCGACAATGCCGATGCGCTCAAAATCGCCATCACATGGTTGAAATAATGGAATCATGACCGTAGGGTGGGCCGTGCGCACCGGGACTGTCCAACACACTTAAAATTCACGGTGCGCACGGCGCACCCTACGTTCGGTCCATTCAGCTGCCAGTTAACTTCTGAGTGTTTTTCACCGTTTCCAGGATCAGACCTGAGTCACTCTGCCCTATATAGCTTTAAGAGCATCTGTTGTACACTCAATTCATGGATAAATTCTTCAGCATTAGTAGCCAGCACGAGACCGCGCAAGCTGTCATAAAAGATAGTGTACGACAATGCGATGCGGCACCCAGCGAGACGAACTTTGGCTTTATCTATGCCACTGATGCGATGTCGGCAGATTTCCCGAAACTATTGAAACAGTGCAAGGAGGCAACCAACATCGAGCATTGGGTTGGTTCGATTGGCCTGGGTATTATAACTGCAGATCAGGAAACGTATGACCTGCCGGCTGCCAGCATCATGCTGGCAAACTTTGATGATGATGATTTCACCATGGTGCCATCCATCAGCAAACCGAGTGATATTGCATCCCAACTACATTGGCCGCGCAAGTTCATCACAAATTTTGGCGTTATCCATGGCGACCCATTAAACCCGCAAACGCAGGATCTGATAAAAACGATACAACAACATATTGACAATGGATTTATCGTGGGTGGCCTGACGTCATCACAAGGTAATCACTACCAGGTATCCGATGTCGTTGTGAGCGGGGGTATCTCCGGTGCACTTTTTTCGGAAAATATCGGTGTGATTACCAACCTGAGCCAGGGATGCAGCCCTGTGGGTGTAAAACACACCCTCACCAAAGCACGGGATAATGCCGCTTTCCTGCTCGACAACAAACCTGCACTGGAAGTTCTGATGCAGGATATGAACATCAATGACCATGAGGCGCTGGAACTGAAAGCGGGCGAAGTATTCATTGGCCTGTGCATAGCAGGCAGTGATAAAAGTGATTACACCGTACGCAACCTCGTGGGTGTTGATCTTGAACACAATGTTTTTGCAATAAACGATTATCTCACCGAAGGCAATGAAATCATCTTCTGCAGACGTAATAAGCAAACCGCTATCGATGACATGCAACACATGCTCGACCATATTGCCAGGCGACTCAAACAAAAACCCAGGGGTGGCCTCTACGTATCGTGTCTAGGCCGGGGACGTGAGCAGTTTGGTAGTGATTCCGAGGAAATAAAGATGATCCAGAATACATTGGGCGACTTCCCATTGACCGGATTCTTTGCCAACGGAGAAATCCATCACAATAGACTTTACGGCTATACTGGCGTTCTTACTTTGTTCACCTGATCGTTGCCAGGATACGTTCTAACTGAACGGGAAATAAGGATAAGGGTGGTCGGTTCAGAGCTTCCCTAATAACTTTTCAATCGTTAGCAGGAAAGAGGCCTTATCCACATAGTGTATGGTTTTCCATCCTGCCGCCTGTGCACGTGTCACGTTATTCTCGATGTCATCCACAAGCAGAATCTCAGTGGGCGATAACGCCAGTTTTTCGGCGATATCGATAAACAAACCGGGATCGCGTTTACCCTTGCCCATGTAGTAACTGTTAAAAACGTGATCAAAAAAATGATAGAAATGATCCCGCTCGTTCAGCCAATCCAGCCAGTGCGTCTGATCACTGAGAATGCCGGTGATATAGCCCTGCCTGTGCAATTGCTGGACCAGGTCGATGATCCATGGTCGCAGCACAAATCCCTCCAGTGTCTGTGCCGTTAATGCCGAGTCACTACCCTTGAGGTCAGTACCCTGACGCATTAATTTCCAAAAATCGGTGTCAGTTCCCCATCCCAGCACAAATCCCGAATCATACACCGCATGCTTGGCAACGTTCAGCGTTGCGTCAATATCCAGCGCCTGTTCATGGGCCATGGCCAAAAGCCCATTACGAAAACCCTCTTCGGCGATGACGCCCCCATAATCAAACAACACGGCTTTAATCAACTGGTTCGACATAACCCTGACAGTAACACATCAGTGACCTGATTTTGATGTTCTTCTCAGAATCAACAAAGTCCGCTTTCATTTAAGGCCCAACACCATTATCCTTCCACCTTGTTTTTAGAATTAGCGTTTGCAGCCACAATACCCATGAAAACACAGGTCAGCCATATCCTTGTAAAATTTCTGGAAAATCTTGGCATTAAATGCATTTTCGGCATCCCCGGCTCCCACATACTGCCGGTGTACGATGGACTTTATGATTCCTCCATTCGGTCGGTGCTGGTGAAACACGAGCAAGCCGCAGCTTTCATGGCCGGAGGCCAGGCCCGAATAACGGGTGGAGTTGGTGCCTGTATCACCACTGCCGGTCCAGGCGCCACCAACCTGGTGACCGGTATCGCCAGCGCCTATACCGATAATCTGCCAGTGATCGCCATTACCGGTGAGGCCCCCACTCATATCTTCGGCAAGGGCGGACTGCAGGAAAGCTCTGGGGAAGGCGGCTGCGTCGACCAGGTTTTGCTGTTTGCCGGGATCACGCGCTACCATAAACTGATCGAACGCACCGACTACCTGCCCGCTGTCCTGAACCAGGCGACCAAACACCTGCTCTCCGGCACACCCGGGCCAGTCGTTTTAAGCATCCCCTTTAACCTGCAGAAAGAAATGGTGGATGATTCCATCCTGGATCAGCTGGTCTTTACCCGGCCGAACAACGACCCCATGATTGCCGGGCAGTACATAGAACAAAGTCTGGCATTGATCGACCAGGCCAGACGACCCTTGATTATCGCCGGTTATGGCTGCATTCGTGCCGGCGCTCAGGCATCCCTGAGTAGTATCAGTGAACGGCTTCAAATTCCCGTGACCAGCAGCCTGAAAGGCAAAGGTGCCATTGATGAGCGCTCTGCGCTGTCGCTGGGTAGCCTTGGCGTCACCTCCAGGGGTTACGCGTTGCGCTATCTGGAACAGGAAGCAGACCTGGTCGTTATGCTGGGCGCAGGATTCAATGAACGCACCAGCTATGTATGGGACAGCAGACTGTTAGCAGGAAAAAAACTGATACAGGTTGATAATAACGCCCAGCAACTGGAAAAAGTGTTCCGCGCAGATCTGGCGGTGCAGGCTGACCTCCGCGCCTATCTACAGGCACTGGATGCCGGCGTTCAACAACAACAGCTTGCTGCCAAAGCACCCGTCGATGTCGCCGCTTTTATAAAAGTCGCACAACAGGATATCGATAGCGCGGGCGAAACGATATTCAACGCACAGTTCGATCATGTGCAGGCCTTTTATGTTTGGCTAGAACAACAGTATCCGGACGGCCTGGTCATGTTCGACGATAACATTGTATTCGCGCAGAACTTTTACCGCGTTTCCGCCAAAGACCAGTTTTATCCCAATACCGGTATATCATCATTAGGACATGCCATACCAGCAGCGATCGGGGCCGCATGTACCGTAAATAAACCCATGTTTGCGATAATCGGCGACGGTGGTTTTCATATGTGCGCTATGGAAATCATGACCGCGGTGAATTACAACGTTCCTTTGAATATCGTGCTGTTCAACAACAACACCATGGGCCTGATACGTAAAAACCAGCATCAGCATTACCAGGACCGCTTCATCGACTGTGATTTCACCAACCCGGACTATGCAACACTGGCGCAATCATTCGGCATCACACATGCGCGTGTGGAAAACCAGAACGACCTGTCGAAGCTGGCTGAAACGATGGATTTTCTCAACGGTATCAATCTCATCGAGATCATGATTGATCAAGATGCCTATCCGAACTATTCTTCCAGACGTTAGCGGGCCATGACAGGATTCAGAATAACGGGCCTGCGAGATTGCATCGAGCGCTACCAGTCAATAATCCCTGGTCTGGCCGATCTTGCCAGTCAATTGCGATGCCTTGCCCCAGCGGCCGACGTTCCAGCCCTTAAGAATGAACTGGATACACTCATTAATAGTTATGAACAGTGTTACCCTTTACTGGAAAAGGCGTTGTGGTGCAGCGAGTCGGCATTTGATTCTCTGCTTGATTGCTATCAGTCCCTTTTCCGTGAACAGGATGCGCTTATCCGTCAGCGAGCTAATGTTGAGGGGGCCCTGGATGAAAATTCAGGGGATGATCGTTATCGCTTTATATTGAGTATTCCAGTAGCGGATCGCCCGCCTCACTTACAGGCCTGCCTCGAAAGCATTTTGCAGTTGTGTAAAAAATTCGGTTATGGCGGAAACACATCGGGTTATTATGACAGCATAAAAGTCATTGTCGCCGAAGACAGTCGTGAAGAAAAAAACATCCGCCGCCATATCGACCTGGTCGATGAATACCGGCAC
Source organism: uncultured Gammaproteobacteria bacterium (assembly GCA_942492025.1). Classification (GTDB taxonomy): domain Bacteria; phylum Pseudomonadota; class Gammaproteobacteria; order SZUA-229; family SZUA-229; genus JABDQW01. The sequence continues at coordinate 316,171 of CALODJ010000012.1, read as the reverse complement.
AAAGGTTTGCAGGTTTTTCATCTCGGGCAGCCGGAACAGTACGAGCTTTTGCAGTCACTGCCTCTACACGAACGTGAACAACTGGGCCACCTGCTCACAACTCAACCGAAAGAGAACTTTTATCTGAAGGGACAGGCCGCCAACCGTAATCTCAGTTACTTGAAGTTCTTGCTACTGACAGAAGATAAACACAAAACGCTGTACTACCTGGTCGATAGCGACCAGTCCTTTTGCGTTAACCGGCAGACAGAAACCGGTGAAAAAATTGTTTATGCGCTAAATTACTTTCACATCATCGACAAACTATTTCGTACCACCGACACCCTGGTGCTAACAGGAAAGCTGGTGGGTGACCCGCCGGTTTCACCGGCAGTGATGGCAGCGAATTTTCTCGATGATGTTACCGCGTTCTTTATCCGCCTGGCAGGAACACGGCGGGAGGAAGCCTGCCAGTTTCATGAATTGCCAGCGCAACAGCCCGGCGATGCGGCCTATCACGACATGGCCAAGCTGTTTGGTTTTGAAAACAGCAGCACCACTTATCCCTACCGATGCCAGCTCGAAGGTGAACATGACCATGCAGCGTGCCTAATTGATTTTACCAGGCGGCTCAACGCCTTCTTCTTTGGCGAACATCTAACACGCAAGACCCTGTTTAACTACAACAATGGTTTTGCTGAACGGGCGCCTGCGAGGACCATCTATCCCGGTAACTACATTGTTAACTACGCGGGACTGAAATATATCATTCCCTTTGGTCACATGCGTTTGCGTATGTCCGGCCCCACGGCCGGTCGACTTATTGCAGCAGAAATCAAAGAGCATTTTGCATCGATTAACTTGCCGATGTTACACAGGCGCACCACAACGGCAGGTACTCACGACGATTTTCGCCCCGGGGTCGAGCTGGTGGAAGATGGGGAACAGGAAAACATCGATTTATCTAATGAATTCGAGCGCCAGTTCTTCGGTGACCTGATGTTGTTTACCACTGAAGCACTGGTGAAACAGGCTGACGTAACCAAACCATTTGAAAAAGACCTTGTGGATACCGTTATCGACCGTAAAGAAATCGACTTACTGGAGATGTACCAGCAAAAGCACGACGCCATACTTGAAAAAAGCAGGCGACTCAATGACCTCGTATTCAACACGGGCCATTGGTGGCTGGAAGCACCGGGACTGACCAATCCATTGAAACAGGTTAAAACCTTTATCAAGAATATCGACCGTAATTTTGGTGAGCAGTCGCTAGCTTGGCACCAAATCCAGTCAGCTGAACATCGAGCCAAGCGCAAAAAGCAGATCGTTGAGGCATTGATGAACTATCGGTCAGAGCGTGATGCCTGGGACCGGTTGTTTCCGTAACTGTTTTGGCTGCTGGTTTGATAACGCGCACTATCGCGTGATCGAGTCAATGGCATTGTCAATGAGTTGCTGACGGCAATCCCGGTAAACCGATAGCGCACTTTTCAGCTCATCGTGAGGAATTAAGATATGTGAGTAATCGACTGTCGTTTTATCGATTTTTCCGCTATGAATGCGTTTTGACGAGTCACCCTTGCCGGCTTCTCCGGATTGGTTGAATATTTTATAACGCCCGCTTAAAGGGGAATCCAGGTCGAGCCAGCCTGACATTGCGGGGAGTAAAATCTCCGGTGCTTTTTGTAACAATTCGGCATCAAAATAGTAATAGCCTTGACCAACCTTCCTGCTAAATTCGGCAAGCCATTCGAGCCTTTCGATATAGTACTTTGCAGCCTCATCGGGTAACGCATATAACTCATCCGTGTCCTTTCTGGCAAACAGATTGATGATGCTTTTAATAGTATTTTCCGGTTCACGCAGGGCAACCAGAATCTTTATACCTTCGAGGCCTGGTAGTTCAGGCTTTAACTGATAGTCATTGTGCAACAACTTGTCGAAAAGGTAATGGCTGTTCTCCTTGAGGACTTCATTGTCCTGGAATACATCAAGCTGCTTATCCAGGGCGGATGCATCATCGTAGCTGATATGCATTTCAAAGTAGCCGTTGATCGCCGGGTGCGAGCCGATAATATGCCCTGCCAGACTGGTGAATGCACGCATGTGACTCAGCAGGAAAATATTTAGGTAGTCTTCAGACATGACACAGATGTCGCATATCGTCGGGACTTGTAGTTAAAAGCGACAGAGGGATCATCGTTTTCCCAATTAACTTTGTTGGACAATTTAATCTCACAGCCACCCTTTTATCCAGGAATTAAATACATACGGGTTAATCATCAACGCTGATAGGCAATGCGGTCGTATATTTGATTTGTTCCATGGCGAAGCTGGATGTGACATTTGATAGATCAACCCTGTCGATCAGCTTCTTGTAGAAACGGTCATAAGCATCGATGTTGCGCACAGCCACACGCAGCAAATAGTCCACCTCGCCGCTCATTCGATAGGCTTCCATCACTTCAGGGAGCGTGCCCACCGCCTCATTGAAGCGGTCGATCCACTCCCTGGTGTGGTGACTGGCTTTAATTGCGACAAACACGGTTACGCTGGCGTTGACCTTCTCCGGGTCCAGCAGGACCACACGGGCTTTGATGAAGCCTGATTCTTCGAGCTTTTGAATACGTTTCCAGCAAGGCGTAGTGGACAGGTGTATTTGCTCGGCAATCTCCTTCACCGTCATGCTTGCATCGGATTGCAGGAGGTTTAATATCTTACGGTCTATTGTATCCATATATGGATTTCCTATCAATTCGATGATTAGTAGATCATTTTTCTATATTATTAAGATTTTTATAGTTTTATATAATTATTTTTCTACTTTTGTCAATTTTTATGAAATTTAATTTACACTTATTCTGTCTCACTTATATCCTCAGTGATCAGGAGCAAGCCAATGATTAACCCCCAAGCGGAACCCGCAATTGCAGACCTACCGGCCTACGTTCAAAGCTGGAGTGCGGTGAAGCTGCCCGGCTTCGTTACGGCTGCACTGGATAACTGGCAGCGCAATTTCGGCAAGCTGCCGGATAGCTTTTCGCTTGTGGCATGTCCTCAGGCCGAAATCAATGCCAATGGAGGATTGCCCGGCCGCGTTATAGAACTCACTGATTCGCGAGTTCGCATCAAGCAGTTCACCAGCTGCCATCGATTGTATCTGGTTATTTTGATCATGGGTCAAGATGCGGAAGAACGTCGTGAACAAATACAGCAATACCTGTCGTGGTCTGAGGGCTACGATGTTGAGATCCATAACGGGGTGCCACAATTAAGGTTTGTTGAGGCTGTTGAGGAGTGTGAGTTGAATTAAAGTGATCAAGCGTTTGATCAAAAGCGTTAGCCACAAAGGCTCAGGGCCGACTGAGTCTGCTCGTTATCTCAGTAAGTACTCAATGTTAACTATTGTTAAAACACGCCTGTTCAGGCTGCGCACCTCCAACCGATCGAATAGACTGTGCCTACTCAGATATGGGCATGGCTTTCTGGTCGCACTAGCTCACATGGTTCAACCATGGATTGAAAAAAGCGGGCTACAACCTCCAGCATGGAAAAAGACCTGGTTATGATTAATTTCAGTCTTTTTCATTGACTATCGTCTGACTAACCCGCCATGAAATCCAGAGACGACCCTGGTTTTTCATCGGCAACATCCAACTCAATAGCAAAATCCCTATCATGACAGTGGAGAACCATAATGGCATATCAGAACATCGACGGTGTTAAGTACGAAAAAGAATTACTCGATCTCGCGAAGAAACACACTACCGGGGCTGGCGAAGGTAAACTTTCCAAAGATGAAGTGGTCGACCTGTTCAAGTCCGCCAGTGATGGGCAGGGCGTAACGGACACCGAAAAACAGACCCTGAAATATATCCGCGATAACTTCGAATTTACCGATGCTGCGGCAAAGGACTTCGACGCGGCCTTCGCCAAACTTTAAGGCGCTTTCGACAATAAGTCCAACGAAAACCCGCGCACAGCGGGTTTTCTTTTAGAAAGACACATCCCCAATGGCACCTACTTAACCGTAATTCAGGTCAGTGCGAGCGATAGCGCGACAATCTATTAGCTGTTAAATCTGTTCCAGTTTATTGCTCACCATAAACCTGCACACTCACCCTACGCTTTCGAGGCCCATCCAGCTCATACAACATCACAGACTGATACTGACCCAACACCAACTCACCCTCTGCAAGCGCAATAACTTCAGAACTGCCCAACAACATAGCGGCAAGATGCGAGTGCGCATTCTCAGGTTCATCCTCAGGACAATCTCTTAACGCGATGTCATTATGAAGGTATCGGTCATTGGGCGGAATGAGACGCGTTAAAAATTTTTTCACATCTTCAAGTAGCCGTTCTTCATTTTCATTAATCACGATCGCGGTCGTTGTATGTTGTGATGTCACTGTCACAAAGCCGTTTTTGATCACCGACTTCGCGACAGCCTGTTTAATGTCAGGCACGATGTCATGTAATGAAATACCCTCGCCGGTATCCAACTCGATATATGATGAAATGATTTCCAAACTGTTTCCGTAGTCGATTTTTTCTATTTAGAAATTGTGGGGATTTCACGGCTTTGTCTATTACACGCCTCGCAATTCATAGGCGCGCAGATACCGGGCAAAGTCCTGCAGCGCGCGAATACCGGTCTGCTCCGCGTCTGCACACCAGGTTTGCAGCCGCTGAACACGGTTGGCCCCGTCGGTAGACGTGTGCGACCAGATTTTCTTCAATTGCTGTTTGAACTGATAAACCGTTGCCAGTGATCGATATTGACTGAGCACTTTGTCGATTGTTTCCTGGGCGCGAATGCCAGGCTTAAGGTCCTCGCGAATCATCAGCTTGCGTGAGCGGTGCAGCATTTTTCGGCCGATACGGTCGGCTTTTTGTTGGGCTTCGAGTAACACGGGTTTAATCACCTTGTTGCCGTAGAGCTTCATGACATGGTAACGATTGCTGACGACCGCGCGTACGGTATCAATATCAATACTCGTTTTGCCACGAGTACAGCGAATTTTCGGTGAAAGTCGTTTAACCTTGGCCAGTTTGAAGATTTCCAGCAATCGAATGTACATCCAACCGATATCGAATTCCCACCATTTGTTCGACAGCCTGGCTGATGCGGCGTAGGCATGGTGATTGTTGTGCAGTTCTTCACCGCCAATCAGAATGCCCCAGGGAATAATATTGGTCGATGCATCCGTGGTCTCAAAGTTACGGTAGCCCAGGCGATGACCCACGCCATTGATCACACCCGCAGCCCAGAACGGGATCCAGACCATTTGCACGGCGAAGACCACTAATCCCGCTAAACCGAACAACACCACATCCAGCACTGCCATCAAGCTGACGCCCAACGCCGGGAAGCGGCTGTAAATATTGTGCTCTACCCAGTCATCCGGCGTATTGTGACCGTATTTTTCCAGAGTTTCGTGATTCAGTGCTTCCTGTCGATACAACCATGCGCCTTTGAACAAAACATTGGCTAAGCCTTTATAGCGAGGGCTGTGTGGATCTTCCGGCGTCTCGCACCTGGCGTGATGTTTACGGTGTATCGCCACCCATTCTTTCGTCACCATGCCTGTCGTTAACCAAAGCCAGAAACGGAAAAAGTGGCTGATGACCGGGTGCAATGACAGGGCTCGATGGGATTGGTGCCGATGTAAAAATATCGTTACACCGGCAATGGTGATATGCGTCAGTAATAAAGTAACGCCAATGTAGCCTAAAGTGGACAAACTCAATAAACCTTCAAATAACATCTAGTTTCTCTTCTATATAAAATACGCAGCCTGATCAGAAAACAAGAACAAAACGTGGGGTTGTTAAACTACACGGCTGCAATTTGGTTTTGTTGCAGATTATTCAGGCCAACTTAGAGAAGAACACCAGAGAGGGTACTACTTAAACAACCGGGATAATATACAAGTCTGTTGTAATCAAACGACACCCACGGAGCTAAGATTACAAGGGCCGAAACCAACACGCTACATGCTCTGTGTTATACGGCCTATTTATTTTAGAACACTACGGCGTGACAAAGTTTCATTTTTGCTCAAAAGTATTTCTGCAAGATTCTACCACCGATCAACTGATGCAGAGCTTTCTGGTCCTTGTGTAGTAGTGAATTAGCTTAGGTAGGGCGGTAAGCACCACGCTATTGCAATCAGGCGTGTTGCACTAATTTCGGTGCGCACGGCGCACTCTACAAGGTATACCTTATTTCATTAACCCTTGGGAAGGGGTGCGCGTGAACCATCTAAGCACCCTGTACCCAACCGTTGTCCCAGCGCTTGCAATATATGAATTAACTACCATACTTTGTGCTGGGTTTAACACAATAATTATTAATTGGGGAATGATAAATACCATGTCAAGACTAATGTCTCAACTTTCTATCGCATCTGTTTTTCTTTCAATACTGATGATGTCTGGTTGTAGCAGTGACGATGACGGTGGCGGAACAGCCACCACTGTACCGCCTAACGCCGTAACAATCACTGAGGCGAATGCAAAAGATGTGGTCATGCAAGCCACGCTTGGTGGTTCTGCACTGATCGATTTCGTTCCTGTGGCGGCGGATGTTGCGCAAGCACCTTCAGCAAATGACATCATCGTCCTGGCGGTGGACAAGGTGAAGGATATTAGCAATGTAACCGCCTTGAATCTACCCGTTGCCGAAGAGATTAATCTTCCATGTGACCTGGGTTCTATTACCGGCACGGGGACTGAAACAGAAACAAGCGCCAGCGGGACGATCACGTTCAACGATTGCGTCATTGGAACGGTCACATTGACTGGCACCATAACATTCAATGCCAGCATCAACCTGACAACACAAGACTGGACCATAAACATGACGGGTAACCTGAGCGCCGCTGACAGCACAATCACCACGACACTTAGCGGCCTGATCATAAATGAAACCGGCAATGACCTGACCGGCGAGTTCTCACTCAACACCTACACATTCGCGCTGGATTATTCGACTGGCGGTGGTTTCTTAGCACAGTTACTGGCGCCTATTGTAGGAAACGAGTTGCAAGTCTGTCCGGTTAGCCCGAGGAGCGGTATCGTTCTAGTCACTGGTGCTGATAATACCCAGGGTAAAGGCACGATAAACTCTGACGGAACCGTAACAGTAGAATACAACAGTGGTAGCGGTGCATTCGTTGAGGTAACCGACCCACCACCCGGTAGTCCCTATCCATGTGCAAATTTCTTTGATTGATAAGATCCGGAAGCCCGGTAAGAATGGAGCTGCTGCTCGATTCTTACCGGGCATATTTAAAGTACGTAAAGTGTAAGGCCTCAAGCTACGCTGTCCGCCGCAGAATAAATACACAATCGGCAATAATACACCTTCACTTCTGATCATCACTCACCGTACGCGCGATAATCTGTTCGAGCAGAACACCAATAGCGATAGCGGTTACCGCTTTTCCTGCTCTCAATTTAATCGTTTGAATGCATGCGTCCCCCGCTTTCAAACTCACTTTTAACCACTCACATTCTGTATTGATGGTAAATCAAGTGATTCAGCACTGAATGCTGGTGCAAGACGTATGCCGGTCAGGATTGGCTGGCCGTAACCGCCGCCGTGCTCGCCCTGCTGGGTCAGGGCCTGTTTGAACTGGTGGAACACACTCGGTTACCCCACGGTCTGCGCGTGCCGGTCAAGCAATAATCGGTTACCTGGAACTGTAAAGGAATCCATAAAACTGACGGATATTCTTACAGAATAACTTCAACATAATATTAGAAAAAGCATATAACTAATTGAATAATATATGTTAGCAAATAGTTAGTACGTTAATTGCTTAAATTATTTGTATAGTAACGCGCTATTGCGGCTGCAAGTGACCAAGTCAGTCGGTGATCCCAAAGGATTCGGGAACGTGACAACGCTAATAGGGACAGACGACGTTAGAATTGAGTAGAATAGAACTGTTATGCATGACAAAATTGAACTAAACAAAGTCGAGCTCGAGCAGCTGAATCTGCGATTGGCAGAAACAGAAGCCGAACGTGACCGTTTTCAAGAGGAAGTGCGGGCCCTGGAGGCATCGCTAACGAAGGCAACCTCGACAGGCCAGCGGCGCCGTGCAAGTATAGCCGCTGCCAGTGTTCTGGCTGTCGCATCCCTTCTATCCCCCGACGTTTTCCACGACGCGCAGAGCAGTGTGAAACAGAATGACCAGCCTGAGGTCTCTGCAATGAGTGCACTGGAGACTGTGCAGACCGAGCGCGGTAAGCAGCCGTCCGCAGACGGCAAGAAACCGCCATCGCGATCGGGTAGAGAGAAAGCCCTATTTTCCAGGACAAAAGCAGCGAGCCAGCAGCAATGGGGACCGTTGTTGGTGATGCCGAATCCAGGTGCCAAAAAATCCTATGTGGCCTTTGATCCGCTGGTGAAGAAGCAACAGGAAGATTTGCTAACACTTGGCTTTGACCTGGGAGAGGCGGATGGTTTCAAGGGGGCACTTACCCGGCAGGCCATCGCAGAGTTTCGCGCCTTGTATTTGCCGGATAGCACCATACAGCTAAGGGATGCCGACCTTGCTGTCGTCATGGAGACCTATGCGAACCTTGCCCGCAGTGATGCCGCCAGGTTCGGAATTGATCATGGTATTGTTGCTGCCATCCGTTTGAGTAGTGTGCGTACCGGCGTGAACTTTGCGTACCTGATGAAGCTGGCCGCCACAGAAAGCAACTTCGAACCCGCGAGCGAGGCGGCGACTTCGTCAGCGTCTGGCTTATACCAGTTTACCCACGACACCTGGCTGAATACCCTCAAGAAGCACGGTGCAAAGTATGGCCCTCTTGCCGACTACACAGCGAAGATCGAGTACTATACGATCCGGGGCGGGTACCGGCGGCCCAAGGTGCGCGACGACTCGATCTACCAGCACCTGCTTGCGCTGCGCAAGAATCCACGCCTGTCGGCAATGATGGCTGCAGAAACGGTGCGTGATAGTCATGAAAAACTGGCGTACTCGTTCGGTCGTGAACCCACAGAAGCCGATCTCTACCTGACCCACTTCCTGGGCACCAATGCAGCGATCACTTTCTTGCGATCGCTAGAACAAAGTCCCGGCGCCCACGCCGTGGAACTGTTTCCCAGGGCGGCAAGCAGTAACTATGACATCTTCCACCCCAAGACATGCGAGCCACGCACCGTTGACGAAGTTTATGCACTCTTCGGGAAGAAATTCAGTACCCGCCGCTTCGACGACTTTGCCGCCAACTGATCGCCCCGGTTGGTAGCAAATTACTGTTATCAAGCCAGGGCCCACTCGGTGGCATTCGCCCCGAGGAATTAGCCCGCATTTCTCACCAGGATCACGGGAGCAGGCGCAGGATTCGTGTTCGTAAGCGCCGCTCTGGAGCGAAAAGCGTAGCAATAGCTTGGGTGAAGCGACCGTAGGGTGCGCCGTGCGCACCAAAACAGCCCAGCACACTGAAGATTCACGGTGCGCACAGCGCACCCTACGATCTCATGCAAACCAAGGCCAGCCTGAACCGTGATAGGCATGCTTGAATAACACGCTGTATTTCTAATCATCCGAGCTTCACTCCAAAAAACCAATGCCTTACCAGTATTCCATGCCGCCTAGTGAGAAATGCGGGCTAGAGTGTGCCTCAACATGCGGTTTGGGACCGTCTACTGTTCCAGGCGGCATTTCACACCGGGGGGCCCCGATCCAGCCAATGTCAGTTTATTTCTGCTTTCTAGCCCACGTCAGATACGACTTGATTGTCTCGTTTTCTGTTATTTTATGGAGCGTATTGAGTTCCCGGCCAAGAAATTTTTCAGAGAACTTGTTATGGATAAAGCAATGGCATCGTCTGCAGATATCGATGCCTCGTTCTTTCATATCAGTTTTGGCAAAGTTCTTTTTGAACCACTTGTTACGATGACAAGTTCTGGGAATGAGATGATGGAAGGTAATTGATCGTTCGCTACCACATAGCGCACACCTTTTACTCATTGATAATCCGCCCGGGGTTCACTCTTTGAGAACGTTGGACCGAGTAAAAACCAAATAAATCTGCGACCTTGACCTCAAATATTATTACAGGCCTCTAATTCGAGCTTATCGGCGGGTGGCCCTGTCACCTCTCCCCCACCACTATCATTACATCGGTATTAAACCAGACACCTTCATCACCCAGTGCCGCGACCACTACGTCTTTGTGGCTTTGTTCAAATGCGGCCTGCTCATCTTCCTGCATGTTTTTTTGTGGCTGATCATGCTGACACTCAGGGTTTGACCCTCAAATCGCCCTGGCCGCTGGGCTAGAGAATGTAAATTGTACGGCCTGGCCCTCAAGACGCTCAAGCCGTGTTAAACTAAGCAACCCTTCTGACTTTGACTCAGTTCCTCGGCGGCGGGCTAAGCCTCGTCGTTTCACGCAATTCATCTTTTTCAGGTATTTATCATGGCGACCAACACGGTAACAGCGTTCGATCAATTGGCGTTGAATAAACCCCTACTCGCAGTTTTGAATGAAGTGGGTTATGAAACGCCCTCACCCATCCAGGCACAAACGATCCCACTGATCCTGCAAGGTAAAGATGTTCTAGGCCAGGCACAGACCGGCACCGGTAAAACCGCTGCATTTGCGCTGCCACTGTTATCCAGACTCGATTTAAAACAAAAAGATCCACAGGTGCTGGTACTGGCGCCGACCCGCGAACTGGCAATCCAGGTGGCTGAAGCCTTCCAGAAATACGCCTCACACATGAAAGGTTTTCATGTAATACCAATTTATGGCGGCCAGGATTACCGTGGACAAATACGCGCCTTGCAACGCGGTGTACATGTCGTGGTGGGCACACCTGGGCGCGTGATGGATCATATGCGCCGAGGCACCTTGAAACTGGGAAAGCTCAGTGCTCTGGTGCTGGATGAAGCTGATGAAATGCTGCGCATGGGTTTTATCGAAGACGTGGAATGGATTCTTGAACAAACGCCGCCACACAGACAGATTGCGCTGTTCTCCGCGACTATGCCACAACAGATTCGCCGCATCGCCACTGAGTATTTAAACGAACCCGAACAAATCACCATCAAGAGTAAAACCACCACGGTTGACACCATTCGTCAGCGCTTTTGGCCGGTCAGTGGTGTCCATAAACTCGATGCCCTGACCCGTATCCTCGAAGCCGAGCCGTTTGATGCCATGATTGTTTTCGTGCGCACAAAAATCGCAACCAGCGAATTATCTGAAAAACTGGAAGCACGCGGCTATGCCTCGGCACCGCTCAATGGCGACATTGCACAAACCCAGCGTGAACGCACCATTACACAACTAAAAAATGGCAAACTGGATATTATTGTTGCCACGGATGTCGCCGCACGAGGTCTTGACGTGGAACGCGTCAGTCATGTCATCAATTACGATATTCCGTATGACACAGAAGCCTATGTGCACCGGATCGGGCGTACCGGCCGCGCAGGCCGACAGGGCGATGCCATTCTGTTTGTCGCTCCGCGCGAAAAACGTTTGCTGAGCGCCATTGAAAAAGCCACACGGAAGAAGATCGAAATCATGGAGCTTCCGACTACGGAGCTGATAAACGACAAGCGCATCGCCAAATTCAAACAACGCATTACTGACACTCTTGCAACTGAAGATCTAGGGTTCTTCTCGCAACTGATTGAGCAGTACCAGCATGAGCATAACGTACCTGCAGCGGAAGTAGCCGCCGCCCTCGCCCAACTGTTACAGGGTAGCACTCCGTTGCTGTTGCAGAAACAACCGCAACGCAGAGCCAGTCAAACACAGGCAGATAAAAGCCGGGGCAGTGATGAGCAGCGCCCACCGGGCAAACAACGGGCGCGTAATCAACATGACCGCCCTGCAAGAAAAGAAACACCTGCCGAAGATGGCCTTGAGCGATTCCGTGTTGAAGTAGGTCACAAGCATAATGTCATGCCAGGCAACATCGTCGGCGCTATCGCCAATGAAGCAGGGATCGAAAGTCAATACATCGGCCGCATCAATATTTATGACGACTACAGCCTGGTTGATTTGCCTGAGGGCATGCCCAGAGAAATTTTCAATGAATTGAAAAAAGTCTGGGTATCCGGCCAGCAATTAAAAATTTCGCGTTTACGCAAAGAGACTACACACAGAAAATCAGCAACGCGTGATAAGAAAAAAGCAAAAGTCCGAAAGAAAGTTACAACACAACGTAAAAAAACCAGCAAAAAGAAAGCACATAGGAAAAAGCTTGAAACTATTTAGCCCCTACTTGATCCGACAGGCTAGTCCTGGGATGAATGAGTCAAAACACCTTAAACCATATGCACGAATGCCGCTTACCTAAGCATAAAATGATTGGAGTAGCGTCATTGCGAGGAGCGACAGCGACGTGGCAATCTTGCTGTAGCGCGCGTTTCAGAAGATTGCTTCGTACCCCGCAATGACGAATTTACGGTAAAACAGTGCATTTTCAGCTCTAAGTAAGTGCCATTACCCTATGGACAGATTGCATCATCTGTAAAATTTAAGGCCTGACCCGAATGTCGAATGAGCAAGATGCAGGAGATGGCCACGTCGCTTTCGCGACTCGCAATGACGACTAGGTGGGACAGCAATGGGGCTAGGCCGCTTGCGTCATTGCGCGCTGTGCCTGCCATTGCAGCTTTTGCTCAAGGCCTTCGGGTAATTCGAGCACCGATGCCAGCTGATCGAGATGCGCCCGCTCTGACGGTTGGTCCGGATTAATGGCCAGGCAAGAGGCCAGGTAGATCTCGGACCTCTGCTCGATACTTTCTGCACCCACTGCCAGTTCACCGAGCGTAATCGGTTGCTGCAACAGATCGTCAAAAATAATGCCCTTGACTTCCCATGATACGCCCATGTCTTCAACTGCACTGAAGATACGTTGTTGTTCAGTCGCATCGATATGGCCGTCAGCTTTTGCCGCGGCAACCATCGCTTTGATTAACTGCAACTGAAAATCTGGCGCCCGTGTGTCGCCTGGCTCCGAGGCTTGGCTATTCTCCGGCATACTGTTATCTGTACCGGCCCACAACGTTCTCTGCTTGCCTTTATTATGTTGCCAATTGGAATAAGCCTTGTAAGCAAGGCCGCCGAGCAATGCCGCACCGCCATAGCCTGCTGCCGTCCCGGCCACTTTTCTAGTGGATTTGTTACTCATTTTCAACGCCATGATGCCGCCCACAGTCGCACCGCTCACCAGCCCGCCAGGCAGTTTGTCCCCCAGCTTGCGCAGGGCATCAGCGATTCCCGGTGCTCTGATGGCCGCAGAAGACGCGGTATCACCCGAGCCGATAACCTGGTTCAACAGGTTTTTTAGTTTCATGTTCAAGTTACCCTCTATGCCAGTATTAACCGCTGTTGCCATTCCTCTCCATTCATGAAGCCAAGCAAATGCATCATGCTGGTGAACAGAATAAAGATGGATACATACAAGGTTACGGTGGCTATTATGTAGTTGGTTTCACCGCCGTGGAGATGTTACTGGTTTCGTACAGAATCAGCCCCGCCATTAGCAGAACGAACATAGCCGAAACAGCCAGTGATAGCACGGGCATGTCGAACGTAACGGCACCCAAACCGGCGAGGAAGCTTACCAGAATACCAACCATCATGAAACCACCCAAAAAGCGTACTCAGGGCAAAGCCAAATCGACGCTCAACGTGGTTTCTCAGGATCTTTGTCAGTGAGAAATCGCGCGCCTGTAAATCAATCTGCACGTTCAATTCCCCTGTTTTTGTTTAACGCTTTTCCAATATAACGTTTTAAATATGACTTAAAGTCGTATTATTTTTAATATTTGTTCGAATTTTTCGAAGCATCACAGGACGTGATCAACGGCAAGGGTTTGTACTATTTCTGGACTGTCGCCAAGGCGAGTGGTATCGCCCGTGCCGACGAGCGTCTTCATCTGACGCCGCAGACAATCAGTGGCCAGATCAACTTGCTACAAGAAAACCTCGGTGAAACCCTGCTCAATAAAGCCGGCCGCAATCCCGGACTCACCGAATACAAACGGATGGTGCTCAGCTATACCGATAAAATTAATTCATTCCACAGTGAACTCGAAGTCGCGGTGCACAGTGCACACCCTGCAATATGTACGGCGGATGGTTCTCAGTATCCAACAGGGTAATAACCAACAGCGGCAGGCCTTACGATTTACATGTCAAAAGTAAGATCTGATCTTCAAGCCGTATAGGGTTTCTATTACGCCGAAATCATGTACTTGTTATCTCACTGTTATGCAACTACTGTCATAACTGAAATTCCCGCACTAGACTTACGATTATGTGGGGCAGCAGTGGGTAAGACCCATTATTGTGACGCCTTTAGACTAGAATTGCTCATAACGTCATGGTTATTAGAAAGTAAGCCAGCCCGACAACCACTAAGGCAATCAGGGCATAGTATATTAGAATGCATAAACCAGGCAGATCACCACAGGTTTCTTTCAACGCGCAGTTTGCACATATCTTTTCTTTTAGTTTCGGGGCTTTTATATTCATTTTCATAGATTATTGAATGCGTTGTATTACAAATGTTCGGTACTGCCAGTGACAAGTCGCTTTTATTCTGCAAACACAACAAAGCTTTTCTGGTCAACAGAAACCTCGCCGATAACCCCTACCACGGTACCACCAAATATGTCAACCAGCAAATTCGCGTTCACTGTCCCTATAAACAACAGGTTAAGGACCAGGGAATTCCAGCTTACCCCTTCAATTATTAGAACTTTCGCCTAATTTGTAGCACCTGTACTCACAGTTACCTATAGTGAGATCGCGCAGCCGCTCATCTGGAACATCACTCTCAAAATGAGCGACAAACACCCGCAGGGTATCTTCATGCGCAACGATAAGAATATTCTCTTGATGCTGTTGTTGTAACCAATGAATAAAACCCAACACACGTCGCTTGTGGTCCAGCACTGACTCGCCTCCATTTACACGCGCGTTAAGGGGATCGTGAGCGATGGCAGCGAAATACTCGTCCACGGCCTTACCATCAAAGCCAGTGCGTATATCTGAAATATCTGGATGGACTTCAATCGGAGCTTCATGATATTGATTTACGAACTCGGCTGTCTGACGAGTGCGTGGCAGCGGCGAGACAATAATACGGTCGATAGTTACATCGCGCAGCTGCTCTGCTGCCGCCTGGGCCTGCTGTTTTCCAATAGCGTTCAAATGCACATCAGCATTCGGGTCGTCGTTACAGAGTTCCAGCTCGTTATAGTTGGTACGACCATGACGCATAACGTAAATGTTCATATGTATTTGCCACCTGCCCACTCTCCGGGCTTACCTGCTTTTAACCATGATATCCGGGTTTGAACCTTTTTTGCACTAGGAGTCTGCGCGGTAGAAATACCCGTAGCGAAAAAGTGGCACGGCGAGGACAGTTTTCTGTTCTTTTGAGGCGCATAGTGGACACTACGCAACGAAAAAGAACAGATAAATGGACCGCTGTGGCGCTTTTGCAGTAGGGATACTTTCTACCGCGCAGACTCCTAGCTCCATTTGAACATCAATTGAACGGTGACTGGCATTAATTATAATCAATAATAAATGATCAATTGTTGCCAGATATGTAGAGAAGGTTTACTGACCTGACTGATTCCAGTTACTGAAGGCCAGCAACCAGGTAGCTATATCGGGATAGGCGTTACCTCGATCCATTAAGTGCTGGCCCAGCTCAATCATCAGCTCTCGAAACTGCTGAATCTCAGCATTCCAAATCCATTCCTCTATGCCGTAATTATCGGCCAGGGCTTCATTTGCAATGGAACCTGCCCCACCCCACATGCGTTTTGAATTGAGTTCACTATACAGTGCCAACTCATCGCCATCACAAAGTTCAATTAGCGATTCCAGCCAGGCGGTTTCAATACTCTGATGATTTTTCAGTATTTCATGCAATTGTTGTAAATTCTTACTAATGTCTATTGGATTCATTTTAATGGTTCAAATGGGTCTTTAGATTCACAATCAAACTATGGAAACTCTGATTAATTCAGAGTTTCCGCGGCGCACGGATGCGCCGCCATTTTCAATCGCCTTAAGCGATTGAAGATGAAAGGAAACAGAAAATCGCATTTTATGCTTCCCGTGCTCTGATAATTCACAGATGAATTATTCAGAGCTTCCCTATAATACTGCCTGACTCATCTTTTAAATGGTATGCCCTCACACACGTAAACTCACACCTAGCATGAGCCTCTCTCCTTAAAACAGCGTTTTTGAATATAAAATGAGAATTTTAAGCCCCTCAAGCGGAGTTATATTTAACAAGTTTTTGTCTTATTCAATAAGCCATGCTGGTCTGCCCCGAATTTTTTGGTCAGTTTGAGACCCGTACTGTCATGCTGACATATTTCATACAGAAATAACTTGTAATATAGCCTGACTGAAACTTACGCCTTTTTTTACTTTCTATATCAACTTGTTATGTACGAGAATCTACCACAATTTTTCAGGTCATTCTGGCAACAGGAGCGCAGCAAATCCAGGGCCTTACCGTTTGTTATCATCCTCGTGACTGCGGTACTGTTGGTAATCTTCAAGCTGGTGCAGCCCGAACCGCCGGTCAAAGCAAAGGAAGAAAAATCCTGGAAGGTACAGACACACCGACTCATCGATGGCGCTAAACGTCCCCAGCTGCAATTATATGGCAGTGTCGAATCACCTTATACCGCCACGATCACATCCATCATCGATGCCGATGTGGTGTCACTCGAAGTCAACGAAGGCCAGAATGTTAACAGTGGTCAGTTGCTTATTTTGCTGGATGATACCGATGCCAGACTGGCACTGGAAGATAGAAAATCATCTGTTGCGGAACTGGAAGCTTTAATCATTTCAGAGAAGAATCGTTATCAATATGATCTTGCCGCACTAAAACTCGAGAATTCCCTGGTTGCATTGGCAGAGAAAAAGCTGGCACGAGAAGAGAAAACCAGCAAGACCAATCTGACCAGCCAGGCCAGTTTTGATACACAGAAAGAGGCCTTGAATAATCAGAAGCTAGCGCTGAACAGCAGACAGCTTACCATCACCGACCACCCTGCCCGACTCGATCAACTCGAAGCGAGGCTGAGCCGTAGTCGAGCACTCGCAGAACAGGCGGAAATCGACCTGGCACGCGCAACAGTTACCGCACCATTCGACGGCATCATTCTAAAGACCATGGTGTCACCTGGTGAGCGTGTGCGCCCCGGTGAAGCGATGCTTGAAATGTATGCCACCGACCGTATCGAGTTACGTGCGCAGTTGCCGCAAAAGTTTATCAGCATCATTAAACAGGCTATAACGCAGCAGCAACCCTTTCAGGCTACGGTTAAAACCAATGGTAAACATGTTGTCACCCTGGACCGGATTTCAGGCTCGATAGCTAACGATGGCCACGGGGTTGACGCGTTGTTCATCATGGACAGTGGCGCTGCAGACACCTTAACTATCGGTGATACCGTGGAGATGGCATTAGAATTACCGGCTATTGAAGGTGCATTCAGCGTGCCGGTTTCTTCGATCTATGGCACCGACCGGATCTACCGTGTTGACAACGAACGGCTGGTCGCTGTGAAAGTCGAAAAACTGGGTAACCGGTATCGCGATGGCAGGCAGTTCGTACTGATACGCAGTGACAGCCTCAAGCCCGGTGATGAGATCATCACAACCCAGTTGCCACTGGCGGTCAACGGCCTCAAAGTCGAAGTTCGAAATGAGACGACGTCGAACACTGAAATTTCACACCAGACATCAGGCGAGCACCCATGAGTTCGAAGAACGCGCCGCCGTCGCAGCAGCCGCCAGAACCATCGCCTCCAGGGAATACAACTCCAGGTAATCCAGACACCCGCTCAGGCGGATTCATCCACATGTTTGCGCAACATCCTGTTGCCGCCAACCTGCTGATGGCGACGATGATCATCCTTGGCGCCTACAGTCTGACTCAGCTAAACAAACAGTTTTTCCCGAATTTTGCGCTTGACTATATAACGGTAAACGTCGTCTGGCCGGGCGCCAGTGCGGAAGATGTCGAGCGTTCTATTACTGTTCCGCTAGAACAGGCATTACGGACACTCGATGGTAAGAAGGAGATGACATCGACTTCAACGCGCGGCCTTAGCTCTATCGTCATCGAATATGAAGAAAACACCGATATGGGCGTGGCACTGGACGAGGTAAAACAGTTCGTTTCCAATATTCGCAACTTGCCCACTGACGCTGAGGACCCGATCGTCACCAAGATCGCACGTTATGAAGCTGTCGCAACCATCATTTTAACCGCCGACAGTGAACTGGAGGAACTGCGCCCGCTGGCGTTCCAGTTTGAACGGGAACTGCTCGATAGCGGCATTGCAAGAGTCGACTTTAGCGGTATGCCTGAGCAGGAAATAGCCATCGAGGTCAGCGCAAACCAGATCCAGCGACTCGGCCTGTCTTTGAACCAGATCGGCGATCGTATAATCAATCAGAGCCAGGATATACCCGCGGGTACGGTTGCTGAAAGTGAATCCGCGCGTGAAGTAAGAGGTCTACAGCGGAAACGTGATGTGCAGGAATTTTCCTCGCTGAACCTGCTTACGACCGCAAGCGGTCAGAAACTTACGCTGGATGATATCGCCGAGATCAAGCGGCGGCCCAAAGAAAACCAGGTGGAGATATACTATCAGGGTCAACCGGCCATACTGATGAACCTGCAGCGGACCGAGAGTACCGACGCCCTGGAATCTGCTGAGATCATGCAACAGTGGCTGACAAAAACCCGAGAGACCTTAGCACCCTCGATCGAACTGGTCGTGTTTGATGAAAAATACGCTTTAATACAGCAGAGGATTGATCTGTTGGTAAAGAACGGTATTTCCGGACTGGTACTGGTGCTGGCCATCCTGTATATCTTCCTGAATGGACGCGTCGCGTTCTGGGTTGCCATCGGCATACCCACATCTTTTTTCGGTGCGCTGGCCGTGCTGTATTTTTTTGGCGGCAGCATCAACATGATCAGCCTGTTCGCCATGATCATGACGCTGGGCATCATCGTTGATGATGCCATCGTCGTCGGTGAGGATGCACTGACCCACTACCACTATGGCGAAAACTCGCTGATGGCCGCTGAAGGTGGCGCCATGCGCATGCTGGCGCCAGTGATGTCGTCATCCTTAACCACCGTGGCCGCATTTCTTCCGTTGATGATGGTCACAGGTATCATCGGTTCGATCCTGTTCGATATCCCCTTCGTCGTGATCTGCGTGATTATCGCTTCACTGATCGAGAGTTTCCTTATCCTGCCGGGACACCTGCGTCACAGTTTCCATAAGAACCACCACAAAAAGAATGGTGCGGTACGACAGAAACTGGAAAATGGTTTCAAAAAGTTTCGAGATGTTTATTTCAGACCGGTGATCCAACATGCCATTGACCATCGTTTAACCACGCTCACCATCGCGATATGTTCGCTGGTGCTGGCAGTATCGCTGGTTGTTTTTGGACAGGTGAAATTTCAGTTTTTCCCACAACCGGAAAGTACCGTGATCAATGCCAGCGTAAAATTTGCTGCTGGCACCCCGCCTGAACAGGTACGCGCATTTACCAACCAGTTGGAACAGCACCTGACGGAAACCGATGATGCCTTGAGTGATCAGGGTTCACTGATCACAGCGGCCCTGTTACGTATGAACACCGCGAGTTTTGATGGTGGCAGAAATTACCAGAATGGCAATCAATATGCGATGCTACAGGTCGAACTGCT
Source organism: uncultured Gammaproteobacteria bacterium (assembly GCA_942492025.1). Lineage (GTDB taxonomy): Bacteria > Pseudomonadota > Gammaproteobacteria > SZUA-229 > SZUA-229 > JABDQW01. The sequence goes on along the minus strand of CALODJ010000012.1, from coordinate 296,412 downwards.
GCAGCCGGATGAACGCAACGTCAGAAATACCACCATGATCGAAGAATGGGAGTCACGGCTGGAGATACCTGCAGGTGTCGAACAGTTATCGATAAGCAGCCCGCGCGGCGGACCACCCGGCCGCGATCTCGACATCTTTTTATCGGGATCAGATGCCATCACGCTGAAACATGCTGCCGAGGACCTCGCTGACGCGATGAAAAATTATGACGGCCTGAGCAATATCCTCGATGACCTGCCTTATGGCCGCCAGCAGTATATTTTCGAGCTCACACCGCTGGCGCAATCCGCTGGCCTGACCGTCGCCGAAGTCGGCCGTCAGTTACGCGCCGCACTCGATGGCCAGTTACTTCAGATATTCTATGATTCCTATGAAGAGATCGAAGTGCGTATCATGTTACCGGCAGAAGAGCGCAAATTCCAGGGCATCCTCGAAACCCTGCCGATCATCACCAGCTCGGGCGACCGGCTGTTACTCAGTAACGTGGTTGAACTCAGCTCTTTGCAAGGACTGGAATTGTTGCGTCATACCGATGCAAAACTGGGCGTGCATGTCACCGCAGAAGTGGATGCAAAGAAGACCAATGCCAATGAAGTTCTGAGAAAATTACAGGAAACCGTGATACCGGAGATTGTGAACGAGTATGGCTTGCAGGTAACGTACAAAGGCAAAGCAGAAGAAGAACGTGAGACCAGCGCCGACATGAAACAGGGAGGCATGCTGGCGCTGGTGTTGATCTATATCATCCTTGCCTGGGTGTTCGCATCCTATAGCTGGCCGCTGGCCGTCATGATGGTCATTCCATTTGGGGTCTGCGGCGCGATTTTCGGGCACTGGCTGTTAGGCATCGATCTAACGATTCTATCGCAGTTCGGTATGTTTGGCCTGTCGGGTATCGTGATAAATGACTCTATCATCCTGGTGACCTTCTACAAACAGCTAAGAACGAGTGGCATGGCTGTCCGTGACGCACTGGTTGAGTCTGCCTGCCTGCGCTTGAGAGCGGTGATGTTAACCTCACTGACGACCATCGCAGGTCTCACGCCTCTCCTCTTTGAGACCTCGTTGCAGGCCCAGTTCCTCATCCCCATGGCGGTCAGTATATCGTTCGGCCTGGGCTTTGCGACCTTACTGGTGTTGTTCCTGGTGCCTGTGCTGCTTTCTTACATCGAACAGTTTGCGGAATACATCGCGAAAAAAAATATGGAAGACATACTGACAGATAAAATAAAAGTCAGCTGATCGATCAAACTGCCGAAGCGGAATATATTCCGCAATCATCTTTCCATACCTTGGAATCGCGGATTTCAATCCTTTCCTAAATCAACTGGCTAAATGACGCGTTTCAACCCGCTTTACGCTTCGTCGCATTAGGGCTACGTCATTTAGTGTTAAAAACAGGGACGAAGTGATCAGTTACTACCCTCCTCCGCCCCTGTTGATTATTTAAGGAAGCTCTGAATAATTCCATCCAGGAATTATCAGAGCACGAAAAATAAAAATGCGATATTTATTTTTCTTCATTTTCAATCACTGTTGTGACTGTAAATGGCGGCACATCCATGTACCGCACGGAAACTCTGAACTAATCAGAGTTTCCTTAAACTAAGTCAACAGGCTGTCAGGTGCCAGCCTGTGTCCGGAGATTAACCTGATTTAATCATCGTCATCGTGTGCACGCGTGATCGTGATTTTGGCAACCGGGTTGCGCCAGTCGTAGACGTCGGGTGCCAGGTCGCCAATGCCGTGGATACCGCGGTTAATGTGCACGTAGCCTTCGCCACCGGCTCCCGGTGACGGGCCTTCACCGCCGCAAGTGGGTCCGGGTATGCTGATGCACAGTTCGTCGTTGGGTTCGGTGCCACCGTCAAAGCCCGTTGAATAGTAGGTTGCGCTACCGTGGCGTGGTGCTTTGACGCTGTTCAGTGCGATGAAGCCATCGTTGGTGGGCAGCATCATCGCTGCCAGGCTGATGCGGCCAGCACCGCGCTTCGCGCTAACGGTAACAGTCACCGACTGGCCCGGTTCAAGCAAGCCACCGGAGTTCTGCACATCGGCGACGCGTGGATCATCGTCTAAAACGGTCGCTAGCGGTGCCGTGTCGCCGCCTTCTGCAATCGCGGCGAGTTCATGACTGGCAGGTGAGCCCAGCTCGAACAAGGACACACCTCTGCGGTGACTGGCTACCAGTATCGGGGTGAAGTTAATCGAGTGGGTGATATTGGTGATGGTCACTTGGTAGACATTGGAGCCGTCAGCCGAGGCTGTGGCCGGGCTGAGTAACACACCGCTGACTGCAGCGGCGGTGAGCACATGACGTACGGATGTAAACATAGGACTTCCTCCTGGTTGAAATGCGTAGCCGTGATCGACTACTTTTTTTCTTGATAAGCAGGAAACGCTTATCGTCGAGGAATGATCATGCGGCAGTGAAATCACGCAGAGTTCACTTGTTTATAACAAAACTATCACAGCAGGTTTTAATCGATTGCTGTCTCTCTAACGCTTCATTCCCGCGTCTTTGCGAATCGCGATAGCGACACGGCAATCCCCAGCAGTTGAGTACGATTCAGAAGATGGCTTCGCTGCGCTCGTAATTATATCCGTTACGTATTTCGTTGATGAAATCAAGCGTATACATTGTCGGGTACGCCGTGCGCACCGAAATCAATACAACACGCATGATTGTTGACGGGTGGTACCTGTGGTGCGCGCGGCGCGCCCTACCTGACCTATTTTATTGCTACGCATGAACCAGAAAGTCTGTATAAGTTGATTGATGGTAAAACCCTGGAGATAGGCTGAAGCCAAATCCATTAACGAACTCGCTAACACAGACAGAAGTGACCGCTTTTGATCATGTTTCCATCCATGGGTGCCTATGCTCGTTGCTTCTATGTTCGCCGCTGCAACGGACCAAACCCGCTCACTCCAATTATGTGGTTGCCAACCCGCTGCGCACCAACAGCGCTGTCAGACCCGGATCTCGGCCCATGAAATCCCGGAACAGCCTGGCGGCATCTTCGGAGTTGCCCTTGCTCAAGATTTTCTCGCGGAACTCGCGTCCGACTTCAGGGCTGAGCACCCCGCCCTCCATGAATCGGGTAAAGGCGTCAGCATCGAGCACCTCCGCCCATTTGTAGCTGTAATACCCTGCTGCGTAGCCAGTGGAGCTGGCGAACAGGTGGCCGAAGCGCCGCGCCATGGTCGGCGGCCGGGTAGCCAGCGGTATCTGGTAATCAGCCAGCAATGTTTCGACAAGTTCGTCGAGATCGCCCCCGCGATAACGCTCATAGTACATATGCAGCTCAAGGTCCAGTTTGGCGAAGCTGAGCTGGCGCATCATCGCTGACGCCGAGCGGTAGTTCCGCGCCGCCAGCATCTTTTCAAACAGTTCGTCCGGGATCGGTTCGCCGGTGTCATAGTGCCGCGCGAAAAAGTCGAGGCTGGCCCGTTCCCAGCAGAAATTTTCCATGATCTGCGAGGGCAGTTCGACGAAATCCCAGACCACGTTGACGCCGTTCAATGATTTTATAGCAACATCACCGAGCAGGTGGTGCAGCAGATGACCGAACTCGTGGAACACGGTTTGCACTTCGTTATGCGTCAACAGCGCCGGCTTGCCGCCCGAGGACGGCGTCAAGTTACCGCAGATAAGCCCGAGGTGTGGTTTACGCTGCTCATTCTGATCATCCGTTGGCTCACCCGTATACAGGTAGCTCATCCAGGCACCGGCACGCTTGTCATCACGCGGGTGCCAGTCGGCATAGAAGGAACCGCGGTGTTCACCGGTATCGGCATCGTAGACAACATAAAACCTGACATCCGGGTGCCAGACCTCGATGATGCCGTCAGTTGGCGCAGAGCCCGGCTCGACATAAACACGATCCAGCTCACGAATGTTCAGCTGGTAAATTTTCTCCGCGATCCGGAACAGGCCGTCGAGCACCCCGTCAATCGGGAAATAGGGCCGCAGTTCCTCATCGTCAAAATCGTACCTTGCCTTTCGCTGTTTTTCAGCCCAGTATGCGAGGTCCCACGGTTCGAGATGTGCCACGGGCTCACCGGTTTGCTGCGCCCGAAACCGTTCAAGCTCGGTGATCTCACGCTCGAAGGCCGGCTTCGTCCTGTGGTGCAGATCTTCGACGAACTGCATGGCCCTGGCCCCTTCCCCGGCCATGCGACGCTCGAGCACATGATCAGCGAAATGAGCCTTGCCGAGTAATGCCGCCTTTTCGTGGCGCAGGTCGAGGATCTGCCAGATCAGCTCGGTGTTGTCGTACTCACCACCATGACCGATGGTGGTGGTGCCTTCCCACACGTCCCGGCGCAGGGAGGCATCATCGGCGTGCTCGAGTACGGGAAGAAAGCTCGGCGCCTTCAGGGTAACGCGCCAGACGGGCTGCGCGTCACTACCGAGCCCGCTGGCCTCGGCTTCGCTTCGCAGTACGGCACGGGCCGTGGGCGGCAGTCCGGCGAGACGGCTCTCGTCGTCGATGATCAACTCCCAGGCATTGGTCGAATCGAGTACGTTTTCCGAATATTTCTGAGTCAAACGAGCGAGTTCGGCCTGAACGGCCTCCAGCCGTTGCTTTTTGTCCTCTGGCAGGTCGGCACCGTTCTGGCGAAAATCCGCCAGCGTTTCATGCAGCAAACGCGCACGAGCACCCGTAAGTTCGGCTGCGTCCTCGCTGCGGGAATAGGCTTCGATCCGCTGCCACAGGCCCTGGTTGAGCGGGAGCCTGGCATAGAACTCGGATACACGCGGGAGCATTCGATTGTAAGCTACCCGCTGGGCATCGTTGTCGCGTACCGAATCGAGATGGCCAACGCGGCGCCAGGCCATGTCAAGGTCTTCGGTCGCCCGTTCCAGGGCCAGCAGTGTATTGTCAAAAGTCAGACATGCATCGTCTGCCAATGGAACCGAGAGCGCGTCGATCGCGGCCTGGGCCTGTTCAAGCGCCGCCGTGATGTCCGGCTCGATCGCTTCCGGCACAAGCTGTGACCAATGGATATGAAAAGCGTTATCTAGAAAGGGATGTGCCATGAGAAAAAATCCATTCAGTTTTCGATGGTGTTATGTATACCCAAATTCTTACCGTGCTTCGACCGTTATGATATTAACATTAGAATATAGGGAACCTCACCTTTTTGACTAATCCCCAAACTCTGTTGCCGGGGTTCTACTTTCCTGCAGTGTTACTGGTAAGATAGATAAGCGTAAGGGCCAACAATGGTCTCTCCTAAACCCAATGGTACGCGTATGCATCCTGCGATTATCCTTATTCCGGCAGCGGCACTGGTCATGGGACCCCGGCTGTGGGTCGGTCACGTCTTGAAACAGTACAACCGCAAGGACGAGGATCTTCATGGTACGGCGGCGGAACTGGCGCGTGAGTTGCTTGACTTGCACGACCTGCAGATCGTCAAGGTGGAGATGACCGATCTCGGTGATCACTATGATCCCGAGGCACGAGCGGTGCGTCTTTCCCGCGATAAGTTCGACCGCAAGTCGCTCACCGCCGTGGCCACCGCTGCCCACGAAGCCTCCCATGCACTGCAGGATGCCGCCGGTTATGGGCCCTTCGTATGGCGCAGGCACCTTGCCAAAGTCGCGCAAGTGACCGGCGAGGCAGGTTTCGTCCTGTTTATTAGTGTGCCCATTGCCTCGATGCTAGGCCGCCAGCCGCTGCCACCGGCCGCCATTGGCGCGACGGTGCTCGCAATGCTGGGGACCGGATTGGCGGCACAGATGGCAGCTATACCGGCCGAGCTGGATGCGAGCTTCGGTCGAGCTTTACCCCTGCTACGCGACGGCTATGTTGATGAGGAACAGGTCAGAGACGTACGCAAGATTCTGGTGGCCTGTTCCTTGACTTATATTGCCTCATCCCTGGTCAGTGTTCTGAACATCTGGCCCTGGCTTGGACGCCGACCCGCCGTGCCTGGGCTATTGCCAGGCCCACAGCCTGGTGTCACCAGGTCAGACTCGGCCGCTGGCCGTCACAGAGCGAAACCTCCGCGTACAGCCGTGCATGCCCGTACCGCCCGCACCTGCAGGCGCATACCAGAGAGCACCACTGACAGGCTGCTGCGGCGCTTCGGCAAACCGCTTATTCGCAGCTGGCTTCGTCTGTCCCGCGGCCTCTGAGGCTGCGGCCGAACGATCACTACGTTTTGATGACCAACAACATTCACTGATCTGCACGGACCATTGCTGACATCAATTACCTTTGGTGCGGAATTAACCGGACCAAGAAATACACAGCCGTACATATTGTTTGTTCAGATCTTGAAATCGATGTGTTTGCACGTATCAGTACGTAAGCAGTAAAGCTGTAGTTACAGCCTGCTGTTCATTGAGTGTATCCTGTAACTGAATTGTGAGGTGTGAAGTATGTCATCTGTATCAAGCCTTCGACACTGACTTATCGAATGAAAGTGTTCGGTATCAGCCAGGATCAATAAATGATGCTATTCATGGCTGCCGGGAGTGGCGCTATCGAACAGCTCAGGACTGATCCCGGATAAACTTGACGATCCAGGTAGCGACCAGCTCGTAATCCACATGCTGCTCCAGTGATTGTGTTGCCTGCAGATAGACCTGATCTCCGATTTTCTGGCGATTTTTCGTAATCAGATATCGCAAGTAGTCGCGGCTGAATTCCGGGTGACCCTGGAAGGTCAACATCGACCGGTTAACCTGGTAACCGGAGACCGGACAGAAATCGTTGGTGGCAATCAGGGACGCCCCTTCAGGCAAGCGAATTACCTGGTCCTGGTGATTGACTAGCAGGCTGAAGCGCTGCTGCGCGGGTGATAACCAGCCGGGCGAAAGCACCACATCATTGCTTATGAGGCCTGCACTCCAACCCTTGTCGCTTTTCCGCACCTGGCCACCCAGTGCCTGCGCGATCAGCTGATGGCCGAAACAGATGCCGATCAGCTTTTTGTCCTGCTGATAACAATCCACAATAAATCGCTCTAAACGTTTTATCCAGTCAATCTCCTCGTAGCAACTGTATTTGCTGCCGGTGATCAGATAGGCATCGCAGGCGTTGATATCCTGCGGGTATCGTTGGTGCACGGCGCAGTAAGTCCTGAAAGATAGTTGCGGATCAGCCGTAAACAGCAACTGCTGGAACCGGTCGGTATAGCTGCCGTAATGCTCGAGAACATCATCATCCAGTTCATCGGCTTCAATGATTCCGATAATCAAAGCGAAACTCCGTTTAACTGCCCTTTAACCCGCATTTCTCACCAGGATCACGGGAGCAGGCGCAGGATTCGTGTTCCTAAGCGCCGCTCTGGAGCGAAAAGCGTAGCAATAGCTACGGTTTGAGTGAAGAGCAAGCTTACGGACACGAAGACCAGCCTGAACCGTGATAGGCAGGCTTGAATAACACACTGTATTTTGGGTCATCCTGGCTTTACTCCAGATAGCCAATGCCATATCAGTTTGCTGCGCCGCCTGGCGAGAAATGCGGGTTAACCCGCATTTCTCGCCAGGATCACGGGAGCAGGCGCAGGATTCGTGTTCCTAAGCGCCGCTCTGGAGCGAAAAGCGTAGCAATAGCTACGGTTTGAGTGAAGAGCAAGCTTACGGACACGAAGACCAGCCTGAACCGTGATAGGCAGGCTTGAATAACACACTGTATTTTGGGTCATCCTAGCTTTACTCCATATAGCCAATGCCAGATCAGTTTGCTGCGCCGCCTGGTGAGAAATGCGGGTTAACGGCTTGTTCAAACAAGGTCCTATACTGGGCGGGACTTAGTTCGACCGGATTGCCGGCAGCCGACGGGTCTGCGGCTGCCATCTCGCCAATGCGCTGGCTTTGATCACTATCGATGCCAATCGACTGCAGGTCATCAGGTATGCGCAGCGTTTGTCTCAGTTGCGCAATCCACTGCAGGAAACCATCAACAGAAACTTCATTCAGGTCGAGTACACGCGCGAGATGGATAAGTTTATCGTCAATGGCTGGCCTGTTGTGCTGCAACACGTAGGGTAGCAGGATTGCGTTCAGCAGGCCGTGATGCTTGTCGTAAAGCGCACCGAGTGGATGCGCCAGCGCGTGCACCGCGCCCAGACCTTTTTGAAACGCAACGGCGCCCATCATCGAGGCTGCGAGCATGTGGCTTCGGGCTTCGAGGTTGTCGGCCTCGTTGAATGCCACGGGCAGCCACCGGTGTATCAGGCTCATGGCCTGTAACGCGATACCATCAGCCATCGGATGGTAGCCTGATGCGCAATAGGCTTCGAGGCTGTGTACCAGGGCATCCATGCCGGTGGCGGCGGTCAACGCCGGCGGCAGGCCGGTGGTAAGACCGGGGTCGGCGATCACCCTGTTCGCCAACATGCCGGGATGGAAGATGATGATCTTGCGCTGCTGGTTTTCATCGACGATGACCGAAGCGCGCCCGACTTCAGAGCCGGTGCCCGCTGTCGTCGGTATTGCGATCAGCGGGGCGATGCCGTCAGCATCGACCTTTTGCCAATTATCACCCTCGTCCTCGAAGTCCCACATCGGCCGGTGCTGTCCGACCATCAGTGCGATGGCCTTTCCGGCATCGAGCGCACTGCCACCACCGAGCGCAATGACACCGTCGTGCGCGCCACGTTGATAGACCTGTACGCCCTGTTCCACATTGCCGCCGGTCGGGTTGGATTTAACAGCGCTGTACAGGCCGGTTTCAACGCCGGCGTGCCGATTGACATCGATCAAGCGGGTGATGAAATCCAGCGTCGCCAGCGCCGCATCAGTGACCAGCAGCGGCCTGCTGATGCCCTCTTCCCTGCAGGCAGCTGGCAGCTGCTGGATGGTACCGGCCCCGAAGGTCACAGCCGTGGGGAAACTCCAGTTTCCCTGAAGTTGTTCTATTGTTGCGTCTGTGCTCATGTTTTAATGTTATGTAATCTCTTCTTACTTCATCATTGCGAGGCACGAAGCATGAATTTTTCCGGAGGACAATTAACCCACGAAATGCGGCCCCAAAGGGGCAACACACGGACGTAATTTGTAATCTCCCCACTCCAGTTTGCCCTTCAATATGCGCAAAGAGCATTTACTTTATATGATGGGTGTTATTCGTGTCTTGTAATAACTAGCACTTACCCATCAAGATTTCCTTAAGTGAAACGATTTTGGCCGTGTCAGTTGCTGATAACCCAGCGATGACAGCGAACAGCCGCGCCCGGAATCTTTCACACCCACCCAGGCCAGTGCGGGGTCGAGGTAATCGCAGCGGTTCATGAATACGGTGCCAGCTTGCACCTGCTCGCCCAGTTCAGCGGCTCTGGTTTCATCGCGTGTCCATAGCGAGGCGGTCAGGCCATAATCGCTGTCGTTCATCAGCTCGAGCGCCTCGGAATCATCTCTGACTTTCATGATGCCCACCACCGGACCAAAACTTTCCTGTTGCATGATGGCCATGTCGTGGTTGACGTCGACCAGCACCTGCGGTGCCATGTAGTTGCTGCCCGGCTGATCGGCAGCAAACAGCATGGTGTCGATGCAGGCGCTGGCACCATACGCGCAGGCCTGACTGATCTGCCCGCGCACGAACTCGGCGGCCTTCGCATTCACCATAGGCCCCAGCGTGGTTTCGGCATCTAGTGGGTTGTCCAGGCGATACTGCTTCACTCTGTCGACAAACTGCTCCACAAACGCATCGTAGATATCGGCATACACATAGATACGCTCGACGCCGCAGCAGGATTGCCCGCTGTTGTAAAAGGCGCCGTCGACCAGATTCTCTACGGTGGCGTCCAGATCGGCATCGCTCATCACATAGGCAGGATCCTTACCGCCGAGCTCGAGTGCCACCCCCTTGAACAGACCGGCGGCAGCATGTTCGATGGCTTTGCCACCAGCGACGGAGCCGGTGAAGGCAACGTACTGGACTGAATGATGCTTGATCAGTTTCGAGGTCTGCTCATGGTCCAGGTGTAAGTACTGAAACACGCCTGCGGGCAGTCCGGCATCGGTAAATGCTTGCTGAAAGCGTTCGGCGCACAACAGGGTTTGTTTCGAATGCTTGAGTATCACGGTGTTGCCCGCCATCAATGCCGGGATAATCGAATTGACGGCCGTCAGATAGGGATAATTCCACGGTGCCAGCACCAGCACCAGGCCCAGCGGTTCATGCCGAATGTAGCGGCTGAAACGCTGCGTGTCTGCGGATTCTGTTGCGGCTGTTACCGGGATGTCCGCGAGTGACCGCTCGGCGATGTCGATCATATAGCGGGCGCGCTGTTCCAGTCCGCGGATTTCCCCCGGGCTGTGCGCCACGGGTCTTCCCATCATCCGGGTGATTTCTTCGGCGAGTTCGCTTGTGTTGTCGCGCATGCTGTCGATGGCTTTGTGACACAGTGCGGCGCGTTCCGCGATACGGGTCTGCTTCCATTGCTTTTGAGCTGCATCAGCCGACTGCACGGTGGAAAGGATTTTCGCTTCACCGGCCAACTCTCTCTCGGCGAATAATGAGCCGTCGATGGGTGATACAATTTGTATGCGGTTACTCATAGTGTGATGATCATATCTACTTAAATGGACGAAGGAAGCTCAAAGCAACAGGCATCGCGAGGCACGAAGCATTCTCCTGAATCGCGCGTCTAAACAAGATTGCCGCGTCGCTGTCGCACCTCGCGATTGTATGTGTTAGCTGATTCGTTGATGGATTCGGCTTTAGCATATCTTGCGGGGTCTTACTATCAATCTATTGATACAGACCATTCTGGTTCATGTGTAGTAATAAAATAGGTGAGGCAGGGTGCGCCGTGCGCACCACTCTGCAGCAATCATGCTTGTTGTACTGATTTCGGTGCGCACGGCGCACCCTACGATGTATACGTGCTATTTCATCAATGAAATACGTAACACATACAACAATGACAGCGTTTTTGATTCTTACAATGTACAACATCGCTTCCACTAAATAATCTCAAAGTAGCGTTCCAGTTCCCAGTCGGATATATGCTTATTGAATTCACGCACTTCCCATTCCCGGCTGGCAGCGAAATGATCGACGAACTCGGCACCGAAATAAGCCCTGGCGACGTCTGAAGACCTCAAACGCTGAGCCGCTTCCAACAGGTTTAGCGGCAAATGCAAATGCTCGGGGAAAGCCTGCTCATAGGCATTACCTGTGACCATGGCTTCGATCTCAGCCCCGTTATCGATACCCCACAACCCTGAGGCGACGACGGCGGACAGGATCACGTAGGGATTGGCATCGGCGGCGGCGATGCGGTATTCCAGTCGATGGGACTTCTCACTGCCCGGAATGATACGGATCGCACAGGTGCGATTGTCGATGCCGACGCTGGCTTCAGTGGGCGCCCAGAATCCGGGGATCAGTCGCCGATATGAATTGATCGTGGGTGCGACCATCGCCAGCATTTCGGGCATCAGTTTCTGCTGGCCAGCAACGAACTGGTGCATGGTCCGGCTCATGTTATGCGGTTGCTGTGCATCGTGGAACAAGGCCTTACCCGCTTTGTCTCTGATCGAAAGATGGATATGACCACTTTGCCCCGGGTAGTCAGGCGACCACCGAGCCATAAACGTGGCCATTTTGTTTTGTTTTTGCAATGCCACTTTGGTGAATGTCTTGAACAGCGCCGCATCGTCCGCCGAACGCAATGCATCCTTGTAAGTGATCGCGGCTTCGAGTACACCGGGTCCGGTTTCTTCGTGCAAGCCTTCGAGATTAAAATCCATTGCGTTAGCGAGGTCCAGCAGCATCCGGTAGGTGGACGATTCCGCGCTGTTGCGTATCACCGAATAGCCAAACTCGGCTGGGGCCATGGGCTTGATGCCCCGGTAGTTTTTCTCGCGCACGCTGTGGGTTGTTTCGTTGAACACGAAGAACTCGTACTCAAAGGCGGAAAACACATCGATGCCCCTGCCGCCGGCCTGGGCCAAAACCCGCTTCAACAGGTTTCGCGGGCAGATCTTTGCCGCCTCACTGGAAAACTCACCCAGGAACAGCAAGCCATCATCTTCGAGTGGAAGATTACGACAGCTGTCTGGAATAATTCGTACGCTGGCATCGGGATAACCGGTATGCCACCCGGTGTACGAGACATTATCGTAGAGTTGGTCTTTGACATCCCAGCCCAACACCACATCGCAAAAGCCGAAGCCGTTATCCAGTGCCGAGAAGAACTTCTCTCTGGAGATATATTTCCCACGCAACACGCCATCCACATCGAAAACGCCAACTTTGACATGGCTGAGCTCACGTTCGATCACCAGCTGGCGTGCCAGACTAGCGTCAATGACATCTTTAGCATCCATAGTGCCACCTGTTTTCGGTTGATGCTTAAAGTCTAGCTCAAGCAATATATAGCTGTCGAAACAATGTAACTACATCGCATTTCTCATCAGGGGTTGAGATGATTACGCAGAGACCGCTATCAAAGAGACGTGTACGCAGTCCTTTGACTCGGTGCGGGTGCGGAGTCTCCTGGAAAAGTCCGTTTCATCCCGGTTGTTTCATTAGAACAGCCAGCCTGTTTGATCAGGGTAGGCTTCTCTTCGATCAAGATATTTCATACCCTTGGCACAGCGTACAATCAGCCATATCAACCAGAACAGGATAATAAGCAAACCGATAATAAACTGGGAAAGCATCATACCCGTGACTAAATAAAAGAGCCCCATCCAGAAAGTTCTGATTTGAAAATGGTAGTGGCTTTTCAACCAGTCCGGCGCATCGTCTTTGTTGATATAAGCCATAATAAGACCCACGATTGCGCTGATGCCGATTACGATGCTGACCAGGTACAGGATATAGACAATCTTTGCACTGCCCGCGGTTGCGGGTTTTTCGTTGCTGGTCCTTTCGTTCACTTGAATTCTGTTTATGAGCTATGCTTTCTTTCTTTTACGTTGTATGCGGTCATGAAGCATAACAGTAACATGATGATGCGCTCGGTGCACCCTGGCGGCGCGATCCAGCTAATGACTCTCGCAAAAACGCAAAGCGCGCCAAGGAGACTCATTAGCACGATCGGTTAGCAAGCAGACATATTAGACGGCTTCCTGCGCCCCTGGCGCCTTGGTTAGAATGACACAACCGTAGGGTGCGCCGTGCGCACCGAATTCATCGAAGCGGTCATATCAGGCAAAGAGGTGCGCACGGCGCACCCTACGCCTGGTTACCCTGAGCGACCCCGGCCTTGAGCATTAAGCCGATTCTGTGATCGCTTTCTGTGCCTGCCACTGGAGTTCATGTGCCAGCCCCTGAGGCAACTCCAGCGCGGTAGCTAACTGATCGAGATGGGCTTGCTCTGCTGGCTGATCAGGATCAATGGTTAAGCAAGATGCCAGGTAGATTTCAGACTTTTGCTCCATGCTAACAACCCCTGCTGCCAGTTCTTCTACCGATATTGTCTGCCTTAACAGATCGAAAACCATCCCTTTGGTCGCGTTAGACAAATCCATCTGGTCCACCGCTTTGAAAATACGCCGTTGCTCGATATCGTCGATGTGTCCATCCGCTTTTGCTGCAGCAATCATCGCTTTGATCACAGTCAGCTCAAAAGCCGGTTCGAGCGTTTCGCTAAATGCAGAGGTATTTTTCATCGTATCACTTGAATTCTGTGTACCCGCACTGCTTGAATCTTCTATGCTGTTTTTCTGCCAGTTTTGATAAGCTTTCAAAGCGAGGCCGCCGAGCATGGCTGCACCACCGTAAGTTGCTGCTTTGCCGGCGAATTTCCTGGCCGATTTGTTTCCCATCAGTAGCGCCATAATACCACCTGCTGCAGCACCACCGACCAGACCTCCGGGTATGTTACTGGTCAGTTTGTTCAAGGTATCACCCATTCCTGTTGTATTGTCACCCTGAGACGTAGCAGCATTTGACGATCCAATGAATTGATTTAACAGGTTCTGTATGCTCATGTTCTGGTAGTCCTCAAGTCTTTATATCTATTCGCATGTGTGACAAGTCGTTAGAATGACATGCCTCTTTTTACCTTGATACTACAATAGGGCCAAATAACCAATAAAAAAATCAGTTTATTTTGTGTGAAACTTCGATTTTTTCGATGTTTTTAACCCTCGTTCCTCAGCCGCTTTATCCGCTGCGATTTATCCTACAAACTCTTACTCATCGGTTTATTCGAGCATATATCAGATAATAATCGAATTTTATTTAATCTTCTTTGGCGTCACACTTCATCTTGTAGACAGGTGATACGCCAGCTGAATCAGCGTATCTCGTCAACACAATAACAGAGGATTTAGTCATGAGCGAATTAATATTTCTTGCCATTGCTGCGCTAGCTGGTGCATTTAAAGTCATCGCCATCCTGATAGGCATCGTCTGGGCATTTCGCAGCCTGTTGTCGGCACATAGTATTCCACTAGCATATCGCCACACGCACGCAGAACTTCCCTTCCGTCCTCAGTTCAAGCGCTGATCAGAGGGGACCATTCTAACCACTGAGGGAGTACTGGCGTAACGGATCTTGTGGATCGATGACTGACAAGCAGCAACTGCAAGTCCGTGCGCCTTGACTCAATTCAGCCAGCGAAAGTTGTTGCCATAGTCGAGTACACGGAATATGTGCCACTAGACTTATCGCGATGGTAATACACATCGGCAATCCAGGACCTAAATACGACTGTCAATGCCTCAATACCCTCGCCACTCCTGTTAAATGAGCCCACATTAAAAAAACGCGTGCTAACACATGCTATATTTGCATGCTGCTGACAGCACATGTAAAACAAGGAGTTATTTCGAGATGTCCAATTTGAAACTGAACATGAAACACTTGCGTTATTTCTGGGCAGTCGCCAGTCATGGCTCCATCGCCAAAGCCTCAGAAGTCCTTTTCTTGACACCACAGACAATCAGCGGGCAATTACGCGAGCTCGAACAACAGGTTGGATCCAAGCTGTTCAACCGTGACGGCCGCGGCCTGGCACTAACAGAAACCGGACGATTGGTCTATTCCTATGCCGACGAGATGTTTCAGCTCGGTTCCGAGCTGCAGGACGTCCTGGATGGCCACACGCCTGGCTTTGATCTCACCATCAAAGTCGGTATCGCCATGGTAGTGCCGAAACTGCTTGCTTACAGGGTACTCGAGCCTGTGCTGAATTTGCCCGATACGGTGCGCCTGATTTGCCACGAGGCACCGCTGGTGGATTTGCTCGCAGAGCTCGCAGTACACAAACTGGATGTCGTCCTGGCCGACAGTCCGATCAGTCCCGGGATGAATGTCCGCGCCTATAATCATGCACTGGGTGAATCAGGGATCAGTTTTTTCGCTGTGCCTAAAAAGGCCACAAAACTGCGTCCGGACTTTCCGAAAAGCCTGGACGGTGAACGGATGTTAATGCCAAGCGCCGGCACCAGCCTGCGGCGCAACCTGGAAAACTGGTTCGAACGAAATGACATCAATCCTCTTGTCATCGCGGAATTCGAAGATCGGGCGCTGATGAAAGTATTTGGCGAGAGTGGGACCGGCGTATTTACAACGCCAACCGCGGTCGAGCAGGACGTGCTCGACAAGTATCGCGTCAAAGTGATCGGTCGTACCGAGGAAATCAAGGAAAGTTACTTTGCCATTTCTGCCGAGCGGCGTATCAAGCATCCGGCAGTCTCCGCTATCACGGAGACTGCGCGCAACGAGCTCTTTGCATAGCCTTGTTGATGGATGTCCCACCTCGACCCATAGCTTGCCGATCGGATAAAGATGCTTCGTGCAACAGGTTAAAGCTCACCCATTGACCGTGCAGCTCAGGCGGCTGTTTTCAAACCACAATTTCGATTACTGGGTACGGCAATGTCCATCAACCGTGGATCATCCAGTTCCAGGCCGTTCATCAAGTCAATGTAGGCCTGTTTGTCTGCAACCTGCAGCCGTGGATTATGGCGTTTTTCCTCAGCAATAGTGCTCACCGTCATACCGTTATAATCATGAGCCGGATAGACCAGGGTCTCATCGGGTAGTTGAAGCAGCCGGCCAAACAGACTGTCATACTGCGCCGCCGGGTCACCGTTCTGAAAATCCGTGCGGCCGGTTCCCCGGATAAGCAAGGTATCACCCGTGAACACGCGATCGGCCATCGTGAAACTGTATGAATCATCGGTATGACCCGGTGTATACAGAACATCGAGTTTCAGGTGATCGACAGACAATGTGTCACCCTCGCTGAAGCGCAGTGATACACACTCACTGTTTGTCATGTTACCCATCGCTGGTACACAGTCTGTACGTTCGCGTAATGCACCCAGTGCTGTGACATGATCAGCGTGGATATGAGTGTCTGCAGCGAGCACCAGTTTGAGATCGAGTTCGTCGATCAGTCGGACATACTGCTCTGTGTTCTCCAGCACGGGATCAATCAGTAGCGCCTCACCGCCACTGCGCTCAGCCAGCAGGTAGGTGTATGTGGAAGATTCACGATCAAATAATTGACGAAAGATCATAATGTTTTCTCCTCTATTCGTATGTATAGTCAGACAGCTGCATGTTCTGAACAGTTACGACGCTGATTCCAGGGGAGCAGAGCCAGCAATCGAGCCAGTCCGCACCAGTTCGTGATGCCCGCCATAATCAGCCCGGCACCGATAAGTGGAATTGCAGCGAAAAACAGTTCGTGGACGGTAAAACCGAACACGACTTTCAGTACCAGTAACACACCAACGGCTATCTGGACCTGTCGTTCCAGTGAAATTGCACTGCCACACCGCTGAATGGGTAAGCCGGCTTTTTCCCAGGCTTGCGTACCGCCTTCAAGCAAGGCGATGTTGTGGAAACCGGCATCGACCAGGCGCTCAGCAGCTTGCTGCGCGCGTAAGCCGGCATGACACGTCAGGTATAAGGTCTGCTCCTTCCCGGCTCCAGCATATTGCTCACGCGCAGTCAGCGTTTCTGCATTGAGTTCATCAAGCGGAATCAGTTGGGCGCCAGCGACGTGTCCAGCGCGATATTCAGCCGCTGTACGCACATCGATGAGATTGATTTTTTTACCCTCATCCCAGATAGCGTGCAGACGCTGTGGCGAGATAGTGTTAAGACTTTTACTCATGCTTATCTCCTTCACGTACATTCGTTTATTTAACGCTAGAGCTAATTTTAAACAGAGATGATTGAATTAAAATACGAATTATCGATGACAATTAATCGTTTTTTACGAATATATATGCCCCTACAAAAGTGGGGAAAACAGCCATCCATCATTCATGAGTAGTCAAGGATCTAGCCCGCATTTCTCACCAGGATCACGGGAGCAGGCGCAGGATTCGTGTTCGTAAGCGTCGCTCTGGAGCGAAAAGCGTAGCAATAGCTACGGTTTGAGCGAAGAGCAAGCTTACGGACACGAAGACCAGCCTGAACCGTGATAGGCAGGCTTGAATGACACACTGTATTTTGGGTCATCCTAGCTTTACTCCATATAGCCAATGCCAGATCAGTTTGCTGCGCCGCCTGGTGAGAAATGCGGGCTAGATGCATTCGCTGACACCTGCTATTACCTGTTTTAACCCAGGAAGGCTTTGATGTGTGCCTCGACACTGCGTGCCAGTGCGCGTAGTTCGTAACCGCCCTCCAGGGTTGAGACGATGCGGCCTTCAGCACTTTCTTCCGCCTGCTCGCAAACGCATCGAGTCACCCAGGCAAAATCCGCATCCACCAGGTTGAGACTGGCCATGTCATCCGCCTGGTGGGCATCGAACCCGGCCGAGATCAGGATGAGTTGCGGCGCAAATGCTTCCAGCCGGGGTAACCAGTGGTTCTCGATCGCTTCCCGAAAGGCCTCGCCGTTGCTGCCGGCGGCAAGCGGTACATTGACGATATTCGCTGCCGCGCTATTGACGCCGGCGTAAGGATAGAAGGGATGCTGAAAGCTGGAGCAGAACAAAATACGCTGATCACCGCTGACGATGTCTTCAGTGCCGTTTCCATGGTGCACGTCGAAATCAACGATCGCAATCCGTTTTAGTCCATAGCGGTTCAGCGCATGATAGGCCCCCACCGCAACATTGTTGAACAGGCAGAATCCCATGGCGCGGTGACGCTCGGCATGATGACCCGGTGGCCGTACTGCGCAGAATACCTGCTTGGCCCTGGCTTCCATCACCAGATCAATCCCGAGAACCACGGCCCCGGCAGCACGCAGGGCCGCACGCAGCGAATAGGTGTTCATCGCGGTGTCGGCATTAACCCAGACCAGCCCTTCAGCAGGTGCGGCAGCCAGGATTTCGTCGATATATCCCGGATCGTGGACCGCTTCGAGCATCTCTCGAGTTGCCAGCGGTGCTTCGTGCTGCTGTAACACCATTTCCAGCCCGGTGGCTATCAGGCGGTTGCTGATCGCGCTCAAGCGAGCCGGCTGTTCGGGGTGATCCGGCCCCATCGCGTGCAACTCGCAGTCGTGATGAGAGATATACGCAATCGCCATTTTTCGTCCTGTTCAGTTATTTAGATCTTGCCGCTTTGCTCGTTGCAGTGCAACATATGAGAAGAGAAGGAGTCAGCCTTCATGCAATATGCGGGCTACACGTCACAGGCCACTATCGAAGCGTATCTGGATTGTAAAAGGATGAAAAAACATTATTTGCATAAAGTCTTTGAGCCTCAGTCGGTCGCCATTGTCGGTGCATCAGAACGTGATGACTCGGTCGGGGCCCAGGTTCTACGCAATATCCGTCAGAGCGGCTATAAGGGCGACATCTATCCGGTTAATCCCAAGTACAAGAAGATTCAGGAGCTGAGAGTCTACCCATCGATCAGCGCCATCGACCACCCGGTGGACCTCGTCATCATCGCCATCCCGGCAAAGGCAATCCCGAACGTGATGCGCGAATGCGGCGAACACGGCGTGGGTTCAGCCGTTATCCTGTCGGCCGGCTTCGCCGAGGTCGGTAAGCTAGGCCAGTCGCTGCAGGACGAGATCATCGATATCGCCAGAACCTATGCTATACCCCTGATAGGGCCCAACTGCCTGGGTGTGATTCGACCACGGGCGGGATTGAATGCCACCTTTGCCAGGAGCAGCGTCAAAAACGGCCACGTCGCGCTGGTTGCACAATCGGGCGCGTTCTGCACTGCGCTATTGGACTGGGCGGACTCGAACGGCTTCGGCTTCTCTACGGTCGCTTCTCTCGGTGCCACCGCGGTGGTCGGCTTTGGCGATGTACTCGATTATCTTGCGGTCGATCCGGAAACCAGGAGTATCCTGCTCTATGTGGAAGGCGTGTCTAACGCGCGTTCGTTTATCAGTGGTCTGCGTGTGGCCGCGCGTCTGAAACCGGTGATCGTGGTCAAGTCGGGCCGCAGCGACAGCGGCACACGCGCCGCCGTGTCGCACACCGGTGCCCTGGTCGGTGGTGACAATGTGTTCGATGCCGCGATCGCACGCGCCGGCGCGGTGCGAGTCAAAACCGTCAGCCAGCTATTTGCGGCGGCACAGACATTGGCTTCCGGCACCCGTGTCGAGGGATCACGACTGGCCATCATCACCAATGGCGGCGGCCCCGGTGTTATGGCGGCTGACCGTGCCAACGACCTGCAAGTACCCCTGGCGGAATTGTCCGCACAGACGATAGACAAACTCAGTGCCGTCCTGCCTGCCCACTGGTCTCACAGTGACCCGGTCGACATACTTGGCGATGCCGATAGCAAGCGCTATCATGCCACTACCGAGATCGTGTTGGCGGACAACAATGTCGACGGCCTGTTGGTACTGCTGACACCGCAGGCCATGACCGACCCAACAGCGTGCGCCGAGGGGGTGATCACCGCGGCCAGCAAATCACCCAAGCCGGCGCTCGCCTGCTGGATGGGTGAGAACCTGGTCAACGAGGGTCGGCAGCGCTTTGCTGCCGAGGGTATCCCTGATTTCACCAGCCCGGAAGGCGGTGTCGATGCCTTTGGTTACCTCGCCTGCTACCGGCATAACCAGAAAGTTTTACTCCAGGCGCCAGCCCCCCTGTCCAAGCATCGCGAGCCCGACGTCGACGGTGCCCGTCTGATCATCGAAAATGCGATAAGTGAGCGGCGTTATACCTTGAGCAACGCCGAGGCCAAGGCGGTGCTCAGTGCCTTCAATATACCCACCTCGCCCAGCATCAATGTCGACTCAGCTGCTGAAGCACTGGTGGCGGCAGAAGGGGTTGGCTTGCCGGTAGCGATGAAGATCAATTCACCGGACATCACCCACAAATCCGATGTTGGTGGCGTGCGTCTAAACATCCACCAACCGCACGCGGTGCGTACCGCCTTTCGCGAGCTGATGGATGAGGTTAAGGCGCGCAACCCTGGAGCCCGGGTTACCGGTGTGACTATCGAGCCGATGCTGGAACGCCCGCATGCACGCGAAATAATGATCGGTATCGCACACGACCCGGTGTTTGGACCCGTGATCAGTTTCGGTGCCGGCGGAACTGCCGTTGAGATTTTTGCCGACAGCCAGGTCGCCCTGCCACCCTTGAACGAATACCTGAGCCGCGAATTGATACGTGGAACGCGTGCCGCACGCTTACTGCAACAGTTCCGCAATTTGCCGCCTGCCGACATTGGCCAGCTCATCGACGTTCTGCAGCGGACATCTGAAATCGCCTGTGAGTTGCCCGAAATACAGGAACTGGATATTAATCCATTGCTGGTCGACGAGCACGGCGTCATTGCCGTCGATGCCCGCGTGGTAGTAGCCCCGCCAAAGACCAGCACCGCCTACTATGGTCACATGGCTATCCACCCGTACCCGCCGGAACTGGAGACCAGCTGGCAACTGGCGGATGGCACTGATGTCCTGGTGCGGCCTATCCGCCCGGAAGACGCCGAAATCGAGCAGTATTTTGTGCAGAACCTGTCTGATGAAAGCAGATATTTTCGCTTCATGCAGAGTATGGACAAGCTGACCCCAATGATGCTCGCACGCTTCACCCAGATCGATTACGACCGTGAGATGGCACTGGTCGCGGTCATCAACGAAGGCACTGAACAGGCACGCATTCTCGGGGTGGCACGCTATGTCAGCAATCCTGACAGACAATCATGCGAATTTGCATTGACGGTCGCCGATGCCTGGCAAAGGAAAGGTATTGGCCGCCAGCTCATGCAGCGATTGATGACCGTCGCACGTGACCGCGGTATCGACATCATGGAGGGCGAGGTTCTGTCGAACAACAGCAAGATGCTGGGATTGTGTGGCCGACTCGGTTTCCGCACCGTACATATTACCGACGAACCCGAAGTGGTGGGAGTGAGGCGGCATCTATAGCCTGCATTTCATACCAGTGGGGGATAATTGCGGGCTAACCGCTTTCAAATGACGCCATAATGGCGTCGAGCTCGGGGATGTCCTTTCTCAGTGGCTCAACCAGCGTAGACCTGGCCTCCATATCAAGCGCATAAATTCCATCGGGGCTACACACGATAACGGCAACCGGTTCAATCTTAAGTTGCAATACACCGCCTGTCGTTGTTTTACGATGACTATAGTCAACTGACTCTATCGCAATGAGCAGACGTCTGGAGTCATGGAAGATTTCAGTCGCACGCAGGGAAGTCATCGTTGATCACACGTATTTATATCCCGGCTTTACCCATTTGTTTGATACCTCGCCAAATTGACGGTGACAGCAGCAGCGCGAGGGTGAGATAGACCATTTGCAGTGGAATGATTCGTATATTCCCACTACTGTCCAATTCAAAAACAGTATCGATGAATTCCGGTTCGATATCGATCGATACTTCCTGCGCTATGGTAAGCACGCCCGAAACGGGTCCAACAAGGGCCCATAATTGGCCGGTATCGGCCGGGTCACCCAGCCCGATACGAACACGCAGTCTTACATCGCGCTTGTGAATCGCACGCCAGACATCACGGATGAACCTGATGATACGCCGGCGAAAAGATTTTTGCCGAATAGCTGCTATGGGATTGGATTTTTTCCCAGGCGCTTTCTTACAGGGAGCTTTTTTTTGCGTGTGCTGTTTGATTTTGTTCCCTGGCAAAGCCTGTATGTTCGAATGAGAGACTGGCAACTCGATGCGAACCAGCCCAAACAGCCATTGCAGCTTGAGGCTGCCCTCAAACACCTGCCGCCAGGACAGCTGGAACGTCATTGTAACAGGAACCGCCAGTAAGGCGATCAACACCAGCAGGAACAGCACTACGCCCGTCAGCAAAGAACTGATAACTGGTCACTCGGCGGTAGCTGTATTTTTACCAGTGGCCGCTTTGCCAATCGTTTCGGCAACTTTTTCCAATACCGATGCAGTACCGGATTTGATCGGCTCGACTCGAACACCGTCTTCATTGATGATGATCAGGGCGACCGGCTTGACACCGCCACCACCGCCGGTACCACCGCCGCGACCGCTGCCTTTATTCGGCTCTGTCCCTTGCCCCCCACCGACACCAAATCCGAAACCGACATTAACCAAAGGAATCAGTGTATTACCCTCAATAGTGATAGGCTCACCAACAACCGTCTTGGTATTGAGCATACGCTCAATTTCAGCAACAGCCTTATCAAACAGGTTCTCGATGTCTTCCATAGCGACCTCCTCTACGATTTTATGACCATAACAATTGATAGCAATTGATCAGCGCGAGCCTAAGCTGTAGCTTCAGACCTATTATGCGCGTCTTGCTTGCTATTACAAGTTACCGGCAAACATGGGATGGGTGACGAATACGCAACATAGCCGTGTTGTCCAAGATCCAACACCTTATATCGTATTACTGAAGTCCATGCTTAGGTCATCGTGCAGCATGCGCATTAGTGTTGACCTGCATCTGTGCTGACCCATGTCCTTTTTAACTTCTAGTCTATCGCCTCTGCACAAAGTCGATTTTTTCTGGTCCAACTGCACGAGGAACACATAACGCATCTTTCAAAACGAATGTCTCAGCGTGGGTGTCTATGTCAATATATCGAGTACTCATTGTTTTTCTACTGGCCTTGTGTACCAGATCCGCATACGCTGCTGAGAACGCTACGCCGGTCTCCAGTCACATTACTGAGGCGTTCTTGACTGCATTGCCCGGCGACTGGGACGGAAGCGCAATTGAGACGCCTGTGGGACCGGTGGATTATGCAATCAGTTTTCACTTATGCGATGCTGATGTAATCGCGGGGGTGGCTGAGCTGAGTGTTTCAGATCATCACTGGCGGTTCTGGCAGTCGGACGGCGAGCTTCGATTGACGTTTCTTTCAACATTTCGCGGCAATCAGGTACCCACCCAGCTGATTGTGAGCAAAACAGAAGATAACACGATCTGGTTCCATGCACCTGAGGTGACACTGTTGACTCTGTCGGTGACCCTGGCTGAGCCGAACGTCGATATTCGCGTGTTTCACCACCATAAGCCGCATGTCTATATTCGGCTGACGCGTCTACACAGTCAAACGAATGAAGTTAAAAAGGCTAAGAACATGGCAAAGAGCTGTCGGCAGTTGTAGATCATGTTAGCCATAAGCGCCGCGTATTTGCTGGCATGAAAAACACCCTACTGCGCTAAACGTTAAACATCGAGCATAGCAAGGATGTGTCCACTAACTTGCGCTATTTCGGTTAATCATACTCGCCCGCGTTTGAACCAGCTTGCCATCACGATAATCCCTCAGCGCCTGTTCAATCTCTTCACGCGTATTCATAACGAAGGGACCATATTGTTCAATGGGCTCACCGATTGCTCGACCTGCAACCAGCAGGAAACGCGCACTGTCACCCTCGGCGACCACGGTCACCTGCTCACCCTGGTTAAGTACAGCCAGCTGTTGTTGTTTCAGTTGAGTACCGGCAACCGTCGCCCTTCCCTCAAACAAATAGATAAAGGCCGTGTAATTTTCCGGCAAGCTTTGGTCAAACTCATTTCCTGCCCGCAGTGTCACATCCAGAAAATGTAAATCCGTATTTGGATCACTGACGGGCCCTTGTGTGCCATTATACATGCCCGCAATAATGCGCACCGTGGCCCCTTTGTCATTGAGTTCAGGAATCGCCTGTGGCTGTATTTCCTGATACTCAGGCGCCGTCATTTTCTGATCGGCCGGCAGGTTTATCCAGAGCTGGAAGCCGCGCATGCGTCCACTCTCCTGTCGTGGCATTTCTGAATGGATGACACCGCTGCCAGCTTTCATCCACTGGACACCACCTGGGCCCAGGTCGCCCTGGTTGCCCATACTGTCACCATGGCGCATGTGGCCATCAATCATGTAGGTGAACGTATTGAAGCCTCGATGCGGATGTTCAGGAAAACCGGCGATGTAATCATCTAGATTATACGTACTGAACTGGTCAAGCATAAGAAACGGATCGAGGTTGCGTCTTGCCTGTGTGCCAATTGAACGAAATACCCTGACACCCGCGCCTTCCGTGACTTCCTGCGCAGCTACGGTTTGTGTGATTTTTCTGTTGTTCATGATAATCCACTTGTTAATAGCATTGGTGAACTAATCTCTATTGTGAGGCGCTGCAAAATCAATTTCTGGTCCCACAGGTACGATACCCGTCGGGTTGATCATTTTATGACTGCCGTAATAGTGTGTCTTGATATGATCCATGTTAACGGTTTCGGCAACACCACTGATCTGATAGAGCTCTCTGGTATAGCCCCAAAGGTTCGTATAGTTCACCAAAGGCTTGCGGTTACACTTGAAATGACCGAAATAAACGGCGTCAAAGCGGATTAATGTGGTGAACAGACGCCAGTCTGCTTCTGTTATCTGGTCACCAACCAGGTAGCGATGTTTTGACAAGTGTTTTTCTAACTCGTCTAGCGTATCAAAAAGCGCATTGACGGCGTCTTCGTAGGCTTTTTGTGTGGTCGCAAAACCTGCACGATAGACACCATTGTTTATGTTTTCGTAAACGAGCCCGTTTATTACATCGATATCGCTGCGCAACTTCTCAGGATAGAAATCGACGTCAGTACGCCCCCAGGGATCGAATGCGCAGTTGAGCATACGGATGATCTCCGATGACTCGTTATTGACGATCATTTTTCGCTGTTTGTCGTACAAAACGGGGACGGTAACCACGCCATTAAAGTCAGGATCGCTGTGTTGATAAAGCTGATAGAGTTTGTCAAAGCCATGGACATGGTCAGGTGTGGCACCGGGATAGTCACCAAATACCCAGCTCTCGTCAGGCATTAGCGGGTGCACAACCGAAACCGAAGTGACATTCTCCAGGCCTTTGAGCGCGCGATATATCAGCGTACGGTGTGCCCACGGACAGGCGTAGGAAACATAGAGATGATAACGACCGGGTTCCGCCTGGAATCCGCCTTCGCCGGATGAACCTGGACTGCCATCGGTCGTGACCCAATGTCGAAAATCAGAATTCCACCGTATGAATTCACCTGCACTGTTGGTTTTCATGTCACTTTTCCCACTAATGAAACTGGCGTCTCGTTTGTAATCGTCATTATTAGCGCTTTTACTGACGTATACCTTCGACCGACAAGATCAATTCAAGCTCTTTGGACTTCGGCCCAAGGTTGTAATCGATGCCAAAGTCGGCAAGCGCAATGCGGGTATTACCTTCAAAACCTCGTCTGTACCCGCCCCAGGGATCTTCACCGTGGCCGACATGTTCAACATCGATGGTCACGGGTTGGGTTACTCCGTGCAGTGTCAAATTGCCTTTTAACACAGCGGTACCGTCCCCTTTCTCGCTAAAAGACGTGCTTTCGAATTTCGCCTTGGGATATTTTTCGACGTCAAGAAATTCATCGCCGCGCAAATGCTTGTCACGTTCGGCATGGTTAGAGTCGATACTGGCCGTATCAATCTCAACGACAACCGATGCTTTATCCGGATTTTTTTCGTCGTACTCAAAACTACCACTGAAGGTATTAAATCGTCCGGTTAACCAGCTGTATCCAAGATGCTGAATCCGGAAATGTATAAAAGCATGTGAACCTTTGGTATCAATGATGTATTTCTCTGCGAGCGCTTGTACGGGCAGCAGCATGACGGCAGCCAGTGCAACAGCAGTGAACGTGTTCATTTTCATTGTTTGTTCTCCTGTGAGTAATGATTTTTAGAAGTATTATTTTGCATTCGGACACCCAACATCTTTCTCAGCGTCTGGTCCTCGTCTATAAAATGGTGCTTCAGCGCGGCCAAGGTGTGCAGGCCAGTCAGGCTGATTAGAAGTAACGCGAGATACCAGTGCACTTTGCCCGCGACATCTTCCATATTTGGGATATCTGATATTATGGCCGGGACCGCAAACAGATTAAAAACGTCTATAGGCTTGCCATCCGCGGTAGAAATCAGATAGCCACTGATCATCAACGCGAACAGCAGCCCATATAGCAGCACATGTACGCCATGGGCGATCCGAAGTTGCCATGCGTCTATGCCAGGATCGTCAGCAGGTTTGATGTTGACCGTTCGCCATATCACCCGAAAGAGCATGGTCAAAAACAGCAGAATGCCGATACTCTTATGGATATCGGGACCGCGTTTATACCATTCGTCATAATATGTGAGTCCCGTCATCCACACACCCAGAGAGAAAAGACCTATCACTGATAGCGCAACCAGCCAGTGCAGGAGTATGGCCACTAAGCCATAGGCCAGTGTAGTATTTCGAATGCCGATGTGAAATTTCGATCGTAGCGTGAGAGTTTCGGCATTGTCGGTCAGGTGACTCATATTCATAGAACGGTAGCCGTTTGATTCGTAGCAGCTTTAGTTATTTGCACTTGATGATGAAGGAGATTAATGCTCTACTGAATATTAATAAATACTGTTACATGCAAAAGATTATTACGCTAGATGCAACAATATGATTTGGTCGGGCTCAAAGCCTTTGTCACTGTTGTCGAGGCCGGGAGCTTTAACCGGGCTGCAGATCAGCTGGAGGCCAGTGCCGCAGCGGTGAGCCGCCGAATTTCCAGTCTGGAAAGCGCGCTGGGCGTCAAACTCCTTAATCGAACGACGCGGCAGATCGATCTCACCGAATCCGGTAAGCAGTTTTACGCCGATGTGATCAATATCTTTGAATCACTTGAAGAAGCGGAAGAAAAAATTCAAACAGGTCGAGAGACCATCCGAGGTAATTTGCGTATAGCTGCGCCGTTGAGTTTCGGCGTCGGTCAAATTGCGCCGATTTTGCCAGATTTTATGAAACGGCACCCGCAGCTGAAAGTGCATCTGCAGCTCGAAGACCGCTTTACCGACCTCGTGGCCGAAGGTGTTGATGTTGCCATTCGCATCGGATCATTGAAGGACTCAACGCTAGTGGCAACACGCCTCGCATCAATACCGCGTGTTTTTTGCGCCTCACCCGAGTACCTCGCTCTCAAGGGTGAACCGAAAAAGCCAGAAGAGCTCTCCGCGCATAATTGTTTACATTACAGCTTGCTCAGCACAAGGGAGAACTGGAACTTTTCAACCAGTGATAACACTCGCGATATCGTGATCAATGCGCCACTTTCAACAAATAATGGTGATGTACTGAAGGAAGCTGCTATTCAAGGCCTGGGTATCGCTATGATCCCCACGTTTATTGTGGAAGACGCGCTGGATGATGGACGTCTGAGGACGATACTGGCTGACTACTGCCCCCGACCTTTTGGCCTCTATGCTGTTCGTCCATCGCGCCATTTCACACCGGCGAGAGTCAGCGTGCTGATTGATTACCTTAGAGTTAAATTCGACGATGGCACGTCGCCAGAATAATCCGTATGTATCGTACAGGTCATTTGCCTTGCGAAGTTATGCACGCTATCGGACGCGTTGGCCTGCATGACTCTGCCGATGTTCTGGCCCGGAATAATCTCTGCAGATAACTTTGAAGATACCCAGGTTAACTACGAAGCCGAAATAGCCACCGAGCCCCTTTCTGCTCCAAGATCCTGCAGAACCTGATCGCGTATCTGTTTGACATGCCTACCGCATTTACCACATTGACCGGTGCAACCGAGTGACTCGCGCAACCCGCTCAAACTGGTTACACCTTCCTGAACAGCGCTGCGAATTTGCCCGTCGGTTACCGCTTTGCAGATACAGATATACATCGTTTAGATAACTCCGAGATTGACACAATGCGTACTAAACGGGATTTAATCCCAAATGCGATTGATTGTCAATATCAATAGATCAATCCCGCCACAGTTTTTTTCATACTCATATATAAATGTAGAGCAGTAAAATACCGTTGCCACCCGATATCTGAGGGTATAGACTTTTTAATCAGATCAAAAATGATCTGATCAATCACGTTTCCGGACTCTCCCGGTATTTCACTGGGGTAAAACCGGCTCTAGGAGGACTCAATGAAGGGTGACCGTGCAACCATAGAGTTTCTCAATGGCGTTCTGAAGAACGAATTGACCGCTATCAACCAGTATTTTCTACACGCACGCATGTGGAAAAACTGGGGATTCGAGGAACTCAACAAAAAGGAATACAGCGAATCCATCGGTGAAATGAAGCATGCCGATACCCTGATTGAACGCATCCTGTTCCTGGAGGGACTCCCCAATCTTCAGGATCTTGACAAACTGCTGATCGGCGAAAACGTCACAGAAATGCTCAGCAATGATCTCACCCTTGAGATAGAGGCTCGCGACTATCTGCTCAAGGCCATCGCACATAGTGAAAGCGTGGGTGATTATGTCAGCCGAGAAATCTTCGATCTTATACTGGAAGATGAGGAGGAACACATTGATTGGCTGGAAACCCAGCTCAGCCTGATCGATGACCTCGGCATCGAAAATTACCTGCAGTCACAAATATAAATCGGGAGTGCATGGGTTATGAAAGGTAGCAACACGATCATCAAACATCTAAATGACCTGCTCGCAGGTGAACTGACTGCAATTGACCAGTACTTAATACATTCACGTATGTACGAAGACTGGGGCTACAACAAGTTGTTCGAACGTATCAAGCACGAACACGAGGAAGAAACCCTGCATGCCACCAGCCTTATTCAACGCATAATGTTTCTCGAAGGAACACCCGACCTGGGCAAACGCAAACCGGAAATCAAGGTTGGCAATAATGTTCCCAAGATGCTCAAGAACGATCTGGAGCTGGAATATCTGGTTGTTGACCACCTGCGGGAGGTCATAGCGGTTTGTGAAGAAAAACAGGATTATGAAACGCGTAAAGTGCTTCAAGTCTTGCTGAATGATACCGAGGAAGACCATGCCTACTGGCTTGAGCAGCAGTTGGGACTGATAGAAAATATCGGTCTGAAAAGATACCTGCAATCACAGATGTAGATAATCACAGGGTTGCGATTCGCCGCTCACGCTGAATTCCGGCACTGCCCCGTCATGTCGTTTCGTGCAATGTTAGAACACATCGATACAAATACGACCTGTAAACAGTCAGGCAGATATTGATGTTATCAATAAAAGCACGGGTAACGCCGAACAGTGTCTATATGGCGCCTGAAAACGTGTTGAAGCACGACAACTCATGAACCTACCCGAAACGATAGTCGATAAACTCATGTCGCGTATCAGCTACGATGCACTGCTGGCCGCCCCGATCGCTATCGGAAAGGTCGTGCTGTCCGTCGGATCGAAAAAGCTGTTTTTCAAGCCTTTGATACTGTGCCTGGTTGCACTTACAGCGCTTACGACATCGCCAGCTAACGCCCGCGAGATTTCCAGCTATGCCTTCGTCAATGATGACGGTACCCTGCGGATTAAGCGCAAAACCTTCCATCTGTACGGCATATACATCCCTAAAACCAGCCAGGACTGTCGTACCAACCAGATTCCGCCAGATTGTGGTTCACGTGCAGCCATCGCCCTGGAGTTTAAAATCAAAGGTTTCGTGCGTTGTGAAATCATTGAAGAAAATGCTGACAACAGCCTGGTGGGATGGTGCCGAGTCAATGCGTCCCGTTTCGACGAAGGTGAAGATCTGAGTGCTTATTTGTTAGAAAGGGGCTGGGCCGTTGCCTTGCCAGATGCGCCCTTTGAATACCAGGCCATGGAGAAAATCGCCCGGTCCCGTGGGCTCGGCGTCTGGGGTATCCAGATCGACAGACCTATCCTGAGAATTGATTGAACAGGGAAGTTGTGAGTATGTGCATTTTGTTGTAGTTAATGACAACTGTAGTGCAGGTGTATGAATATACTACAGTTTCCATATTTTAAGTGAGCGCATAGTCTACTTTGATGAGACTTTTTTCCGAAAACTTGCAGCTATGGAGGGCTGTCCGTACAGCTCGTTTATGTGTTACGTTGCAGGTCACGACTTTACTGATACCACGAGGCGCTTATGCGTAAACGAATCATTGCCCCATCCGAGCAATTGCAACAATCAGAATTTTCGGCAGAATGGCTCGACCTGGAGCAGCTTGCCACGGTTGAGTTGAGTTCCGAGGATGTCGCGCATCCCATCGAATCAGCGCTGGTCATGAATGGTGGCCCTGGCTGGCGGGCGGAACATTCCGGTAAACAAACCATTCGCCTGCTGTTTGACAAACCACTCAAAATCACGCATATCCAACTGTTGTTTCAGGAAGAGGAGCACGCTCGTACCCAGGAGTTCGTATTGAGCTGGTCACCGGCCAACAGTGACTCAGCGCGTGAAATCGTGCGCCAGCAATTTAACTTCAGTCCACCTGATGCCAGCCGTGAACGTGAAGATTATAACGTCGAGCTCGATGGCCTGGTGATGCTGGAATTGAGCGTTATCCCTGATATCAGCGGTGGAACAGCCCGGGCATCGCTGGCACAGTTTCGACTGGCCTGATTAGCCCGCAATATGCGGGCTAATCTCAGGGCTGATGCCTAGTCAACGATCAGGTTACCGTCGGCCAGCAGGTTATCAAGAATTATCTGATCGGTGAATGCGCCACCACCGGTCAGATCAACGCCGGCCAGAGTGATCTGCTGAGTTTCTGCAAAGGTGCCGCCACCATCGGTGTCGACTTTTATGACCGTACCACCATTACCGTCACTTTCGAAGTGCAGGTAGTCAGTCAGGTTACCGCTGTTCTCGCCCTGCAGCATATCCGCCAGGTCCAACACATCCCCGCCAACACCAACGGTAAAGTCATTGATGACATCCTGTGCCGGGATGGCTTCCGTTCCTTGATCACCGTTTGACCAGACAAAAGTATCAATATCGTCGCCACCGGTAAGCGTGTCGTTGTCTCTGCCACCGCTGAGGATATCAACGCCTGAGCCACCGAACAGGCTGTCATCACCGGCGCCACCAACCAGCAGGTCGTAGCCGTCCTCACCTTCAAGCTTGTCGTTGCCGGCACCGCCATAAATCCGGTCATCACCTTCGCCACCCTGCACGATATCATCGCCGGTACCGCCATCGACCAGGTCGTCTCCAGCCTCACCGTCAACATAGTCAGCATCGGCACCGCCATACAGGCTGTCATTGTCAGCGCCACCACTGAGATAATCATTACCGGCATCGCCGTAGAGGGTGTCGATGCCCTCCCCGCCTGATACGGTGTCGTTGCCACCGCCTCCGGCCAGGATGTCATCACCGGTCTCACCATTGATTGCATCATTAAGACTGCCACCAACAATATTGTCAGCGCCGACCGTACCCGAGATGATCTGGTCGATGGTGTAGATACTCAGTCGCGCCGTATCTTTTTGACCGTCACTATCGGTGAGGGTGTAGTCAATCAGCTCTGGTTGCAGTGTCGAGGCATTACCTATGGCAGGCTTCTGGTAACTGACATTGCCGAGGCCAAGATCCCAGCCACCGCCGGTGTACTCGATATCAAACTGGGTGACACCCGAAAACTGCGAGAGATCTAGTATCTCAGAGCCGGCATTGCTGGCCGAGAAAACGACGGTATCAGTCGATAAGGCACCATCACCATCGGTATCATGAGTGACGATAATGGTCGCCTGGTCAGTATTGGCACTCTGGAAATCGTTCAGAGTCAACACCAGGTTGTCGACCCCCTTAGGCAATGCAGCGGCATCAAATGTAACCAGCAATGCCTCGCCGGAACTCAACAGCTGGCCATTACCCCCTTCGACACCAACGCCATCCCCTGAGTACTGCAGAGTCGTGCCACCAGACCGAATCGCAATATTCAGGTCAGATGCGTCAACATTAGCCTGCGAGCTTGTATCAACCGATACATCAACCGGGCTACCTGTCTGGTCAGGTGTAAAGTTGTAGTAGCCGTTCGTCTGCATGATAAAGACAGAACCATCAGCACTGTCACTGACAGTTGCCTGGAACACATCATTACCATCGAGGTCGGTCTCGTGGCTGTACACCCAGCTCAACGTGCCGCCGTCATCGCCTCCTGCAGGTACGGTATCGAATCCGGCAGGCGTCGGGTCGTATGCGATATTACTCAACTGTGCATCAAAGCCACCACCACTGTAAGCAATGTCAACTGAGCCGATACCTGAGTATCCAGCGAGATCGATCGTAGTACCGTTATCGGCTGAATGCGTGAAACTCGAGAGCACGTTACCCGATACATCGTACAGGCTTAGTGTCACTGCATCGTTATTACCACCCTGGTAATCACTCATTCCAAGCACCAGGTTATCGACGCCATATGGCAACGTCGCACTATCAAATGTGATAGTCAAGGGAACACCAGCATCGTCACTGTCGAGGCGACTGTTAGCCCCGACACCGGCACCGTTACCGTTGAAACTGACACCACTGGCACTGCTGAGAGTAATGTCTGTGGTTGAAAAATTGGTGGTACTGTTTATAGCAACATTATCAGATGTGCCGCTTGGATCAGGTTGCGCTATCGTCGTCAGGTCGAGACTGATCGTTGAGCCCCTATAGGCGAATTCTGTGACAACAGCATTATCAACAATCTTGTCGACACCACCGCCCTGGGTCGCAAACGGTGTGAAGTCATCACCATAAGAAGGGCCACCATCGGTTCCCATGGCTGTAATAATATTACCTTCGGCTGCGTCATAGGCATCAACCGAGTGCAGGTCATCGCGGGCATCAGGCACATCGTCTACGATATCTATGGTTGCGGTTGCAGATGCCGTGTCACCATCGCCGTCGATTATGGTGTAATCGAAATTGAACGTCGCTTCCGCAGTACCGTTGGGTGCGATAAACGAATAGCTACCATCGGCGAAATCGAAGGTGAATGTACCGTAGTCAAAGCCATCATTGCTATTGAGCGTCAGCTTCGATCCATCGATTTCGATGGTGGGTAATGCCGGCGTCACTGTAATGTTAATACCATCATAGTTGAAGGTATAGTTCGTAGCAGGCGCACCTAATTCCATCTCGATGGACTGCACATAACCACCATCGGCACCGAACGCAATATTCTGAATGCTACCATTGGCAACAATATTGCCACCAAATGCTGTAGGTACGGTACTGAGTAGTTCTGCTTCCAGCTGTGAAATATCTGCAACGATAAGTGCCTCATCAATATGACCGTTGCCTACACCCAGCGAGTCGATGTTGTGAATGTAGTTCAGATCACTGAGATCACTCGGCAGGCTTGAACCAATACCGACAGCGTAGGAATCAATCGAGTTGTCGTTGACAAATCCGAGGTAGCCACTACCCACCGGTGAGGTACCGTCGTTGGCTTCACCATCTGAAATGAAATAAGAAATATTCTGTACATTATCGGCAGGATTCTGCCCGGCCAGATCATTAAAGAACTCGGTCTGGATTTCATCAGTCGCATCGACATAGTTAGTGCCGCCACCAGGTGTCACCGAATTCAACGCTGTTTCAAACGAGGTAAAGTCCGTATACGTGCCAACGAGTGTGGCAGATGAATTGAAGGTGATTAGTGTTACTGTCACCTGTGTTGACTGATTGAAATATTCTTCCGCCAAAGCAGAAAGTGACTCCTGGGCGATTTCCATACGTGTGGGCTCGCCTGCAGGTGGATTGGTGCTACCTGTCTCTGCGCCCCAGCCCATACTACCCGAGTCATCCAGTGTGAAAATGATGTTAAACACCTTCTCTTCCGATTCAGGTACGGTTTCAACTAGGTCATTAGCCACCGGCGTGTCATCGATAACATCGATGGTCAATGTATCCTGTTGCGGTGAACCGCTAGTGAAGTTATAGGTGAATGTTTCGCGCACATCGGCACTGGTCGTATCGTTCGTGTTGAGTGAATAGATATAATCACCCGCACTGTAACCAGGATTGGTATTATCTGCGAATACCGTCAGCGTACCCAATGGCGTCGCAATGTTGATGATGCCACTACCATCCGGTGTGTAATTGGTGGCATTGAAATCAATACTGTCTAGTGTTGTCGAGCCGTCGGCTGCAGCATCATTGCTAAACAGATTACCACTCGCAACATTCTGACCACTGCTGGCATCTGTACCATCAGGTAGAGCACTTTCATACACCGTATTCACATCGGCTTCAGAGGAGCCCACGTTAACAGTTGTTGTACCAACGGTCGTTAACTCACCATCAAACACACTGTAGGTGAATACGTCAGTACCATCTGTTGCGCTCGCATCAAACTGCAGGGAAGTCAGTTCATCCAGTGTCAGTACATCATTCACATTCACAGGCGTGCCATCTGAGAGGGTGACTGTGCCGATACTCGTTGGTAGGCCAGTGACGGTGATAACCAGCACAGCATCGTCAGTATCCATATCGGTTGGCGCAATAATATTCAGCGCATTATCCTGTGTAGTGGCAACAGAGAAGTTATTGTTATCAAACACTTCGGCGGCGTCGTTTACTGGTGTTACCGTCAGGTTACCGGCATCTGCACCAAACAGATTGTTGTAGGCCTCATCATAAGCCTCAACCGTTATAGTGCGTGTCGCACTACTTGGGTTATCGGACAGGTTTTCATACTCCAGCGTGCCCAGAACCGACTGATACTCAGTTATATCTGCACCTCCGGTTAAGGTCAATTCCCAGGTATTGCCAACAGTACTCACGCTGCCAGTAACACTGGTGCCGGCAGTCAGGTAAGTCAGGCTGTCCTGCCCACTAATGAAGCCTTCGATACGCACAACAACCGACCCGAGATTGGTGCTGTCAACATCACTGATCGACACACCTGACAATAAGGTTGTGGGTGCGCCATTTTCAGTATATGAAGTATCCGGTACAGAATTAACAACCGGAGGATTGA
This sequence comes from uncultured Gammaproteobacteria bacterium, assembly GCA_942492025.1. Lineage (GTDB taxonomy): Bacteria > Pseudomonadota > Gammaproteobacteria > SZUA-229 > SZUA-229 > JABDQW01. The sequence continues at coordinate 261,341 of CALODJ010000012.1, read as the reverse complement.
CCGGTGTATTGCTAACCGTTACGGTAACCGTCGCTGTATCGACTTCACCGTCTGCATCGGTGAGTGTATAGGTGAAGGTGTCTGTTCCACTAAATGTTGGGTTTGTGGGTGTATAGGTATACGTACCATCACCATTGTCCACCACAGTGCCATTGGCACCCTGGGTAAAACCGGTCACTGTTGCGCCATCGACCAGTGCATCATTATCCAGTAGTGTGCTGATAACTAGCGGAGCGCCCTGCTCAGTGATATAGCTATCGTCCACGGCATCCGGTGCGCCATTGTTGGCATCGATAGTACCAATAGCCTGGACGCCATCAGTCGTCAGATGCGATCCAGAGGCAAAATTGACGATCTGGTTGAAATTGGCCAGATCAACCGAGAAGGTTTCATCGCCTTCAAAATTGTTAGCGTCGCTGTTAATGGTAACACTGATAGTCGTCGTTGTATCACCCGCCAGAATAGTACCGCTTGAAGCGGCCCCGACATAGTCGGCGCCGGCAATTGCACTGATATCGACGGTACTGTAGTCAAATGTCAGGTCACTGGCCAGGGTCTGATCCAGAGAGACAGTAAATACCAGAGCTATTGTACCAGCAACAGGTTCCTGTACCGATACATCTGTAATTGAGACGGTAGGCAATGTCACTACATTAACGGTTGTAACGGCGACATTACTACTGGACGTGCCGTCTGATACCGATACTTCAACAGTTCGTGTGTTATCGACAGATGAGCCGTCATTTGTAAACTGAATCGAGCGTATAGCTGCCTGGTAATCAGCAAAAGACGCATTACCAGATAAAGTCAGCCTACCGCTAACGGGATCATAGGCTGATGCAGTTATACCAGCCGGCAGACTGCCGACATTCAACAGATCACCTGCTTCAACATCGGTAACTGTGATCGTAGCACTTTGAATCTGGGTCGAATCCAGATCGCTTATCGAAACATCAACATCAGAGATAGAAACCGCTGCGCTACCCTCTGTGAATGTTGTCGTGTAGTCTGCTGCACCAGCACCACTGTCATTATTTGCATCCAGATCCAGGGTGGGCGCATCATCTACTGAGTTAACAGTAATACTGACGGTTTGCAAAGACATTTCACCCGACGCCGCATCGGTCACCGTGTAAGTAAAGCTATCCGTGCCATTGAAATTGGCATTTGGGGTGTAGTCGTAGCTGCCATCGCTGTTGAACACCAGGCTGCCGTTGGTCACGCCGGTATCCACCGCATAGGTTAGTACACCACCTGAAGTTGTACTGTCATTGGTCGCAACGCTACTACTGATGGTGGTATCTTCATCACCAGTGGCGGCATCATCAGCTGCATTCAAGTCTGTGACTGGGTTGATCGTCAAGGTCACCGTCTGTATGCTGCTTTCACCCGAACCAGCATCCGTAACCGTGTAGGTAAAGCTATCGGTACCAACGAAGTTGGCGTTTGGCGTGTAGTCGTAGCTACCGTCGCTGTTGAACACCAGGCTGCCATTCGTCACGCCGGTATCGACCGCATAGGTCAGTACACCACCCGAACTGGTGCTGTCATTTGCTGCAACAGTACTACTGATGGTGGTATCTTCATCACCAGTGGCGGCATCATCAGCTGCAGAAAGGTCAGTTACTGGATTTACGGTAAGCAATACGGTCTGTGTAGAAGACTCACCTGAATCGGCATCCGTAACCGTGTAGGTAAAGCTGTCCGTGCCGCTGAAGTTGGCATTCGGGGTGTAGTCGTAGCTACCATCGCTGTTGAACACCAGGCTGCCGTTGGTCACGCCGGTATCCACCGCATAGGTTAGTACACCACCTGAAGTTGTGCTGTCATTGGTCGCAACGCTACTGCTGATGGTGGTATCTTCATCACCACTGGCTACATCATCGGCTGCAGAAAGATCAGTTACTGGATTTACGGTAAGTGATACGGTCTGCGTAGAAGACTCACCCGAAGCCGCATCGGTCACTGTGTAGGTAAAGCTGTCCGTGCCGCTGAAGTTGGCATTCGGGGTGTAATCGTAGCTGCCATCGTTGTTGAACACCAGGCTGCCGTTGGTCACACCCGTATCGACGGCATAAGTCAATACACCACCCGAACTGGTGCTGTCGTTACTGGCAACACTGCTGCTGATGGTGGTATCTTCATCCCCGCTGGCCACATCATCGGCAGCAGAAAGGTCAGTTACTGGATTTACGGTAAGTGATACGGTCTGTGTAGAAGACTCACCCGAAGCCGCATCGGTCACTGTGTACGTGAAGCTGTCCGTGCCATTGAAGTTGGCGTTTGGCGTGTAGTCGTAGCTACCGTCGCTGTTGAACACCAGACTACCATTCGTCACGCCGGTATCGACCGCATAGGTCAGTACACCACCCGAACTGGTGCTGTCATTTGCTGCAACAGTACTACTGATGGTGGTATCTTCATCACCAGTGGCGGCATCATCAGCTGCAGAAAGGTCAGTTACTGGATTTACGGTAAGCAATACGGTCTGTGTAGAAGACTCACCTGAATCGGCATCCGTAACCGTGTAGGTAAAGCTGTCCGTGCCGCTGAAGTTGGCATTCGGGGTGTAGTCGTAGCTACCATCGCTGTTGAACACCAGGCTGCCGTTGGTCACGCCGGTATCCACCGCATAGGTTAGTACACCACCTGAAGTTGTACTGTCATTGGTCGCAACGCTACTACTGATGGTGGTATCTTCATCACCAGTGGCGGCATCATCAGCTGCATTCAAGTCTGTGACCGGATTGACTGTCAGGGACACCGTCTGTGTGCTGCTTTCACCCGAAGCCGCGTCCGTGACTGAGTAAGTAAAGCTATCGGTACCAACGAAGTTGGCGTTTGGCGTGTAGTCGTAGCTACCATCGCTGTTGAATATCAGGCTGCCATTACTGACGCCGGTATCGACCGCATAGGCCAATACACCGCCCGAGGTGGTGCTGTCATTACTGGCAACACTCGAGCTGATGGTCGTGTCTTCATCCCCGCTGGCCACATCATCAGCTGCAGAAAGGTCAGTTACTGGATTTACGGTAAGCGATACGGCCTGAGTAGAAGACTCACCCGAAGCCGCATCGGTCACTGTGTAGGTAAAGCTGTCCGTGCCATTGAAGTTGGCGTTTGGCGTGTAGTCGTAGCTACCATCGCTGTTGAACAACAGGCTGCCGTTGGTCACACCAGTATCCACGGCATAAGTCAATACACCACCCGAACTGGTGCTGTCATTACTGGCAACACTCGAGCTGATGGTGGTATCTTCATCCCCGCTGGCTACATCATCGGCTGCCGTCAGGTCAACGACCGGGTTGACCGTCAGCGTAACCGTCTGCGTGGATGTTTCACCAGAAGCGGCATCCGTAACCGTGTAGGTAAAGCTGTCGGTTCCACTGAAGCTGGCGTTTGGCGTGTAGTCATAGCTACCATCGCTGTTGAACACCAGGCTGCCGTTAGAGACACCCGTATCCACCGCATAGGTCAGTACACCGCCCGAGGTGGTGCTGTCATTACTGGCAACACTCGAGCTGATGGTCGTGTCTTCATCCCCGCTGGCTACATCATCGGCTGCAGAAAGATCAGTTACTGAATTTACGGTAAGTGATACGGTCTGTGTAGAAGACTCACCCGAATCGGCATCCGTTACCGTGTAAGTAAAGCTGTCGGTTCCGCTGAAATTAGCGTTTGGCGTGTAGTCGTAGCTACCGTCGCTGTTAAACACCAGGCTACCGTTGGAGACACCGGTGTCGATAGCATAGGTCAGCACGCCACCTGAAGTGGTGCTGTCATTGATGGCAACACTTGCGCTGATGGTGGTATCTTCATCCCCGCTGGCTACATCATCGGCTGCCGTCAGGTCAACAACCGGGTTGACCGTCAGCGTAACCGTCTGCGTGGATGCTTTCACCCGAATCAGCATCCGTTACCGTATAGGTGAAACTATCGGTACCACTGAAGTTGGCGTTTGGCGTGTAATCGTAACTACCGTCGCTGTTGAACACCAGGCTGCCATTACTGACGCTGGTATCGACCGCATAGGTCAATACACCACCCGAACTGGTGCTGTCATTGATGGCAACACTCGAGCTGATGGTAGTATCTTCATCACCAGTGGCGCTATCGTCATCTGCCGTTAAGTCATTGACAGAGATTATCGATAGCGTAACCGTCTGCGTGGAAGTTTCACCGGATGCAGCGTCGGTCACTGTGTACGTGAAGCTGTCCGTGCCGCTGAAGTTGGCATTCGAAGTGTAGTCGTAACTACCATCGCTGTTGAACACCAGGCTACCGTTGGAGACACCGGTGTCGATAGCATAGCTCAGCACGCCACCTGAAGTGGTGCTGTCATTGGTCGCAACGCTACTGCTGATGGTGGTATCTTCATCACCAGTGGCGGCATCATCAGCTGCATTCAGGTCTGTGACCGGATTGACTGTCAGGGACACCGTCTGTGTGCTGCTTTCACCCGAAGCCGCATCCGTGACTGAGTAGGTAAAGCTATCGGTACCAACGAAGTTGGCGTTCGGCGTGTAGTCATAGCTACCGTCGCTGTTGAACACCAAGCTGCCATTACTGACGCCGGTATCGACCGCATAGGTCAATACACCGCCCGAGGTGGTGCTGTCATTTGCGACAACAGTACTGCTGATGGTGGTATCTTCGTCACCCGTGGCAACATCATCGTTAGCCACCAGATCTGTGACCGGATTGACAGTAAGACTGACGGTCTGGATCAGGCTCTCACCACTGGCTGCATCCGTCACGGTGTACGTAAAGCTATCCGTACCGTTGAAGTTGGCATTCGGGGTGTAGTCGTAGCTACCATCACTGTTGAATACCAGGCTACCATTCGTCACGCCGGTATCCACCGCATAGGTCAGTACACCGCCCGAACTGGTGCTGTCGTTCGCAGCAACAGTGCTGTTAATCGTGGTATCTTCATTACCGCTGGCCACATCATCGGCAGCAGAAAGGTCAGTTACTGGATTTACGGTAAGTGATACGGTCTGTGTAGAAGACTCACCCGAAGCCGCATCGGTCACTGTATAGGTAAAGCTGTCCGTGCCGCTGAAGTTGGCGTTTGGCGTGTAATCGTAACTACCGTCGCTGTTGAATACCAGGCTGCCATTAGTCACGCCGGCATCGACCGCATAGGTCAATACACCGCCCGAGGTGGTGCTGTCATTTGCCGCAACAGTACTACTGATGGTGGTATCTTCATCCCCGCTGGCCACATCATCGGCTGCCGTTAAGTCATTGACAGAGTTTATCGTTAGCGTAACCGTCTGCGTGGAAGTTTCACCGGATGCAGCGTCGGTCACGGTATAGGTAAAGCTATCCGTGCCATTGAAGTTGGCATTCGGGGTGTAGTCGTAGCTACCGTCGCTATTGAACACCAGGCTGCCATTACTGACGCCGGTATCGACGGCATAGCTCAGCACGCCACCTGAAGTGGTATTATCGTTACTGGCAACACTTGCGCTGATGGTGGTATCTTCATTACCGCTGGCCACATCATCGGCAGCAGAAAGGTCAGTTACTGGATTTACGGTAAGTGATACGGTCTGCGTAGAAGACTCACCCGAATCAGCATCCGTTACCGTATAGGTAAAGCTATCGGTACCAACGAAGTTGGCGTTTGGCGTGTAGTCGTAGCTACCGTCGCTGTTGAACACCAGGCTGCCGTTAGAGACACCCGTCTCCACCGCATAGGTCAATACACCGCCCGAGGTGGTGCTGTCATTTGCGACAACAGTACTGCTGATGGTGGTATCTTCATCCTCGCTGGCCACATCATCGGCTGCCGTTAAGTCATTGACAGAGTTTATCGTTAGCGTAACCGTCTGCGTGGAAGTTTCACCGGATGCAGCGTCGGTCACGGTATAGGTAAAGCTATCCGTGCCATTGAAGTTGGCATTCGGGGTGTAGTCGTAGCTACCGTCGCTGTTGAATACCAGGCTGCCGTTGGTCACACCGGTATCGACGGCATAGGTCAGCACGCCACCTGAAGTGGTATTATCGTTACTGGCAACACTTGCGCTGATGGTGGTATCTTCATCACCACTGACTACATCATCGGCTGCAGAAAGATCAGTTACTGGATTTACGGTAAGCGATACGGTCTGAGTAGAAGACTCACCTGAATCTGCATCCGTAACCGTATAGGTAAAGCTATCGGTACCAACGAAGTTGGCATTTGGGGTGTAGTCGTAGCTGCCATCGCTGTTGAACACCAGGCTGCCATTCGTCACGCCGGTATCGACGGCATAGGTCAGTACACCACCCGAGGTGGTGCTGTCGTTCGCAGCAACAGTGCTGTTAATCGTGGTATCTTCATTACCGCTGGCCACATCATCGGCAGCAGAAAGATCAGTTACTGGATTTACGGTAAGTGATACGGTCTGAGTAGAAGACTCACCCGAAGCCGCATCGGTCACTGTGTAGGTAAAGCTGTCCGTACCGCTGAAGTTCGCGTTCGGGGTGTAGACGTAGCTACCGTCGCTGTTGAACACCAGGCTGCCGTTGGAGACACCGGTGTCGATAGCATAGGTCAGCACGCCACCTGAAGTGGTGCTGTCATTGATGGCAACGCTACTGCTGATGGTGGTATCTTCATCCCCGCTGGCTACATCATCGGCTGCCGTCAAATCAGTCACCGGGTTTATGGTCAGACTGACGGTCTGCGTCAGGCTCTCACCACTGGACGCATCCGTGACGGTGTACGTGAAGCTATCCGTACCGTTAAAGTTGGCATTTGGTGTGTAATCATAGCTACCATCACTGTTGAATACCAGGCTACCATTACTGACGCCGGTATCGACCGCATAGGTCAATACACCGCCCGAGGCGGTGTTGTCATTACTGGCAACACTCGAGCTGATGGTCGTGTCTTCATCCCCGCTGGCCACATCATCGGCAGCAGAAAGGTCAGTTACTGGATTTACGGTAAGTGATACGGTCTGTGTAGAAGACTCACCTGAATCTGCATCCGTAACCGTATAGGTAAAGCTATCGGTACCAACGAAGTTGGCATTTGGGGTGTAGTCGTAGCTGCCATCGCTGTTGAATACCAGGCTACCGTTGGAGACACCGGTGTCGATAGCATAGGTCAGCACGCCACCTGAACTGGTGCTGTCATTGGTCGCAACAGTACTGCTGATGGTGGTATCTTCATCCCCGCTGGCTACATCATCGGCTGCATTCAGGTCTGTGACCGGATTGACAGTAAGACTGACTGTCTGGGTCAGGCTCTCACCACTGGCCGCATCCGTGACGGTATAGGTAAAGCTGTCCGTGCCACTGAAATTGGCGTTTGGCGTGTAGTCGTAGCTGCCGTCGCTGTTGAACACCAGGCTGCCATTACTGACGCCGGTATCCACCGCATAGCTCAGTACACCACCTGAGGTGGTGCTGTCATTTGCTGCAACAGTACTGCTGATGGTGGTATCTTCATCCCCGCTGGCTACATCATCGGCTGCATTCAGGTCTGTGACCGGATTGACAGTAAGACTGACTGTCTGGGTCAGGCTCTCACCACTGGCCGCATCCGTGACGGTATAGGTAAAGCTGTCCGTGCCACTGAAATTGGCGTTTGGCGTGTAGTCGTAGCTGCCGTCGCTGTTGAACACCAGGCTGCCATTACTGACGCCGGTATCCACCGCATAGCTCAGTACACCACCTGAGGTGGTGCTGTCATTTGCTGCAACAGTACTGCTGATGGTGGTATCTTCATCCCCGCTGGCTACATCATCGGCTGCATTCAGGTCTGTGACCGGATTGACAGTAAGACTGACTGTCTGGGTCAGGCTCTCACCACTGGCCGCATCGGTCACTGTATAGGTAAAGCTGTCCGTGCCACTGAAATTGGCGTTTGGCGTGTAATCGTAGCTGCCATCGCTGTTGAATACCAGGCTACCATTCGTCACGCCGGTATCCACCGCATAGGTCAATACACCGCCCGAACTGGTGCTGTCATTTGCTGCAACAGTACTGCTGATGGTGGTATCTTCTGCACCACTAGCCGCGTCATCGGCTGCCGTCAAATCAGTCACCGGGTTTATGGTCAGACTGACGGTCTGCGTCAGGCTCTCACCACTGGCCGCATCGGTCACTGTATAGGTAAAGCTGTCCGTGCCACTGAAATTGGCGTTCGGGGTGTAATCGTAGCTGCCATCGCTGTTGAACACCAGGCTACCGTTGGTCACGCCCGTATCCACCGCATAAGTCAATACACCACCCGAACTGGTGCTGTCATTTGCAGCAACAGTGCTGTTAATCGTGGTATCTTCATTACCGCTGGCCACATCATCGGCAGCAGAAAGGTCAGTTCCTGGATTTACGGTAAGTGATACGGTCTGAGTAGAATACTCACCCGAATCGGCATCCGTTACCGTGTAAGTAAAGCTGTCGGTACCGCTGAAATTGGTGTTCGGAGTGTAGTCATAGCTACCATCGCTGTTGAACACCAGGCTGCCGTTGGCCACGCCGGTATCCACCGCATAGCTCAGTACACCACCTGAGGTGGTGCTGTCATTTGCTGCAACAGTACTGCTGATGGTGGTATCTTCATCACCAGTGGCGGCATCATCAGCTGCAGAAAGGTCAGTTACTGGATTTACGGTAAGCGATACGGTCTGTGTAGAAGACTCACCCGAATCAGCATCCGTTACCGTGTAGGTAAAGCTATCGGTACCAACGAAGTTGGCGTTTGGCGTGTAGTCGTAGCTACCGTCACTATTGAACACCAGACTACCATTCGTCACGCCGGTATCCACCACATAGGTTAGTACACCACCTGAAGTTGTACTGTCATTGGTCGCAACGCTACTACTGATGGTGGTATCTTCATCACCAGTGGCGGCATCATCAGCTGCATTCAAGTCTGTGACCGGGTTGATCGTCAAGGTCACCGTCTGTATGCTGCTTTCACCCGAACCAGCATCCGTAACCGTGTAGGTAAAGCTATCGGTACCAACGAAGTTGGCGTTTGGCGTGTAGTCGTAGCTACCGTCACTATTGAACACCAGACTACCATTCGTCACGCCGGTATCGACCGCATAGGTCAGTACACCGCCCGAGGTGGTGCTGTCATTACTGGCAACACTCGAGCTGATGGTGGTATCTTCATCACCAGTGGCGGCATCATCAGCTGCATTCAGGTCTGTGACCGGATTGACTGTCAGGGACACCGTCTGTGTGCTGCTTTCACCCGAAGCCGCGTCCGTGACTGAGTAAGTAAAGCTATCGGTACCAACGAAGTTGGCGTTCGGAGTGTAGTCATAGCTACCGTCGCTGTTGAACACCAAGCTGCCATTACTGACGCCGGTATCGACCGCATAGGTCAGTACACCGCCCGAGGTGGTGCTGTCATTACTGGCAACACTCGAGCTGATGGTCGTGTCTTCATCCCCGCTGGCTACATCATCGGCTGCAGAAAGATCAGTTACTGAATTTACGGTAAGTGATACGGTCTGTGTAGAAGACTCACCCGAATCGGCATCCGTTACCGTGTAAGTAAAGCTGTCGGTTCCGCTGAAATTAGCGTTTGGCGTGTAGTCGTAGCTACCGTCGCTGTTAAACACCAGGCTACCGTTGGAGACACCGGTGTCGATAGCATAGGTCAGCACGCCACCTGAAGTGGTGCTGTCATTGATGGCAACACTTGCGCTGATGGTGGTATCTTCATCACCAGTGGCGACATCATCAGCTGCACTCAGATCTGTGACCGGGTTGATCGTCAAGGTCACCGTCTGTATGTTGCTTTCACCCGAATCAGCATCCGTTACCGTATAGGTAAAACTATCGGTACCAACGAAGTTGGCGTTTGGCGTGTAATCGTAACTACCGTCGCTGTTGAACACCAGGCTGCCATTACTGACGCTGGTATCGACCGCATAGGTCAATACACCACCCGAACTGGTGCTGTCATTGATGGCAACACTCGAGCTGATGGTAGTATCTTCATCACCAGTGGCGCTATCGTCAGCTGCCGTTAAGTCATTGACAGAGTTTATCGATAGCGTAACCGTCTGCGTGGAAGTTTCACCGGATGCAGCGTCGGTCACTGTATAGGTAAAGCTGTCCGTGCCACTGAAGTTGGCATTCGGGGTGTAGTCGTAGCTACCATCGCTGTTGAACAACAGGCTGCCGTTGGTCACACCAGTATCCACGGCATAAGTCAATACACCACCCGAGGTGGTGCTGTCATTTGCTGCAACAGTACTACTGATGGTGGTATCTTCATCACCAGTGGCGGCATCATCAGCTGCATTCAGGTCTGTGACCGGATTGACTGTCAGGGACACCGTCTGTGTGCTGCTTTCACCCGAAGCCGCGTCCGTGACTGAGTAAGTAAAGCTATCGGTACCAACGAAGTTGGCGTTCGGAGTGTAGTCATAGCTACCGTCGCTGTTGAACACCAAGCTGCCATTACTGACGCCGGTATCGACGGCATAGGTCAGTACACCACCCGAAGTGGTGCTGTCATTACTGGCAACACTCGAGCTGATGGTGGTATCTTCATCACCAGTGGCGGCATCATCAGCTGCATTCAGGTCTGTGACCGGATTGACTGTCAGGGACACCGTCTGTGTGCTGCTTTCACCCGAAGCCGCATCGGTCACTGTGTACGTGAAGCTGTCCGTGCCGCTGAAGTTGGCATTCGGGGTGTAGTCGTAGCTACCGTCGCTATTGAACACCAGGCTGCCATTACTGACGCCGGTATCGACGGCATAGGTCAGTACACCACCCGAAGTGGTGCTGTCATTTGCGGCAACAGTACTGCTGATGGTGGTATCTTCGCCACCCGTGGCAACATCATCGTTAGCCACCAGATCTGTGACCGGATTGACAGTAAGACTGACGGTCTGCGTCAGGCTCTCACCACTGGACGCATCCGTGACGGTGTACGTGAAGCTATCCGTACCGTTAAAGTTGACATTTGGTGTGTAATCATAGCTACCGTCGCTGTTGAACACCAGACTACCATTCGTCACGCCGGTATCGACCGCATAGGTCAGTACACCACCCGAACTGGTGCTGTCATTTGCTGCAACAGTACTACTGATGGTGGTATCTTCATCACCAGTGGCGGCATCATCAGCTGCAGAAAGGTCAGTTACTGGATTTACGGTAAGCGATACGGCCTGAGTAGAAGACTCACCCGAAGCCGCATCGGTCACTGTGTAGGTAAAGCTGTCCGTGCCATTGAAGTTGGCGTTTGGCGTGTAGTCGTAGCTACCGTCACTATTGAACACCAGACTACCATTCGTCACGCCGGTATCGACCGCATAGGTCAGTACACCGCCCGAGGTGGTGCTGTCATTACTGGCAACACTCGAGCTGATGGTGGTATCTTCATCACCAGTGGCGGCATCATCAGCTGCATTCAGGTCTGTGACCGGATTGACTGTCAGGGACACCGTCTGTGTGCTGCTTTCACCCGAAGCCGCGTCCGTGACTGAGTAAGTAAAGCTATCGGTACCAACGAAGTTGGCGTTCGGAGTGTAGTCATAGCTACCGTCGCTGTTGAACACCAAGCTGCCATTACTGACGCCGGTATCGACGGCATAGGTCAGTACACCACCCGAACTGGTGCTGTCATTACTGGCAACACTCGAGCTGATGGTGGTATCTTCATCACCAGTGGCGGCATCATCAGCTGCATTCAGGTCTGTGACCGGATTGACTGTCAGGGACACCGTCTGTGTGCTGCTTTCACCCGAAGCCGCATCGGTCACTGTGTACGTGAAGCTGTCCGTGCCGCTGAAGTTGGCATTCGGGGTGTAGTCGTAGCTACCGTCGCTATTGAACACCAGGCTGCCATTACTGACGCCGGTATCGACGGCATAGGTCAGTACACCACCCGAAGTGGTGCTGTCATTTGCGGCAACAGTACTGCTGATGGTGGTATCTTCGCCACCCGTGGCAACATCATCGTTAGCCACCAGATCTGTGACCGGATTGACAGTAAGACTGACTGTCTGGGTCAGACTCTCACCACTGGCCGCATCCGTCACGGTGTACGTGAAGCTATCCGTACCGCTGAAGTTGGCGTTTGGCGTGTAGTCGTAGCTGCCATCGTTGTTGAACACCAGGCTGCCGTTGGTCACACCCGTATCGACGGCATAAGTCAATACACCACCCGAACTGGTGCTGTCGTTACTGGCAACACTGCTGCTGATGGTGGTATCTTCATCCCCGCTGGCCACATCATCGGCAGCAGAAAGGTCAGTTACTGGATTTACGGTAAGTGATACGGTCTGTGTAGAAGACTCACCCGAAGCCGCATCGGTCACTGTGTACGTGAAGCTGTCCGTGCCGCTGAAGTTGGCATTCGGGGTGTAATCGTAGCTACCGTCGCTGTTGAACACCAGGCTTCCATTCGTCACGCCGGTATCCACCGCATAGGTTAGTACACCACCTGAAGTTGTACTGTCATTGGTCGCAACGCTACTGCTGATGGTGGTATCTTCTGCACCACTAGCCATGTCATCGTTAGCCGCTAGATCTGTGACCGGATTGACAGTAAGACTGACGGTCTGCGTCAGGCTCTCACCACTGGACGCATCCGTGACGGTGTACGTGAAGCTATCCGTACCGTTAAAGTTGGCATTTGGTGTGTAATCATAGCTGCCGTCGCTGTTGAACACCAGGCTGCCATTACTGACGCCGGTATCCACCGCATAGCTCAGTACACCACCTGAGGTGGTGCTGTCATTTGCTGCAACAGTACTACTGATGGTGGTATCTTCATCACCAGTGGCGGCATCATCAGCTGCATTCAAGTCTGTGACTGGGTTGATCGTCAAGGTCACCGTCTGTATGCTGCTTTCACCCGAACCAGCATCCGTAACCGTGTAGGTAAAGCTATCGGTACCAACGAAGTTGGCGTTTGGCGTGTAGTCGTAGCTACCGTCGCTGTTGAACACCAGGCTGCCGTTGGTCACGCCGGTATCGACGGCATAGGTCAACACGCCACCTGAAGTGGTGCTGTCATTGATGGCAACACTTGCGCTGATGGTGGTATCTTCATCCCCGCTGGCTACATCATCGGCTGCCGTCAGGTCAACGACCGGGTTGACCGTCAGCGTAACCGTCTGCGTGGATGTTTCACCAGAAGCGGCATCCGTAACCGTGTAGGTAAAGCTGTCCGTGCCACTGAAATTGGCGTTTGGTGTGTAGTCATAGCTACCATCGCTGTTGAATATCAGGCTGCCATTACTGACGCCGGTATCGACCGCATAGGCCAATACACCGCCCGAACTGGTGCTGTCATTGATGGCAACACTCGAGCTGATGGTAGTATCTTCATCACCAGTGGCGCTATCGTCAGCTGCCGTTAAGTCATTGACAGAGTTTATCGATAGCGTAACCGTCTGCGTGGAAGTTTCACCGGATGCAGCGTCGGTCACTGTATAGGTAAAGCTGTCCGTGCCACTGAAGTTGGCATTCGGGGTGTAGTCGTAGCTACCATCGCTGTTGAACAACAGGCTGCCGTTGGTCACACCAGTATCCACGGCATAAGTCAATACACCACCCGAGGTGGTGCTGTCATTTGCTGCAACAGTACTACTGATGGTGGTATCTTCATCACCAGTGGCGGCATCATCAGCTGCATTCAGGTCTGTGACCGGATTGACTGTCAGGGACACCGTCTGTGTGCTGCTTTCACCCGAAGCCGCGTCCGTGACTGAGTAAGTAAAGCTATCGGTACCAACGAAGTTGGCGTTCGGAGTGTAGTCATAGCTACCGTCGCTGTTGAACACCAAGCTGCCATTACTGACGCCGGTATCGACGGCATAGGTCAGTACACCACCCGAAGTGGTGCTGTCATTTGCGGCAACAGTACTGCTGATGGTGGTATCTTCGCCACCCGTGGCAACATCATCGTTAGCCACCAGATCTGTGACCGGATTGACAGTAAGACTGACTGTCTGGGTCAGACTCTCACCACTGGCCGCATCCGTCACGGTGTACGTGAAGCTATCCGTACCGCTGAAGTTGGCATTCGGGGTGTAGTCGTAGCTACCATCGCTGTTGAATATCAGGCTGCCATTACTGACGCCGGTATCGACCGCATAGGCCAATACACCGCCCGAACTGGTGCTGTCATTGATGGCAACACTCGAGCTGATGGTCGTGTCTTCATCCCCGCTGGCTACATCATCGGCTGCAGAAAGATCAGTTACTGGATTTACGGTAAGTGATACGGTCTGCGTAGAAGACTCACCCGAAGCCGCATCGGTCACTGTGTAGGTAAAGCTGTCCGTGCCGCTGAAGTTGGCATTCGGGGTGTAATCGTAGCTGCCATCGTTGTTGAACACCAGGCTGCCGTTGGTCACACCCGTATCGACGGCATAAGTCAATACACCACCCGAACTGGTGCTGTCGTTACTGGCAACACTGCTGCTGATGGTGGTATCTTCATCCCCGCTGGCCACATCATCGGCAGCAGAAAGGTCAGTTACTGGATTTACGGTAAGTGATACGGTCTGTGTAGAAGACTCACCCGAAGCCGCATCGGTCACTGTATAGGTAAAGCTGTCCGTGCCGCTGAAGTTGGCGTTTGGCGTGTAATCGTAACTACCGTCGCTGTTGAATACCAGGCTGCCATTAGTCACGCCGGCATCGACCGCATAGGTCAATACACCGCCCGAGGTGGTGCTGTCATTTGCCGCAACAGTACTACTGATGGTGGTATCTTCTGGACCACTAGCCATGTCATCGTTAGCCGCTAGATCTGTGACCGGATTGACAGTAAGACTGACGGTCTGCGTCAGGCTCTCACCACTGGCCGCATCCGTGACGGTATAGGTAAAGCTGTCCGTGCCACTGAAGTTGGCGTTTGGCGTGTAGTCGTAGCTGCCATCGCTGTTGAATACCAGGCTACCATTCATCACACTACTGTCCACGGCATAAGTCAATAAACCACCCGAACTGGTGCTGTCATTGATGGCAACACTTGCGCTGATGGTGGTATCTTCTACACCACTAGCCATGTCATCGTTAGCCGCTAGATCTGTGACCGGATTGACAGTAAGACTGACGGTCTGCGTCAGGCTCTCACCACTGGCCGCATCGGTCACCGTGTAGGTAAAGCTATCCGTACCGCTGAAGTTGGCATTCGGGGTGTAATCGTAGCTGCCATCACTGTTGAACACCAGGCTGCCGTTAGAGACACCCGTATCCACCGCATAGGTCAATACACCGCCCGAGGTGGTGCTGTCATTTGCTGCAACAGTACTACTGATGGTGGTATCTTCATCACCACTGGCTACATCATCGGCTGCAGAAAGATCAGTTACTGGATTTACGGTAAGTGATACGGTCTGCGTAGAAGACTCACCCGAATCGGCATCCGTAACCGTGTAGGTAAAGCTGTCGGTCCCAACGAAGTTGGCGTTTGGCGTGTAGTCGTAGCTACCGTCGCTGTTGAACACCAAACTGCCGTTGGTCACGCCGGTATCGACGGCATAGGTCAGTACGCCACCCGAAGTGGTGTTATCGTTCGTGGCAACAGTGCTGCTAATGATCGTGCCTTCTGAACCACCGGCCACATCGTCGGCTGCGCTCAGATCTGTGACTTGATTGACTGTTAAAGTGACTGTCTGTGTTGAGTTCTCACCACTGGCCGCATCGGTCACAGTGTAGATAAAGCTGTCCGTGCCACTGAAGTTCGCGTTCGGGGTGTAGTCGTAGCTACCGTCGCCGTTGAACACCAAACTGCCGTTGGAGACGCCGGTGTCGATAGCATAGGTCAGTACGCCGCCCGAAGTCGTATTGTCGTTGCTGGCAACACTCGAGCTGATAGTCGTGTCTTCGTCACCGCTAGCGGTATCATCAGTTGCCGAAATATCAGTGACAGGGTTGACGTGGATAGAAACGGTCGCCTGTGCTGTGTCACCGTTGCTGTCCCTCACTTCATAAACGAAGCTATCCGTTCCATTGAAGTTAGCATCCGGTGTATAGGTGAAAGTACCGTCCGGATTTAGAATCAAGGTGCCATTTGAAACATCTACAATCGGATTTGTACTAATTGTCAGCGAGTCGCCGTCTAGATCACTATCATTTACCAACAGATCGCTTGATAAATTAACTGTCAGAACTGTATCTTCATCAGTCATATAACTGTCGCCAGCTGCTACAGGCGAAACATCGCTGATTCGAGTGATGTTACTGATATCGCTACCTATAGTTGAATCTACGCCATTACTGACCTCAACCTGTATAGTCAGGCTATCCAGATTCAACGTATCATCGTTGATAGCAGCCACGCCGTTGGCCGTTAACTCAATATCTGTTCCGTTGATTGAGAAATAACCATCAGGATCATTCATTAATTGATGGCTTAGTGAATCGGTATCCACACTTGAGGAGCTAAATGTGGCGATAACATCGCCAACAGTTACAGACTCTTCGACGACATCGTTGGCTGTAACTGTAATGGTAGGTACAGCGGTAGTAACACTTATTGGGGCAGGAATAGTGTCTGGCCGGGTATCTGCCTTTACATTAAGCAGTACATCATCATCGCCGTTGAACTGATTATCAATATCCTTAGATTGAACACTAAAGTCTGTGAGCCTTGTCTCAACCTCCCCTTCACGACCATCACGCTCATAAGTGGATGCTTGCTGTAATGCCTCGGGGCTACCTGTATTTTTTCCCGCGGCGGTCGATTCGAGCTGGTCTACATCTTGGCCCTCAATTATTGCCTGCTGCAACGCAATCAAGGCTTGCTGTAAAGATGCTAATTCATCAACTTGCTCGTCGGTATACGAAGACTCTTCTGCATAGACAGTTTCATCCAGCAGAACTTCCTCGTTACCCGCTACCTGTAGTTTTTGGCCACTATAGAAAGAAATGACCACATTAGCAGCATCTCCGGTGATCAGTAAATCGCGCTCGTTGACGTTATCACCGATATTCAGTACCTTGATAACACCTTCTGCAGAGCGAACCTGTGCAGATCCTGTTAAATCAACAACATACCCAACTATTTTCGTAGCCATGACTCACCTTTCTATAATCAGTAATATGAGAATAGGAGAGAAATGCGGGTTTGTTATCGTACTATAGTCTGATATCAGGGATTTTCTATTTTGCTTATGTAGTGTTGGAATCAGCGGAGAATTGAGTTAGGAATGAGCTACATGCTGGCCTGGTTCAGGTAAACAACCAGGGAAACCCTGTCCTTGATATCCAGCTTTTTGAAAATGTGAGTCAGGTGAGATTTAACCGTGCGTTCCGTGATATTACATTGATCTGCAATAAGCTTGTTATTCTTGCCCTCTGCCACTGCAAGAGCAATCTCACGTTCTCTTTCGGTCAGCTTTTCAAGGTGACTGACGTTTGTTATCTTTGCGCGAGCGAGATTGAAAGCCTGGCTCAATAATACGGGTGGGAACCAACTTTGTCCGTTTGCCAACAATCGGATCATCTGGTTGTAATGGGGTGCTGCCATATAGGCGTTAAAATACCCGTGTACGCCAGCCTCTGTATAGGCGAGCATGTTTTCAATTTCGGGATTATCATCAGCGATACCAATGACAGCACCGGTTTTACAGGTGGCCGCCAGCCATGACGGTAGTTCACGGGAAAAGCATGTCGCGTGCACCAGATAAGCATTACCCGGAGTGGCTACCGCAGGGGATAACGTTGAACGAAAGCTAACCTCACAATCAACAACGGTATTGATATGATCTTTGAAAGAACTGTTTCGAGAATACACAACCAACACAATCAATTTTCCTTTAGAGCCCTTTCCAGACCACGATGAATTGGTTTTAACAGATACTCAAGAATGGTCTTCTTGTCGGTAATGATGTCAGTTTCACTAGCCATGCCAACTTTTATCTGCATAGGATTGGACTTAATCCCAAGATAGGGTTTTTCTGGTCGCACTCGAGCCACATAGTAACTCACACCCTCCTCATCGGTAACTGTATCGGCACTCACAAAGTTAACTATACCCTTGAGACTGCCATGAATTGCAAAATCATATGCCGTGAATTTAAGCCTTGCTTCCTGCCCTACATTAATATAGGCAATATCTGCCGGTTTTATACGTACTTCGATTAGAAGAGCATCTTCACGAGGCACAATTTCCATGATTTCACCACCAGGTGCGATCACACCGCCGATAGTATTGGCGTAGAGGCGCTGCACTACGCCTTTGACCGGTGATCGTATCGTTGTTCGACTGACCCTGTCCTCAAGCGCGGTCTGGTTTTCTGCGATACGCGACAATTCAGCCATTACTTCGTTGAGTTCCAGCTTTGCCTTATTACGAAATTCCAGCCTCGCCTGCTCCAGCTTATTGCGAGCCTCTTCTACCGTTGATTGTATTCGCGGTATAGATAAGTTAACGCCTTCAAGTTCGCCTTCAGCTTCAGCTTCGCGTTGCTGCACTTGTAAATAGTCCACTTCGGAAATAATGCGTCTCTCGACCAGTGGTTTTTTTATCTTTAATTCTTGCTGAAGCAGCTCCAGCTGCCTGCGCAATTGGCGCTGCTTTGAGAGCGCTTCCTCTAGTGCACTCCGTTGCTGAGTGATCTGCTCTTCGTAGATACTCAGAGTTTCTGTCAATTGACTGCGGTTTGACTCAAACAGGCTTTTCTCAGATTCGAGCAACTCTGGAAACACAGCAGCCACTTTCTCATTATGCTCGAATTCGCCACCGTGTGACTCAGGTTTTAATCGTGCGCTTTTTGCTAACAATTCAAAATAAAGCAGGCGGTTTTCTTCAAAGGAACTGGAAAAAGCGATATCTGATATTTTAATCACCGGCTGGTTGCTTTCAACCTGATCGCCCTCCTTGACTAGAATCTCTGAAACAATACCGCCTTCAAGACTTTGTATAACCTGTACCTGACGTGCAGGTATGACCTTGCCAGAACCTCGCACGACCACATCAATTTCTGCCCATCCCATCCATATTATAGCCACCAAGACAAAAATAGTGACGATAGACACTGTCAGCACCAGGTATTTAGGTGAACGCTGAACAACTGCAGCCTGCAGACTCTGCATATAGGCAATATCCATATCACTATATTTGGATTCCATATCACTAGACTCAGAGTTCATCATTTTTACCTTGCAAGGTATTTAATACTTTGTCTTTTGGACCATCCATAACAATGCGTCCATCATCTACAACAATGAGTCTTTCAACCAGATCCAGCATTGGCGCCTTATGAGTGACCAATATCAATGTCTTGTTTCGAGTATAGTCAAACAGGTTCTTTCGGATAATCGCTTCGGTTGTGTTATCCATGCTGTTGGTTGGCTCATCAAGGATAAGAATAGGCTCATCAAGTAACAACGCCCGGCCCAGAGCGATTGACTGGCGCTGTCCGCCGGATAACCATGAGCCCTGTTCACCGACTGAAGTGTCAAAACCCATCGGCAGCTTGTTCACGAACTGATCTACACCTGATATTCTCGACACTTCAATGAGCCGTTCATCGTCAATATGCGGGTCCTTGAATACCAGGTTATCTCGTATGCTACCGCTCATTAAACTTATATCCTGTGACAGATAACCCATATGGTGACGCAGGTCTGCAGGATCAATCTGGTGCATATCAATATCATCTATCAAAATGGTACCTTCACTAGGACCATACAAGCCGACGATAAGCTTGGTGATACTCGTTTTACCCGAACCGACTTTGCCGATAATGCCTACATGCTCGCCTGGGCGGATACTCAGTGAGATATTCGACAACGTGACTTTTTCTGAGTCAGGGTAAGCGAAATTGACAGCCTTGAGCTGGATGCTTCCTTCAAATGCGGGACGGCGCACAAACTGCTTATCTTCGGGACGTTCGACAGGTTGATTCATTAACGCATCCAGCGAATGATATGCAGTCTGCGTCTGCTGGAAATTGGTTATCAGCGAGGCCACCTGGCCCATCGGTGCCACTGCACGCGAAGACAGCATAACAACAGCAATCAGCCCACCAAGCGATAGTTGCAAGTCCGTTATCTGGTAGACACCATAGTAAATCAGGCCAACAGTATTTATTTGTACAACAAGATGGGTCACCACATTAACCGAACCTGACAACAACCGGGCACGCATCGACTTTGATGCAATCTCTCCTGTGGATTCTTCCCAGATCCACTGAGAGTGGTTTGAGGCCCCGAGTGTTTTGATCGTTTGGATATTATTCAAACTCTCGATCAAATGTGAATGCTTGTTGGCTGAGGCTTCAAAGGTTGACTCAATGCTTTCACGCAATGGCTTGATTATCATGAAACTGTAAAAGATCAGCAACGCTATAGTCATCATTGGAATCGCCACAAGGGGTCCACCTATAAAAGCGACCACAATCAGGAATATGATCGCAAACGGTATGTCAACCAGTGTTGCCATGGTGGATGCAGTAATAAAATTTCGGATACTTTCAAAATCCCGCAAATTACTGGCGAAGGCGCCAACACTTTTGGGCCATTGATCCATGCGCAGATTCATGGTCTGCTCGTAGAGAATCGATGACATGATTACGTCACTTTTCTTACCTGCAACCTCGAGTAAATATGTGCGTATGTAACGCATTAAAGCATCAAAACTAAATACGATAATCACACCAACAGCCAGGACCCAAAGCGTGTCGAGTGCATCATTGGGTACGACACGATCATACACATTCATGGTAAACAGCGGGGTTGCAATGACAAACAAATTTACCAGAACCGATGCCAGTATCACACTGACAAAAATCTCTCTAGACCTTGCCAAAGTTCCCCAGAACCAGTGGCTCTTACTGGATTGCAGTAACTGTACCGGTTTGCTGCGTTTTCTGAACTCGCGTTTCAATAAAAAAGAAAAACCGATGTATTCTTTACGCAGACGGTCCAGTTCTATCCATTCTTCACCATCACCCACTTCCGGCATGATGACACGAGCACGATTCTTCTCCTTATCGATACTCTCCAGGACACATGCATTGCGGTCTTTCAATATCAAGATACATGGTAGCAGAAGATCTGATATCTGATCCAGATCACGTTTGATTAAACGTGTGGCAAAACCAGCTCGTTTTGCGACGCGAGAAAATAGACCTTTCGAACTATGGATAGAGAACAGCTCAGGTCCTGGTTTTCCCGGCTCTATAGGCAGACCCGATATCAGCGCATCGACCGATATTGGTCGATCAAACAGCTTCGCAAATACTACTAGACATTCCAGCAGTGGGTCGTAGTAGCGATGGCTATCCGTCATACAAATTCCTCTGGCTCACCAAGCAGGTTGCCCTGCATAGCGTCAATACCCAGTTGCTGCAGATGATCATGTATTTGCTGTGAGTCGACGGCCACCGCTATCAATTCGATATCCATCGTTCTAGTCATTGTTTGTAATGCCTGGTAACCAGCGGCTATTTGCTCCCGGCTCATGTCATATAGCGTTTGCGCGTTAACTTTCAAATAATCCGGGCGCACTATTTTTAGATCATGCAGTGAACGCCCTGGATTCAGATTGTCTATACCAAACACATGTCCGGCTTTCCTAACCGATTCAGCCACTTCCGCGCACATCACTGGATATTTCTCGAGTATCGTATGGCTGGCCTCGACACATAATCCCACGCCCGACTGTTGCGAATACGTCAGTAGCTGGTTAAACTCGACGAGCGCATCAGCGTGACTGAACACCGAGGCTGTAAGGTTTAGCGCAACAGGAACCTCGCAGTACCTACCGCAAATTTCCTTTACCAACTGAAAAACAACGCGGTCAACTGCTTCACCCATGTTTAATGTGTTGGCCATTGGCATAAATAAAGCAGCGGGCACGATCTGGTTGTCATCATTCCGTAGACGTACAAATACTTCCTGGTGTATAGCAGAGCCGCTGATATTCATGGCTTTCTGCTTAACAAGGAAGAACCTGTTCTTATGAATACAGTCTTCAAGCCAGTTGCGCCATTGCATTTTACCCTGGGGCAAGACCAGGCTTGTACTTGATGCCTCTTTTACTGAGTAAGGGCCGTTCGTTTCAGCCTGTGCCAGCGCAAAATCCGTATCCGCGAGTGTTTTGCCTATATCATGCCCAATGTGCACTGTGGAGACACCTGCAATTAAAGATATTTTATCCAGTACGTCATGGATACTATCGCTTGACCTGAATCTTTCAAAAACATCTTCAATGTACTCTGCTACAGCTTGCTCGTTTGCCGGAACAAGCAAAGCAAACTCATCATTGGCAAGACGCGCACAGTAGCAATTATCAATTTGGCCCGTTAATTCGCGTAGAATATTCGCGAGCATAACTACTGCTTTATCCGCTTGCTCGTATCCAAATTGTTCATGCACCATTTCAATATTTAGTAGCTTCACAACAGCCATGTGTGAGTGGAATGTTGATTCTTCGGAATGAGCGTTTTCCAAACGAGACATGAAATACCGCCTGTTACCCAATCCTGTCAGCGGATCCTGGTATAAAACCTTCTGATATCTAGCAAGCGTTTCTTCCTGGTCATCAAATATAGTATGGACCTTATCGACCATGCGGTTCATGGCATTAACCACTGTACGCAGCTCTACGGTACGTGGAACGGAAGACTGTTTTACGAACTTATTACTATGAATGGCATCCGCCTGCTCCCTTACCTTGATCAAGGGTTTAAGTAACTGTTGAAGCAGCAACCATAAAATCATCATACCCAGAAAAAATAACACACTAAACCAGGTCAATGTGCTTTCAAAATTATTAAACAAACCGTAATACACATAACCCGGATGCAGTGTAATTTTCAACGTACCAAGTGGCGACCATCCCTGCATCACTAAAGTTGTCGCTGTAGCAGGCGTTATTGGCACAAGGGATAAAAACCACTCTGGCACACCTTCTACCTCCAGTTGCCTGTCCTTTTTATGAATAAGTTCGCCGTCAGGCGCGACAAGCTCGATACTTGAATAATAACCACTGTCAAATACAGCATTAAATAGTGTTTCGTAAGCAGGCTGATCGCTTCCAAAAGATGAATTACTGATGGCTATACCGAGGGTTGTCGCCATATCCTGTGCACTGGACTGGAGCTGGCCTCTTACAATTGTTCCATATTGGTCCAGGCTAGCGGCCGTAATAGTAATTACGATAAGCAAAAATACCATCGAAACGAGTAACGCGACCTGTTTAAACAATGTCATGGTTTTGACCCATTAATTTTATTGAGTAGATTTTGCCATTTATTATTTTTAATCTTATCTGTTGGCAATGATTGCCCCAGACCTGCCGACGCATTGGTCAGAAACAGGGACTTCGCGTTAAAACTGTAAACCGGCAATAAGTCGCGGCGCTTATCAGCCGGTAGAATACGTGGATTATAGTTGTCAAGAATAAGCGGCGTACTTTTTGGCGTTTCAAAATAACTCAGCACCATATGAGCCCGATTCTCGCTGATCGCTTTTACATATGTAAGATACAGATTCTCATCTGCCACACCCAGAGAACGCAGAACATAATATTTAGCAATCACATAATCTTCGCAATCACCGCCATTACTACCGATAAACTCCTCCGGAGTAGCCCAATAATCTTGCTGTCCCCACAATTTCTTATCGTCCATATATACGAACTGGTTGAAAAACCGATTTACTTCAGTCAACTTCTGGCTGACATCCTTGTCTGCAAGTTGCTCAAGTAACCTGTTCAGGGCTTCACCACGTCGACTCGCCTGAATACTATATTGCTGTGATAATCGCTTTAACATCTCACTATCTGCAAACGTTTGCGCATGATGCTGTCTCGGAACACACGAAATCAGCATGCATATCACCCAGCTCAGGAACACTTTATTTTTGCGAGTGTTTTTCGAATCAGCGGCACCGATATTACTTGAAGGTACTAGCATTACTTCTCATAAATACCGTGTCAGTGATTCGGAACTTTATTACGCTGTTGCCCGGCAACATGTCCCTGCCGCTATTTTTTACTGTCTTTAGTCAATCACGTTATTTGTCGGCATACCTGGACCCGAATTTAACGCGTAGCTCACCCCGACGATTGATTGCCTTGCCCTCCGCTGTCGCATTGTCTGCTATCGGATTTTTCTCTCCCATCCCAAATGCCTTGATTGAATTCTTGTCCAGCCCATGAGATATCAGCAATTCACGCATTGATGATGCGCGCCGTTTCGATAGTTCCAAATTGTAGTCATCAGATCCAACATCATCCGTGTATGCAAATATCTCTATTTCAGCGTAGTCCATATCGCTGATTCTGCTGATGATTTTCTGTATCTTTGCCTGCGAACCGCTAGTCAATGTTGTTTTCCCAGATAAGAAGTTGACGTACTGAGTCTTGGTCAATTTAATGTCCGGGCTAGTCGTAACCACGATTTTTACTTTCGCCGTTGCTACTGCACCGTGACCATCCGTGATCGAATAGGTGAAGCTATCTGTGCCTACAAAGCCATCTTCCGGGCGGTAAACCAGGTTCTTCCTGTCATCGAATGCCAGCGCTCCGTGACCGGGCTGCGTAAAGTCAACCAGCCGCAAAAGGTCATTATCTGCGTCAGTATCATTTTCCAATAACATGCTTTGAGAAATCAGCAGCACGCTATTCATTTCCAGATTTAACTGGTCATCACCTACCACAGGGGCCAGGTTTTCCTGGTTATACCCAAAATTCATTGCCGTCTCATTCTCACAACCAAATTGGTTGACAGGATTATTCTTCTTTGTGTTATCACAATGATCGGATTTATCCATCTCCTTATCCTTATCACGGTCGGGATCAAGCGGCAAAGTGTCGATACCCTGTGCCTGTATTTTAGAGATCAACAGATCATCCTCTCCAACTGATACATCCAGATTTAATGCAGGGAATAAGTTGCCAACACCTTCCAGTATCCGGTAGCGCGCTGCCATAGCATCGAAGTACGCATTGGCATGCTGGTTCTGTGCAGTGTTAAGCTCATTTTCTGCGTTAAGAAGGTCTATCAGATCGCGCTGGCCAATAAAAAACTCTTCACCATAAGATTCCACGGTTTCACGCGACTTCTCGATATGGGCTTCGAGAAAATCCATTTGTCGTGTCAGCGACTGATCAGCTGCCCATGCAAGGCGTAAGGTATTTATAACCTGACGCTGAACCTTCCTGGCAAATTCCTGATTCTGGTGAACAGCACTGATTGTTTTGCGTTGGGTAGCACGGTCGGCACCGCCACGATAGAGGTTGTAACTAAGATTCAACACCAAACGAAGTTCATCCAGATTACCTTCCAAACCACTGATGTCACTACCCACCTCTTTAGCCAGCTGAAGATCGAGCTTGGGATAATTATTACTCCTGGCACGACTGGAATCAGCCATGGAAGCTTTCACATTGTAGCTGGCCACCTTGATTGCAGGATGCTTCTCCAGTGCGATGTCGATCAGTTCATCAAGTGACTGGCCTGGGTGTTCGGGCAGTTCGGGATTCTGTAATTTGGATACGATGACGTATCGACCCAGTACTTCATGTAAACGCGACTCTGCATCCTGTAAATTATTCTGTTGCGCAATCAGACTGGCATGAGCGCGGGCCACGCGACCCTCGGTTTGCTGCAGTTCAGAACGACGCCCAACACCTGATTCACTCCTTTCGCGTATCTGGGACAGGATGCGCTCGTGGTTACTGACGTTTTTATCTGCCAGCTCAACCAGTTTTTGTTGCCTGAGTACGTCTACATAAGCCTGCACCGCATCGAGCGCAATGTTATCAGCAGTATCAAATATTTCGAACAGTGACGATCTAAGACGTGCCTCGGTTTGAGCCTGCTGATATCGGGTGTCAAAGCCGTTAAACAGATTTTGAGTGACAGATAATTCAGCACGATTGCTGTTATATTCCCGTAAAATATTCTGTGTGAAGGGTGACTCTGTTTCATACTTACCTGCCGATGCCTGAAGATCTACACTGGGGCGCCAGCCACTCGCGGCGATATCGCGATCACGATCCGCCTGCCTGAAAACATGCACCTGTTCAAGTATCTCCGGATGTGCCTGTATCGCATCTGCAACAATATCGTTTAACTCAGTTGCGTTTGATGACAACGGAAACATAACAATTGCAAGCACAAGGATAAGGCTCCTGCTGATCGCGGCTTGCTGTGGGCTGGTTGAATTCATATGTTCGGATTGCCTTGTTCGTGTACCTTCAGGCTTATTGTTTTTCTCTGTCCGGAATCAATAAGAGTATAGAAGACGATGATGCTTTTACATTAAAACAAGCAGTTCCACGATGAATCTCAGGTAGCTTGAGTTGACAAGACGCTTATGCAAAGTGATCAAAATTTGATCAGGCATGAATGTTGAGTTGACGATTTGATTGCGTGCCAGGCTTTACCCGGTACTTATCGCGTCAGCGACGGAATGCTGCAGGAACACTATACAGCGAGCTTTTGACCTGGATTGGAGAAATACAGCTACCGAGATTTCATCATCATGCGATAACCTTGGCCAAGCGGCAGTCAGCGCACCGTCCAGCGTGGTTACTATCGCGGATGGTCGTCTCCTGTGGTCCATCAATGTATGCGCAGCGGTTCTACGTGATTCGCGTTTACGCGAACATTTGCGACTTCAAAACGGGATATTGCCGTGATTCAGAGACATTGAATGAGGCCTTGGTTGTTAGCAAATAGGATTGACATTCAACCGCAAGCAGCATGTGGGCCAGGCTAAATTCTTATAACTAATTGATTAATATTGTTTTTCAGTAAAATCCAGGTTATTTCTTGATGTGCTCAGGTGCAACCTCAGCCAGCCATCTGCTCACCGTTTTTTCCTTGTCGTAAGCCTTTGCACCTCCATACTGCTGAATTGAGTGATGTTCGCACATGTCTTGGATAGTCATATCCGGATAAATATCCCACAACGTCTTAGCGACTGCCTGGCTCAACAACTTGGCTTTTTGATTTGAACGCAGCCTTTTTGTTTCCTCCGGCAAGTCTACGTTAGTGTCCAGATAACCCAGCTGCTCATCGATAATCGCGTTAAATGCTACATATTTCATAAATACATGCGTGGGAATAACCACAGCATCTGCCGAGTCCAGATCAGGACTGATACTAAAGGGGGTTATTTCTTTCAAATATAACAAAGCCTCTATCACTTGCGCTCTTGGCTGATGCATTTTCTTGCATAAATCATCAATCCTGATTCCCCTCCCTGAGTCCTCAATATATAAATCTCTCAAATTATTAAACGCTCTCTCGATGACGTACAAGGTTTCATTCAGCAATTTGTCCTCGACTAATAGAAATACGCGAAATTTCGCATGATAAGTATCTGTTACTGTGTCCCAGCTGATCAGATTTTTTCTTTTTAGACTTTCGATAATTTCAATCTCATCAGCATGCTCTGCAGAAAACGCCTCTGCACTGACCCATTGTTGCCGTGTATGGCAATCGTTAAACAGATCAATCAATAAGGTTTTCTCTTTATCGCTAATTTCCATCATGTTCTCTGCCTGATATAGAAATCTATTTTTATTATTATTCTAAGAAGTCTGTAATTCTTTGTACCAAACGTCACTATCAGCTCATCCGAAACACCTGATGAGTGGCACCCGATAATCATAATAGCGTATATTAGAGCAAACATATCATTATGATTTAACCCGCATGTCGCACTAGCGTGCCTGCCTGTGCCATGGATGGTCATTTATCGATGAGCAAACCTCGACTATTCAGTTGTAACTGGATGCTGGATCCTTATAATGTAAAGGTATGTAAATTTAGGTAGGCCGATTCAGCAGCAATAATAATCATCGACCGCACTGTCAGACTACATGAAGCCGTGTCTCACACGGAGGGGTAAGGGGCGTGTTCTGGTCAAGACGGATGCAGTGGTTCAGACTCATCAGCAAAGCTAAATTCATCTTCGCGTGTATCTATCTGGCATTTTTTCAACCATCCCTTGCAGCCGCCTATGAAATAAATCGTGCCGATGTTACGGAAGAAAACGGCATATTTCAGATACGGGTTACCGCCATATTCGATGCGCCCGCCGAATACATCCGAGAGGTGTTGACTGATTATACGCATATCTATCGCCTGAGTTCCTCCATCATCGAAAGTGAGATTCTCCCATCGAGACGAACAGGTGACACTCAGATCAGAACCAAGGTGCTCGCCTGTGCATCGGTATTTTGCAGAGAAGTTGAACGAGTCGATGCCGTTCGCACCCTCGCATCCGGCGATTTACAGGCAGACATCGTTCCCGAATTAAGTGAATTCCGATCCGGTCAGGCTACCTGGAGGATCACACCCATGGACGACAGGAGCAAACTGGTTTACGAAGCCACCCTGGAACCGGATTTTTATATCCCGCCAGTCGTGGGTATTCCGGTCATCGGCAACAGCCTGAAGAAAGAATTCATTGCCACTTTCGAACGCCTCGAGAGAATTGCCAGCATCAATGCCAGAAGAGACTGGACTGAAGATTTCACCGTTGCACGAGTCGATGATGCTGAGGCAAGGCCACCTTGCGAGAAAAACTCAACGCAGGCTCAAAATGAACCGTAATGCATGCTTCATTATTTCAATCCTTTTTCTGCTGATCAGCTGTGCAACACAGCAGGTCAGTTATCGGAATGATGTAGCCCCAATCCTGCAAAGTCGGTGCGTCCAATGCCATACGGCGCCCGATGGCAGCGGTTACAGAGCCACAGGATTAGAACTGGGCAGTTACGATGCCTTAATGCAGGGTACCGTCTATGGACCGGTAATTATTGTCGGTGACAGCCGTCGCAGCATTTTAAACATGCTCGTGGAAGGTCGTGCCGGTAAATCTCAAAGCATGCCTCATCAGGAAGGCGACGTTCTTACCGAGCATGAACTCAAGCTGCTCAGTGAATGGGTCAATCAAGGTGCACATGATAATTAGCCCAAAAATTGAAAAGAACGGCTAAATACAATTATAAATCAATTAGTTATAGTAAAGCTGTAAGACCACAGTATGACAACGCCTGCATTGTTACCCGATACCGTTAAATATTTCTAAGGACCATTGAAGTAGAAAGACTGCTGGACATCATAAATATATGGGATACAATTCCCATATATATCTACTGACTGGTCGCTTTTACTCAGACTTACTTCGCTCATCGCAATAGCAATCCGTCAATCCAGCAAACACGCAGATACTCGAGGGCAGAAGAGATACCGCGAAAAACACAGATTTTTGCAGAACCGAAATAGCCTCCCCCCCTTCCCTTGGAGGGAAGGAATTTAACGGACCATCCTGTGGTCCGTTTTTTTATGGAGAAGATATTGGCTCGCATAACGATCTGAATTTCTCACCAGGATCACGGGAGCAGGCGCAGGATTCGTATTCGTAAGCGCCGCTCTGGAGCGAAAAGCGTAGCAATAGCTACGGTTTGAGTGAAGAGCAAGCTTACGGACACGAAGACCAGCCTGAACCGTGATAGGCAGGCTTGAATAACACACTGTATTTTGGGTCATCCTGGCTTTACTTCATATAGCCAATGCCATATCAGTTTGCTGCGCCGCCTGGTGAGAAATGCGGGTTAGTAGCCCGTCATCTCAAGAAAACCGACCCCCGGGTTGTCGCCATCGGCGACGATGGGCCCTTCCCAGTAAGGGTAAGCCGTTGACAGCCAGTGGTTCGGATCCGGTGCGCGAATCAGCCACTGATAGGCCGGCCCCTTAACGGGTAGGGCGAGCGACCAGACCAGCGGCAATTGCACTGGTTCCTGTTGTTTTCGCAAAACCGGGCGGTACTCGAGTGGTCGCAAGCGAATATCTTCAGCGGATAATGCCTCGGCTTCGCCGTCCGGGCTGATCCAGGTTCCGCTCAACCAGTCGTTGTTGCCGCCCTCACCTTCAAGCGTCCGCTTATCTGGATCGGTGTGGCGCAGACGGTAGACCATCAGTGCACTGCCATCATTCAGGTGCAGGGAAAACCAGTCCCAGCCAGGTTGATTGTCAGCCAGTGGTTGGGAGCTCCATTCACGGTCGAGCCAGCCCAATCCGCTGATCGCAATGCTCTGACCCGGTTGTTCGATCAGGCCATCTACCTGTATATGGGGCTGACTGTAATAATAACTGGCCTGGCCCTGAGCCGATTTCTGACTGTAACCCTGGTCCCCATGCAACACCCAGGGCGTCTCCACGCGGAGATGGAATTGCGCACTGATGTCCCGCAACTGGATGCTCAGAACACCGGGCAAAGGCTCCGGGCCATCACCTTGCAACAGCCAGTCATCGAGCCAGGCCTCAAATCGGCCATTGTTCAGCTCGACACCGGCCTGAGCGATTCCACCGCGGGCGAAGCGTTGCTCGTAGACATGGCCATCTGGCGTGCTGAGTGCTGCGTGCGCCATCCACACCTGGTTGCTATTCCAACCCTGAGGATTACCATCAGCATTCAGCGCCTGGCGAAAAAGTGTCCAGTGCAGGCCCCAGTCACGTCCGCTACTGTCGCTGAGGTTAGCGGTCAGATACCACCATTCAATACGGTATTCAGGATGAGGTAAATGATCACGGGGAAATTCCAGTGTCTTTCCCGGTAAGGCTTCGGCAAAACCCTCACTACCCTGACGTAGTATCTGATAGACATCGTCAGCCCAAGCTGCAGTGACGAGCATCAGTAACAGGATAGACAACAGCCCACGCATCACAATTCGCCCCCCAGTTGCTTGATTGCCAACGGCAATCGGTAGCGCACCTGTAACAGCGTGATCATTATCGTCAGGGTGACAACCAAGCAGGTGAGCAGAGCCAGCCGCAGGCCCGGCCAAAACTGCAACAACATCGGCATGGTCCAGCCGAATGAAAGCACATTCAGATCCTTGATCAGTATCCAGGCCAGAAGCGTACCCAACGGCATCGATAATGCCCAGGTGATGAACACGGTTAGCATCAAGGGTAAGAGTATGATCAGCAACCACTCACGCCGGCGTACGCCCATGGCGCGCCAGTGTGCGTATTCGGGCAGACGTCGCTGATGAATGGCCAGCAGTGATGCCAGCAGGGCAATACCGGCTACGCTGAGCGTGAGTGTATTCATGGCTGCTGTAATAGCAAACGTGCGTTCAAAAATCTCTAGCGACACTTGCAAGATATCGTCGCGATAGAGCCAGTCACCGGGTTTGGCACCGGCCGCCATCAAGGTCCGTTCGATCAGAGGCCGAATTGCACGGCGTGATTCTTGATTTGCGGTGCCTGTTTCATCCATCTGTAACCATAACGCCAGACCTTGCACACTGGCAGTGGGCCAGAGTTGTTCAACCACCGCGTAAGGAAGATAGAACTGGAAATAGGGGTTGCCATAGTCGTAGTAGAACCCGGCCACTATGAAGGCAAGCTCGCCTTTCGGTGTGGGCAGCGTAATGCGATCGCCCAGGTTGATGCCCGCCAGATAATGCACCTGTTCATTGGCCAGCACCGTGCGCACATCACCCTGATACCAGGCACTGAGGTCGTCGCCGGACTTTGCCATGGGCAGTTGCAGCGTATCCGGCGCGCGTGTGTCCAGGCCGATAATCCGTGTAGGTCGTTTTTGCCAGCGCAACATCATTCCATTGCGTAGATGATGATCACGGATCAGGTCAGAGTTGAACAGGGTGTCCGTTGAAAGCTTGTCGCTTTGAATGTACATGTCGGCAGCAATTCGTTGATCAAGCCAGCTCTGCAATGCGCTTCGAAAAGAATTGACCAGGGTGTCAACGCCAAAATTGGCCGTCAGGGCCAGCAAAAGGGCCATCAATGCGGTGCGCAGCACAGGTAACTGCGCCCAGCCATCACTCATGGCCCAGCGCCAATGCCAGGCCTGTGCCGGAATGCAGGCTTGCAGTGCAAACAGCGCCAGTGCCAACAGGGCGGGCAATAACCAGGCAGCCGCGAACAGAAACAATGCCAGCACCACAAAGCCCGTTGCAACACTGTCCAGCTGTGGGTACAACATTGCCGCCGCAACCAACAGAACGATTGCACCAGCGGCCAGCCAGCGCCGAACCTCACTGTCCTGTCGCCAGTCTTCACTCATACTGCGCTGTACCGTCAGGGCCTGGCGCGCACGCTGCCATAGCGGCCAACTGAGGGCGAGCACCAAACCTCCGAGCGTCATCCCCCAGGCCTCAAGCAGTGCGTACGGTCGTAACAGCAAGCGATGATCCAGCACAGCGCCATACAAATTTTGCAGGCTGGTGGCGACCGATGGCAACAATTGTTGGGCAACCACATAACCGAGCGCCACACCCAGAATCGCACCGAATACACTCAGTAGCAAGGTTTCGAGGACGATTGCGCCGCTGAGCATACGCATGCTCACGCCCAACTCCTGCAGTGTCGCAAGCGTTGTGCTGCGGGCATTGAGCGAAAAACGCACAGCGTTGAACACGATAAAAAGCCCCACAGCAAAAGACAGCAAGCTCATCGCCGTCAGATGGCTGTGTAAGCTCTGGGTCAGCTCGGTCAGATCCAGACTCTGCTGATTGGCAACCAGGCGCAAATTGGGCGGCAATGCCTCACGTAACGCCTTCGCTCGATCTGGCGTTAATCCACCGACAGCCAGATAGCTGAAGCGCGTGCGCTGTAATAGCGTCATCGCAGCTCCGATATCCATAAATACACGCTGGCCCTGCTGGGGTCGTGTCTGTAACACAGCTGATGGCATGCTGACACCCGAGGCCAGCAGCAGGCGTTCGCCCGCCTGAATATTCAGGTTTTCTGCCAGCGTTTGCGGGAACCATGCCTGAAATGGCGGTTGAATAAGCTCGGTCCAGTTCTCGCTTACCTCAAACGCCGCCTCTGAGCCTGCGGGTAGCGCCAGTAAATCGGTGGCGATCAAACTCAGAGGTTGCTGTTCACTTGTGGTCAGGCGCGCTTCCAGCACGGGATAGAGTTGCCGGAAACCGGCGCGCCTGAGCTTGACATAGACCGCAGGATCGATGCCACCGTCATCAGCTGCTCGCACCCAGTGACTGGCCTGCGCACCTAGTAGCTGATCGGCCTCAGTGTAGCTGGCACGGGCATGCGCATTGATCACCTGGACTGCCGCCCACAGACCGACACCTGTGATCAGCCCAACGAATAAAAACAGCGTTTGCAACGGATGACGGCGATAATGACTGAGCAGAGTATGCAGGGTCCAGCCCAAGCGTTGCAGAAGCATCCTTTAATTACTGCCGTATGGCGTTAACTGGCCATTGCGCAATCGCCATTGTTGATCCAGGTACGCAGCCATAGCCGGGCTGTGCGTCACCATTAACAGGCTGCTGCCCGCTTCTCGCACCAGTTCCACCAGCAACTGCATAACCGTCTTGCTGGTGTGTTCATCCAAATTGCCGGTTGGCTCATCGGCCAGAACAAGCATGGGTTTGTGCAGCAGCGCCCGGGCGATGGCGACGCGTTGTTGCTGACCGCCCGATAACTGCTGTGGCAGTCGCTCGCTCAATGCCACAAGGCCCAGTCTCTCTGTCAGATAATCGCGAAAATTCGGATCCAGGCGCTGGCACAATCGTGCCTGCAACTGCAGATTATCGGCAACCGTCAGCGTCGGTACCAGATGATATTGCTGAAACACCAGGCTGACCTCGGAACGACGGATCTCATTCCAGTCATTGTCGCTGAATTGAGCCGTGGAACGGCCCTGCAGTACAATATCCCCACTGTCAGGCCTGTCGAGACCGGCAATCAGATGTAATAACGTGCTTTTTCCACTGCCGCTCTCACCCAGCAATGCCGCCGAACGCGCCTGATCAAGCCCGAAGTGAGCATCGGCCAAAACAATGATATCGCCATCTGGCTGACGGTACGATTTACACACGTGCTTCAATTGCAGCATAGGCTTCATGGGAACAGACGCGTCGAATTGGATTTGGTTGACACAGCTTGTATTTTTTTAGTTGGATTTTCGTCAGTGACCAGTCCTGGTGAAGATTGCATTATCTGAAGTAGTGGCTTCAGATCGGCTACTTTTCGATCAGTTCCAGCGTATTTCCGTCATAATCCCTGCAAAACAGCGCTCGCCTGCCTGAGCTGCTCAGGGTGTAGGGCAATTTTGCCAAATCGAGCTGGGCGATGACCTCATCGAGACTCGAGACTGTCAACGCAGTATGTCTGTCCTTGCCTCCATGTGCTGGTCGACCATGCACCGGATCGGGGTTGGGCAATTCGATAAGATGGATCTGGCCGCCTTCGCCAAGATCCAGCCACGCACCTGGGTAGGACAATTCCGGTCGATCGTGATTTTGCTCAAGGCCAAGCACACCTGTATAAAACTCGAGTGCCCGGTTTGTGTTCTCGACCAGCACACTGGCGTGGTCAAACCCTCTGATTACACCTTTCACCAAGGTCATTGCCCTCAAAATCGCTTATAATGTCGGCCCCTCAGGGAATGAGGCCTGTCCGCGGAGCCAGATGAAGATCGCTTTCTTGCTGTGCTGGCAGACATCGATGCGCCTGAAAATTCAAGTTTATATGAAAATGCTTTTGCGTTTCGAGCCGGTTTTGGCATCTGGGACAGTCAAACAAGAATACGAATCAGCGTCGCTATGAATCCACTGCTGCAAAAACTTCAGCCGTACCCTTTTGAGAAACTTGCTCAGCTCAAGGCAGGCTGCACACCACCAACCGGGCTCAGCGCCATTGCGCTCTCGATCGGTGAGCCCAAACACCCATCGCCAGAGGTCGCGCTGGTGTCGCTGCGAAAACATCTGAATCAGTCCAATCGTTACCCTCAGACCAGAGGCAGCCGTGAGCTCAGGCAAGCGATAGCCGTCTGGCTTCAGCGTCGATTCAGACTGGACACTGACAGCATTGACGCAGAGCAACAGGTGATACCGGTTAATGGTACCCGCGAGGCGTTGTTCGCCTTTGCACAATGTATCGTTGACCGCGATGCAGATGCGTGGGTGTTGATGCCAAACCCGTTTTATCAGATTTACGAGGGCGCCACGCTGCTCTCAGGTGCGCAACCGTGCTTTTATAGCACGCTCGAGCATAATAATTATCTGCCTGATTTTGATGCTATCGAGGAAGAGACATGGGATCGCTGCCAGTTAATTTACATCTGTACACCAGGCAATCCGACCGGTGCAGTGATTCCGGAGCAGCAACTGGCCTGGCTGATTGAAAAATCATTGCAGTATAATTTTGTGATTGCATCAGATGAATGCTATTCGGAGATTTACTTCGAAGAAGACGCGCCACCACCGGGCTTGTTGCAAGCTGCCAGCAACGTCGGTAACAAGCAGTTTACCAATTGCATCGTATTTCACAGTCTTTCCAAGCGTTCCAACCTGCCCGGTATGCGTTCCGGCTTCGTTGCCGGCGACAAAGACATCATCAAATCTTTTTTGCTCTATCGCACCTATCATGGCTGCGCCATGCCGCCAGCGCACCAGCTTGCAAGTATCGCTGCCTGGAACGATGAAGCGCACGTAAGCGCTAATCGCAGGCTCTACCGCGAGAAGTTCGATGCCGTGCTAGAGATACTCGCGCCGGTCAGCAGCGCACACAAACCTGATGCCAGCTTTTATATCTGGCTCAAAACGTCAATCCCTGATACCGATTTCGCTCGACAGCTCTATGAC
This sequence comes from uncultured Gammaproteobacteria bacterium, assembly GCA_942492025.1. GTDB lineage: Bacteria > Pseudomonadota > Gammaproteobacteria > SZUA-229 > SZUA-229 > JABDQW01. The sequence continues at coordinate 225,796 of CALODJ010000012.1, read as the reverse complement.
CAGCAGAATGTGACGGTTTTACCTGGCAGTTTTTTGTCACGCGATGTCAATGGCACGAATCCTGGCAGCCATCACGTACGCATGGCGTTGGTTGCACCGCTCGATGAATGCGTAGATGCTGCCTGCAGAATCAAGCAATTCATAGAAACACTGGATTAAACAAACCTTTTGGAGATAACTGTGGAAAACCTGAAAAATATCATTGAAGAAGCTTTTGAGAGAAGAGCCGACTTAACACCACGTAATGTGGAAACGCATATTGCAGATGCTGTTAATGAGGCTATCAACTTGCTCGATTCCGGGCATGCACGGGTTGCAGAAAAACAGGATGGCAACTGGATTGTCAACGAATGGCTGAAAAAAGCGGTGCTGCTCTCCTTCCGCATCAATGATAATGAATTTATCAAAGGCGGTTTCACCAACTATTACGACAAGGTCGATTCCAAGTTTGCTGACCACAACACACGTGCCTTCAGGGATTCCGGTGTACGCGTGGTACCCCCGGCAACTGCACGTATCGGTTCTTATCTTGCACCCAGTGTTGTTCTGATGCCGTCTTATGTCAATATCGGCGCTTATGTCGATTCTGGCACCATGGTCGATACCTGGGCTACCGTTGGTTCCTGTGCACAGATCGGCAAGAATGTTCACCTCTCTGGCGGCGTGGGTATTGGTGGGGTACTTGAGCCATTACAGGCAGCACCCACCATTATCGAAGATAACTGTTTTATCGGCGCCCGCTCGGAGATCGTTGAAGGCGTCATTGTCGAAGAAGGATCGGTCATTTCGATGGGTGTCTATATTGGTCAAAGCACTAAAATCTTCAACCGCACCACAGGCGAGATCAGTTATGGCCGCATTCCTGCCGGCTCGGTCGTAGTTTCCGGCAATCTTCCATCGAAAGACGGTAGCTACAGCCTCTACTGCGCTGTAATCGTTAAACAGGTCGACGAAAAAACACGCGGCAAGGTTGGCCTGAATGAATTACTACGTGACATTGAATAATTAACCGCGGAGACGCGGAGACACAGAGGAAGACATTGATTTAGTAATGATACTTATCCTGTTTTTTATAGCCTTGGTAAAATTATAGAAAGTATAGATTTCTCAACGCCTCTGCGGTGAAATATTAGGTTTTCGAAATGATAAAAATCTACGGCATTCCAAACTGCGACACCATGAAAAAAGCACGCAAGTGGCTGGAGTCCAATGGTGTCGCTTATGAATTTCACGACTATAAAAAAATGGGGGTGCCGGAAGACAAGCTGAAAAGCTGGGTCAAACAGGCAGGCTGGGCACGTATGCTCAATAAACGCGGCACCACCTGGCGCAAACTGGATAGCAATGTGAGGGAAAACATCGATGAATTCTCGGCCATACAGATCATGATCGCGAATCCGGCCATCATCAAAAGACCTGTTCTCGAATCGGATCGCAAGCTACTCATCGGTTTCAGTGAAAGCGACTACCAGCAGCTCATGCTCTAATGCGATTACTCAAACTGGCTCGGCGCAATTATCTCTAAGTATTTAATTTTAATGGATTTATATAAGGCGCTGTAAGCCAGCGACTCACACCTGAGAACCATACGTTTCTCCACCATTCATTCTTGAGCAGGGTATTTTTAAAGATTATTACGTCAGCAGCAGCGATATATGCTAAGTATTGGATATACAGTGATTTTTATTTTTCGGAATGTTGCAGTGAAAGGCATAAGGACGACAAAAACAGGCCATTAGCGCAGATATGTCCAGTCATACGTCAGAAATACTTATTGTTGACGACTCGCCAACGATATGCGCCACTATCGCCAAATATCTTGGTGATGAGTACACCACGCATTCTGCGGCTAATGGTGAAGAAGCCTGGCGACTGCTGCAATCGAACGACGCCATCTCGCTGGTATTCTCGGATATGCATATGCCGGTAATGAACGGCATGATGTTACTTCAAAGCATCCGGGAATCGGACTGTGAGCGTATCGCGAATATGCCGGTCATCATGATCACAGGTCACGATGACACGGAAGCGGCCAAAAAAGCGACTCACAACCTGGGTGCAACTGACTTCCTCGGAAAGCCTTTTGACAGAATCGATATACTCAGTCGCGCAAAATCCTACACCCGTCTGAACAACAAGATCACAGAACTGGAGAAAGAATCTGTAATCGATACGCGGACGGGACTCTATAATAATCGAATGCTGATAGATTTCGGCAATAAAACTCTGTCCTTCGGCAAACGTCACAACATGGTAACCTCAATTCTATATGTTGAGGTCGCAGACATTGATGAGTTTAAGCAGTTATACGGCGAGCATGCCGCTGAAACCATCGTTTCAACGGTCGCCGGTCAGCTCGAGAAATCAATCCGCAAAGAGGAGCTGGCATCTCACATAGAAGAGGCAAGATTCGCGGCCGTTCTGCCAAACACAAAGGCTTTCAAGGCACATATCGTTGCTACACGTATCAAGCAAACGGTGGAAAACCTGGTATTCGAAATCAACAATATAACGCTCCGTGTCAAGATTGCTATAGGTATATGTTCTACAGAAGACTCTGACAAGTCGGGAAGTATGCCTTTTGAACAATATTGTGTACTTGCATCACATGCACTGGCAACTTCACTTGAAACACCCACCAAACGAATTACCCGATATGATGAAACCTATGAGAAAAAGAAATCAGACGAGTTAGAGGCAGTCGCATCCTCACCAACGACGGTTAACGATGCCGCAGAAAAAGCACAGGCCAATATCGCTATACCCAGACCCCAGCTTGATGGAACAGGCGACAACAAAGAAACCACGGATGCAATCGGCGATTTCTTCTCATGTATATTTACCGGCGAATACAGCAAAATTCCAGCAGATTTTTTGCCATCACTGATAGAACCGCTGGAGAATTTCCTTGAATATGCACACGCAACCATCGACGAAAATAATAAAATCTCCGGTGAATAACCAGCAGTCTGCCTCAGTCCTGCAGCCCTTAAATAGCAATGATGAAACGGATTAACCGCACAGGCGCGGAGACGCAGAGGACATCTAAGAATATGTGTAGAATCACGGTAGTAGTCTCTGCGTCTCCACGCCTCTGCGATAACTTATTTGTAGCTATTTACCGATCAACGTATCGTAAAACCGCATCAGCCATCTGCCTGCAATAGCCTCAACTGCTCAAATACCGGGTCGGTGATTGGCTGGATCTTTTTTCGCATCATAGTACCGATTGCATCTGTTCTGGCAAATATCGGATTGACAAGTTTCACATTGAGGCACGAGAGTATCAGCATTGCGCGGACAACGGACTCCAGTTCTGGCAAATGCCGAAGAACGTTTTGTATTTCTTCATCTGTCTGACAGAGCTGCCTTGCTTCATCGACAATTGCATCGATGTCACTTTCAGTGAAATTCTCGGGCCTGACATGCTTGAAAAAGGCGGCTATTGCACCCAGCAGAGACTCAACAACCTCCTGGTCCGCAGGCTTTTTCAACGCCATGACTGCAGTTTTGATAAAACGCTGCCCTCGGTCACTGAAAGTACGCACAATCATGTCAGCATAACGATTGCCGACGTTAAGCAATGGTTTCAATCTCAGTCCGACGTCTTCATACATTACATGCGGTTGCGCTGCTTCTGGCAGGTCTTCCGGCACTGTGTGCATGAATCCGACATATAAACTACGCTTGGTACGCGCCCTGTTCCACAACTTCTGTTTCTGTTCTTCATCAATCAGTCCTGGTTGCAGTACCAGGCGAACAGATTCAATCATTGCCCGCTGTTCTTCTTCAAACGGGAGGAATTCGATGAGAAATTCAGCTAGAACAGGTCCGGTTTTGCCCCTGACTACTGCCTCTTTCTCCAGCATGCGCCTGGCATTTTCGGCTGTCGGCATTGCCCACCAGGCGCGCTCTGCAAGTTCATCCGTCAAACCCGGAGCATGCACAGCAGCAACCACCGCCTCTTCCTCACCCAGCATCAACAATTGGGCCAGGCTCTCGTCGCGCGCCTGCCCCATGCGCGTCCAGCGTTTGAGAAATACCGGATACCCTCCCGGGGAGCCCATCACATGCGTCGACAACAGGGCCTTTACCTGCTTGATGTATTTGTCATCCTTGCAGTTAGGGTTGAGCGCTACTTTCGCTTCGCCTTTCTCAGTCAGAGCGAGCACCACCATCTTCGATTCATCGATGCGCACAGCATGCAACTTCTGTGCAAGCAAAACGTTCAGCCGTAAGTTGTCTTCTGCAGATAGGTCCATACAGGTCATTCTAACCGCGGAGGCGCAGAGGCGCTGAGAAATCTATCTTGTCTATACTTTTACCTAAGCTTCAACAAATAGGATTAGTATCACTACTGAATCAATGTTTTCCTTTGCGTCTCCGTGCCTTTGCGGTAATTTCAACTAATTAAGTTGTATTCGCTGCCCGAAGGGTACGGGCTCTTTGCCTTTGACCAGCCATAAAACTGGGAACATGGGCTCTACCTCGGGGAATACACCTTCGGCATCGGTAAAATACATCAGCAAGTCTGGATTGTTGTCCTGGTCTTCAACCCAGTTAAACGCAGGTTTGAAATTGGTGCCGCCTCCGCCACGGATTTCAACATCCATCGCAAATTCATCCCAGGGTTCGAAAATCCACGGACAACCGTGATTCAAATCGGAATCGCATGTCAGCAGCGTGATACGCGCCCGAACCTGGCTCTTGATCGAATCGATCTCGGAAATAAACTCCTGTATTTCATCTGCAGAAATAGAACCACTGGTATCAATCACAACCACGACATTGGTTTCATGGCTTCTCAAACTCGGATAGACCGCAGGATCGCCGCGACGCGTGGATGGTCTTGAATAGCTGTAATCATCCCGCGCCGTCATGCTCATAAAACTCGCCAGCAGCATGCGCCACGGCAGCTTTGGCTGCAACAGGAAATCGACCATACGCGCCATTTCGCCTTCCAATTTGCCGTTTTGCAGCGCCGTTTGTGCCGCCGCTGCCAGGCGTTGCTGCCACTGGGTACTCAGATCTTCCTGCTCCTGTGGTGAGAGCGGATTGGGTTTGGGCGCACCTTTGGCGCCCGAGCCGTCCGGTTCTTCTTTCTCGTTACCGCTGCCATCCTGCGCATCATTTTTCTGCCGTTCCTTATCGGAACCGCCATCACTCATGTCCCTGTTTTCTTCGTTTTCATTATCCTGGCTATCATCCTGGCTGTCTGATTTGCGCTCCAGGTCGCGCTCACCGTCATTCTCATTATCCTCGAGACAAGGATAGATTTCTTCGGCCGTCATGCCCTCGTATTCACGTAAATGCGCAGCATCAGGCGTTGGCTTCAAGCCATCGTTGATCAATAGCGGATTGACTGCATAATCACAGGCCAGCTCCCAGCGATGTTTTACCCGGTGACCGCGACGATGGAAATGCGACAATGCGCAGTGCAGTGCCTCATGCGACAGCGCGAACTGGGTCTGATCCTTGTCCAGTGCATCGATGTAATCGGCGTTGTAGTAAAACGTCTTGCCATCGCTGTAGGTTGTTTCACACCAGGATGGATCACCCTCGACCATAGGCAAACGCAGGACCAGCGCGCCCAGAAAGGGCTTGTCCAGAATCAGACGCGTACGTGCAATGGCTAATTTGTTCTCGACATCAGGCATATGTATTGATAGTAATTTATCGATAGTCTTCAGTTATACTAAATTGAACTTAAGCTGACGATTATAAATGTTAATTTCCATACAGACTGCCAGTTAAAAACTCAAGAGTATTTCACCACAGAGTCACAGAGGGCACAGAGAAAAGCATTGTATTATTACCTGCGCCACAGGCGCAGGTAACTAAGTAAAACTCTGTGTCCTCTGTGACTCTGTGGTGAATACTGCTCTTAATAAAGCATAATATCCGCGATCTTGTCTGCCCAGTTGGCGAACTCCGGTACGGCAAATATATCTTCACCAATTGCCCGATGCATATCGGACACCATCATCACGCCCATCTCGCGCTGGGGGAACTTGCTGGCATAGGCTAGTATATTGCCGTGAACACTGGCAGCCTCATCGGTATCTTTTGCACGTATCGCACGGCCGACCAGCGCCGATGCCACCGCGTACTGCAGATCGATTTCCTTCGGCGCCGGGATATCTTCGCCGTTAATGATCGCATCGAGGTCCGGCATTTGATCCAGGCTTTCTATGAACGCGCGCAATTCGATACCTGCCGCATTGCCGACACAAGCCTGCAGTGCACCGGTGAGGAGCTCGTGATTTTCATCGAACTTCTGCAGGCCACGGTGCGCAAATTCCCATGAACGCGGCGAAGGAAAGGCAACCGGGTTGTGCGACGGGTCGAAATCAAACAGCAGGTCCTGCCTGAAACGCAGAAAAGCGATGATGCGTTCATCAATGTGATTCGCATAGGCCCAGGCCACCCAGTCGTCCATGTTGACATCGACTTCATAGTGCGAAAAGCGGTTAGCCAGCGGTGCAGGCATGCTGTAGGTCACACCCCGATCTCCCTGACGGTTTCCGGCTGCGATAATTGCCCAGCCAGCAGGCACTTCGTATTCGCCGAGTTTTCTGTCGAGTATCAGCTGGTAAGCTGCTGCCGATACACTCGGCGGCGCCGATGTGATTTCATCGAGAAACAGAATACCCTCTTCCCCATGACGCGTCGCACTTGGCAGCATGGCAGGCACAGCCCACTCAACCGAATCTGCCGCGCGGAATGGAATGCCTCGGAGATCACTGGGTTCCATCTGCGACAGGCGGATATCGATCAGTGGCGCATGATGGCGTTCGGCAATCTGCGCCACCATTTGAGATTTGCCCACACCAGGAGGCCCCCAAAGCATGACTGGCGTATGATGCCCCTCGCGGGTACTAGCGTATTCTTTTTCAATGACAGTTAGTAAGTGTGCGGGTCTCATATGCATCCACCAAATTGCTCATCACCACAAGAGCGCGAGGCAAGTAATTGTTTTATATGGAATAGTTATAAACTTTAGGCTACGCCTTCGGCTCAGCAAAAGCGAAGAAATGATTTCTGCTTCATAGTAGCTATGTATGGGCTGTATTTTGAATTAAAAGCCGGCCTGTTTGTAAAGGGCCTTGGCCTTCTCAGGATCCTTGTCTACACCCACACCCTCTTCGTACATCATCGCCATTGTGGTTAATGAACCCACCAGGCCCTGTTCAGCGGCCTTTTCAAACCACTTTATAGCCTCCAGACTGTCCTGCTCGACGCATTCGCCTTCCATGTACATAAATCCGAGTCCGTGCTGAGCCACGGCGTGACCCTGTTCCGCCGCTGCACGCATCATTTCAGCCGCTTTTTCCTCATTGGCGACAACACCCAGGCCGTTCTGGTACATGATAGCGCAACGATGCTGGGCTTCAGCATCGCCCTGCTCTGCAATCGGTGACAGAAAACGCATCGCCTGTGAGAAGTTCTTGGCTTCGAATGCCGCCATGCCACTGGCATAGGAGGCGTCAATACCCTGGATATCTATACTTTCGTCAGACATGTGTGACCTCTAATTGGAAATGCTTTGCATTTTAACACGCCTAGCCTATGCGCCATCAGGCTCCCATAGTAATGCTATCGAAAACTTTCAGCCACCCCTAAAGGGATATAAGCAAGCAGTTAACCCTGAAAGGTGATTACGGTATAATTTGCGCCCATTCAGCGAGCCTTTTGCCGCTAAGCATTTTAATCATACCGCGTGGCACCCTCAGGTGGCACAGGTAGAATTTAACAGAGGATTTAGCAAATGAATCAAGACTACTACAACGCAATTACCAAGATGGAAGAAGCTGGTGTCGATCCGGAATACATTGTTGGATGGGAAGGCGGCTATGTACTGAACCCACCGCGTGAAGAGCAGCGTGTGACCGAAGCTTATGAAGCGGGTTACGAAGACGGCAAGGAAAAGAACGCTGACAACTTCAGCAACTGGGTCAAGTAATAACTGCTGACATCGCTGAATTCTAAAAGGCCGGTGACTCCATCACCGGCCTTTTTTGTGCCTGTTCGCAAGTGCCTGTAATAAAAAAGAATATATGTTAACCGCAGAGTCGCGGAGGCCCTGAGACTGATATTTGTTTTTTCGGTTCAGGCTGTTGTGGGTGTCAAGTGAATGGGAGCGATAATACTATAAAACCCCTGCGCCTCTGCGGTTCCATTATTAGTAATGCGCAGGGTGCGCCGTGCGCGCCAATCTGCTAATTGGGCTTCCTGCCTGATGATGCGCACGGCGCACCCAACCAAACCACAAAAAAGCTCTGCGTCCTCTGCGGTGAATAGTATCTTCAAACGTCAGACCAACCCCCTGACGACACGCTTGAACACCTTCAGCGCGTCCGGGATTTCGATGTCCATCACCTGGTCAGGCACCCATTTGTTATCTTTTTCGCCCATCACAGCCTGCACATGCTGGCCCACACGGCGTCTTAGCTGAAAACCGGGCTCGCCATCGCTGTAGGAAAAGCCGGCGTACTCGGACATGCGCTCGTTCAGCAGTTCGACGAAGGCCCTGCTGTGATCACCCTCGCCGTCGAAATCGACCCGGTTGTCTTTGACCGTTTTGGCCAGATTCATCGCCAGCGCCACGATCAGTCGCCGACGATTCTCATCATCGTATTCCCTGTCGGCAGCGAGGCGGTCGACCAGGCTGATATAGAACGCCACCAGCTCCTCGATCACGTCGATGCGCTGGCTTTGCGTATCAGTCTGAAAACCCTCGTTTTCCAGATTCAGCACATTGGCGCTGGCAATTTTCCACAAATTAAAGGCAATCACCCCCGCCGTATCCTCGACACTGCGCTCTTTTTTCTTGTCCTGCCACTTGTTTTTGACTCGTAATCGCATAAATCTATTGTTTGAACTCATTCAATTTTCAGGATTCGAATAGTATACTATTTTAGTCAGGTATTATCCTATCCCATATGAAATACATACATCGACAATTGGCCCGGTCCGTCCAGCATAACTGCAACATCTCAGATGCACGTTATGCCGGCAACTACACCATGTGCATCTACTTGCTGAAAATGCGTGAGTATTTTCGCTGGGAGATGGAACAGGATTTTGGCTCATCCCTGACCCGAGACGATGTCGGCAGATGGTTGAGCGAACGTGAGCAACTGTGGTCGGATATCGAAGGCCAGGACTATGCTCACCTCGATATCGATGGCGAACTGTTCGATCCTTTTCATTCAGATCACATCAACAGCAAACTGCTCGAACACGGACTGGTTTACAGTGCTGGCATCGGACAGAAATCAAAACCCCATTTTTTCCTCGCCGACCTGGTTAATCATGAAAAACAGAACGGCTATGATATCTATATATCGGCACGCGAGTATGCCCGTGATCTGACCTCGCCACCGGCCATGAGCCAGGAAGGAAAGATTTTTATACGTCGTGAGTCATTCAAACGCATGATCTGGGAAAAAACCGAACAATGGCGCTGGAACAAACCGCAGAACGCTATGGCCTATGCGATAGCCTGCTATGACTTCGATGCAAACCTGGAGAGAGCGCTCGATCAGATGACCGATCATGAACTCGAATCGGCGATCCTGCACGAAATCGGTGAAATTAAAGCCGGCGAATATCTTCAAGGCTGGCAAACGATGATGTCTCAGCTGATGTTCACCCAGGCTGAAATCATGGCACGCGCTGTGCGTGATCATCTGGCTGACGCCTTGTCGACCTTGCCGGTGCTATTGGAAAAACAGCAGCATGCCTCGATCCATTTCTACATGGCCAACCTTACCAGCATGCGCAAACACATTTTTCCCACACTGACCGGGGCCTATAACGACTGGCTTGAAAGTAATGATACAGCCGTATTCAACGAATTGGTTAATGACAGCAAAAACCACTGGAAAAACATCGCTACTGAAATGCTGGCAATATTCGATCAATACGGCGAGAATAGTCACGAACACATTGAACTACTCGTAGAAAACAACACACTGTAATAAAACATCACAATGAATGCCGAGAAAAGTGCGCATAAACCGCTGCAAACCATTCACGAGATAAAGCGGAATACCTTCATATTTGAGAAACACAATGCCCTTCCCATTGATGTATGCAATGAAATGATTCGTCGCTTCGAATTGTACGAAGACGAACAGTATGAAGGCCGCATCGGCCAGACCGTGTCAAAAGACCGGGGCATAAAGCACACCACGGATCTCGTGACCAGCGGCAAGGAACACTGGAAAGACTTGGATACCGAGCTTTTCAGATCACTGAGTACCGTGATTCATGAATTTCGTGAATCCTTCCCGTTTTTCAAAGGGCCGTTCAAGGACATGGGTTATGGCATACAGCGCTACAGACCCGGTGAGTACTATCACTGGCACATCGATGGTGGCAGCCATGAGTTCAGCCAACGCCAGCTGGTTGCACTCTGGTATCTCAACGATGTTACCGGTCCTGGAGGTGAAACAGAATTTTTCTATCAGGATCTCAAGATAAAACCTGAAGCCGGCAAGCTGGCACTGTTCCCTCCGTTCTGGACGCATGAACACCGCGCTGTCACTCTCGAGGAAGGCGTAAAGTACATTGCGACTACCTGGGTGGTGTTTGCATAGTTTTATTCCCCGCAAAGGCGCAGAGGACGCAACGAAAACCATTCTGTTTAACCCGTCACACCTCATTTTCCATTGTCCAATGTTAGTCATTCACGGTACATAGATAAGCGATGAATGTAACTATCAAGCAACCTGAATCAACGGAAGAATTCAAGCATTACTATGCGTTGCGCTATCGTATTCTACGCGCGCCCTGGGGAGAACCGCAGGGTAGCGAGATAGATGACATTGAAGACCGGTGCTTTCATATCATGGCAATGGATGATCAAACAATCGTTGGCGTAGGAAGGCTGCAATTCAACTCTGCGGATGAGGCGCAGATTCGATATATGGCTGTTGAAAAGGATTATGAAGGCAACGGCATCGGCCGCATAATCGTAAATGCACTGGAACAGGAAGCAATGGATAGAAACGTCAACACAGTAACGCTCGATGCCAGAGAGCCCGCTGTCGGGTTTTATCAAGAACTTGGTTACAGCGTAAAAGAGAAAAGCCATGTGCTGTTCGATAAGATCCAGCACTATCGCATGACAAAGCAAGTATAAATTTAGCACAGTGGTGCGGAAACGCAGGGATTTTATGTGATATGTGAGAAATGCGGGTTAACCGCGAATTCAGTTTCGCATATCCGGACTTTGGTTCGCGGCTAAAGCCGCTCCGACATCATGAAACGTTCTCTGCGCCTTTGCGGTGAGCATTGTCAGAATATTGGTCCAAGAGGACGCGAGTCCTCGTGCCCCATGATGATGTCCGTTTCGTTCATATCACCGGTTATATCGATATTTATACCGGTAACGCCGGGCATGGTACGCAGGATATAGGCCGCCATCAACATTAACAGTTTTTCATTTTCTGTTTCGATCGCGGTCAGGATTTTATCTGCCGCAATCTGGCAACGTTGTTCCGGATTGGGATTGTCTACCCAGTCCCGGCTCATCTGCCATCCCCTGTCCATATCCGCATCGAGCTTTTCAAAGAAGTCGACTGCATCATCGAGCAGATGATCCGGCACATCGAAAGCATTGGAACGGCCATCAACAATAATGTTTAGCTTCATATTTATCACCTGTTAATATGCACCACATTATACGTAATACGGGACCGGGATCGAACTATGTTGATCACAATACCTGAAGTACTCAGCACACAGGAACTCGCCGTCGTTCATGACTTCTTATCCAGGGCAGAGTTCATCGATGGCAGACTCTCAGCAGGCAGTGAGGCCAAGCAAGTAAAAAACAATCTGGAAATGCGGACTACGGATCCGAATGTGTCACAACTGAATAATCTTGTGATGGGCAAGCTGGTCAATCATCCAGTTTATCTAAATGCTGCCATGCCGGCGAAAATAGCCGCACCCTTCTATGCAAGATATACACAAGGTATGCAGTACGGCAAGCACATTGATGACCCGATCATGGGGCCTGCCGGCCAGCGTTATCGAACCGACATTTCCATTACTGTGTTTCTGAACCCGCCTGAAGACTATGACGGCGGTGAACTGGTGGTGCAAACCGCATTTGGTGAGCAGCGTGTGAAACTGGAAGCAGGTGATGTCGTGATGTACCCCTCCGGCAGTACTCACAGTGTAGCTGAAGTAACGCGCGGAGAACGCATTGTCGCAGTAACATGGCTGCAGAGCATGGTGCGCGACACATCACAACGTGAGCTGCTTTACAGGCTGTCTCAGGCGCGGGATATCTTGCTGGAGAAATCAAAAGGCGAGGAAGAAACCGAGCTTGTTAGCAATGCCTACATCAACCTAATGCGTATGTGGAGCGAGGTCTAAACATGTCTGGACTGTCTGAATTAAATTCAGAATTTTCGGACAATATTTACTTAGCCTCGAAACACGCAAAGAACGCAAAAATTATTCATTTAAGGAAAAAAATAGCCGTAGGGTGCGCCGTGCGCACCACCAAGCAGGAACGCTTTCGATTGCGCGAAAGTATGGAGGTGCGCACGGCGCACCCTACGTATCTGAAAATATTTATTTAAGGAAGCTCTGAATAATTCATCCGTGAATTATCAGAGCAAGGAAAACATAAAATGCGATTTTCTATTTCCCTTCATTTTCAATCGCTTAACGCGATTGAAAATGGCGGCGCATCCGTGCGCCGCGGAAACTCTGAATTAATCAGAGTTTCCTTAACCGCGAAACACGCAAAGAACGTACAAGTATTAACTAAATAAACAAAAAATTAGTGGTTTTTTTGCGTCTTTTGCGTTGTTTGCGGCTAATGAAGTTGCTCTACAAAAATAAGGCCGCTGATTAGCGGCCTTATTTGTACATTGAAGCGGGATAAAGCTTAACGCGATGAACCTGCTTCTGCGTGCGCCAGGTCAACAACTTCCATCGCCAGGTCCCTGTATTTTTGACGGTATCCATCGAGTTCATGACCTGCATCTGGCTTGAAGTAATCCTTCGGATCAACGCCATTGTTGTGCTCATACTCGATGAACTTCTTCTGCATTTCGATCATCTCTTTGATCTTCGCTGCCTTATCGCTCATGTTAATCACCTTTGCTTGAGTAGCCGCCGTTGGCATGGCGGCCATTCGTGAGAAAAATTCAGTAACCGAATTTTATCATTCGGCCAAATACCTGCCATATACCCCATAAGGGGAAGGTCTAATATCTGTTAATAACCGCCTTTACGCGTGCTTTGCGGACAACCGCCGATTTTAAGCCCCTGCTTCGATGGCATGCCTGGGAACATCTCATACATTTCCTTGGACGATAACTTGCGGCCCCAGATCTTGCTCATGGCTTTCATAATACCGCGCTCATTTGGCTCATCACCATTCAGGGTTTCGGTGCGGACATATTTGACCACATCCCAGTGTTCCTGAGTTGGATCGATGCCTTCTTCTGCAAAGAGCTCTTTTGCTATTTCTTCAGTCCAGTCACTGGAATTAACCAGGTAGCCGTTTTCTGTTCTTTCAACTGACTCAAGTGCCATAGTGTTTTACCCTTTTATCTGTCTCAAAATAAGATGACTAAAAAATTCGAGCGCGAATGATAAATCAGATCAAGGCAGGATTCCAGACACCCTACCTGAAAGGGATAGATCAGGTGCCGGTGAAATGAGACTTATCCTCAGTCTCACCAACGGCACGTATACCCTTGTGTGGCAGGAAGATACCGCAACCAAGATGCCTGCCTGGCCCGACACCGGTTTCCTGTAAACTGAGCGAAGTCGCCTTGTCCAGGTCCGCGATCATCACGCTGCGCGTCTCGATTTCACCCTCCGGTGTCGAAATTCTGTGCCCGATACCGCAAAGCAGTTTGCGTACGTGAATATCTCGCTGCTTCAACTCGGTGGCCATCCACTCGACGAACTGATCTTCATCCAGTTGCTGTGGGCCGATAATGTATCGTGAGAAGATGGTCTGAACAGGATTCAGCAGCTTGACGCTAGCCTCGCCTACATCGACTGAATAACCTGCCACATCGAGCGTTTCACCCGATATCTGCTTTGCGTCTTCGATCTTGTCTTTGGGTACGCGCAGCTGCATTTTGGCTCGCCTCGACAGGTGCATCAATTCACCATCAGCAGGACGCTCCCAGCCATTGCCTGTGGTTGCACCGTGGATTTGATGAATTCCGATTTCCGGTTCACCTTCCAGCCACGGCAACAGTTTGTACAGCGCCTGCGCCAGCTCATAAGCGTGAGTCGTCGGAATCTGTTTGCACCTGATTTTGAAACTCAGATCAACCACATCATCCGGCACCAGATCTTGTTTTAACTGCTTGTCACTTTCTTCCCAGAGCACATGTTCACCGTATTAAGTGGATTGTTCATTCCTGCCTCGATGTAAAAGCCGCTTCCAGCTTGTCTTCCCAGTCGGCCGGCGTATCCGGAAACTGGGGCTTTACATCCATGCGAAAAAAAAGTTCGCCCTGTTTGGCGCGCTTTTTCAGTTCTGTCACCAGATCGTCGAATGACTGCATATCATGCCCCTGCATGATCACCTCACTCAGCCACAACATAGTTCACCTCTGCTTGTCGATGCCCGATCAGCCGGACGGGTTTAATCCTGTCTCAGCAACGCGGTCATAATAACGCGCACGGTACATCAGCCTTTTGTTGTCTGCACTGTCATTAAACCCGGATCGTTTGTGCAGGACGTTGTTGCAAATCACACCTTCACCAGCTTCAAGCCTGTATCTATAGGCGATTCCATTAATATCAAGTACATTTCTAATTAGATCTGCAGCATCTCGGGTGAGTTCATCATCCCGCCACACTATATTATGCTTTCGTGCTGAATAACGCATGTGCAGGCTGCCTGTCAGCGCATCGACCGAAAAAACCGGCCCCGTGCAGGCACCGCGAATTTCTGTGCCGGCATCGACATTAGGCGGAATCGTCATGGCCTCAGGGTGCATCAGCGCCCGGATAAATGCCGGATTCTGATCGCGTATTCGGATGTAGACCATCTCGTGATCGATCAGGCTGTTCTCGCCACCTGCTGCCGCAGGCTGGGCACAATGCAGAATAAAACCGCGCACCTGGTGTTCCGGGCTATTGTAATAACCGTCTGTATGCCAGCTGAGCGGCCTGTTGGTGTAGGGAATATACTGATTTCCCTGCTGCTCGGTCACGGTCAGGCTGGTAATATCATCTTCGTCGGCACGCAAGTTATCGTCCAGGCGCGACAATCCCAGCTGTAAGCCGAGCTGATGCACCAGCCCCTTATCCGTCGTTGGATAATCGCTGGAGACCTTATATACGACTGCGTTACACCGGCGACAAAGATCCTCTATTCGCGACTTCTCAGTTTTTCTGAGCTCGAAAGGGTTTTCCAGCGGCACGAGCATCTCACCAATCTCGGGCCTGTGTTCAAGCTTCCACTGCCGCCAGGTTTGATAGGCAGAAGTATCCTCGAGATTAAATGGACTGCCCGTATCTGCGGACAACAAGACGCGATTGCTTCTCATCTGTGTCATAGGCTGATCAGAATGCCCGTATCGATCGGGAATTACAATATCACCATAGGGTGCCGAACGATTTAGAGAAATGATCAGAATCGCATTGATAATCAGTCTCATTACCTGACGGGTATATTATGGATCTTTTTTACTATGTCATTGTTTTTTAATATACTTTTCTCGATCAACGCTTTTAATCCATGAGGATCGACGATAAATCACTATCCCTTTGGAGATAACGCCTAATGCGCCTGCCCTCCCAAGGGTAGGATTCTGACTTTTACACGCTCCCCCTACAATTGCGCCACGTGAATTCAGTACCCTTATACCTCTATAAGGGATATTGAGAATAAGAACTTTTATGATTAGAATCTGTCGCCCAATTCTAATCTTGCTTGCAAGCAGATCAGCCAATAGGAGACGACCCATGGCCAAAAAGATATACGAAACCCCCATGCTGGATGAGCTGGAAAACGGCCCCTGGCCCAGCTTTATCTCAGGTATCAAAAAGCTCCGTGATGAACATCCGGATGAGCGCATTCAGGAAATGACCAGCAGCCTGCTCGGCCAGTTGGAGCACTCTTACGAAACCCGCAAGGGTTACTGGAAAGGCGGTACGGTTTCCGTATTTGGTTATGGCGGCGGAATCATTCCGCGCTTCTCTGAAGTCGGTTCGGCATTCCCAGAATCCAAGGAATTCCACACCCTGCGTGTACAGCCACCTGCCGGCAACCACTACACCACTGCCATGCTGCGTCAGCTGGGTGACAGCTGGGAAAAATGGGGTTCCGGCCTTCAGACCTTCCACGGTCAGACAGGCAACATCATGTTCATCGGCACGACGACCGAGAACACACAGCATTTCTTTGACGAAATCAACGAGTATGGCTGGGACCTCGGTGGTGCCGGTCCATGCGTACGTACCGCGATGTCTTGCGTCGGTGCTTCACGTTGTGAAATGTCCTGCGCCAACGAACACGGCATTCACCGTCACCTGGTCAACAACTTTACCGATGACGTTCACCGCCCCGCACTGCCGTACAAATTCAAATTCAAGGTATCGGGCTGCCCGAACGACTGCCAGAACGCGATCGAACGTGCTGACTTCGCAGTGATCGGCACCTGGCGCGATGACATGAAGGTCGACCAGGAAGAGGTCAAGGCCTTTGTTGCCAAGAAGGGCCGTCAGTACGTTGTTGACAACGTGATTACCCGTTGTCCGACCAATGCGCTGTCACTGAACGACGACGACACCCTGGCCGTAGACAACCGCAACTGCGTGCGCTGCATGCACTGCCTGAACGTGATGCCGAAAGCACTGCATCCGGGTGATGACAAGGGTGTCAGCATCCTGATCGGCGGCAAACGCACACTGAAGATCGGTGACCTGATGGGTACCGTCGTGGTTCCGTTCAAAAAGCTTGAAACCGAGGAAGACTACGAAAACCTGATCGAAATGGCTGAAGAGATCATTGACTTCTGGGCTGAGAACGGTCTCGAGCACGAGCGTTGCGGTGAAATGATCGAGCGTATCGGTCTGGTCAACTTCCTCGAAGGTGTTGATTTTGATCTGGACGTTGATCCGAACATGGTTGCTCACCCGCGCCAGAGTTCATACATCCGCATGGACGGCTGGGACGAAGAAGCCGAGAAGTGGTTCGAGCGCAAACTCGAAGAAGCCGCTGCTTGATCATAGATTGCACGTAATATAACTCATGGAAGGGGCCGCGGCCCCTTTCTAACAAAACTTAAATATATTTTTTGAGGAATAACCATGGCTGATAAACCTCGTTCGCCAATTGAATCCGGATGTCCGGACGCATTCCAGTACATGCATCCAGTAATGCGCAAAAACTACGGCGCATGGAAATACCACGAGCACCCAAAACCCGGTGTACTCCGTCACGTTGGCTACAGCGGTGACGAAATCTGGACGGTACGTGTCGGTACTCAGCGTATCCTCGACATTTTCACACTGCGCAAGCTGTGCGATATCGGTGACGAGTATGCTGATGGTTACATCCACTTCACCATTCGTAGCAACGTCGAGTACATGGTTGCCGACGAAGCCAAGGTCGAGCCGCTGATCAAGGCGATCGAAGATGCCGGCTTCATCGTTGGTGGCACCAAGAACTCTGTAACCATGATTTCTCATACCCAGGGCTGGTTACACTGTGACATCCCGGGTACTGATGCATCGGGTGTTGTTAAGTCCATGATGGACGAACTCATCGATGAGTTCCGCGAAAACAATATGCCGAACCGCGTACATATCACCACTTCATGCTGCCAGATCAACTGCGGCGGCCAGGGTGATATCGCGATCAACGTTCAGCACACCAAGCCGCCCAAGATCAACCACGACCTGGTTTCCAATGTCTGCGAACGCCCGTCTGTTGTTGCCCGCTGCCCGGTAGCCGCTATTCGCCCGGCCATGGTCAACGGCAAGGCTTCTCTGGAAGTTGACGAGAAGAAATGCATCTGCTGTGGTGCCTGCTACCCGCCCTGCCCGCCGATGCAGATCAACGACGCCGAGCACACCAAGCTGGCTATCTGGGTAGGTGGTAACCACTCCAATGCACGCGGCAAGCCGACCTTCCAGAAGCTTGTTGCTGCCGGTATTCCTAACAATCCACCGCGCTGGCCTGAAGCCAACGCCATCGTCAAGCGCATTCTGAAGGCCTACAAGGAAGGCGCGAAGGACTGGGAACGCATCAACGACTGGATCGAGCGCATCGGCTGGCCCCGCTTCTTCGAGGTGACCAACCTGCCATTTACCAAATACCATATTGATACTTGGCGCGGCGCTCGCAACAGCCTGAACGCTTCAACACACATCCGCTTCTGAGGCAAAGGTTAAATTGTGAAACTGGGAATCCAAATAAACGAAGGCCCTTACCAGCACCAGGCATCTGACTCTGCTTATCAGTTCGCCAAAGCAGCGCTGGCCAAGGGGCACGAAATATTCCGCGTGTTCTTCTACCATGACGGTGTGAATACGGCGACACGTCTTGCGGTACCACCGCAGGACGACCGCAATATCACCCAGCAGTGGCAGGAATTGCAGAAAGAACACAATCTGGATCTCGTCGTCTGTATCGCGGCTGCACAGCGCCGCGGTATGTTGGACGCGGATGAAGCCAAGCGTCAGGGAAAGGATGCCAATAACATCGCAGAAGGTTTTCGCATTTCCGGTCTGGGTCAGCTGATTGAAGCCGGCATCGAATGCGACCGTCTGGTTACGTTTGGGGGATAAGGGGATTATCTAATGGCAAAAAAATTCATGTACATGAACACCAGGGCCCCTTACGGCACCGTCTATGCGCTGGAGTCGCTGGAAGTCGTATTGATTGGCGCCGCTTTCGAGCAGGACGTCAGTCTGGCTTTCATTGGTGACGGCGTCTATCAGCTCGCCAAGGGTCAAAACACCGATGGCATCGGTATGAAGAACTTCTCGCCGACCTACGCTGCTCTGGGCGATTACGACGTCAACAAAATTTACGTCGAAAAAGAGTCTCTGGAAGAGCGTGGTCTGACACTGGATGACCTTCAGCATCTGACCTGGGAAGACGAAGATGAAGACTGGGCTGAAAAAGATTCGATACGTCTTGTCAACCGTTCTGAGCTCGCCGACGTTATTGATGATCAAGATGTTGTCTTGAGTTTCTAGGGGATTGAATATGACAACCTTACATACAGTAAACAAATCTCCTTTCAGTAGCACTTCATTAGATGACTGCCTTGGTCTTGCCAAGAGTGGCTCGACTGTTCTGCTATTCGAGGACGGTGTTTATGCAGCGACAACCGGCACCCAGCCTGCTGAAGCAATTGCAAACGCTGATGGCGTTACCTTCGCGGTTCTTGGTCCTGATGCAAAGGCCCGTGGCGTTGAAGGCAAAATCGCCGATGGAATCAAAGTCGTTGATTACGACGGTTTTGTGGATTTAGTGGCCGAGCACGACAAAGTACACGCCTGGCTTTAAATATTAATTTTTTAATTCGTTCTCAACGAGGAGCGCACATCATGCCTATCGAAGTAAACGGTAAAAGTCTTGAAGTAGACGAAGAGGGTTACCTGGCCAACCTGAATGAATGGGAGCCAGCTGTGGCTGAAGTTATGGCCAAAGCTGAAGACGTAGAACTCAGCAGTGATCATTGGGAAATCATTAACTTCCTGCGTGAATACTACGAAGAATACCAGATCGCACCCGCTGTACGCGTATTGACTAAAGCAGTTGGTAAGAAGCTGGGTAAAGAAAAAGGTAACAGCAAGTACCTGTACGAACTGTTCCCATACGGCCCGGGCAAGCAGGCGTGTAAATACGCCGGTCTTCCCAAGCCCACAGGTTGTGTATAGCACCTGACCGAGTACAGGGGGTCTTTTACACAGGCCCCCTGGGTTACCAAATATTAATTGAACAAGGCGAGACACTTCAGTAATGAATGCACTTAGTATTTTATATGTCGTACTGTTTTATGCTGCAATCGCAGTATTGGTTGGCGGCATTACCAATAAAGTGCTGCAATATAAACGTGTGCCTGCGCCGCTCAAGATTCCTGTAACGCCGGCCCCGCTGACCAAAAGCGGCGTGGCCTGGCGCCTGACAACGGAAGTTGTTTTTTTCAACAGCCTATTCAGAGCCACTAAATGGACCTGGCTGTTTGGCTGGATCTTCCATGTCGCCCTGCTGCTCGCTTTCTTCCGCCATTTGCGTTATGTGGTCAGCCCGGACAGTTTTCTGTGGCCCATCGTAAGCCTGGAAGTCGTGCAAAGCTTTGGTAAATACGCAGGCTTCGCGATGGTTGTTGGTTTACTTGGCCTGCTCGGCAGGCGCATCTTTGTTGACCGCGTTCGCTACATCTCCTCGCCTTCAGACTATCTGATGCTGCTTTTGATCATCGGTATCGCTGTCAGCGGTCTGATGATGAGCTATGTCGCACACACCGACATCGTTCAGTTGAAAGCGTTCATCATGGGCCTGTTTCTGCTCGACTGGCAGGCACTGCCCTCGGACACGGTCTTACTGGTACATTTAACACTGGTACTGATCCTTAGTTTCATTTTCCCCATCAGTAAACTGTTGCACGCACCGGGCCTGTTCTTTTCTCCAACCCGCTACCAGGTGGACAATCCGCGCGAAGTGCGTCACTTGTCTCCGTGGGGTGCAGAAATTGAAGCTAAAGACGGCAGAAATGCTTGATAAAGCGCTAATCAAAGACACAAACTTATTGTCAGGAACATTGAGTAATGGCTGATTTCGAAATACCGGAAACGCATGAATTCCCTGTGATTCCTACCGTGATGGAAGGCGTCATGTCGCACAGCGCTCCATACCTGGCTAAAGCGCAATTCCAGGAGCAGCTCGGCTTCCCCGGCGATGGCGAATTGATTGATGGCTGGAAAGAAACTTTCATAGACAAGCTCGGCGAAATGCTCGGAAAATACCGCTCATTGCAGGTGTTCATGGACATTTGCGTCAAATGTGGCGCCTGTACCGACAAATGCCATTACTTCCTCGGCACCGGTGATGCCAAAAACATGCCTGTTGCCCGTCAGGACCTGTTGCGCAAGGTCTATCGCCGTTATTTCACCTTCGCCGGCAAGCACTTTCCCAAACTGGTTGGCGCTGTCGATCTGAGCGAAGAAATCATCGATGAGATGTACAGCTACTACCACCAGTGCTCGGAATGTCGCCGCTGCTCGGTGTTCTGCCCGTACGGCATCGATACCGCGGAAGTCACCATGGCTGCGCGTGACATTCTCGCGCATATCGGCAAAGGTCAGAAATACTCAAACGAAATCATCGGCAAAGTCCACAAGATCGGCAACAACCTGGGCCTGCCCGAGCCCGCGCTGGCAGATACGCTGGAAGGCCTGGAAGAGGAAGTCGAAGAAGATACCGGCGTCAAGGTACGTTACCCGCTCGATGAGAAAGGCGCCGATATACTGCTGGTGACCCCGTCGGCCGACTTCTTCGCTGAACCGCATGTCGACGGCCTGATCGGATACGGCAAGGTTTTCCACGCTGCCGGTGTGAGCTGGACGGTGAGTTCAAAGGCTTCAGAGGCGGCCAACTTTGGGCTGTTCATTGGCAACTACGACAACATGCGCGAAATTTCCCTGCGTATACGCGATGCCGCCAAGGAACTCGGCGTCAAACGCATCATCTTTGGCGAATGCGGCCACGCCTGGCGCGTTGCCTACAGCTTCCTGAACACGCTCGCCGGCCCCTGGGACTTTCTTGATCCGAACTACCCGGTGCCGCAGCACATACTCGATTTCACCTCTGACTGCCTGGATCGCGGTATCCTCAACATCGACAAGTCAGAAAACGACTGGATGACCTTGACCTTTCACGACTCCTGTAACGTGGCACGCGCATCGCGTATCGGCTCATATCCGGGCAGCCAGTTCGAGATTCCTCGCAAGGTCATCAAGGCCGTGTGCAATAACTTCTATGACATGGCACCGGAAACCATTCATGACAGCACCTTCTGTTGTGGCGGCGGCGGCGGTCTGCTGACAGATGACCTGATCGAACTTCGCATCAAGGGCGCACTCCCAAGAATGGAAGCCCTCAAGAACGTCATTGAAGACAAAGGCGTTACACATATGGCCGCGATATGCGCCATCTGTAAATCACAGTTTACGAAAGTCCTGCCCTACTATGGCATGACCATGGATCAAATCGTCAGTGTTCACCAGCTGGTGAGCAATGCCATCATACTTGAAGGTCAGGGTGATGAAGACGATGCAGAAGCTGAAACGGACGAAGCAGCATAACCGCAAATTTTAGATACTAACCGTTAACGGTAATAAACAGGAGAACTGGCATGGCAACCTCCACTGAAGATATGAAAGACACAAAGTTAACCTTCAGAAAGTTTAAAGATGGCGACGAGAACTGGCACGGCTGGTCCAACAAGATCTTTAAAGAAGACACTTCACACAAATGCCCGACATACGTCCATCGGACACCACCGTGCCAGGGAAGCTGTCCTTCAGGCGAAGACATCCGCGGCTGGCTCGATATCGTCCGCGGCATTGAAAGGCCACCCGAAGGCGTCAGCATGCAGGAATACGCATTCCGCCGCTCAACGGATGCCAATCCGTTCCCGTCGATGATGGGACGTGTCTGCCCTGCCCCCTGTCAGGATGGCTGTAACCGTAATAACGTTGAAGACTTCGTGGGCATTAACTCTGTAGAGCAATACATTGGTGATACCGCATTCGCCGAAGGCTTCAAGTTCGACAACAGCGCCGAAATGACGGACAAGAAAGTAGCCATCATCGGTGGCGGCCCGGCAGGCATGGCTGCTGCGTATCAGCTACGCCGCAAGGGTATCGCCTCGACCATTTTCGATTCACACGACGAACTCGGCGGTATGATGCGTTACGGCATCCCTGGCTACCGTACTCCACGTGACTTTCTGAACAACGAGTGCCAGCGTATTCTTGATATGGGCCACATTGAAACCCGCATGAATACACATGTAGGTAAAGACGTCAGTGTTGAAGAACTCGAGAAAGAATTCGATGTAATTCTGTGGGCCATAGGCTGCTGGACAGGTCGCGATCTTCCACTGGAAGGCTGGAGCGAAACACCCAACTGTGTTTCTGCTGTCAAATTCCTCGAGCAGTTCAACAAAGGCGAAATGAAGTACACCGCAAACAAGGTACTGTGTATCGGTGGTGGTGATACTTCTATCGACGTGGTCTCTGTATCACGCCGTATTGGTACTTTGAAGGATTACAACGAAAATCCTGAAGACGTTGTCAATGGCGCATCAAGCCATGCTGACTACGATCCTTCAAACAACGTGCCCTGTGAAAATGTGACACTGACCGCCCTGTTCAAGCGCGAAGATATGACCGCCGCTCAACACGAAGTTGAGGACGCAACCATTGAAGGCGTCACTATCATGAACGAAGTGATGCCTGTCGAGATCATTCGCAATGCCGAAGGTCGGGCGACCGGTATGAAATTCGTCGATTGTAAATGGGAAAACAATGCGCCGGTTAAAGTTGAAGGTGGCAAGGAATACACCGTTGAAGCTGATTTAATCGTTGCTGCGATTGGTCAAAGTGGCGACCTTGCGGGTGTTGAAGAGTTCGATAACGGACGCAACCTGATCGATTCTGACAATTTATATCGTGTACCTGGCAAAGAAAATCACTTCGTATGCGGTGACATCGTTCGTCCACACCTGCTGACTACTGCTATTGGACAGGCCTATATCGTTTCTGAAACAATCGATAATCATTTCAAGCATATTGAAGTCAAGAAGCGCCCCAAAGTCGACGTGCACCATTTCAACCTGCAGGAAAAACTGACCGAAGCAGGTCTCGCTGTGGACAGCTATAGCGCGAACGACTACCAGGACGACGAGCAGCGCGGCACTGATCACCAGGCCTATGCGATTCATAATTATGAAGATCGCTCCAAGCAGGAAATCATCACCACTGAAAATATGTTCCTCGCTCACTTTGAATACACACCACGCATTCACCGTGATACCGACATACCTTCTTCTGATGCAGTGCTAGGGCACTTTGCAGAACGCGTACATAACCTGGCAGAAGAACAGGCTGTTGCAGAAGCCGGCCGTTGCATGAGCTGTGGTATGTGCTTCGAATGCGATAACTGCGTGATCTTCTGTCCCCAGGACGCTGTCTTCCGTGTCAAGAAGGACCAGCAGACATTAGGTCGCTATGTTGATACCGACTACAACAAATGCATCGGCTGTCATATATGCGCTGATGTGTGCCCGACGGGTTACATCGACATGGCTCTGGGTCAGGGCTAATCGCTGTATTTAGAAATTACAAGGTTGCTATCATGATAAACCGCTTTCTGCGAATCACACTTACCCTGGCGGGTCTAGCACTGCTGTACCCGAGTGTCGGGTCAGCAGAGACGCCTATGCCAGTTATCCATGAACCTGAAGGTGAAGGTGTCGAGTGCGTGGAGCCTGAAGAAGTCATGCGCAGAGACCACATGAATTTCATCCTGCATCAGCGTGATGAGACCATGCATAAAGGCATACGCTCTTCAAAATACAGCTTTGCCGAGTGCATTGATTGTCATGTTCAGCCGGACGAGAACGGCAACATTGCCAGCTATAAGAGCGAAGAACATTTTTGTAACAGCTGTCATGAGTATGCTGCAGTGAGCATTGACTGCTTCGACTGCCATGCAGACCGTCCTCAGAAATTCATCAAGCGCGATGGCAACTCAGCCTCATTGCAGCATGAGTTACAGCAAATGTTATCAGCCAATGAAGACATGGGAGGCAAGCTGAAATGAGCGATACTGTTAACCACTCCAGACGCAGCTTCCTTGAAAAGTCCATTGCTGTAGGCACGGTCACGATAGCACCGGGTATCCTCCTGCACCAGGTAGCCAGCGCCAAGCCCGATGATCAGGCGGTCACTGACTCGGTGCGCTGGGGTATGCTGATCAACACCAACAAGTGCGAACAAGGCTGTACAGACTGCATCGATGCCTGTAACGCTGAGCACGGCCTGGTGGGCAACGACCGCCCTGAAACAGACACACAATACATACGCAAAGTAACGCTGCGTGACAAACTGACCGGACATGAACTGTCCCTGCCGTTGATGTGCCAGCATTGCGAGACCGCACCCTGTGTCGACGTTTGCCCCACAGGTGCGTCGTTCCAGCGTAAAGACGGCATCGCACTGGTCGACAAACACATCTGTATCGGCTGTCGTTATTGCATGATGGCCTGCCCTTACAAGGCACGCTCATTTGTTCACGAAAGTGTAACTAACCAGACCTTGAGTGCACCCCGCGGTAAAGGCACGGTTGAATCCTGCACGCTGTGCGTCCACCGTGTCGACAAAGATCAGATCCCCGCCTGCGTCGAGGCCTGTAGCGAGGGTGAACATGATGCGTTCATGTTCGGCGATCTGAATGATCCGAACAGCGATATTTCCAAAGAACTGGAAAAACACGGGGGTAAACAGCTGCGTGCAGATCTTCAACTGAACACAGCCGTTCGCTATCAGGGTATATAAGATTCTCAGAGAAATTTCAAAATGAAAAAGATTGAATACACTGCAATCGAAGGCAAGAGCCTGGCCTACTATGGTTTACTCGGCGGCCTTGGTCTGATCATGCTAATCGGATTGCTCGCTGTCTGGCATATGGAGCACGAAGGGCACTATGTTACCGGTATGACCAATCAGATCGTATGGGGCATGCCACACGTCTTTGCGGTGTTCCTGATCGTTGCTGCATCCGGTGCTCTGAACGTTGCCTCGATCGCGTCCGTATTCAAGAAAGAAGATTATGAGCCGCTGGCCCGTTTGTCCGGTCTGCTCGCCATCGCCCTGCTCGCCGGTGGCCTTGTTGTGTTATTGCTTGATCTCGGCCGCCCGGACCGCTTGATCGTGGCAATGACCTACTACAACTTCAAGTCAATCTTTGCCTGGAACATCATACTCTACACCGGGTTCTTTGCCATTGTGGGTGTCTACATCTGGTTCATGATGGACCACAATATGTACAAGTTCAAGAAACAGGCAGGGCTCGCAGCGTTTATCTGGCGCCTCATACTGACCACCGGTACCGGCTCAATTTTTGGTTTCCTGGTTGCACGTTCCGGCTATGATGCGGCATTGATGGCACCCATGTTCATCATCATGTCCTTCGCCTTCGGCATGGCCATTTTTATCCTGGTTCTGATGGCCTCCTATCACTGGACCGGGCGTGAGCTGGGCGATGAGGTGCTCGACCGCCTGCGCAGTCTGCTCGGCGTCTTCGTCGCGGCCGTGCTCTACTTCATTGCCGTTTACCATCTGACCAACCTGTACATAACAGAACACCACGGTTTTGAGAAATTCATTCTGCTGGAAGGCGGACAGTTCACCAAGGCATTCTGGATCGGACAAATCATTCTGGGCGGACTGGTTCCTCTGGCACTGATCTATGCGCCAGGCGTACGCAACAACCGTAAAATTCTCAGTGTTATCTGCACGTTGGTAATCATCGGTGGCCTGAGTTCAATGTACACGGTCATTATCGGCGGTCAGGCCTACCCTCTGGAAATTTTCCCGGGTTATGAAGTCAGCAGCAGCTTTTTCGATGGCGTGGTTAATGACTACACACCCAGCATGTACGAGATAGCGCTCGGCGTTGGAGGCGTTGCAGTCTCGCTTGTTCTGGTTACTTTCATCATAAAGGTACTGCCGTTTCTGCCTACCAGCCTGGCGGATAACAAATAATCAATGAATAGCTTTTAGTGTATCACCCGCTCTACGCAGCAAGCGCTTGATATCCATCGCTATTCATTACCGGTTATTCATTAGTCATCATTAATTGCGAAGCATGCCAGTGTCTCGCATATTCATTTCCGCCGCGCGTAAATCTTCAGGTAAAACATCGATAACAATCGGCTTATGCGCCGCCCTGCATGCACGCGCGCTGGCTGTACAGCCTTACAAAAAAGGTCCTGACTATATTGACCCCCACTGGCTGGCAAAAGCTGCGGGAAGGCATTGCTATAACCTCGATTTCTACACCATGGAACAGGGGGAAATTACTGATCTGTTCAGATCCCGTTCGGCCGATGCAGATATCTCGATCATCGAAGGCAACAAAGGCCTCTACGACGGGCTGGATCTTGACGGCAGCAACAGCAATGCGGCTTTGGCCAAATTACTCGACACCCCGGTTATTCTGGTACTTGATGCTCGCGGCATGACACGTGGCGTGGCACCACTCATCCTTGGTTACCAGGCATTTGACGACGACATCAATATCGAGGGGGTGATTCTGAACAATCTTGGCGGTTACCGGCACGAAGACAAGCTGCGCAAGGTTATCGAACACTACACCGACGTACAGGTCATCGGCGCGGTACACCATAGTCCGGATCTTGACATTGAGGAACGTCACCTGGGACTGGTACCCAGTCATGAGGATGCGTCCTGCATCAAAAAAATCCATGCCTTGCAAACCGCCGTTGAAGACCAGGTCGATCTTGACGCACTGCTGAACATCGCAGATGAGCATGCTCCAGATCATCAAGCGCCTCACGTAGAAAAGGCTGCTATCGATCAGGCCGATGTAACCATTGGCATCGTAAAAAATGCCGCTTTTGGATTTTATTACCCGGACGATCTGGATGCCTTTATTGAGGCCGGCGCGCATTTGGTGGCGGTCGACAACATTTCCGATCATGAGCTACCCCAGCTGGACGGACTTTTCATCGGCGGTGGATTTCCCGAAACACATATGGACGCACTTGAGCGCAATGAAAATTTCCGGCTGCAACTGTATCGAGCGATCGATAACGGTTTACCGGTCTACGCAGAATGCGGCGGTCTGATGTACCTCGCGCGTTCGATCGAGTGGAACAAAGAAAAACACGAGATGGTTGGCGCAATACCCGCTGACATCATTGTAGAGCCCAAGCCACAGGGGCGTGGCTATGTCCAGCTGCGTGAGACCAGCGCCGGAATATGGCCGTCGACACCCATTCAGGCCATCGCGGCACACGAATTTCACTATTCTCGATTTATTAATTTACCCAAAGATGCTAGATTTGCATTTCAGGTTTTACGCGGCACAGGTATTGATGGCAAGCACGACGGGTATATCCGGGACAACATGCTCGCCAACTACACACACCAGCGTAATACCAAAAACAACAAATGGGTTGTACGCTTTGTTCAATTCGTGCGCCAATGTAAATTAGCCAACAGATAAATACAGGTCATGATTACAGTCACTGAAGAAGCCGCGAAGCAAATCAAGCTGTCAGCAAAACAAGGCAAAGCCGAAAATCTGCCGTTACGTATCGCCGCCACCAGAAATGAAGACAATAGCATTCATTACGGCATGGGATTCGATGACAGCAAGGATGATGATATTGCCATTACGACTGCCGATGTGGATATCATCGTATCGCCGGTGAGTGCCGATTTACTCAAAGATACTGTGCTGGATTTTGTCGAACTTGAACCCGGAAAGCATCAGTTTATATTTATGAACCCTAACGATCCTAGCTATACACCTCCACAGGAAAACTGATAAGCGGCAAATCAGGTCTTCATAAACCAGAGCATCAGCCCGATCAACGTGGACAGTGTCGACACTAACTGGAGCATCGAAGCCTTACAAACGCTGTATAAAATCAGCAGCACGATCAATGCCGCCCGCACCCGTCAGGAGCTTTTGTCTGATTTCATTGATGTTTTTTCCAGAAACATCGACATTAAAGCCAGCCTGGTTCGTCTGTTGACGGATGATGGCTGGATGGAAATTGTTTCCAGCTTCGGTATTAACAAAGACCAGCTGAATACATATCATAAAACTCCGATTGACGGTTCCATGTTCAGCCGCTCAAGCGAGACTGTCGGTGAGAGTGACGAAGCCTTCCTGCGAAAAGTTGTAAACCGAAATATTTCGACCATATATGCCGTACCCGTGCGTTATAACGTACGCACTCTAGGCGTTATAAATCTGTTCACCGAAGACAACAAGGCATTATCCGCCGAAATACATAAACTCTGGCTGACCGCAGGTCAACACCTTGGTCAGGCACTGGACAAGTTCATCGAGGATTCTGAACAGAAACAGCGGCTGATTCAGAATGAACGCAACATCATCGCCAATGAACTTCATGACTCACTCGCACAGACACTTGCTTCATTGCGCTTCCAGGTTCGTGTGCTCGACCAGGCATTGCAGCCCACGGGTGAATTTTCAACCATCAATAGTATCGAACAAGTCGAGCATGGTCTGGACGAGGCCTACACTGACCTGCGAGAACTGATCGCTCATTGCCGTATTCCTGTAGAAAAACAAGGGCTTATTCCTTCGATTAAACGTGTCGTCGAAAAATTCAGAGAAGAGACAAATATTCATATCCTGCTACAATGCGAATGCCAGAATCCCGACATACCAGCAAACATGGAAATGAACGTTTACCGGATTGTGCAGGAAGCACTGACCAATATTCGTAAACACGCAGATGCGCATATTGTGCGTGTGTTACTGCAATGTGACGAGAACGGCAACTATCTGGTTCTGATCGAGAACGATGGCAAGGGTTTTGACAAAAAAGATATCCAGAGTGAGGCCGGCAAACACCTTGGTCTCACAATCATGAAAGAAAGGGCGAAGTATCTGGGTGGAAAGCTGAAGATTGACAGCGAGCCAGATGAAGGCACGCGCGTCGAACTTCGGTTTAAATACAAACCAGAGCTGAATATCGACAATAGCGTTTCATTGAACTGAACGTAACAACGAATAAAATGCGCGTATTAATAATTGATGATCACGCCCTGTTTCGCGTTGGCCTGCAAGGCTTGCTCGAGCAGCGAGGAATCGAAGTGGCTGACGCTGTTGCCTCGGGCATCGAAGGCATGCAACGCGCCGCAGAGTTGAAACCCGATATCGTATTACTCGATCTGCGTATGCCCGACATGGGCGGGCTGGAAGTCCTGCAAAAACTGAAAGAAAATGAACCCGCCATTCCTGTCGTCATGCTCACCACAAGTAATGAGGAAACCGACCTGATAAAATCCCTGCGCTCAGGTGCTCAGGGATACCTGCTCAAGGACATGGAACCGGATGAACTGGTCAGCGCCCTGAGGGATATTAAGAATGGCAGGAATGTTGTTGCACAGGACCTCACAGACGCACTTGCCCGCATGGTGCAGGGTGACACCAGCATTGACGACGAAGAAGGTCCGTTTTCAGAGTTGACGCCTCGCGAGATGGAAATTCTTTGCCTGCTAGCTGAAGGTCAGAGCAACAAACTGATCGCTCGCAACCTGGGCATCTCTGACGGCACCGTCAAACTGCACGTAAAAGCGATTCTACGAAAACTCGGCATCCACTCCAGGGTTGAAGCAGCGGTTATTGCTGTTGAGCAAGGTTTGCGAAAAAACAAACAGAGCTGACTGTGATGAAAAAATTTAAAGATATTGTCGATCAGGCCCGGCAAGAAGTCGAGGAACGGTTTCCCTGGGACGTCGAGCAGCGTATGCAGCAAAACAAAGACCTGCTGTTACTGGATATTCGTGAAGAATGTGAATATTCGGCATTTCATATCGAAAATTCCATGTTGATTCCACGCGGCATTCTTGAAACCGCCTGCGAGGAGGAATATGAGGACTCGGTCCCGGAATTAATCAATTCGAGAGAACGGGAGATTGTCGTGATATGCCGCTCGGGGAACCGCAGTATTCTGGCGGCGCAGACCATGCAATGGATGGGGTACCAGAATGTTTGCTCCATGCAAACAGGCCTGCGTGGCTGGAACGATTATGAGTTGCCTTTGATTAACCGCTATCGAGAAGCCGTCGATCCGGATGTTGTAGAGGAGTTGCTCAACGCCGGCTTCTGTTCTACGCTGATGCATCCCGACAGACGGACATTTCAGTCGTGATCAAAGCGTTTATGGTCTTTACGCCTGCGCCCGGCTTTTTGTGAAACCACGCCTTTTATCTGATCGGGACCTGAAATCTCAACCGTGTCATAGAGATCATTCAGCGGTTGCAGGTAGTAACGCTCATCATGAATCCGCAATTGCCTGAATATATATTCTTCATTGTGCATCGCGATCACATAGCTGCCATCACGAATCGCACCGGCAGGATCAATGACAATAATTACGCCTTCCTCAAACTCGGGCAGCATGCTGTCGCCCAGTACCCGCAACGCATAGGGCTCGCTTTCGGCGCAACCGCTACTGCAAAAACTCATCTTAACCTCCTGATTTACAGGTAATAACCATACGCTGCCCGGGTGCGGGTTTGCACCAGCAGTGTATACGCTTTGATTATTGTATGCGAAAATTGTGACCGAGTAACTACAGGATCAGTCAGGTATACCATGGCAAATATTATCAAACGTGACAAGTTTATCTCTCTCACCTACACCATCACCGATGAAAACAATGACGTGCTGGAGCGTATTGACA
This sequence comes from uncultured Gammaproteobacteria bacterium, assembly GCA_942492025.1. Taxonomy (GTDB): domain Bacteria; phylum Pseudomonadota; class Gammaproteobacteria; order SZUA-229; family SZUA-229; genus JABDQW01. Next base: position 194,297 of record CALODJ010000012.1, on the reverse strand, counting down.
TGCCGGTGAATTACATTCACGGACGTGACAGCCAGGTTATCGACAAGATAGAAACGGCACTGGAAGGATGTGAGCAAGGGGACGAAATCAGCGTAAAACTCAATCCTGAAGACGGTTTTGGTGAACACCAGGCTGAACTGACCTTTACTGACGATATCGACAATGTCCCTCCTGAATTCAGGCGCATCGGTGCCGAAGTCGAGTTTCAGAACGACAAGGGCGAATCACGCATGTTCAGGGTGTCCAGGATCGAGGACGGCAAGCTCACGGTTGACGGCAACCACCCGTTTGCCGGTAAAGTGATTACTTACAATATCAAGGTCAATACCGTGCGCGATGCAACACCGGACGAAATAGCCAACGGTGCCGCACAGATGCCGTCATTGCATTAATCCGGGAACCGGGCAACCTTCATGAAGGCCCTGTAGGGTGCGCTGTGCGCACCAGTGCACCGACATTTATCCACAGTCCAGATAATGGCGCGCACGGCGCACCCTACGTACAAGTATCCATCCAGGTGGCGGCAATGCAATGACCATGCACCCGCTCCATTCAGTTCGGCCGAAGCGTCCCATGCAACAGGGAAAACCCCTGCTTTCCTGACGTGGATCAAGCATAATAACGCTTTTTTCTAGCGCCATCTGTTCGTTTTTACTGAAAAAAACCAGCATTTAGGGTATCCTTCGCCCACCATAAATGTCTCGGACTCAGGTATTCATGTCGCCGGTACCCGATTTTACAGAAGCTGAACAATGGTCTGTTGAAACCACGTTGAAGCAACGCTGGCCCGGACAGAACCACGAGCTTCAGCTGGCCGATGTTGAAATCAAGATGTATCCGCAGGACCGTGAACTGACCGTATGTCCCGCCATGTTTTGGGAGCATGACAAAACAAGCTTTGTGATAATTAAGGTCGCCGAAAGAACCTACCGCAGCCAGTTCTACTATCGCGGTTTTCAACAATATGGCACAGGTAAAACTGATTACGATGACATAACTGATTGCGTCGTGACCATGCTACAGGTTCACGCAGACAAGGAAGCCAAAGACCGTGAAGAATCGACATAATCAGCACACAGATTTCAAAGACACAAGTCTAATTATTCCGGGGGATATCCTATGAGCAAAAAGATGAACGCATTTTATGCACAATCGGGTGGTGTTACCGCAGTTATCAATGCCTCAGCCTGTGGTGTGATTGAAACAGCGCGTAAGCATAAAAACAAAATCGGCAAAGTCTACGCCGGCCGTAATGGCATCATCGGCGCATTGACCGAAGACCTGATTGATACCAACAAGGAATCAAAATCTGCTATCGCGGCGTTGCGTCACACACCATCCGGAGCCTTTGGCTCCTGCCGTTTCAAGCTGAAAAGCCTCGAAGACAACAAACGCGAATATGAACGCCTGATTGAAGTATTCAAAGCGCATAACATCGGCTATTTCTTCTATAACGGCGGTGGCGACTCTGCTGATACGTGTTTGAAGGTATCCCAGATCGGCGACAAAATGGGCTATCCCATCACGGCTGTCCACGTACCCAAGACGGTCGACAACGACCTACCGATTACCGATAACTGCCCTGGTTTCGGCTCAGTCGCCAAGTACATTGCTATTTCAACCATGGAGGCCAGCTTTGATGTCGCATCCATGTGTGCGACATCAACCAAGGTTTTCGTTGTCGAGGTCATGGGTCGCCATGCCGGCTGGATCGCCGCGGCCGGAGCGATGGCATCGACCGACGATTATGAAATTCCGATTGTCGTGCTGTTCCCTGAAGTCGAGTTCAATCAGGAGAAATTTCTCCAGGCCGTGGACGACAAGGTCAAGCAGTTCGGCTACTGTTCGGTTGTTGTCTCCGAAGGCGTGCACTGGCCTGACGGCAAGTTCCTGGCAGAAACCGGTCTGAAAGATGCATTTGGCCACAGCCAGCTAGGTGGTGCCGCCCCTGTAGTCGCCAACATGATTCAGGACGGTCTCGGCTACAAGTATCACTGGGCTGTCGCTGACTACCTGCAACGTGCTGCTCGCCACATCGCCTCCAAATCCGATGTTGAACAGGCGTATGCCACCGGCAAGGCGGCTGTTGAGTATGCCGTCAAGGGCCACAATTCAGTTATGCCTGCCATCAAACGCACCAGTAACAAACCTTATCGATGGAAGATTGAGATGGCACCTCTGAGCAAGGTCGCCAACGTTGAAAAGATGATGCCCGCAAGCTTCATATCCAAAAACGGATTCGGCATCACCAAGAAATGCCGTGAATACCTGGCGCCACTGATGAAGGGGGAAGATTACCCTCCTTACAAAGACGGTCTGCCCAAGTATGTCGTCTTGAAGAAAGTTGCAGCACCTAAAAAACTGGAACCTTTCGAGCTATAAGCACAGACAACAGCCATGACACTCGAAAAAGCGCACGAATTGATCGCCATGCATGTTGAACTCGGCAGCGGATACAATCGTAATGCTGCCCGCATGGTTCTCGGTGAAGTCATGCGCGATCACGGCCAGCAGGCCGTTGACCAGCTAATCCGTGAACATGGCCTGGAGCAGAAATGGGGCATCGAACCGGGCACACATTTTGAGAGTGCATTTAAATAGTCGCTGCATCTACACGATATAACTAATTTCTTATCTGGAGGATAAATATGAGAGTGATTCTATTAGGCGGCCCTGGTGCGGGTAAGGGCACCCAGGCTGGTTACATCACAGAAAAATACGATATTCCGCAAATCTCGACCGGCGACATGCTCCGCGCGCATGTCAAAGCCGGTTCCGAGCTCGGCAAGGCCGCAAAAAAAATCATGGATGAGGGTGGCCTGGTTTCTGATGACATCATCATGGGCATGATCGCGGAACGCATCCAGCAGGACGACTGCAAGCAAGGCTACCTGTTCGATGGTTTCCCGCGCACCATTCCGCAGGCCGACGCGCTCAGGGACGGCGGCATCACGGTCGACGCCGTGGTTGAAATCGACGTCGATGACGCCGAAATCATCAAGCGCATGTCAGGCCGGCGCGTGCACCTGGCCTCGGGCCGCACCTATCACGTTGTGTTCAACCCACCTAAAGTGGAAGGCAAGGACGACGAAACCGGTGAAGACCTGATCCAGCGCGACGATGACCAGGAAGAAACCGTGAAAAAACGTCTGGAGGTTTACCACGAACAGACCGAACCGCTTATCGAGTACTACTCGAAATGGGCCGCCAGCGGTGATGAAAATGCGCCGGCATACCATAAGATAGCCGGCGTCGGCGGCGTTCAGGATATCCGCGACGCGATCTTCACCGCACTCGGCTGATCTCACGGGCCGACTAACAAAAACCAAACTTGAACAGAGAGACAGCATGTCAACCGAAATTCTAATCATACTCGCGTGCGCACTGGTCGGTATCGGCTACGGCGTCGTATCCATCTACAGCATACTCGCCAAGCCGGCGGGCGATGAAGAAATGATGCGCATATCCGGCGCGATCCAGGAAGGTGCTTCGGCCTACCTGAAGCGCCAGTACACCGCCATTGGCATCGTCGGCGTGATCATGTTTGTGATCATTCTGTTCGCGCTCGATACTTATACTGCGATTGGTTTCGCGATCGGCGCGGTTTTCTCCGGGTTGGCCGGTTTCATCGGCATGAACATATCGGTGCGCTCTAATTCGCGCACCGCCGAAGCCGCCAAGACCGGCATCAACGAGGCCCTGCACATCGCCTTCAAAGGCGGCGCGATAACCGGCCTGCTGGTCGTCGGCCTCGGTCTGCTCGGCGTCGCCGGCTACTATGCTGTGCTGGTCTCGATGGGTGTCGAGAACCCGGTGAAGCCGTTGGTCGGGCTCGCTTTCGGCGGCTCGCTGATTTCGATCTTCGCACGACTCGGTGGTGGCATCTTCACCAAGGGTGCGGACGTCGGCGCTGACATCGTCGGCAAGGTCGAAGCAGGTATACCCGAAGACGATCCGCGTAATCCGGCTGTTATCGCCGACAATGTCGGCGATAATGTCGGTGACTGCGCCGGCATGGCTGCCGACCTGTTCGAAACCTATGCGGTGACCATCATCGCGACCATGCTGCTTGGCGGTCTGGTGCTGAAGGAACTCGGCACAGACGCGATCATCTACCCGCTGATGCTCGGTGGCGCGTCGATCATCGCCTCGGTGATCGGCACCTGGTTCGTCAGTACCCGCGAAGGCGGCAAGATCATGAACGCGCTCTACCGCGGGCTGATCGTCTCTGGTGTACTGGCCGCGATCGCTTTCTACCCGATAACCACGTGGATCATGGGTGACACGATCATGCTCGACGGCGTCGAGACTTCGACACGCATGCTCTACTACTGCGCATTGATCGGCCTCGCGCTGACTGCAGCCATGGTGGTGATCACCGAGTACTATACCGGCACCGATTTCGCACCGGTGAAGACCATCGCAGCCGCGTCGACAACGGGTGATGGCACCAACGTGATCGCGGGCCTTGGCATCTCGATGAAGGCCACCGCGCTGCCGGTGCTCGCCGTCTGTGCCTCGATCTGGGGCGCCTACGCGCTCGCCGAACTCTACGGCATCGCCATCGCGGCGACCGCGATGCTGTCAATGACCGGTATTATTGTGGCACTCGATGCCTACGGTCCCATCACAGACAACGCCGGCGGCATAGCTGAAATGGCAGGACTGCCCGAGTCGGTGCGCAACATCACCGATCCGCTTGATGCGGTCGGTAACACCACCAAGGCCGTCACCAAGGGTTACGCGATCGGTTCCGCCGGCCTCGCCGCACTGGTGCTGTTCTCGGACTATACGCACGAACTCACCAGCCACGGTATGAATATCAGCTTCGACCTGTCCGACCACATGGTTATCATCGGCCTGTTCATCGGCGGACTGGTGCCCTACCTGTTCGGTGCCATGGCGATGGAAGCCGTCGGCCGCGCGGCCGGGGGTATCGTCACCGAAGTACGCCGCCAGTTCAAGGAAATGCCGGGCATCATGGACAAGACCCAGAAGCCTGACTACTCTAAAGCAGTCGACATGCTGACCATCGCAGCGATCAAGGAAATGATGATCCCCTCACTGCTGCCGATCCTGGTACCCATACTGGTCGGTTTTCTGCTCGGGCCGAAAGCGCTGGGTGGCCTGCTGATTGGCACTATAGTGACCGGCCTGTTCGTCGCGATCTCGATGACCACCGGTGGCGGCGCCTGGGACAACGCCAAGAAATATATCGAGGACGGCAACTACGGCGGCAAGGGTTCTGACGCCCACAAGGCGGCCGTCACCGGTGATACGGTCGGCGACCCCTACAAGGACACGGCCGGTCCGGCCATCAATCCGTTGATCAAGATCATCAATATCGTTGCTTTGCTGATGGTTCCGTTGCTGTAAACAACCGCTGCCGGCAGGGCTGGCTTACTTGATACCCCCTTCTGCCCGCGCCAGAAGGCCCATATCGACAACCAATAAGAAAGCCCCATTTGGGGCTTTCTTATTGGCTCTAGGAATAATACTTGACTATTGTACTTGGTTATTTATGATAGTAGATACACTAACGCGGAGGGCTACACCATGCATATACGTTCGACGACAGACCCGATTACGCTACACGACGTCCCCGATCCAGAAAACCATCCCTGCCTTTATGAAGGTGACGGTGTAAATGGACTGGAGATATACTTTGAAAACGAGGAAAACAAGCGCATTTACATGGAAATGGAACTGGAGGATAAAAAAGTCCTTGAAGGTAATGACAGCGACGATTATGTAGCCGAAGGTTGAAAAGACCCTCTACATAGCTGTAAAGAAGCCGGATTTTCCGGCTTTTTTATTGGTTGTCACAACGTGACAAGCGTACCGTAATCATTATTATTGGTAACGAGTCCCCGCCGTTTCTTACCAAGGGGCGAGAAATGCGGGCCGATCATGGAACGGAGGTAAAAGCGATGCGAGCACAAAGATCTCTCATCCTGTCCGTATTTATTATTTTCCCATTCGTCACACACGCCACTGACAGCGCCCGACCACAGTATCAGGCGATGACAGAACTGCAAGGTGAATGGTCCCTGTCTCCCATCAAACAGCAGGAGGGCAAGGCGACACAGCACAAACTGGTGGAGCCATTGCTCGGCACGGATACAACCGCTATGAGTTTCAAATTGATTGGCAAAGGCAGTACCGTACAGGAAAACCTGTTGCCAGAAACCGGAAAAGAAATGGTGACCATGTATCATTGCAATGACACGGCGTGTTCTCAGGTCAAGGCGACACATTACTGTGTTAAGCAGAATCAGCCTGAAATGCTCGTCGATCCCGCGAGCACCAGCACCCGGCTTGTGTACAACTGCGATATGAGTACGGATTTGTGTCAGTCAAAGCAGAATCATGTACATAAAATCACACATGAACTGTCTAATAGCAGCAAGCATTTGAAAACGACCTATACCAGCTACAACAACGGTACCTTTCTAAATGATTCAATCTATCACTTCGACAGGAAATAGGATCCACTATTTCATCAATGTATGGCGGGGGTAAAAGACCCGCCTTTTCAAAGCCCGTATTTCTCACCGCCTGGCGAGAAATACGGGCTAGAGAATCAGATTAATTGTGCTGCGGATTTGCTTTATTTATTGATTTGTATCAATGTATGGCGTTTTTGCAATCTTCAGTGTACGAAAAAACTTTTTATTTCAGCCAAACTACCATAATGAGGCATTAATTATGAGTACGGATTCAGATTATGATGTATATCACTCCTCACCGCTGGTTGCGGAGCTAGATAGTGATGAAATGAAGGCATTGGCCGGCGTTATCACCACGAAGCATCTTAATGACAATGATATTCTGCTCCAGGAAGGCACAACCGACGATGCCCTGTATATCATCATCAAGGGCCGCCTGGCAGCGACGAGAAACACCGGGGCTGATGAATACGTTACTTTGCACACGCTTCAAGCCGGTGACATCGCCGGAGCCATGGGCTTCATCGATGGCACGGAGCATAGCGCAACGCTGAGGGCACTGGGTGATGCCGATGTTTATACGCTGCAACGATCAGCTTTCGAGTCGCTGCTCGAAACTCACCCTGCCCTTGTCTACAAGGTCATGCGTTCCATCATCCGGACTGTGCACGCGACGTTACTTCGTATGAACAGACAATTTGTAGAAATGAACAACTACATCATGAAAGAGCACGGAAGATACTGAACATACACAAAACAACACTCAAGACTGAAAATCCTATGCAATCACAAGACAGGCTTTTGCAGAAGCTACTCGAACTTAGAGACGAGTACAACAAAAAGATTGGCGCGATCGATGCCGATGTTCACCATAAAAATGAACCCGTGGAAAAAGATTTTGCCGAGCAAGCGACACAGCGTGAAAACGATGATGTGCTGAACGCACTGAATGAGGATGCCAAACAGATCGTCGGCCAGATCAACAGTGCGTTACACCGCATGGATACGGGCGAATACGGTATATGCACGGAATGCGGTGCAGAAATTTCAGAAGAACGACTCGAAATCGTACCCTATGCCGCGCTCTGCATTAATTGCGCTGAAAAATCCGGATAATTCTTAACCGTAACGATGTAACCTGACTATCATTGTCGAAATCAGGCTGTCACCGACAGATGTAGCCTAAAAAATACCTACGAGTACACAGGTTATTCGAATATGACACAAGTCCATATGAAATCACGAAATGTTGTAATCAAGCTGTTGCCATCTGTCACTTTACTGCTTGCTGCTGCGTCATATGCTTCACCAGGTTCACGCACCGGCCAATGGCAAATTTCGTTGATACCCAGCTATACCGGTTCACAGTCGATACAGTTCGACGGCGGCGCGACTGCAGACATCAATTCGCATTCCGGTTTTGGCATCGGCCTTGGTTACAACTTCAGCGACTTTCTTGAGCTTGAACTGGACATCGGCAGTGCGAATGGCAATTATACCGGGACGCGTATCCTGGATGATGGCAGTAACACTGAACAGAGATACAATGGCTCCCTCTACACCAGTCATATGAATCTTGGCCTGACATATAATTTCATGGCTTCGCGGTTGACACCCTTCGTCAAGGGCAACCTTGGTTTGTCCTATGTTGATTCAGGCATACCGACTGGAAACATAGGTTCAGTATGCTGGTGGGATCCATGGTGGGGCTATTTCTGCGGACCGTACGCGCAAACATATACGGCCAGCGAGTTCAGCTACGGCGCCGACGCCGGACTGCGCTTTGATATCACCAGCAAGGTGTTCGTCAAGGGGTCTGTTGGTAAGTCTTATATCAACTTTGATAAAAGCAGCACAACCGGCTTCACCCAGTATAAATTTATCGTTGGTTTCAGCTTTCGGTAACAGAAACAAACTGCACGATGCATGGTCATAGTGTATAACACGACACTGAGGCCCTGCCATGAAGCCCAAAATCCTGCTTGTTGTGATGCTGCTATTATCGTCTATCAACATCACCGCCGCGGAAAACCAGACTGAAATAGCGACGTTTGCCGGCGGCTGTTTCTGGTGCATGGAAGCTGCGTTCGATGAAATCGATGGCGTTATAGCGACCACTTCAGGTTATACCGGTGGCCATCAGGAAGATCCCCGTTACGAGCAGGTTTCTGCCGGCGTGACCGGACATACCGAAGCCATCCAGGTCGAGTTTGATCCGGCGATAATCAGCTATGAAGAGTTACTGGCTGTTTTCTGGAAGAACATAGACCCAACCACAGCCGATCGTCAGTTTTGCGATACGGGCAGCCAGTATCGTTCAGGCGTCTTTTACCATACTGATGCACAGAAAAAGGCGGTTAAGCAATCGCTGAAAACACTGCAGCAGACGAAACCCTTTGATGAACCCATTGTGACTGAGGTCTCCCCGGCCGGTACGTTCTACCCCGCTGAAGCCTATCACCAGGATTACTATCTGAAGAATCCGTCAAGCTACAAGTACTATCGCTCTTCCTGCGAGCGAGACAAACGACTGGAAATGCTATGGGGTGAATCAGCTTCGCACTAGTGCAGGTAAGCCTATGCGAGCATTGCAATCTATGCCGCCTATTGCATCAAGGATTTGTGGACAAGCTGGCAAAGCCGTAGGGTGCGCCGTGCGCACCGGCGGTAAAAAGTCGCAGCATCTGCTAATCTCGGTGCGCGCGGCGCACCCTACCCGACCGATCCAGGCCATGTCGTAAGACTGATATGAGGCTTGATGATAACCCGTCTCATTTCAACAGCCAGCATTTTCCGCTGAGCGCGCCTGGCGCACGCGTTAGACTACGAAAATACTGTACATTGATGTAGAATATAGCGCTCTTTTTTTAGTATAGATGCCTGAAATGATTGAAATCTGATCATTTTCCTGCAAATACCGCACATCGACGAGATAAACAGACTTTTTTATACAGTGCTGGCCCCTGGCCGGCGTGAGTTACCCGGGAGATACTCAATGATTAAACCTCATGGTTCTGACGAACTGAATCCGCTGTTCGTATACAACTCAGCAGAGAACGACGCCTTGCAACACGAAGCCGAAGGCCTGGCTTCCGTACTCGTAAGTTCAGCCACTGCTGCCAATGCTGTGATGCTGGGTGCGGGTTACTTCAATCCACTGACCGGTTATATGAACAAAGCCGATGCACTCTCCGTTGCCAACGAGATGAAGACCAGTTCCGGTTTGTTCTGGCCAACACCGGTATTGAACCTAGTCGAAGACGCCGGTAGTATCAAGGCGGGCGATCGCATCGCACTAAGAGATCCGAATGTCGAAGGTCATCCGGTTCTGGCTATCATGGATGTCGAGGCTGTTGAAGCATTCAGCGACGACGAAATGGCGCTGATCACCGAGAAAGTCTATCGCCCTAACAACGAAGAAGCCCATCCCGGTGTGGACGCCTTCAACGCACAGGGCAAGGTCTGCCTGTCCGGCCCGATCAAGGTACTGAATTTCTCCTACTTCCAGAGCGAATTCCCCGATACCTTCCGCACCGCCGTCGAAATACGTAACGAGATTGCTGAGCGCGGCTGGAAAAAAATTGTTGCTTTCCAGACCCGGAATCCGATGCACCTGGCACACGAGGAACTGTGTCACATGGCGATGGACCGACTGGGTTGTGATGGCCTGGTGATTCACATGCTGCTGGGCAAACTGAAGCCGGGTGATATCCCTGCGCCAGTCCGTGACGCTGCCATCCGCAAGATGGTCGAGCTTTATTTCCCACCCAACAGCGCAATGGTCACCGGTTACGGCTTCGACATGCTCTATGCCGGTCCACGCGAGGCAGTGCTGCACGCCGTCTTCCGCCAGAACATGGGCGCCACCCACTTCATCATCGGCCGTGACCATGCCGGTGTCGGTGATCACTACGGCGCCTTTGATGCACAGACGATCTTTGATGACGCGGTACCCGCGGGTGCTCTGGAGATCGAAATCTTCAAGGCAGACCACACTGCATGGTCTAAGAAGCTTAACAAGGTCGTGATGATGTGCGAAGCACCGGATCACGAGAAGGAAGATTTCGTCCTGCTCTCCGGCACCAAGGTCCGCGAAATGCTCGGCCAGGGCATCGCCCCACCGAAGGAATTTTCACGCCCCGAGGTAGCCCAGATCCTGATTGACTACTACCAGAGCCAGCAGCAGGCTGAGCCCGCCTAGCTAACAGCAGTCAGTGCAGACTGAAACGGCGCCATCTGCAGAGATCGGCGCCGTTTTTTTGCATCTTGGCGGTGAAAAATCTACTTTGGTCTTGGCACAACCGCAACCTCATCGCCGTGTTCGATCAGGGTGTAGGGCTCTGCAAACTGGCGATTCACCGTGACCTGCACGCGGTCATCGGCAAAGGATTCATTCCAGCTCGCGCCTTTTCGGCGCAGCCAGGCCAGCAGGGTTTCGACATTCGTTACCGCATCCGGCAACTCAATTTCTTCTTCGTCTTTACCCGATATTTTTGCCAGTTCAATGAAATACAGAAGCTTGATCGTAACCTTGCCGTCTTTTCCCTTGGCCCGACCTTCGCCGCGTGCCAATCCAAACTGCTCGAGCTTATCGAGGTACTCCTGCCAGTGCTTCTGGTAATTCACCCCCAGTTCGTACAGGGTCTGCCAGGAGAAGATACCGGTGTCATGGCTATCATCGAAATAAACACGAATAGCATAATTGCCCTGAGGCTCGATCTGCGAAATATTCACCAGTTCCTTGCCGTGGACCGGCTTCTCCATGACTTTGACTTCGGCAGATGTGGAAAACACCCGCAGATATTCGCACGGATACTGGAAGTGAAATCCGTCAGAAAACACGATCTCCAACAATCTTGATTTCTGATGCAGCTTGATCTCAGTGGGTACCGGACTGTTTTTTTCAACATTCATTGACATAGATCAGTATTAATTCAAGGGCGCACAGAGCAGCCAGGGGTGTTTATTCTACCCATAAACCCCGCATAGGGCGCACTTATTGGGCTAAGAATAACAATTCTCGATAGCGCGCTGATTCCATAAAACATAACATACTGTTTTATATAGTTATTTCCAGCAAGATTAACCATAAGGAAAATTTATTCAACTAGTAGTAAGTTTGTTTGGAGATAACTCCATAAAGGGCTATTGTGCACCCGCCAACAAAAGGTTACTTTTGCTTTTTAGCTGGTAATGCGCCTAAAATATGCACCCTGCTTTTGCGCCCGGGACGATACGGAGGGACGCTTACAGCGTTTGAACCACTGCATGAATGCGCTGTCACAACACGTGGTTCGACAACAATAATTCAATCTCGGGCAACAGGCTTATTTCAGATGCTGCCAGAGCGTGAGACTCCGAAAGCTGGTTTCAGCTGTTCGGAGATGGCTTCAATTTTCTTGGTTACTCTGTTAGCCAGAAAGATGATGATCAGGCCGAAACCATATCGAGCAGGTTCTGCGCGTGTGTTTTCTGCTGCAACTGCAATTGCAAACTAAAACTCTAGGAGTTAATAAACAATGCCTACTTTTGTACGTACTGAAAAGTGTGACGGATGTAAAGGTCAGGACCGTACGGCCTGCATGTACATTTGTCCACACGACCTGATGAAGTTGGACAAAGATGGATCCGAAACCGGTCATGCCATGAAGTCTTACAATCAGGAGCCTGAGCAGTGCTGGGAATGCTATTCCTGCGTCAAGATCTGCCCTCAGAACGCCATCGAATGCCGTCACTACGCTGACGTTGTACCACTAGGTGGTTCTGTACAGCCCCTGCGAGGCACTGATTCCATCATGTGGACCATCAAGTTCCGCAACGGCAATATGAAACGCTTCAAGTTCCCGATTCGCACCACCGCTGAAGGTTCTATCGATCCTTATGCAGGCAAGCCTTCTGCTGATATGTCCAAGATCGAAGATATAGGCTTCTTCTGTCAGGATAACGGTTTCCGCGAAGGCGACCGCAGCGAACTGATTAAACTTTAATATAGTAAAGAGGTTATAGTAATGGCCGAATTTGGTAATCCTGAAGTCATCGAAGAGAATGTAGACATTCTACTTATCGGTGGTGGTATGGCCTGCTGCGGTACAGCGTTCGAAATCCCGCGCTGGGCAGAAGGCACCGATCTTAAAATCAAGCTGGTTGACAAGGCTGCGATGGACCGCTCCGGTGCGGTCGCACAGGGCCTGTCTGCGATTAACACCTATATTGGTACTGAGCAGGATCCAGCTGACTACGCCCGTATGGTCTCCAACGACCTGATGGGTATCACACGTGATGACCTGGCATATGACCTGGGTCGCCACGTCGACGAATCTGTTCACCTGTTCGAAGAATGGGGTCTGCCCATCTGGAAGACTGACGAAAACGGTGAGCGTCACGACGGCTCCAAAGGCATGACTCCGCTGAAAGACGGTGGCAAGCCGGTCCGTTCCGGCAAGTGGCAGATCATGATCAACGGTGAATCCTACAAGTGGATCGTCGCTGAAGCCGCCAAGAAAGCGCTGGGTATTGACCGTATCGATGAGCGTATCTTCATCGTTAAGCTGGTTAACGACAAGAACGACCCTAGCCGCATAGCTGGTGCTGTTGGTTTCTCAACGCGTGAAGACAAAGTATACGTATACAAAGCCAAAGCCATTCTGCTGGCTGCCGGCGGTTGCGTAAACATCTTCCGTCCACGTTCTGTGGGTGAAGGCACCGGTCGCGCCTGGTACCCAGTATGGAACGCAGGTTCAACCTATGCCATGGCCGCAGAAGCCGGCGCTGAGCTGACCCTGATGGAAAATCGCTTCGTTCCTACCCGTTTCAAAGACGGTTATGGTCCTGTCGGTGCCTGGTTCCTGCTGTTCAAAGCCAAAGCGACTAACGCTTTCGGTGAAGTCTACATGGACCGCAACAAGGAAATGCTGGACGACTATCCGCCTTATGGTCAGGCTGCCGTTCCTGCTTCCTGTCTGCGTAACCACCTCATGCTGAAGGAAATGAAAGAAGGTCGTGGTCCTATCTACATGGACACCGTGACGGCTCTTGCTAACCTGCGTGAAACCCTGTCTCCTCGCGAAGTCAAGCACCTGGAAGCAGAAGCATGGGAAGACTTCCTCGACATGTGTGTCGGTCAGTGTGGTATCTGGGTGGGTGAAAACATCGAGCCCGAGAAGAAAAACTCTGAGCTGATGCCGACCGAACCGTACCTGCTGGGTTCGCACTCTGGCTGCTGCGGCATCTGGGTATCTGGTCCGACTGACGTTGGTGCGCCGACTGAAGAAACTGAAGCCGGTGTACCTGATCACCTGCCATCAGGCTGGAACTGGGGTTACCGTGGTATGACCACTATTAACGGCCTGTTCACAGCGGGTGATGGCGTTGGCGCGTCTGGCCACAAGTTTTCATCAGGCTCACACGCTGAAGGTCGCATGTGCGCCAAGTCCATGGTCAAGTACTGCCTGGACAACAAGGACTTCACACCTGAACTGGATACCTCTGTTGAAGACCTGGTCGCTGAAATCTATCAGCCGGTGAAGACTTACCTTGAGCACAAGGACTACACCACAGCTATCGACGTTAACCCTAACTACATCACTCCAAAGATGCTGCAGTTCCGTCTGCAGAAGATCATGGACGAATATGTAGCGGGTGTTGCGACTTACTACACAACCAACGCAGAAATGCTGAAAGTTGCTGGTGAGAAGCTCGACATGCTGAAAGAAGACGCTGCCAAGATGCGTGCGAAAGACCTGCACGAATTGCTTCGTGCATGGGAAAACTACCACCGCATCCTGACGGCTGAAGCTCACATGAAGCACATTGAGTTCCGTCAAGAATCTCGTTACCCCGGTTTCTACTACCGTGCTGACAAGAACTTCGTTGACGAAGAAAACTGGAAGTGCTTTGTTAACTCAATCTATGACAAGAACACCAAAGAGTGGACATGCTTCAAGCGTGCTCACACTGACCTGGTCGACAAGTCAAAACTGTTCAAGTAATTTCGCGAACAGCTGAGTCAAAGAAATCCGGGCGCTCCAGGGCGCCCGGATTTTTTTTCTTGAGGACAGACACTAATGGCACTCACTTAAGCTGAAAATGCACATTTTTACAGTAAATTCGTCATTGCGAGGTACGTAGCAATCTCTGGCTGACAGGCAACAGACGCTCACAGGTTGCCGCGCTATCGCTCGCAATGATCTGAATTGCGGCTTAAGTAAGTTCCACTCAGGGCAGACATTAATTTGCACGGTAAAAATAAGGTTTTGAAATTGTTTAAATCCGTATACTTAATGAATAAACAGTTACAAAACCTTATTTCTACCGGTCTGTAACAGCCATTGATTTGTGAATAGATCGTACACATATTCAATCAAGTTAACTTCAGGTGATAACATGAGCAACGATAACCAATTCGAATTCGAACTCCCGTATAGCAGCCCGGTTATGCCTGTGCGCCTTGAACTCGATGACGAGCTCAAGTTCCGCTGCCACCGCGGCGTATCCTGCTGGAATGAGTGTTGCTCGCATGCCGATGTCACCCTCGCTCCCTATGACATCATTCGCCTGAAACAGCGCCTCGGCATGGATTCCAGCGAATTCCTGAAAAAACATACGGTACCCTTTCAACTGGATGCTCATGGCGTACCGGGCCTTAAATTGCGAACCAATGATGATGGCGCCTGCCTGTTCATGCAGGAGGAAGGTTGCACGGTGTATAGCGACCGCCCTACCGCATGCCGCTATTACCCGTCAGGCGTGTTATCGATGAAAGCGCTGGGCGAACCAACGGATGAGATGCACTTTTTGCTGGTCAAAGAAGACCACTGCAAGGGTCACGACGAGGAGCATTACCAGACCATTGCCGAGTACAGAAAAGACCAGGAGGTTGAAGAATATGACGATCTGAACCATGAATGGTATCAAATCATTTTAAAGAAGAAATCCACCGGCCCCACGATAGGCAAACCATCGGAGATGAGCCTGCAGATGTTCTTCATGGCCAGTTACGATCTCGACCGTTTCCGCCGCTTTGTGATGAGTGACAGTTTCATCAAGATGTATGATCTCACGGACGCAGAATATGAAGCACTCGAGCAGGATTATATTGCGCTGATGAAATTCGGTTTTAAACTGATGAAACAGGTATTCTTCGGCGAAATGACCATCAAGGAACGTGAAGGTGCCTGGGAGAAGCGTGCAGAAGAACGTCGCGAAATTCTTGAATATCGCCGACAGGCTGAAATTGCAGAACACCAGAGAAAACAGGAAGAAGCACGTAAAGCCGCGTTGGAAGACGGTAGTGGCGACTAGCTAATCCCCTTGACGATGAACGACACAATCAAAGTAGGCATATTGTCCGATACCCACGGCCACCTGGACGAACGTATTGCAGAGGTGATGCGAGATTGCGACTATGCTGTTCATGCCGGCGATATCATGGGTGCTCACGTTCTTGAACAGCTGAATCCACGTAAAGGCGTCATCGCTGTTGCAGGTAATAATGACCATCCGGCAATCTGGAACGACGAGGAATTCGACATCGTTTCGGCCCTGCCGAAATTAACCGAGCTTGAATTACCGGGTGGCACCGTAAGAATCGAACATGGACACCGACTCGGTGGCTTCCCTGACCACGCCCAGCTACGCTGGGACCATGCCGAAGTCAAACTGGTTATATACGGGCATACCCACAAGCGCATCATTGATAAACAAGCCGAGCCCTGGATCGTAAACCCCGGTGCCGCAGGCCGAGAAAGGACCAAAGGCGGGCCATCCTGCCTGGTACTCCATGCAAGCGAGAGCGAGTGGACCATAGAAACAGTTTTGTTTGCCGATACGGCAGCCGCCTGAGAAGCTTTATAACAATAAAACCTGAATAATTAACCTATCAACTGTAGGGTGCGCCGCGTGCACCCTGATGCCTTGGTTTAACATACTGATTCGGTGCGCACGGCGCACCCTACTTCGCTTTTAACTGCGGTTCAAACCTTGATGTAGATCCAGCCCTTTTGCAGGCGATCGGATATGAGCTCCTGCGCTGTTTTGTCCGTCACAGCCTTATCCATCATTACGACGGGCTTGCCCTCTTTTTGCTCAGCCTTTTCGATAGAACGCATGCAGGCGTATAGCGATACATTTTCATTATTTTCGATAATGCCTTCGATGCGATCAACATAGGGCGATGCACCGACACGCAGCATGTTGATGCCTTCCTTGTAGGAGACAATATCCAGCTTCATCGGCGTGCCGGCATCACGATAACTCGCCAGTAACTGTTCCGCTTCATCAAGCGCATTTTTGACGGCATAGACATCGCCTGTCGTGACATGCAGGACTATTTTACGCTCCGCCCTGTCCACCTGGGTTGCGCTCCTGTAATACTGGAATACATCTTCTGCCGAGGCTACTTGTGTTGAGCGTGAAGCATCATTGATCATCCATCCAGCGAACATACCAACGGCGAGCATTAAACTTGCAGCGATCCCCCTCCATAGATAGTTTATCTGCCGCTTGGTGCCGTTGCTGCCAATGGAATCAGCAACGGGGACATTTTCATAGGCGTGCCCAACCAGCTCACGAACGGCCTTGAGCTGACATACACGCTCGCGTATCGATGTATCGTCCAGCATGGCATGGCGGACAGCATCTATCTCATCCGTATCCAGCTGGTCATCGATAAACAGGTTGAGCTTTTCATCTGTGTACGTTTCATCACTCATTATTTCACCCTCATCAACCGGACTGGCAGCTTTCCCTCACCAGCCAGATCGAGTAATTGCTCCTTTAAATTCTGTCTGGCCCGGAACAAGCGGCTCATGACAGTACCAATTGGAATATCCACAATTTCCGCAATTTCCGCATAACTGAATCCTGCAAAATCCGCCAGCGTCACCACCTCTCTCAATGACATGGGTAAACGCTCGACGGATGCCCTCACTCTGCCAACAATCTGCGACTGCTGATAACTGTCATCATGACCCGGCTGGTTTTCATCGCTAACATCATACAGCTCTGTATTTCTGCCCTGGATGCGCAGGTGATCGTGCCAGTTGTTCAGAAGTATTCGATACAGCCATGTGTCCAGTGTTGCCTGGTCACGCAAGTTAGCCGCGTTTTTTATTGCCTTGAGCATGGTTTCCTGCACCAGATCATCCGCCAGTGACGGGTTGTGGCACCATGAATAGGCAACTTTGTATAGCTTCTTTCTTCTATCTGCAAACTCCTGCTTGAGCCGCGCTGCTGCAAACAGGTTCTTGATTTTTTTCATGCGATCTCCAACTACCTCAGGTATAGACGTCCGATCCCTGTAATTATTCACGGAAAGTACAATTACGTTTGGTTCGAAATAAACCACGCAAGACCGACGTCTACAGTAGAATAACAAATCACAAGGCCAGCCGGGGAGAATTGTATGTCTATGTTTTTATTATATTTAAAACGCTGCTGTGTTATCACAATAAGTATTTTGGCAGTATCGGGCTCGCAATTCGTTATTGCTGCACCGGACGTCTGGCTGGAAGGCTTGGATGATCAGAAACACAATCTCAACGAATATATCGGAAAAGGCAAATGGACCGCGCTCAATATCTGGGGTACCCGCTGCCCGCCGTGCCTGGAAGAAATGCCAGAACTGGTTCATTTTCATGACGACAACAAAGCCTCGAAAGCCATCGTGGTTGGGGTCGCCATCGATTTCCCGAGTTATGGTTATGCTAAGAAAAACGAGGTTATCGCATTTACAGACGAGCATCTCATCGATTTTCCGGTATTGCTCAGTGATGCAAGCATTTCGGAGAAAATTGGCGCCGGCATGCTCAAGGGCTTGCCTACGACATACCTGTACACACCAGAAGGCGAACTGGTTGCCATGCAGCTTGGCGGAATAACCCGAAGCCTTCTGGAAGCGTTTATCACCAAACACGAAAACCGAATCAGCACCGACCTGGATATTCCAGACAAATAAAGTGAATAAGTATCGAGGTCATCCGTCTGTAGCTAGAAGTTAAAGAAAATGGCCGGTGGGCATTCCCATCACCCATATCTAATCGGAGATGGAGGCATTAATGAAGAAGCTCGTACAGTCACTCATACTTGTCATGCTGACCAGCATTGTCTTTCAGGCAAATGCGGCATCAGAAGACAAGCCTTTCGCTGAACAAAAAGTTGTTCTTCAAATCAGCGACGCTGATCCAACCAAACAAACGCTGGTGCTCAATGTCGCAAGCAACCTGATCACGGCATATGGCCCTGACCAGGTTGATGTTGAGATTGTTGCATTCGGACCCGGTCTGAGGCTGATGTTCGATGATAACCATAACAAAGGCCGCATAGGTGGACTGGCAGACAGCGGCGTGCGTTTTGCTGCCTGCGGCAATACCTTGAAAAAGGTTTCCCAGAACCTTGGCAGAACACCCGCGCTGAATAGCCATTCAACCGAGGTCCCGGCAGGCGTGGTTCGCATTGTCGAACTGGTCAATGACGGCTACATTCTGGTCAAACCTTAATCCAATCATACAAAAATAATAAATTATGAAAGTATCGATTCCGGAGGATAAACAGTGATTCCAAGTAAACGTAAAATTGTATGTATGATAGCCGGCCTGGCTGGCTGCTTGATGACACAGACCGCCTACAGTGCCAACTGGCTGATGCTGCAGGGCACCGAAACGGCAAAGCAAGGTGAAGCACCACGCGCGCATTTATGGGGCTTTATCCAGGCCCAGTACCAGTACGACAACAGCGATCCAAATACGGCTGGCGGCTATATTCCACCTAAACTGATCGGCCCCAATCTAGATGACCAGAGTGCATTTAACGTCAACCGTGCGCGTGTCGGTGTTCGTGGTACCGGCTTTCCACTGGATGCAAAAGTGAACTATTTCATACTGACTGAATTTGGCAACAATGGCATCACCTACGGCGATGATGGCAAGCATCTCACTGATGCCAGCATCACCCTGAATCATATCCCGGGTGCACGCATACGCATGGGTCAGTTCAAGTACCCAGGTGCGGAAGAAGGTCTGCAGGCGATCCATGTATTTGACTACATCAATTTCACCAGCGTCACCAACCAGATGCTGCTGGAACGCTTTCCAACAGCCACTGATGCAAACCAGGCACCAACCCCAACGCCAAATGCCGATATGAATCAATATTCACAGTCGGTTGGCGCGTTTCGTGATGTCGGTGTCCAGGTATTCGATACTTTCAAGGCCAGCAGCTGGGAACACAGCTACGCCATCATGGTGGGAAATGGAAATGGCATCAACCGCGGCGACAACGATGGCAACAAGGATATCTATCTCTACTGGTCTTCGGAAAACGTGTTCGGCGGCAAGGGTGGCCGACGCGAAGGCTGGAAACTGTTCGCCTGGTATCAGGACGGCAAGCGCACCAATGCCGCTGACCCAACACAGGAGCAGGACCGCACCCGCGTCGGTGTCGGGACCAAATACCTGAAAAAACCGTTTCGAGTTACTGCAGAGTACATGGACGGTGAAGGCATGATCTTCCAGGGACAACATCGACCTGAGCATATGTTCAATAATGAAAAGGCCGACGGTGGTTATATCGAAGGTGGCTGGTATATCGGCAAGACCAATTTCGAAATCGACCTGCGTTATGACACCTATACGCGGGGTGAAAACCATCCGACATCAGCGGCTAATGATGAGAGTACTGCCGATACGGTGACGCTTGGTGGACAATATCACTTTAACAAGAAGACGCGCCTTAATCTCGAATATGCCAGTCGTGACTTCAAGTCAGATACGGCTATAGTCAACGCTCAACAAACGGGTGTGGATGGACGCTTTGCGATACAGGTCACGCATATTTTCTGACGATAACAACTGTGTCTCCTCCCCTGGTTAAACAGGGTACACCCAGGGCCCACAAGGGCCCTACTTTTTTAGGAACACGATTAGAGGGCTGATATTATGAACAAGACACAACTGTCTGCTGCTGGTTTTCTCCTGTTTTTTCTGATCAGTTATCAAGCACTGGCAGAACACTCTGATGGTGTCATTCGTATTAAAAGCATGCACAGCGTGACTGTTACAGTCAATAAACTGGAATCCGCATTAAATAGCAAAGGCATGACAATTTTCAAACGGATTTCGCATTCGGCAAGCGCCGAGAAAATCGGGCTTGAGTTGAGACCAACTGAATTGCTGATATTCGGCAACCCCAAAGTCGGCTCACCGTTGATGCAGTGTCAACAACTGGCTGCGCTGGATTTACCTCAAAAGGCGCTTATCTATGAAGACGAAGAAGGACAGGTCTGGTTCGCCTATAACGACCCAAAATATATTGTGCAGCGGCATGACATCACCGGATGCAATGAGGTTGTCGATAAAATTTCCAAAGCACTCAAGAATTTCTCCGCGGTAGCAACCCAGTGATAGCAGCCACATAGAAGTGACCACCCATAGTATGGTTTTTGGTCGCAGAGAGCAGATGTTCGCGACTAAAGGCGCTCCTACGAAATCATGCAAAGTTGCAGTCGACATTCTCAATGATGACTGCGGCTTAATCTCGGTTAGTGCTAATATCTTTGAGGACGTTGAGCAATTTCTGCCGGTTGGGCTCGAGGTTGAATGTAACATTATGGCCGCCTCTGAGTGCAATCAACTGCTTTGGCTCAACTGCCGCCTGGTATAATCTGCTCGCATGGTAATAATCGATAATTTCATCCTCCCGGCTGTGCATGATAAAAATCGGCACCGACGATACCTTGTCAACAGACCCTACCGGACTGTAGGTATTACTGATAGTTTTTGAGAGCGGCCATTGGAATAGCCAGAACAACCAGCTTTTTGCCAGCGCATCCTGGGCGATATCATGATAATCACTGAATGCTGCCACTGAAACCAGCGCTGCTATCCTGTCACGGTACTCGCTATGCGCAACCGAGTATATCGACAGGCTGGCGCCAAGGCTTTGTCCCACCACAATGAGTTTTTGATCCGCCGGCAAATCGTCTATCACATGCCCGATCAGTAATTCCATATCATCAATAATCGGGTCAAGTTCAGCCGCCCCTTCCGATTGCCCATAACCACGATAATCAAACAGATATACATCGTAACCGTGAGCCGTCAACCAGTACACATTGGCAAAATGCGTACTGATGTTTTCGGCATTGCCGTGAAAAAACAGTAGTGTTCCTGCCGTCTGATCCTTGGCCAACAGCTTCCAGCCGTGCAAGCGGAGGTTATCAGAGGTTTCCACATATATGTCTTCATAGCTGATACCAAGGGTATCAGGTTTAAGCACATGCTCCTCCATAGGATAAAAAATATAATGGGTGCATCCCGGTAAAATCAGCAGATAAAGCAAAAATAGAATACGCATCTTTGTAATTATCAAGTTGGCAATGAGCTTTCCCCTAAAGTTAATGCGTCTTCTTGTGTCAATTATGCAACTAAAAATAGTAAATTAGTGAAAGCATTTTTGTAAGGTTTCAAAATGTCTGCTTTCTTGACAAAACGTGTCAGTGCCTAATTGCACTTACAAGCACCACAAGAGCAAAACCGCGTCATCGCGAGCGGTAGCGCGGCGATCTTTTGCCTTAGCGTCACGGTCAAAAGGATTGCTTCGTCCCTCGCAATTACGGCAGAACCGCTGCTGTCCCACTTAGTCGTCATCCCGGCATGTTTTTAGCCGGGATCCAGTGACTTAAGACGCTGGATGCCTGCCTCCGCAGGCAAGACGAACATTTCATGAATAGCAACACGCATCGTGAGTAAGGCATTCACGCTCTTTTCAAATCCAAGTCTCTCAGCCTTTCATGTTCATGAAATCACTATATTACTAGCGATATATGTAATTTTGTAACTACTAAGTGGGACAGCAATGACGCCAGAATTTTTACTATCCTTAAGTGTGCACCATCGGAAACAGTTGACCACAACAATTATCTCTCTTGCACAGCAGCGATGAATTGACTAACATCACGGCTGACTTTGTCAGGATAACCAATATCTATAACACTCTGGAGACAATAATGAAAAGAATAATGGCAGGTTTAACGCTACTCACAGCTTCACAAGTCGCTATGGCTGGCGCAGCTGGGGGTGATGCTGGTTGTGGTTGGGGTAATGCCCTGTTCAAGGATTCATCTGGCACGGCCAGTCATGTACTTGCCGCCATCACCAACGCTTTCCTCGGCAATAATACCTTCGGCATGACAACCGGCACGAACGGATGCAGCACTTCCAGCACCCTGGGTTACGGCGGCGCCAGTGCTGTCAGCGCCATCATGAACGAGTTTTCTGAAGATGTGGCGCGTGGCGAGGGTGATGCCATGAACACTGTCGCAGTGCTCTATGGTGTTCAACCGGCTGATCGCGATACTTTTTCCAGGGTCATGCATGAAAACTTTGCCGTTATCTTTCCGAGTGAAGATGTCACTGCTGAAGAAATGATCGCTTCCATCGAAGAAGTTATGAAAGCGGACCCAACACTGGCTAAATACATTATTGCATAATTGATATTTAACAAGGCCGTCATGAAAACCCTGCATTACTGATGCAGGGTTTTTTTATTGTGTAGAATATGCCAGTAGCTCGCACATCAACATTCAAGCCAGTATCCTGAGACAGACTGCTCCATCTGATTTTTGCGATGTCCATTCGAGCACTACCACCCAAAGACGCTATAACTTGTTTGCTTGCGTTCGTTTTATTGGGCGCGCTTCCCCGCACCAGTGCTGCTGACAACGCACATGTCATTGCATTGCAGTTACAGGCCGAGCAGCAACGCAGCTGGCAAAACAGTGAGTGGCTTAACCTGCTCCACGCTTCAGGTAATGGTGATAACGCAGGGAACTATCACAGCGACATCCATGACAGTCGCTTTTTCATTGCCGCAAATGGCGACACCAATCCCAAATCCGAGTTGCTTGAGACGATTGCCGCTTTTTACAGCACGGATAACGTGGGAGACGAACATGCACAGTGTAAATATCCCGCCCGGTTGAACTGGTTAAAGCGGGAACTCGCTATTGACACGGATTCCCTGCCCGCGGTCCGCTGTAACAAATACATCGAATGGCGCAAACATGTCCGTTCAGACTATGTCACCCTGGTGTTTCCCGCTTATCACCTGAACAGCCCCTCCTCCATGTTTGGGCATACCCTGCTGCGTCTCGACGCCGCGGAGGACGAAGGCAACTCCAGGTGGCTGTCGACAGCGGTCAATTTCGGCGCCAATGTAACAGAAGAGGACAACTCTATCCTGTATGCCTACAAGGGCCTGGCTGGTGGCTACTCCGGCCTCTTCGTCACCGATCACTATTATAAAAAGATCCAGGAATACAGCCGTATAGAACACCGTGATATCTGGGAGTACCGGTTAAATCTGACTGCTGAAGAAACCGAACGCATCGTTACCCATCTGTGGGAACTGCAAGGTATAAACTTTGACTACTACTACTTCGACGAGAACTGTTCATACCGTCTGCTGGAGCTGCTTGAAATAGCCCGTCCAGGAATTGATCTTACAGCCGAGTTCAGGCTCACTGCCATTCCAGTCGACACCGTTCGTGCGGTGGAAGATGCCGGTATGATCGAGGCAACCGACTACAGACCTTCTCAGGCAACCGTCTTGCGGCATGAACTGGCGCAGATGCCAATGGAAGATCAGGATTTGATTATTCAGCTGTCCACAGACATATCCGCTGCTGAGCTCGATGCTTTCACGAGCCTGCCGGTTGACCGTAAGAGAAAGATCGCAGATCTTGCTTACCAGTATCTGCGCTACCAGCAGAGCGGCAAACAGCGTGATCCTGGAATTGCAAAACGCAGTCATCAGCTGCTGTTGCTGGTCAACTCCTATGATAAAAACATGACACCTAAGGTAGAAATCGAGACACCGATTGCACCTGAAAAAGGTCATGGCAGTAAACGAGCGACGTTCGGTGTCGGGCAACGACTTGAGAATACGTATGCAGAACTGGGTTTCAGGATGTCGTTCCACGACCTTGAGGACAACGAGCACGGTTTCCTGCGTGGCGCGCAGATCAATATTGGCAACATTCAAATTCGGGCAGAAGACAATGAGTCTGTCAGACTGTATAAACTCGATTTAATCGATATATTCTCTTTAACATCTCGTACCCGCTTCTTCAAACCGCTCGCATGGAAGGTCTACACCGGCCTGGAAAGACAATTGACCAAAGGCGTTGACCAGTTAACAGCTCATGTTACGGGGGGTGCCGGCGGCAGCTGGCAGTTTCTTAAAAACAGCCAGATTTATGCACTGGCTACAGGGCGGCTTGAAATCAACAAGCAGCTGGATCGAGCCATTGAACCCGCGATTGGTTTCACATCCGGGGCATTGCTGCACTTCGGGCCAACGACAGCACGCCTTGATATGAGTGGCGAACAGTTCAGCGACGGTATCTACCGTCTGCGTACCGGTTATATTCAAAATTTCGTGATCAGCACCAACCATTCAATCAGGTTCGCGGCGATGTACGAATGGCAGGAAGTGGATGAGTTCTCAGATGTACAGTTGAATTATCAATATTACTTCTGAACTCATGGTTTCATAACATTCCCTGGAACGGAATGTATTTCAAAACGTCACCTGTTGTTATTGCACTGCCGGGTTCAGCGATGACAAGCCCATCGGCCCAGCAGGCGGAGCTCAATACCCCGGAACCCTGATGCGGGAACAACTCTGCAAAAGCCCCCAATTCATCATGTTGGACACGTACGCGCAGGTACTCCCGGCGCTTGACCACCATCCAGTCAAAACCTGCCCGTATCGACAAGGCTTCTGTCCAATACTCTGATGCGCCCTGCATCTTTCGAATCAACGGGTGTGCCAGTACCAGAAATGTCACAAACACGGAAACAGGGTTACCCGGCAACCCCATGAACAAGGTGCCATCGACCTTGCCGAAAGCCACGGGTTTTCCCGGCTTCATATTGATGCGCCACATATTCAGCTCGCCGAGCTGCTCCAGTGCAATACGCACGTAGTCTTCTTCTCCGACAGAAACGCCTCCGCTGGTCAGCACCAGGTCTGCATCTGCAGCTGCACGTTTCAACACATCAAGAGTTGCTTCAAGTGTATCGGGAACAATACCGAAATCTGCGACTTCACAACCCGCAGTCTGCAGCAAGCCGTTCAAGGTAAAACGGTTGGAATTGTATATCTGGCCCTGGCCGAGCTTGCCGCCCGGCTCAACCAGCTCATCACCTGTGAAGAAGGTAGCGACCTTCAGCTTTCGTTTGACGGATACATCAGCAAGCCCCACGGAAGCAATCAGGCCCTGCTCCTGTGGACGGATAATTGTGCCGGCGTTGAGTATGACACTGCCCTGCGCTATATCTTCTCCTGCACGGCGAATATTCTGACCTGCCTTTACCACTGCGTTAATCGTGACCGTCCCATCCTGTTGCTGACACAGTTCCTGCATCACCACAACATCGGCACCTTCAGGAACCGGTGCACCGGTGAATATCCTTGCCACTGTTCCCTGTTCCAGCGTTTGGCCTGTATACCCGGCAGGAATACGCTGACTGATATTCAATGAAACGCCGGGCTTGTTACAGTCCGCACTGCGCACAGCGTATCCATCCATAGCGCTGTTGTCGTATCCAGGTACATTAATGTCTGAGATAAGATCCTCAGCAAGCACCCGGCCCAGGCTGCTCGCTACAGCGAAAACCTCTGTTTGAGCTACAGGCACAGCTGCGTCCATAACTTTTGATATGGCATCATCGACCGATATCAAGGACCCGGAAGCGCAGACGTCTGTACTTGCAGCTTGTTTTTGCTGACTCATTTTTCCAGTAGCCGCGGCATCAATTCGACCATATTGCACGGCCTGTTGCGGTAATCCAGTTGCGGGCCGATGATGTCATCCCAACCCGTGCGGCAGGCACCCGTCGACCCCGGCAAACAGAAGATAAAGGTGCCGTTGGCGACGCCACCCAGTGCACGAGATGCCACGGTTGACGTCTTGATATCCTGGTAGGAAATCCAGCGGAACAATTCCCCAATGCCTTCGATCTCCTTGTCCAGTAATGGCTTTACGGCTTCAGGCGTAATATCTCTTCCCGTCAGCCCGGTGCCGCCGGTAGTGATAATCGCGAACACCTGTGGATCGGCAATCCAGCGTGACACCACTTCCCGGATTTTGTAGATATTATCCGGCACGATCATCTTCTCGGCGAGCGTATGGCCGGCATCGAGCAATCTGCTCACCAGCGCCGCACCGGAAGTATCCGTCTCATCTGTTCTGCTATCGGAAACGGTCATGATTGCAATATTTACCGGCACCAGTTCACGTTCAGTCATAATCCACTTATCTATGTAGGGTTAACACAATGGGTTGCATTCATTCGAGCATTATTTCATTATCATCAGACTTTAGAAAGTCATCTGACGGTCTTAGCCCGCATTTCCCCCCCCATCGTGCGGGATAGTAGAAACAATGGCTTGGAATTACCCTGTCTGGTGTAATTTGTATATTGACACGGATCATGGTTTCATGAGTTCATAGACTACAGGGTTTATTCCGGGTAAAAACATGACCGTTGAGCAAATATCTGCCACAAAGACTGACAACGGAGCTAAAAGTCTCGTGGATCCGTTTAGTCGCAAAATTGAATATGTGCGCCTGTCGGTGACAGATAAGTGCAACCTGCGCTGCTTCTATTGCCTGCCCAAACATTTCAAAGATTTCGAACAACCATCCCACTGGCTGACATTTGACGAAATCGAACGCGTTATCAGTGCCTTTGCCGATCTTGGCGTAGGCAAAGTCAGAATAACCGGTGGTGAACCACTGGTACGCAAAGACCTCGATGTGCTGGCTCAGCGATTATCCGGCGTACCTGGTATAGAAGACTTGTCTTTGAGCACCAATGCCATATTACTGCCCGATCAAGCGCGGGCATTACGTGATGCTGGCGTTGCCAGAATCAACGTCAGCCTGGACACACTAAAACCAGACCGCTTCAACCAAATCACCGGCGGTAAACTGCAACCGGTTCTGGATGGCCTGATGGCTGCCAAAGCAGCTGGAATGAGCCCGATCAAGATCAACATGGTCGCGATGAAAGGTATCAACGATGACGAGTTCGAAGACATGGTCGAGTTCTGTCTTGAACATGACTTTACCCTGCGCCTGATCGAGACCATGCCTGTCGGTGAAACGGGAACCCAAGCGAGCGGCCATTACCTGAACCTGCAACAAGTCAAACAACAACTGACCAAACGTTTTGAGTTAATACCGGGTGTCATGCCTGGGGGTGGACCGGCACGCTACATGCGGGTCAAAAACACGGCGCTACGGATTGGATTCATCACACCCATCTCACAGCATTTCTGCGCGACCTGCAATCGTGTACGTCTTTCCGTCGACGGCACGCTCTACCTGTGCCTTGGCCAAGATCATAAATACGAATTACGTCCCCTACTCAGGCAAGGCATCAGCGATGGCGGTTTACGAAATGCGATCGTCGAAGCCATTGGCATCAAACCGGAAAAACACGAGTTTCGAGAGCACCCTGGACAGATCGTGCGCTTTATGAGCATGACTGGCGGCTAGCCCGTATTTCTCACCAGGATAACTGGAGGATCGTAGGTTGCGCCATGCGCACCGCGAATATTCAGTCTGTTGGACCGCTCCGGTGCGCACGGCCCACCCTACGACATGTGTTTTTGAACATTCCCGCTTTTCCCAAAAAGACAATGGCTTATCAGTACTCTCCGCCGCCCGGTGAGAAATGCGGGCGATGACATTCACTTGACCTAAGTCATGGTGATATCAACACATCTTGTTTATACAGGGCTATTAACCTGAAAGTTTTCAGGGAAAAGATAGTTTTTGTCATGAAAACTGGCTGATTGATCTGTCTTTGCACGCTGGGGTCATCTCAAGCAATGAATATATCTGGCATCCTGGTTATTAGCTCACACGAACACATCACTGACGTCTGTGAACAATTGGGGAACTTGCCTGGCGTCGATATCCACTATGTCGACGAAGACACCGGCCGGATCGTGATCACACAGGAAGCGGACACGATCGGCGCAGAAGTCGACGGTCTGAAGCGCATTCGCAGCTTGCCACACATCGTACTGGCGGAAATGTCCAGTCACTATTTCGAAGAAGACCGTGAATTGATCGATGCGATTCCACCCGAACTGGATAATGAAGTACTCGAACAACGCGACGTGCCCGCTTATTTGAACGAACAATACGACGAAGAATCATCGACCTAACCATCAATAGTAGGAGGTAGCAATGGATCTGACACGAAGAGAATTCCTGAAAACCAGTGCCGCCACGGCTACCGCGACCGCTGCGGGCATGACGGTGCCTGCCGCAGCACTCGCCAAATCGAAGGAAGCCGATGCCGATATCCAGTGGGACAAAGGCGTCTGCCGCTTCTGCGGCACCGGCTGCGGTATCATGGTGGGGACCAAAGAGGGCCGCGTCGTCGCCACCAAGGGCGATCCGGATGCACCGGTCAACAAGGGATTGAACTGCATCAAAGGCTATTTCAACGGCAAGATCCAATACGGCAAGGATCGGCTGACGCGGCCGCTGATGCGCATGAAAAACGGCAAATTTGATAAGAATGGCAAGTTCCAGCCGGTCAGCTGGGAAACCGCTTTGGATGAAATGACCCGGCAGTTCAAAAACACCTACAAGGCGATGGGACCGGCCGGTGTCGCAGTTTTCGGCTCGGGCCAGTATACGATTCCCGAAGGCTACACCATGGCCAAGCTGATGAAGGCCGGCTTTCGAAGCAACAACATCGATCCCAACGCCCGTCACTGCATGGCCTCGGCTGTGGTTGCCTTCATCCAGACTTTCGGCATCGACGAGCCGGCCGGCAACTACGATGACATCGAGTACACCGATACCGTGGTCACCTGGGGTGCGAATATGGCTGAATGCCACCCGATCTTGTGGGCGCGGGTATCGGATCGGCGCCTGACCAATGAGAATGTCAAACTGGTCAACCTGACGACGATCAGCAACCAGACATCGGACATCGCCGATACCGAGATCGTGTTCAAACCGGGTACTGACCTGGCTATCCAGAACTACTTGATGCGCGAAATGATAAAACGCGATGCCGTCAACCACGACTTCGTCAAAAAGCACTGCGTATTTGCCACCGGCCCCTACGACATTGGTTACGGCATGCGCCCCACCGATAAGTATTGTTTCGAAGCTGAAAAAGACGTTCAAGCCAAAGAACTCAAGATCAAACTCGACAAGTACGAAGCCACTGCCCAACGCCGTAAAGAAGGCGAAGAAGTCGAACAGAACAACACCAAGAAGCCGGTCAAGCACTGGCTCATCAGCTTCGAGGAATTCAAGCGCGGCGTCGAGCCCTACACACTGGATTTCGTCGCCGAGCTGTCGAAAGGCGATGCCAGAGAAGACATGGATGCCTACAAAGCCAAGCTGAAGACACTGGCTGACCTGTATGCCGATCCGAAGCGCAAGGTCACCAGCTTCTGGACCATGGGCTTCAACCAGCACTACCGTGGCAGTTGGGTCAACGAACAGAACTATGCCCTGCACCTGCTGCTCGGCAAACAAGCTATGCCCGGGAACGGTGCATTCTCTCTGACGGGACAACCGTCGGCCTGTGGCACCGCACGTGAAGTCGGTACCTTCGCTCACCGCTTGCCGGCGGACATGGTCGTGTTCAATCCCAAGCACCGTGAACGTAGCGAGAAGCTGTGGAAGCTACCGGCGAAGACCCTGAATCCCAAGCCTGGCAGCCATATCACCAAGATCATGCGCGATCTGGAAGATGGCCAAATCAAGTGGGCCTGGGTCCAGGTCAACAACCCGTTCCAGGCGACAGCCAACGCCAATCACTGGATCAAAGCGGCGCGCAAGATGGACAACTTCATCGTGGTCTCGGACCCGTATCCAACGGTATCGGCCAAGGTCGCCGACCTGATTCTGCCGACGGCGATGATCTTCGAGAAATGGGGCCTGTACGGCAATGCCGAACGCAGAACCCAGGCCTGGCGCCAACAAGTGGCACCGCCGGGTGAAGCCATGGCCGACGTCTGGCAGCACCTGGAATTCGCCAAGCGCTTCAAATTGAAAGAAGTCTGGGGCGAACACAAAGTACCCGGGCTAGTCGACGAGGGTTTTGAGAACGGCAAACTGCCCAGCGTGTTGGCCGAAGCGAAGAAACTCGGGTATTCACCTGACGATACGCTATACGATGTGCTGTTCGCGACCAACGACAACCTAAAAGTCAAATGGCCGGACAAAGCCGTTGGCAAAGGCCATGGCAACCATATCGCCGAAAAACTCGGTGATGGCTGGTTCCCGGAAAAGGCTTTGTTCAACGAGTACCGCCAGTTTGGCTTGAACTTTCAGCACGACCTCGCCGAATTCGACGTCTACTACCGCGACGACGTAAGAGGACTGAAATGGCCGGTGATCGACGGCAAGGAGACGGAATGGCGTTTCAACGAAAAATATGATCCCTACTGCGCCAAAGGCAGCGGCTTTGATTTCTACGGCAAGGCGTTGAAGGCGCTGCCCAGCGGTGATCTGGACAAGGTGACCGACAAAGAAAAAACCAGCCTGGCGCACAAAGCCAAGATCTTCTTCCGGCCCTATGCCGCACCACCGGAGCAGCCGGATGACAACTACGATCTGTGGTTCACCACCGGACGCGTGCTCGAACACTGGCACACGGGGACGATGACGCGGCGTGTACCGGAACTGCACCGGGCAGTCCCGACCGCTCAGCTGTTCATGAATCCAGACGATGCCAAGGCGCGTGGCCTGAAACGCAACGACCTGATCTGGATCGAATCGCGCCGCGGCAAGATCAAGGCCCTGGTCGAAACCCAGGGACGTAACAGGCCCGTGCCAGGTTACACCTTTGCCGCGTTCTTCGATGAAGGCGTATTCGTCAACAAAATCTGCCTCGACGTGACCTGCCCGATGTCCAAGGAAGAGGACTTCAAGAAGGCGGCGATCAAGGTCTATAAGGCCTGAGCCTAAGCAGGGCATAGCGTAGCGACTGCGATGTTCGCAGGGGGACGATGAAGCATGAGCAAGAAAGCCGTGCACAACCGGCGCGAATTCCTGGTCAAATTTGGCCAGGGCGCGGCGCTGGCTGCAACCGGCGGTCTGGTATGGTCGTATCTGTTGAACCAGCAGGCACGGGCAACGCCGTTTGCGATCCGCCCTCCTGGCGCACTGCCTGAGCCGGACTTCAACGCCCGCTGCATCAAGTGCGGGCAGTGCGTCGATGCCTGCCCGTATGACACGTTGAAACTGGCCAGTGCTGAAAGCGGTATCCCGATCGGAACGCCTTACTTCATTCCAAAGGATATCCCCTGTTATATGTGCCAGGACATTCCCTGTCTGAAAGCCTGTCCAACCGGTGCGATCGATCCAGCATTGAAGGACATCAACGACTCGCGCATGGGACTCGCCGTGATCGACATTGAAAACTGTCTATCTTGGCAGGGGCTGCGTTGTGAAATCTGTTTCCGCGAATGTCCACTGCAAGGCAAGGCCATCACCACCGAGCACCATCCGCGCCGCATCAGTAAACACGCGATGTTCGTACCGCTGGTGCACAGCAGTGACTGCACCGGTTGCGGCATCTGTGAAAAGGCCTGCCCGACCCAGAAGGCGGCGATCCGTGTGGTCCAGCCTGACCTGGTGCAAGGCCAGATCGGTGATCACTACCGCCTCGGCTGGACCGTCGACACACCGATCACACAGGAATTCAAGGCCAAGGGTGAGACGACCAGCCCCACCGCACCTGCGACCGGGCTCGATTATCTGAACGAGGATCTCCCATGAGCGGCGCAGACCAGCCCGTCCGAACAGGCCCCAACGGCCGCCCGGTCAGGCCGTTTGTGATGCCGGCAACCTTGTTCGGCAAACTGCGCGTCTGGCGCTACCTGCTGCTGCGCCGACTGTTGCAACTGGGCGTATTGTTATTATTCTTTGGCACGGTCAACTGGAACTGGTCCATCGCCGAGCAGCCATTGCTGAGCGGGAATCTGAGCAGCTCTGAATTGCTTGGCATCATTCCACTGGCCGACCCGTTTGCCGTGCTGCAGATCATACTCACCGGTCAGCTGCCATTACAGGAAGTACTAGTCGGCGCCGCGATCATTCTGGTCTTTGTGGCTATCATCGGTGGCCGCACCTGGTGTGCGTGGGTCTGCCCGCTGAATATGGTCACCGACCTCGCGGCCTGGGCACGGCGGCGCCTGCGTATCAACGATGTGTTCAAGCTGAGCCGTAACATCCGCTATACGGTGCTGACACTGGCGCTGATCCTATCCGTACTTACCGGTGTCGCCGCCTTCGAGTGGATCAGCCCGATCAGCATGCTCCACCGTGAGTTGATCTATGGCATCGGCGCCGGCTGGATCGCGGTATTCGGCGTGTGCCTGTTCGACCTGTTTATCCTGCGCAACGGCTGGTGTGGCCACTTATGTCCGCTGGGCGCGTTTTATGCTCTGGTTGGCAGGCTGGCCCAGCTACGCATTGCCTTTGACACACCGACCTGCACACACTGCGGCGAGTGCGCCAAAATCTGCCCGGAACCGCAAGTATTGAATATGAAAGCGGCGAGTAAAGCCGGCATGATCGCATCCGGCGAGTGCACGAACTGCGGTCGCTGTATCCGCATTTGCCCCGAAGACACCCTGAAATTCGACTTACGCCAGCATATCAAGGCCCAACAACTTTCAGATACTACCGAATCCCAACAAAGGAGAGCCGCATGAAAATACGCACGATTCTCGCCACACTCGGCTTGATCGCTATGTCATCAAGCGGAATTGCCGACGACAGCAATGCCATCGATGAACTGAACATGGGCCTGAGCAAGACCAGCGTGTTCGATACACCAACGCCGAACGTCTATACCTATAGCGATGCCAAACCCGGCTATAACGATCGTCTAGTAAAAGCCTGGGAGGAACTACCGCCACAGATACCGCACAAAGTAGAGGAATTTCTGCCTGTTGTTATGGACGACAATCAATGCCTTGAGTGTCATGACGTGCCCAAATACATTGGTCGGCCATTTAATACCGACAGGACCAAGAAGAGTAAAAGCCCGATGTCCAGCAACCATTATGTTAACGATAAGCACGAAGAGGTAGCGGGCGCACGCTATAATTGCATGCAGTGCCATGTTCCACTTTCAAATGCAGCGCCGCTGGTAGATAACACGTATCGTTGAGTAAAGTAGACGCCAATCGCAGAGCCTTCTTACGCGGCGCCTACCTGACCCGGCAGGGCCGCGCAGAACAAGCCAGGCAGCATAATCCGCTGGGCCCGGCGCCACCCTGGCATCAGGGACGATCACTGCAACAGCATTGCATCGATTGCGCGCAACCGTGCGTATCGGCTTGCGAACAGGCTATCATCCTGATCCATCCACCACAGCACAGCCTCAGCGGTACGCCGTATCTGAATTTCGCTTCGGCAGGTTGCACCTTTTGCCGCGCTTGCGTCGAAACCTGCCCCTTGGATATAGCGATCGACGATAAGCCCGCACCACGCATCATCGGTAAACTGGTGTTGAATCGCGACACCTGTATTGCGTGGGATGACATCATCTGTATGTCCTGCTGCAATCGCTGTGATTATAAGGCCATCTCGCTGGCGCATTATCGGCGCCCGCAAATCGATGCCGAAATCTGCACAGGCTGCGGTATGTGTGTGTCAGCCTGCCCCGTGCAGGCACTG
This sequence comes from uncultured Gammaproteobacteria bacterium, assembly GCA_942492025.1. GTDB lineage: Bacteria > Pseudomonadota > Gammaproteobacteria > SZUA-229 > SZUA-229 > JABDQW01. The sequence goes on along the minus strand of CALODJ010000012.1, from coordinate 160,115 downwards.
AGCTTTACGTAGGTGTATGTCAAATTTCGAAAAAGAGCATCTGTCACATCTCGGAAACGTAGCGAAGTCCATAAAATACTCGTCTTGCCTGCGGAGGCACATTGCTGTCCGGAATAAACTTGTCTTGCCTGCGGAGGCAGGCATCCAGCGTCTTAAGTCACTGGATTACAGAATACATCCATGTATTCTGCCCTTCGGGCCAGCCTTCGCTGTTCAAATCTGCTCCAGGCAGATTTAGTCCAGCTAACAACATACTGGAATGACGCGTACGCGGGATTGAAGTAGCCGACATGTCAAAAAGCTGTTCGAACCAACATCGCAATCAGAAAACACATCATATGCATCGACATAGCGATAAGATAGTGTTGAGCCCGTGTAGGGTTTAAGTTATGCTGATTAATCGCCGAAAGAGCAAGAATCTACGTAAAATCTGGGGCCTGACGTCCCACTGTAACTAAATGAGTACCCGTTATGAGTGACCAATCAAATGAGAAAGAAGGGTTAATCTCCCGCCTTTGGCAAGCGTTTAAATCACCGTCAAAAACATATTCCCTCGGATTACTGCTGATACTGGGTTTTACCGTCGGTGTTGTTTTCCTGGGTGGTTTTAACTATACCATGGCGGTAACCAATACCGAGGAATTCTGTATCTCATGTCATGAGATGGAGACTTTTGTGTTCTCCGAGTACAAGCAAACCTCGCACTTCAGTAACCGCACCGGCGTGAGCGCTACCTGTCCGGACTGTCACGTGCCAAAGGACTTTGCACACAAAGTGGTACGCAAGATCGAAGCTACGCGCGAACTATGGCACATGATGATGGGCACGATCGATACACCGGAGAAATACGAAGCCAAACGCCTTGAGCTTGCCCAGCGGGTCTGGACCAAAATGGAAGAAACCGACTCGAGGGCCTGTCGTAACTGCCACCAGGCCGACCACATGAACATGGAAAAACAGCAAGAAGAGTCCGCCTTGGTCCACACAGACGCACTCGAAGAGGGAATGACTTGCATCGATTGTCATAAGGGCATTGCCCACGAGCTACCCGAAGGCTACGAGGGCTGACAGCAAAACATTCTGTTACAAGCTGATTAGCGATACAGCTTGAAGCGTGATTTAACGGTTGGCGCCAAAACCATACCAGCAATCGGGTTAAGCCATTCTTTTTAAATGAAGAATAGCGTTGAGCGCGCGGGCGGTTTCCGCTATGCTGGCGAACTATTCGCGTGTGGCATTGCCCTATTTGTTAATGTTGTACCGTTACCAGCACATTCATCCAAACACATGATAAGACACAGACATGAACGATAGCTCAGATACCAAGCAGGCAGATTTTGCCGTCAAAGTCGGCCTGGCCGAGATGCTCAAGGGCGGCGCCATTATGGACGTCACAACGGCTGAGCAGGCCAAAATCGCCGAAGACGCTGGTGCCTGTGCGGTTATGGCGCTGGAGCGCATCCCGGCAGACATCCGCCGCGACGGTGGTGTCGCGCGCATGTCCGATCCTGATATGATTCAGGCGATCAAGGACACGGTTTCGATCCCGGTGATGGCCAAATGCCGTATCGGTCATTTTGCAGAAGCCCAGGTTTTACAGGCCCTCGAAGTCGATTTCATTGATGAATCTGAAGTCCTGACACCGGCAGATGAGGTCAACCATGTCTACAAACACGACTTCAAAGTGCCTTTCGTCTGTGGTGCTACCAATCTGGGTGAAGCCCTGCGCCGCATTGGTGAGGGCGCGGCCATGATGCGTACCAAAGGTGAAGCAGGCAGCGGTAACATTGTCGAAGCCGTACGCCACATGCGCGCATTGATGGATGAGATGCAGCGCCTGACCACACTGGGCAAGGAACAACTGATGGCGGTTGCCAAGGATCTGGGCGCACCCTACGACCTGGTCTGCTATGTAGCCGAGCACGGTAAATTACCGGTACCCAATTTCTCTGCCGGCGGTATTGCCACACCTGCCGACGCCGCACTGGTCAGACAGCTCGGCGCTGAAGCCGTGTTTGTCGGTTCCGGCATCTTCAAATCGGATGATCCCGCAGCCCGTGCCGCTGCGATCGTCAATGCGACAACCCATTATGATGATCCTGAGATCCTGCTGCGTGTCAGCCGCGGCCTGCGCCCGGGCATGAAAGGCCTGGAAATGTCGGAAATTCCAGAAGAAGAACGCCTGGCTGTGAGAGGCTGGTAAGCACAACACACCCAATGCCCACCTTGATTGGCGTACTTGCGTTGCAAGGCGCCTTCCAGAAACACGTCGAAAGTCTGTCACGGCTCGGTGTTGAATCCCGGCTGGTACGTAAATCGGCCGAACTCGATCAATGTACCGGGCTGATCATTCCCGGTGGCGAGTCAACAACGATGAGCCTGCTGATTCAGCAATCGGGCATGTACCAGCCTCTACAAAAATTTGCCGAACGCAGTCCTGTGATGGGTGTTTGTGCAGGCATGATCTTGATGGCAGAATCCGTCGATGACGAGCGCGTCATCCCGCTCAATATACTGCCGTTTCGCGCCTTGCGTAACCACTACGGACGCCAGGTGCACAGCTTTACAGCAGAGATCGAGCTCGATTTTGATCCAGGCGACGAGCCCCTTCAGGCTCACTTCATACGCGCACCGGGCGTAACCGATCTGGGTGAAGGCGTTGACGTACTGGCTCGCTACGATGATGAAATTATCGTGATAGGCAATGACAGACATCTGGCGCTGTCGTTTCATCCTGAACTGACCAACGACACAAGAATTCATCGGTACTGGTTACAGCATTTTAGCTGATGCTATCTTCCTCTACTAACCCGCATTGCTCACCAGGATCACGGAAGCAGGCGCGGGATTCGTGTTCGTAAGCGCCGCTCAGGAACGAAAAGCGTAGCAATAGCTACGGTTTGAGTGAAGAGCAAGCTTACGGATACGAAGACCAGCCTGAACCGTGATAGGCAGGCTTGTTTAACATACTGTGTTTTGGGTCGTACTGGCTTCACTCCATATAGCCAAAGCCATATCAGTTTTCTACGCCGCCTGGTGAGAAATGCGGGCTAAGGGTCCGTGCTTGATTCTCTTGTAGTCAGTTATGATTTCTGTTACCCGAAAATCAATAGTCATTTCCCAGCCAGTCACAGCCATGCCGCCAAGTCAAACATTGTTGCGCCTACGGGAAGTATGCGATAAAAGTTAAAGGGCCAGCCAGAGCTGTTGCTCTGGCTGGCCCTACCTCAGGATTGCTTCGCAATTTTCATCTTGGACGAACGAAAATCCTGCGCCACTAGGCAGCTTCACGCATCAATCGTGGTCACCTTCATGATCGTGTTCATCATCATGATCGTGTTCACCGTCATGATCGCGATCACCACCATGATCGCGCTCTTCGTCCTCATCGCGGCCACGAACCCGACAGGCGATGTCTTGGCCATCGATCCTCGCATTACAGTTGTTGTCAATGCCGTCGGAACAGACTTCGTTTTCACCGGGATTGGTCAGGTAGTTGCCATCATCACAGTCGGTGGGACCACATTCACTACCGCCCGCGTAGAAACCGTCGTCATCACCGTCGGCACAGCTTACGGGCATACCGCAGGCCTTTTTGTCAGCAAGATCCACCAGGCCGTTACAGTTGTTGTCGATACCGTCGTCGCAGATTTCCTCGGCGTCGGGGTTGATGTGGCCATCGCTGTCGCGACAATCCCTGGGACCACAGCTACCACCTTCTTCCGCAAAGCCATCGTTATCGCTATCCGTACATTGATCAGGTAATGGATCCGTTATCGCTACCAGGTCTGGGGCTGGTGCCACCGGCGCTGTTACCACTGGGTCCGTTACTACTGGATCTGGCGGTGGCGCTACTGGGGCTGTTACCACTGGGTCTGGGGGCGGCGCCTCTGGAGCTGTTACCACTGGGTCTGGGGGTGGCGCCACTGCCACCGGTGCCGGACAGGCTGGCGTACTTGTAAATGCAGTCGATGCACTCGGGGTACCTGAATGGCATTGGCTGCAATCCGAGGAAAAAAAATTTGTTGTGCCACAGGACGCATCCCGAGCAGCGGCAATACTTGGAGTCGCGTGCCCGATAGCCGGTAGTAGTCCTACACTCATCACACCTGCAAGCAATACAGGCTTAAAAACAGTAATAGATCTCTTAGTCGTTATCATTCCTAAGTTCTCCTCATTAGTGTCAAGCTCCATTCTTGACAGATTTTTTTTAACACCTGATTCTTGACAGTCAAGGAATCAGGCCTGGTTTATCATCAAATAGTCCTGATCCATGCTGCTCTCACCTCCTTCATTGCCTCAAATAAACGAGCAGCTCATAACCAGTAAGCAGAACTTGTGCCAACCTTGTTTTACTCATACATGTCAACATATTAGAGGCAATACGGTTTGCATAAAGCGATCAGACTGTCGCTCCAGTGAGACACTGCAAATATAATTATCATGAGGAAGACCGCTGTAATCGATATTCACCTCTGTAGCCAAATAGCGACAGAGGCCAGTAATTTGCTACACCTGACCTCTGCAGAAACAAACTCTATGAAAAACTGAAGCGAGCCGCCCAAGAGCCCAAGGGGGCTTCTAAACTGAAAGACCTGTTTGACTTGTAGATGTTGATTCGCGCCCTAAGCATGGATGTCAACCGCAGCCTTAAATCCAAATCCTTCGTGCAATATCCGGGTTAGTCGACGAAGATACTGCATTCGGGAGCCTGCTTCATTTCACTCGCGATTGTATGTGTTACTTGTTTCTTTGATGGAAGAGTGTGTATACATCGCAGCATATACCGCGCGCACCTCTGTGCAGCAAGCAGGCTTGGTGTACTGATTTTGGTGTGCACGGCGCACCCTACCTCACCTATTTCATCACTGTTCAAAAACCAGCAAGGTCTGTATCAGTGGGTCGATGGTAAAATCTCAGTGGCGATGCTCAAGCTAAATCCCTCAACGAATGAACTAACACATACAGCAATGAAAGCCTTTAACTGCGGATTGTGAGTAACTTTATCTGTGTTGATTAACGAGCAGTGTTGCACTTGCTCTCTGTCAGATCATTTTGAGCGCCAGTTACTTTTACAGCTAACCACTGTTATAACTAACCACATTTGGAGTCGCCACAGTTAAGACAGGTCATGCAGCCGCCCAGACTTATAACCGCCTGGGTGTGGCATTTCATGCACAACTGTGCGCTCGGCGGGAACTCGCCTGATGAAACATCTTCCCTGCTGCCGTTGTCAGAATGAATCGATTCATACTCCCTGCGTTTGGCATCGAGTATTGCCTGCTGCTTTTTGTCGATTCGCTTGTCTTCAATCATACCGATAATTTTCATGTGGCATTCGATGGCATCGCCGATTTCAGCTACCAGTGACGGCATGTACTTGCCGCCTTTCTTGAAGTAACCACCGCGGGGATCGAACACGCTGCGCAGCTCTTCGACCAGAAACGTGACATCACCGCCTTTTCTGAACACGGCCGAGATGATCCGGGTCAGTGCCACGATCCATTGAAAGTGGTCCATATTTTTAGAATTAATGAAAATTTCGTACGGTCGCCGCATCTCGTATTCGGTGCCCGGATTCAACACGATATCGTTGATGGTGATATACAAGGCATGTTCAGACTGTGGCGTTTTTATCTTGTAGGTGGAACCGAGCAGCATCTCGGGACGCTCGAGTTTCTCGTGCATCTGGATGATTTCGGCCGAACCGGAACTGCTGTCTGAGGTATCTGTACCAGTTACAGCATTGCCCTGCTCCTTGCTGTCTGCATCAACTACATCATAAGCAATAATTTTCTTCTTTATCTCGATAGTCATATGGAAACCTTCAAGCTCTGCAAATTACCCTTACGTAGAGTGAACATTGACAGAATGACGACGATGGTGGGCATTGTGCATAGATCCATGGTTAGTAGTGCGGGCTAGAACTTGCCGTAGTAACCCTCTTTCAGTGCATCATATAGATTGGCCGCGGTGTGAATCTCACCATCGTATTCAATTTCCTCGTCGCCTCTGACTTCGATCACAGTGCCATCTTCCAGGCGGAATCTGTAAACCGTGTTTTCAAGGTCCTTGTCCTTGACCAGCACGCCCTGAAACACCTCGGGATTGAAACGGAAGGTTGTACAACCCTTCAGTTTCTTTTCATACGCATAAAGATAGATATCCTTGAAATCTTCATAAGGATATTCCGTGGGTATATTTGCGGTTTTCGATATCGATGAGTCAATCCATTTCTGCGCCGCCGCCTGGATGTCCACGTGTTGTTTTGGTGTTACATCCTCTGAACTGATGAAGACATCAGGTAACTTTTCATCCTCCATGTCGGAACAGGGCATTGCCTTGTTGTTGACCAGTGCCCTGTAGGCCAGCAATTCATAGGACCAGACATCGACTTTTTCCTTGCTCTTCTTGCCTGCACGGATAATGTTGCGTGAATAGTGGTGGGCGAAGCTGGGTTCTATACCGTTACTGGCGTTATTACCCAGTGACAGGGCTATCGTGCCGGTGGGTGCAATCGAACTGTGATGGGTAAAGCGCGCCCCCACGTCTGCCAGCTGCGTAACCAGCTTCTGATCGACTTCAGCAATCCGCTGCATATAACGGCTGTATCTTGCATGCAGCACCTTACCTTTAACGCGGTCCCCTTTACGCCAGCCATCGTCCAGCATTTCCGGCCTTCGCGCCAGCATTTCAGCGCTAACTTCAAACTCCCGCTCCAGCACCGGTGCGGGACCTTTCTCTTTCGCCAGTTCCAGTGCGCAGCGCCATCCGGTGATAGCGAGTTCACGGGTCACTTTTTCGGTGAATGCCAGTGACTGTTCTGAGCCGTAGTGAATGCCGAGCATGGCCAGGGCCGAACCAAGACCAAAGTAACCCATGCCATGGCGGCGCTTACTGATGATTTCTTTGCGTTGCTGCTCGAGGGGCAGACCATGGATTTCAACGACGTTATCGAGCATGCGGGTAAACACGCTGACCAATTGTTTGTAGGTGTCCCAGTCGAAGCAGGCATCGTCGGTGAACGGTTGGTTGACCAGCCGCGTAAGGTTGATTGAACCCAGTAAACAAGCGCCGTATGCCGGCAGCCCCTGTTCGCCGCAGGGATTGGTTGCGCGAATTTCTTCGCAGAACCAGTTGTTGTTCATCTCATTGTATTCGTCGAGCAGAATAAAACCCGGTTCCGCGTATTCATAGGTCGACGTCATGATCACATCCCACAGCCGCCGTGCGGGCAGGGTCCTGTAGATCCTGCACGCAATCCTGCCTGCATCGTCGCTGATGTAGCCGGTCTTGATCGGCCAGTGCCGCCATATCACCTGTGCACTGTCGTTCAGATCGATGCTGTCTGCAGCCGCTTCTCCCGGTGTCAGCGGAAAAGCCAGCGGCCACGGCTGATCCTGTTTGACGGCTTCCATGAATTCATGGGTGATCAGCAAGGACAGATTGAACTGGCGCAATCTGCCGTGCTCGCGTTTGGCGCGAATGAAGTCCAGTACATCGGGATGACCGACATCGAATGTGGCCATCTGTGCACCGCGGCGTCCACCCGCCGATGAAATGGTAAAGCAAACCCGGTCGTAAATATCCATAAATGACAACGGCCCCGATGTGACCGAGCCCGAACCGGAAACGTAAGCCTTGTCGGGCCGGAGCGTGGAGAACTCGTAACCGATACCGGCACCGGCCTTCAGGGTCAAACCGGCTTCGTGGACTTTTTGCAGGATATCGTCCATCGAGTCCTGGATCGTACCCGACACGGTACAGTTGATGGTTGATGTGGCCGGTTTATGCTGCTTTGCGCCGGCATTTGAAATGATTCGGCCTGCGGGTACGGCGCCGTGCTGTAATGCCCAGAGGAACTGATCGTACCATCGCGCTTGTTTTTCAGGCGTGGTTTCAATATCGGCGAGTGCGCGGGCGACGCGCACAAAGGTATCATCGATGGACTGATCGATAGCCTTGTCTTCGGCTGACTTTAGCTGGTATTTACTTTGCCAGATATCAATCGACGCCGGCTGTAACGGAACCTCGGCGGCCGTATCAGTTGCGCTACAGGGGTGCTTGACGATACTCATGTGTTTACTTCAGATCGTTCTGGCGTCTCAGAATACCACATATAGTGTTTATACTATTATTTTATAACTACATATTGAAAATAGTACTTCATACACCGGCATTCTGTCCAATGTAAATCATCTTCACGCAGATTTCTTTACGATTTCAGCCTATCTATATTATGTTTGCGTCGATGGCGGCAATGAAGCCAGCAACACATCTTTGTGGCCTTTGCGTCAATTGATCTGTCTACATCCGGAAGGGGTCAATTATCGTCGGGCTACTTTGACTGCAGGTGCACGCGAATGGCGTCTTCGAGATCGAGCTCTTCCAGGTGCGAGGACATCTCGTACAGGGCCTGGTCGATTTCCGGCAGAATGATATTCTCCAGCGCGCGTGATCGCCGTTCGGTTACACGGTACTCAGCCAGTAAACGGTGTAGATTGCCGGATACGCCGGCCAGTACGGCACTGTTAATGACAATGTTTCGAAAAAGCTGGCGGCAGCGTTCGGCAGCAGCGGATGCGTATACCGCAGGGGCAGCCACGGCATCATTATCGCTCGCTTTCAATTCTGTTTCCGTCAGCGTCACACCCATGAAATTGCGCGTGGTTTGCACCCACTCAGCGTTCTCCATGGTTCCGGCGGGATAGACTTGCAGACCGTTGAGCCCGTGATGACCGACGGCTGCCTGCATTGCATCCCGGGCCCTGGTGTGTAATTCACCTAGCTCCTGACTCAACTGCTGATAGCGGTGTAACTCGCGCAGCAACTCTGCAGCCAGCAACAGACGTTTTTCATCGAGAAAAACATAGGCTTCCTTGACGACGACCTGTTCATCCATCAACTCGAGCACAGCAGCCCGTGTTGGCGCCCTGCCATCGCCGTTCATGCGCCGACCTCCTCCTGGTCCTGTTCGATATACTGTGCGATCTGTCGGTCATTCAGACGAAACAGTTCGCTCGTTGGCAATCTGCGCAGTAATTGCCAGCCAATCGTCATACCTTCTTCCAGGCTGCGCTCGCCTTGCTGGTGGATGAACTGTTTCTCGAAGCTGTCGCCAAAATCCAGGAACAGACGGTCGGTCTCGGTCAGACCTTCGCGCCCGACGACGCTGGCGAGCACGCGCACGTGTATGGCCCGGGCATAGGCCGCATAGAGCTGGTTGGCCAGATCGGGGTGGTCTTGGTGGGTGAAACCTTCGCCGGTGCCGTCTTTCATCAAACGTGACAGGCAGGGCAAGACCTTCACCGGCGGATAGATATCCGCACGGTCGAGCTCTCGGTCGAGCACGATCTGTCCCTCGGTGATGTAACCGGTCAGGTCGGGTATCGGATGGGTGATGTCATCCGATGGCATCGTCAGGATAGGCAACTGTGTCAGGGAGCCGGCTACGCCCTTGATGCTGCCGGCGCGTTCGTACAACGTTGCGAGATCGGAGTACATGTAACCCGGGAATCCTTTTCGACTGGGTACTTCACCGTGGCTGGCCGAGACTTCGCGCAGGGCTTCGCAATAGTTGGTCATGTCCGTCATCACGACCAGCACGTGTTTGCCCTGCTCAAAAGCCAGGTACTCCGCGGCTGTCAGCGCATACCGAGGGCACAGTAATCGCTGGGTACTCGAATCGGATGCAAGATTGAGGAATAACAGGGTATGTTCGAGTGCCCCGCTGGCTTCCATCGCCGAGCGAAAACGTTCAGCCGAGTCGTAAGGCACACCGATTGCAACAAACACCATCGCGAATTCATTTGCGGCTTCTGTTTGCTTGCTGCTTTTTCGCAGGTGAGCCTGATGTGCGATCTGAATGGCGAGCTCGTCGTGTGGTAATCCGGCACCGGAAAAAATCGGCAGCTTTTGTCCACGCACCAGACTGTTCATGATATCGATGGTTGATATACCTGTCTCGATAAAATCCGTTGGCCGCTCGCGCTCTGCAGGATTGATCGACAGGCCATCAATGCGCAGGACCCTGTCTGACGGCACCGGCGGACCCTCATCGATCACGCGGCCTACACCGTCGAAAATACGGCCCAGCATTTCCGGGCCGACGGCGAAGGTCAGCGGCTCACCCAGGAATCGTACCCGGGTATCGTCGAGACCAAGCCCCGCGGTCGCCTCCAGCACCTCGATGGTCAGGTTATCATCATCGATAGCAGAAATTCGCCCCAGACGGACCTTGCCTTCGCTATCCTCGACCTCAACCGCCTCGTGCAAACCCACATTGACCGTACGTTTGAGAAATAACAGTGGACCTTCGATCCTTGTCGCTATGCCGTCAGCATAGATATCAGCCTTCATGATGCGCAGTCTCGCGTTTTGCATGGCGGATCAATTGGGTGAAAGCCTCTTCCAGTTCGATACGCAGGTCGTCAAAGTTATCCAGATCATCCTCGCCGATCTCCTCACCCATGCGTTTGAGTTTACGCATCACCGGCAGCGTGCTGATGCTTTCGACAGGAATATCCAGATCAATGGCGTTCTCAGACAGTTTGATGAAACGGTTGATCATCTGCATCATCGCGATCTGGCGTTCGGCCGAACAATAGCGGTCAACCTCGGAAAATGCTGACTGGCGCAAAAAGGCCTCGTTGATCAACTCGGCACAAACCAGCACCTGCTGCTGGCGTGGCGGCAGTGCATCCTTGCCAATGATGCGGGCCATGCGCTCGAGACGTGCCTGCTCTTCCAGCAACGCCAGAAAGCGCTGTCGCTGGTACGCCCAGTTGGGGTGGCCGTGCTGACTCCAGAAGTGGTGCAACGCTTCGACATCCCGCGAGTAGGATTGCAGGGGGTGTATCGCAGGGTAAAAACGGGCCTGCGCGCGACTGGCATCGAGCCCCCAGAAGCAGTGCACGTAACGTTTGGTGTGCGTGGTTACCGGTTCGGAAAAATCGGCAGAAGGCGGGCTCACTGCGCCAATGATGGTCAGGGAGCCGACGCTGCCTGACAACGCATACACGTGCGCCGCGCGTTCGTAGAAGTCCGCCTGGCGGCTGCTGAGATAAGCCGGGTAACCCGCTTCGCCCGGCAGTTCACCGAGACGGCCTGATATCTCACGCAAGGCCTCTGCCCAGCGACTGGTGGAGTCTGCCATCAAGGCGACGCGCAAGCCCATATCGCGGAAGTATTCACCCACTGTCACAGCAGTATAGATACTGGCTTCGCGCGCAGCCACCGGCATGTTGGATGTGTTCGCGATGATCACGGTGCGCTCCATCAGCGGCCGTCCGGTGCGTGGGTCTTCCAGTGTAGGAAAATCGTGCAGCACGCTGGCCATTTCATTACCACGCTCGCCGCAGCCAACGTAGATGATCACGTCTGCATCGCACCACTTCGCCAGGGTCTCCTGCAGTACCGTTTTACCGGTACCGAAACCGCCCGGCATCGCAGCACGACCACCGCAGCCGATCGGAAAAATGCTGTCGATAATACGTTGTCCGGTAAACAGCGGCCCCTTGATCGGCCGGCGTTGCAGAACCGGCCTGGGCTGTCTGACTGGCCAGTAGTGACTCATGCTGAGTTCGCGAACCTCGTGATCACCGCAGTCGAGCACACACAGGATCTCATCATCCCTGTACTCACCGGCCGGTTTGATCGAGACAACCCGGCCATCACAGTTCGGTGGTGTCATGCAGCGTTGCAGCCGTGCATCCTCACGATGAACAGAGCCAAACAGGGTGCCACGGGTGAGCAAATCCCCCTGTTTGATCAAGGGACTGAAGGCGTATTTTTTACCGTCCTCGTGCTGCACGATACCCGGTTTCACAAAACGCCCCTGCTGATTCAACGGCCGCAACAGGCCATCAAAGATATTGCCGAGCAAACCCGGCCCGAGTTTGACCGACAGCGGAGCGCCCGTCGCAGTGACCGGGTCACCGGGCTTCAGACCGGTGGTGTCTTCGTACACCTGGATCACTGACTCGCTGCCATTGATGCGAATCACTTCACCGAGCAGGCTTTGATGCCCGACCCGCACAGCTTCGTTCATGTGCAAGGGTGTTCGCGTTGTCGCGCGCAATACCGGACCACTGATCCTGTTGATCACCGCATCGTAGTTGCCGGTATCACTCATGTCCGGCTATGCCCTGTTTGACACGTGCGATCATCGTGGCTTCGATTGCACTCTTGTGGTGCAACAAACCTTCCAGCGTTGTATCGACCACGGTGCCGTCAGCTATGATACGAATGCCTGCTTCAATAGTATCCTCTGCCGAAAATACAGGTGCCTGACCGCTGCCGTGAGGCAACTGCTGTTTAATCCATGCCATGTCGTCTTCACCCATATCCTTTGGGTGCTCGATGCGACCGCCGTACTCGCGCAATCTCGCGGCCGCGGCGGCAATGGATGCATCCAGCCACATGCGCCTTGTGTCCGGTTCATGCCACAGCGCCAGCATGGATTGACGCAGCACTGGCCAGGCAACATCGAGTATCGCCCGATCATCTTTCTGGTGCTGGTGTCGCAGGTGTGTCTGGTTGCGCGCGATTGCTGACGATACTCGCAGCCTGTATTTTTCACGCAATGCGTCGATGTGGTGATGCATATGGGCACGGTTGCGCGCATGTGCCTGCTTGAGGATTTCGCGTGCTTCCCGGTACGCCTTTTCGCGCACTTCTGCACAGCGTTTCTCGCGATTTTCAACCACAATCCCGAGTAAATGCTCTACCGTCTCGGCCTGCTGCTTCTCTGTTTCTGCGTTATTGTTCATTCGAGCATACCCAGTTGCTTGTGTATCCGCGCTACGATGCCGGGAACATCCTCCTGCCCAGCGCATACATCGGGAACGACAAGCACGGGCGGCTGAATGCTCACTAGCAACTGATCGAGGTCGGCACGACGAATGTGTTGCGCGACACCAGCGCTGACCAGCACCAGTGACGCACGTTCACACGCCTGCCTTATCAGGGCCATGGCATTGCTGCCCTGAACGACCTGAACATCAATACCACACAGCCGGTAACCGGCGGCAGTGACTTCATCACCTATGAATTCGGCGACCGACATGCTGAACCCGGAGAGTCATTTAAATGATGGTATTGAGTATCAGGATCGATACGATCAAACCGTAGATCGCGATACCTTCCGCCAGCCCGATCACGATAAGGCTTCGGCCCAGAAGCTCCGGTTTCTCAGCCATTGCCCCTATTGCGGCACTACCGACATTCGATACCGCAAAACCGGCACCGAGAGCGGACAAGCCGGTGGCAAGCGCAGCCGCGACAAAGCCCCAGGATATGGCAGCGTCCGGCAGTGTCGTTGCTGTTGCTGCCGTCTCGGATGCAAAGGCCGGCGTCAACCACACTACCAACATAACAGCAGCGCTAATGAAGCCAAAATGGCCCAACCAGAACATCGCCTTGGTTTGATTAACTTTCATAACTGCTCCTCTGGTTTAATTTGTCTGTAGGTCTCAAGGATTCATGGCCGCAGCAACTGGACCCGTCAACGGCTTGAATACGCGCCCATCGGCCTGCAGGAAACGGATAAAGAATTCGAACAGGATCAATCGGGTTGTCTGAATGCTGACGACCAGACCTTCGAGCACAATCACGATCACATTACCCAGCAGCATGATCAGTAATGCCGAAACCAGTGAACCGGTGCTGTCGGCCATGATAACAAATGCCAGTGACAGGCCCGCATGCGCAAGTGCAAACGCGCCGACACGAACAAATGAGACGGTATTCAACACGAGTTGCATCATGGTTTCCAGCAGTCTTGCGATTGCAGTCAGCAGCGCGAGCAGTCTGCCGCCTGCCAGCAGCAGATTACCTATCAGGTACCACGTCAGGGCACTGACAATCATCAGCAGACTCACAGATGACTCGAGCAAGAACATCGAGATGATACCGATGTAGAGCAACACAACCGGCGCCTCAACGTGCAGCCAGCGTAACCATTCCCCGCGCCAGCTCGACTCGACAGCGTTCAGGGCCATACCAAGCAGGATGACCAGTACGCCCGCAACGAGCGCTACCGCGAGCACCGGCAGCGGCTGCGCGACAGGATGCAACCACAGCGCCGGGATCAGATTCTCGCGCCCGAATACGCTGCCAAAAAGAAAACCGAACAACATAGCGGATGCGCCATTCGCAATCAGTATGCGCAACAGCGGCCAGCGTTTTTGCAGAAGCAGCCCCGCCAGCAGCAGCACGAAACCCTGACCCACATCACCGAACATGTAGCCAAACAGCAGCGGCGCCAACAGAGCCAGCATCCGGCTAGGATCAGCCTCATTATGGCCTGGTATACCGAGCATGCGGGCAAAGATCTCGAACGGTTTGGCCCACCACGGATTCTGCAAAATGATCGGTGGCCTTGTACCTTCGGGATTTTGCGGAAAATGCAGTATCGCATGACTGCATTTCAGCTCCAGGGCTTGACGTAATTGCTGCCCAGCGCGGTCACTGGTCCAGCCTGTAATCCAGGCAAAATTGCTCGATGCTGGCAAGGTGGTGACGTTGTTCAAAAACCAGTGCAATCTACTGATTTCACCCAGCGCCTGCGCCAGATGGAAACGCACCGCAAGATCATCGATCTCCTGCTGCAACTGTTGCAGGTAGTGCTCGAGCCGGATCAATCGGTCGTTGATGGCATCAAGCGCGTCCTGTCTATGTGCCGGCAAGGGTGACAGATGAATGTAGGTGTATTTTTTCGTTGCCAGCTCGGCCGTCAAAGCGTCCAGGTCGTCGTTGGTACCCACCAGCAGTAAATAATCCTGACCGGGTGTCGATAGCTCTTTCCACAGAATCGTATCAGGTATGCTCTCCAGCCTGCTGCGATGGGGGAGCAGAAACAGGCGTGCAGAAACCACCGGACCTGCCGTCGTCAGCAGATCGTAATCCAGATCATTGGCTACATCGCTGATCAGCAGGTCATGCAGCAGCCGCAGTTCCGTCAGGCGGCTTTTGACGACCTCAAGTCGATGCAGCTTGGGCTGTACCTGTTTTTCCCAGTCGTACAGGCAGGACAAAGCCTTGTCGAGTATCTCGGCTGGACTGCCGACAAAAGGGCTCATGCCGCTATCGGCCTTCGGCCACAGTGTGTGATAGTAACGTGCCAGTCGCGTGTACTCATGCAGGCGCAGCTGCAGGTCCTGCAGATCCATCTGCATCCGTGTATGATCGCGCAACTCCAGCTCTATCGTCCCAGTATGCGCCAATGCTTCCAGTATGTCGGTCAGCTCATCGTGAGTACAGAGCAGCTCAAACCAGCTCGTGTAGGCAGGGCGCAGGCTCATTGTGGCAGACCCTCGGCGACAGCCTTGCCTTGCACGAAAAACAGGCGCTGCATCAGGTCGCTTCTAACGCGGTGGATATCCGTCGCGATCATCACAAGATACGCAGTCACTGCAGCGGGCTGAAAAGCATAGCGTCGAAAGATCAGGCGCAAACGATCGAGCATGATGTCGTAATCGCCTGACGAGGATAACCCCTGCTGTTTTGTCTGCAGCCGCAGCTGTTCATGCAACAGTTTTTCCAATGCTTGCAGACCCCGCTCGAAAAATACGGATTTTGGTCGCATGCTGTCCCATTGCGCGATCCAGCCTGACAGTATGGAATTGCGCTGCTGCCAGGTGTCCACCATAACCCTGTAACCCGCCTGTCGCATCGCCTGCAATCGCTGCAGGGGTTCGTCACCGGTGAAGCCGCTGATGTCAGAATCGGACGCCATCCAGTGCAACGGCTCACCCCCGGCAGCCAGGTACTGCAATACCGGCAGGTCGGCCAGGCGTTTGATCCATTGCATGGATTCTTGCCAGTCCCCGGGCATCCAGCCTGCCACTTCGTCGACGTGATGCCGGTACTTCTGGCGCAAGGCCAGTTCGATCGCATGACTGGTGTGGGATGTACTGAGCCCGAGCACCCAGGGACGCAAGGCGGTTTGTTGAGCCGTCTGCAGGTAACTGCCGAGATCCTGAATATTGTGCAGTTTCAACCATAGACGTGCGTCCGCACGCTCGCCGTAACGTGTCTGTATACGCGCCTGGGCGTAGGCTATGGTCGAAACGCCTGCCATCGCTTTTTCGACTAATCCTCGGCCGATGTGCGAGCCTGGCACAGTTCCATTGCCAGGGACTCGATCACCGTCCGTAATGTATCCGCATCATAGCGCTGACCGGCTTCGAGTCTGAGTTCGACGTCACCTTCCCGCTCGATCGACTTGATGGTCCGGTCGAGCTGGTGACCGTGGCGCATCTCCATGTTGGTAATACGCTGGTCGGTTCGTGATTTGATGTTCTGCGCCCTGCGCTGGGCCTCTTGGATGATTTGGCGGGCGTCTTGCTCACAATCCTGAATGGCCCGTTCGGCATCCCGCTCCGCCTGCAACACCTGTTGTATAGCCAGTTCAGTCTGCGGAGATGCATTTGCCGTGTTGTTTTTCATGGCCTGCCTTTGATTAGTGACACTGAAATGTCAGACAACCGTATGATACCCTGAAACTAGCGCAAGTCCATATCGGATAACGGCCGGTCAATTTGCGCCAATCGCGATAGTCAGCGACCCACACTTCACCACCAGCGCCTCGGTTGCTCAGTGTCGCAACATCACTTTCTGCTTGAACAATACGACCTATCGGCCGCGAGATGTTGCTATAATCCGGCTCTTGCAAGAGCAATCACTCAAGAATAACCATGAAATACCCGGTTAAACATATTGTCAGCCTTGGCGTTGTGTTGTTTGCGCTATGGCTCGGGCTGTCAGGCCATCTAACACCGTTGATGTTGTCCCTGGGGGTCGCATCCACGCTGTTAACGGTCTATATCGCCCACCGCATGGATGTCATCGATCACGAGACCTACCCCGCACATATGACAATCCTGCTGGTGCGCTTCTGGTTTTTCCTGGGACGTGAAATTGTTGCTGCCAATATTGATGTCATCAAGCGCATCTTCAAACCCGGTAAAAATATAAGCCCGCAACTGTTTGAATTACCCGTGACACAGAAAACGGATCTTTCCCGCGTCATTTATGCCAACTCCATCACACTGACACCGGGTACGGTTAGCGTTAATCTAAACAAGGATTCAGTTACGGTCCATTCGTTGAGCAAGGACGGCGCGCAAGATCTGTCCAGCGGCCGGGTTGCTAATGCCATTCCCAAGGACTACCCGGAATAATCACCATGATTCTTTCTGTGGCCGCTCTAGCCATCCTGGTAACCATTGGACTCGCGCTGGCACGTGCGTTTCTGGGACCCACACTGTATGACCGGATCCTCGCGGTCAATATGGTCGGCACCAAAACGGTGCTGCTGATCGCGGTATTGTCTGTGCTATCAGGACGCACCGAAATGATCGATATCGCTCTGATCTATGCGTTGATCAATTTTATCGGCGTGGTCGCTGTATTAAAGCTTGTCGAACAGGGAAATTTTTATACATCGGGCGAGGATTAGAACGGGCGAGTATAACAATGATATTGGTTGACATATTGAGCTGGATTTTTATCGCTGCTGGCGCCTTGCTGGGTGTAGCCGGCGGAATTGGCATCCATCGTTTTCCGGATTTTTATTCAAGACTGCATGCTGCAGGCACGACCGATACCCTCTGTGCTGCCCTGTTTTTGATTGGCCTTGCCCTGCAAACAGGTGTGAGTATTGCCAGCCTGAAACTGTTGCTGGTTTTTGCATTTCTGTTTTTCAGCAGCCCTACTTCATCACATGCACTGGCAAATGCGGCTATGCTGGGCGACCTCAAACCCTTACTCGACCAGGATCACAGGGAGAACGACCTTGATTGACACCCTGATTGACATTACCTTGCTCGCGTTTCTGGCAATCACAGCGCTCGCCATTATCCGAATGCGCAACCTGTTCGTGATCATCATGCTGTTCGGTCTTTTCAGTCTACACTCGGCGGGCCTGTTCGTCGTCATGGATGCGGCTGATGTCGCCTTTACTGAAGCCGCCGTCGGTGCCGGCATATCGACCGTACTGATGCTAGCCACACTGGCGCTGACCGGTAATCACGAGGAAAAGAGGCCCGCTCATCACGCGCGCTTACCCTTGCTCGTGGTACTGGTGACCGGTGCTGCGCTGGTTTATGGCACCTATGACATTCCCTCATTTGGCGACCCGGCGTCTCCGGCGCAAACGCACATCGCGCCGTACTATATCGCACACAGCATGGAAGACACGCATGCGCCCAATATCGTTACTGCGATACTGGCCAGCTACCGCGGTTATGACACCCTCGGTGAGGTCACGGTCATCTTCACCGCGGGTATCGGTGTGATGTTACTGATTGGCGGACGCCTGATGCGCAAATACAAACACGAGGATGAGCGATGAAGCACAACCTGATTTTGCGGGTCATCGCCAAATATCTTTTTCCTGTGATCGCCCTGTTTGCATTTTACGTGCAGTTTCATGGTGACTATGGTCCGGGTGGCGGTTTCCAGGCGGGTGTCATTCTGAGCGTGGCCTTCATTTTTTATGCCCTGGTTTTTGGCCTGAAAACAACCGAGGAGATCCTGCCACCTTATGTACTGCGCATTCTTGCCAGTTGTGGTGTATTGATCTATGCCGGTGTCGGCGTTGTCACTCTGCTCATTGGTGGCAATTTTCTCGATTATAATCGGCTGGCACTCGACCCGGCCGCAGGCCAGCACATCGGTATTCTGGTGATCGAACTGGGCGTGGGCATCACTGTTAGCTCTGTGATGCTGATGATATTTTACGCTTTTGCCGGCAGGGGAAGATCATGACCGATATCATCCTCGGGCACTACAATTACTGGATCGTTATCCTGCTCATGATGGCGGGTTTCTACACCGTGATCAGCCGCAGCAACCTGATAAAAAAAATCGCCGGTATCAATATTTTCCAGACATCCGTATTTTTGCTCTACATCAGTATTGGCTATGTCGAGCAAGGCACTGCACCGATAATCGCCGAAGGCTATATCACCTATTCCAATCCGTTGCCCCACGTATTGATCCTGACCGCCATCGTCGTCGGTGTCGCAACCACAGCACTTGGCCTTGCGCTTGTGGTTCGTATCAGAGAAGCCTACGGTACAATCGAGGAAGATGAAATCCACGACCAGGACCGGTCTCTGTGATAGAACAGCACCTGAGCCTGCTTCTGGTCGTGATACCGTTACTGGCGGCACCGCTAACCGCGATGCTGCCGAATGGGCGGCTGCCCTGGTTATTCACGCTCTGCGTTACCTGGGTGTGCCTGTTCATCGCCAGCTGGCAATTGTCCATCGTCATGGATGGCAGCATTATCAGTTATGAGCTGGGTGGCTGGGCACCACCGTGGGGCATTGAATACCGGATCGACCCGATGAATGCCTTGGTTGCCCTCATCGTCGCCGGCATAGCCGCCATCACCCTGCCCTATGCCCTCCGCAGTGTTGAAATGGAGGTCCCACGAGAAAAGACAGCACTGTTCTATTCCGCATTTCTGCTCTGCCTCGTTGGCCTGCTGGGCATCGTACAGACGGGGGACGTATTCAACCTGTTCGTATTCCTGGAAATATCTTCGCTGTCTTCTTATGTCCTGATCGCGATGGGCAGGAAACGTCGTGCGCTGACCGCAGCATATCAATACCTGATTATGGGCACGATCGGCGCGACCTTTTTGCTGATCGGTATCGGCCTTGTTTACGCGGAGACCGGCACACTCAATATGCTCGATTTGAACCAGCGCCTGCACCCGATACTGGATCATCGCACGGTACACACCGCTTTCGCCTTTATTGTGGTGGGTATCGCATTAAAGCTCGCTTTGTTCCCACTACATTTGTGGCTGCCCAATGCCTATACGTATTCTCCTTCCGCCATCAGCGTATTCCTTGCGGCTACCGCAACGAAAGTAGCCGTGTACATTATGCTGCGTATGGTGTTTACCGTGTTCTCTAATGACTTCGTCAGCATTACGCCAACAGATCATATATTCCTGTTGCTGGGTGTTGTCGGTGTCGTGATGGCTTCCATTTCGGCCATCTTCCAGACCGATGCCAAACGCCTGCTGGCCTACTCCAGCATCGCCCAGATCAGTTACATGGTGCTGGGCATGGGATTCGCTTCCGTGTTGGGGCTGACGGCAACACTGGTGCATGTGTTCAATCACGCACTGATGAAAGGCGCGCTGTTCATGGCCGTCGGAGCCATTGTTTACCGTGTTGGCTCTAGCCGGCTGGAAGAGCTCAATGGCCTGGGCCGACGAATGCCCTGGACGTTTACGGCCATATTTATCGCCGGTCTAAGCCTGATAGGCATTCCAGGTACCGCCGGATTCATTAGCAAATGGTACCTGGTACTGGCAGCGATTGAACAGCAGTCATGGCTGATCACACTCGTCATTCTGCTGGGATCACTGCTGGCAGTGATCTACATGTGGAAAATTATCGAAGTCATGTTCTTTCGCCCGGCTTCGGACTCGATCGTGGAAGTGAAAGAAGCGCCTGTCTCATTACTGCTGCCGATGTGGACCCTGGTATTGGCCAATCTATACTTTGGTATCAATACCGAGCTGACTGTGAACGTAGCTGATAGCGCCGTCGGCTTGCTGGGCGTGAATGCGCCATGAGCGGGCAGTCTTTGCTGTTAGTGGCCATCCTGCTGCCATTCGCCGGTGCCATCGGTATTGTTGCGGCCGACCGTTGGCCCAATCTACGCGAAGCCGTAACCCTGATTACCGCCACGGCCGTTTGCGCGATTGTTTTCACGATTTATTCGGCCTTTAATGCCGGTGCCGTGTTTGCCGTTGATATCGCCGAACCGCTGCCTGGACTCACGCTACGCTTCGAAATTGAACCACTGGGCATGTTGTTTGCATTGGTTGCCAGCAGCTTGTGGCTGATTACGTCGGTTTACGCCATTGGTTACATGCGCGGACACCACGAACACAACCAGACCCGGTTCTACGCGATGTTCGCGATTGCGATCGGCAGCACGCTTGGCGCGGCCTTTGCCGGCAATCTGTTGACCCTGTTCCTGTGTTATGAAATTCTCACCATATCGACCTACCCGCTGGTGGCACATGCGGGTACCGATGAAGCGCGTCGTGGTGCACGAACCTACCTCGGTATCCTGCTCGCCACCTCAATAGGCCTGCAGTTACTGGCGATCATGATCACCTACACGGTGACCGGCACGCTGGATTTCCGCGCTGGCGGTATCCTTGCAGACAAACTTGACCCGGCGTGGGCCGGTTTGTTGTTGGCGCTGTATATATTCGGTATCGGCAAGGCTGCGGTGATGCCGTTTCACCGCTGGCTGCCAGCCGCAATGGTGGCACCAACACCGGTAAGCGCGCTCTTACATGCGGTAGCTGTGGTCAAAGCCGGTGTATTCACGGTGTTAAAAGTGACGATCTACATATTCGGCACCGATTTCATCGTGCAGTCCGGCGCCAATGACTGGATCATCTGGTTTGCCGGCGGCACCATTCTGCTGGCTTCATTGATTGCGATGAGCCAGGACAACCTGAAAATGCGGCTGGCCTACTCAACAGTGAGTCAGCTGAGCTATATCGTGCTGGGTGCGCTGCTGGCAACCAATATCAGCGTGCTCGGTGGTGCCTTGCACATCACCATGCATGCTTTTGCCAAAATCACCTTGTTCTTCGCAGCCGGCGCCATACTGGTCGCCGCCCATAAAACCCGGATCAGTGAGTTGGGGGGGCTGGGCCGAGCGATGCCGATCACCTTCGGTGCATTCCTGATCGCCAGTCTCAGCATCATCGGCTTACCACCGTTCGGCGGTATGTGGAGTAAATGGTATCTGGGCCTGGGTGCTGTTGAAGCTGGCCAATGGCTGCTGCTCACGGTATTAATGGTCAGTTCACTGCTGAACATCGCCTACCTGCTACCGATACCGGTACGTGCCTTTTTTGGCAAGTCGCAGGACGGCACCCGCTACAACCAGATCAAGGAAGCACCGCTGAGCTGTTTACTGGCGATGGGGCTTACATCGCTGGCGTGCCTGTTGCTGTTTTTCTACCCCGACCCTTTTTATCAGCTGGCGTTGAACGCTGCCGGAGGTCAATAATATGAATGATCCCGATCAAAAACAGTACCTGTTTGATAATCCGCGTAATGTATCGCGCTTACTCGGAGGCTTTTATGTTGTTTGTGTTGTTTTATTGGTACTCGATTTCATCCTGCATCGACACATAGCAGTCAAATGGGAAACGCTCACCGGTTTTTATGCGCTGTTCGGCTTTATAGCCTGTGTTGCGCTCGTACTGATCGCTAAAGAAATGCGCAAGGTCGTGATGCGCAAGGAAGAGTATTACGATGTGGATGAGTGATCTGCCAGCGTTTATCCCGTTCTTTATTGCGGCTCTGCTGGCCCTGTTCACCCGAGGCTGGCTGCGCAACCTGATCGTCCTCGCGACACCGGTATTGGGCGGTGTTCATCTCTGGCTGGACGTCGCTCCTGGTATCAACACAACGTTTACCATCCTGGAATATGAACTTAGCCTCATGCGAACCGATCGCCTCAGCCTGCTGTTTGGTTATCTGTTCCATATCGCCGCCTTCATTGCGGCAATTTTCGCACTGCATGTACGCGATACCACGCAGTACGTATCGGCCCTGCTCTACGCCGGCAGCGCGCTGGGCGCGGTGTTCGCCGGCGATCTGATCACCCTTTTCATCTTCTGGGAATTACTGGCGATCACCTCCGTGTTTCTGATCTGGACCCGCCGGACCGAGCGTGCAATACGTTCTGGTATACGCTACCTGGTGTTCCAGGTGACGTCAGGTGTACTGTTACTCGCGGGTGCGCTGGCGCATTACGCTGAAACCGGTTCGCTGGCATTTGAATTTATCGGCCTGGAAGGCATCAGTGGCTGGCTGATATTCCTGGCTTTTGGCATCAAGTGCGCATTCCCGCTGCTGCACAACTGGCTAACCGATGCCTATCCCGAGGCCACACCGACGGGCACAGTCTACCTGTCGGCCTTCACCACCAAGGTCGCCGTGTATGCACTGGCGCGTGGATTTCCCGGTACCGAGCTGCTGGTCTATATCGGTGCGATCATGACCTGCTTCCCGATCTTCTATGCGGTCATCGAGAACGACCTGCGCCGGGTACTGGCTTACAGCATGATCAACCAGGTCGGCTTCATGGTCTGCGGTGTCGGCATCGGCACTGCCCTCGCACTCAATGGCGCGGTATCGCATGCCTTCAATGACGTACTGTTCAAAGGCCTGTTGTTCATGACCATGGGCGCGGTACTGTATCGCACTGGCAATATCAACGGATCCGACCTGGGTGGCCTGTACAAGACGATGCCAAAGACCGCTATGCTGTGCATCGTCGGTGCTTCTTCGATTTCCGCGTTTCCGTTATTCAGCGGCTTTGTCAGCAAATCGATGGTGATGACTGCGATGATCGAGGAAGGTTACGACTACCTGTGGCTGATGCTGTTGTTCGCTTCCGCAGGCGTGTTCCATCATGCCGGTATAAAAATCCCCTACTTCGCCTTCTTCGCCCACGATTCGGGCATCCGCACCAAAGAAGCACCGCTCAACATGCTGATCGCGATGAGCATTGCCGCGGTCCTGTGCGTGTTTATCGGCTCGCAACCCCAGTATCTTTATTCACTGCTGCCCTGGGAAGTTGACTACTGGCCTTACGACACCACTCATGTACTGGCACAGTTGCAGTTGCTTTTTTTCTCGGCACTGGCCTTCGTCTGGCTGAACAAGCAGGGTCTGTATCCACCCGAGCTGCACTCGATCAACATCGATGCGGAATGGCTATACCGCAGACTGCTACCTGCCAGTGCGCGCGCTGTCTCCGGCAGCATACGGGAAGAAAGCCGCGACGTTACCAATGCAGTGATTCGTTCATTCAGACAAGGCGGCCAAGCCTTGAGTGACACGCGTATGGGGCATTTCAATCTGGCCAGCAACTGGCCGACAGGCAGTATGGTACTGTGGATTGCGATAATCCTGGGCTTCTTTCTGCTGGCAGATGTGATTCTTTAACCCTGCTGAGACATGGAGGTTGCGGGTTTTACGGCCGAGCGGTAGCCGCACCAGTGTTTAGCCCGCATATCTCACCACCAGATGAACGAGCCCTCAGTTAAACTGTGAACCCCTGCGTAATCATCACGTCACCTGGAGAAAAATTCGAGTTAACCCGCATTTCTCACCAGGCGGCGTAGAGTACTGATAAGCGATTGGCGCTTTTGAGAAAGCTCGGATGATCGGAAATACAGTGCGTTTTTCAAGCATGCCTATCACGGTTCAGGCTAGCGGTGCCGCTCATCCAGCGGGTGAAACCCGGCGAGGCACAGTCGCAGCCTGGGTCATAGTCAAGGATAAACATCAAAAAAACGCCGCCAGGGCGACCATCGCGCAACTCTGGCGCAATTATTGCTTGCAATTACATCAACACGTTAATTTACAATTGCGTCGACACAGTAATTTACAATTGCGTCAACACAGTAACTTAGAAGGGTAAGAGGTTTTTCGTTGTGCGTATCTCTAGTTTGTTTTGTGCGTTTTTTATCTTCCTGGCTTCCGATGCGTACGCCATCGACTGGAAGGATGTCAAAGAAAAGGCGTCATCCGGCATTGTACGGGTATACGTCGTTCACGAGACCAGAGAACACCTCAAGCCCTACCGCCAAGGCGATCTAGCGCAGCGTATGGGCACAGGATTTTTCATCGACGAGCGCACACTGGTCACCAACCAACACATTACCGAGGGTGCACGTTCCATCAAGGTCGAGGGCGTACGCAGCAAAGAAAAATTTGCAATGCGCCTGGCCTCCAGACCCAGCATTCGGTTCGACTTGGCCACGCTCGAATTCACGAACGAGGCCGAACGTGAACGTTTTCAACGAATCAACGGCCCTATTGGTCCGCTCGAGTGGGCCAGCTGGGACGAGGCCCGGCCCGGCGGTCAGATCGCTGTACTTGGCTTCGGTAACAGCGAGAAGCTGGTTGCCACCCAGGGCATTATTTCCAGCTGGGAACCACGCCACGATCTCTATCAGCGCAGACTCGATCATGTCACCCTGATCAGGACCGACGCTGCGGTAAACCCGGGCAACAGCGGCGGTCCAGCCATCAGTCCAGAGGGACGGGTGATCGGCATCAGCGCACGCTACGGCGCCGGCGAGAACATCGGCCTTTTGATCCCGTTCAGCACTGCCAGGCAGGTTGTATCCGCCATGGTGGAGCAAGGCCGGTTTGTCAAAACCGAAACCGGCATCATTTCGTACAATCTCAACCCGGTTGCTCGTAAGGCGTTGAACGTCAGCGCGGAACAAGCCGGCCTGGTCGTCTCGCACGTGCTCGAACATAGCCCGGCCGCGGACGCCGGCATCAAACGCTGGGACATCGTCACCGCTATCGATAGCCATGCCATCGATCACGGCGAAATAGACCATCCGGTTATCGGCAAAGTGCCCTGGTGGTTGGCGGTGAATACCGCCACGCCTGGCACAGAGCTGAAACTCAATATCAAACGCAACGGAGTAGACTCAACGGTGCACCTCGCGATGAAACCAGTCGAAATGCCGCGTATCTGGTTGCCAACCGAAGGCGCCGATTACCCTTTGGAGTGGGGATACCTCGGCGGTCTGGTCATAACCGAGGTAACACGTGAGCTACTGGAGAAAATCGAGACCGCCGGCAACTGGCGCTGGGACCTGGTGAATGACGCCGCGCCGGGTGAAAAACTCTTTCTGGTCACCAGCATCGAACCCGATACCCAGGCAATGAGTTATTCGGAATACGGTTTGGACCTGCTGCAACTGAGAGTACTCGCCATCGATGGCCGCCCAATTGAAGACTCGCTCGGCGAACACCTGGACCGCCTATACGCATCAGTAGAGCAAGGTAACGCACCGCCATTCGTCACCGTCGAACTGGAAAAAAACATCTCGATACAGTTTGCCACTGATCAGTTGATCGCCGACATGGCAGGGCTGCAAGACCGTTTCCCAGGTATCGTCAAGCAGGCTGCGCAGCCACGCTCCGAAGCCGCTGCGATGCGCCCCCACAAGATTCAGCGAGGAACGACGCACCGGTGGTTGCGTCATGCGCAAAACGCGTTAGAGCCCGACGGTGCTGTCAGATTAAATACCTCTGAGCTTCACTAGCGATGAGTGTCGTACTTCTGCACGACGCTTTTGGAACGCTTGACATTCCGCCGCTCGCTGCGCGACTCGGGCCCGACCCCAAGACACTGACGGCGGCGGCGCAACTGCAGGGAGGGGGCTAGCCCGCATTTCTCATCAGGATCACGGGAGCAGGCGCAGGATTCGTGTCCGTACGCGCCGCTCTGGATCAAAAAGCGTAGCAATAGCTACGGTTTGAGTGAAGAGCAAGCTTACGGACGCGAAGACCAGCCTGAACCGTGATAGGCACGCTTGAAAAACACACTGTATTTTGATCATCCAGGTTTTCATTCAAGGGACCAATGCCTTATCAGCATCCTACGCCGCCTGGTGAGAAATGCGGGCATCGTCCTTTTCGACCTGCTTGACAACCGGCGCACCGGCCGGCTGCTGGTCAGACTCAAGACCGGCGACTGGATCTTCAGCTGACGTGGCAGGCCCTACAAGCAGAAGCAAAACCACATATCCTGTTGACAATCTCAAATGACGTTTCAACTCGAATTCCTCCACACATATGCGCGTCGTGCTTCAGGCGTGGGTCCGCCCTACAGATTCGACACGCGTTTATCAACAAGACAAGCTTTATGCCAGTCGACGGAAGTCTTTGGTAACCCACTGAATCTTGCTGAATTCATAATCAAAACCAGTTGTCGATCCGTTATTCAGCGAGTACTGATATACGCCAGCTTGGCATTCAGCTTAGACGAGGAGATAATATGCTATTGATTTTTAATCAAACAGGTTGTAAGTAATATGCATAGACCCGATCGCTTTTACCCGCATTTCAGGACTTGGTTTGATGGGAGCGGCTGGATTATTTCGTTATTGACCTCGGCTAGCGCTCGGGTGATCTTTTCAGCAATTCGGATCCAGAACCTGAAATAAATTGCTCGCATGATTCGTCTTGGCGCAAATAGCGCATGACGTACGCCTGGCTTTGGTGGTCGCAGGAAGGTGGAATGGGACGCCACACGCGGCGCACCTTTGCGTTTTCAGCAGGAGCACGAATTGCGTCTGCGCTCTCCATCGCCCAATACTGACCGCATCCTGGTTGCAGACATCGACGCAAATGCCGCACCCTGAACAACGTTCAGCATCGAGACGGTATTGAAGCGCATCCGCGCGGTTAGTGGCGTGGAGTTCGATCGCCTGCTGCGGGCACAGGCTGACACAGGCATCACAACCGTTGCATTTCGTACTATCAATTTGCGGCACGCAGGGAACGACGTCTTTCTGCCGGATTCTGGGCAACAGCCGAGCCGGCGGTATAAACGGCGGTTCCTCGATTGGCCCGGTCAATTCATTGCGTAGCGACCGGGATCTGATCATGACTTCACCAAAGAAGGCTCTGCGACTCAGCGCTGACGCGTGGCCGCTCTGAACGGCGCTATCAGAGTGTGGTCGCCAATGGTCGCGGTCGGTGAGTCGAAGCTCTATCTTGGAGAGCTGTCGACTTTGCAGCAGAGCATTCAGCTGTCTTAGCGATTCCGGAAAACCTGGCACAGCGTTTCTGTCGCACTGTTCACAAGTTCCGGTAGCAAAACAAAGACAACGCGTACCCCCACGGTAGAGTCGCATTAACTGCTGCATCCCGAGTGCATGCATACAGGAGATGATGGTTGCGTCTTTCTGGTCCACACCTGCTCTCTCACACGCGAGTCGCACAGATGAGTGGTTTTCAAACTGATCAGACCAGTCGAAAGGCAGCGAGATGATAGCGCCCTGCGGGCAGGCGGCTGCGCAGAGACCGCAGCCGTCACAATACTCGCTATCGATACCAAGAGATTCATCGTCGATTACCCAAGCGTCCACTGGACATACGTCGATACAAGCACGGCAACTTGCATCTGTGATCCGCGTGTGAACACAGCGCTCGGCGAAAATGGTGGGCTGGATAGGACCTTCGATTTGCGCTGTACTAGCCCGCACCGAGTGCCCTCCGGCAGGCCATTGCGATCAAAAAGCACAGAAAGCTGTGGACACCGGCTACCAAGATGGACCACCGACGCCGGGAACGAACGCGACCGGTATGTCGCTGGAACGCGTCTCGCCTGCCTGCATACGCGACTCGATATCAGCCTGGGTCGGACGAGGGTGATCCAGAATGTCAGCCAGCAGGTCACGCAATTCGTCGCAATAGGCGGCGGTCAGTAAATTGATGCCCGCGTAGAGTGGCGTCACACATCGAGTGGCGACACGCTGTGCAAACAACAGCAACCAGCGTAACAAATGTTCATCCATGAACCGGGCTGCTGTTGGGAGGTGCTCGATCTGATCTTCCTCGCCAAACAGATGCGCTAGAAACTGGAGTTCGATCACCAGATGATCATCGGCACGCATGCGCCAGTTCTCGACGCCCAAGCCGTATCGACGGTAATAGTCGCGCACTTCGAACATGGAATGTTGGCGTTCAAGGTGCTCCTCGTCTGTCCATACCGATTCGTTCGGCGAGGCGCGGTATGCGTAAGTGAGGTAGATGCCCGCGTAATCTACGGCGAGATCATCGACAAGCTGCTGATCCGGCGATTCGGGAATCTCGGCAAGCGCCCGTTCGAGCAGAGCTGACGCCTCTTGCGCTGCTTTCGATTCCAGTCTCAACCGCAGCGCCGGAAAGCCGGACTGCTTCAGTGACCGAATCAGTGCCGCATCCGCTTCGCTATCGTGCAGGACTGCGAGTTCCGTCAAGTCCTGAACCACGGCTCGGCAGACATCGCGCAGCGGCTGTGGTGGCGTGGTAGTATCGGCGCACATCAGCTAACTTTACCTTTCTTGTGTGGAACAAAACCGATGGAAGGATTGGTGAGTTCAGGATCAGCCATATTCTTGACCTGGCGGACAACAGTATCGTTCGGGCCAACGGCCTTCGTGTTCAGTTTGCTTGCCCAGATCCAGTCAATTGGGCCTATATCCAACACGCGCATCATGCAGGCCATCACGCAGTAGGGCCTGCGCCCGGCGTCTAGTTCGTCGACGCACATGTTGCACTTTTTGACCAGACCGTCCATGGGATCGTACTGGGGTGCTCCGTAGGGGCAGGTGGCCTCGCAACGCCGACAGCCGATGCACAGCGTCGAGTCGATGTCGACGATGCCGTCTTTCTTGCGTTTGTAAATAGCACCGGTCGGACATGCCGGCAAGCAGGCCGGCTGCGCACAATGGTTACACGACATGTTGACCTTGTAGGCAAATACATCCGGAAATGTCCCACCCTCGATATACTGGACTCGCCTGAAACGCGGACCTGCTGCGAGGCCGTTCTTGTCTTTACAAGCGATTTCGCAGGCGCGGCAACCGATGCAGTCGACGTTGTTGTGTACAAACCCCAGTTGCATATCAGGCACGACCGGCGTGTAGACTTCTTTGCGACGGCGTTTGATCGCGTTCTTGATTTTCGTCTTGTCTCTTTCTGTGGCCATGAATCTGCTCCTCGGATTGGATTTACAATTCACGCCGGAAGACATGCGCGCGAGAGGTGGCGAGCCGGTCCCAACCCGGACGATGCGTCAGTTCTGTCTTGCGCATGTTGGCCAGCACCGTGTTGTATGCGAATGAGCCAGCGGGGCTCGGTTCGTCGAGCGTCAGGAAGTCCGGGTTACCCGAGCGGTCGACGCCGTTGTCATCGAGGTCCATCCAGGCCCCTTCGTAGATCACGAGCACACCGGGCATGCAACGCTCGGTCACATAAGCGGGCACGACTACCCTGCCCCGTTCATTCCAGACTTCGACGGTATCTCCGGTCTTGATGCCCAACGCCTTTGCATCCGAGGCGTTGACCGTGACTTCCTGATCATAGGTTTCTCGCAACCAGCTGCAGTTATTGAAGATCGAGTGCGTGCGCCAGCGCGGATGTGGTGAGATCAGATGAAATGGGTATTTGGCCGTCTTTGGACTGTTTAATGATTCCCAGGGCTCGATCCACTTCGGAATAGCCGGGATAGGATAACCGTACATCGTCTTGGTCCAGTCCGTAATCTGCGCAAGCTGGGTCGACAGAATTTCTATCTTGCCGGACGAAGTCTGGAAAGGCGTGCCTTTTTCAATCTGATCCTGAAATGCAACGTGCGGCCGGGGCAGTATGAACTTGTATACGCCCTTACGCTTGAATTCATCCCATGTCAGCGTGGCACCCTGGTGCGCCATGACCTTGTTCTCCCACCACTCGCGTAAATAAGCTTCATCGGCGTCGTCATTGTGCTCAAAATATTGTCGGGTGGCCTTGGGATTGAAATCGCGGCCAAAAACAGGGCTGATACGATAAGCCAGTTCCGTAAAGATCTGGAAGTCCGTCTTGCTCTCGCCCAGTGGCTCAATCACTTTCGGCCGGTGGATATAATAGTGCCCCTTGTACCAGGGCAGTGCCGCGTCATGCCGCTCGAAATGTGTTGCCACCGGCAACAGCACGTCGGCCCACAACCCGGATGGCGTGATCGTCGAATCCATGCAGACGACCAGATCGAGCTTCTTGATGGCCTGGAGCTCCTTATTGATGTTGGTAAGCTGGTTCAACCAGTCCGAACCCTGCCAAAAGATACCGCGAATGTTCGGAATCTGCCCATCCGTGCTGTCCTGGCGTGGCCACAAACCAACCTCTTCACGCCGCACGTTCGGATAGTTCAAAACGCAATGCGCCCAGCGGTCGGACTTGATCGACTGAAACCATAAATTAGAGTATTGATCGTAGGGATAGGCAACTGCTTCACCGTGCCAGGCTTTGCCGACGCCCTCGGCGCACCCGCCTAAAACGCCGATATTGCCGGTCATTGCCTGCAACGCTGCCGCCATGCGATTGTACTGTTCTCCGTAGGCATTGCGACCCGGCGCCCAGGACGCTTTCAGCGCAGCCGGTTTGGTCATAGCGTACATCTGTGCCAACTTCTTGATATCATCCGCTGTTACACCGCAGATCTTGGCCGCCCATTCCGGCGTCTTTGGTTTCCCATCCGAGTGACCGAGGATGTAATCCTTGAACGACTCTTTGCCTTTTGCCCAGTCGGGCATGGTGCCGGGGTCCATTCCCTGTACGAACCGGTCGATGAAGCCCTGGTCCTGCAGTTTGTTAGCAAAGATATAATGCGCCATGCCGGCCATCATCGCGGCGTCAGTATTGGGCCGGATCGGAATCCACCAGGCATCGTATACCGCTGCAGAGTCGGTGTACTGCGGGTCAACCAGCACAAACTTGCAGCCTTGCTGTTTGGCCAAACGCATGTAATAGAAAGTGTTACCACCATGAAAGGTATAGGCCGGATTCCAGCCCCACATGATGATCAATTTAGAGTGCGCAAACGCATCATCCTCATTACCGTCCTCAATCGTTCCAAACGTGGTGCGTGAGCTGAAGGTCGTACCCTGATAGGACGGTACCGACCAGGAACTGGTTCGGCAACCGAACATGCCGAGAAAACGGGCCAGCAAGCCTTCAATCTGATCGGATTTGTGCAGC
The DNA here is from genome assembly GCA_942492025.1 of uncultured Gammaproteobacteria bacterium. Taxonomy (GTDB): domain Bacteria; phylum Pseudomonadota; class Gammaproteobacteria; order SZUA-229; family SZUA-229; genus JABDQW01. The sequence goes on along the minus strand of CALODJ010000012.1, from coordinate 128,514 downwards.
ACACCGTAAGAAGCGCCGGCATAGCTCTGGTCGAGCAGAGCGGTTGGCCCGTATTTCTCCTTGAGTTCGACCATCTGCTTCGCCACGTAATCGAGCGCGGTATCCCAGGAAACGCGCTTGAATTTACCTTCGCCGCGTTCACCGACGCGCATCATCGGGAACAGCAGACGTTCTGCTGAATAGATGCGCTGGCGATAAGCCCGACCACGCAGGCAGGCACGCAGTTGGGGTTCCTCGAACGTATCCTTACCGTGCGCGCCCCCGGCCTGGTAGCTGCCGTCATCGGTAGACAGCCGCACGATCACATCACCCTTCTTGTGAGCAACCAGCATGTGACGGGAACCGCAATTGTGGGCGCAGCTGGTCACCACAGTTTCGAGATCATCATCACGAGGGTAGGGTTCGTATGCAAAGGCTTGAGCCTGTTTTGCCGTTTTGAGGTCAATCAGACTGCCACCTGTGAGCGTTGCGACACCCGCAGCGGATGTCTTCAGGAACGACCGTCGGGTCATATTCAGTCGCCCGACGAGAGACTGTAGTTTATCAGGTGCCATGTCAGTACCTTTGTGTTAACTATTCATTCGGCCGGTTCTCCGGATTTGGCGGGCATACCAACCAGAAAACGGGCTTCCGATTCGATCGGCCGTTCTTTTGCCCAGTCTGGAATCTCCTTCGCAATACCGGGCCAGTCGTGACGCGGATAAGGGAAGGCAATTCGGTACCAGGAACGCCCACCATGACAGCCGAAGCAGACATCAGAGTCTTCCTGACCCGCCTTCTCGATGTTTTCAGCGTTCAGGTAGTTGACCTGGTGTCGGTGAGTCCGGATTCCACTATGGCAGATCAGACAGGAACCACCGAAGGTTTCACTAACTTCCAGCCAAGGACCAGGGAGCCCCATCAGCTGGTAATCGAATTGTCCATGACACATCAGGCAGGTTTTCGGATTGACCACCTTGCGCAAGGTAAAACCGGCATCATCACTGGTTGGCGGTATCGGCGCTTCTTCTCGCGGATCGTTGCCTTGGTGGCAAGTGTTGCACCGCATGTTCATCAATTGTTTCGCCAGAGGCGTCGCCAGGTGGCGCCGATGAAAGGTCTCCTGCGGCCCCTCGTAGGTGTTCAAGGTCTGATACCATGCCAGTGTTTCGCTAGTCTCGACACCAGCTGGTGCCTCTTGCAGTACCCTGCGCTCCAGAATTTCCTGGTGGCAACCCAGACACGCTGCATCATCGGTGCTGTCGATGGCTGGTTTGAAATGCGCTGGATGCCACAAAGCGGCTTGGTACCCTAGCTCCGGTTTCTCGGTCGCATCGGCTATAGCTGCCCATACAGCAAAAACGTGTATCAGAATCAGCAGACAGAAATGACTTGCTTTGACGAAGCGCATCGTTTGTGGCCCTAATCAGTCAGAGACGTCGTAATTTGAACGAAACGAAAGTGCGCGGGTACGTCCTTGTACCCCGATTTTCACACTTATCTCAGTCGCCCGTCGGTGGTGTCCATTCCTTCTTACCTTCCATGCCGGACATGCCTTCCATACCAGACATGCCTTCCATACCAGACATGCCTTCCATGCCTGACATGCCCTGCATACCCGACATGCCGCCCATGCCTGACATGCCACTCATGCCGGACATACCTGCGGCCGGGTAGAAGTAGATCTGCCCCTGCGGGGTGATCTGGAAGTAGCCGGACATGCCGCCCATGCCACTCATTCCCTGCATACCGGACATACCGCCCATGCCTTGCATGCCGCTCATGCCACCCATGCCGCCCATGCCTTGCATTCCGGACATTCCGGACATACCGCCCATGCCAGACATGCCGCTAGGTACGTAGACCCACTGGCCGCCCATACCGGACATGCCGCTCATGCCACCCATGCCCTGCATGCCGGACATACCGCCCATGCCTGACATGCCGCTCATACCGCCCATGCCTGACATGCCGCTCATACCGCCCATGCCTGACATGCCGCTCATCCCTGTGGCCGGATAGAAGTAGATCTGTCCTTGCGGGGTGATCTGGAAATAGCCGGACATGCCGGACATGCCGCCCATGCCTGACATGCCGCTCATGCCGCCCATGCCTTGCATTCCGGACATACCGCCCATGCCTTGCATTCCGGACATACCGCCCATGCCTTGCATTCCGGACATGCCGCCCATGCCTTGCATTCCGGACATACCGCCCATGCCAGACATGCCGCTAGGTACGTAGACCCACTGGCCACCCATACCGGACATGCCGCTCATGCCACCCATGCCTTGCATGCCGGACATACCGCCCATCCCGGACATACCGCCCATCCCGGACATACCACTCATCCCGGACATACCACTCATCCCGGACATACCGCCCATGCCTGATGCCGGGTAAAAGTAGATTTGGCCCTGGGGCGTGATCTGGAAGTAACCGGACATACCGCCCATGCCTTGCATGCCGCTCATGCCACCCATGCCTTGCATGCCGCTCATGCCACCCATGCCTTGCATGCCGGACATACCACCCATACCCTGCATGCCAGACATACTGTCCATCGCATTCGCGGCGGGTGAAACAGCCGAAAGCGAGAACATGACGGTAACCACACCGATCATTTTCTTTAAACTACACATTCGATTTTTTTTCATTTACCAACTCCTCGTTTAATTAAATTAAATTGCAGAAATTACATTCCAGAAACCGCTTTCGCGCGGTCTCCTCCAACATATCGATCAACACACCAACAACGGCTTGTTGACGACGACACTCAGGTGAGCATTTACAACCAGATGTGGTGTCCCGGCTGTTGTGCACACCCTTTATTCACCATCGTGCCACCTTCGAATGTCATAGCGATCCAACATACCGGGATGGTTGAACGGTGTGTACCAGTTTCCCTGATCCTCCAGGAACCTGAGGCTGTGTGGATAGGGCTGGGTGATACCTGTCAATGCCTGTTGATACCAGGCATCGTCCTTTTCGACCTGCTCGACAACCGGCGCACCGGCCGGGCGCTGGTCAGGCTCAAGACCGGCAACTGGATACTCAGCTGACGTGACAGGCCCTCCCAGGAGGAGCAAAACCATTAACCCTGCAGAAAATATCAGATGATTTATCAACTCGAATTCCTCCACACGTATGCGTGTCTTGCTTAAAGCGTCTGTACGTCCTGCAAATTTGACACGCACCTACCTACGGAAGCTTTGAATAATTCCGTCCACGAATTATCAGAGCACGAAAAATAAACATGCAATCTTTATTTTTCGTTTTTCTCGATCGCATATGCGATTGAACATGACGGCACATCGATGTGCCACATGGGAACTCTGAATAAATCAGAGTTACCGAAACTTAAGCCATCAATCGGGGTACCCACAATCGGGGTTTCCCCTAATTGTCATTGACTGATGCATCGCGGTGCCGGGCGACCTTATCATTCGGTTTAAGGGTTAAAGAACCGCAAAATTCGTTGCAAAAATCAGTCATTTTTCGGATTACATCATTGCGTGATCACAAAACCGTTTTACTAGAGCGCTCAGCGCGCTTTAATCAGAGATACCCTAGGTAAAGCAACCTTTGTGCCAGTCGACGGAAATTTTCGATAAGGCACTGAACCTAGGCGAATTTATAGTCAAAACCAGGTACCAATCCGTGACTCAGTGAGTGCTGATATATGCCAAATTGGCAATCATCTTAGACGAGAAGATAGTATGCTATTGATTTTTCGATAAACAGGGTCTATGCCAAATGTGCATAGGTCCAATCGCTTCCAGCCCGAGCAGGTACTCGTCAGCGAATGTAAACCCGCATTTCTTATCAGGAGGGCGCGAGTTGATCATGCCCTGGTGAGAAATACGGGCTAGAACAAAGCCATTAACCGGCCGTTGCGTTTGTTGATGACCAATTCATTGCGCGATTCATAAGGCGCTGCTTTGTCTATTATTTTTGCGCTATAAATCCATCGGTTGATACTCCGAATATCACCGACATCCAGGCCAGTGTATCCCATCGCGTCTAGCCAATTCATGCTGATCTGCCATGCCTCTCTGGTGGTGTTCACCGGCAACACGACGCCGGCCGTGAAGTCAACTTGCCGTTGCTGTTCGGCGGAGTACGGTTGCGTAGCCGTACCACGGCGGCGCGCTCCCGGCGGTTCCAGGTAGACGGCATTGTCGCTCACCCAGACGAGCTTCCAGTGGTTGGTCTGCAAGAGATCGCGCAATCGCATCACAGCACTGGAGGGCATTGTGAACATTATCGACTCGGTGGCCTGCCCCCTCGACTGTGCCAACGTTTTCAGAGGATACAACCACATGGATCCATCTCCTGAGCGCTCAGTGCGCCAGCCTCGCGCCGCCAACAGAGCGCGCAAGCTTTCAAAATCGGTGGTCACCTGTGATTGCTGGCGGCCACCAGCGCCGGCCTGTGGTTGCGTTTGCAACGGATACAGCAGCGTAGAGCCGTCCGCCGTGCGCTCGACATGCCAGCCTCGAGCTTTCAGAACATTCCGCAGCTCGTCAAAATCGGCGTCCTGCAGTGATACCTCAGGCGTATGCGCCCCTGGCTGCGGATTCGATTTCAGCGGATATAACAACGTGGAGCCGTCCGCCGTGCGCTCGATGCGCCAACCCCGTGTTTCCAGCAGGCTGCGCAGATCTTGATAATCGGTTGGCGTCGGTGATATCTGGGATGCCTGGTTTCCAGGCTGGGGATCCGCTCGCAGCGGATAGAGCAGCGTGGAGCCGTCCGCCGTGCGCTCGACATGCCAGCCTCGAGTTTCCAGCAGGCTACGCAGACTCTCGAAATCCGAAGTCCGCGATGAAGGCGATGGTGCATTCTCAGCTGCCCACGCATGCCCAACGCACAGGACAAATCCTGTCATGACTAATACCAGAGACCCACAAACCACTTCGCGCCACTGAATCAGATTCTTCATACCCTACCCCCCTAAATTCTCATGTGATTCGTCAAAAGTCTGCAAAACTCATCTGCAGCGGGAAAAATGCAATGACGTATGCTTTGTGATGCTGACGTTGACAATAGACACGATGTTATACCAACTGCCTTACGGAAACTCTGATTTATTCAGAGTTTAGTTGTGGCACATGGCTGTCCCACCGTTTTCAATCACATATGTGATTGAAAACGAAAAAAATAAAAATCGCATTTTTATATTACGTGCTCTGAATAATTCCAGGACGGAATTATTCAGAGCTTCCTTAGGTTATGGCAGCCTTCTTTTACGCACCACTCAAGGTTGAGCCACGTTAAGCTCATCAATTTCGCGGGTCGGTCAAGATGGCATGAATTCGCCCGGAAAGAGTGATCACAGAGATGATAGACTGTTGATGGTCCCTGATCCACAGGCACTAATTCCAATGCAGGATAAGTCTGTGCGGGGCTGACGATTGCGCAGTAGCTGACATGAATGTATCACCCATAGCCATCAAGCATTGGATAGAATCGAGTCTGAGCCACAAGTTGCTGTCCGGGATTGCGGTCGGCCTGGTTGTCTCCTCTTTGATCTTCCTGCTGTTATATTTGACCATGCACCGTGCCCAGCTGCAGTCAGAACGAACACAGGCTGTGGAAGACATTAACCTGTTGCTGCAGACATCCCTGGAAAATGCGATGCTAAAACGTGATCTGGACGGATTGCGCGATATCATTTCCAGGCTGGGTCGACAGGATGGCATCTTGGGTGTCATGATAACCAATCCCGCCGGGGAAGTGCGTTTTGCATCCGACCCGGAACTGCTTGGGCGTCGATATGCCCGGGAAACGGATTCAGCTTGCCGCATTTGTCATCAACAGGAAGACGCGGCGGGTAGTACCGTTTTTACGATGAATGAGCGCGGTCAGGAGATCTTGCGCAGCGTTCTGCCCGTTTACAACAAGGCGGCCTGTAGAGGTTGCCATGGCCCGATCGATAGCCATCCTGTCAATGGTGTACTGCTTGTGGATTACGATGCCTTGCCGATTCGTCACCATGCCCAGCAAACGACGCTATTCCTGATGGGGTCGGGTGCCACAGTAGTGCTAATCACGCTAGCCGGTAGTTGGTGGTTCATGCGCCGATACGTGCTGAAACCAGTCAAACAGCTTCGCGAAGCCAGTCGCGCGATGTCCGAGGGCCATCTACAGTCACGCGTCAGCGTAAGAACCAGCGATGAACTGGGGGAGCTTGGCGATGCATTCAATGCAATGGGCGATCGCGTTGAGCACAGCGTGCACGCCTTACGAAAAAAAGATGACTTCCTGCAGGGGCTTGTCGATGCGATCCCGGACGGAATACGCGTGATCGATGATCAGTTCACGATTGTGCTATCCAATCGAGCCTATCGCCAACAACTCAATCTGACGGGTAAAGAAGCCAAACAGATGTGCTACCACTCGAGCCATCAACGTGATCAAGCCTGCCCGCCGACCCTGGTCACATGCCCCCTTCATGAGATTCTGCACAACGGTGAACCTGTGAAAGTACTGGACCATTTCGTCAACGCAGATGGACGGCCGTTCCCGGTCGAAGTAGTTGCAGCACCGTTGCAGTCGCGCGACGAAAATGGAACCAGAACACTGATCGTCGAATCGGTGCGCAACCTCGAAGAGCACATCCAGTTCTCGCAGGAGCAACGCTTGTCCGAACTGGGCAGACTCGCGGCCGGTGTGGCCCATGAAATCCACAATCCGCTGACATCGATACGTCTGGCACTGGATTCGATCGTCAAGATAGGTAAGCAATCCAGCGAGGAACTTGAGAAGGTCTTGGACTATCTTGAGGTCATGGACTCCCAGATTGATGCCTGTATCAGCATTACAGAGCGCTTACTGAAACTGAGCATGTCGCCCGGGCAGCATCAAGTTGTCAGCGTAAACGACGCAGTCAGCGAGGTCATATCTTTGGTAGCATGGGAAGCTGGCAATAATCATATCTCAGTCGATCAAGAGCTTGATCCGGCTAATCCCAGGGTGATCGCCACCGAAAGTGAGATTCGTGCAGTCATTCTCAACCTGGTACAGAATGCCTTTCACGCAATGCACGATGGCGGACAGCTCAAAGTCACCACGCACAAGCAAGACGAGAAGGTAACGCTGATTGTCGAAGATACCGGTGCAGGCATATTGCCTGAAGACCGGCAGCACATCTTCGAGCCTTTCTTCAGTCACCGTGCTGACGGTGTGAAAGGGACCGGGCTGGGCTTGTCCATCCTTCTTGCCATCGCTAGCCGTTATGATGGGCGTGTCGATGTAGAGAGCCGACGTGGCCATGGCAGCCGATTCAGTGTTGTGTTTCCTGACGCCGACAGCGAGAGAGAGGAACCGTCATGACAAAAAGTATACTGTTGATTGAAGACGACAAGATTGTGAGCCGGCTCATAGCCGAGCATATCGAGCGCATGGGCTGCAACGTGCATGCGACGTATACCTGGGAAGAAGCCGCGCGTTATCTTGAGCAGCACGAACCCGAACTGGTATTGATGGACGTGCAGCTACCGGATGCAAACGGTATGGATTTGCTGCCCCAACTGGCTGCCGCGCAGACGGTAATCGTTATTACGGCTTACGGGTCGGTCAAGAATGCGGTGAAAGCGATGCAGGCAGGGATCGAGGATTACCTGACCAAGCCAATCAGTCTCGATGAACTGGAAATCATCCTGAAGAGAACGCTGGATAATGTGTCGATGCGGGCCGAGCATTTGTTCTGCAAGCAGCGAATGCAGGCCAGTGAGCGCAAAAAGCTAATGGTCGGTAACGGTCCAACCATCCAGGAAGTCCATAATTTGGTCGATGCTGTTGCAGAAACCGAAATGACCGTGCTTATTCAGGGTGAAAGCGGTGTCGGCAAAGAGCTCGTCGCAAAAACGATTCACGAACGCAGTAAGCGATCAATACACAACTTCGTCGCGGTGGACTGCTGTACGCTGCAACAAACGCTGTTCGAATCCGAATTATTCGGACACGAGCGCGGCGCTTTCACTGGTGCTGATCGTCAAAAGAAAGGTTTGATCGAAGGCGCCAGCGGTGGAACGCTTTTCTTGGACGAGATCGGTGAACTTGAATTGACGCTGCAGGCCAAGCTGCTGCGAGTATTGGAAACTGGTCTTTTTCGCCGAGTTGGCGGAACGAAGGATCTATCGGCGAACGTCCGCATCGTGGCAGCGACCAACTGTGATCTGGAAAAGGCCAGCCGTGAAGGTTCTTTCCGCTCAGATCTTTACTACAGGTTGAGCGCTTTTACGATTACAGTGCCCCCACTGCGCGAACGGCGTGAAGACATACCAGATATTGTCGAGCATTTTGTGCGTAACCGTGATTTCTCGCGTCGTGTTAATACGAAGGTCACCAGCAGCGCGATGAGGTTGCTCATGGCCTACGATTGGCCCGGAAATATCAGGGAACTCAAAAACGTGATCGAACGTGCGCTAATACTGTCACGACAGACCCGAAAAATACGCCCCGAACATCTGGCCCCGATCCTGAACAGTACGGAGTCGCCAGGTTCACTAACGCTAACATTCGATCACGAACCGAGTCTTGCCGAAATCGAGGAAAAATATTTGCAGATGCTACTAACCAAATATTCGGGGCATCGGCTGCTGATCGCGAAGAGATTGGGCGTCAGCGAGAGAAACATCTACCGCATGATCGACAAACACCGTTTGAAGACGCGCGTCCACCAGGGCGAGGAATGAAGCCTGGATGCCCACGATATAGGTATAGTAGTATAGGGGTCAAGTAGTAGTATAGGGGTCAAGTATCATATCCACTCTTCATCTTTTCCACTGTCCTAGCGAGCTTTTTATCGTCTTACATATAAGCATTAAGCTTAGCTATCGTTTTGGATATACTGCCGATTCTTTTTGATCCGAAATGCTCAGCGATATGGCTTAGATTATGTGTATGCGTCTAGTAAACCCTCTAAACAACGGACCGTCGGTTATTTGAGCCTGTTGTATCGTTGCGTGTAGACACCATTAATATGGCGCATGACACAGCCCAGATTCGCTGCAGGTTTTCTCACCAGATGAGGGTCGTGATTACTCATAAGGTAATAACTGAGGACCCGGACACCCAATCGGGTCTGCGTTTCCTCCACGGTTCTAAGAAAGGCATCAAAATATTCAGCGCTGTGAAATAGATTTTTTCCGGGCACGACCACGATTCATGACGTGATAGTAAGCGTTCTAATATTCTATTCGTATCGGCCTGGGCATCGCGACATGTGAAATCGCCAAGCAATAATAGTCAATATGATACTTGACCCATTCATCTGTCCTTGACCCCTTCATCTCCCAGATGAGTTTTTTTGCCCACACGCGATATTCTACACGCGCTGCAAACGTTGCACCAAGGTCATCGACAGTCGGCACTCAACGGGCGTTGCGTCTTTCAGCTCGGATGCGCTGGTCTTATTGTCTTTGCCCAATCTGGACGGTGTCACCCGCACACGTAATCGCTGTTGGGCGTAAACACACCATGGTATGTCGTCGGATTCACTGGTCGCGGTAAGGATAGCCATTACTGGCTAACCCTACCGCGACCATTAATCGTGCCAGAACTGTGATTATTTCGTGATAGCAAATTGAACTCTCTAATTCATACTGAATCTTTGAATAAATAAAGACAGAGGAAAAAAGCGATGAAATCGATGGTATGGGTCGGCATTCTGGTACTACTGGCAGGCTGCAATAGCACGGTGGCCGAAGATATGGAGCCGGAGAAGGCGAAGCTGGTGGGTTTGGAGGTGGCAACCTTTGCCGGAGGTTGCTTCTGGTGCGTGGAGGCCGGTTTCGAAAAACTGCCCGGCGTCAAGGCGGCTGTCTCCGGCTACAGCGGCGGCAGGGAGCCGAACCCCACCTATCGACAGGTTGCGACCGGCAAGACCGATCATACCGAGTCGGTTCAAGTCTATTACGACCCCAAGATCATCAATTACTCGGGCCTGGTCCAGGCGCTCTGGCGAATCATGGATCCCACCGATGCCGAGGGACAGTTCCATGACCGGGGCTCACAGTATCGGCCGGCCATTTTTTATCACAACGAAGAACAGAAACACATCGCAGAACAGGCCAAAAACGCTCTGGCTGCCTCGGGACGCTACGAAAAACCGGTGACTATTGAGATCGTCCCTTTCGAAAAGTTCTACAAAGCGGAGCGGTACCACCAGGATTATTACAAGAAGAATCCAGTTCGCTACAAGTACTACACTTTCAACTCCGGCCGCTATCAGTTCGTTGACGAGATCTGGGGTGAGCAACGGCATGTGGACTTCACTCAGTTCCGTGACGATGAGGTGGATGATGGTTAAATGATATGACTATGGACACCCACATATCAATCTAAGCCAAGATGGCACAGATTGAACTGCCCCGTATAGGTAAGCGATCGCCGTTTTAAAATGCTAATGGTAGAGCCAAAAGACGCCTTGGCGCTCGACATAGGAACACCCAGAACAATCGTTTAACGGTCCTGCGCGTGTGCGATTCAGATGGATATGACGGCGGCTGAGCCTCCCAATAAACTGATCCGATGCCAGCTTTGGGAGGCAAATCTGGTCAATGTGGCGATTAGAAAAGTCGATACGTCAGCGAGAGGTATACGAAGCACAACGCCCTGTACTTATATTCGCAACACAATCTTTTTTTAATATGCATACTGTTCTCGGAATACCCCCCGGAATACCCAGTTAGCCGAACGGGTGGGCATCGGTATCTTCAAGGCGGTCACCGGGATCCTCGACCGCTCCCGCCGACAGCGCGATATCGATCAGGGCCCGTTGCTGTGCCTGGTGCAGACGCGGGGAACCGCAGGCCGGTGAGGCCGAGGGTGGGCGACCCGCGTAGCCCAGCGTCTGATTGTCGCGCGTTAAGGCGCGCAGGTGGTGCTGAATCTGGTACCAGGCGCCCTGATTACGCGGGTCTTCCTGACACCAGACGATCTCGGTCGCATCGGCGTAATCTTCAAGCAGCTCTGCGAGGCGACGACGCGGAAACGGATACAGCTGTTCAACGCGCAGGATGGCGATATCGGTAACGTCGCGTTCACGCCGCGCCGCCAGCAGATCGAAAAACACCTTGCCGGAACAGAGCACCACGCGCCGCACCTTCGCAGCTTCGATCGGATCAATCTCGGGCTGCACCACGGCCAGTGCGCCGCCGACGAGCGCATCCAACGTCGAGACGGACTGCCGGTGACGCAGCAGGCTTTTCGGCGTCATTACGATCAGGGGGCGGCGGAACTTGCGTTTCATCTGGTCACGCAGCAGGTGGAAGAACTGCGCCGGCGTGGTGGGTACCCAGACCCGCATATTGAGCTCCGCGCACAATTGCAGGAAGCGCTCCAGGCGCGCCGAGGAATGCTCCGGTCCCTGTCCTTCCCAACCGTGCGGCAGGAACAGGGTGAGCTGGCACAAGCGGCCCCATTTCAGATAACCGCTGGCGATAAACTGGTCGATGACCACCTGGGCACAGTTGGCAAAGTCACCGAATTGCGCCTCCCAGATAACCAGTGTTCCTGGGCTAGAGGTGGCATAACCGTATTCGAAAGCCAGTGCAGCCAGTTCCGAGAGCAGGGAGTTGATGACTTCGAAACGCGGCTGTCCCTGGTACAGCTGCGCGAGCGGTACAAAACTCTCGCGTTCCTCCTGGTGATGCAGCATGGCATGGCGATGCGCGAAGGTACCGCGCCCGGTGTCTTGCCCGGACAGGCGAATCGCGTACCCCTCCTCCAGCAAGGTCGCGTAGGCCAGTGTCTCGGCCATACCCCAGTCCAGGGGCAGCTCGCCGGCGAGCATACGCCGGCGATTGTCCAGCACGCGTGTCACGCCGCGGTGCAGTGTGAAACCGTCCGGCACTTCCAGCACCTTTCCGCCCAGCCGGGTGAGCGTGGCCAGTGGCACCCTTGTATCGATGCTCTCACCGGGTTTCGCCGCCAGGTAGTCTTCCCAGTGCGCCTCGTAGCCTGTACGCGAACCGTGCAGAAACTCTCGTACCACCACCTTGCCCGTCTCCAACGAGGCACGGTAGTGCTCGGCCATCGCCGCAGCCTCGCCCGGCTGAATGACGCCGTCAGCTTCCAGGCGTGCTGTATAGAGCGCGCACGCGGTTTGCATATCACGGATGCGCCGGTACATGCATGGCTGTGTCATCATGGGTTCGTCGGCTTCGTTGTGTCCGTGGCGCCGGTAGCAGACCAGGTCGATGACCACGTCGTTGTGGAACGTCATGCGGTAGTCCAGCGCCAGCTGGGTCACGAACAGCACCGCGTCTGGATCGTCACCGTTGACGTGGAAGATCGGCGCCTGGATGGGTTTGGCCACCTCGGTACAATACAGCGTCGAGCGTGCCTCCTGCGGGTGGCTGGTGGTGAAACCTACCTGGTTGTTGATCACCACGTGAAGGGTACCGCCGGTGCTGTAGGCCGGCAACTTGGAGAGGTTGAGTGTCTCGGTCACCACGCCCTGGCCAACGAACGCCGCATCGCCGTGCACCAGCACCGGCAACACCAGGTCGGTGGCGTTGTTACTGTGACGATCCTGCCTCGCCCGTACGCCTCCCTCCACAACCGGTCCGACAATCTCCAGGTGCGAGGGATTGAAAGCCAGCGCCAGGTGTAGCGGACCACCCGGCGTCTGGATGTTGGAGTAGAAACCCTGGTGATATTTTACGTCGCCGGAACCACTGCGCACATCGAGAGCGCCGTGCTGCTCGAATTCCGAGAACAACTCGCCAGGCGCCTTGCCGAGCACGTTGACCAGCACATTGAGGCGGCCGCGGTGCGCCATGCCCAGCACCATATCGGTGACACCGCAGGCACCGGCCCCCTGTACCAGCTCGTCAAGCAAGGGGATAAGTGCATCCGCGCCTTCCAGCGAGAAGCGTTTCTGGCCGGTGAAATGGCTGTGCAGATAGCGCTCCAGCCCCTCCGCTGCAGTCAGATCGCGGAGCAGTTCAGTGCGTGTCTGCGGGTTGTGCTGGGCAGCCCAGTCACCGTGACTCGATTCCAATCGCTGCTCGATCCAGCGGCGCTGATCCGTGTCCGAGATGTGCATGTGCTCGCATGCCACCGTGCCACAATACACCCGCTCCAGGATAGCGACAATCTCGCCCAATGGCCGGGCCTTGACCGGATCGATGGACACCACAGGGACCGGCTGTTCGAGGGCAGCCGTGTCCAGTCCGTAATACCGAGGGTCAAGTCCGGGCGGGCGCTCCCGTTCCAGGATCTGCAGCGGATCGATATCCGCCGCGAGGTGGCCCAGCATCCGGTAGGCCATGATCAGCTTCTCGGCGCCGCTGTGCGGGTCCTGCTGCGGCCCGGCCGCGCTCGGCACCTGGCCATCCGCGCCATGCTCAAAGCCGTAAAAATAGTGTCGCCACTCGGATGATACATTGTCGGGCGACGCCTTGAACGCTTCGTAGAGCTGATCGATGTACTCGGCGTTGAAGACGTTGATTCCCGAGGAGCGACTGAGGCCGGAGAGGTTTTTCGTCATAACTTCACCAAAATAGAAAAGTAACCTGCAACTTGCTCATTCGGGTCACATAGGGGTCAAGTATCATATCCACTCTTTATCGTTGCCACTGTCCCAGGCAGCTTTTTATTATTTAATTCCATGTGCAAAGCCGCATAGTACCACTGTATTAGATGACGTATAGACGATTCTTCTGGACCTATATGGAGCAGTGAATCAGCAGGGTTTGCCACGTCGCTTTCGCGACTCGCAATGTCTCAAATCCTTAGCCCGCATTTCTCACCAAAAGGGAGATGCGGATCAGGCGCGTTTGACGGCCCACTTGAACAAGGGTGGTGACATCAAGGTCGTAACAATGACCATCAATACCACCGCTGAGAACAGAGCATCATCGATCACGCCCAGACTACTGCCCATCGCGGCAAAAATGAGCCCGACTTCACCTCGCGGCATCATACCGATACCAATCGCCAGGCGGCCTTTTGTAAAAGCGCCATAACCGGCAAGAATCTTGCCGATGATCGCTGCCACCAGCAGCCCCCCGGCCAGCAACATAATCTCCGGCTGCATGAATGCCTCGAGTTTGACCTGGATACCCATCAGTACGAAGAATATCGGCACCATGATAACCTCCAGGGGCATGATCAAATCCTTGATCGTGATGGGGCACTTGACGCCTTTGTTCCAACGCTCGAAATACGCATCCTGCAAGATCAGTCCGGCTGTAAAGGCGCCGATAATGGTTGCCAGTCCGGACAGATTCGCCATCCACGCCAGCACCATCACAAACAGATAGGAGGCGAACATCTTTGCCTCGATCAGATCCATACGACGGAACAGTCTGACGACCCGGCGAATCACAAAAGGCCCGAGCACAATGGCCGCAGCCAGAAACACAACAGCCAGAACAATTATTTTTCCGATATGCAGCATATCGATACTGCCGGTAACGACAATACCGCTGACGATTGCCAGCATCAACAAACCCAGCACATCGTCGAACACGGCGGCGCCGAGAATGATGCGCGCCATATCCGTCTGCTGCATTTTCAGTTCCTGCAGAACCATGGCGGTGATACCCACACTGGTGGCTGCTAGCGTGGCCCCGAGGAACAAACTGGTGTGCAGCTCGACATCCTCGATCAGCAATGTCGAGGCCAATATACCAAGCAGAAACGGTAACAGCACGCCGATGATGGCGACTCGGCTGGAATCCGGGCCCACCTTCATCATCTCATCAATGCTGGTTTCGAGACCGACCAGAAACAGCAGGAAGATCACGCCATAGCGTGAGAACACGTCAACCGTGTGGGCGACCTGCATAATCTCATTACCGTGCGGCCCGCGCAAGATATCCAGGATGTCCACGGCACACTCACATCCGACAGCCTTGAGGCAGGATATTTCAAGGGTTTCGCCTCTGAGCAGGTGGGACATGGTATCGAACATGGCCGGTCCTTCACGCAATACCATGATCAGGTCATACTGAAAAAAGTAGGCGAGATTACCGAGAAGGATGCCCATCGTCAGCTCGCCAAGAACAGACGGAAGGCCGAGCTTGCGCGCCGTGAAGCGTCCGATCAGGGCGAAGAACAGAATACCAGTGACGCCCAGTATAACCGGAGCGATCGGATCCGAGTGACCCACGTGAACGTTTGCCTCTTCAGCTTCAGCGAATGCCAAGGCAGGCAACAACAGCAATGGCAACAACAAATACAATCGATTACGATAAGGCAACATACTCATTCGAAGTGCTTCCTAGAGCGGACGGTCCTTGCAGATGGCCGAGCGGGCATGCTAGCAGATTCGCGGTAACGGATCATCTTCCAGTTCTTCCAGGATGCGCTCGCCGCCAATTTCGGTTTCGAGCACAACGTGCTGACAAGCGGCATCTACCGTGCCGATCAATCGGGCCGCTTTGCCTTCGGCCAGAGCCTGCCAGTCAGTGAGCAGGTCATCCGCCTCGGCCGGGTCAATCACTGCGACGACCCGTCCCTCGCAAGCCAGATACAGGGGATCATAACCGAGCATGTCGCAGACCGACTGCACCGGATCGCGTATCGGTAGTTCGGTCTGTTTCAGGCGCACGCCGATGGCACAGGTTCTGTGTATTTCAGAGCATACCGTCGCCAGGCCACCACGTGTGGGATCGCGCATGAAACGTAAGCCCGGGTGTCGTAAAGCATGGGTCGTCAAATTCAACACGCTGGCTGCGTCTGATTGGATATCGCCGCGAAGTCCGAACTGTTCACGCGCCAGCATCACCGCGATACCATGATCACCGACCGGACCGCTGACGAGAATCGAATCACCGTGCTGGATGTTGCTCATTGCCAGTTTGTGCCCGCTACGAATTCCAACACCGGTCGTCGCCAGATACAGACCACCACCCTCACCGCGGCGCAATACCTTGGTATCGCCGGCGACCACTTTGACCCCGATCTCTGCCGCGGTTTCAGCCAGTGACTTAATGATGCGGCTCAGCAGTTCAATTTCCAGGCCCTCCTCGATGAACGCGTTCAAACTCAGGTATTTGGGGATCGCACCGGCAACCGCGAGATCATTGACGGTACCATGAACAGCCAGCGAGCCGATGTTACCACCGGGAAACTCCAAGGGCTGCACGGTGAAACCATCCGTGGTGAATAAGACCTGGCCACCATTGATATCAATCGGCACCGCATCTGCGGTCACATCCAGATCGGGGTTGGCAAGATGGTGCGCAAAAATCTCATCGATCAATTCGCGCATGTACCGGCCGCCATTACCGTGCGCCAGCGAGATGTGAGTGTCTTGCATCGTTACCTACCTGCTCAGTATGTAGCTACCGCAGAGACGCGGAGAATAATTTTCTAAGTCATCTTTACTGCAAGCAAAGCTAAAATGAAAACTCAGCGCCTTTGCGCCTCTGCGGTTCATTATTTATCTCTTATATCCATATTCCATAATCTGCCCGAAACTGATGCCGGCGTCATTGACGGGTATCAATTCCGGCAAATGGGCGTCGAAGCCATGCTCGGACAACAAAGCCAGTGCATATTCGGTCAGCACGCGATTCTGGAACACACCGCCGGACAAGCGGACGGTATTCACACCACAATCGTCTCTGATGGTCCTCGCCTGCTTAAGCAGCGCTTGCGCCAGTGACGCATGAAACAGAGCAGCGCGCTCGCTCACAGTTAAAGTGGAATCTAGCATCGCAGGCACCAACGACTCCCAATTTGTTATCAATAGCTTATCTTTGTTTTCTAATGTTAAATCTACGTAATTTTCGAGCCTATCACTGATCGCTTCGAACTGCATCGGACCCTGACCTTCAAAACTCGCCAGGTCACAAACGCCTGTCAGCGCAGCGGCCGCGTCGAACAGACGCCCAACAGCTGTCGTTTGAGGCGCGTTGATTCGCCGTCGCCATGATTCGAATAGCAGTGAATGATTATCGACAGGTGCAGCGTAATCATATCCCGTTCCCCAGCATAAAGCTGCGGCACTGCGCCACGGCTCACGGCCTGCCTTGTCACCCCCCGGCAAGAAGAACGGGTGCATCGAGGCAACACGCTGCCACTGTCCCGGCAAACCCAGCAATGTCTCACCGCCCCACAGGCTGCCATCGGTACCCAAGCCGACACCGTCCCAGGTGAATACCAGCACTGGCTGATCAATATCGCTATCGGAGCCTTCGTAACAGGCCGAAGACGCATGGGCGTGATGATGAAAAACGTTCGAGACCGGAAGACCCTGTCTTTTTGCCCAGCGTGTTGTGGTGTAACCGGGATGGGCATCGCACACAAGGCGTTCGACCTTGACACTGTACAAGCGCTGCAAGTCCTCGACGGTTTTTTCAAACACCGCAAGACTGCGCGCCGAATCCATTTCGCCGATATGGGGCGACACGATGGCACGATTATTCCATGCCAGAGTAACCGCATTTTTCATGTGCGCACCAACGGCGAGTGTCGGCACATCCAGCTTGAAAGGCAGTTCAAATTCAACCGGTGCGAAGCCACGTCCCAGTCGTATCGGCCGTGGCCGTCCGGCAATGGTTCTGAACACCGGATCATCGGCGGGACGTTCGATCGGCCGATCATGGTGCAGTACTGCCTCGGCCACGTGAGCGAGCCGTTTATCGACATCGGCATTTTCAGTCAGCACCGGTTCGCCACTGATATTGGCTGATGTCGCCACCAGTGGTCCGGCAAAATCATTGAGTAACAAATGATGCAATGGGCTGTAAGGCAGCATCACACCGATCTCGGCCAAACCTGGCGCAATACTGTGTGACAAATCTGATGCCGTTTTCTTTCGCAGCAGCAGAATGGGTCTGGCCGGATGCAACAGAAATGCCTTGTCGGATACGGATAATTCGGCGACCGATGCGAGCATCTCAAAGGGCTGTTCTTGCGGGGCGGGGAACAGCAGTGCGAGTGGTTTGTCCGGGCGCGGCTTGGTCGTTCTTAATTTCTTGACGGCATTATCGTTGTTCGCATCACACATCAAATGGTAACCGCCGATACCTTTCACGGCAATGACCTTGCCGTCGGTCAGCGCATCGATAGTCGCTGATAACGCGGCTTCATTGCCTGAAATGCATGTACCCTGAAGCGTGCTGTATTGCAGTTGAGGCCCGCAGTCAGCACAGGCGACAGGCTCTGCATGAAAACGGCGATTGGCAGGATCTTCATATTCACTGCGACAGCGCGCGCACAGCGCGAAGCCGGACATCGTGGTGCTGGCCCGGTCATAAGGCAGGCTACGAATCAGCGTGTATCGAGGCCCACACTGGGTGCAGTTGATGAACGGGTAGCGGTAACGGCGATCGGAGGGTGTATTCAACTCCCTGAGGCATTCATCGCAGGTAAACAGATCGGTCGGCACACTGATGTTTGCCTCCCCCTGATCAAGGCTTTGCAGAATACTGAAGGTATCGAAGCTATCCGGCGCGACAGGGTCATCTGATTGCAGCACAGGCCGGGCCAGTGGTGGTGCCTGCGAAAAAATATCGCTGATAAACGCGCTCAGGCCCCGTGCTCGACCCTGGACGTGAATCTCAACCAGGCCAACACGGTTTCTAACCCAGCCCTTTAAGTGATGCTGCATCGCGATACGAAATATGAACGGCCGAAAGCCAACGCCCTGCACCTTTCCAGAAAGGATGATATGCCTAGCCTGCATTTATCACCAAGACCCCGGCACCAGGAGCAGAAGTAGGCACCGCTCTGGTTCGAAAAGCGTAGCCGTTGCTTGAGCGAAGCGACTGTAGCGTGCGCCGTGCGCACTGCGAATTCGCTGTAGTCTGGCCGGTTTTGGTGCGCACGGCGCACCCTACGATTTCATGCAACTGAATCGATTCGCTTTTGGATTAGACGAGCGCACTTTCTTGCGTTTTCGACGATGCAGGTTCTCGCAGACCGCTCGACCACCAGATGCGGCAAGCACCCTCGTCAGAGACCATGCAGGGACCTATCGGATTGCGGGGCTTACAGGCAACGCCAAACAACCTGCACTCGTTCGGGTAAATCTTGCCCAAAACGACCTGTGCGCAATCACATCCCGGTGGCATCTCACCCGCCCGTTTGCGTGCTTCTTCGGCGTACGAGGGAAACAACTTGCGCGCATCATGCGGGCTGCAGGCTTCATCCACGGCAAAGCCGGATGCCGGTATAATGCCGACACCGCGCCATTTGGCATCAACCACGTTCATCGCTTTGCGCAGGTGCGCCTGTGCGGATGTATTACCGCCATTACGAACCAGTTGCGGGTAACAGTTATCGAGAAAATATCGACCTTCATGTAACTGACGCAGGGTCGAATACATCGCTGCCAGCAAACTTTCTGTATTAAAACCGGCAACGGCTGCTGGTATGTTGTGCCGACTAACGACGAACTCCCACTCTTCCGGCCCCATGATCGTGGCGACATGGCCAGGCGCGACCAGTGCATCGAAACCAGGGGTTCCGGATTCCAACAGCATCGCAATCGCTGGCCAGGTCAATCGTCCGGACAACAGCACTGAAAGATTCGTTGGTACGCCCTCGACCAGCATGGCCGCAACCGGTGCTGTTGTGGTTTCAAAGCCTGCCGCAAAGAAGACAACCGGCTTGTCAGGGTTTGCCACTGCTATGCTGACAGCTTCCGTCGGCGAGGCAATCGGGCGAATATCGGCTCCCTGCGCTTTCGCCTGCTCCATCGTGCGCGCCCGCGTTTTTTTGACATTCACCGGCACGCGCAGCATGTCACCAAAAGCCACAAGAATAATATCTTCGTTGAGTGCGAGCTGAATCGCTTCGAAGACATCTTCTTCCGGACATATACACACCGGGCAGCCGGGTCCGGGTACAAGTTCGACGTAATCGGGCAGTACCTTACGCAAGCCGGCCATGGTGATGGAACGTTCGTGACCACCACATACGTTCATGATCTTCACGCGATCCCTGGCCGGCAGAGCGCGGATTCGATCAAGCCATTCGGCGGCCGTTGTGGTCATTACAGGTTCTTTTCGACCTTGTGCGAATGCTGATGTTCGTGCTGATGCTTGTGCTGATGCTTGTGCTGATGCTTGTGCGCATGACTGGCATCGGTCGGGTGAGCGGCCAGTTGTGTCTTTTGCCTGTCGATTTCAGCGTCCAACCACTCGAACCATCGCTGCATACCGGAACCGCTTTTGGCGGACAACTCAATCACCGGGGCATCACTGGCGATATCGTGCAAATACTGTTTGGCTTTTTCTGGTTTGAAATCATCCAGAACAGGCAGCAAATCGCTTTTGCTGATCAGGACCAGATCAGCACTTCGGAACATCACCGGATACTTTGCCGGCTTGTCATCGCCTTCAGGCACCGAAAGTAAAGTGACATTGAGATGCTGCCCCAGGTCGAAGCTGGCTGGACAGACAAGGTTACCCACATTCTCGATGAAAACGACATCGATATCATCGAGATCCAGGTGGTGTAAGGCCTGGTGAACCATATGCGCATCGAGGTGGCAGGCACTGCCCGTCGCGATCTGGATCGCCTCTATACCGAGTTTGCGTATGCGCTCGGCATCGTTTTCCGTTTCAAGGTCGCCCTCAATCACGGCCATGGACAATTTTCTGTCCGTGTCCGTGTGTAACGCTCTAATGGTCGCTTCCAGCAAGGCCGTTTTACCGGCACCGGGTGAAGACATCAGGTTGATAGCGAGCACTTTGTGGCCGTCAAAATGCGTACGGTTATGCCTTGCGGTATGATCGTTTTCATCCAGCAAGCTGTGCAGAACTGTGACCGCTTCCCTACCGCTTTCAGTTTTGGCCAGCTTACCACCCGGCCTGATCAAGCTTTCGTTACCGTGCGTTATGTTGCAACCGCAGGTATCACACATGTTTCATTCTCCAAAGCAATCATGATTGCGATCGCGACTTGCGCGCGTTCAAATAATCATATGGTGTTCAGCCATTGATTATCAACAACTCAATGTACTGTAAATTCAGGCCCGAACTCCGCTGCTGGCATTGCCTGCTGCGGACGCGTTTCGAGCTCCACACTCATCAAGATCAGCTCATCACCACTGACCAAGGTCGTTCGCCAGTCACCGCAGTGTTTACACACCAGCTTATTGGGCAAGGTGTCTGATTCTTTGTCACATTGTGTGCATTTGACACGCACCGGCAGCTTCTCGATTATCAGATCTGCGCCTTCGGCCAGCGTGCCAGCACTGGCAACAGGATACGCGTGCTCCAGCAACTGCGCCTCCACCCCTGATAACGGGCCCATGCCAATGATGATTGAAACGGCTCTGCCCGCCTGACGCTCAGCTGCAATGCTTTCGACCTGGGTAATCAACGCCTGACAAATAGCGAGCTCGTGCATGTCAGACCCCGGCTTCCAGCATCTGGTCATAAAACTCCCACGCGGTCTGCGCTTCTTCCGCTGTGATTTTCTGAATCGCATATCCGACATGAACAACAACGAAATCATCTATTTGCAACGGCTCTTCCTGCATCATGAACAGGCTCACATCACGCTCTACTCCCTTGGCTTCACAACGTGCATTGTAGCCTTCGATGGATTTGATCTTCATGGGTATGCCCAGACACATAGGTAACCTTTCATTGAATAATTATCAATTGTGTAAGTGTACATTAAACACCGGACAATCAATGAATGATTTGACCTGAATCAATATAAGTACATGAGCACTGGTTAATATACTAGACACAAATGACAACTCAAACCAAAACCCTGGTCCTCGGCATTGGCAACACCTTACTATCGGATGAGGGGGCGGGGATACACGCGCTCAGCCTGATGCAGTCAATATATGCTGAAGCTGCCGGGTTCACTTTTCTGGACGGTGGCACGCTGAGTTTTACTTTGGCCACCTGGATCGAAGACTGTCATAACCTGATTGTGTTTGATGCCGCAGAACTGGATATGCCCGCAGGCGCAGTAAAAACCTTCGCGAGCGCAGACATGGATGCCTATCTCGGTGCTGCCAGGCGCAGCGCCCACGAAGTGGGACTGATGGACCTGATGGACATTGCACGTCTGACCGGGTGTTTACCCGCC
Organism: uncultured Gammaproteobacteria bacterium; assembly: GCA_942492025.1. Taxonomy (GTDB): domain Bacteria; phylum Pseudomonadota; class Gammaproteobacteria; order SZUA-229; family SZUA-229; genus JABDQW01. The sequence goes on along the minus strand of CALODJ010000012.1, from coordinate 106,509 downwards.
AACCGCGCATTGATCGGTATTCAGCCGGAATACATGGACTGGGGTATGGAACCCACAGAAAGCGTCAAGCAGGCATTGCCGGAGGCCGTTGAACAGGCAGTACTGCTGTTGCTTGCCTGGAAACATCAGCCATTGAACCAACGGGCAGCTGCAACGCAACAACTCAGTAACAAGACAAATGTAGAATCACCAAATACGGGGGCAGAAAGATAATGGAACAAACAATACTTATCCCAATTGATGGTAGTGAGTCCGTTGTAGAAACCCTTCTCTATGTGCGGGCTATCTCACCAAAAGATACGACACGCATAATTCTGCTTCATGTAACACCCGAAGTCGAGCCACGTACAGCAGCCGTCGATTTTCTTCCAAATATCAATACCATATACGAACAATTGAATTACGAAGGCTGGAGAGTCGAGCGTGAAACACGCATGGGTGATCCGGTACATGAAATCATCAAAATGGCCATACTGCTGCCGGCGTCCACCGTACTCATGTCGACGCACGGCCGTTACGGGCTCGAGCGCATCCGTGAGGGCAGCGTTACCGAGCAGGTGCTGAAACAGTCACCCTGCCCTGTCTTTATCCTGCACAGCACACGTCCGGAGCCCACTGACAAGCGAATCGAAGAGCTATTTAAACGCATACTGGTGCCTCTGGATGGCTCTGATGCATCCTCGGCGATTCTAGGTTGCGTTGAGCGCTTTGCCAAATTACACGACTCTGAAGTGGTGTTGTTTCACGACGAACTGGAGCATGCGGAATACAAGGAACAAAAAGCCGCTATCAAGGCGAAATTACAGGACCAGAGCGTTACTCTGGCCAACTCGGGCCTGAAAGTCTCGCTCGATATGACCACCTACAAACGACCAATCAGGGAGATACTGGATAGAATCGACCGAATGAATATCGATCTGGTATCGATGGCTACGCACGGTTGCGAAGGCAACAAAATTGCGATGGATGAATCCGTGACCGCGGAAGTCATCCGACATTCCAATTGCCCGTTACTGGTATGGTCAGCGGAACCGCAGTGCCCGGTGCTTGACTGAGACTGCCATGCCAGACTCCGTGAAATCCCAATTCAATATCCAGATTGGTAATGAGCTCACCTGGAATGTGCAGCCGTTATTGCATGAGATCCGCCATGCCCTGCGAAATTTACTGGAAACAGGCCATAGCAGCATTATCGACCTGCGCAGTATACCGCTGGCACCTGGCGAGGAAGAAACCATCCTGGATACGCTGGGCTGCGGGGAAGTCCACGCCAAGTTAAATGCGCTCGGCCCGAGTGAAATATACGAAACCCGGTTTGCCGGTGTCTGGTTGGTCACACATTTCAATACGGAAAACGATGTCATTGGCCGCTTCATCGAAATAACGCGTTTTCCCGGTATTCTCGAGTCACAGCGAGAAGACATGGCTACTTCCCTGGATTTACTCGAACAAACGCTCGAAGACAGACCTGGACCAGATGAAACCGAAACACACGCGGAGACCAATTAGATGACAAAGGAGATATCCCCAAAAGACAGAACACTGGGTGAGGCCTTACGCAGCCAGGGCATATCGCGACGCAGTTTCCTCAAGTTCTGTGCCGCAACGGCATCGATGATGGCGCTGCCACCGACAATGATCCCCACGATTGCGAATGCGTTGGAGAAGGCGAAAAAACCCTCGGTGATCTGGTTATCTTTCCAGGAATGCACCGGCTGTACCGAATCGCTGACGCGCGCGCACTCAGCGACCGTGGAAAACCTGATTTTTGACTCCATATCGCTGGACTATCATCATACGCTGCAGGCAGCTTCAGGACATGCTGCGGAGGCTGCCCGTGAAGCGGCCATGGAGGAAAACAAAGGTAAATACCTGCTGGTTGTCGACGGCTCGATACCCCTGGGCAATCCCGGCTATTCGACCATCGCCGGTATCAGCAATCTGGACATGCTAACGGACACCGCCAAGGGTGCTGCCGCGATTATTTCAGTCGGGAGCTGTGCCGCCTTCGGTGGTATCCCCAATGCAAAACCGAACCCGACCGGCGCTGTGGCCGTGAGTGACATCATCAAAGACAAAGATATCATCAATGTACCCGGATGCCCACCGATCCCGGTCGTCATAACGGGTGTGCTTACGCATTTTCTGACCTTTGGCACCCTGCCCGAACTGGATCACCTGGGGCGCCCGATGGCGTTCTACGGTCAGAGTATTCATGACCGCTGTTATCGTCGTCCGTTTTACGACAAAGGCCTGTTCGCAGAGACCTTTGATGACGAAGGTGCGCGCCTGGGCTGGTGTTTGTACAAACTCGGCTGCAAAGGCCCCTCGACCTACAACGCCTGTGCGACGACCAAATGGAACGGCGGCGTCAGTTTCCCGATCGAGGCCGGCCACCCCTGCATCGGTTGCTCTGAACCCCATTTCTGGGACGGGGGCGGCTTTTACAGGGCACTGTCGATGCCGACCGAGGACATTTCCAAAACCGCCGTCTACGCTGCGGCCGGTGCTGCTGCCGGCGCCGCTGCGGTCGGTATGATGAACCGCTTTAAAAAGAACAAGACGAGTGAATCTCACGAAAAGGCCACGATAGACGACCTTAAAAAGTGAGTACATCCGATAACGATATGGAAAGATATCCACGAGGTAAATGTCATGAGTGAAATCGAGTTCCTGAGCTGGGTACGCGGGCCGGGTTTTCAGATCGCAACCATCATTTTTGTTGCCGGTATCATCATCCGCCTGGGTGAAATCCTGCTGCTGGGGCGCAAAACCAATCTCGCTGAAGCCAAGGGTTCCGAGATGAGGAGCGGCATGCGCACGATAGCCTCACGCATGCTGCCGCCGGATATGGAAACGTTCAAACGTTCGACCTTTACCATAACGGCAGGCTACATCTTTCATATCGGTCTATTCGTTACCATTTTTCTGTTCGCGCCACACATCCTGCTGATCAGGGATATCATCGGCTTCGGCTGGCCATCCCTACCGACGCAAATTGTCGATGCGATCGCCGTCGTCAGCATCATCGCCCTGCTGGCCATACTCGTGCACCGTATGACCGACAAGGTTCTGCGCCACTTAAGCGGCCCACAGGATTACATTGTCTGGTTTGTCACCATCGCTCCCCTGCTGACCGGCTACCTGGCCTTCCACCGTCTCGTCGGTTCGCCGGTAACGATGCTGGCACTGCATATACTCAGTGTCGAACTGCTGATGGTGCTGTTCCCGTTCACCAAACTGATGCACACATTTACCCTGTTTTTGGCACGCTGGTATAACGGCGCAATTTCTGGTTACCGTGGAGTTGAATCATGAGCGCATCCCTGGAAAAAGGTATCAACGCACTAAAGGAACAGGTCGATTCATCGGTGGCCTCGTTTTTCAGTAGTTGCGTTCATTGCGGCATGTGCGCAGAAGCCTGTCTGTTCTATACCGAAACCGGCGAGCCGGACCGCACGCCAATCACCAAGACCGAACCATTGCGCCGCATCTGGTTCACTGAATACACCCTGATCGGGCGCCTGATGAAGATGTTTGGCCTGGCCAAAACCGTCGATGAGCAATTGCTGGCCGACTGGGAAACCCTGGTGTACGACAACTGCACGCTGTGCGGGCGTTGCTCGATGGTCTGTCCCGTGGGCAATGACATTACCGAGATGATACGCAGGACACGTGAGGGCATGGCTGTCGCCGGTCACGCACCCGATGGCCTGATTGGCGCCACCAGGCGTGCCGTCACCATCGGCAGTCCGATGGGAGTCAAAGTGCCGGCGTTGATGGCACAGATCAGTCATATCGAAAAAGACAGCGGTATGAAAATACCGGTCGATGTCGAAGGTGCAGACTACATGCTGCTGCTTTCCTCGATGGAAATCATGAACTTCCCCGAGTTCATCGAATCCATCGGAAAAATATTCGCCAAGGCTGGTGCCAGCTGGACGATTTCAACGGATGCGTTCGAAGCGACCAATTCCGGTATACAAATCGGCGTCTCCGATATCGCCGCTGAACTGGTGCAACGCATCGTCGACGCTGCCGAAAAACTGAAAGTCAAAACCGTGATCAGCCCGGAATGTGGCCACGCCTACATGGCGATCCGCTGGGATGGACCCAACCTGATCGGCAAGCCGTTCGACTTCAAGGTGCGACATATTCTCGAAGTGCTGGATGAATTTCGCAAAGAGGGCCGTCTTAAATTAACCGGCAAGGAAACACAGAAGTTGACCTATCACGATCCTTGCCAGATTGCCCGTCGTGGCGGTGTTATCGAAGAACCCCGCAACCTGATCAACCTGTTCGCGGATAATTTCGTCGAAATGCCCGACAACGGCAAAATGAACTGGTGTTGTGGTGCCGGCGGCGGCGTCAGCTCGATCGAACGCGCTGATGATGGCAGACTCAACGTGTTCAAACGCAAGAAAGCCCAGCTCGATGCCATCCATGTCGATGGTATCGTCAGCGCCTGCTCGAACTGCCGGATTCATATCGAAGATGGCCTCGAAGAGTACCACATGGATATCCCGGTGTTTAGCCTGACCGAGACAATTGCCGAGCACCTTGAAGAAAATTAACAAAACACAGAGTTTCCAACATGATTCAAATAACCAATGACACTGAATTCAGGCAGGCGCTGAAAGGTCTGGATGCGCATGATCAGCGTTTAATTGCGGCCAGATTTATCGAACACGTATTGCCATTGAGTACCGACAAGCGCATTGCGGGTGCTGTTAGCGTTGCTGCTGACAATGAAGCCTCTGATGATGAACTTCTGGATGCTCTGAGATCAGCAAAATCCGCCACCTTCGACAGTCACACACGCTGCGGATCAGAAGGAAACTGGACGGAACAGGCCGGTTATTTTGTATCCAGGGCAGCGGTGGCTGCATTGACGCCATGCGAACAATGTTCATCTGGTAGCCCTGCCTGGCAGGCGGCGATGAGCAGCCGGATGGCAAGAACCTGCATGGAGATTGACGAAGAAAACGTTTCGGCAAGCGGCGAAAGCGCACAACAGTACAGTATCTTGTCTGATTATCTGAATTCATAAGAAGAGCAACACGAATATGTCCAATAAAAGCGGTAATGATAGAGTTGTAGTTGACCCGATTACACGTATCGAAGGCCACTTACGTATAGAGGCCCAGATGGAAGGCGACAAGATTGCCAGCGCCTATTCATCCGGCACGATGGTGCGGGGTATCGAAGTCATTTTGCAGGGCAGAGATCCGCGTGATGCCTGGGCATTTGCACAGCGCATCTGTGGCGTGTGCACCCTTGTGCATGGTCTGGCTTCGATTCGCTCGGTCGAGAATGCGTTGGATTACAAGGTCCCGCCCAATGCCGAACTGATCCGCAACCTGATGAACGCAGCGCAATATGTGCACGATCATGTGATGCATTTCTATCATCTGCACGCATTGGACTGGGTGGACGTGGTATCCGCCTTGAGCGCTGATCCGAAAGCGACATCCGAGCTGGCGCAATCATTGAGCAGCTACCCGAAGTCCTCACCCGGCTACTTTGCCGACATGAAGAAAAAGCTGAAGGACTTTGTCGAAGCCGGACAGCTCGGCATTTTTGCCAAGGCCTACTGGGGTCACCCCGCCTACAAACTGCCGCCAGAAGCCAACCTGATGGCTGTCTCCCACTATCTTGAAGCACTCAGCTGGCAGCGCGAAGTCGTCAAATTACACGCCATTTTCGGCGGCAAAAATCCACATCCGAATTTCCTCGTTGGCGGTGTCGCTTGCCCAATCGACCTAAATTCGGATTCCGCGATCAATTCCAAACGGCTCTCTCAGGTGCAGGACGTCATCAATCAGATGAGGATATTCGTCGATCAGGTTTATATACCTGACCTGGTCGCCATTGCCGGCTTTTACAAGGACTGGGGTTCACGCGGCGAGGGGCTCGGCAACTTCCTCACTTACGGTGATTTCCCAACCGCAGGCAAGGGGATGGGCGATATCCCATCTTATCTGATCCCTGCTGGCGCGATTTTGAACCGCGACCTGAACACGATCCATGAAGTCGATATGAACGACCCCAGCCAGATCCAGGAATACGTATCACATTCCTGGTATGACTATAATGCGGGCAAGGATCAAGGATTGCACCCTTATGATGGCGAGACCACTCTGAATTACACCGGCCCGAAACCGCCCTATCAGCATCTCGATGTTGATCAGTCCTATTCATGGCTCAAATCACCACGCTGGAAAGGTCATTCAATGGAAGTCGGGCCGTTGGCACGCGTATTAATGCTGTATGCCAAGGGTCATGAGCCAACAAAAGAACTGGTCGATTCGACATTGAGCACACTGGATGTCCCTGTAACCGCCCTGTTCTCCACTCTCGGTCGAACGGCGGCACGGGGACTGGAAACCAAAATCATCGCTGACAACATGCAGGGCTGGTATGACGATCTCATCGCCAACATCAAGGCCGGTGAAACGCGCACATTCAACGAAGTGTTGTGGGAACCCTCCACCTGGCCCAAACAGAGGCGCGTGGTGTCGGCTACATGGAGGCGCCACGAGGCGCCCTGGCACACTGGATCGTGATTGAGAACGAAAGAATTAACAACTACCAGGCTGTCGTTCCCAGCACCTGGAATGCCGGCCCGAGAGACCCGAATGGCCAACCCGGTGCCTATGAAGCGGCCCTTGAAGATAATCATAGCTTGCATGATCCCGAACAGCCTGTTGAAATACTACGCACCATTCACAGCTTCGATCCCTGTATTGCCTGTGCAGTACACCTGACCGATCCGGATGGTGAAGAACTGACGACTGTCAAAGTGCGCTAACCGATACTGGAGCTTTTTTATATGAACCCTATTAAACGATTCAAACCGTTTACAGTAGTGCCATTTTTATTGGCTGTGATTTCACCTGCTGCCCATGCACACCCCGGCCACGTTGCAGACCCGTCGATACACAGTCTGCTCCATGTCGAGCACATCATCGCTCTGCTGGTAGCGGGCGTTATTGCTTTTGTTGTCTACGCCATGCGCAGCAAATAGCCTGTCTAGCCCGCCTATTGCATATAGGCGGGCTAAGGCAAAGCTAACGAACGGTTTATATCTTGATATTATAAGCCGCCTGTACTCATCCATCCAGTCCATCAATACGCGGCTTCAACAGCATCGGTGTGTACACCACTAAAAACACCAGAAACGAAGCGATCCACAGCAGCTGCGAGGCCGCAAGCCAGAACACATAGTGGCTCATGTCCAGCAAGGGCAATAGAACTCGAGTGACGGCTCCGCAGACCAATAGTGCAAAACACCCTGTGAGCACCGCGGGTGGTGTAGTTACATTCCTGCCGGTGTGTCCGAGTATCACCCTCGACATCATGCCAATAGTCATAATACCGATGCCTGCGTAGGCAAAGGCGTGCACGTACAACAAAGGCACCGTCGTAAGCCATAGCTCAGATGCTTTCAACAGAAATCCGCTGACTATAAAAGCATAAGCCACATACAATACCCAAAGCAGCGGCTCATTCCACAGGCTATTCGTGTACCAGCCGGTGATGCGTATCACATGAACGATGAATAATGCCGCCGCAATCACTGATGCGGCAACTTGATGATCTGTGAACACGTCAACAGCCCAGAGCAACAGCAACAGCACCAGGCTGGTACTATCAACCCATTTCCAGTTTTTAACTTTTACACCGCTGATGGTGCCCTTCTCGATGAAGAACGGAATGACTCGCCTTGCCATCACCAGCAGTAATGCCAGGATCATGTACAAACCGGAGTACAGACCCCATCGCACTCCCTCTTCGATCAGACCCGTTGCACCAAGATAAAAAAGGGCATTACTGAACAACAGCAACACCAATTTAGAGATAATACCCAGTTGTGCATACTGCTTCACTTTAAGCACGGGATAAGCCGTGGCTGCAACCAGCATCAGCATGAACAGCAAATCAAACACCGCCATCACAGCGAGTGGAATAGCCGCTGCACTCAACGACAGCATGCGTGCAAGCAGCCACAATGTGAACATCAGCAACAGCCCTTGCCCTCTGATCGTCTGCTGACCGGTCCAGTTTCTGATCGCCGTCAATAAAAAACCGGCAATGACGGCCATGGCATAGCCGAACAACATTTCATGGGCATGCCAGATGGCGGGAGGCAATCCCGCCAGCGTTGGCTCAGCATCGAAAACAACGATCATCAACCAAACAGATACCGACAAAACGGCATAAACAGCAGCACCAAGAAAAAACGGCCGAAAGCCGAGGCGCAATAACGCAATGCCACGGGTCGCGTTTTGTTGTTCAATCGTCAGCATAATGGTTAGGCACAAAAAAAAGCCCGGATGGTCCGGGCTTCAGTTGTTATTGTTAGAGATTGTTATTGATTATTAACAATACTATAGCGCAGATTTCAAATTTTACTTACCGGCTATTTCTTCCAGCTGTTTTGCGGCTATAACCTGCCCATCGAGACCTGCTTCTTTACCGCTCTTGCCGTAAGCCACTGACATCAACGTGCTGTAGTAAGTTACCGGAATATTGAACTTGGTGCCGTAGGTGGCATTGATCTTGTCCTGATAGACTTCTACGTTCATCTGGCAAACCGGGCACGGTGTTACGATCATATCGGCGCCGCCATCATAGGCTGCCTCGATGATGTCCTTGATCAGCGCCTGAGATTTCTCGGGCTCGGAGAAGGCCAGTGCGCCACCGCAGCAGGATACTTTCTTGTCATAGTTTTCAACCGGCTCGGCACCCATGGTCTCGATAAACTTGTCCAGGTACTTCGGATTCTCGAAAGATTCACCCTCGATGCCGAACGGGCGATTAGTCTGGCAGCCGACGTAACCGGCGATCTTGATGCCTTCCAGCGGCTTCTTCACGTGCTTGCCGAGCTCTTCATATCCAAAGTCCTCGATGAGCACTTCGACCATGTGACGAATCTTGGATTTGTTTTCCAGCTTGAGGCCGGCTTCAGCCAACGCCTGGTTGGTTTCGTCCATCAGGCCCGCATCCTGGTCTAAACGCTCCTGGGTTTCCTTGGTGGCCAGCCAGCAGGCTGCGCAGGTTGCGACGATATCCTGCCCGGCGTTGTGCTGCTCAGACAATGCAATGTTGCGCGCTGACAAAGCCAGACGAGGCAGCTCACCACCGCCACAGTAGCCGATCGAAGCCGAGCAGCAGTTCCAGTCGGGTATCGTGTTGAGCTTGATATCAAGCACATCGCACATGCTTTCAACGGATGTCAGATAGTTGGAGGATGATGCACCCTCCTGTGATGAACAACCCGGATAAAATGAATATTCTTTCGTAGCCATTGTATTTGTACCTGCCTCTATTTATCGACGCGTGCCGCTTCGAGTTCCTCGGCCTTCTTCAGCATCGCGTGGAAACCTTTCTTGTCCTTGACGCCATGCCCACCCAGCATTTCCATGGGACTCATGCGCTTGGTCTTGAGCATACCCATACCGATGCCGGACATACCGAGTGATGTCTTGATACCTTCACCAAAGCCGTTCATAAAATACAGGCTGAGACCCAGCTTTAGCTCATTGACGCGGCCACTCTTTACCAGGTTGTCCCAGAACAACTGGGAAAACTTGCGTGTCGGCTGGTTTTTCGGTTCGATGCCCAGACGGGTAGCATAGTGCGCAAGACCGTGCATGATGTGAGTGATCGGCAGTTCGCGCGGGCAACGTACGATGCAGTTATAGCACGAAGTACACATCCACATCGAGGTCGATTCCAGCACTTCTTCTCGCTTGCCGGCGCGAATCATCATGAACAGCTCCTGTGGCGGATGATCCCAGTGCGGTCCCAGCGGACAGGAACCGGAACATACACCACACTGCATGCACATCTTTACCCATTCACCTTCTTCGACATTAGCCTCGACTTCCTTGAGGAAGTTATTGCGGTATTTTTCAACCATGCCTGTATTTAAATCACTCATGGAAGCACTCCTAGAACTTAAATGGGCTCATACCGATCTGTTGGATCGTTTCAGCCATATCATTAATTATTTGCGGAACCTTGTGAATATCGGTAATCGAAATTTCATAAGTCTGAACGCGTTCTTTCTCAAGACTTAATGACTCAAGCGTATCACCCACTTTGCTCATACGCTCCTGCGCCATCAAGGATCCTTTTACGAAGTGACACTGATAATCGTCACCACTCGGGCAACCCATCAGGATAATACCGTCGTAACCACTGTTCATCGAGTCTGTGATCCAGCTTAAGCTGACGGAACCCAAACAACGAACAGGAATAATGCGGGTGAACGCGCTGTATTCCAGTCTGTTCTGAGCTGCCATATCGAGCGCAGGATAAGCATCGTTTTCACACGCCAGTACCAGAATACGTGGTTTCTCATCAAACTCATCTGGCATATCAACCGCTTTCAGCTGCTGACCCACGGTATCGATCGAGTAGTTTTCGAAGGAGATCACACGTACCGGACAAGCACCCATGCAGGTACCACAACGGCGACAACGTGATTCGTTAAACAAGGGATAACCATCATCAGTTTCGTTGATCGCACCAAATGGGCACTCCACAGTACAGCGTTTACACTGCGTACATCCTTCCGCGCGAAAGCTCGGGAAACTCAAGTCAGCTACACGAGGGTGCGCGGCCTTACCTAAACCGGCATTCTCAGCTGCGGCAATCGCCTTCATTGCTGCCCCCATGGCATCATCCATCGCCTGGCGCGTGTCCATTGGACGGCGTGTTGGGCCGGCTGTATAGATACCGGTACGCTGGGTTTCATACGGAAAACAGATGAAGTGTGAATCAGCAAAACCGTTCGCCATATGGGGTACGTCTTTACCCTGGCGGTAGTCAAGATTCAGAATAGACTCAACATCGACCCTGATTTCCACCTCTTCATTAGCCTTCTCTGCCGCCTTATCTTCATCATCCATGACGGTTAATTCAGCACGCGTCGGCTGACCCGCATTGGCAACCATACCCGTCGCCAGCACCACCATATCGACTTCGAGATCGATATCTTCGTCCAGAATCAGGTCCTTGAACTTCACGGTCGGGTTAGCACCATCAACAACTTCGGAGGCGATACCCTTGGTGAAGATCACACCTTTCTGCTGACCACTGCGGTAGAAGTTTTCACCACCGGCACCCGGTGTACGCAAGTCGGTAAATAATACCGTGGTGTCGATATCGGGATTCTGGTCCTTGAAATACATGGCCTGCTTGATACTGGCACTGCAGCAGTAACCGGAGCAATGCTCAAGATGACCTTCTTTCTTGCTACGCTGCCCGGCGCACTGGATGAACAGCACACTGGCTACCTCCTTGCCGTCAGACGGGCGCTTGATAGCACCGCCATTCGCCTGCTTTGCCAATGCTTCGAGTTCCATCTGGGTGACCACATCTTTGTTCTTACCATAGGCAAATTCAGGCAGCTTATTAGCATCGTATGGCGTAAAACCAGAGGCCTGCACGATGGCGCCAAACTCCTTGGTTTCAGTGCTGCCGCTCTCGGTGCTAATCTCAGCCGTGAATCGACCCGGTGCACCTGCGGTATTGGTCAGGATTGAATTGAGATGAACGGTGATGTTGCTGTCCGCTTCAACTGCGGCAATCATTTCATCGACGCCGGTGTCTTGCGGATCGGTATAGGGCGCTTTGGTCGGAATCTTTTTATACAGCTGCGCGGTAGCACCACCTAGAGCACCTGACTTTTCCACGATAGTACATGGGTAACCCGCTTTCGAGGCTTCCAGTGCAGCTGTCATGCCGCTGACACCTCCACCGGCGATCAATATATTTCTATTGACGCTTTGCTCACCACTGGGCTGAGGGATTTTCATGTACTTGGCTTCGGCGCAGGCCATGCGGATATAATCGTCCGCCATTTCCTGCGTGGTTTCCTGCATTTCGTCCGTGTCTGGACGCACCCAGATGACACCCTCACGCAGGTTTGCACGTGACAATGCAACGTTTTCAAAATTGAAAGCCTCAGTCTTGGCACGACGTGAGCATGCCGCAATAACAACATGATTAACACCTTCGTTATCAATGTCATCCTGGATCAATTTTACGCCTGCTTCTGAGCACAAAAAATCGTGTTGCTTACACAAAGCAGCTTTACCGTCACGTGTTGCGGTCATTTCGAGTTGGTTTGAATCAAGGCGTTCACCCAGACCACAACCATTGCAAATGTATGCGCCAATTTTCAATTCATCAGCCATGTATTTAACCCTCTGCCTGAGCTACGCGATTAACAACCTGGATGGCTCTTAACGCGGATGCTGTTGCACTTTGTACTGCACGGTTGACGTCCAGTGCATCAGATGAACAACCGGCAGCAAAGACGCCACCGTTTGCTTCGTCCTGCTCGATGAAGCCTTCGTCGTTCACTTTTATTTCAATCGGGAATGTGTCTTTATCAACGCTGGGCTCCATGCCAATAGCCAGTACCACCAGATCATGCTCATTGGCGTAGCGGTGGTAGCCTTCAACATCAACACCGTTCAGAGTGGGATTGCCGTTTTCCTTGTTCTCTACAATATTGGCGACCTTGGACTTGATGAACTTGACGTTTGGATCTTCCTGTACCCGCTGATAGAAATCATCGAAGCGGTCGATCGCCCGAATATCGATGTAGTAGATCGAAACATCCGCATCGTCGCCGTACTTTTCAGAAACATAGGTGCTCTGCTTCAGCGACGCCATGCAGCAGATACGTGAACAGTGTTTGAGATGGTTAACATCACGTGAACCGGCACACTGGATAAAGGCCACATTCTTGGCCTCCTTCCCGTCGGATGGACGCACCAGCTTGCCGCCGGTTGGGCCGAACGGGTCCATCATACGCTCGAATTCGACACTGGTGATGACGTTGTCGATGCGGTCATAGCCATAAGGCTGAATTTTGCTGGCATCGTAAGGCTGCCAACCTGTCGCCCAGATAACCGCACCGGCTTTGAGTTCGACGGTTTCTTCCTGCATATCCAGATCGATAGCATCGAACTTGCAGGCGTCCTTTGCTTTCTGCGCATCATCGGTACCGATCATACGGGGATCGATCACATAGCGCTGCGGTTGTGCCATGTTGTAGGGCAGATAGGCACCTTTATGTTTGTCCATATTGTAGTTGAATGCATTTTCGAACTCGGCTTCAACGGCATCGGCACAGGCACCGCAGGCTGTACAATTCGCGTTCACATAACGCGGACTGATTTTTACTGTCGCGGTATAGTTGCCTGCTTCGCCCTGCAAGTCGGCCACTTCAGACATGGTCAACACGGTGATGTTCTTGTTCGCATTCATCCGGCGCTGGTTGATTTCCAGTCCACATGTGGGGAAGCAGAGTTTAGGAAAGTATTTATAAAGCTGGGTTACACGGCCGCCAATGAATGGCCTTTTTTCAATCAGGATAACCTGCTTGCCAACTTCAGCAGCTTCGAGCGCGGCCGTCATGCCACTGATGCCACCGCCGACAACCAGAATCGTCTGATTGGTTGCAACTATATCCGACATCTTTTTCCTCCAAAGGGACGTGTCAGTATTGAAATACCAGACTAATCAATTTCTTAGGCTGACATAGGTATGCTTGTTCAAAGCCTTTAGATTCTAGCCTGTGCACAGGGAGGCATACTATACCCGTTTCAGGGTATTTTCTCCATATTCACAAGTGTAAGGACAGCAAGAGAAATTCTATGAGTGAATAGATTTTTATTATGCCCGGCGCAGTCTTTCAGTGAGGGAAAAGACCGTAGGGTGGGCCGTGCGCACCTTCAATGTTCAGCCGCTAAACACGCAAAAGACGCAAAAAGCGCTACAGTCTTTACTAATCTTTCGCGTCTTTTGCGGACATCTGACCTCGATCCCTAATTATTAACGCAAAAAACAGTGGTCGCTAGCCCGCATTTCTCACCAGGCGGCGTGGAATACTGGTAAGGCATTGGTTTTGTTGAGTGAGGCTCGGATGATCAAAAATACAGTGTGTTATTCAAGCATGCCTATCACGGTTCAGGCTGGTCTTCTTTTGCATGAGATCGTAGGGTGCGCTGTGCGCACCGTGAATCCTCAGTGTGCTCGGCTGTTTCGGTGCGCACGGCGCACCCTACGGCCGCTTCGCCCAAGCTATTGCTACGCTTTTCGCTCCAGAGCGGCGCTTACGAATACGAATCCTGCGCCTGCTCCCGTGATCCTGGTGAGAAATGCGGGCTAGAAATCACCCCAGCTGTGGCGTTTCCGCTTCCAGTTGATTCGTGTAATCAGCAGACCGAACAGCAGACTTCCCAGGGAGACGGCGGCACCAAGCATGAACCAGTCCTTGGTGCTGTCATCGGCGAGCTGCACATTTTCTTCCTCAAGCAGCGTGTTCGATGCAGTCAATTTGCTTAGTTCTGCCTGTAACGTCTTGTTTTCTCTTGCCAGTGCAGCTGGATTGGCGGAAATTCGCTTCAGTTGTTCCATGCTACCTTCCATGGATTTTATCTCGCGCTGCGACTGCTTGAGCTGGGCCGTCATTTCATTGTTCTGAGTTTCGAGCTCGCTCACCTGCTGTTTCAGATCCTTTACCTCCGCCCTGGTTTTCTCAAGCATTTTATTAACGGTAACTATACGATCACGCGCACTCGGCTGCCCCATCAGGTATTGATTTTCCACCCAGCCTTCTTTTCCCCCAGGACTGCGAACATGGACATAGCTTCCGTCTTCGCTGGTCTCCTTAACCGTGAGTGGCGTGCCACTTTTTGGAAAATAGACAATACGATGCTTGGTGGATGCACCTGTGCGCATCGGAATGGACAGCTCATCACTGACATAAAGTGTTCTTGACCATGCCTGTGTGAACGGCAACAGAAAAAGCACGAGAACCAGCAAGCCGTTTGGACCCAAATGTGTTTTTAAGTTAATCATCATGTATTTGTAAGACTATTTGTATTATTTTGGTTTGCAGATAAAACTGTTTTTGCGCATTTAGCAATCGATTCAGCCGCATCGACTGACATCAGTTTGTATAGGCGAAAACACCTTCAGCATCATCTGCATGGTGCTCTTCGACCCATTTCAGCTTGTCATGGAGTTTAACCACATCGCCCACAATAATCAGTGTGGGTGGTTTGATATCCTCATTGGCGATCACGTCTAGCAGCGAAGCCAGGGTGGCAGTAAATACGCGTTGCTGCGGCGTTGTTCCCTGCTCAACCAGCGCAACAGGCGTCGTGTCCGGCAGCCCATGGGCCACGAGTTCCTTGCAAAGCGTCGGTGCCCCGTGCAGCCCCATGTAGAAAACGACGGTCTGATTGGGATGCGCCAGAGCTTTCCAGTTCAGATCCACCGAGCCATCTTTCAGATGACCGGTGACGAAGACACAGGACTGGGCATAATCACGGTGCGTCAATGGTATACCAGCATAGCTGGAACATCCAATAGCCGCGGTAATTCCCGGTATAATCTGAAAAGGTACATTTTCCTCAGCCAGCATTTCTATTTCCTCACCACCACGGCCAAAGACGAACGGGTCACCCCCTTTGAGCCGCAACACACGCTTACCCTGTTTTGCCAGACGCACCAGCAACTGGTTTATGTTCTCCTGTTTCATGGTGTGTTTTGCCCGCTCCTTACCGACATAGACGATCTCGGCATCACGCCTGACGAGTTCCATAATGGCTGGCGATACCAATCTGTCATATACGACTACATCGGCTTTCTGCATCAGACGCAATGCACGAAATGTCAACAAATCAGGATCACCCGGACCAGCCCCAACGAGAAAGACCTCGCCAATTATTTTTGGTGATGCAGAGCGCTCGGCGATAGCATTTTGCAATAGATTATGCGCCTCTTGATCATGACCGGCAAATACGAGCTCAGCAACAGTGCCTTCAAGAATTGTTTCCCAGAAGTTGCGGCGCTGCTCAACGTTGGGGAATGCCGCCTTGACCTGGTCGCGAAATCCTTCGACCAATGCACCCAGCTTGCCGAAAGCAGCCGGAATCAGCCCTTCCAGACGCGTGCGTATCAGCCTGGCGAGTACCGGCGAAGAACCACCCGTGGATACCGCAATCTGCACCGGCGAGCGGTCAATGATGGATGGCATGATGAAACTGCACAGGCCAGGATTATCAACAACGTTGACCGGCAGTTTCTGTGAGCTCGCCTCTGCCGATATACGCTCATTAATGCCCGGCTGATCCGTTGCTGCGATAACCAGGACGCAGTCTTCGAGGTCTTTCGACTGGTATTCACGTTGCAGGTGACGGATCTTTCCCGATGATTTCAAATGCTCCAGTTCATCGCACAGCTGCGGTGACACGACGAGAACATCAGCACCCGCCTTGCGTAACAGGCTAACTTTTCGTGCCGCTACGGCGCCACCACCCACGACCAAACAGCTACGCTGTTTGATCTGGTAGAAAATCGGTAGATAGTCCACTTGGTCTCCATTCATGAAAAACGCCAATCCTTTACAGGATCAGCGTTGTATATTCGCTTGCTCTGTTACGTGTCGTCAGATCGCGGCCAGTAACTTGTCCAGCTCACCACTCCGATTAATCGCTGCAAGGTCATCAAACCCACCCACATGGTGATCACCTATGAAAATCTGTGGTACCGTGTGCCGACCTGAAATTTCTTTCATATGCGCGTACAAGGCTGGATCTTCATCAACCTTGATAACTTCGTAAGTTACTCCCTTGCTGTTCAACAAACGTTCTGCTGCCCTGCAAAATCCACACATGCGTGCTGAGTAAACTTTTATCACACTCGAGGTCATATTCTTCCACCAAACACGTTGCCAACAACCAACAAACACTACTAGCCCGCACTTTCTGAACCCACCCTACAGTACATCATTTGATGATACCTTGTGAATCCATATCTCTCCCAGGTGAGAAACGCGGATTTACCGACATCCGATTCATCAGAGATATGTCAGCTATTATACTCAATCGAGGTGAACTTGAGAATGAGAACTAACCCGCATGTTGTACGAAAGCGGATGAATAAGGCCATGAAGTTGATGTTATTTCAATGAACTGAATGAGATTAAACAGATTATGTTGCGGTAAAAATCTGTCCTGCCTGGTTTTACGAACAACCTGGTTGCTCGTCTCGTCAATGAGACTCACCCCTTGCGAGGCTTGCGCGATAAATCTTTCCAGAAGATTTATCGCCAGGTTACCCGTAAAACCGAATCTTTCATGCGAGCTAGTGTGTCAGGGGTGGCGGTGCGACCCGCATCACTTCTTCGATAGTGGTTACACCCGCGGCGACCTTGCTGGCGCCACTCAGACGCAATGGCCTGAGGCCATCTTTCAGGGTTTGCTGGCGCAACTCCGATATGTCACAGGAAGCGTTGACCAGTTGTCTAAGCTTGCTGGTGAAAGTAAACATTTCATAGATGCCGATACGACCCATATAACCCGTATTACGGCATTCGAGACACCCAACGGGCAGCATGACCTGATCAGGCTTTTTCGATTTCCAGGGCTTGACCAGTGCATTCCACTCCTGTTCACTGATATCGGTCGGCTGTTTACAATGATGGCACAGTGTCCTCACCAGACGCTGCGCCATCACACCCAGAATCGATGATTGCAGCAAATAGGGTGGCACACCGATATCCAGCAAACGGGTAACAGCAGAAGCCGCATCATTGGTGTGCAAGGTGGACAGCACCAAGTGGCCGGTGAGCGCTGCCTGGATCGCCATCTCGGCGGTCTCCATATCCCTGATTTCACCGATCATGATGATATCGGGATCCTGACGCATCAATGTCCTGACGCCAGCAGAGAAATCAAGATCGATATTTCTCTGCACTTGCATCTGGTTAAAACTGGGCTCAACCAGCTCGATCGGATCTTCAACTGTACAGACGTTGACTTCGGGCTTTGCCAACTGCTTCAATGTTGAGTACAGCGTCGTGGTTTTGCCCGAACCGGTTGGCCCGGTCACCAGAATGATACCGTTTGGCTGGCTGATCATACAATTCCAGAGCTCGTCATCACGTTCACTGAAACCCAGTTCCCGGAAATTCCTTACCAGTACGTCCGGGTCGAATATGCGCATCACCAGTTTTTCACCAAATGCAGTTGGCATCGTCGATAGACGTAACTCGACCTCCTTGGCTTCCGGCGTACGCGTTTTCAGACGGCCATCCTGCGGCTTGCGTTTCTCTGCAACATCCATGCGTCCGAGTATTTTGATTCGACTGGCGACGGCAGCCATCACATTGGTTGGAATTTGGTAAACATCATGCATGACACCATCGATACGAAAACGCACGTTGCTCATATCACGACGCGGCTCAAGATGTATATCACTGGCGCGCTGATCAAAAGCGTATTGCAACAACCAGTCAACAATATGCACCACATGCTGGTCATTGGCATCCAGTTTGCCGCTTCGTCCCAACTCCATCAGTTGTTCCAGGTTCTGGATGTTGCCCGCTGCGGATTGCCCTGCAGACTGCGCTCCGACTACTGACCTCGATACCGTATAAAACTCGAGCAGGTAGTGACTAATATCTTCTGGATTTGATATAACGATCTCAAAATCTTTTTGATGGATGTGGCTGAGTTCATCCATCCATTCCCTGTCATAGGGCTGTGCCGTGGCAACCGTAATACTTGTTTCACTCACTCTGATTGGCAGCACATTAAAACGCGCAGCGTATGCATAAGACATAACCTCGGTGACAGCGGTCACCTCGATTTTTAACGGATCAATGCGCTCGTATGGAATACCGAGGCGCCGGGCGAACCATTCGGTCAGAAACTCCAGTGACAAAAGGTTGGCATGTTGCGGGTGCTTCCAGTTGCGTTCCGCAATGATCTGCAATGGATGCTTGTGGTCGTAGCCGGAGCCAATCGCGATGGTGCGCAGCATGTGTGCGCTTTCATTATCAACAAGTGCATCCTGCTCCATCCAGGTCAAGATTTCATGCAAATCCAGCTTGCGATGATTTCGTTTGTCCATAACGGCGTTCATGTTGGCAGTCTCGCAGTGTTTATTCGATAACATTACACCGTTGGCAACACATCAAACGAAGCCGGTGCAGCAGACAGTTTCTGTTCAGATACCTTGATATTAGTCACTTTTGCGAGATCAGGGCCGATTTCCAGCCATTTTGTAAAAATTGAAAGCTGTTGCTCATCACCACATGCGAGCACCTCAACACGGCCATCGGAACGGTTGCGGACCCAGCCAGTCAAGCCCTGCGACCGGGCCTGGCGTTGCGTGCTGGACCGATAAAACACGCCCTGGACACGTCCGGATACAAAATAATGCCTGCAGGTCATGGGAATCTGATGGTGGCAGCCTGCCCTGCTTTGAACACATCATCAGCGGAAATAGTGAACGCCACATCAAGTTCCTGTTGTTGGTTCTGCAATCTGCTAAGCAACTACCACTGCTCAGCCGCCTGATTACGCAGTCTCGTCTCTAGCCCGCATTTCTCACCAGGATCACGGGAGCACACGAAGACCAGCCTGAACCGTGATAGGCGTACTTGCATAACACACTGTATTTCTGATCATATGGATACTCTTAAATGGATTAGTGCCTTATCAGTATTCAACGCCGCCTGGTGAGAAATACGGGCCAGGTTTACATATTAGCGCGCTATACTCTGCGCTATTTTCACACCGGTCACCTATCCGGCAACGTCGGATCAACAGTCGGCCAACATGAAAAAGGCCCGCGAACGGGCCTTCTAAACATCACCATTTCTTCTGGATTATTTTGCGAGGTAATCCAGATCTGACTGTTCAACGTCACCTACAGACCATGCACCGCGGGTTCTTGCATGGTTGATAGCTGCATCGATTTCAGAGGCGGAGGCGTTACGGTCAATATCAAATGTCTGACCCGGGAAGATCAGATCAGGGTCCTTGATCTGGCTGCGATTCGCCTTATAAATCAGTGGCCATTGGTAAGAATCGCCGTAGATAGAACTCTTACCTGAAATATTCCACAGACTGTCGCCGCGAACGACGGTGTAGCTGTCTTCACCCATGGTTGCGCCCGCGTCCAATGGTGCTGCAAGTGCCTCACCCCCTCGATCAAGAAACTTCTGCTTCTCGGCTTCAGCCTGTGCCTTTGCGGCCTCAGCCTGAGCCAATGCCTGATTGGCAAGTTCCAGTGCTTTGGCATCGTCACCGTCAGCCAGTGCTTTCTCTGCTTGCTCGATCAGACTGCCAGTGTCTCGCCATGCGTAGCCCATTGCTGCGACTTCAGCATTGGCAGCCTTGGCATCTGCAATCGCCTGCTCAGCGGCACTCGGGCCGTCGTCACCAGTGGTGGCACAACCGGCCAGCAGCCCAAGGCTCAGGGCAGCAGCGGCCAATAAACGTGCAGTGGTTCGAAAAATCATATATCGCTCCAGATTCGGAAATTATTGTTAGTTAGGATGTAGTATCACGATCAGTTATTTTTATTCGGCTGATTATAGCCGCAAAAACTATCAAGGTGTGTCAATGGTGTCAAGGAATTCAGTTATATTAGGTGGTGCTTTTACACTACCGACACATACAGTATGCTAACGCTGTTTCTGTTTAAAGGAGCCAGGAGATGACATCGGCCGTAAAGATATATCACAATCCGCGCTGCAGCAAATCGCGGCAGACCTTGCAACTAATTGAATCTAAAGGCATTAGTCCGGTTATCGTCGAATACCTGAAGTATCCACCGAGCTATCTGGAGCTCGAGCAGACACTGGATCTGCTGGGCCTCGAGCCGCGTCAGCTGATGCGCACTGCCGAGAAAACCTACAAGGAGAACCAGTTAGACAACCCCGAGCTCAGCCGTGAGGACTTGATCAAAGCCATGACCAAGCATCCGATCCTCATCGAACGCCCGATCATGGTGCATAACGGCAAGGCCGTGATTGGACGCCCTCCTGAAAAGGTACTGGAGATACTTTAATGGCTGAAATACTGGTTCTGTATTACAGCCCCGGGGGCACCACTGCCGAAATGGCGAACGTGATCGCACGTGGTATTGAGCAAGTGGATGGTATGCAGGCCCGAATACGCACGGTACCACCCGTCTCACCGGTATCTCGGCAGGTCGAGGATACTATTCCAGAGAGCGGCCCGTTGTATGCCAGTAACGACGATCTGCAACAATGTGATGGACTGGTCATGGGTGCGCCAACGCATTTTGGTAACATGCCGGCAGCCCTGAAACACTTCATCGATAATACCAGCCCCCTGTGGATGTCGGGTGCCCTGGCAGGTAAACCGGCCGGTGTCTTTACTGCAAGCACAAGCTTGCATGGTGGTCAGGAGACGACCTTATTGACCATGATGCTGCCATTGTTGCACCACGGCATGTTGATTGTCGGACTCCCCTACACCCGGATCGAACTGTTTCGCACCATGAGCGGTGGCACGCCTTATGGTGCCAGCCGGTTAACCGATGACATGGAAACGCATCCACTCAGTGATGAAGAACGCACACTCTGCCTGGCACTCGGTCAACGTGTTGCAGCAGCCGCAAAAAAACTCTCTGCAGCCTGATCAATGAAGCGACGGACATTATTACTGATGCCACTATCAAACCAGACCAGTGCAACTCGACAACATTAAAATAACTCACTGGATCACGCTCGCGGGTTATTTTGGCCTCGTCATAGGTATCTATGCCTGGCATATGTGGATCAATAAAACACCCGATCACGCGATATCTATTATGCTGATCATCCAGCTGGGCCCGTTGATGTTTCCGTTACGGGGCTTGCTGGCAGGCAGAATATATACCCATGCATGGGCCATGTACCTCGCCATATTCTATTTTGTGGTTGGCGTATGGTACGCGGGTGCCGATGAAGACATGTGGTTCGGCATGTATATCATTGCCAGCAGCATGCTGTTCTTTGCCGGCACACTGTTGTACACCCGATATGCCAGTCGAAAGACTGCCGACTAAGTAAAATGCTTAGCCCGCTTCAGTCGCTTTCCAGCACGGTTTTTATGAAGGGTATTGTCAGCCTGCGCTGCATGGCCATGGATGCCTTGTCAAGATGATCGAGTCGCTCGAATAAATCGAATAGATCCCTTGGATAATGCGTTAGCAGATAGTGGGCAACATTGTCGGTCATCTCCAGACCATATTGATCAGCGCGCTTTTTCAAAGCCAGGATCTTTTCCTCATCATCAAGATCCTGCAGGTGGAAAATAGGACCCCAGCCCAGGCGCGAACGCAGATCGACGAGATGCACCGGACAGGATTCAGGCGAGCGGCTGGAACTGATGATGATACGTTTTCCCGCTTCCCTGATTCGGTTGACAAGATCAAACAACGCCTCTTCCCATTCCATTGATGCCATCAGGATGTCTATATCATCGACACAAACCATGTCCAGCTGTTCCAGCGCTTCAAACACGTTTGGTGTGCTATGTATGATCTCCCTGGCGGGTAGATAGCAAACTGTCATCGCCGAACGAGACGCCTGATTACACGCTGCCTGAAGCAGATGGCTTTTGCCTTTGCCCTGCCCGGCCCAGATCAACAGCTGCGCTTCACCATGGCCCGTGGCCATTTGTCGGATGAGGTCAACCGCCAGTTGATTGGGCCCTGGGATGAAGCTTTCAAAGGTATAGCGCTCCCGGGGTTCGAATGAAAGTGGCAGCTGCTGATAATCGTGCTGCTTCATGATCTACCCCAGCTATTGTCGATAACTGTAGCGAAGTACGGTCGGCTGTCCAGAATCACCCCCAGACTGAATTGAATCAGCCAGAGGCAGAGGTTCAAGCTTTCTGTCGATCGCGACCAGCTTTACAAAATCGTCGATATTACCTCGGAGATCGACACGAAAAACAACATTCTCCTGGTCAAGGCGCACCAGTTGGGTCTGTTTGACGGCCGCCAGGCCTCCGAGGAATTTCTGGATCTTGCGGTAATTCTGCACTGAATCAATATTGTTGATCTCGACCAGTAAATGGGGCCCAGTGCTGTCAGTTCGTTCGAGCACGGCATAATGTTTACCAATTTTGTCTGCGGAATGGTCGACCCCATCGGCGATCACGCTGTTATAATCGCTCCCGCTCAAAGACCAGCTGTAAGCTGAATTGTCGACAAACAGGGACCAGTCGCCTTTCCATACACTCCCCGTCCAGGACAATCTGCCGACTATGACAGGCCCTTTACTGTAACGCTTTGATGCGACCTTGACCGGTCCTGCAAAAGCCGCCCACAAATCGGTAAAACGAAGCTGCTGTTGATCCTTGAGATCATTGATTGGCCAGATCACCGGCACACCCCGCCTCTCGGCCGCCTCCGTGAGTGCATCCTTCAGCAATGACGTATCACTGTCTTTGAGCACATATCGGTTGCTTCCGTCACGCACCGCCAGCCAGACGACCGCCTCACCGCGACGATTACCCCACACGGGCTGACCATTTTCACGCAACAGGCCGATGATTTTAGCGGCATTGTACTGAACCTTGAGCACATAGGAGGCCGCCTCTGACTGTGTCGCCCGCCCGGCTTGTCCGGCAGCGCCTTTTTTATCGGGCAGTTTCTCGGTATAGCTGAACTGCTGAACGTATGTAGACGCAGCTGCGGGTTTGATATTTTTCAGGATAGATCGATTCCCGGAGACCCTGATCAGCACTTCCTCAAGCCCTTTGGTGAAAACGGCATTTCGCACCTGAACGCCCTGGTCAGGAACGGGGAATTCAACATTATACAAATCTTTAACGACAACGGCTGCACTGGGTGGTACGACTGCGATCTGGAACAACAGCAGACTTGCTAGAATAAGGAATCTTGTCGCGCTTGCGGTTGATATGTCTTTCATTCTTAACAGCAATTATTCGGAAAATACTCAATTGGATTGTCAGGAGCGTGTACAATACCATAACTCAGGACTCTCTGAAGTGAGTTATGCCAGAACAGAACGAACAAAAACCATTGAGTTACCGCGATGCCGGTGTTGATATAGACGCTGGCACTGCGCTGGTAAGGAAGATCAAGCACAGCGTCGACAGCACTAAACGCCCCGGTGTAATGGGCAGTCTGGGTGGCTTTGGCGGTCTGTTTGAATTACCGCTGGAGCGCTACCAACAGCCCGTACTGGTGTCGGGTACCGACGGCGTCGGTACAAAACTGAAACTGGCGATACAGTTGTGCAAACACGACACTATCGGTATTGACCTGGTCGCCATGTGCGTCAACGATATACTGGTGATGGGCGCTGAGCCGCTTTTTTTTCTCGACTACTATGCGACCTCAACGCTCGACACCGATGTCGCCGCTGACGTCATTGCGGGCATAGCAGAAGGCTGCAGACAATCCGGCGCGGCCCTGATTGGCGGTGAAACCGCCGAGATGCCCGGTATCTACCAGGCCGGTGACTATGATCTTGCCGGTTTCTGTGTCGGTATCGTGGAAAAAGACCGTATCATCGATGGCAGCAAGGTGGATACGGGTGATGTATTGATAGCGCTTGCTTCCAGCGGACCGCATTCCAATGGCTACTCGTTAATACGCAAGATCATCGAAATCAGCGGTAGCGACCTCTCAGAAGACTGCGACGGTATCTCACTCGCAGATGCGCTGCTCGCCCCGACGACAATATACGTTTCAGCACTTGAAGACCTGATAAACAGCACCGACATTCACGCGCTGGCGCATATTACAGGTGGCGGACTGGTGGAGAATCTGCCGCGCGTGCTTCCCGACAACACCTGCGCTGTTGTCAACACAGAAAGCTGGAAAATGCCCGCTGTCTTCGACTGGCTGCAGCAAGCCGGCAATGTCGATATCATGGAAATGTACCGCACATTTAACTGCGGTATCGGCATGGTGGTTGTCGCCGGTAAAGACGAGGCTGAGTCCATTGTACGAACGCTGAATGGCGCTGGCATCTCGGCATGGCGACTGGGTCAGATCGAGCCATCGAGCGGCGCAGCAGTTGTGAGATTTCAATAATCAGTTGTACCATCTTTTGACGTGGCAACAAAATCAATCGTCATATTGATTTCCGGGAGCGGCACGAATCTGCAGGCAATCATTGATGCAGTTAAACAGGGCCGGATCAACGCGACTATTGCTGCGGTTATCAGTAATCGTGCAGATGCTCAAGGGCTGCAGCGTGCCCGACTAGCAGAAATCAATGCTGTCGTGATCGACCAGAATCAGTATCAAAATCGCGATGACTATGATGAGGCATTAATATCTGAAATCGACAATTACCAACCCGATCTGATCGTGCTTGCCGGATTTATGCGCATTCTGAGTGACAAATTTGTTCGTCACTACCAGAACAAAGTGCTCAACATTCATCCTTCATTACTGCCCGAATTCAAGGGCCTGCATACACACCGCCGCGTACTGGAGTCTTCCAGGCAGATGCACGGTGCCAGTGTTCATTTTCTGAGCGATGAACTCGATAGCGGACCTGTGGTCGTACAGGCAGAAGTTCCCGTGATGGCAACCGATACTGAAGCGACCCTCGCTGCACGGGTATTGCAACAGGAACATATCATCTATCCGATGGCGATTGCCTGGTTCATCGATGGTAGACTTGAAGTTAACGGCAACCGTGTCCTGCTGGATAAACAAATATTAGATAGGCCTGCACAATGGAAATCAGATCGACTCAGTCTTTCACAAGCGCAATAAGCGTCATCATCATTACTCTGACAGCGTTTCTCACGCCTGTCTCGTCCGCTTCCCTCGAGCTGCCACACGAATTTTCAGCCAAATACGCACTGGAGATGTTCGGCACCATCATGGCAAGAGCGAGGTACACGCTGGAACATACTGAAAACGGTCTGTCGATGACACAGTCAACGCGTCCTGCTGGTCTCGTGGCGCTACTCAGGGATGACAAGATAGACGTGCGCAGTGACATGATCATCAGCAACGGACAGATTCTTCTTGTTAAATACGATTACAAACACACTGGAGATGACAAGGACCGCGATGTCAACTTCCGGATTGATTGGCAGCCCGATACTGAACGCGGACTGGTGGGCAAAGCTATCGGGGTATACGAAGGCAAGAACGTTGATATCGACATCGACACACCCGTTTGGGACCCACTCTCAATTCAAGTCCCGATCATGATTGACACAGACAAACACCTGCCGCCCCATGAGCACGGACTATTCATGAAAGGGGAGTTCAAGCACTATGTGTTCGAAAACCATGGTAGTGAGAAGATCGTATCCAATGGCAAACAGTTTGACGCGATAAAAATCGCTGGCAAGGAAACCAAAAGAGACAGGGCCATGTATGTATGGCTGGTTCCGGAACTTCACAATTTACCGATCAAAATCGAACAATGGAAGGAAGGTCAATTAAAATCAACCGTGCATCTTGAAAAAGTCAGCTTTAACGAGGGCGATGAGACCCGAACGTTGAACTTCAGTGATGATCCCGCTGACTATGACTGATAACAACATCGAGCAGGAATGGATCAGTAAATCACAAAAAAAACGCGATTGTCATGCACTGCAGACAATCAGCGATCGATTGCTGAAACTTAAACCTGACGAACTGGCACTCATTGACCTGCCAGCAGACCTTGAGGAAGCCATCAAGGAAACACAGCGTATACGCTCAAACAGTGCACTAAAAAGGCAGCATCAATACCTGGGTAAAATCATGCGATCGTGCGATAGTGAAGCAATTGAGCAGCAGCTCAACCGCGTTTTGCACAGAAATGACACCAACACCGCACAATTCAAAAAGATCGAAAAATGGCGCGATCGTCTCGTTGAAAACGATAAAGAGGTACTCGCAGAGATCATTCAACAACACCCTGGCCTCGACCGGCATCACGTACACAATCTAATCCGTCAGGCCGCGAAAGAGTCCCATGAAAGCAAACCACCTGCCGCCTCGAGGAAGTTGTTCAAGTACCTTCGCGAGATAGCTACTGCGACTGCAGAGTAGCGCGGACAAAGCGCGTCTAGATTGAGCACAAGCTGACGATTTTAAATGTCAATTTCTATGTAGACTGACAGTTAAAAACTAAAAAGTATTTCACCACAGAGTCACAGAGTACACAGAGTTTTACTTTGTTAACTGCGCCTGTGGCGTATTTAATAATATGTAGTGACTCAGATCTGATCTTACAGGCCGTGAAAAAGACTCAGACGTTAACTGACAGCTGAATGGACCGATCGTAGGGTGCGCCGTGCGCACCGAGACTGGGCAACATACTTAAGGAAACTCTGATTAATTCAGAGTTTCCGCGGCGCACGGATGCGCCGCCATTTTCAATCGCGTTAAGCGATTGAAAATGAAGGGAAATAGAAAATCGCATTTTATGTTTCCCTTGCTCTGATAATTCACGGATGAATTATTCAGAGCTTCCTTAAATTTCGCGGTGCGCACGGCGCACCCTACAATCACTATTCCATTGCTACAACAATGTGATCGTGTTTTTGACTGCATCGGCAGTGTCAGGCCTAATTGAGAGTAGTTGGCAGTACTGTCAAATCAAATCAAGTCCAGACATTTCCAAATAATACAATGCTATTCTCTGTGCCCTCTGTGACTCTGTGGTGAATAGTTTCTTTAACTTGTTTTAGGTGTGAGAGTTCAATCTGAACCCAGTTTGTTATCCGTCAGATCGGGTCGCGACTAGTACAACTCAAGTATAGCTGATTTTACAATCGAGTCGCCTGTGCTCCAGCGCGGGAAAGTTCGTGCGGGTCTTGCGTAGCTTGTCAAGATCAATATCAGTAACGACCACACCGGTTCCTTGTGGTAGTCGATTTAGAACAACACCCCAGGGATCGACAATCATGCTATCGCCATGTGTTTCCCTGCCATTGATATGGTAGCCACCCTGGTCAGGAGCAATGACATAACACAGATTTTCAATGGCGCGTGCTCGAATCAATGATTCCCAATGCGCTCTGCCGGTCAAGTTGGTAAAAGCCGACGGTAAAACACATATTTCCATACCAACATCAGCCATCGCTCTAAAAAGCTCAGGAAAGCGAAGATCATAACAAACAGCCAGACCAATTTTACCGAAGGGCGTATCAACCACGACCACATCATCGCCGGATTCAATGGTCTCTGATTCATTGTAACTTTCTTCATTGTCTTCAAGCATGACATCAAAAAGATGTATCTTGTCGTAACGTGCGACCACTTCTCCACTGTCATTGTAGAGCAGGCATGCGCTGTAGACTTTTCCGGTTACGCTGGCATCTATCGGTACCGTACCGCCGACAATCCAGATACCGTGTTTCTTTGCCTGTTGTGAAAGAAACTGTTGAATCTGACCTTCACCAAATTTTTCTGCGATGGCGACCTTGTCTACTTCGGACATGCCCATAATCGCAAAATTCTCCGGCAGCACGACCAGCTCAGCGTCCTGTTGGACTGCCGTGTTGATCAATTTTGCCGCCTCTTCCAGATTGGCTTTCACATTAGGGCCAGAAGCCATTTGAATTGCAGCTACAATACTCACCTGAAATTTCCTCCCGATCTTATGACACGCAAACGTATGAGACCCTCTTCACCACTGCCCGGCACTGCAATGAGGCTTGCTGACGGTATTCCCAAAGCAACCAGCCAGTCCATCAACTGATAGACCCATAGCTCGCCCTCTTCACCACCGGGATACTGCAGTTCAATCTGCTGCGCGGTATCTTTGGACCAGGCTTCGACAACATCGGCTAATCCGTTGATTTTCAGTAACCGCTCACCGCTTCTGGACAATTCCCACTGTTCAGCGAGCAGTTCGGTTTCAACAGGCGCTGCCGCAATTACACTAAAGTTAACGAGGGTAATCATAACAAATTGCACAAAATGCATCGAAACTGTTTTCACCACCCTACTCAAAATCATCAAATACATCCTCAGATTCTTCATCCGTATCGTTGGTTATTTGCTTCACCACCGGGTCACTCCACGGTCCCTCGATGGTGTATACGTCCTTACCCAGCAAATCAAGATCGAATATCTCCTGTAAAATTGCCAACCCAACACCTATTGTTGGCCCCGCCACCAGTGTACCACCGGCGAATGTGGCCACCGTTGAATGCGGCCTGACGACAGTCACCAGATCATAATCCTGATCAGCGACACCAATCCGGCCCATCATCGCCAGGTCAGCTGCTGATGCGCTTATTGCTGTGTCCTGGGTGACGGCATCACCACCGTCAAAAACATACGTGCCTGTAACAGACTCGAATCCAAAGCCTTTCTTGTAAACATCAGCAAAATCAAGACCCAGCCGTTTGGGTAAATACAGCAGATTAAATAGTCCCAGAAAACGCCCGCCGGCGCCTGGTTCGATATCACTGATGATGCCTTTATCGAGCTCAACACTGGTTTTGCCAGATAACGATTCCCAGCTAAAGCTGTAAGGCGCACCCGGCCAGCGCCAGTGTAGCGCTGCCTGCATCTTGCTCCTGTCCACATACCGAGAATAGCCCAGATTTTGCAGGGTGTCGCCAAGATTGGAACTTGACAAGCTGAAGCTGAAGGTGGTTTCTTCGTCTAACCGCCATGACCTTCTGAGCCAGCTGCCTTTACCATTGACCTGCAAATGTGGATCATTGACCTTTATCGTATTGATCACCATACCCCTGGGATGACGGTCAGAACCGATTTCAACATTGGATAATCGCCAGTCATTCCACACAAAATCGTCAACATTTACCCGCAATGAGGGTACGTTTGATGCTTTTAGCTTCCAATTTCCCGCAGTCGCGCGATCCTTAGCCATAAATGCCGTCAGATTGAGGAACTCGAAATCGAAAATCGCCGTTGAATTCATGTCGGGATTTGCATTCACTTCACCTTTGCCGGTGACTACTGTAGACGCAACTTCGAACCGCCAGCTCTCCTCGTCGATAATCGCGCTCAGGTCAAGAAGGTCGTCGGAGACGACATCCAGGCTATGTGCATTACCTAATATTTTGTATTCAATTGAGACGGGCGTCCGTTGATCTGCCGGTTTACTGATAATATCCGAAAGACCAATCATGAGGCCTTCCAGACCCGATGATGCGTTAAATTTGAGATTATAGTCCGTGGCCTTGTGGGGAACATGCATCACCACATCCCAATGTGATTTGCCATCGAGTATCGATGGATAGTCCCACTGAAAAACGCGCAGTAGTGAATCAATTGACCAGATGCCGCGCAGATGAAACCGGGTTTCCGGGTTCGCCCCATCATCACGGGTTGAAACATTGATATTGACAGGCTGGCCATAGAATTTGCCGCTGATATTGTCGCCGTGCAAACTCGTCATGGTAAACGACAGCGCGCCATTAAGGTCTGTCAATAGATAATCAGTGACAGGAAAGAACAGTTCGTTATCCCGAAATCCGACCGCTCCACTGACCTGCAGCTGCTCTTCGACTTTTCTTCTCTTGCCCAGTGGAACATCGATATCAAGCCTGATTTCAGTTTGACCGCTGGCCTGGAAATGTTCAACAGTCCGCCCCAGTATAGGATCCAGGCCACTGTTCCATACATATTGTTGCAGTTCATCTGCTGGTGCCGTGATATTTGCATCTATCGATAACAGAGCATTCTTCAAATCAGGGATGACCGCGTTGAGTACTGCGCTGCTGCCATTGTCCTCATAGCTACGCGCATTCTCCACGAACAATGAGGCATTGTGGAAGCGTATGGTAGCAGAGGCATTGTGCACATCGGGCCAACCGTCAAGAAAATGCAAAGTTCCATCCTCAACATCAAACATAACCTGCATGATTCCCTGACAATCACTGAAGGGATAATCGTTAGCGAATCCACGGAATAGAAAGCTTCCTGAAGGAACATATCCGCCTATAAATGCATTATCGAGCCAATTGACCAGGTCTTCAGGTACAAAAGGCGTGGGAATGTACTTGTGTGCGTGCTCACCTCTACCATTAGCGATATTACTCTGCATGTCGAGAAAGACTTTGCTGTCCGACGATATTTCGGTGTAAAGGCGCGTCTCTGTCTGTATGTGTTGATTGTTTACGGACAACGCCGGCGTCTCCACCCTGATCTTGTCATCATCCAATAGAATATCGACTTTTCCTTCAATACTATCCAGCTGCAGAGGCCAGCGTAATAAACCCCCTGTATCAGCGATAACATTGCTGGAATCAAGCAACAATTCAGACTTGTCATTACCAATCGTTAGTTCACCGTCAAGCCCACTGACTGAAATACCGCGATCAGCCAGCACGATCGCCATGTCATTAAATCGGGTGCTCAGTTGCAGGTCCAGGTATTCGCCCGGGCTAACCATCGCTTCGAAATCTGAAAACTCACCTGCCGGCACATAGCCTGCATTATCCTTCACTACAGAAAGATCGATAGTGCCAGGCAGAACAGACAACAACGGCAATATATCTGCCGGTTTGAGATAACTGGCAGATATCCGCCAGTCATCTTCATTGTTGGCAACGACAATGTTGGTATTTTCCTGCCAGATTGAGTCACCGATATGTAAGTGCAAATCGAGTATGTCAAGCTGCCAGCCCTGGCTGAGTGAGCGCCAGAATATTTTTGTCTGCAGCCTGTCGGCTCGCCACGTTTGCTTGCGGTTATCGACGTTGGCCAGTGTCAGATCAGCCGCATTGATATCACCGGCGAAGCGTGTAATATCTGCATCTTTTATGTGGGTCCAGAAGTTAACATCGAGCTTGCCGCCACCTTGAACGAACTCCTTTAGTCTTGTCGTGTTCACCCAGTTGTCGAAAACGAGACCCTTACCACTGACATGCAACTGCGCCTGTAGTGAGTTTAAGTCCCGAAGGTCACCGTTAACCTGCGCTACGAGCCTGAACCTTTCTCCAAGATCAGCAGGGAGCCTGACATCCATCTCGAAATACTGGTTGCCAAGATAATTTTGAAGCCGCACACTGGCATCATCGAAATCGATGTTTCGACTGCCGCCAGTGTAATCACGCCAGTTTATACGACTATCGATGAGTTCAATTTCCGCACTCAAAATTAGCTCGATCAGCTCTTCAGAATCTTTAGATGATTCTCTCTCATAGAGCTCGAAGCCCTGTATTATCCACTTCCCATGGGGATGGCGCTCAATGAAAAGTTCGGCACCGTGTAAGCTGACAGTGCCTGCAACGGGCATCATGAATCTGATCGATTCGAAATACGCGAGTGAAATATTGGCCTCAGTCAGATTAATTAACTTCTCCTTGCCGTTTTCCTTGTAAATAACCAGCTCTAGCACCTTGAGTCTCGGTGTAAACCAATGCATCTCTGCATCGAGCGACCCAATGCTAACTGGCAGGCCTATCTGACTGCTGATAGCTTGTTCAATTTCTGCGATATAGCCTGTGGCATGAGGCAACATAGCGCGCAGCAGCGTGAACACGACAGCAAGTATGATCAAAGCAACTGCGACGGAAGAGATCAGGAAGATGCGGGTTTTTCTAATCCAGCCCATTCAGAAACTTGAATTGAGTAGTGGCAATATCATCGTGTGAGTATGGCTTTCACATAATCACCACATCGTATTGCTCTTGTGTAAACATCGCTTCGACCTGAAACTTTATCGGTATGGTGATAAAGTCTTCGAGTTCAGCAAGACTCCCGGATTCTTCATCGACCAGCAGATCCACGACTTCCTGAGAAGCCAGCACAAGCAGCTCTTTAGCGTCAAATTGTCTTGCTTCACGCAGAATTTCACGGAATATCTCATAGCAAACAGTTTCAGCCGACTTAATGGTGCCTCGCCCTTCACACGTTGGACATGTCGTACAGAGCACGTGTTCCAGGCTTTCGCGGGTCCTTTTACGCGTCATTTCAACCAGTCCGAGGGTCGACACTTCACATACCTGGGTGCGAGCGTGATCTTTTTCCAGTGCCTTTTCCAGTGCACGCATCACTTGCCGCTTGTGCTCTTCTTCAATCATGTCGATAAAGTCCAGAATGACAATACCGCCAAGGTTTCTCAGACGTAGCTGGCGGGCAATGGCCTGTGCCGCTTCCAGATTGGTTTTGAATATCGTCTCTTCCAGGTTTCTGTTACCGACAAAGGCACCGGTATTGACATCAATAGTAGTCATCGCTTCGGTCTGATCAATTACCAGATGTCCACCAGATTTCAAATGCACCTTTCGTTCCAGACCTTTCTGGATCTCGTCCTCGACACCATGAAGATCAAATATCGGGCGTTCACCCGGGTAGTGTTCAATAACGTCTTCAACTTCAGGAACATAGGTTTGAGCGAACTGTTTCATGATGGTGTACGTCTCTCTCGAGTCTACCCGGATCTTTTCGAGATCCTCATCCACCATATCGCGCAACACACGCAGATAAAGCGGTAAATCTTTGTGCACGACAGAACCCGCCTGCACCTCTGCCGCCTTGGTGTTAACCGCTTCCCATAAACGATTGAGGTAGGTCACATCGCTGGCAATCGATTCCGTGGTGGCAATCTCGGCAGCGGTACGAATTATATAGCCAGTATCCTCGGCACGCTCATCCTGGGACATCAACATATTTCTCAGGCGCTCGCGCTCATCCTCACTCTCGATACGTGATGATACACCAACATTATCGGTATTCGGCATAAACACAAGATAACGTGAAGGTATTGTTATATTGGTTGTCAGACGCGCACCTTTGGTCCCCAGTGGATCCTTGATCACCTGCACCAATAGCTCCTGGCCCTCACGCAACACCTGGCTGATATGCACCAGGCCATTATTTCCATCTTGACGCGCCTGCGCGACATCGGAGACATGTAAAAACGCCGCGCGTTCAAGCCCGGCCTCGATGAATGCGGCTTCCATACCCGGCAAGACCCGCGCAACCCTTCCCTTGTATATGTTGCCAACCAGTCCCTTGCTTCGGCGACGCTCGATATAGATTTCGTGTACCATGCCATTTTCAAGAATGGCAACACGCGTTTCCTGAGGGGTGATGTTGACCAGGATTTCCTTACTGATAGTCATTATTGATATTCTTAAACTAAACGATTCATATTGAACAAGCGACACCACATACTGAGAGCAACTTTACGGTCTCAAACAGAGGCAGTCCCATCACGCCGGAATAGCTCCCATTTAAATGGACAACAAACTGGCCACCCCTTCCCTGGATTGCATAGGCGCCCGCCTTGTCGAGTGGCTCACCGGTTTTGACATAGCTATTGATCTGTTGTTCTGAGATCCGGGCAAATTCTACTTCACT
This sequence comes from uncultured Gammaproteobacteria bacterium, assembly GCA_942492025.1. Classification (GTDB taxonomy): domain Bacteria; phylum Pseudomonadota; class Gammaproteobacteria; order SZUA-229; family SZUA-229; genus JABDQW01. The sequence continues at coordinate 72,393 of CALODJ010000012.1, read as the reverse complement.
GCTACTGAGCGCCATCAGCTCGGTGTTCGATGTGACCACAGCGACAGCAGTGTGCACCTTGTGTTTCCTACCTGAAAGTCTAGCCAAAAAAGCCGCAGCCTGCTTGCTGTCGGCTGGCTTGCCAAGCACTTCGCCATCAATATCGACGACAGTATCGGCACCCAGTGCCGCGCAGACCTTGATCTGCCTGCAGGCCTGTTGATAACCTGCGCGTGCTTTTTCGAGCGCGAGCCGTTTGACGTGCGCTATCACCGCCTCACCTGGGTGCATGGATTCGTCCATATCAACAGGGTGAACATCAAATGCCACGCCGATCTGTTGCAACAACGCTTTTCTTCGGGGTGAGCCTGAAGCCAAAACCAGATAGGTACCCATATCATCTTGTTATTGAATAATGCTGTTTGCCCGCATTGGGTCGGTGTTTATCACCCGATGCGAAGACCCTCGCTGGGTCCTTGAATTCCCTGCGAATTTGAGTCAGTCGGACAGTCACACGGTTATTCCATACTTTCTATTATCTATGGTAAGTCCAGATCCCTGCGTGATCATGACGACGGTTGTGATCAGGCCCGGTGATAGGGATGATGATTGTTGATACTCCACGCCCGGTACAACTGTTCAACGATGATGATGCGCACCAGTGGATGGGGGAAGGTCATATCTGACAGAGACAGTCTCTGCTCTGCCTGCTGCAGTATTTCATCCGACAGTCCATCAGGGCCTCCAATAACCAGCGCTATATCCTTACCATGATGCATCCACTGATCCAGAGTTGAGGCAAGCTGTTCCGTTGTCACCTTAGCGCCCCGGACATCCAGTGCGATCAGGGCACACCCTGAAGGTATAGCCGCTATTAACTTTCGACTTTCATCTCTGCAGATCCGCTTGATATCGGGATTCTTGCCTCGTCTGATCAATGGCACTTCGATGGTTTTGATCGTTAATTCCGGTGGCAGACGCTTAATGTACTCATCGCAGGCCTGATAGACCCATGAAGGCATTTTATGGCCAACCGCGATAAGGTAAATACGCACAGATCAGACAGATTCCTGCCGCTTGGAGAGGTCTACCTGCCACAGGTTTTCGAGATCATAGAACTGGCGCACCTGGGGCTGCATCACGTGGACAACCACATCGGCAAGGTCAACCAACATCCATTCACCGTCGGTTTCCCCTTCAACACCAAGCGGTGTCTGACCCGCATGCTTCGCTTCCAGAACCACATTATTGGCGATCGCTTTAACATGCCGGCTCGAGTTGCCACTGGCTACGATGATGTAATCAGTGACATCCGTTTTGTCACTCACATCCAGTACGACGATACGTTCTGCCTTGAGATCTTCGAGCGCATTGATCACCAGTTTTTTAAGTTCCTCAATAGACATATTCAGTTTTTCACCATCTTCATTAATTTGTCATTCACCCGGTCTGGCAGCAGATAACGCACGCTCCGATCTCTTGCCAGCAGTGTTCTGATAACACTCGCGGAAATATCGAGCTGCGTAACTGATTGTAACAGGATTCGTCCGGTAGCAACCTCGTCTAACTCGGACGCGGTTGTTGCCAGTGTAACAGGCATGTCTTCAATAGCGTCAAAATTAAACTCGAATCCTGGCCGTGTAGTCACGATCAAGTGGCAGAATTGGGGTATCCGCTGCCATTGATACCATTGTCTCAAACCCAGGAATGCATCCATGCCCAGAATCAGGCAAATGGATTGTGACGGAAAATCCACCTGCAGGGATTCGAGCGTATCCACCATATAGGATTGACCTTCCCTGCGCAATTCTCGCTCATCCAGAACGAAACCCGGTTGATCGGCAATCGCGGTATTCAACAGCTCGAGCCGGTTCTCGGCATTCAACCAGGGTGTTTCACGGTGTGGCGGAATCCGGTTGGGTACGAAACGTACCTGTTGAAGACCGATGGCTTGCATGACCTCCAGCGCCGGACGCAAGTGCCCAAAATGAACCGGGTCAAAGGTGCCGCCGAGAATGCCGATCATACGATCAGCCGGAGCAGAGTATTAACGATCAAGACTCGCGGAAACATAGCGTCCATCACTCGATTTAACTCCACTCGCCTCACAGGCCTGGCCGCTCGCCCGCATTGCTCTCCAGGGGGCAAGATGATCACGCGCAGATGTGGATTGACAAAGGATTTTACGAAGAAGTGGAATAACCGTGTGTATTCCCGAATCAGTAAAATGCTTAATGGATTCAAAGATCAAGTGGAGGTTCGTCCATCGAGTGAGAAATGCGGGGAGTTATTGCCTGATATGGCCATCACCCAGGACCACATATTTTTGTGAGGTCAGACCTTCCAGACCCACAGGACCGCGGGCGTGCAGTTTGTCGGTGCTTATGCCGATTTCTGCCCCCAGACCGTACTCAAAGCCGTCGGCAAAACGGGTGGAGGCGTTAACCATCACCGAACTTGAGTCGACCTCACGCAGGAAGCGCCTCGCTGTACTGTAATTCTCGGTGATAATCGAGTCGGTGTGTTGTGAACTGTGGGTGTTGATATGATCGATAGCCGCATCGATTCCCTCGACCACGCGGATCGACAGAATCGGAGCCAGGTATTCAGTATCCCAATCCTGCTCAGTCGCAGCTTGTACTTCTTCCATGATCGCGCGCGTTTTCTCGCAGCCCCGCAATTCGACGCTTTCGTTCTCAAAATGCGCACACAGGTCAGGCAGGACATCGGCGGCGACTGATTCAGCCACCAACAGCGTCTCCATCGTGTTGCAGGTACCGTAACGCTGGGTTTTCGCATTGAAGGCAACCTTGACCGCTTTCTTGAAGTCAGCTTCATCATCGATATAGACATGACAAATGCCGTCAAGATGCTTGATCACTGGCACCTCTGAGTCACTGGCTATGCGTTCGATAAGACCTTTGCCACCTCGAGGGATGATCACATCGATGCTGTGTTTCATTTTCAGCATTTCACCGACCGCCGTGCGGTCAGTGGTTTCGATCACCTGCACCACATCCCGGCTCAGACCGGCCTGTTCGAGGCCAGCATGTATGCACCCCGCTATGGCCTGATTGGAATGGATGGCTTCGGAACCACCACGCAATACGGCAGCATTGCCCGCCTTCAGGCACAGGCCAGCAGCATCTGCGGTCACATTGGGACGTGACTCGTAGATGATGCCAATTACACCCAGTGGTACACGCATACGCCCAACCTGGATGCCTGAAGGTCGGTAGGCCAGATCGGTGATCTCACCGATAGGATCTTGGAGCGCAGCAATCTGGCGAAGACCTTCAGACATAGCGGCAATGCGCTGATCGGTCAGCTCGAGCCTGTCCAACAATGCTGCATCAAGTCCACGCGCCCTGCCCGCTTCCAGGTCCTTGCCGTTCTCCAGCTTCAGTTTTGCAGCCTCAGCATCAATCCGATCCGCAATTGCGTTCAAAGCCGTGTTCTTTCGCCCGGTATCCGCCTTACCGATATCACGTGCCGCCGAACGGGCACGTTGACCGACATCGTTCATGTATGCCTTGATATCTCTCTGTATCTGTTCAGCCCTGGCGCTCATAATTTCGACTCAAATAAAGCCATCAAGTAAAAGTTACGTTATCGACATTATATCGGATAAAGCGTGAAAAATTGCGCAAAAATCCAACGGCCAGCTGTGGTTTGTCACCAGTGGACGAGATGATCACGCAGAGATTGGGATTAACCCGCATTTCTCACCAGGCGGCGTGGAATACTGGTAAGGCATTGGTCTTTTGGAGAAGAGCCAGGATGATCAAACATACAGTGTGTTATTCAAGCCTGCCTATCACGGTTCAGGCGAGTCTTCTTTTGCATGAGATCGTAGGGTGCGCTGTGCGCACCGTGAATCCTCAGTGTGCTGGGCTGTTTCGGTGCGCACGGCGCACCCTACGGCCGCTTCGCCCAAGCTGTTGCTACGCTTTTCGCTCCAGAGCGGCGCTGACGAACACTAGCCCGCGTGTCTCATCAGGGGGCGAGATGATCACGCCGAGATCTGGATTCACAAAGGATTTTGCGAAGAACTGGAATAGCCGTGTGTATTGCCGACTGAGCAAAATGCTTTGTGGATCCAAAGATCAAGTGAGGGCTCGTCCATCTGGTGTGACAGGCGGGCTCCATCCTGCGCCTGCTCCCGTGATCCTGGTGAGGAATACGGGTTAAAGGCTTTCAGACTTTAATCGGTACGCCGAGGTTGGACGCATTGCGCTTGACGAGTATATTGGCTTTATCTAATATACACGCACTGCAAATCTACAGGAGTCTGGATCCAGCATTTCGGATCCCGGGGTTTCTGACCGGAAATTCCTTTTTTCAAAGCAGCTTATTGTGGCGGCGTTTTTTGTAGCTATGAGGTGCCGCCACAATATTTTTTTTCGTAAAAACCGGACTATGCCACTTCCTGGCGTGCTTGCCCGCACATTGCACGAACGATCCGGGTTTTTGGGACAAGCGAGTACAGCAGCGGGTGCAATTCAGTTCCCGTTCAAGCGGCGAGCTGGAAAACCAGAGTCTCCAATTCGTCCCAGACATTGCCAGGCTGCTGACCTTTGCTGATGCCATCAATCTTGGCGCAGCGCTGTAACATGCGCTTGAAACCGGCAGCCGGATGCCTGGAGAGACATGACTTGAATAGTGGCATACGGTTCTGCCACACTCCCCCCTGCTTCAGTACATAGTCGGCTGAATTGCGATCAGCACCAACGGCTGCGAGCAAGCGGATGTCCTTCGCCAGTGCCCATGTGACCAGAACAGGCTCAAGGCCTTCGGCGTGCAGGCCGTGCAAAATACGGATGACGCGCCGCTGATCACCTGCAAGCGCGCTGTCAGCAAGTTCGAACACATCGAATCTCGAGCTGTCCGCAACCGCCTCACGCACCGTTTCGATGTCAATGGCACCCGGGCCGACCAGCAAACTGAGCTTGTCGATCTCCTGCGCTGCTGCAAGCAGGTTGCCCTCGACGCGCTGGCAGACATAACCCACGACGTCTCTGCCTGGTTGCATACCCCTGCGTTGAAAACGCTGCTTTATCCAGGCGGGTAAGCGTTCAGGTCCAACTGGCCAGCACTGCGACACCACACCCACCTGGTCCAGCGCATTGAACCAGGCGCTCTTCTTTTGCGCAGACTCGAGTTTGCCTGACGTAATCAGCAATACGGTATCTTGCGGAATATCAGACGCATAAGCTTTCAATGCCTGCGCGCCCTCCCGGCCCGGTTTGGCCGATGGCATGCGCAAATCCAGCAGCCGTCGACTCGAAAACAACGACAGGCTGCAGGCCTCTTCCCGGAGTCGCTGCCAGTCGAAACTGGCGTCAACATCAAATACTTCGCGCTCGGTGTAATCCTGCCGGCGACAGCTTGCACGTACAGCGTCCGCCGACTCCATTACCTGGAGCGGCTCGTCACCAGTGATCAAATACACCGGATGGATTTGCTTACCGAGAATGTCAGCCAGTTGGTCAGGACGAACGTTCACGATTAGTGGTACCGGCTATTTCAGGGCCTGCATTCGCTGTACGATTTGTCTGGCCGAATCGGCAATTATATCGTTATAGATAATCTCCGTCTCCTCGGCGACACCCAGCACGGTTTCCGGATTGAATAGCAGATTGCGGGTGAGTTCTATCCGGCTGCCGTCGATCGCAACATCCTCTCCGGTCAGCAAGGAGAAGGTGAGCCGGTAGATCAGTCGGTATTCACGCGCCCGACCCAGTGTGTCAACCGAGATCACGTCGCGTGTCTGCTGCTCGAAGTCGACCTTCAGTACCGAGGCAGCTTCAGTGGAATCCTCCGTGAGCTCGGCACCACTGAGTTTCATGGTCGAACGCAATTCTCTAAATAGCTGCAAACTCATCGATTCTTTATCGAGGAACACGGGTGACAGATGCTCAGGCAGTTCATAGGAGCCGCGCAGATGGAATCCACAGGCTACTAGGGCAAATGTCAGTAAAAATAAACCAATGAGCTGGATCTTGTGCATCATGCCACCACGAAATTGACCAGGCGCCCGGGTACCACAATGACCTTGCGCACGGTTTTGTTCTGAATATTATGCTGGATTTTTTCATCATTCAGCGCAATGTTCTCGATGGCGTCATTATCAGCGTCCACTGGCACACTGATTTTCGAACGCAGCTTGCCATTGACCTGCACCACCAGCTCGATGCGATCGCGTTCGAGTGCCGTCTCGTCGCAGACGGGCCAGACCTGATCTGCGAGCAGTGAATCGTTGCCCAGCTGTTGCCACAGACTCTGGGTGATGTGAGGCACGATCGGTGACAGCAGCTTCACAACAGCGGTAATGGCTTCGTGCATCACGGCCCGCCCCTGTTCGGAATCATCATCAAACCGACCCAGTTCATTCATCAGTTCCATGACGGCGGCAATTGCCGTATTGAAGGTATAACGACGGCCGACATCGTCACTCACCTTGCGTATGGTTTCGTGCAGCTTGCGGCGCACAGCCTTCTGCTGTTCAGACAGGCTGGCCACATCGAGTGCCGCCGCCTGCCCTGCGGCAGCGATTGCCGTATTCCACAGGCGCTTGAGAAAACGATGCGCGCCTTCGACACCCTGGTCATCCCATTCAAGCGACTGGTCAGGCGGTGATGCAAACATGGTAAACAGACGTACCGTGTCAGCACCGTATTGATTGACCAGCCCCTGGGGATCAACGGTGTTACCTTTGGATTTGGACATTTTACTGCCATCCTTGAGCACCATGCCCTGCGTCAGCAAGCGGCTGAAGGGCTCATCCGATTTGACCAGGCCCTCGTCGCGCATCAGCTTGTGAAAAAAACGTGCATACAACAGGTGCAACACAGCATGTTCAATCCCGCCAATATACTGGTCCACCGGAAGCCAGTAATCAGCACGTTGATCCAGCATGGTTTCGGCATCCGGACAGGCAAAACGTGCATAGTACCAGGACGACTCGAAGAAGGTATCGAAGGTATCGGTTTCGCGCTGGGCCTCGCCGCCACAGCGGGGACAAACCGTTTGGTAAAACGCCGGCATATGCTTGATCGGCGAACCGATGCCCTCACTGAAGTCAACATCTTCCGGCAGGATGACCGGGAGCTGATCCTCGGGTACGGCGACAGCGCCACAATCATCGCAGTTGATGATCGGAATCGGTGTACCCCAGTAACGCTGGCGTGATACACCCCAGTCACGCAAGCGAAAATTCACCTGCCTCTTACCCTTGTTGAGTGATTGCAGTTTGTCGGCGATGGCATCGAAAGCCTGCGCAGATGTGAGCCCGTCGAATTCACCTGAGTTTTTCAGCATGCCTTTTTCAACAAACGCATCCGTATCGATCGAAATGTCGGAGCCATCAGCTGGATAGATGACCTGTCTGATCGGCAGACCGTAGGTGCGTGCAAAGGCATGATCACGGATGTCGTGCGCCGGCACTGACATCACCGCACCCGAGCCGTATTCCATCAGCACGAAGTTGGCGACCCAGACGGGTACTTTTTCCCCGGTAATCGGATGAACAGCCTGAAAGCCGGTGTCCATGCCTTTCTTCTCCATCGTGGCGAGATCGGCTTCTGCGGTGCCGTCGGCTTTGCAGGCCTCGATAAAAGCCCGCAGCTCTGGATCGGTGGCAGCGGCTTTTCTGGCGAGCGGATGCTCGGTGGCGACGGCCAGATAGGTGACACCCATGAGCGTATCCGGGCGCGTGGTATAGATGGTCAGCGCTGACTCGCCTTCAACGTCAAAGTGCATTTCCACACCCACCGAGCGCCCGATCCAGTTGCGTTGCATGGTTCGCACCTGCTCCGGCCAGCCATCGAGCTTATCGATGTCAGCCAGCAGCTCTTCGGCGTAGTCCGTGATTCGCATGAACCACTGGGCGATTTCGCGGCGCTCGACCGTGGTGTCACAGCGCCAGCATTTGCCATCGACAACCTGCTCGTTGGCCAGCACGGTCTGGTCGTGCGGACACCAGTTGACTGCAGCCGTCTTCTTGTAGGCCAGCCCCTTTTCAAACAGGCGGGTAAACAGCCATTGCTCCCAGCGATAGTAATCGGGTTTGCAGGTAGCCAACTCACGGTCCCAGTCATAACCGAAACCGAGCAGCTTGAGCTGTTCACGCATATAATCGATATTTTCGTAGGTCCATTTTGCGGGTGCCACCTTGTTATTGATAGCCGCATTTTCCGCCGGCAGCCCAAACGCATCCCAACCCATCGGCTGCAGTACATTTTTACCCTGCATTCTCTGATAGCGAGCAATGACATCACCAATGGTGTAATTACGTACATGCCCCATATGCAAGCGTCCGCTCGGGTAAGGAAACATCGCCAGGCAGTAAAATTTTTCCCTGTCCGAATCCTCGGTTGCGGCAAAAGTGCCGCGCTGTTGCCAAAACTGGCGGACTTCCACTTCTATTGATTGAGGCTTGTATTCTTTACTCATATTGATTGACTACAGTTCGTCGGGTGGCCCTGCAACGCAAAATTATGTGGACTATAAATTTGATCAATATTAATGAAACTCAGGCGGCTGAAAGGATACACTAGAGGTGCTAGCAAAGAAACCGGAAAACACATTTCTACGGAGCATGATGATTCAAATGAGCGAGCAACCATCTCACCGACTGATCGAAGCATACAACCACATGATGGCCTCCATCAGGTCAGCTTTTGAAAAGGCAGAAGACAGCGACATGTCGCTGAGTAAAGCGATATTGATGGCCAGAGAGGAAATAACACATATCAGTGATATCACCCAGGATGAAGCAGAAGAAATCAGCAATTTCATCAAGCGCGACATCAACGATGCGGCAGAATACATGATGGAAAGCAGTTCAGAATTCAGTGACTGGCTGATGCTGGACATCGAGGTTATCGAACGCAAGCTGATCGATCTGTTCCTGTCAGTGGCTGATAAAACCCGTCTTGAACTGGAACAATTCGGCGTGCAGAATCGTGAACTTAGCCTGTACTATTCAGGTGAAATCACCGGGCCGGGAACACTGCAATGCACGGCGTGCGGCCACAAGGTTGCCTTTACCACCACCTCGCACATCAAGAAATGCGTCAAATGCGGGCACGATACCTTCAAACGCGCTGAGTTCAGGGGCTAGCCCGTTTCTGCAACTGCGGCCACAGGCAAATCGCGCCAGGCACTAAAAGCGCGAACAACAGCGCGAAGCCGTCACCCCAGAATACATAGGGCGTCTGGCCTTTGAGCGGCGTGACATTGCCCCTGAGCACATGGCGCTCCAATGCCGGGGCCACCAGGACTTCTTCACCCTTAGGGCCGATGATGGAGGAGATGCCGGTATTGGTTGCACGCAGCATGTAGCGACCGCTTTCCAGTGCCCGCATCCGCGCGATCGCATGATGCTGTCGCGGTTCGTGTGAACCGTCAAACCAGGCGTCATTGCTGACGTTCACCAGTATCGTAGCTTGCGGCAGATCCCTGCGCACATCCCTGGAGAAGATATCTTCGAAGCATATGCTGACACCCACCGGCTGCCCCGCCACAACCAGTAAAGACTGGTCATCCGGGCCGGAGTCAATGTCTGACATCGGTATATTAATCCAGCGACTGAAAAAACCAATCAAAGACCGGAGCGGGATATATTCGCCCAAGGGTACCAGGTGGCGTTTACGGTATTCACCACCGTTGACACTGAGCACGCTGTTGTAATAACGGCCGCTGTCCAGGCTTTTTATGAACAGCCCCATCAACAGATCGGTGTCGCTTTGCTGCATCGCCTGTCGCATGCCAATGATATAGCCGGGCACCCGATGCCTGTAATCCGGTATCGCCGTTTCCGGCCAGATAATCAGGTCGGCATCCGTATGCTCTAGCGTCAGATCACGATAGATCGCCAGGGTTTTACTGTGCATATGACGCTTCCATTTCAGCGCTTGCGGTATGTTTCCCTGGATCAGGGCGACCTTGATCTCCTCCCCGGCCGGCTCGGTCCAGTTGATCTGTTGCAATGCCCATCCAACAACCCATATCAGGCCGACGACGATGAGCACCTTTTGCCAGGACAGCGTCTTTTGCACAACGGCGGTTAAGGCTCCAGCACACACGGCGACCAAACCACCGACGGCATGGTTTCCAAACAGGGGGGCATAACCGGCCAGCGGCCAGTCGATCTGCGTATAACCCGGCTGCATCCAGGCGAAGCCAGTCAGGGTGATACCAACCGTCCACTCCGCCAACAACCAGGTACACGGGAATACGAGCATTAAACGCAGCCAATCATTCGCACGACAATAGCGTGTCGCCAGATAAGCCGCCGTTGCCGGGAACAGTGCCAGCCCAGCTGACAACAGAACAACGATCGCTACCGCGAGTATTGCGGGACTGTCACCGTGGAAATACAGACTGAAAAATATCCAGCAAATGCCGCTCAGGCGCATACCTAGACTGAACAGCCAGACGTGCAGAAAAGCCTGAAAGGCACCCGCTCTGAGCCAGTGGTAAAAAAGCAGGGCCATCAGCGGGTAGACCAGCAGACTCCAGTCAAACGGAGCGAATGCAAGTGTCATGAATGAACCGGCGAGCAGGCTGGACATCATCGCCGGCCAGCGATCTGTCTGCAACAGCGGTGAGAGCACAGTGCCAAGCGCCATATTACACGCCGGTACGGGATGTTCCGGGGAAGCCAGCCAGGCAGGCTGGACCGTCGCCCACGGATGCATAGGCGGTGCTATGAAACAAGGGGCGATGGTGAAGTTGCGGGCTCAGCGACATCAGGCGGTGCCCGATGTTACCGACCTGGTCTCTGGCAGCAAGGTAATCTGCAGGTTGTTAATACGCCTCGAACTGGAACTGATAATTTTAAACTGGTAATTATCGATGGTGACCTCTTCACCACGTTCCGGCATGTGACCGAGTTCATTCAGGATCAAACCAGCCACCGTATCAAACTGATCGTTACTGAAATCGGTACCAAAAAATGCATTAAACTCGGCGATCGGAGTCACGCCTTTCAATGTATAGCGATGAAATCCGTGTCGATGGATGTTGATGGCATCCGCCGCATCATGTTCATCATCGATTTGTCCGACGATTTGTTCGAGAACATCCTCGATCGTCACCAGGCCGGCCACGCCGCTGTATTCATCGATAACGATGGCCATATGGTTACGGCTGGTTCGGAAATCTTTGAGTAATACATTCAGGCGCTTACTCTCGGGGACAAACACAGCGGGGCGGAGTATGTCTTTGAGTTCGAAAGACTGGCGGCTCGATTCATTGCTGTAGTGCGCGAGATCTTTCGCCAGTAATATACCCACGATCTCATCCAGGCTTTCATCGATGACAGGGAAACGCGAATGCCCTGAAGCTGAAACAATCGACAACATCTTTTCCACGCTCTGGTCCTCCTGAATCACGACCATGTGCGAACGCGGCACCATGATATCCCTGACGCGCATTTCGGAAACCTGAAATACTCCCTCGATCATGATCAAGGCATCCATATCGATCAGGCCTTGTTTCTGGCTTTCCCTGAGCAATTCCAGTAATTTGGTCCGCTCGCTCTTCTTCTTGCCCCATAGCGACGTGATAGCAGCAAAGATTCGTTTCATCAGTGAGGTATTATGTTGTGCAGTGTTCATCGTCATCATTATTATTGTTAGACCACGCGCTTGTCGGCGTTTTCCAGGTAGGGGTTGCTGAAGCCGAGCTGGTTGAGAATGTGGATCTCCAGGGCTTCCATCGCTTCAGCCTGTGTATCATCAACATGATCATAGCCCTGCAGATGCAACATACCGTGCACCAGCATGTGCGCCCAGTGCGCCTTTTCCATCTTGTGCTGTTGTCTCGCCTCTGCGTTGATCACTGCCGCGCACAAGGCTAGATCACCGAGTATTTTCAATTCAACGACTTCGGGGGTGCGCATCGGAAAAGACAGCACATTGGTCGACTTGTCACTGCCGCGCCACGTAGCATTGAGTTGACGCATTTCGTCAGCACTGACGATCTGCACGCTGACGACGACAGAATCGTCCGACAAATACGCTTTTTCGGCCCATTGCTGCACGCTTGGCGTATCCGGTATATCTTCTTCTGCTTCCACTGACTCGGAAACAGACATTTCCACGCTCGCAGACATCAATTGGTATCTTCCTTGTCGTAGGCATCGACAATCTTCTTGACCAGTGGATGACGGACCACGTCCGCTGCAGCGAAATGGGTAATCCCGATACCTTCGACACCCCGCAACAAGTGCATGCTGTGACGCAGACCCGACATTTTATCGCGCGGCAGATCGACCTGTGTCACATCACCGGTCACGACTGCCCTGGAACCGAAGCCGATGCGCGTCAGGAACATTTTCATCTGATCGATGGTGGTATTCTGTGCCTCATCAAGAATAATAAAGGAATCATTCAGCGTGCGCCCGCGCATGTAGGCCAGTGGTGCGATCTCGATCACGTTGCGCTCGATCAGTTTCGCGACCTTTTGAAAGCCCATCATCTCATATAAAGCGTCGTACATCGGGCGTAAATAAGGGTCAATCTTCTGCGCCAGATCACCCGGAAGGAATCCAAGGCGCTCACCGGCCTCGACGGCGGGGCGCACCAGCACCAGACGCTGGACCTCATCGTTCTCCAGGGCATTGACGGCACTGGCCACCGCCAGATAGGTTTTACCCGTGCCTGCCGGCCCTACACCCAGGGTCAGATCGAAGGTCCTGATCTGTTTCAGATACTCGACCTGATTCCTGCCACGCCCCTTGATCATCACCTTGCTGGTCTTCATGCTCCAGCGGTGCTGTTCGTCCTTGCGCTGTTGATCGCCCGCGTCCTCACCACTCGACTCGGTCAGGTAGAGCTGCACACTCGATGGCGTCAGTGTCTCCTTGTCTGTTGCGTTGTAGAGGTTCTTGATGGCAGCCATGGCTGCACGCTGGTTTTCATCACGCCCCTCGATTTGAAAATGGCTGCTGCGGCAAGCGATGCCGACATCAAAATACGATTCCAGCTGATGCAGATGTTCATTGAACTGACCGCATAGATTGGCCAAACGATTGTTGTCGGTAGGTACCAGGTCGAAATCCAGGCTTTTGACGATTTTTACGGGCATGCGTTATGTTTGACTGAACACTCTCAGGCTAGTTGACGTTGGGACTGAATTTCACGATGGGCCAGGATTTCACCCTGCAGCGAATGGGCATAGGCATCGGTGATCAAAATATCGACGAAACAGCCTGTCAGCTCAGCACTGCCATCGAAGTTGACCACGCGGTTGTTTTCAGAACGGCCCGACATCTGTCTGTCACTTTTCCTCGAAGGGCCTTCAACCAGCACGCGCTGCACCGTGCCAATCATGGCCTGACTGAATCGATGCGCACGCGCTGCAATATCTTGCTGCAGGCAGGCCAGACGCTGCTTTTTGATATCCAGCGGTGTGTTATCGGGCAGTGCCGCTGCAGGTGTCCCTGGACGCGCACTGTAAATAAAGCTGAAGGACTGGTCAAAATCGATAGCATCGATCAACGCCATGGTCGCATCGAAATCCGCATCGGTCTCGCCCGGGAAACCCACGATAAAATCTGACGATATCGCGATATCGGGTCGCACCTGGCGCAGTTTGCGAATAATATGTCTGTATTCCAGCGCGGTATGACCGCGTTTCATTGCAGCCAGGACGCGGTCAGAGCCGGATTGCACCGGTAAATGTACGAAGCTGACCAGTTCAGGCACATCAGCATAGGCCTGGATCAAATTGTCGGAAAATTCCAGTGGGTGTGAGGTCGTGAAACGGATACGATCGATGCCATCGATCGCCGCGATATAGTTGATCAGCAGCGCAAGATCGGCCTGTTCCGTTTCGCCGTCGGCATCATCGCCCATCACGCCCCGATAAGCATTCACATTCTGCCCGAGCAGATTGACCTCACGTACCCCCTGGGCCGCCAGTCCGGCCACTTCGGCGAGGATGTCATCAAACGGCCGGCTGACTTCTTCACCCCGGGTATACGGCACCACACAGAAACTGCAGTACTTGCTGCATCCTTCCATTATGGAAACAAACGCGCTCGGCCCTTCCGCTTTGGCTTCGGGCAAATGGTCAAATTTCTCTATTTCTGGAAAGCTGACGTCAATCAGGTGCTTGTGCGTCCGGCCAACATCATCCAGCATCTGCGGCAGGCGGTGAATCGTCTGCGGACCAAAGACCACATCGACATAGGGGGCACGCTGCTGAATGGCGTCACCTTCCTGACTGGCCACACAGCCGCCGACACCAATCACAAGACCGGGTTTGTGCTGTTTCCAGGTTTTCCAGCGGCCGAGCTGGGAGAACACCTTCTCCTGGGCTTTTTCGCGGATAGAGCAGGTATTGAGCAGAAGCACGTCAGCTTCCTCGGGATCAGGCGTCAATTCAAGATTATGGGATTCAGCCAACACATCGGAAATTCTGTCCGAATCGTATTCGTTCATCTGGCAGCCGAATGTCTTGATGTACAGCTTGCGGGTCATTAGGTCCTTGATCTATATGAGACAGCGATAGATTATCACGAATAAGGCGGATAAAACACGACTAACGGAATTCTGATTGTGACGGTTTAATGACATCAGATCCGGTATCAGTTGGCCAAATAGGCCAGATCCGCGTACACAGAGCGCTGACATCTGGATGTATAAGCCGGCGGATTAAACAGCATCCACACAGCGTCTTTATTCGACCGTGACCGACTTGGCCAGATTGCGCGGCTGGTCCACATCGGTGCCTTTGTGAACAGCAACGTAGTAGGCGAACAGCTGCAGCGGTAATGCGTAGAGCACGGGCGCCAGTTCCGGCATCACGGCCGGTACTGGCATGATATGACAGTGCTCCCCGAGATCGCCCAGCTCCAGATCCTCGCCGGCAAACAGATAGACTTCGCCGCCACGCGCCAACACCTCGCGCAGGTTCGACTTGATTTTGCCTTCCTGACCGTCTTTGCAGGCGAGCGCGATCGTTGGCATCTCGGGATCGATCAGTGCGATGGGGCCGTGCTTGAGTTCCCCCGCGGGATAGGCGTCAGCGTGTATATAGGAAATTTCCTTGAGCTTGAGCGCGCCCTCGAGCGCGATGGGATAGAGCAGCCCTCTGCCGAGAAAAATCGCGTTACCCTTGTCGGCAAACCCATCAGCCCAGTCGCTGATGTTGCCGGCGGACGCCATAATCCTGTCCATCAAACTGGGCAATTCCACCACATGATGCATCAATGCGTCTGCTTTTTCGGCCGATAACTGACGCCGCGACCCCAGCACCAGCACCAGCATCAACAGCGCTATCAGCTGGGTAGTAAACGCCTTGGTCGAGGCGACACCGATCTCCGGCCCGGCCCGTGTCATCAATTTGAGCTCGCTTTCACGCACCAGCGAGCTTTCCGCTACGTTACAGATGGCGAGGGACAAGCGCCCGATGGCATCCTTGATCCCTCGCAATGCAGCCAGCGTATCGGCGGTCTCACCCGACTGTGAAACGGTAACGACCAGGGTATCGGGTGATAACACCGGCTTGCGGTAGCGGTATTCACTGGCGACTTCGACATCACAGGGAATGCCGGCGAGCGCTTCCAGCCAGTAGCGTGCAACCATGCCGGCGTGATAACTGGTACCACAGGCAATGATCTGCACCTGCTTGACCGCATCCAGAATTTCACCCGCTCCGGGGCCAAAGGCAGTATCCAGAATTCTGCCTTCGTGAACACGACCTTCGAGCACCTCGATCAGGCTCGATGGTTGCTCATGTATTTCTTTCAGCATGTAATGGCGGTAGCCACCCTTGCTGGTCGACGTAGAGCTGAGATCGGACTCGCGCACCGGCCGGTCCACAACATTGCCCTGCTTGTCGTAGATTATCAGGGTATCCGGGGTGATATCAGCAAAGTCACCCTCGTCCAGATAGATAAAACACCGCGTCACCGGTAACAGGGCGGACGCATCGGAGGCAATGAAGTGTTCACCCAGGCCGACGCCGATCACCAGCGGACTCCCGCTGCGTGCCGCGATCATGCGGTGCGGATCTCTCACCGAGATCACACCCAGCGCATAGGCCCCCTCAAAGTCGGTCACCGCGTGACGTACCGCCTCCAGCAGATCACCTTTCTCACGCAAATAATGTTCGATCTGGTGCACAGCGACTTCGGTGTCGGTATCCGAGGTGAATCGAAAGCCTTCCGCCAGTTGCTGTTCGCGCAAATCGCTGTGGTTTTCGATGATGCCGTTATGCACAACAGCAACGGATTCATCACAGATGTGCGGATGCGCATTCGACTCGCTCGGCTCACCGTGCGTGGCCCAGCGCGTGTGCGCGACACCGGTGAGCCCCCGGATTGGCGACTGTTGCAGCGAATCGGTCAGTGACTGGACCTTGCCCACACGACGAACACGATCGAGACAGGCCTTGCCATCGATCACAGCAATACCCGCCGAGTCATAACCACGGTATTCCAGCCGTCGCAGACCCTCCAGCAGGATCGGTGTTACGTTTCGATCACCAACAGCACCGACAATTCCGCACATAAAATTCACCTGAAGTAATTAATAAAACAATAGTAATTAATAAAGCAATCGGTTGTCTCTGGTCAAACTCAGCTGCATTTCAGCTGATGCCAGGTTATCTTTATTCAATAATCGAAGCTTGTGAATTAAATATGAAGTATAAAAGAAAAAGGGCGATGCATGTTGATCACAAGCAGCACCCTTGGTGTTTGGGGTAGCGGGAGAGCACGGTACGATAACTGGGGATTGAAGTGAACGATGCCCTGGAGTTGGCCCGTTTTGCGGTTTGCTTTGACCACAGTTTCCTTATTCAAGCGATGCCGCTGAGACGGCTAACCCAAACATCACAAGCTTGAGCGATAAAGCGCATAACCGGTAAGCGGTACGATAAATTGACAATACTGGACTGGGTCTTACTACGTCTTTCCTTTGACCGCTTTCGGATTCAATCTATCAAACTGCCGAATTGGTGACCAACACAACCGCCAATGCGTTGTACTCAAGTTATGCTCTTTTCCAACTATTGGATATCCAACTTGTTCCTGGTGCTACTAGAAACCGTCACAGCTATTGTAACTGTAGCCACCAAGATCGTAATATGTGCAGCCAGTTTTACCATCCTTTACTACGGAACCTGATCCTGGATAGATATCTGTATATCCGCCGTTAGAACTGGCACCGACGGATCGATTGTCTGTGTAGAAATTACCCTGAACCTGATTGCTACCCATATATCCCCATTTACCGTTCTGCATGAGCCAGTAGTTACCCGATGGTATGATATCACCATATTCCTGTTGCAGCTGATACAGGGCTGATCCCTCGTACAACTGTCCGTTTATGTAGACTTTAGCTCCGACCTCGAAGCTCATCAATGCTAATACAATTAACATATTGTGTAGTTTCTTCATAATTATTTCCCTATGCCTTGTTCTTCAACTGACGATGTATATTATCTGCCTCTAGGCCTTATATCTGTGATATTTTAAATAAAGAAATGTGAATTATTCCCCCTGCTACTATTACAATAGATGCTCTATCCTTGAGTAGATCGTAGTACGATCTGCCTCTACTGAGAGTGTTTCATAGTTCATATATCCATATCAGGATGGCTCGAACGTTATGGAAGGGTAACAGGGTCAAAGGTAACGGAGTCAGCCATTAGCAGATATAGCGGATCAATTTGGGCCATTGCTGATGTTCGGGAATACGTGTGGGTGTATTACAATCACCGCTGGATGATGAAAAGAAGCTAGCCAAAGTGTCCGTAAACAGTTGACCACGACAGCTTAAAATGGTTTATTAACAGTGGGCGCCTCCAAAAGCTGTGTCATTATACCGGCTCGATGTGTCCACTTGAGATTGTGCGGTGATTTTTGCAGGTGTTTTGTGTCCTGACGAGCCTAGCAGCTGAAAAAGAGTATAGGATTTATATTCAATAAAATAGAAAAGGAGTGGAAGGCAAATGACAAAAGGAAATATGACATTACTAGCTGTTATCCCACAAATTTTATTTTTTATGCCAGTAACAGCATCTGCAACCCTGTGGGGACTTGATCTTACAGGACACGTCGAAAGCGTTACTTATTCCTCCGATTTTCCATATGGCAACCCAATCTCGGCTGGGGATTCGTTCTCGGGAAGAATTTCCTACGACTTGGACGCAGTAGATTTATGGTCGCAGCCTGGATATGACAAAAGCGCATATCCAAACTCAGCATTCTATCGAATGGAAAGTCGGGACTTATATTACGGAATTACAGTGAACATTAATGAATTGTCCTTCCGAACCCTTCCGGGTGATGTGCTTGTTTGGGATAATGAATATCTCAACTTGGGAGGTGCTGATAGGTTGCATTTCATTTCAGGTATCGCAGGCTCTCCAGATTGGTCGGTTATGGATGATGGATTTCCATGGGAATTATCAAGCGGGCGCATTGATTGGGAATTACAGGATAATTCAATGCAAGCAATTGATAGACAAGATTTACCCACTGATATTAATTTAGCCAACTGGAGTCTTAATGACTTCATAATTCACGGATCTTATTTCAATTATGATGACCTCGAATATGGATACTCGATCAATATAAACGGAACCGTAGACACTGTTTACCCCGCCCCCATCCCCATCCCCTCTGCAATCTGGCTCTTCGGATCTGGGCTGATTGCACTATTGGGATTTAGAAGAAAGTTTGGGAAGGCTTAAACTACAAAAACAATGATTACGAAAGGGGGAGTCTTAATTAGCTGAGCCTGCTTTTATCGAATGTCCACATCTTGTGGTCAAAACTTTCAGCCCAAAACTAGATACTACTGGTATAAAAATTTACTCTGGCTTTCCTCCCGATTGCTTCTGCTTCCCGTTTGTAAGCGTTACTCACAAACAGGATGAAAATGCCATGTTTCGGTTAGGCTTTCTACGTCCCTTGAGACGGCACGGTGTTGCATCAAAGTTTTCTTCCTTGATTTGCACCCGACTTCAGGCTGGTTGTTATCTGCACCTGACAACTAGATTCAAAGAGCGCTGGCAATTTGGTTATATGACCTTCCCCGGGAATTGCACACGGGGCCGTTGAAATGAGAATGACTGAGCGACTTGGGAGCGTTCAAGTCGAGGTCGCAAACCTTAGTACCTTCCTGACATCAAAAAGGGCTTTATACACTGAGATGCTTCTCTTTTCTCGTAGTGATAACATCAGCTTATCGCGTCGGGAATATCTGATGATCGAATTTCATTCAGGCTCACCGTAGCGGGGCAGGCTACCCGCTTTATTTACCGAGGACTATATTTATAGACCTCACCTGAACCGATCACCCGGTTCGTAGCCGGAATATTTTTTATTAACATATTAAAGCGACTGCTCACTGAATAGCAAAGTCATTCGCTTATTGTCAGATAAACTATCAGGGCCAGCTGTACAGTCTATCTGAACAATCGACTAAATAAGCACATCGGAGCAATCACGTGAGTTCTACCCGATTTTTTGCTTTGGCCTCTATTCTACTTGGAGGCGCAGCGATCATTCTCCCCTACTTTTTCGGAACATTTGCAGTTATGGCACTTGGTGGCGTTATGCTGGCAAGTGGTATCGTCGCTTTGCTCTATGTCTATGACGTCCGCAAACACGGTTTTCCTGTCAGCGTGTTTGGCCCCTGGGCCCAGGTGATAGCCGGTGTCGTGATCCTGGTCTGGCCGGAACTAACCTTATGTGCTCGCGATACTTCTGGGTGGCGGCCTGATTCTTAGCGGCATTACCGGATTAACCGCAATGCGCGACACGCAAGTTGTCAACCCTCCCCTGTACCTCAAGATCGGGCTATGGACGAGCATCGCACTCGGTGTGCTGCTGATCGTGATGGGCAGTTTTGGTTCCGCTGTCCTGCTCGGACTGGTGTTGGGTATAGCGCTGATCAACGCCGGGCTTCAGCAGTGGTGAGAGGCCAATTTAAGGCATTGGCCAGTTAGCAAATACCAGGACTGAGTAAAGTGGTCTGACCGACCCCAGTCTGAGAGTCCGCAGACGACCCTGGCTACTCACTTATTCTTGTGATCCCAGGGTTTTGGCTAATGACAAGATCATCGCACGGTTCTTCTCGGACTGCTGCTGTTCTAGCAAATTGCTCATCTGCTTGCGTGCTTCTGATGTATTACCCAAGTGCATCCACAATAGCTCAACCTCTATTAGTGCACAACGTACTGTATCAATAGTATCACCATATCGCTCACTCGAATTTCTTACGATCATCCAAGCCAGTTCATATTCTTTGACGGTAATAGCTTGCTTTGCCAGAACTAGTACGTGTAATAAATCAGCAAGTAAAAAATCTGGTGCAATCGTATGGCATTGTCTTGCGATATTTAGCGCAGACAGGTATTGTCGATTATGTATATGCAAATCTATGAGAAGTCTTCCAGTGCATAGCAAAGCCCTGCTTGGCTCCCATTGCAACATGCGATTGAAAAGTTCCTCATATATCTCGACACTCTGTCGTTTTAATTCATAATCTTCAAGAATGAGCATGATTGCGTCATTGTCGCGTTTTGCCTGTATGTAGTTATAGAGTTGCGACATGTAATGCTCGTGGTTTCGTTTAGCATCACGCTCACGAGCCTCGTTCTCGATTCGCACACGATCGCCTCTATATGTGCTAGCAATGCCTGTGTCCTCACGTAAACTGCGCGCATAATCAATAGCATTATCAACTTCATCTTTGATGTCTTTTTTATGCTCTCTAAAGAACAAATAACCGATTATATATCCGGCAAATCCACCGCTAATATGTGAGATAAAGTTAATCCCGATACCCATTCCATACTCATACATATCCCAGATGTTTCCACCAATGAACCATACTGCAAGTAGCCAGGCTGGAATGTGTACGTTGCGAACAAAAGACAAAATCCAAACGAATGTGACTACACGTGCCCGTGGCATTAAATAGGCACTCAAGCCGATCACCCCAAACACCACTCCAGAAAGACCAAGCGTTGGAATGTACTCGCTTGTTATTAGCGAGAATAATGAGTATGTAATGCTGTCAGCAAAAGCAATAGCAACTAAGGTTAGGAGATATCGTTTTGCATTTGCGATTGCCATTTCCAGCATTGGCGAAAACGCATAGAAAAAAATCAGATTGAAAATGATGTGTTCCCAGTCAGCGTGAGCTACCCCTGAAGTCACCATTCGGATTGGGTTCCATGTATCTGGGTAGTACATCAAGGCATCACTGGCTGGGTCCAGTATGTGTACCAGTAGGCACAAAGCCACGATTGACCATGTGACATAAGGCCTGCCACCGAGTTGAAGGGAAGTGCTATGGGGTATGGCAATAAACATATTCAGATATGACTATAAGCTGAAAGCGTCTAATTGGCGTGAATTTGACTAAATTCTGTGGCTACCAAAAACATCGTACGTATTGATTCCGTTGACTTTTCTAGAAAAGTTATCGTACGGTCACGGCATGCGAACCATCGCCCTCGCCCTCCCCCTCCTGTCCACCCTGCTCGGGCTGTTCCAAAGCCGCGCGCTCTTACACCTTGAAATCCTGGCACTTCGCCAGCAGCTGGCCATGGTTAACCAAACATCACGTAAACGACTCCGTTTTCACTAGGGTCAACGGCTATTCTGGATCTGTCTCTATCGCAAGAAGCTCGAACGGCTGTGCCGTTGTATCAGTCGCCCGACGGTGGAACAGCTCGAAACGTCTTCGTCGAGCTTCAGCGATGCAGCAGCGTCCGGCACTCGCCGAGAACGTAGACCGGCCGGGTATGCTTGTCCTTCTTGTTCGGGATGTGGCCGATCGCGGCGCCGGTCAACACCGTTCCGGACGGGCAAAACCAGTTGTCGATGTCGACGGTGAGCGGTTTCGCCGGCGGCGCCCAGTCGGTGACCAGGACATCTTTGACGCTGCGTTCGTCCTGGGCGGCATCGAAGATCTCGTCCGCCGACTGGTGGAGCAGGCCCACCGACAACAGGCTTTCGCGCAGCTGTAGCTTGTTCTCGAGTTCGAAGATGCCGAAGGCCAGACTGTCCTTGGGCGTCACCGTCGAGTAGAGCTTGCCGTCCTTCTCGAAGTTGAAGAGGAAGGGCGCCTTGACGCGCTTGGCGCCGAGTGTGCCGTCCTTTTTCAGGTTCTTGCAGGAGATGCGAAAGCTCTCCCAGGTCCGGTTGCTCACTTCCTTGATGAAAAAGCCCTCCAAGACCCCGTGTTCGTAAATATCGAGGCAGGAGGTGAGTGGGGTTTCCTCGACCTTGTCCTTGACGAAGTCGAGATCATTGCAGAGCGACCAGGAGCTGCCGACAGGAAACGCGCGGCTGAAGTGGTTCTGCGGCACGCAGCCAGCGACGATGAACGCGCCGTGCTCGTTGAGCTCGCCGCGCGCGAACCGACCGTCGTCAATCGAGTAGCCCTCGCGCAGCACGGCGCTTGGCGAAGGCAAGGCCTCTTCAGCCTCCCGCGGTTGCAACCGATCGGTAGCCGGCGGCTGGAAGCGCTCGACAGCGGTCTGGGCCAGTGCCGATCCGTCAGAATTCACAGCCAACAGGAGCGGCGCGCCCACAGCGAGGATCGCGCACCAAGTTCTGCCATTCACGGTCACCTCCCCAATCGTCGATCACCACAAGGCTTGTGCGGATTATCATACCCGAATAGGCACGTGTAATCCATCGCCGCTGGCGACGGGCGACGAGGGGGTTCAGGGATGACGACGCCAAACGAGCAGGCACCATGGATTGTAGTTCCCGAAAACTCATTGCACACGGTATCATGCCGCCAACCGTTTATAATGATGATGTAGGCCGCCGACTTCTGGAAATTGCACGATCTTTCCCACACGCTGGCCGCTGTACAAGTCGCGATTCAGGGCTGTCCATTCCTAGCGACAGGTGGGTACGCCAGCGATGATAACAACCAAAATAGCGGCTCAGGATTCGTTTTAGATTACCAGATCTGGAATCTGCCCAATATGGAGACATAATGCTAGGCGCAATCACGGGTGATATCGTTGGCTCGATCTACGAGTGGGATAACATCAAAACAAAAGACTTTCCGCTGTTTACTGAGCGCAATTTCTTTACCGATGATTCAGTCCTTACCGTAGCGCTCGCAGACGCCATCTTAAATAACAGCGATTATGGCCGCGTTATGCGCGAGTATTACCGGCACTTTCCTCATGCTGGCTATGGCGGCTCATACTTGCTGTGGGCACGTGACCCATGTGCAGGGCCATACAACAGCTGGGGAAATGGCGCAGCGATGAGGACGAGCCCCGTGGGTTTTGCCTTCGATTCATTGGATGAAGTACTCGAAAAGGCCAAGCTGTACGCCGCGCATACGCATAACCACCCCGAAGGCATCAAAGGTGCCCAGGCGACGTCTGCCTGTATCTATCTGGCGAGAACAGGTACCAGCAAGGGCGATATCAAGTCATACGTCATCGATCAGTTTGGCTATGACCTGACAAGGACTCTCGATGAAATCAGGCCGGACTACCACTTCGATGTCTCATGCCAAGGTACCGTGCCGGAAGCAATCACAGCCTTTCTTAAATCCACAGACTTCGAGGATGCAATACGCAATGCGATCTCTTTAGGTGGTGATAGTGACACACTAGCTTGTATCACTGGTGGGATCGCCGAGGCTTTCTACGGCGAAGTACCCCAAGAGATCAGAGAACAGTCGATGAGTCGATTAGATGAACCGTTGCGAGAGGTCGTAACCCAGTTTTATGACCGATATATACAATAGCGGTTTGTAACAAACTGGTGCGGATTGTGTTTTGCCCGGTCGGGTGACTTTCGGTGGCAGCTCTATGAGTGGCCCCTTCGGGTTATAGCCCGAGGTTCCATGCTTGATATTCACCTAAGCGTCTGACTTCAAAGGGGAAAATTGGTAGCGGGGGCACGCTACCCGCTTTATTTGCCGAAGACTATATACATAGACCTCGCCTAACCAACTGATTCGGTGCCGGAATATTTATTTTTGATATCGACTAATTCAGCGCGTTACAACCACATCGACGGCCAGGTAGCCCGATTACCTGAATTGGTCCTGTAGAGGACCTCTACAACGCCCGATCACCCAAGTGAACCCTATTTCGATTGCTACTGTTGCCATTAGGCCAAACGCGTCATAAGTTGCTAATTCTGTTCAGTTTCCCACGCTTATGGATAAACATGTTGCGCAAGTCCCATTTTGGGACTATTATTCAGCATATGAGGATCATCGCCGTATCGACATTAAAGGCATTTTGGGAAGACAACCCGGAGTATACCGACGCCATGGACCCAACGCTGGCCTGGTATCGCCATGCACTGAAAGCTGACTGGGCCGCTCCGCAGGATGTTAAACGAGATTTCCGAAATGCCAGCATTCTGAAAGATGGGCGGGTGGTTTTTAATATTGCCGGGAACAAGTACCGGCTAGTGGTATGGGTCAATTATACCTACCGTGTGGTTTATATCCGCTTTATCGGCACCCATGCCCAATATGACAAGATTGATGTGCAGACTATTTAGCTGGAGGTAAAACCTATGGACATCAAACCGATTAAAACTGATGCCGACTACCGCGCGGCACTTGATGAAATTGAAACATTGATGATGGCCGAACCGGATTCGTCTGAAGGCGAAAAACTGGACGTGTTAGTCACGCTGGTTGAAGCCTACGAAGCCAAACATTACCCGCTGGATCTTCCAGATCCGGTCGAGGCCATTAAGTTCGAGATGGAAAGACAAGGTCTGTCTGTCAAAGATCTCGAGCCGATGATAGGCAAGAGCAATCGCGTCTATGAGATACTTAATCACAAGCGATCGCTCACGCTCAAGATGATCTGGAAACTGCACGAAGGATTGGGAATTCCCGCCGAGTCGTTGATCAAACCTCCGCATGTTGATTTGCATTAAAAAATGACCCGGGTTTTGCACCTAAAATTGACCCGCAATATTTAATTAAAGCCGTAACCACACTGGCATTTTATTTAAATTAAGTGGGTCATGGCATAATGCAAATAAAGCCCTAATTTGGATCAATATTGGATGAAATTCAACAGCCTATCGCATCTTTCTTGAGTTGGAAGCCGAATCGTTCGAGTAGAAATATGCCGAGAGTACAGGTGAGCGATAATTAATCGTAGCCTGCTACTCTATTATTGTGCTGTTTTCGAGAAACAATTGCTCTCTGACCCGTATTTTCCTTACCTCGCTACCTCGTACCAGAACACCTCGTCAGTACCAACAACAATCTCGTATGCGGTTACAGCAATGCGCATCAATATACAATCTGCTGAAGCCAGAAAAGCAGTGAGGTTGTTGTGCCTTGAAAGAAGCGCCTGCTCGACTGCTTTATGATCGAAACTCGGCACCTCAGATGCAATGCCATGAGCCGTTATAACAAGGTTCCGATGTTCCTCTGAAGCCTGCACTGAACGATTATCTATCAGCATGGCGACACGTCCATCTTTCGACAAATTACGATACTTCATTGTATTGCGATAGGTTGTCCTCCGCAAAAATTCAGGCGCATCGCTATTAGTTTCCAATGCGTCGCACTTCGATACCTGATGTGGCATGATGTTAGCCATCATGGACTGTTCGCGAATGATGAGTTCCCTGCTGTGTGACTTGGCTAGATTTATTTGGCTTCTCATGCGTCCACGTGGCGCACTCGCCGCCGAGAATCTGTTCCTGCGTAAACAGTTGGCGATGTACCAGGAACGCAAACTAAAACCCCGTCGGCCGGATGCCGCGTTCCGGGTTGCCCTCGTGCTGCTGTCCAGACTATTCGATTGGAAACACGCACTCGTTGTTATTAAACCCCAAACCCTGGTCCGGGCACCGCCAAGGCTTTCGCCTGTTCTGGCGCTGGAAGTCACGACCAGGCCGGCCACCGCTACCCATTGAACTCAGACGACTGATTCGTGAAATGGCTTTAAGCAATCCAATTTGGGGCGAAGAGCGTATTGCCAATGAATTGCTGTTCAAACTGGGCATTTGCGTATCGCCCCGGACAGTACGCAAGTACATGCCGAAATGGCCAGGCGGACAACCCCGTAGCGATCAACGCTGGTCGACCTTTGTGCGCAATCATGCCGCAGCCATTCTGGCCTGTGACTTCTGTGTCGTCGTGACAGCGACGTTTCGGCTACTCTACGTTCTGGTTGTCATCGAACACCAGACCCGCCGTATCGTACATTGCAATGTGACGACCCACCCGACAGCGGAATGGACGCTACAGCAACTTCGAGAAGCCATCCCATCGGATCACGGCTACCGCTTTCTCATCCACGATCGCGATGGCATTTTTTCGCCCCAGCTCGATCAATCAGTGGTGAACATGGGACTGCGTGTGCTCAGGACACCGCCGCGAAGTCCTCAGGCTAACAGTTTGTGTGAACATGTTATCGGTACGCTCCGCAGGGAATGCCTTGACTTCATGATTCCGCCGACGGAAAGCCATTTACGTGCTGGAATGAAGCGCTGGGTCGCCCATTATAATCAAGGTCGGCCCCATGCTAGCCTCGGCCCGGGCATTCCAGATCCGCCCAGCGTTCTTCCAGTCACACCACACGAACATCGGCACATCATTCCTGGCTACCTTAAGGTTGTAGCTCACCCTGTTCTCGGTGGGTTACACCATGACTATGGCTTGGTACCGAAGGCTGCTTGAATTATTGCGGAGCACAACCCTGCTGTGTACATCAGGCTCGCAGCCATCGGTGTTTAGAAAGCGACCTACTTTGCACCTCCCCCCATTTGCACGCAGGCACACCATAGTTGGAGAACACGAGCCGATACTTGAGGATTGAGCTAAACGATGCGGTTGAGCTGGCCGAGCAAGAGATCTGTAGTTGCATCGCCCTGAATCGGGCATTTCGGTGGCAGCTCTATGGGGGACCATTCGGGTTATAGCCCGAGGGTCCTTGCTTGATATTCACCTAAGCGTCTGACTTCAAAGGGGAAATTTGGTAGCGGGGGCACGCTTTCGCCAGAAGTGAACTCCGCCCTGCCCCGCGTTCGTATACCCCTGAAAGGGCGCCATCGGCCGTAGCGGTCGGTCGGGCTGTTACAAACCACGCTAATGCGGCGCGATGTATCTCTGCAAGCGGACAGTGGACATTCTGCATAGACATAAACGCCCCCAAAGATGCCACATGCGATTGTCTATTGCACAGTTCAATTAGCCAATACGGTCGATCCAAAAAGACCTTCGCCTTATCGTTAAATCACGTGAGGCATAGACCTCAGTAGATTTAACAACAGCGTTACTTTGGATCTGACTTATACCAGACATTGAATAGTCCTTCTTGCTGTTCCCAGCCCTCTTCTTCCATCCAATCACAATACAATACTCGGCCCCATAAGTTAGGTTTTTCTGGCACTCATTTGCACTGACCTCCAACCTGATCTTTGCGTGCCCGTACTTTCCGAAATTTGTTTGGCGGCGCGCGCATTGGATCACCACTCTGTACATTGGCACCCATTTCGATTTCTACGACATCCTCGAGTAAAACATCGTTACCTTCAGGAACATAAAACCAAATGGCATAGTCTGTTTCATTCGGTCCGCCGCAACAAAAAATACGCCCAGAAACGACCATTTGATCTTTGATATTGGCTCTTTGAACACCTGATAGTTCTAGTGTCTCAACGAGGGTATCGATGCTTAATATTTCCTCTCTGGTAGCAAACTGTGTAATTTGCACCAAGGTCTTTGAGCCGGCGGGAAGATGCGTAGCATGAAATCGTGACGGTGTAGTTGTAGCGCAACCACTTAATAAAAGTAAAAGAACTAAAGATAATTGTTTATACATGTAACCTCAACCTAGAAAATGCCAGTGTATAAAGACATGCTAATATATAATTGATTTGATATATTCGTATGATACTAGGAGATCAGTTCTTTTTACTTATCTAATAGGATTTGCTAGGAACACATTCGCGAGTGGGACTCGTGCTAGACACGTATATGTTGTTGCCTATAGCTTCTGCTCGTGCAAAACCCATCACTGTTGGCATAGATGTCACATATAGCCACCGATCCAGCAAGATATAATGTCTTCATCCCGTAATAACAGTGACAAGCCTAATATCTCTGGTCCACTCACTGTGTTAGTGATTTCGGTTGTTGAATCGTGTTATTGCCTTCAATCAATTGTTGTAAAAACTGCTCTGGGTTCTCCTTGGCAGGACCGACGGCAAAAGATTCGAGACTGACCTCTCTCAAGAAAAAGATCAAGAATATCAAATAATGCGATTTATCGGGAAGGACAACGTGCACAGTAACGGAGAAAAACCATACTGGAAATGCGCGTTCGCATTGCTTAAGCTTGCCCGAATTCTTACCGAGGACAAAAAAAATTGCCATGAAGCGTTTGTGTCTCTATACCGCCACGTTGTTCTCCTCATTGCTGCTGTCAAACCTGGCCAACGCGGAAGAGCCGACCAACGGTCTCGTCGTATTTGGTGACAGCCTGTCCGATACAGGCAACAAGTACTTCATTACCGGCGTTGCGAATACACCGCCTTATTCCGAACTGCTGGATTTTTTCCTAGTTGCGGATGGGCCCTACACCCGCGGTGGCTTGCATCACAGCAATGGCGCAACGTGGGTCGAGCAATATGCGCGTAATCAGGGTCTGGCAGGCTATGCACGGCCTGCACTCAGAAGCCAGGGCACGGCCAGCAATTATGCTTACGGTGGCGCCAGGGCAAGGCCCGGTTTTCCGATTGTTCCCAATGGCAACCAGCACCTGCCCACGCAGGTCGATAACTTCCTCGCCGACGTCAACAGTAGCGCACCCCCTGATGCCCTGTATGTCCTCTTCATCGGTGGGAACGATATTTTCGATGCCGTGTTTGCCCTGTCGTTGGACCCGAGCGGCCTTACCAGCGCTGAAGTGATAACGAGGGCCGTGACATCGGTTGTGACCCAGGTCCTGCGCCTGGCCAGCGCGGGTGCACAGCATATCGTTATACTGAATGCCCCCGATCTCGGTGCGACCCCTGCAGTGAGACTGGCCGATGCGGAGTTCTCGCCGGTACCCGGCGCAGTGATAACGGCTGCCACGGACTTTTCCCAGGCCTTTAACGCGGGCTTGATGGTCAGCTTGGGTGCCGTGCCCGGCGTGGAAATTATCGATATCTTTTCTGCATTCAACGCCCTGATTGATAATCCCGAGGACTTTGGTTTGACGAACAGCACCGACGTCTGCGTTATGCCCGAGCAACCGCCTTACGCCTGCAAGCAACCCGATGACTATGTGTTCTGGGACGTTGTGCATCCCACCAAAGCTGCACATGGTGTTCTTGCAGATACATTTGCAGACGCGCTCGCTCAATAAAGCAGCGATCAAGCTCCAGACAAAAGGGCTCAGAAAACGATTATCTCAAATCTCAAGGATGACCGCTGTGTCTCGCTATCTATTTGACGCGGTCCCTCAGCAAGCCAGCAGTAGGCTGTCCGTTGCAACAATTAGAGCACATTGCTAAGAGAGGCAGATTTTCCATAAGGTCGCACTTCTATACCTGGTATGGCATGGTGTGGACGATCAAGGGCTCTATTAGAATAATGGGTCCACTTCTGTGCGACTTTGGTCAGGTTCAAGCTGCCATCGTGCTTCCAAATGGCTGTCGTTCCCAAAAACTCATTGCACACGGTATCGTGCCGCCAACCGTTCATAATGATGATGTAAGCCGCCGACTTCTGAAAATGGCACGACTTTCCCACACGCTGGCCGCTGTACCAGTCGCTATTCAGGGGCATCCCTTTCCAGCGACGGGTGGGGGCGCCAGCGATGACAATAGTTGAAGTAACGGGCTATAATTCGTTTCAGATTATCAGAACTGGAAGCTGCCCAATATGGAGACAACATGCTAGGCGCCATCACGGTGATATCGTTGGCTCGGTCTACGAATGGGACTCTTTCAGGTAGCGGACACTCGTGAACATTGGATGACAGACAGGCAGCGGCCCATTGCGGGCTGTCGCGATTCTTGGCAAGAATTGAGCCTGCAACAAAAAAAGAGCGGACTGCGGGACGACATGTTCAGCTGGGCTACGCAAGCCGACGATTCAACGCGCCTATCTTTGTAACTCTGACACACGCGGCAGGACATTGCTTGGCCAAACGGATGGAATTTGCCTGGAACAGCTTGCATCCTGGATAGGTGAGCGCG
Source organism: uncultured Gammaproteobacteria bacterium (assembly GCA_942492025.1). Lineage (GTDB taxonomy): Bacteria > Pseudomonadota > Gammaproteobacteria > SZUA-229 > SZUA-229 > JABDQW01. The sequence continues at coordinate 42,227 of CALODJ010000012.1, read as the reverse complement.
GCTTCTGTTTAGATCAGCATGGGATTTAGAAGAAGTTTGTGATTCGGGCTGGGTGAGCAACAACGACTAGGTAAAAAGGCTTGATATCCGGACAGCAGGGCGGTTGTTCGACTTATAATCACAATCCGGTTTTTTCTGTCGTCAATAACCTGATGGAAATGAAATCTACGGACAGCCAAAATCTTGTTTAGTGTTCAATTGTAAATCCTCAAATTGTGGTTCTTGATGTTGTCACGTTTTTTTATCCTGCTTGCTCTTCTGACATTTTTTATGTCGCTCACAGCGAATGAATTAAAAAATTTCAACCTGGGTGTCGGATATTACTCTCTGCAACTCTACGATGAAGCTGAAACCTATGACAGTGATCGTTTTAATGGCTTATCACTTTCAGCTTCCTATATGTTCACCAACAGAATCGCGCTGCGTGGGAATTACTATTCGTTGAGTCAGAGCGATTTCGCTTATAGTGATGTTGATGGTTGGGAAGTGCTTGCATTATTTGGCAACGGTTTGGCCACACAAGGAGGCAAGTGGTATGTCGGCGGCGGCTATTTCAATGAACAATGGGAGGGCACACCAGGTTCAGACACTTTCAATGGCCTTCAGCTTGGAGGAGGCTTTGGCTATAACTGGGAGACGATTGCTTTGGAGATGCAGCTATCGTTGAGAGATACTGGTGATTATGACGACACACTTGGGACACAAACCACTGACATAGATACTGCCGGCGTACTCGCAGTGATACTCTCAGCACGATTTTAAGCCTTGCGCATCCGCAGTACCAGCATGCTTCCTGCTCTTTTGCCTGATAGAGGTAGCCGCCGATTTTAAGAAAATGGCAGAAAGATTTAATATTGATTCATAATGCTGATTAGTGATTCACTATTGACTACCGTATCATGGCATCCTTTGTATAGCTAGCTCGCGACTCTAAAGCAAATTCCATGCGAACAATATGACCGGAAAAGAAACAACCACCGGCGCGTGCACTGCAAAAATTATCTATCCTGTACCTGACAAGCATCGTGATCGGCATTGCTGCCATCGCGGGCTGAATCTGGCCTACATCAATAGCGACGATGCCCCAGACTGGCTGAAAGCCATTATCAGTAGGAGGCCATTTTGTATGTGCTCAAGGTCGGCTCCTGTGGGCGTTCTCGGAAGTTCGGGCGGAAAACCACTCGAAATATCGGTAACAATAAGCTCCCGCCCAAAAGCAGTCATTTCCACAGCTTATGATATCTCACGGGCAGGTCTAAAATCTGCATCGGCATTCGATTTACTGTACTCACGTTTATGGTTTTATTACGCATCAGTCAATTAAAAATCATGCTCCGCCATCTAACAACCGTTGTAATTCTTTTTTCAATTTTCTCTATTCTTAGTGCTTGCTCCTCCATAGCAACCTATCCTGAGAATTGGGCGACTCCTATGGCTACACTAGATGATATCTGCCCGGATATCTCTGGGAAATATTTCAACGCAGGTATATTACAAAGTGGTGTCGAGGACTATCTATATGACAAGATCACATGCGAAGGAATTTGGGGCGTTCATGAAGCTGCGCACCATGCTGTGCGTGTCAAATGGATAGATTCAAAGCAGGATCAAATATTGATTCGACTTGAGAATATACACGACGGGGATATAGTAGAAGAAAAGATAATTGGGCAATCGGACGGTGATTTCATTTGTTCTAATGGGGCCGTCGAAGTCCAATTTGATGAAGGATTCGAGGTGTTCATTGAAGGATATATCCAATCTGGAGTTCGCAGATTCTTTTTAGCGGAAGATGGATCACTGATACTTGAACAGACTTCTACAACCATAGGTCATACATGGATCTATATCCCATTGGGGGTTAAAGTCAGAGAATATTCAAAGTGGGAGAAAGTTACATCTGAAGTTAACTAACTTGTCGAGGAGCGTTTAAGACTAGCAGAGGTCAAGGCGTTCACCTCGATTTGCGAATGTCTCCTTCTCGCCTATTCTGTTGAAAAACTCATCTTCGGGTATCAGTAAAATTCTCTAAGACCTTTATCGCTTTTGATGCTTCAGGATATGAGGGGGCATGTGAATAACATCTTCTGATCGCTAAACGCAGCACATTGCCGCACGCTTGAGATTAAATCCGGACTATTAAGTCTTCCCTGTTTGCCCAAAATAGTCGCCGCAGCTGATTTTTTAGTTTTCCAACAGAATAGGCCGGTTGCCGCTGTCCTGACTGACACCGCGACCGTCCGCTTCAGAGGCGAGCCGACATTCGCTAGCTTGGATGCCGATAGTTCGTTCTGAGAGTCTGCTTTTTCCAGCGCTCAAAAGTAGCTGTCGTGGTCGCGGGGTATGTCAAACTCAAACTGGTCTTCTTCGGCTTTTGAGGGTTTTTCTGGAATAGCCGTTACGGTTATTGTCAGCGGTTGAAGGTTGATGCTCGTCTAGCCCCCTCTGTCTGGGTCGTAGCCAGATATATTCGCTTAAGCGTATCTCTTTTGTCAGCTGACCCAGTCATCCAGGGATGATGCCCTGAAGTTGGGCCAGCAAATGGAGGTGTCGTTGGATCGCGCCCTGAATCGGGCATTTCGGTGGCAGCTCTATGGGGGACCATTCGGGTTATAGCCCGAGGGTCCTTGCTTGATATTCACCTAAGCGTCTGACTTCAAAGGGGAAATTTGGTAGCGGGGGCACGCTACCCACTTAATTTACCGAAGACTATATTTATAGACCTCACTTGAACCGCCCACCCGGTTCGTAGCCGGAATACTTTTTATTAACATTAACTACTTCAGTAACTTACAACCGCGACTGCCCGCTGCACAACACAGTCATTCGCTTATTGAACCATATATATGTTGATTTGCATTTAAAACTGACCCGGGTTTTGCATTTAAAATTGACCCGCAATATTTCTTTAAAACCGTAACCACACTGGCGTTTTTATTAAAATTAAGTGGGTCACGGCATAATGCGAATAACGCCCTAATTTTGATCAATATTGGATGCAATTCAACAACCCTGATATTCAATTTCTTTATGCCACCTGATACATATCTCGTTTATAGCGATGATTGTGAAATGAGGTCCATCTATCAACACTAGCATGATAGGTTCTCCTCGTTCTTAATCGTTCTTGACCTTGGCAGGGTGCGACATTTTCCACTTCCCACTCATGATTTCCGGCTCTGGAAGGTAGTAGCGTGCGACCACGTCGAACGGCCCGGCGGGAACCGCAAGGCAGTTCACGTCGCCGTCTTTGCACTTCACCTTGAAATGGAAGGTGTAGGTGCCATCCTCATTCTTGACGGCGGTCGTGTTGTTGATGTGGTAGCGGTCGTCGTCGTTGGGGTGCAAACGACCGGTGGTGGAGTCGTAAACGGTGACCGACCAGAAGGCGTTGACCGGGGGCGCCTCCGTTACCACCACGTATTCGCCCTTCGAGCCTTCGAGGGTCGCACCGGACTCATCAGCAAACATCGCCTCGTAGGCGCTGTGAGAGGTTGCTGGTCCGCCCCAGCCTTCCTTGGTGCCGGCAGAGTGGTAAAGATAGGGGACACCATTGCCGGGTTCCTGGCCTGGCCCAACGATCATCTTGGAAAACGGCACGACCCCCGCCAACTCATCCATGCGCCTGTGGGCTTCCTGCACCACCTGCTCGTCGAAGCCACTCAGGAGATCGACTACGGGCATCTCGCTGATGGTCGGCCCTTCAATGGTGATGCCGTCGAAAACGGCTTGTGCACCCGCCATGTCGGCCGCGTCATTCGGATCCTTTACTTCAATCCGCGTGACGACCGCGGACAGGAGCGACGGCACTTCAACGGCCTCACCCTTGATGGTCTCGGGTTTCTCGCCATAGTAGAGCGTATAACTACCGGCCGGACCGATGATGTTGCGGTAATTCGCATTCCGGTCATCCTGCAGCTGAAAGGAGCTGAATCGCTCCTGCGAAGACGAATCCGAGCGCAGCACCACCGGCCCATCCCCGAGATAGATGAACGCCGTCTTATAGAGGGTGTCGTTGTTGCTCCGGACGATCGTGTCCTCACCGGCCTTGAGCAGGTCTCGTGACGCCTGACCCCATTGATTCAGCTTTCCGGCATCTCCGCCCGTGAGCCGCATGGCGTAGTCAAAAGTCTCCTGGTAGGGAAACTTTTGAATGTAGTCTTCCACCTGTTTCTCAAAGTCATCCTTTGAGGTGGGATTTTCCGGGGAACAGGCGGTGATCATGATGCCGCACGTTGTAATCACGAGGGCTCGATAGAGGTTCTTCATTGTTAGCGTTTTCATTGTTCAAATTCTCATTTTTCGGTTCTGTCGTTCTCACCCGATGATCTGTTACTTTGATGCCACAGGTTTCACCTCGGGGAACTTCCAGGTTCCATCGAGAATCTCTTTTCGCGGCTGGTAAAAGCGCACGGTATAGTTCCAGCCCTCGGCAATCGGCAAATGGTTGATGCTTCCGGGGCCACCACCGAAGTGGATGGTAAAGGACCCGTCGGCGTTGGCAGTCCCGGTCAGGCTGTTCACGCTGTAAGCATCCTGATCGTTGGGATCAATGAAGCCCTCCTTGTTGTACACCGTGACCGACCAGAACGCATCGACTGGGACATCCCGGAAGGTGAGTTGGTAGGCGCCGACCGGGAGATTGGGCTCGACGTTCAGGTAATAGGCTTCTTCTTCCGGCAAGCCCCCCCAGCCCCACGCCGTTCCCAGCAGGTGGCGAACCGGATCGACATCCTCCTTGCGCCCAAAGGTGGCACCGGCGTCTGCCATGCCGCGACCCAGAACAAGCAGGGCGTCGTAGGTGGTCTTGTAGCTTTCCTGGTCGTAGTCCGGGTGGGTGTAGGCCTTCGCTGATGCCGCTTCGATCTTCAACTGATCCTGCAGGGCGTTCGCCTCCCGGATGTCCGCGGGATCGGATTCATCGACCAGGGTGCGAACGGCCAGGACCACGTACGGCGTCCCGAATTCCTCGACGGTCAGCTCATGTTCGCCCGGTTCATGGATGACCTTGTTGAGGTAGTGGTCCTCGTTGACCACCATGATCGACATGTAGCGGTCGCCCGCATCGGGAACGGTGAGGGTCGCACCTTTGTTGATATCCACCACCGCCGCACTGTAGAGCGTGTCCCGGTTCATGCGGATGACGGTCTGCTTGTCCAGCGGCGCCGGTTCGCGTAGATGAAAAAAACGGTTGACCCCGCCGGCGTTCGCCACGACCCGGTCGAATTGGGCGGCTGTTTCCGCCCTGACAAAGTTGTCGGCATTGACGATCACGGGTTCGGCCTGGGCCGATGCGTTCGAAGCAAAAGCGATGGACAGGATCGCCAGGCAAACGCCGATCGCGGCGCTGGTCATGAGGTGTGGCTTCATCTTACTCATTGGTCGTTCTCCTAGTTATTATCTCAATTTGTCATGTATTGCAGGACGCGATCTATGGCGTCACCGGTACTGGAAATTTCCAGGTACCCTCGAGGATCTCTTTCTGCGGCTGATACATGCGTACGTAGGCTTCCCTCACGTGAGCGAACTTCCCGAACGCATCCATGTTCTCGACATAGTTCCGCATCTGGAGGTCGGTCTCCGCGCGGACGTAATTCTGAATCGTCATTTCGGGAGAGTCGTCGGCCATCACCGAGAACCCGGGGACGGTCGCCATTGCGAAGATTAATGCCGTGAAAACGAAAGTTGTTTGGATTCGTATGTTGTTTGCCTCCTTGTTGGGTTCAGGGGTCTTAGGAGTGCATCTGCACCACGACGAAAAACCCTTGTCGTCTCAATCCACGCGCACCACGCCCGGCATGTCGTAGCTGGCGTCGATCAGGGGCGTGGCGGCGCCGTAGAAACGAGCGGTGAAGCGGAAGCCTTCCTTCGGTGCGGGCAGCCAGTTCTGGCGCTGTTTCGGGTCCGTCGGCTCGTCATGCTGGACGTAAATCACCAGCTTGTCGTCCTCGGTATGCAGCTTGCCGCGCTCGAGCATGAAGCTGTTGAGCGAATAGCGGTCGATCGGGTTATCGTAGAAATAGCCCTCGGTATCGTAGAGCGGCATTTCCCAGAACTCGGTGACCGGAGGCATGTTTTTCAGGTCGAAGGTGATCGTGTAGCGGTGCTCGCCCGAGAGCAGCCGGCCATCGGAATCGTCCCAACAGTTTGCGGCCGTATGCGATCGGGAGGGAACGGGGGAGAGAACAGCCTGCAACCCGGCCCATGCCCGCCATTGCCAGTTGGTGTCTTTGTAGCCAAGATCGTTGTCGAACTTCCAGCCATTTCGGCCTTCGGTGAAGTTCATGGCCATCCCATCCAGCACTTCCTTCTTTCCATCTTCGATCCCCGCCTCTACCGCAGCCGCGACCTCGGGTGTCAATCCGGCGGGATCGAAGGGTGTGCCGGCCTTGAGTCCAAGGCGCTCGAAACGCGCAAAGGCGGTGACTTCACGATGGCTATCGGCCTGTTTGGTGAAACTGGGATCGTTCAGCACCAGGCTGACCCAGCGCAGAAAGTCCACGCCGGTGAGCTTGCCCGGTTCACGGACCTTCTCCATGCCAGGATAGGTGGGATAGTCGGCTTTGGTCAGCGGCACATCCTCAGCCCTCACCTCCTTGCGTCCAGCAGCAATCCACTGGCTGAGCGACATGGCCGTGATGCGGTCCTGGATGGCGTTGACGGTCTGAACCTCTTTCTCCGTATCGTCGGTGAGAGCGACGCGTGCCAGTACCCCGGCAAAGTCGGACTGGGACTGCACGATGTCGGCCCCGACGAACCCGTCGGGCAACTTACCGCTCCAGTTCGGGCCGATCAGCAAGCGCCGAACGGGGCCTGGCGCATTGAACTGGCTGCCGATCATGTGCCACCAGCGCGCGTAGTTATCGTAAAGCTGGACACTCCAATAATGATCCTTGATTTCGGGGACGATAATGACCGCGGGTTCCTCTGACAGATCAAACATGCCAACGCCATAGAGCGTGGTGGCATTGGGTGTAGTAGCGACGCGCGGCAGAGCTTTCAGCGGTGTGCGGTCCCAATGCAAGCGGTTGATGCCCGCAGCACGCGGGTTCAGTTCATTCTGCGCGAAGTTGTAGCGCAGATGATAGATCGCGACCGGATGCATGCCCCACAGGAACGCTTCCTTGGCGATTTCCTTCGCCTCGGCGGGAGTGAGTTTCTCATCGGCGCTAGTTGCAGCCAGCACCGAGAAACTGGGAACGATGGTAATGACAGTGACCAGTAGGCTAAGGATTCGTGTTTTCAGCATCTTTCTAATTGGTCGTTCTCCTAGTTATTCTCTCAATTTGCCATGTATTGCGGGACGCGACCTATGGCGTCACCGGTACTGGAAATTTCCAGGTACCCTCGAGAATCTCCTTACGCGGCTGATACATGCGGACGATGTAGTTCCAGCCGGGCACGATCGGGAGGAAGTTGTCCTGCCCGGGGTCGCCCCCGAAGTGGATGGTGGCGCTGCCGTCCTCATTCTTCTTCGCGGTGACACTGTTGTAGGAATAGGCGTCGTATTCGTTGACGATGAACATCCCTTTGTCGTCGTAGACGGTCACCGACCAGAAGGCGTCCACCGGCACATCCTTGACCGTCAGGGTGTAGGGGGTCTTGCCATCATTCTTCTCCGGAACACCGCCGGTGTAGGCGACGTCCTGCACCGGTAACCCACCCCAACCGTAGGCGGCACCGAGCAGCCAGTAGACCGGGTCGAGGTCTTCCTTGCGGCCAAACGTCTTCGTGTTGTCTGGCAACGCGGCCGCGACGACATTGATCTTCTCCCGCATCGCCTCGACCTCCTCCTTGTTCCAGCCGGGATACTCGAACTTGCCCTTGTCCGCCTGCTTGACGGTGACAGCGTCCTGCAGCGCGTGGGCTGCCTTCACGTCCTCCTCGTCGTTGGGATCGAGAAAGGTACGGAGCAGGAGAAGCGCGTATCGCGTCCCGACGGTCTCTTCATCGAGGACAACCTCCTTCGGGCCGTATTCCGCCCAGATCGAGTGGTCCTGACTGACGATCATCAACGACTGGTAGCGGCCCCCCGGGTCGGGCAGGCCGATGGTCAGCGGCGAGGTCACGTCGAAGACCGACCAGGAATAGATCGTGTCCCGGTTGGGACGGATCGTGTCCTTGTTGGTGACATCGTAGGCTACCCTCATGTGAGCGAACTTCCCGAACGCGTCCATGTTCTCGACATAGGTCCGCATCTGGAGGTCGGTCTCCGCACGGACGTAATTCTGAATCGTCACTTTGGGAGAGTCGTCGGCCATCACCGAGGAACTGGGAAAGATCGCCATTGTGATGATTAGTGCCGTGACAACTAAAGTCGTTTTGATTTGCATATTGCTTGTCCGGTTTAAGTATAGGAAATATAAATACCCGTTCTGACCATAGCCAAACCAGACCCCTTCCCTCTGCTTCTAACCAATATATTCCATCTATTGCTATTAATATGACCAAATAACTGGATTTGACGGATATCCCAGAACAGGCGGCGCTGATGCTGATAAAAACAAAGACGTTGCCAATTCCATACGCAACATAATTAATACCTATTCACGAACAAAAAATATCACTATCGAAGAAACTGCCGACATCGCCGAGATGTCTGTTCGCACTTTACAACGGCGATTATCGGATTACGGCTTACATTTCAATGAACTGCTCAATATGTTCGTAAAAGGGTACTATATACGATTTTATGAGTGGCAGTTAATGGCTGAGACTTCAATTGATAAATAGTTTGTGGAAGTTATTATTTAGGAAACAGAAACTGGAAGATGAAGGCCCAGGTCCAGTCTGGTGCAGAGTCTCGTTTTACTACGTTGTAATAAAATTCAACACGGGTGTTAACAGCCTGGTTACCGATCTTGTAGATACGGCCGGCACCTGTCCTTCCCGAATATCCGTATCACATACTCTCACGCCGCTAACCGTTCGTAATGATGATGCAGACCACCGACTTCTGGAAACTATACGACCTTTCCAAGCGCCGGCGGTTGCACCAATCGCTATTCGGGACTATCCATCTCCAATGACAGGTGCGTGCGCCAACGATGATAATAGTCAAAATAGCAGGTCAAGATTCGTTTCAAATGACGCTCGTTCAGCACGATGACATGGTCGAGGCAGTCTCGCCGGATGCTGCCAATCACGCGTTCCACGAACGCATTCTGCCAAGGGCTTCGTGGTGCTGCGAGGACCTCTTCGATGCTCATACTTTTAACCCGTTTCTGGAACGTGCACCCATAGATACTATCTCGATCCCGCAGTAGATATCGGGGTGCCGTATCCCACGGAAAAGCTTCAATGATCTGCTGACCCGTCCACTGCGCAGTCGGATGCTCGGTCACATCAAAGTGCACAACCTTGCGACGATGATGGGAGAGCACCACCAACACGAACAATATCTTGAATCTCACGGTTGGTACCACGAAAAAATCGATAGATACCAAGTCCATGACATGATTCTTCAGAAAAGCTTTCCACTTTGGAGACGGCGGTTTTTTGGCTCGCACCCGATACTTTTCCACGGTTGATTTAGCAACATCAATGCCGAGTTTACGCAACTCCCCGACAATTCGCGGCGACCCCCAGCTAGGGTTGGCCTCCGACATCTTGCGGATCAATGCTCTGATTTCTTTTGATACCGATGGTCACCGGGCCTGCCTTGCTTGCTCAGTTTGGCCCAATGATCGCGAAAGCGCTTACGCTGCCACGCAATCACGGTTCTGGGCTGGACTACGACCAGAGCATTTCTCCACCCCGACCAGCCGCGTGAGAGCCAGGACCAGAGAATAAGGTCTCCTGTGCTAATCCGTGGGTGTTTGGTTGTGCGCTGATAGACTGTGATCTGATGCCGCAACGCTACATTCTCAAGCTGCAGTGAGAGCCGAGAGCGAAACAGGGTGGACACAAATGCGACCAGCGCACATATAAGCGTTCTCATGGCTCTGGATTCTCCTTGGCAGTACCGACGACAAATAATTCGAGATTGACGTCTCTCACGAAAAAGGTCAAGAATATCAAATAGTACGATTTATCGGGAAGGACAACCGGAATGGGGACATCACGTCTCACTATTCCGCACCTGAGATTGAGGAGCTGTTAGAGGCGGCGAATAAGGTATGCGGAGAGAACTCCCGCAAAACTCCCGCACTGACAATCCTGAAACGCAAAACGGCCTAGAGGATGCATCTCTAAGCCGTTGAGTTTGCGTATGAAATTTTGGTAGCGGGGGCAGGCTACCCGCTTTATTTACCGAAGACTATATTTATAGACCTCGCCTGAACCGACCGCTCGGTTCGTAGCCGGAATATTTTTTATTAACATTAACTAATTCAGCAAGTTACCACCCCGACTGCTCACTACGTAACACACTCATTAGCTTATTGAACCTTATAAGTGCTTAGCGCGTAAAACACAAATACGACACACGATCGTTTATTGATAAAAGCCGCGAACAAACACCCGATATTTAATTAATAAAATCGTCAAAAAGAGCGCGCCAGCTTTTACCATATGGTATATTATGCCATATGGTCGCGCAATTGCTTTTTAGGGATAAATACGTGTATGCCGATGGCGCCATCCGGGAGATGGTGATCTGGCGATTACCGCACCCTGATAGTGAAAGACCGCATGGTCTCAAGTACCGACTCTATTATGGCCACCCTGGCAAGCCTGTGGTGCGGTATGACAATGAGCGAGGCAAAGGTGATCATCGACATGAGGGTGAACATGAGGCCAGATACATCTTTATCTCTGTGGAACAACTGATCCAGGACTTTAAGGCTGACATTAAACGCTTACGAGGTGAGCATGATGAGTAAGCAACATATTCATATTGGCGTGGAAGACGCAAACCGTGGTTTTGATCGTTTTGTTGAGGCCTGGCATAAGGCCGAAACGGGAGACATTGAGCAGGCGGAAATTCATCTCAATTTCGAAGACTTCGCCATGCTGTCGTCGGTACTCACGCCTAAGCGTTTGGAGTTGATGAAGACATTGCGTCAAAACGGTCCGTTAAGTGTTCGTGCCTTAGCAAAAAAGCTGGAGAGGAACTATAAAAATGTACATGCCGATGCTAGCGCTCTTGAATCCGTTGATCTCATTCAGCGTACTGACGAAGGCTTATTGGTCGCGCCTTGGGACGTCATCGATGCTCATGTAAGACTGGTCGCGTAAGTTGTTCCTGCGTAAACAGCTGACGACGTTTCTGGAACGCAAGTAAAAGCCTCGTCGGCCAGATACAGCATTCCGGATTGGCCTTGTGTTGCTGCCTCGACTCTTCGATTGGGAGCACGCGGGTGTCACCAGCGTCTCCAGTTCATCAAGTATTCGGCGGCCAAGTCCCTTGGCTTTCACGGCCAGTCGCATCCGCTGTTCATCAGTGAACCGAAGCAGCTGTCCCTCGACTTGCTCCTTGAGGACACGGTTCTCTTCGATGAGATAATCAATAACCACCTGCTGCTGGCGATTGAGCCCGCCGGCCACGGCGATTTCAATCTCAAGCAGGTCCGCAATCTCTTCAAAGATTGCGGCGATATCAGCACCGTTAACGAGCATATTCTTGCCTGATCTAGATAACTAATTCAACTTTAATATATTGCCTGGACCGCAATGAACAAAGATGTAATTATTATGTTTAGCCCCGGTATACTCAAGCCTATCACCTGTAATTCAGATTCGATTTGGATGTATTGCCGGAATGCCGAAGTAACCCGAGATGCTGCTGCTATTCATCAGTAACTGCAATTCCGGCAGAGTAATGAACTATTTTATCTGTTCACATTGATTTACGGGAAGCGCATATGTCGAAAAAAAAACAAGAGCGAACACGCATCGTCATAATGGGCGCAGCCGGGCGTGATTTCCATAATTTCAATATGGTGTATCGCGACAATCCACAGTGTGAAGTTGTCGCTTTTACCGCAACTCAAATACCAGAGATAGCCGGGCGTTATTATCCCCCGGCCTTAGCTGGAAAATATTATCCAGAGGGGATACCGGTTGTTGAAGAGATAAAGCTTGAAGGGCTGTGTAAAGACCAGCGCATCGACCAGGTCGTTTTTGCATACAGTGATGTTACCCATGATCGGGTTATGCACAATGCATCCATTGCTTTGGCCAGCGGGGCAGACTTCATATTACTGGGACCGGAACGAACAATGCTTCAAGCGAGTGTCCCGGTTATTGCCTGTTGCGCTGTGCGAACCGGTTGTGGCAAATCACAAACAACCCGATGGCTGTCGAAACGCCTGAAAGAGCATGGCTTGAGAGTTGCAGTGATACGCCATCCAATGCCATACGGGGAGCTCCGGCAACAATCTGTTCAGCGGTTCTCTTCCGGCGATGATCTTGACGATGCCAATTGCACGATCGAGGAGCGTGAAGAATACGAACCGCATTTAGCACTTGGGAATATCGTGTACGCAGGGATCGATTACGCTGAAATCGTTACACGTGCAGAAACAGAAGCCGATATCATTCTCTGGGATGGCGGTAATAACGATTTCTCCTTCGTTCGTCCCGACCTGCATATCGTATTGGTGGATCCTCTCAGGCCACACAACGAGACCACGCATCATCCAGGCGAGGCTGTACTGCGCATGGCTGACATCATCCTGGTCGCCAAAGTGAACTCGGCATCGGATGCGGACATTCAGACTGTCACCGAGACTGCCCACGGGATTAACCCTGTTGCACCTATCGTTCGCGGCGCTTCACCGGTACGCCTGGACGATGCTGAAGCGGTGCGCGGCAAACGGGTGCTCGTTGTCGAGGATGGCCCCACAATTACACACGGAGACATGCCTTATGGTGCAGGTTTCGTTGCCGCTACCCAGGCGCAGGCAGCAGAGATCATCGACCCACGCAGTTTCGCGGTCGATGAAATTGCACAGGTCTATGGTAAATATCGACACATCGGCACAGTTTTACCTGCTGTGGGCTACCACCGCACCCAGCTTCAGGCACTGGCGGAGACTATTAATGCTGCCGATGCCGATGTGGTTGTGTCGGCGACACCATGCGATCTTGCTGCGCTGATTAATATCAACAAACCTGTTTTCCGGGCCCGTTATGAATTTGTGGAAGTGGGTAAACCGGGACTGGGCGGTCTTGTTGAGTCGTTTCTGCAAGAAAGAAATCTGCTTTAGATTATCCAGATTGATTTCAGTCCCACCAGCAGGCCTGAATCACATCTGACGCGATCACGGTACCCGCTTCGCCGGTTAAAATCTTTGCCGCGTCCTTGAGCTGTCCTATGCCCGCAATACCGCCGGTTTGCTCAACAAATTCGCAAGCCGCCTCTACTTTGGGTGCCATCGAGCCAGGTGCAAACGTAAACTGCCGTATTGCCTGGGGTGATATACGGCAAAGCGCGCGGGCCTCAGGCTCTTGCCAGTCTTTATAGACAGCGTCGATATCGGTCAACATTAATAGTACATCGGCCTTCAATTCCCTTGCTAACAGTGAGCTGGCCAGATCTTTATCAATCACCGCCTCAACGCCGATCAGGCTACCGTCCTGACGCTGCACGGTGGGTATACCTCCGCCACCCGCACAGATTACAATCACTCCCCGGTTTACAAGCAGTTCGATAATACCGAGTTCAAAAATACGTTTCGGCCGGGGTGAGGCAACAACACGTCGGCAGCGCTTCCCATCCTGCGCCATATTCCAGCCGCGTTCCTGTGCCAGCTTACTGGCCTCTGTTTGACTGTAGAACGGCCCGATAGGCTTGGTCGGTTGTAAAAAAGCAGGATCTCCTGGATCCACTTCGATCTGGGTAAGCAATGTGGCACAAGGCCGGTCGGCAGGAAGCAAATTGATGAGCTCCTGTTCGATCAGGTAACCGATCATGCCTTCTGTTTCGGCATCCAGGACATCCAGCGGGTAAGCCTCGCTCGCCCTGTAGGCCGCCCCTTGCAGCGCGAGTAAACCGACCTGTGGTCCGTTACCATGGGAAACGATCAGTTCATGTTCACGAGCAATCGGCGCCAAGGCTTTAGCGGCGATCCTGATATTATGTCGCTGATTCTCTGCTGTCAGGGCTTCGCCGTTGCAAAGCAATGCATTCCCGCCTAGCGCGACTACAATTCTCATGGTTTATCCTCATATTGCATGACAATGCGTTGCACCCGATGCGAGATCGCGGTAACGATCTCGTAATTAATCGTACCCAGTTTGTCAGCCAGTTCATCCACCGTTATCTCCTCCTCCTGCTGCTGTGCGCCAATGATAACAACTTCATCGCCGCGTTCGACGTGTCCACGTAGCGCAGTCACATCGACCAGGCACATATCCATGGTAATACGCCCTACCTGAGGACAGCGCAGGCCAGCGACCAGGAAATCAACCTTGTTGGAAAGATTCCGACTCAGGCCATCGCCATAACCCACTGGAATGGTCGCAACCAGGGAAGGCCTTTGCGCTGCAAAAATATGGCCATAACTCAATCCGGTTCCTGTAGGTACTTCCTTCAGAAACGTGATCCGGCTTTTCCATTCGAGCACGGGCCTGAGATCATTCACCTGTGGCGGGCGACAATCTCCGCACCATGTCATAGGCATCAGCTTTTATACATGGCCACAGGGGTATGCCTCCGACCTGTTGCTGAAGCAGATGCATGTTATGTGACAGGCGATCGAGATACAGAACAACCTGGGTCAGGCGACTTGTGTAAAGATCAGTAGACGGCATTGGTTATTGTTTCTCCACCCGGTCACCGCCTTGATAGGCGTGCTTTTTCACATACCCTGATGTCATTGCGGCCAGCAATGCAGCGTAATTCATTAAAAATGACAGGGTGTCACCCACCCGAATGCTGGCGGCAACTGCTGTTACATCAACGATAAGGTAGCCACTGGAAGCGCCGAGGATTACCACGCGTGGATCTTGCGGTGTAAGTCCTTCGACATTAATATCTTCGCGACCCACGTTTAACAAGGCCCGCATGATCTCACCGCGTTGTTCAAATTCAGGTCGCGTTCCAAACGCATCCTCGCACCGATCCCCCAGTGGAACTGACGGTTTCTTTTTCAGCTCGAGTACTTCAGCATGTAACACGAAAGCATCCTGATACGTATTGGGCCATGGCTTTCGATGCGTGGTCTCGCGGCCCAACAGAATCGCCTCGCCGATGCGGGCATGGTTGACTCGCTCGGGCATGCGACCGGAAGCAATCAGATCGAGTCCGCTGGAGTTGACTGCCGAAATCAACTCCAGCGAGAAGTTGAAGCATTGCTCTACCTCGGTAGCAAGTTCCACCAATCGGTTCATATTGTCTGCGTCCGGCATCACACCTGCGAAGCAGGCCAGGTTGGTACCAAGCCCTGTAATGTGAATGCCGGGCAGTTTGATCGCTCCCCTGACAACTGGAATGAGATCGTCAGGCCAGATCCCTTCACGCAGATCGCCCAGGTCCACCATGAGTACAACATCGTGCACCTTGCCACATCGTTGGGCTGCTGATGACAATGCTTCGAGCACGGCAAGCTCGGAATTCAGACTCACCGCGACTAATTCGACGACATCATCCACGCTGGATAAAGCTGGCAGCCGCAGTAACATTAATTTCGTATCAACCCCTGCATTGATCAGCCGCTGAATATTTTCCAGACGAGAGTCGGCAATCGCAGTGACACCACCGCGTAACATCGCCTTCGCTACCTGTGGATGTCCGCATGTCACCTTGGTCACGCCTGTCACTTCGATGCCGTATTGATTACACAATTCAACGATCGTACGCGTGTTGTGTTCGATCTTGTCGAGATCTATGACGAGGTCTGGTGTAGTCATATATAAACGGCTCTTCCCTATATCGAGTGGGTAAACATTCAGATGTTAACCACAGCGGTCACAGAGAACACAGAGGTTTTGAGTTTTGAGCGGCTTCAGCCCGAATTCATCGCGATCTGACGGAATGTTCGCGGCTAAAGCGGCTCCTCGATTCACTGTTGTACAGATCAAAACAACAAAATAAGCATTTGCCTCTGCACCTCTTTGGCAAACATTTATCGTATCAACCCACTAAGTCTGGTGAAGACCCATATAAAACATCATGAGTGTTCCTTATTGTTCATGTTCTCTGTCGCGCAAGGCTTGCATCAGGAAACTGGCTACATCATGCCCGCTAGTGCCGTGACCAAAACCCGCATCCATGCCACACTCACGCGCCAGCTTGTCGGTCACCTGGCTGCCACCAGCCACCAGAACAAGTTGCTCGCGCAATCCGCGCGCCTTGACGAGCTCATCCAGCTCCCGCATGTGTTGTTTGTGGACATCGGCGTGGGTAATGATGGTTGAAACCAGTACAACGTGTGCATTCGATTCCTCGACCATCTCTACCACACGCTCGATAGAAACAGACGTGCCCAGGTCATGGCAGAGAAAGCCGTACTTTTCAATGCCGCCGTGTTTTATATCGAGGATCTCGTGCAAGCCAACCGAATGTTCATCTTCACCCACAGTGGCGGCGACTACGTGGATATTTCGAGGCCGTACCCAGGCTTCGATCTCCGCTTCTGATAGCGGCTCCACTGTCGCAACTTGCGGGAGATTATCTTTTTTAATCGCAACATTCAGTATGCCTTTAATCTCGAATAAACTACCCTCAGCAGGATGCATCATCCGCCGACTGATCACTTCAGGATTGTTCAGGCCCATGTGTTTAACCATTTCAAGCGCCGCCTGTTCGGCGCTGTCCGGACTGTCCGGGACAAACAATGTGACACAGACAATACTGTCGCCATGTTTTTCAACCTCGGGCCTTATTAGTCCCTGCGCCCGTTCGGCCAATGGTAGCTGCAAGCGTTTTTCAACATTGTCGTCGGGATCCAGTTCATCGATATACTGTATCTTGGTTTCATCACATAAGGTGCAGCCACCATAGTAATCACAGGGCTTGTCTTTGCTTTGGGCATAGACATTGTTACCAAAGTGGCTGCACACGGGTGCACCGTAATCAGGCTGACGCGGGATAACCGTATCGGCACCATCACCCCCTGCGGGATCGCGCGCAATACCGTCACCATTGCGTTCCGGATAATAACCCGAGTCAACGAACTGACCTGCTTCAACCGCAGCATAATACCCGCCGCCTTCGAGAATTTCTTCGAGGAACAGTACTGCCCGTTCTTTGAGTTCACGTGCCTGGACCTGTAGAGGCCCATCGTGCTTGAGCTCGATCTGCTCGTTAATGCCATCGATACCCATCAGTGTTTGCCGGGTGCTGTTGACCCCCGCAATATTGTTGTAATGCCAGGGGATGTTGCGCCCCTCATCGGGTGTAATCGTGCTCTGTATATCGGCAGAGGTCAGCCGCGAGATCAAGGTATCGAGTACGTGCGTTACGGTCGTTTCGAGCGTGTCTGCCTCCATGTAACGCGTATTCTGTTGGGCGCGGAATTTATAACCGGTGAACAATTCACGCAGCGCAACAGCGTAGGGCAGATCCAGTCGCATTTTCGGTGCCGGTGGTGCGGTGGGCGGCACGGTGGAAAGCGCAATCAAATCAGCCGGCATACCTGCTGCACGTGAGTAAGCCGTATTAATGGCATGCTGAACCAGTAACTCCGGCGTCACCTTCCATGCCTCTTTTGCAGTCGCATTGGCATTATGCGCCCCATCCAGTTGCAGGATGCCGGCGTCCGCCATAATCCTTTTTGACTCGGCAGCATCAACCAGTGAGCGGTGCATGTTAATGTCACGGTAGAGTACATTGTACTGGGGATCCTGGTGTGCCCCGTTGACACCCTCCTCGCTAAATAGCACGGCGATTTCCGGGCCGGCAACGCCGCTGACGTAAGAATGAAAGTTTATCGGCCTGCCAACTTCTTCTTCGATCGCATCAAGCGCCTTGCGCGTTGCCCGGATCTGTTTCCGGGTAATGGGAACGCCACCGACACCCTCGGGTGTGCCTTCGATCAGGCCATCGATATGCGACTGCCCGGTGGTACGAATGACCATGATGTGGTCGGCGCCATGCCAGGCGGCCATACGCATCCGGCGCAGATCATCTTCAAACCGGCCGGATGAAATCTCCGTGGTAATGACATAGTCACACTGGGGATCGATGTTATGGAAGTATTCTGCGGCAGGTAAGGGTACCGAGTTTTCAAGACTGGCCGAGGTATCCCTGTAGACAAAGGGTCCGATCTGCTGGTTTTCAATCTTATTGCGCCAACGCCAGCCTTTGCGCCTGGGCCGATATTTATCGAGGTCCTTGAGGACTTCCTCGATATCGAGTTTTTTGTTCGGATCCAGCTTCATGGTTTAAGCTCACCCTGTAACATTGCCTCGCCTGCTTCGCGCACAGTAATGCCTTTAGTCTTTGCCAGTTCAAGTACCATCTGTCCTGCACCGTGACCGAGCAGCCCGTGTTTATTCATTTGATCAACCAGTTGTTTGGACTCGATACTCGAGAACCCCATGCGTAACAATACCGAGCGTTCAATGGCCGGACTGGTATGAGTACGTGCTTGTTCGATCAACGGTGCAACGATCCGGTCAACGAGCTCCCAGAAATACGCATGCAAGTCTTCATCCGACATGGCCTTGAGATGCGCACGGCGCAGCTCAAAATCATCCGGTCTTTCCAGTGAGCTCATTGAGAATCTCCTCCACATGGGTCTGGCTGATTCGTGTCTCTTCCGCGAGAAAGGCAAGATCGATTTTCGACAGGCTCTCGCCTTGCGGAAGTTGTTTAATGGCGTTCTGCAGATAGGTACGTCGCACGTGATCCAGGTCTATGTTTACCACCGCCAGTTGGGCGGGGTGTTCAGGTATGACAATGCTTTGACCGGGCTTGTTGTCACGCGGGTCACCACGCCTGACTTCGATACCCATTTGTTTAGCCAGGTTGAGTTGCGCTAACGGGTGTTTACCTGCACCGGTATATTCTGTTTCCTGAACCACAACAGTTTGCTCCTGATCGAGTTCCTGCGCGATAACAAAAGCAGCCGCCAGTGAGGTATTGCCAGCAGGTCCCCGCTCAAGCCCTTCCAGTTCTGCCAGCAGCTGGGTCATATAGAATACCTCGCCCTGTGAGACCGTTACGAAACGATCCATGTAACGCAATGCACGTGCAGCATTGCGCGGCACATCCGCCCGATCCGGCCAGGTGGTAAACGGCATCGAGAAACCGGTATGCCCGGTGGTGAATGACTTGCGATTGAAATCATGATCCGAAGCCATGTGCAAGCCGGAAAGATCGACACTGGCGGCGATCATCTGGCTGTTGACCGCCCCCGCTTTGTACAGGCCACGTGCGGTACCGGTGAGGTTACCACCGCCGGCATGGGTCGCAATGACGACATCGGGAAACACGCCGCTTTGTTCCTGCATTTGCAATGCAATCTCATAACCCAGCGTTTCGATACCCAGCACAGAATACGGTGTGTACAGCGAGGCATTGAAATAACCTGTCTCCTTGAGTACGCGAAGCAACATATAAAACAGTTCCGGCCCTACCGAAAGACGTATGACCTCGGCACCGTAAGCTTCGCAGGCGCGGGTCTTTTCCGCGATCTCCGGTTGCAGGATACCTTCACTGTCAAATGCTTCCTGCACGATGATGCAACGCAAACCCGCTTTCGCCGCTTGTGAGGCCACCGCCGCACCATAATTACCACTGGTTGCTGCGGACACACCACGGTAGCCACGTTTGCTGGCTTCATGCACCGACAATGATGCGCGGCGGTCTTTAAATGAGCCGGAAGGATTGGCCGCTTCGTCCTTCACAAATATGCGTGCGCCTTTTCCATCGCTTGACACGGAGCGCACCAGTTCGGTGATATTCCTGAGTTCTACCAGTGGCGTATTGCCAACAGACGTCGTCTTCTGTACTGCCCAGGCCGCTTCTACATCGTAGCCCGTGTCGGCCATCAAGCGTTCATAATCGAATGCCAGACGACCGGTTGTATATTGCTCATAATCGATACCTACTGAGGTGCGCATGATCTCAGCACGTTGATCCATGATGGCTGCGTAACTTTCTTGCGTCATTGCATACGTCCTTTCTCACGCAGCAAGGCACGCACCTCGCAGCCGATGGGTGAGAGTTCAGGCACAGGGGAACCAAAACTGTGTGTATAGGCAGGATTCACTTCTGCCAGTCTGCCACGCAGATGACGACCACTCAGCGTTTCGATTTCGGCATTCCCGCCAATGGCAGCAGGCGCCAGCAGAAAACCCTTGACGCGCATCTCCAGCGGCACCCGTCGGGTATCCGCCGGCACCTGTGGCGCCCGTTCATTGGCCGGGAGCACGACGTTGTAGATCTCAACCCAGGTTCCTTTTTCGACCAGATCTGTCATGGCTGCTAGCCTCAGTAATCCCGGTAGACAAAGCTGCGTGCGTCGCCCAGCATTGCGGAAGGCACGGGCAGATCCATCATGGAATAGAGACCAGCCTTAGCACTCAATACGCGGGGGATCATGTTCACGGCAAGTGCCGCCGTCCCCTGTCCACCCGGTATCTCGGGACTGCCTGCCAAATGCACGTTCGGGGTACCCGTGATCTCTACGCTGTCGCCCGTCTCGAGTCCATCCAGGCTCGGATCAATCTGTTGCGGATGAACAAGTGTGATAACCGGTTTACCTTGCTGGTATGCCATCGCGGTGTGCAAACAGCCGGCTACCTGCCCGGGTTCAATGCTGATAAACGGCGTTGCACGACTTGTCTGCGAGACAATGGGCTCGCGCATTTGCTCAATATGATCGATTTCCCAGCCGAGCGCAGCAGCGATCATGTGAATCGATTGAACAAATCCGATATGACCCACCACCGTGCCATCTTTGAGGCCTTGCTCAAACGCCATCGGTGTCAGGCCGACACCCTGGCTTGCGAGTACCGTCGACCCGTAAGGGGAAAGGTCGTTGACTCGCCTGGCTGTAATGGATTGCACTTCAGCACAAACCCCCGAAAGTGTGATTACAAGCAAATCAAGCACAAAACCGGGATTGATACCGGCACCAAGCACCGATACGCGATTTTCGATGGCCAACTGATGCAGTTCTTTAGCCAGAGATGGAGATTTCGCAGCCGGATAGGCCATCTCCTCCGCAATGGAGATTACATTAATACCCTGTTTGACGAGCATCGTGATCTCCTCCTTGGCATCATCCAGTCTTGAACAGGTTGCCTGAATTGCCATATGCGGCTGTGCTTGCTCGATCACGGCGGACAACTCACCACTGACAGGGATACCAAGATCACGCTCAAGCCTGATCGCTCGGCCAAGGTCCATACCGGCGCGCTCCGCCCTTCTTGCATAAGCGCCTATAAGCTGGAGCCCCTGTTTTTCCAATACCAGACGCGCAATCCCGGACCCCATCTGCCCGGTTCCAAGGATCAACACCCGGATAAGATCTCGCATACAAAACTCCTTTTCGAGAACAATACACCCATTCTATGTTAAACAAAAAACGGCACAAATTTATTTTCATCTTGTGTCAGTCAATGCGCTTGAAAATAAACATCAAAGTACAGCTTATGCTTAAACAATGATTCCAGGGCAAATAACACCGGTTTAAGCTCCGAAACCAGGTGATTTTTCGAGCTATCTTCAACAATTAAAATTTTCAGGCCGCTCCGAACCTGTCGTCGCCGAAATCCCTGCTGTGTTACTTATGCAGTAAAAGGTCTGCCACAATACTGTCTAACTTAATCGACTGGGTTATGTATGAGTCAGTAGTGGGCCAGACTCGTTTGATCTCCACTTTAAATTTTCAATCGGCCCTGACCCTTTTGGCATCCTTTAATAACGAGATGTTTTATTGTCTTAATCTGATATAAGCTGATGTTTATAAAACCTGGTCAATCAATCCAGCTTGACGCGACTATCTGAAGATGACTGAAAATATATTTACACGAGAAGGTGAGTGGTACAAGAATTACCCGGGTCGGCTATTGCAGGTCGTGCTCTGCAAAGAGGATGACGATTATATTGAAGTCCGGTTATTCGAAGCCGAAATGGATCAGGTGGACTGATGCCCCAGCAAGCGCCACGAATTAAGCCTATACCCCGCATCTGGGCGATTTTTGCTTTATTCTTAGTTGCACTGCTGGCTCTTAATTATTTTTATTCCCCGAAAACACCAGCTGAGCCTGTGTATGAGATTACCTACACCAGATTCAAGGCGCTGTTGAATGAAAGCCAGATCGAGTCGATTGTGCTGCGTGGTCTCGATGTTCAGGGTGAGCTATTGACGCCTGCAGCAATTGGTCCTGACAGTGAATATGGTAACCGTTTTCAAACACGTTTGCCTGATATGGATGACGTAACACTGTTACCCGCACTGGAAGAAAAACAGGTTGATATCAAGGTGCTGCAGTCGGATGGCCGGGCCAGTCTGTTCACCATACTCATCAGTTACTTGCCCTGGGTGCTTATTATTGCGTTCTGGATCTGGATTATTCGACGAGCCCAGCGCAATATTTCCGGTGGCCTGGGAGGTAAAGGAGAACTTGGAAAGTTTCTCCGTGGTGATACGCAAGTCGCCGAAATTCCTGAGACTACTTTTGATGATATCGCTGGACAGGATGCTGCCAAGCGTGAAGTGACCGAGCTGCTGGAATTCCTGAAGAACCCTGAACAGTATCGCAAACTTGGTGCAGAAGTACCACGTGGGGTGCTGTTGATGGGGCCACCGGGTACCGGCAAAACTTTGATGGCGAAGGCCCTTGCCGGCGAAGCCGGTGTTCGCTTTTATTCCATTTCAGGCTCTGAATTCATCGAAGTTTTTGTCGGTGTAGGTGCATCTCGCGTAAGGCATCTTTTTGAGGAAGCGAAGAAAACTGCGCCTTCAATTATCTTCATCGATGAGCTGGACAGTATTGGGCGCACCCGTGGCACCGGCCTGGGCGGCGGCCATGATGAACGGGAGCAGACCCTGAACCAGATCCTGGCCGAGATGGATGGCTTCAGCGGCCATGAGGCGGTGATTATCCTGGCGGCCACGAATCGCCCGGATGTGCTCGACCCGGCCTTGCTCAGACCGGGTCGTTTTGATCGCCACGTGGTACTGGAATTGCCCGACCGCAACGATCGCGTTGCCATATTGAAAGTGCACACGCGCAAGGTGCCGCTGGCTGATGATGTGAACCTGGAGAACATTTCCGCTGGTACGCCGGGATTTTCCGGTGCCGACATTAAAAACCTGGTGAATGAAGCAGCCATGCTTGCCGCGCGCGATAAAGAGACAAAAGTGATGATGCATCACTTTGACGATGCCCACGATAAATTGTTACTGGGTACCGTACGCACCCTCGCAATCCAGCCCGAGGAACGGCACCGCCTGGCAGTGCATGAATCGGGACATGCACTGGTAGCCTATTATCTTCCCCATGCTGACCCCATTTACAAGGTCAGCATCATTCCGCGTGGCCGGGCACTGGGTGTGACCCACCAGTTACCGGAATTTGAGCGCCATACCCTGCCCGAGGAATACCTGCTGGACAGGCTGGCGGTGATGCTGGGTGGCCGATGCGCAGAGCAGGAACTGCTCGGCACCGTCAGCTCGGGTGCAGATGATGATATCGCCCAGGCTACCGCACTGGCTCGTGCCATGGTTTCGCGCTGGGGCATGTCGGAAGAGATAGGCCCGGTGGACTTGCGTGACAGTGAAGAGCATCCGTTTCTGGGGCGGGAGATCGCACAACCGAGGCGCTTTTCCGAAAACTCCGCGCAAGCGCTGGATAACGCCGTGAGGCATTTGTTGAAAGATGCCGAAGCCCGCGCGCTGGAACTGATTCGGCAACATCGGCCGCAGCTTGACAGCCTCATTCAATCACTGGAACAAAACGAAACCCTGGACAGGGAGCAGGTGAAATCCTGCCTTGAGGGCTATAGCGATACCACTAACGAACAGACAGGCAGGAGAATCAGGCAGTAAACAGGTCTGTTTATACGGAGTCACTGCGCCTGCTTTACACTTTATTCATAACCGCATTGGAAAAACCAGGTTATAAAGAAAGCCTGCAATTGACAATCAATGTTAACACTGGAGGTAGTGGCCGATGCCAGCCAAAGAACTCAGATTCGGGGACGACGCTCGCCTGCGTATGGCGCATGGTGCAGGAATACTTGCCCGGGCGGTCAAGGCGACGCTCGGGCCACGGGGGCGCAATGTGGTGATGCAAAAGCCCTATGGCGGTCCGGGGGTAACCAAGGATGGGGTTTCCGTCGCCAAGGAAGTCGAGCTGGCGGATCCGTTCGAAAACATGGGTGCCCAGATGGTGAAAGAAGTGGCTGCCAAGACGTCGGACATCGCCGGTGACGGCACGACCACAGCCACCGTTCTGGCACAGGCCATTTTTCAGGAAGGCCTGAAGTCGGTCGCGGCCGGGATGAATCCCATGGATATCAAGCGCGGCATCGATAAGGCCGTCGAGCTGGCAGTTGAAGAGCTGAAACGAATCTCGATTCCGTGTAAGGACAGCAAGGCGATCGCCCAGGTCGGGACGGTCTCAGCCAACGGCGACGAGGAGATTGGCGGCCTGATTGCTTCGGCCATGGAAAAGGTGGGCAAGGAAGGCGTCATCACCGTGGAGGAAGGCACCGGGATGGCGAACGAGCTAGGAGTCGTCGAGGGCATGCAGTTCGACCGCGGCTTCCTGTCACCTTATTTCATCAACAAGCCCGATGACATGAGTGCGGAGCTGGAAGAGTCGTTCGTCCTGCTCTACGACAAGAAACTATCCAACATCCGTGACTTGTTACCCTTATTAGAGTCTGTCGCCAAGGCGGGGAAACCCTTGCTGATCATTGCCGAGACGCCCCAAAAGGACATACATGTGCCACCCGGGAGGCAAGGGATGGATCTGTATTGATGAGAAATTGCAGACACTTCCCGGATTACGCGTTGTTCCCTACACGCTAAACACAAGAAATCGTGGTCCCTCCCCTATTTCATATTTACCTATTATTTAATCTAACTCAACTTTCAGCAAACTCCTTATGCGTAAACTGATGCTAGCCCGCATTTCAAATCATTACGACAGGAGAACAGCAATGGCTATCGCAGAAACCGTAAAAAACTATCTGACTCAGAAAGCAGTTGACTACACACTGCCATCTCATCCGCATACGGGCTCCAGCCACGAGACCGCTGAAGCATCTCATGTCCGTGAAGACCACATCGCCAAGGGCGTGATCGTGAAGGACGCCTCGGGCTACGCGATGGTGGTAGTCCCGGCCATCAAATATGTCGAGATGAAGCACGTGCGCAAGGAACTCGACCGGGAGCTAGAACTCGTTGAGGAGGACGAATTTTCCAAACTGTTTCCCGACTGCGAGCCCGGCGCCGTGCCACCGCTCGGCCCGGCCTACCAGATAGAGACTTTTCTTGATGAATCGCTGACCAGTCTGTCCAATGTCTATTTCGAAGCCGGCGACCATGAACATCTGGTGCATGTCAACGGAGATGATTTTATGACCTTGCTGAGTGGTGTTCGGCATGGCCACTTCAGCCATGATGAATGAGGGAAAAAACAAAGCCAAACGAACTCGATCCGCGAATTGATCAATGCTATGCTGTGGCTACCAAAAACATCGAACGTATTGATTCCGTTGACTTTTTTGCGCCAGTTGTCGTACGGTCCCGGCATGAGAACGATCGCCCTCCCCCTCCTGTCCACCCTGCTCAGCCCGTTCCAGAGCCGCGCACTCTTACACCCCGAAATCCTGGCGCTTCGCCAACAGCTGGCGATGGTGAACCAAGCACCACGCAAGCGACCCCGGTATCACCTACGTGATCGCGATAAGATCTTCGGCGCAATCTTCCGTCACCGTATTCGCACCCTCGACATGCGAGAAGTGCTCATCGCCCCACGCTCACCCTGGCAAAATCCTTATGTGGAACGGCTCATCGGATCAATACGGCGCGAGTGCCTCAACCCTGCCATTGTATTCAATGATCGCCATCTCAAAAAGCTGGTGCGCGCTGACTTTAAGGTTGTCGCTGACCCTGTCGTCGGTGGATTACACCTTGAATATGGCTTACTAGCGAAGGCTGCTTGAATTTTTTTTCGGAGCACGCCCCTAATTATTGTCAGATAAACCATCAGGGCCAGCTGTACAGTCTATCTGAACAATCGACTAATGTAGAGAACCACACCAACACGAACAATACCTTGAATCTCACGGTTGGTACCAAGAAGAAATCGATAGACACCAAGTCCCTGACATGATTCTTCAGAAAAGCTTTCCATGTCGGAGACGGCGGTTTTTTTGGCTCGCACCCGATACTTTTCCACGGTCGATTTAGCAACATCAATGTCGAGTTTACGCAACTCCCCGACAATCCGTGGCGAACCCCAGCCAGTGTTGGCTTCCGACATCTTGCGGATCAATGCTCTGATTTCTTTTGATACCGGCGGTCTGCCGGGCCTGACCTGCTTGCTCAGTTTGGCCCAATGATCGCAAAAGCGCTTACGCTACCAGGCGATCACGATTCTGGGTTGGACGATGGCCAACGCATTCCGCCATCCCGACCAGTGGCGTGAGAGAGCCATGACCAGAAAATGCGGTCTCCTGCGCTAATTCCTGGGCGTTTGCTTGTGCGCTGATAGACTGTGAGCTGATGTCGCAATGCTACATTCTCCAGTTGCAGTGCGAGCCGAGAGCGAAACAAAGTTGACACAAACGCGACCAGCGCACCAATAAGCGTTCTTATGGCTCTGGATTCTCCTTGGCAGGACCCCCGGCGACAAAAGATTCGAGATTGACGTCTCTCACGAAAAAGGTCAAGTATTTCAAAGTGTACCGATTTTCGGGAAGGACAGCTCTCAATTATGGCTCTGTGTTTAGGTGCTCCATCTCAACATAGTCGACGTCTGTTGAGATGGGCAGGTCAAAACATTATGTCTAGTATTAACGGTCCACTTATAGCACAACGAGGAGACCGTGATTATGAAACAGCTACAACACGCCATACAGGAACTTCAGCCCGATACCAACCGTTCTATCTACACCGAGCTCGAGATTGAGTACGACAAGGATAACCGTCTTGCTTGGTATTACATGAATGCCAAGCCGCGCCCCTGCTGCACACCAAGCCTGATTAGTGAGTTCCAGCAGTGGTACCAAGAACTGGCTAATTCCACATATTTCAGCGAGGTGCAATACATCGCATTGGCCTCCAGGGTTCCGGGCATTTTCAATCTCGGTGGCGACCTGAACCTGTTCATGAATCTCATCCGCAATGGTGACAGGAAAGGTCTGACCCACTACGCAATTTCGTGCATCGACACACTTTTCATGCACTACACGCACCTTGGCAGAGATATCACAACCATTACTCTGGTGCAGGGCGATGCGCTTGGTGGTGGTATGGAATATGCGATGTCTGGTGATGTGCTGATCGCCGAGCGTGGCGCAAAGATGGGCTTGCCGGAGATCCTGTTCAATCTGTTTCCAGGCATGGGTGCCTACAGCCTCCTGTCACGCAAGATCGGCACGGTTCAGGCCGAACGCATGATCCTCGGTGGAGCGCTCTACTCCGCTGAACAGTTGCATGAGATGGGCATCGTCGACGTACTCGTCGAAGAGGGACAGGGTCAGCAGGCTGTGCTGGACTACATCCATAAACAGGAACGGGCCGGCAACGGTTACCAGGCCTTCCGTCGGGCCAAGCAATATTGCAACCCTATAACCTACGATGAACTGAAGAACATCACCATGGCCTGGGTGGATGCAGCATTACGCCTGGACGACAAGAACCTGCGCATGATGCAGCGGCTGGTAACGAGGCAAACCGCTCGCTCTCATGCTGATAAGGAGACTGCCAACATTAGCTAGACAACAGGTCGCAGGCGTACGGCCTGTCTGAAACAAACAACACCTTAGCCCGCATGTTGCACGAAGGATTTGGATTTTACGGGCAAGCTGGCAAAGCAGGTTGGACGATCGCGTGCAGATTCATAGCCTTAGCTATGGATCAAGGGCGATCGTTCAAGATGCGACGCCAGATTGTTCGTAAAACCAAATAGGACAAATTGTAACCGCACGGTACACCGTTGAATTCGATCTATGTGATTGAAATATGCAAGGATTCAACGGATCACGGGTCCGCCTTCGTGCAACATGCGGGTTAGTGTCATGAGCAGCCCTATAGTGCGTGCAGGTTCCAGGTTTGCCCGGCACCTGCACGTACCCGGCTGAACCGCGAACCAGCCAGGACGTGGTGGCTTAGTGTCGATTTAGCTCGAGGTAGCGTTCTAGTTCCCTGCAAGTGCCCTGGAATACCTTTGCCAGGCGGTCTGCCAGCAGAGTCATGCTGGCATGATCCAGTGCCTCTTGCGGCCGGCCCTCCGCCTCAGCAGAGATCTTCCTGAGCGATTCTCCACCGAGTGTGCCGGCGCTGCCCTTGAATTCATGCAGCACTGCGAGAAACGCGTCCTGGTCATTGGATGCTGAGAATTTACGCAGGGCAGCAAGCTGCTGCTTGCCATCGTCCATGAATTGCCTGCACAGGCGCTGGAGAAAATCGGGCTTGAGGGAGACCTCCTGGATATTTTCCAGAGTTCGCGTGTCGATGAAGCGCCATGCCTGCGCTCCAGCTGACTTTGCTGTTGGAAAAGGCTCAATATCGACATGATCCTTCCTACCTTCTGTCACCGGCCGGGTGAGTCGATCTATGGTCTCGACGAGGCTCTTTGCATCAACCGGCTTGGTCAGGTAATCATGGGCCCCGGCCTGGCGGCAGGCTTCGATCGTCTCCGGTAGGGCATTTGCCGAAAGCATCACAACCGGCAACTTCATGCTGGTATCCATGAAGTAGTAGGCCTTGAGCACATCCAATCCGGACATATTCGGCATGTTCATGTCTAGCACCACGATATCGAAGTCACTATCCCGCTCGGTCAGAATATCCAGCGCCACCTCGCCATCAGACGCTATTTCCACTTGGTGGCCCGCGCGTTCCAGAATTGACGTGAGCACGTTCTGGTTGACCTCGTTGTCCTCTGCCAGCATTACCCGCGAACTCTGCATCTCCTGCCTTTCCCTAAAGTAGTCAGCAAGCGAGGTCACGCCCTGGGGAAGGCGGTGTTCAGCACCGGCCTCATGGACCGCATTGAACAATAGCGATTCATTGACGGGCGCAAACAGGACTGCGGAACATCCCTTTGTCATAAGCCTATCGACATCTGATAGATTCAGTCTCGAATCGATGAGGATGAGTGATATATCGGACAGCGTGGTCTCCTCTTTTATTGAGTCGGCCAGCTGTTCTGCATCCATGCTCAGCAGTGCTCTCTCGACTATGACACTGCGAAACGGCATGGATTGTTCGCTGGCGGTGACCAGCTGGGAAAAAAGCTGTGCCGTTCCTGTGACAGTTTCGAATGCCACGCCCCATCTCTGCAAAAAGCCCTCTACCTCCGGACCAACGGTATCACCGAGGTACAGCAGCACGCGGCTATCGGTGAGCGTGGTCTGCGCCAATTCTTCCTTGCGGACGAATTGCTGGCGTTCGAAAGGCAGCTCGACCCAAAACATAGTGCCCTGACCAACCTCACTCTCGAGACCGATGCGCCCGCCCATTAGCCGCGCAAGTTCCCTGGCAATCGCGGTACCGAGGCCGGTTCCGCCAGAATTGCGCATCACCGATACATCCGCCTGCACGAAACGCTCAAAGATTTTCTTCTGGTCTTGCTTCGCGATGCCGATACCGGTATCAATCACCTTGAAGCAGATCCACGCGCGCTTATCCGGCGCGTCATCCACCAGATCGACCTGCACATTGACATTCCCGCGCTCGGTGAACTTGATGGCATTGCTGAGCAGATTAATCAGTATCTGGCGCAAGTGCAGGTCGTCGCCCTGCAGGCGGAAAGGCACGGCAGGATTGATATGACAAGATAGCTCGAGCCCCTTGCCCAGGGCCTGTGCCGTGAAGGCTTGCACGGTATTGTTCACCAGCGCATGGAGGTCGAACGGCTTAGTCTCAGCGATAAGTTTGCCAGCTTCTATTTTTGAAATATCGAGAGTATCCTCAATCAACGACAGCAGCGTATGCCCCGATGACTGGATCGCACTGATATAGTCCTTCTGCTCCTTGTCGATCGAAGTGGTGGTGAGCAGGTCGCTCATGCCAATGATGCCATTCAGGGGTGTACGCAGTTCATGACTCATCTTGGCCAGGAACAGCGACTTGGCACGGTTGGCCTCTTCCGCCACCTGGATCGTCTGGTGTAGCTTGCGGATCAGTCCAGCCATGTACAACGGCACCAAGGCCAGCGTGATCAGCAGGCCGATCCCGAAATGCAGATGCTCCGACCAGTACGTTGCCCAGATCAAGACCGATGTCAGACCGATAACGGCAAACAGGGTGGACAGCAACAGGGACTTCAGCCCGTAACGGAAACCGTTGCCGACAATGACCCACAG
Organism: uncultured Gammaproteobacteria bacterium; assembly: GCA_942492025.1. Taxonomy (GTDB): domain Bacteria; phylum Pseudomonadota; class Gammaproteobacteria; order SZUA-229; family SZUA-229; genus JABDQW01. The sequence continues at coordinate 11,839 of CALODJ010000012.1, read as the reverse complement.
ATAGAGGGCAAGCAGCAGCGATCCTGCCTCACCCGCCAGGGCCAGCCCGTAGGAGGCACCGCCCATATCGCCGATCATGCCCAATATCCGCCGCGGCACATTTACCGCCGGTGCAAGCAGAATCCATATGAAAATCAGCACCGCAACCGTCAGATAGCTTCCGGCAAGCAGGGTGACCGAGCCCAGTTCGGTGGTGGAAAAGTAACCAAAAATCAGACTCATGATGGTCACGCGGATCAGCGCCTGCTCGTGTTCGCTGTCCGGCCGTCCACTGAGGCGGCTTCTGATCCATTCGATCCAGTGCATGATTATTGTATTCTCGCAGGCAACATAATCTGACTCACACGCACAGTTTACATGGATTCCCGCCGCTTTGGCCGCCTGGCGCGGGGTAGGGTCGAGAGCTGGCGCGGTAGCCCACTAGGATCGGCCTTGTCTGTTTCCGGGGTTTCCCCCTTCGTGCCCGTATAGGCCGAACCGTAGCCCCGTTTCCAACTCCCGCCACTTCGCACGCAGCATGCGGATTTACCGCACTACGCGCACCTGCACACTTCACCTCAAGGTTTATGAGACCTATCATGCTGGGACAACTTTCGACCGTGGTCGCACCCGGTAGTTATCAAATAACCCCAGAGCATCATACAGCCACCGTCTACTCCACCGTTTCCAGCCGAAGCCTCGGCGCTGGCGACTTTTGGCCAGGTGACGCCGGATCTTCTGCTCTACCCAGTTCCGAATGAACGAGAAACACCGGCTCGAATGACCCATCGCGAAGTAATTGACCCATCCACGCAGCACCGGATTAATCGCTTCGATAACCCGCGTAACCGGCTGGGAACGCAAGCCCCGGAAAATGATCTTGAGTCGGCGCAGCAATGCCGTCCGTTTCTTCATCTGGGGCCGATACAATGGCATCCAGCGTCCCGAATGACTGCGCACACGCCTGAACTCAAAGCCCAGAAAACCGAAGCTCTCACCTCGCGACAGCTCGACCCGATGGGTCTTTTCCTCGTTCACCTCTACTTCGAGCTTGCCGAGTTCCTCGCGAAGTCGCTTCTCTACCATGTCGCGTAACCAACGCTGTTTCGGGTGTGCATTCACTAAGACCACCATATCGTCAGCAAACCTGGCGTACTCGACCAACGTCAACTGCCGATACCGCGTGACACTCTTCGCCCGCTCCAGCATCTTGTCTACCTCATTGAGGTACACGTTACTGAGCAAAGGTGAGATCACACCGCCCTGTGGCACACCCTGTTTACCCGACGCTTTCAGAATCAACTTGAGCAACTGCATCACTTTGTCATCATTGATCCGGCCCGCTACCTTCTCCAATACGATATGATGTCGCACCGTATCAAAGTACGATCGCAAGTCGAGATCGATGACATACGTTTTGCATGTCAGTATCGCTTCCGAGACGCGCCGAATCGCATCCTGCGCTGATTTCTTGGGCCGGTAGCCAAACGAACCCGGTTGAAAATCGGCTTCGAAGATTGGCTCCAGAATGAGCTTAAGCGCACCCTGGACCACCCGGTCGCGGATCGTGGGAATCGAAAGACCGCGGCTACCGCCACCGGCCTTTGGTATCGCCACTTTCCGCAGCCGCAGAGGACGATACGTCCGCTCAACCAACTCCTGATGCAGCTGGTCGATAAACGCGTCCAGTCCGCCGGCTTCAATTGCCTCAAACGTTACCCCATCACTACCCGGGGCTCCGGCATTGGCTTTTGCCAGCCGGTAGGCTTGCTGGAGCGTCTCGTGCTTGCACACGTGGACATACAATCCCCAGAAGCGCCAAGACGGTTCAGCCTTCGCCTTGACGTATAGCCTTCTCCTCAGGTCTTGCAGATCAATGGGTGCCTTTATCATCTCACCCCTGCCTCCCATGTTGTTGAAGTCATGATGTGCAGTAAGGCTCCTTCGCTCCACAGGCGTTACCCCGCTTCATCACTCATACGAACCTCGCCGCCACCGTCTCGCCTTTCGACTCACTTCCCGGTGTTGCCGGTTATAGAGCCTACCTTGCTCCGATCCTTTCGGATCGGGACGAGGACGGCTTCTCCAGTTGCTCGGTCTGCCCTTGTCACCGTGCTATCCCTACTACCCCGCCGGAGCGTGATACCTCAACAGTCAGTCTGCGGCATCACCTTCTGCCTTCGCCCCCACAGAGCGGGCTCGGCCTCCGGAGTTATATTCTGACGAGGCCACCTCTGGGTTCACTTGCGTTACGGCCCGGTGACTCACTCCCCGCCCCAAGGACGGCTTTGTCAGCCAGCTTCATCCGCTTCGTTTCCTCCACGAATGTGACTCAAGTTACGGGGCTCTGACTTTTACCCCGGTGGGACTGTCTCCCACTGAACAGACCAGCCTTCGCTGGACGCACTCTATGGCGAATTAGTAATTTTAACCTGGAAACAATAGTCTGTACTGATTTGCCCTGGATGAGTGGCGTTTGGTGCAAAAACCGAATCCTTGCTCTCAAGCCGCTTCGAGATAGTAGAAATTCAGGATGCCGCCAAGCCGTTCCCGGCACCGAATTGACTTATCGCTTGTACTGAACCCAGCCAGCGGCTCCAGCAGTCGGTTCCCAACACCCTGATCATTTCTTTCAGCGTTATAATGCGCAACATACGCCGTGAGTGCCCGGCAAAGCGACGCCTCGCCGAATAGAATCATGCGATCCAAGCACTCCTCTTTTCTCGAACGCACAAACCGCTCCGCAAACGCATTACAGTTCGGTGCACGCACTGGGCATCGAATAGCCTTCACGCCCTCTCGATCCAGAGAATCTCTGAAGCCCTCCGTATATTTCGTATCACAATCCATGATGAGGTATCGACTGTTGACAAGAAAGCCATCGCTCACATCGGTCAGGTTGCGCGCCACTTGCTTCATGTAGGCTCCGTTCGGTGATGTGGTTACACCGGCGATGTGAACAGAACGTGTCTTTAATTGCATGACGAACAAGACGTAATAGGTCAACAAACCGGGCGGTGTCCAGACCTCAACCGTAAAGAAATCCGTGGCCGCCATCACATCCCAATGCGCTTTCAGGAACGCTTTCCATGAAGTTCGCTTCCGTCGCTCAGGCGCGGGCTCTATGCCATGCTTTTCAGGATATTTTTTACCGTGTTCGGTGCAATCACATGACCAAGATTGGCGAGGGCGCCTTGGATTCGGTCGTAACCCCAGGAAGTATTATCCCTCGCCATGCGGAGTATCAAATCGGTGATCTCTTGCGCGACGCGTGGTCGACCAGGTCCCTTCCTGACATAGGTCCACTTCTGCGCGATCAACTTCCGGTGCCAGGCGAGCAGTGTATCGGGTGTCACCAGCGTCTCCAGCTCATCAAGTGCCTGGCGTCCCAGCGCCTTGGCCTTCTCTGCTAGTCGCATCCGCTGTTCATCGTTCAACCGAAGCCGTTGTCCTTCGAGTTGCTCCTTGAGGACACGGTTCGCTTCGATGAGATAATCAATGACCATCTGTTGCTGGCGGTTGAGCCAACCAGCGATGGCGATTGCAAGAAGATGGAAAGGGTGTAAGGCGTTTGTCATTGCCGAACAAGATTATCTGTAATATTGTTGGATAACAATAATATACGGTTCGTTTGAATATTTGCACCATACGGGATCAAAGGGGACACTTCCCTTCTCCTCACCCTGTGGTTAAGGGCCACCTTTATTCCCTTAATCAGAACTCGAGTATTAATATTTTAAAATTAGACATGATTGGCAGACTTTGCCAATATATGCCATATTCAAATTATCATCAAAAACGGCAACGAACTATGGCAACCCTTAATATTTCTATTCCTGATGAAATGAGAGCCTGGATTGACAGTCAGGTAGAAAGTGGACGCTATGCAAATGCGAGTGATTACTTACGGGATCTTATCCGTGAAAATCTTACCCGCCACGAGCTAATCAAACTCGCGCTGATCGAAGGCGAAAAAAGCGGTGAGTCAACACTGTCGATCAAGGACATTATTCAATCTGAGCAGTCCTCATCAAATAAATGAACTATAGACTCTCGAATAATGCCGTACTGGATTTACGAAACATCTATCGCTACACCGCAAGTAACTTCGGACAATTACAAGCCGAGGCTTATTTATCCGGACTAGAAGAAACACTTGTACAAGTATCTAACACCCAAACGCTAGCACAAAAAGTCGATGATATACGTAAAGGTTACCGACGTTATCTTTACCAGGAACATGCGGTCTATTTTATTGAGAAAAAGTCTTTTATTTATGTCGTGCGTATTTTACACCAACAGATGAAAGCAAGCTTACATCTTGGCTAAATTGTAACTCGTGATCGTCGTGCTTCTGGCCTCTCCCGCGCCAGGGTGACCAAGACAATTGAGAGATTTCGCGAAGCCTTGACTGAAGGTTTAAATGGGGAAACGCTGCACGAAAAGCAGCGCATCGGCATTCTCACAACGGATGACGCCACTACACGCCGGGAGCAGTACCAAAGCACTGGCAACACGAACTGACAACTGATGCCGTCTCCGCAGACTGGCGCCCCCTTCCGTACCGCCCCAAACGAAAGGACCCTCCGGCCTATAGCCCGAGGATCCCACGTCAATTCTGGCGTAATTGACTGATTTTAAGAGAAAGGATTGGTAGTGGGGGCTCGCTACCCGCTTTATTTGCCGAAGACTGTATGTATAGCCCTCACCTGAGCGACCACCTGGTTCGTAGCCGGAATATTATAAATTAATATTTTTTAATTCAGTAACTTATAAACACGACCGCCCACTGCGCGACGAAGTTAATAGCTTATTGAATAAAACACGTATCCAACATACGATCATTTCTTGATTTCAGCCACGACGTGTTTTCGGCGAGGATAGCCTCCACCGAAATGAAGTCAGTATTCGCAAGGTAAAACATGCCTGTGCGGATGAAACGTAGCAGCGCAAAATAACCTGAGTTCAGGTTTTGACGACCTTCAAGGAACAGTATTCAGCAATGGGTAAAAAGTCCTTGTCGTTATGTAGCAATCGGCAACGGTGTTCCAGCGCGGTAGCTGCAATGATGCAGTCATTGGACTTGCGGATAGTAATGCCGGCCTTACGCAGTTTTCGATAGATATCGGCTGCACGGATGAATACTGTCTCCGGCATGGGCAACATGATCAGCGGGCTGAGATCGCTGCGGACACGCCGGTGAGCTTTGTCATCGGCTATGCCCTGCAGGATTTCGGTCAGTATGATACCGCACAGAGCCAGGTCTTCGTTCTCAAGGATGAAGTGCTCCAGCGCGGCGACATGCGGCAGGTCACGACCTGCGAAGAAGTCGATCCAGACGCTGGTATCGACCAAAATCATTGACCGCGACCGGTACGCATCTCCTCAAGATTACCTTCCCAGGCCACCTTGCCTTTGAGTGCCAGGATCTTCTTTTGTTGCTTGTGGCGCAGAAGTTCACGCAAGGCAAAATCCACCAGCTCACGACGGGTTTTGAGGCCGGTCGCCTTCAGGCCAGCCTCGATCAGCTTGCTGTCCAGCACGATGTTGGTGCGCACATTGTCTGATTTCATGATATCGGATCCAGTTGGATAATTACACACATATTGCATATTTATGTGTATCATAGACCGGGTGACCGTTCAAAGGCAAGCCTGTCCTCCGCAAAAACTCGGTTCCATTGCTACTCAGATCGGAGTTTCCAATGCGTCCCACTTCGATACCTGATATGGCATGGTGTTAGCCATCATTGATTATACGCGAACGATGCCTTTCCTGCTGTGTGACTTGGCCAGATTTATTTCGCTTCTCATGCACCCACGTGGCGCACTCGCCGCCGAGAGTCTGTTCCTGCGTAAACAGTTAGCCATTTACCAAAAACGCAACCTAAAGCCTCGTCGGCCGGATACCGCGTCCCCGGTTGCCCGCGTGCTGCTGTCCGGACTAATCGATCGGAAACGCGCACTCGTTTTGATTAGACGTCAAAACCTGGTGCCCTGACATCGCCAAGGCTTTCGCCTGTTCTGGAGCTGGAAGTCACGGCAGGCCGGCCACCGATACCCATTGAACTCAGACGACTGATTCGGGCACGCAAAGCTTGAAAGCATGGTCGTTACCTGGGCATCGAGGTGGATGATGCCCTGGCGTTGGCAGAACAGACTGAGGTATAGCTAAGGAAGTGGAGCTGACGGGCCTATCCGTCAGCTTCTTCTCCAAAAAAGACAGTCGTGACAATCGACTGTATAGCAGGAACCGGCCAGAGGACTAAACCGCTACCGCGGTAAAGCGAGTCATCAACTCGATTACCAATATCCAGCCTGTTTCTTATGATGAGTATTGAGGCATGTGCCTCATCTCACATTAGGAGCAGAGCCATGACACAGAACACTCAAGCGGTTAGTCGATTACGTCAGCGCATGATCGAAGACATGCGGTTGCGCAAACTCTCACCCAAAACGCAGTCAGGTTATATCCGGGCGGTCAAGAAACTCGCGATTTATCTGAAGCGTTCGCCGGCGACCGCCAGCACTGAAGATCTACGTCGTTTCCAGCTGCATTTGGTCGAGCGGGGCGTCTCGAGTATCACGCTGAACGCGACGATTACCGCACTGCGGTTTTTCTTTGTGACCACATTAAACCGTGCCGATGCCGTTATCAAAATGAGCCGTGTACCGGTACCGCGTAAATTACCGGTTGTACTCAGCCGCGAGGAGGTCACCCGCCTGATTGATGCGGCCGGTAACCCTAAATACCGGGCAGCCCTGTCGGTCGCCTATGGTGCCGGTTTACGCGTCAGTGAAGTGGTTGCGCTCAAGATCAGTGATATTGACAGCACCCGCATGACCCTGCGTATTGAACAGGGCAAAGGTCATAAGGATCGTTATGCCATGCTCTCACCGGTACTGCTTGAACACTTGCGGGCGTGGTGGCGCTTTGCCCATCGCCAGGGACTGATGCTTGAGGATGGCTGGTTGTTTCCCGGACAAAATCCCGTCAACCCGCTAACAGCTCGCCAGCTCAATCGTGTCTGTAAATCAGCCGCAGCTGATGCCGAGATAGAAAAACGGGTTTCGATGCACATCTTGCGTCACTATGTACCCTTCTTGACTATGTCGGGTAACGTGAAGAACTCTGCAGATATGCTCTGAAATTGTAGATTACGTCATGCAGAGACCGATCGGAGTACCCGACATAGTTTTCCCGGTTAGAGACTGTTGAGGAAACTCAGTAGCCGATCGCCCGGTTGATAGCGACCCGGCTTGCCCTGCGGTGGTGTCGTCTTAGCGAGAGCTTGCTCTTTCATCGCCAGTGTTGCCTCCAGATAAATCTGCGTCGTCTCGACGGATTCATGTCCGAGCCACAGTGCAATCACAGCGCGGTCAACACCTGCTTGCAGCAGTTCCATGGCCATGGTGTGCCTCAAGCGATGGACAGTGACACGCTTATGTTTTAGTGAAGGACACACTTTTGAGGCGCTCATGCGATGCTTGTTCAGCAGGTACTGCACGCCATGGACACTGAGCCGTTTCCCTCTGGCGCTGGGAAACAGCACACCCTCGTCGCCGCGTTGTGGCTCTCGCAGCCAGGCTTTCAACACGGTGCGTGTGGATTTGGCCAGGGGTACGCAGCGTTCTTTACGCCCCTTGCCGATGACCCGCACGTGAGCACCGGCGCCTAAGATGATGTCTTCCTGTTTGAGCCCGCTCATCTCCGACAAACGCAGGCCCGTCTGCACGGCTGTCAGCATGAACGCATGGTCGCGCCGCCCAGACCAAGTGCTGCGATCCGGTGCAGCGAGCAAAGCCTCGACTTCCGAGCGGCTGAGAAAGCTGACCAAGGTGCGTGCGAATCGCTTGCTAGGAATAGCGAGCACTCTCTGGATCTGTGCAGCATGCTCTGGCAGTTCGAAGGCCACGTAACGAAAGAAGGAATGAATGGCGGTGAGCCGTAAATTACGACTGCGGACGGTTAAGCCTCGCTGCTTCTCAAGTTCATCCAAGAATGCCACGATCAACGGTGCATCGATCTGCTCGATGTTCAGGTATGACGGCCGCTGATGCAAGCGCTGTTGTGCGAATGTCAGGAATTGACGGAAAGTGTCTCGATAGGAGCTGATGGTGTGAGGGCTGGCCTCGCGCTGCAGCATCAGGCGCTGTGTAAAGAAACGCTCCAACAGGGGAGCCAAGCTGGTGGCAGTGGTCATGGTCGGTCCTCCCAGCACCGCTCAAGGCGGTACATCGCTTCGCGCATGAGTTCGGGAGAACCCTCCAAATACCACTGAGTATCAGCAATGTGAACATGACCGAGATACGCGGACAACAGGGGCAGGCGACGCTCGGGATCCTGATCGAACCGATACCAGTTCACCAGCGTGTGGGTGGCGAATCGGTGACGAAGGAAATCCAAACGTTTGGATTTTTTCCGTTATCCAAACCTAAATAAAATCCAAACCTTTATCACAGATGATTGATTTTGAGGGACATTTATTAAGAAAGGTTTGGATTATATCTACACGATTTATGATCTTCTTACCGAATCAACAGGAGGTCATAAAAATGAATGTAAAGAACTTACGAGACAACTATCCCAAACTTATTTCCTACATGGAAACCAACGGTTACTCAAAAAATTACGTTAGCAGCTTCAAACGAGAAATCGAACAAATTCTGGCGGCTGTGGATTCAAGGCAATGGTCCTGCTATGCAGATATCTATTTGGATTACACTAAAGCATCTCATTCCTCTGATTTTCTTCGCCATAAACGGACGATCATTGGCGCCATTGAGCAGTTTGATGTTCATGGTCGGTATCCTGATGGGAGACGCAGGCATGAACTCTTTGAAAGAGGGGCTTATCCCCTGCTGTCACCGGAGTTTAAATCTATCATCGATTTTTACTGTGAGGTGGATGAAAAACGTGGCAAGAAACCCTCTACCATTTATACCGAGTCACATAATGCATCCACTTTTTTCTTATCCCTCCAGCAAAAAGGAATGAACCGGCTGGATCAAATTACCGAAGAAGCAGTGCTTTCCATATTTATGTCCTCGGATGATACGCTACTCAGGAGCTGTTCTTACAAAAAGAACATTGCTGCCGTATTAAAAGCCTGTATCTCTGATCACCCAAAAACTTGTCCTCAACTTTTGGCTTTTCTTCCTGCATTAAGAGAAACCACCAAAAATATTCAATACCTTACAGCGGAGGAATTCCAGAAAGTTAAAGACGTCTTGGCCAATGGCAGGAATCAGCTGACGCTCCGGGATAAGTCAATGGGGATGCTTGTGCTTTATACAGGCATGCGTAGCTGCGATATTGCGGGATTGACACTGGATGCTATTGTCTGGGACAGGGATCTAATTGATATCCGACAACAGAAAACGGAGATCCCACTAGAGCTCCCTCTAACAGCTGTTGTCGGCAATGCCATTTATGACTATCTGACGTCGGAGCGTCCTCACACTCGAAGTAAATATCTTTTTGTTTCACAACATAAGCCGTACGACCGGCTGAAAAACAGAAGCATTGGCAACGTGGCAGTCCGGATCATGAAAGTTGCAGGTATCCGGCAGTGCAAAGGCGACCGGCAAGGCTTTCATATCTTTCGCCATCACCTTGCCACGGCACTTTTGGGAAATGGAGTACCTCAGCCTGTGATTAGTAGAACACTGGGTCACTCTGCGCCTAATTCCCTTGAGCCCTATCTAAGTGCAGATTTTCCGCATTTGAAGGAATGCGCTATCAGCATAGAACGTTTTCCTGTGTCTAAGGAGGTGTTTGCTCATGGATAAATTCACTTCTTTTCTTGCGCCGCACCTGCAGGCCTATGTTTTCTACCAGAAGGCATCCGGGCATTGGAATGAAACTTCTTATGAGCAAAACCTCCTGCTGTTTGATCGGTACTGCAAAAAACACTATCAGGAAACTGTACTTCTGTCCCAGGAAATGGTGGATGAGTGGTGCCAGAAGCGCGACAACGAAACCAACAACTCATGCCGATCAAGAATCTATGTGATTGTAAGTTTTATACGATACTTAAGAAAGCGCGGAAAAACCGAGGTAATGGAGCCTGATATTCCAAGGAAAGAACGGCGCACGTATATTCCTCATACTTTTACAGAGGTCGGGCTGAGAAATTTCTTCCATGCCTGTGACAGCCTGCCTTCCGTATCCCACACTCCCGAACAGCGTGCCAGGAAGATCACTATTCCTGTATTCTTCCGTCTTCTTTACAGCAGTGGAATGCGAACCAATGAGGCGCGAATGCTGCGGGTCGGAGATGTCAATTTGTACCATGGGATAGTGAACATCCGCTATTCCAAAGGTCATGCCCAACATTACGTCGTGTTGCATAACTCCATGCTTGATCTTTTGAAAAGATATGATGCAACGATACGGAAGCAATACGCTCACAGAGCTTATTTTTTTCCTGCCAGGGGTAACACATTCCATACCAGAAAATGGGTGCAGACCAACTTTCGGGAATTGTGGCATCAATATAACAGCTCCCATGCTACTGCATATGAACTCAGGCACCATTATGCCATAGAAAATATTAACCGTTGGACAGATGAAGGTTTTGGGTTTGACGCAAAGCTGCTTTATCTCAGCAAAAGCATGGGACACAGCACACTGGAAAGCACCAGGTATTACTATTCCCTGGTTCCTGAAATGGCTGAAATCCTGGAAGCAAAAACAGGAGGAGACTTCGAAAATATTGTGCCGGAGGTGGATTATGAAGCAAGCGACGAGTGAGTCGGTTGTAATCGCACGCCATATCAATGCTTTTTTGAATGAATATGTCCCTTCTCAGAAAAGCCGCAGCAGCCATACATTGACATCCTATAAATATGCACTGGCCTTATACATCGGTTTTCTGGAGACAGAAAAAGGGATCAGTGCAGAACGACTGTGTGGTGGATGTTTTAGCAGGATAATCATCGAGGAATGGCTGCAATGGCTGATGGAATTTCGTGACAACAGCCCTGAAACCTGTAACAACCGGCTAGCATCTTTAAGGACATTTCTAAAATACCTAGGGACCAGGGATATCCTCAAACTGTATCTTTCTGATGATGCAACAAGGATTCAACGAAAAAAAGAAGTACGCAAAAAAGTAAGGGGGATGAGCAAAAAAGCAGTACAGGCATTATTATCAGTTCCGGACTTATCCTCAAAAGCAGGGCGAAGGGATCTGGCACTGATGATTATCATCTACAGCACGGCCGCTAGAATCGATGAAATTCTGTCATTAAGATTAGAACAACTTCATTTGAACGCGGTAAAGCCAAATGTCACCATTATAGGAAAGGGAGCCAAGATAAGAACACTGTATCTTCTGCCTAAGGCAGTGTCACATTTAAAGAAATATCTGAAAGAATTTCATGGTGATACACCAAACCAAAAAGCGTATGTCTTTTATTCAAGGAATACCGGATTACATGGAAAAATGAGCCAAGCCGCAGTAAACAAGCAACTGAAAAAACATGCGAGAGCCGCGTATAAGTTGTGTGATGAGGTGCCACTGGATCTTCATGCTCATCAGCTGAGGCATGCCAAAGCCTCCCATTGGCTGGAAGACGGTATGAATATCGTGCAAATTTCATTTCTCTTAGGGCATGAACAGCTACAAACAACCATGGTATATATGGACATTACCCTCGAGCAGGAATTAAAAGCCCTTGCTACTCTTGAGGATGAGAACGACAAGAAAGTATCGAAAAAATGGAAAAATGTACGAGGTGGGCTGGCCGCGTTCTGTGGTGTTAAACCGATCAAATAGTAAATAATAAATCCAAACCTTCATTTATAAAAACCCTTGAATATCTGGTATTTGTGATAAAGGTTTGGATTTTATTTA
>CALODJ010000011.1:0-13344 GCA_942492025.1 uncultured Gammaproteobacteria bacterium | reverse complement strand
CAGTTTTGCCACCCATCTGCTGGAGGAGAAGGTGGATATACGCGTTATCCAGGTCTTGCTGGGGCACAAGAAGCTGGAAACAACAGCACTCTATGCGCAGGTTGCCACCGATCTTTTACGTGAGGTGATGAGTCCACTGGATTCATTGAAAACCATGAGCTGAGGCTCTGCTATGCTGCGCCCCTCGCTGGAGGTGGCGGATATCTTGCGTCGCCACGGCCACGCCTGGCGCGAGTCACATCGCGGCCACATCAGTCTCGGTCAGCTCAAGGTGATGTCTGCGATCGAGCGTTGCCGCAGCGCTGAGCTGGGTGGGCATGTACTGTTTTGTCAGGCCTGTGATCACCAGCAGATTGCTTACAACTCCTGCCGTAACCGGCACTGCCCCAAGTGTCAGGCCAGTGCCGCACAGCGTTGGCTCGACGCACGTCAAGCCGATCTGCTGCCGGTTGATTACTATCACCTGGTCTTTACCTTGCCCGGACCGATCAGTGATCTTGCCTTTACCAACAAGGGTGTTATCTATAACCTGCTGTTCCAGGCTGCTGCCCAAACCTTGCAGGTCATTGCAAAAGACCCGAAACATCTCGGCGCTAACATCGGTGTGACGCTGGTATTGCATACCTGGGGGTCGGCCATGACTCACCACCCACACGTGCACGGTGTGGTCACTGGCGGTGGCATAGCCATCGATGGTGAACACTGGGTCAGCTGCAAGCCCGGCTTCTTTCTACCCGTGCGTGTTTTATCGCGTCTGTACCGACGGCTGTTTCTGGAAAAACTCTGTCAGGCCTACCAGTCGAACCAGTTACAGTTCTTTGCTCAACAGCAGGCACTGAAACAAGAAAAGCACTTTATGGACTGGATATCATCGCTGTCTCAGATCGAGTGGGTGGTGTATGCCAAACGACCCTTCGCCGGGCCGGCAGCGGTTCTGGCTTACCTTTCGCGCTACAGCCATCGTGTGGCCATTGCCAATAGTCGACTGCTCTCAATGGATGAGCACGGCATCACCTTCAAGTGGAAAGATTATCGGCGCAACAAGGCGAAGCGATACACCACCATGACGCTGAGCGCTGATGAGTTTATCCGCCGCTTTCTGATCCATGTTCTACCCCGCGGTTTTCATCGTATTCGGCATTATGGCTTAATGGCCAATACCCATCGCAAAGACAGTCTGGCGCACGCTAGAAAACTGTTGCGGGTGAATGAAGCTGAATTACCGGCACCGCAAGCGACAACAGATAAACAGCAGCGCGAGGAACAGCAACAGGATGTAACTTATGTCTGTCCCGACTGTGGTGCGCCCATGAGCATTATTGAAACCTTCCCGCGTCGTCAGCAAGCGCGTGCACCGCCGCTAAAGAAAGGCAGAACATGATGATCAATGTCGCGGGGAATGCATTATTGAATAACCAACTTTACTCGGTAACGGGCGCGTTTAGTCTTAGCCCCAGAATCCTGTGTTTGTATCAGCAACCCGGTTACAAAAGCAGACGCTATTTACCGGAACCAAACGCTTATACCGTCTTTAGTACCCGAGTTATCAGCGATGCGATCAACTCTCACCGGGTCGTCACTACGCTAATCCCCATAGGCCCTTATCCTAAACTGGCCGCATCGCTACGGCCCGCGGTTTCCTCCCTCGAGGCTTATCAAACACCTGCCCGCTGAGCCCGTGCGTACACTGACATGGCAGACGCTTGTGGGCAGGTGTCTGACAACCCTTAACAGAGAAGAAGACTTTCACGCTGAAACAGAAAGTGCCGCTATTCTGGAACTCCGCGCTTTTAACATCGGCCAGCTTTTGCCGTTCAGCTGCCCTCGCAGCAACGCCGGCGTGTAGATTAAACCCAGCGACCTGGCCCACTGTGCCGATGTGCATCTCATCGATGTCGACCGGCGGTAAGGTTTGCAACGTCAATACCTTGCGCCCTGCCTGCGGCCCCAGCGCAATGCGATACGTAATCGAATGCCCCTGCGGCACACTGAGCGGACCGTCATCCGCGGTATCCAGAGCCAGATAGTCGTTCTCGTCGTCGCGTTCCAATCAGCCTTGCCGTTCCAGGTAACGCCCGACTCGGTGCGCTAGGGTATGCGCCAGTTGTGACAGTTCCCCGCTCGAGGGTTCATTGACCCGATGGAAACGGGCAGTGACACCCTTGGCGCCATTGACGTAGACACCATCCAGGAACAGCATGCAGACTTATCTGCCACCTGGCATGAAATTTTAGGCGCACATGTGCTTTCATTGACTCGACAGCAGGATAATATTTGCGGTTAAAACCGCAAAAAAACAACTATTGCCTATTGACTGGGAACTGCTAATGGCTGACCCCCTGCTCGTCTCGATAATAAAACTTCCATAAAGAGGCCGGGTATATGTCAGCACGACCTGTTTCTTGTCGATGCCGGTGTGTGGCAGTAAAAACAAGTAATCATTGCGATTTATGCGCAGTGAGGAAGACTATTTGTTGACTTTTTTGGGGGCGTCCATATATGTCTATATTTACTTCTTCAAACCCGCTGGAAAAATCACTATACTCCATAGTATGATAGCGCAGCTTTTCCCGCACAGCTATGCGTAGCTCTTCGATTTATCTACTACTCGTCCAACCTGAGAAAACGATGCCCAATTTTATACAAAGAACCTTTTCGAAATTATTGAATCCTCAACCTCAGAATCCTAATCCAAATAATGAGCAAAAACCGAATACACTAGTTGAAGACATGCCCCAAATCGCCAGAATCAAATATTTCGAAGATCTGCAAATAGACGTCCATCCTGGAGACATCATTTGCGAGCATATTCGAGCAAACGGCAGCTGGGAAGATTCCCTCAGTGAACGGTTAATCGAAGCAGGAAAAAGTGGCGGATTAATGATTGATGTTGGCGCCAATGTAGGTTATTTCTCGCTTCTATGGGCAAAAGCAAACCCCGAAAATAAAGTCTACGCCTTTGAAGCATCGCCAAGAATTTACCCTAAACTGATCGAAAACGTTACAAAGAATGGTCTGTCCGAACAGATTTATCCGTTTTCAGCGGCATTAAGCCAGTACTGCCAGGTTCATGAATTTGTTCTCGGACCAGAAGAGCAGACAGGATGGGGTGGATTAATCAACTACACAAACGGAGAAAACACCAAAGTGCTCTGTGTCAGACTTGATGAGTTGATTACAGACGAAAAAATCAGGTTGATGAAAATCGACGTTGAAGGCGCTGATACCTGGGTACTAAAAGGATGCGAAAAGCTACTCAGAGAGCATAAGATTGAGGAAATTTACTACGAGCAGAATATTCCCAGAATGATGGAGCTTGGGATCGACCCCAGCGAAGCTGGCAACTACCTGAAGAAGTATGGATTCAAACCAGAAAACATAACTCCCCATGAAACTGACGTCACTGAATGGCATGCGACTTTATAACGATTGATTCGTGAGTTGTTCAACCCGATGCACTATCAAGCATAGAGTACCAAGGGGATTTGTTTGTGCTTTCATTAAGGGCTGGGAAACACTGCTAATTGTATGGACCCACCCCACTTTTAGAACGGCATCTAAAGTGCCATGGAGTATAGAAGATAAATTCCCAATTCCTGACTCGTCAACGAATCATTCAGGTATGGCAAGGGCTATGCGCCCTGCAAGCTCTGCCATCACCACGAAATCTTACCCCATTCAGTCCTTACCATCGAATGGTCTATCCCATCCACCGTTACTTTTCGAGCCATCCCTGCGTTTAGGCCAAAAGACATCCTGCCGCATTCCCAAATGCAGCAACTGGATACTTGAGTTGATTATTTGGTACCCTTAATGTCAGTCGAACAAGCCAGCCTGTGGTGGCATCATGCTCTCAGGCAAATTGCCGTTATCAGTTGAGTACTGCGACAGTCCGGAAAGGGTCGGTGGACTAAACCGCTACCGCGGTAGCGGTTTAGTCCGTCGGCCACTTTCGGACCATCGGCATCAGAAAAAAACATGCTGCCTCAACAGGGGGCTAACGGGCAATCACGCTGAAAGCTGCTATTGGTCCGCATACACCCTGATTTCAATCGAACACGACCCGATGGATTCCGGGCTTTCTGTCTCGGAGGCTGTTTTTTCTTCCTAAGTATCACGCCTTCGTAGCCGGTCGTCATCGAAATCCTCGAGGAGCCAGCAAAGCAGTGCACCATAACGTTGCCTGGCAGGCATAGGCTTAGCACTCAGCCAGACTGTGACCGGGAACACCAGCCAGGTAGCAAGCATTGTCAGAAGTAAAATACTGATGCCTGCTTCATTCAGCCATAACGCCAGGCCAAACAATATAGCTAATACCGAATATCCCCACGTCTTTTTCAGAGAGGTCGTAAATGAAACATGCTGTGTTTCCCTCTCAACCTCAGCCTGGACTTTCCATGATGCCTGACCAGTGATCAGGTATTTTGTCGCCAGCCACAAGCGGACCGGGCTGTAAATTATATCGGGCATGTAAACAAAGGGGGTCGTCAGTATCTCGATCCATGCGGCCATGAATCCTCTTACAGAGGAATTGATGTTTCTAATTGCCTCATTGCGCTGGCGTAACACCCTGAATCTGATGCCCGCCACCAAATAATTTAGTGGTTTGTACATTCTGGGAAGCAGAACAAGGCCTAATAAGACCACGTATAAGTGGATATTCATAAGCAACTGGTTCGTGTGCACCAGTACCGATTGACCGAAAGTTTCAGCAAAAATCCAGAGAAAGAAAAGTGGCGCTCTCAGTAGGGAACGGGATGAAAAATGCGCGATATAATGCGCGGTTGCAGGGACTGATGGCGCAGTGAAGCCGCTGCATGTGTTGCTGGATCGACTGGGATAAAAGAGCTTTCTGGCCAACAAGAAAGCGCGGCCGACGGATTTTGGAAACAGTAAAACCGCATTCATCAGATCACCCTGAGTCCAGCGGGCAAGCTGCGCCTGGCGACTGAATGCGTTGGTAGTGACGCCTTCGTAGAAAAAGACCTCTGGTACGTATGCCGGATTGATGTAAAGCGCTTCGATCGTGTCATGACTGAGAATTTCGTACGGCAGGGTCTCCTTTGGCGCCTCCGGTGAGCCTATGAACTGTTCAATGAATATCTCATTATCTGCAAGCCCTTTGCCATAGTCACCGAATCGACCAAAGGCGCGGAACAGCGCTTCAGGCATCTTGGAGACCGTGTGATGCGTCAGAATTTCGCGAAATGCATGCCAGGTATCCATATTGGAGACGAGCAAACCCGGCTGAAGGAATCCTCGCTCGCTATTGACAGCTGCGATCTCGACCAACGTCCTGATGCTGCCAGGGGGTGCGCGATTGTCTATGTCGAACAACACAGTGTAGCGGTAACTGATATCCTCGGTGGCTCCGTGAGTCAGACCGGCTCGTTTCAGGCTAACGACATCCATATTCCCGCGCGATTCAAGTTCCTGCACCCTCCGCTCGAACTCGTGCTCCGGCAGTTCCTGATCATTTTCGAGATTCGCGCAAAACCCGAATGTTGGAATTAAAGGGGATCGACCATGATGACCATAGGTTTCTTCAAGATAAGTGAACGGCCTGTCGATTCCCCGCGAACCCAGCATCATCAGGTCCTGATACTGACCAGCCTTTTTCAACGTTGTAGAGGTGCGATGAATATACATATACCCTCGCACAGTCCGTTCAACTTCACCTTCGATTACGCTGTCGAGTTTCTCTCCACTGTATCCGCGCTCGAGCCAGTCGCCAAATAGTTGCGCCCAAAACCTGGCACGCGGCCCGTCGTCTACTGATGCGGTATCTTCCGCGTAACTGGCCTTCCAGATTTTCGCCTCGTCCAGGAGGGTTTTGCGTATAAGCCGGCGGTAACTGTCGCGCAGGTTTAGTTCGTGTTGAACGACAGAAAGAGAAGTTGAGGCGCTGACAAGCTGGGCGGTCAGGTTGCCGCCGGGATCGAGATTGTCCATATAGGACCGGTACATGTTTTCAAAGCCCTCATCGCAGTCAGCACGATATTTAGAGCGAAGCATGTAGGCGATCGCAGTTCTGCAATGTCCTGGAATGCCATCAGACATGTCAGTACGCCGATGGTTGAGCGGGCCTTTCCAGATACGGAATATAACCAGCAGCAGAAACTGCACAATAACGTCGGCCACCCCCCACAGCAGGTAGGCGAGTGTGCAAGTCGCGAAACTGGCAATAAGCACGCTTGATGTCGACCAGTCTATTGTCAGCGCATACAGAGCGGCCAGGGTTAGAGTCAGCAACCCTACACCTGCAAAATACAGGTAGGCCGTCTTTGGTGTTTTAGTTCGAGGAATAAGCGGCTGCTGAACCGGAGTCATGCGCTTCAGGTATTCCGCACCACGCCCTACGCCTGTTCGGCGTCGCAGACCATCATACAGTCCGGTCCAAACGGCTTTGAACCCTTGCCAATTCAGCAAAAACAGCGTCCGTAGGGAGTAAAGGCAGATATGTCTTCCTAACTTGACAAACTGAACCGGCTTGAGCCTGGCAGGATCCGAGTACAAAACCATCAACAGGACCATATTGCGTAAGATATAGTAGATTCTCGCGGGCGATAACCCCCCCTTTTCGCCGCCGCCTAGGCTTTGGTGACAATCGTGCAGCACCTTACCTCTTACTTGCACCAGTTTGATTTCATATCCCTTGCGTCGAACTCGTTGGAACCACTCGAGATCCTCATAGCCGAAGAAGAGGCGTTCATCAAAGTAACTAAGCTCTCTGAAGGCTTTTGTCTTGATCAAGGCTGCTGCCGTGGCCACGCCGTCAACCGTCTTGCTATCGTTGTAGCAATCTCGCAATCTCCAGTCAGCTTCCATCTGCACTGGAAATCTCCATCCGTCCGTCCACCAATTTGCCCACTGGCGCCCGGGATCACCCGCGAAATATAAAAGAGGCGCAAAAACCATTTCTTCCGGGCTTGATCTCTCGGCTCGTTGAACTAGATCTTCAATCACTTGCGGCTCGACGATGGTATCATTGTCCAACGTCAAAATGTATTCAGGTGGGGGGCGAGAGCTTGATTCCAGCAAGAATCTCAGGGCCTGGTTCCTGCCCTCCGCAGCACCGACATTATCTTGATTGATAATCAGATGAGACTGGTGGAATCTTTTCAGTTCTTGCTGAATGACTACCACTGAACCGTCCGTTGACCCGTTGTCGACTACGATAACTTCAGGATCGAAACAAACGCAGTGCACTCGGCTCAAGGATTGCAGAAGTCGCTGGATGTGAAACCTGGCATCGAGATTCAGAATCACAATCGCAACCCGGGGCACGCTTTCAGTACGATGCCCGACAGTCGCTGCTTGCGTATCGGCAGGGCGTTGGCTACCGCCGTCCCGACAATCTGGGTTCATGGTTTTCATTGGTAGTTGATCCTCAGCAGTACGCCGCGTGCAGGTGGACATTGTTAAAGAAGAAGATAAATCAAAGGGAACAGAAACAATTTTGTCAGTCCCCTTTTACTACCGGATAGACCTGTCCACGCATAGGTAGAATAAACGACCCGTGACCAGAATATCAACCATCTGTAGACGGTCGGAGATAGCCATTCGCTCAGCCCGAAAGACGGATCTCTTCCGTATTTTTACCCGCCTCTGAATAAGATCCGCGCTCACTGGTCGAGGATTCAGGTTTGCAGCCAAAACCCTGCCAACGGGTCAGATGGCCTCCAGCCGCGTCTCTCAGTTTCGCAGCTTTTGGCTTGTCGAAGGACAGAACTACGTGTCTCTGCTGAACAAGTAACCCTGCGGTTGGCGCCATGCTATCTCTACACCAGTCAATCTGCTAAGAATTGCGAAAGTCGGAAGTGGGTCGACAGCCGCCGGTCGTCCAGAAATCGCCGCCGCCCGCTTCCGAGGCAGCATCGGTCATTCAGGTTTGGCGAAAATTGCTACCCGACCCCACACTTCAATGCGTGTGTTCAGAACCTGTCTCGGCAATGCGCAGACAGAACATGCCGCATCATTTGATCGCTCACGGAGATAAATCAGTGGTGGTTATGCCGCGAATGCGACATGATGAGAATCACCCGAATGGGTGATTTTTGACGGCAGCTCTGAGAAAAACACCCTCCGGCTAATAGCCCGAGGGTCTCTGGTTGAAATTGACCTAAGCGTCTGACTTCAAACGGGTAATTTGGTAGCGGGGGCAGGATTTGAACCTACGACCTTCGGGTTATGAGCCCGACGAGCTGCCAGACTGCTCCACCCCGCACCTGTGCTGCGCATATTACTTATTTATAGGTCAATATGCAAGATCAGCTGAACACTGCCGAGCAAATTGACATCAGCCCTGCCGGATAGATCCCCAGTGCCAGGATTGCGATGCTGTTGGTGCTGAGTGCGATCTGCATGTCGCGGCCGCAGCTCAGCGGCTGCTGCTCGACTGCGTCGTCGAAGTACATCAGCTTGATGATTCTGAGGTAGTAGAACAAGCCGATAATGGAGAACACGACACCAACCACAGCCAGCCAGGTCATGTTGATATCGACCACCGCGCTAAGTACCGCGAGCTTGGCCCAGAAGCCCAGGGTCGGTGGCACGCCGGCCATGGAAAACATCAGGATCAGCATCATGAAGGCGAACCAGGGGCTGCGCTGGTTCAGGCCGCGATAGTCATCCAGTTCTTCGGCCTCGAAGCCCGTGCGCGCCATGTACAGCACGATACCGAAGCCACCGATCGACATGATCGCGTAGGCCAGGGTATAGAACATCGCTGATGAATAGCCGTCTGCGGTACCGGCGAGTATGCCGAGCAGAATGAAACCGACGTGAGATATGGTCGAATAGGCCAGCATGCGTTTGATGTTGGTCTGGGCGATCGCGATGATGTTACCGGCGGCCATCGACAGCACGGCCAGGATCACCAGCATCATCTGCCAGTCGGCGTGCAGGCCACCGAGGCCTTCGACCAGCAGTCGTATGACCATCGCAAAGCCGGCGATCTTCGGCGCCGAGCTGATATAGGCGGTGACCACGGTAGGTGATCCCTGGTAGACATCCGGTATCCACATGTGAAACGGGACTGCACCGAGTTTGAACGCCAGCGCCACCACGATGAACACCAGCGCGAACACCAGGCCGATCTGGGCGCCACTGCCGGTTTCCACCGCTGCCACCGCCTTGGCCACATCCGCAATCGCCAGACTGCCGGACAAACCGTAAAGAATCGACATGCCGTAGAGCAGCATACCCGAGGCAATGGCGCCCAGCACAAAATACTTCATCGCGGCTTCCGAAGCGTTGCCGTTGTCACGATTGAACGCGACCATCGCGTACAGGCACAGCGACATCAGTTCGAGTCCCAGATAAAGTAACAGTAGGTTGCTGGATGACACCATGATCATCATACCGAGCACACCGAACAGGCCGAGCACGTAGAATTCACCTTTGAAAATATTCCGCTCGCGCAGATACTCGCGTGAATACACGAAGACCACGAAGGTAATCGCCAGGATGAACAGCTTCAGGGTATCGCCCAGCTGGTCCTGTACGAACATGTCATTGAAAGCCAGGGCCCGCTGGTCGGCTTCACCGAGCGTAATCAGGCCAGCGGTGGCCAACAAAGTCAACTGGGACAGGCTATAGCTCAGGTTACGTCGTTCATCTTCGATATACACGTCGACGACCAGAACCACGCAGGCCATCGTCAGCAGGAAAATCTCCGGCCACGTTATTGCGATATTGAGTGCATCAAAAGTCATTGTTGTTTCCAGTCTCTACGGCGTAACTGTTTACAGCTCAGCCCATCACAGTTTTGAAACGGCCACGTGCTTCAGCAGATTGTCGACCGATGCGTGCATCACATCGACCACCGGTGCCGGCCACAGACCCAGCGCCAGTACGGCCACCGCCAGCGTCGCCATGATCACGAACTCGCGCGAGTTCAGGTCTTGAAGCACACGTACATGTTCATTCGCGACCTCGCCATAGAACACGCGCTTGACCATCCACAGGGTATAGGCCGCACCCAGGATCAGCGTGGTCGCGGCGAGCAAGGCGTACCAGAAGTTGGCGTGAAAGCTGGCGATGATCACCATGAACTCGCCAACGAATCCCGACGTGCCCGGCAGACCGGCATTCGACATTGCGAAGAACACCGCAAACGCGGCGAATATCGGCATGGTATTGACAACACCGCCGTAATCATTGATCTGGCGCGTGTGCATGCGGTCGTACAACACGCCGATCATCAGGAACAGGGCGCCAGAGATGAAGCCGTGCGAGATCATCTGGATCATGGCCCCCTCAACCGCGAGCACGGCACCGCCCTGGCCGGCGTTGGCCGGATTACTCCAGATCTGGAACACGACGAAGATACCCAGGGTGACGAAGCCCATGTGCGCAATCGATGAGTAGGCCACGAGTTTTTTCATATCGCGCTGCACCAGTGCGACGAAACCGATATAGACCACCGCGATCAGCGACATCAGGATAATCAACCAGTCCAGCGCCTGACTGGCATCCGGTGTAATCGGCAGGCTGAAACGCAGGAAGCCGTAACCCCCGATCTTCAACATGATCGCCGCAAGTATCACCGAGCCACCCGTCGGCGCTTCAACGTGCGCATCCGGTAACCAGGTGTGCACCGGCCACATCGGCACCTTCACTGCAAACGCCAGCAGGAAGGCGAGGAAAATCAGGGTCTGCTCGGTGATGTCCAGCTTGAGCATGTGCATGTCCAGGATCGAGAAGCTGTCGCCCTGGTAGTACATGTAGATCAGCGACACCAGCATCAGCACGGAACCAATAAAGGTATAGATGAAGAATTTGATGGTGGCGTAGACCCGGCGCTCACCCCCCCAGATACCGATGATGATGAACATCGGTATCAGCATGCCTTCCCAGAAGACGTAGAAGAAAATCGAATCGAGAGCCGAAAACACTCCGATCATCAGACCTTCCATGATCAAAAAGGCCGCGAAATACTGCGATACTTTTTTCTGGATCACTTCCCAGCCGGCGATGATGACCAGGATCGTGGTAAAGGTGGTCAGAATGATCAACGGCATCGAGATGCCATCGACACCGAGGTGATAGTGTATCTTGAAGGCGTCGATCCACGCGTACTTCTCGACGAACTGCATGCTGGCCGTACCGGTATCGAAGCCGGTATACAACCCCAGGCTGAGCAGGAAGGTGATGACCGATACCACCAGTGCCAGGCGGCGAACGCCCTGCGTATCTCCCTTGTCACCTGTGAAGAGCACGGTGAGGCCACCGATGATCGGCGTCCACAGTGTCAGGCTTAGCAATGGCCAGTCGGCATTCATAATCAACCTTGTCTTGTTATATAGCGTTAAATAATGACAAACAGCGTGAGCAGCATCAGCACACCAATGATCATCGCAAAGGCATAGTGATATAACAGGCCGGTCTGCAGATGGCGCACCACGCTGGCGAACCAGGCCACCAGCTTGGCCGAACCGTTCACCAGCAGGCCGTCGATCAATACCACATCACCGATCTGCCATAAGCGGTTACCGATACCCCGGCTGCCGGCGCCGAAGGCCCACTCATTGAACTCGTCAAAGCCATACTTGCGATCGAGAATGGTGTAGACGAGCTCGAAGCGTTTGCGCGCCTGCACCGCGATCGATGGATGCTTGAGGTAGATGAACCAGGCAGAGAATACCCCCAGACCCGCCAGATAAAGCGCGGGTCCGGCGAAGCCGTGTTCGATAAACGACCAGGCACCATGGAAGTGCTCACCCACCCGGGCCAGTGCAAGATGCGATTCGTGAATCACAATCGCGCCATCGAAGAAATCGCCGAACAGCATCGAACCAATGGTAAAACCACCAATGAAAACCGATGGAATCGCGAGCGCAATCAACGGCCCCGTGACCACCCACGGTGTTTCGTGCAAGTGCTTGCGGGTGTGCTCGTCCATGCGTTCCTCACCGTGGAACACCAGAAAGAACATACGGAACGAATAGAACGCGGTGATGAACACGCCACTCAGGACCGCGATGTAGGCAAAGGAATGGCCATAGATATCGGCATGGTGCACGGCCTCGATAATCGAATCCTTGGAAAAGAAGCCGGACGTACCGGGAAAACCGATCAGCGCGAGTGAACCGATCAGCGAGGTCCAGTAGGTGATCGGCATGTATTTTTTCAGTCCACCCATCTTGCGCATGTCCTGCTCGTGGTGCATCGCGATGATGACCGATCCGGCCGCGAGGAACAGCAGCGCCTTGAAGAACGCGTGCGTCATCAGGTGGAACACGGCCGCGGAATACGCCGATACACCCAGTGCCACGGTCATGTAGCCCAGCTGCGACAACGTCGAATAGGCGACCACGCGCTTGATGTCATTCTGCACGATGCCGATCAGGCCCATCGAAAAGGCCGTGATCGCACCGATCACCAGGACAACGCTGAGTGCCGCTTCCGAGTATTCGTACAGCGGCGACATGCGCGCGACCATGAAGATACCGGCGGTGACCATGGTCGCCGCATGGATCAGCGCCGAGATCGGCGTTGGACCTTCCATCGAATCCGGCAGCCAGACGTGCAGCGGCACCTGCGCCGATTTACCCATCGCACCGATGAACAGCAGAATACAGATCACCGTGATCACCTGCCATTCACTACCGCTGAAAATACTCATGGTTTGCTGCGAGAGACTCTCGGCCTTGCCAAACACTTCGACATAATCCAGGCTGCCGGTGTACATGACCACCGCGGCAATTCCGAGGATGAAGCCGAAGTCACCGACACGATTCACCAGGAATGCTTTCAGATTGGCGTAGATCGCAGTCGGGCGCACCGACCAGAAGCCGATCAGCAGGTAGGACACCAGGCCAACCGCTTCCCAGCCGAAGAACAGCTGCATAAAGTTGTTCGACATCACCAGCATCAACATCGAGAAGGTGAACAACGAGATATAACTGAAGAAGCGCTGGTAGGAATTTTTGCCGGCCAGCGAGTCTTTCGGCCAGTTGTGGGCGTCGTCGGCCATGTAACCGATGGTATAGACGTGCACCGCGAGCGACACACCGGTCACTACCGCCATCATCATCACGGTCAGGTTATCGATCAGGAAGCCGACTTCAAAACGGATACCTTCCGACACCATCCAGGTATACACCGTGCCGTTGAACACTTCGACGCCGGCGAATACGTGTTGATAGAGCACGTAGAGTGACAGCACGAATGAGGTACCAACACCGAGGATGGTGGCGGTATGCGCGCCGGTTCGTCCGATCGAGCCACCAAAAAATCCGGCGATGATCGCACCTGCGAGCGACGCCAGCGGTATAACAAGATAGATCGATTCCATGATCGCCTACCCCTTCATCGCGTCGAGTTCTTCGACGTCGATCG
>CALODJ010000010.1:0-657638 GCA_942492025.1 uncultured Gammaproteobacteria bacterium | reverse complement strand
CCTCAACACTGCCAGTGTTGCGCTCTCCCAGCTGAGCTATAGCCCCGTGTAGTGTGGCGTGCACTATACTGGATTCGCCTCGAGATGTAAATAAAAAACCAATAATTTCATGGCTTTATGTCTTTTGTATATATTCCAGTAAGTTGTTGATGCTGTTAATCGTATTGTCTTTACCCAGCAAATCGAGTGTAGTGTCGATCGAAGGTGAAGTCGTTGAGCCGGTAACCGCAATACGTAGCGGTTGCGCGACCTTCGGAAAGCCGACTGCTTTCTCGTTCACCACCTGCTGAATGACATGATGGATATCATCGGCATACCACTCATCCAGCGCCATAAATTTGTCCCTGACTGATTGCAGTATTTCTGACGTGCCATTCTTGATGTGTTTCTTCACCGCTTTAGTATCGTATTCTGTAACCGGCTGATAAAAGAAGCGGCAGTTATGCACCATCTCGACCAGGGTTTTACTCCGCTCACGCAGCAACAGAACGATTTCGGTCAGGCTGGGCCCGCTTTCGATATCAACGCCGTGCTCCATCATGTAGAAAGCCAGTTGTTTGGCGACGTCCACAGGATCGAGGCTCATCAGATACTGCTGATTCAGCCACTGCAGCTTCTCGATATTGAAGTTCGATGACGACTTGTTGATGTCTTTAAGATCGAACTTCTCGATCATTTCATCGATCGTGAAAATCTCCTGGTCGCCGTGTGACCAGCCGAGCCGCACCAGATAATTGATCAGCGCTTCGCGCAGGTAACCTGCTTCATGGTACTGCATCACACTCAAGGCGCCATGGCGCTTGGACAGTTTCTTGCCGTCATGACCGTGAATCATCGGTACGTGGGCATATTCGGGTATCGTGGCGCCCAGTGCGTTGAGGATATTGATCTGGCGGGGTGTGTTATTGAGGTGATCGTCGCCCCTGATCACGTGGGTGATACCCATGTCCCAGTCGTCCACCACCACCGTCAGATTGTAGGTCGGCGTGCCGTCCGAGCGCTCGATGATCAGGTCATCCAGTTCCTGGTTGCTGATCACAACGGCGCCTCGCACGTGGTCATTGATCAACACGTCGCCATCCAGTGGATTCTTAAAACGGATAACGGTATTGTCACCCGCCTCCAATCTCTTGTCACGACAACAACCGTCGTACTTGGGTTTTTCCTTGTTTGCCATCTGTTGTTCACGCAGTCTGTCCAACCGATCCCTGGAACAGTCGCAGTAATAGGCATGGCCATCGTCCAGCAACTGCTGAATCACCTCTTTATAGCGATCAAACCGCCGGGTTTGGTAGTAAGGCCCCTCATCGTGTTCCAGTCCCAGCCATTCCATACCATCGAGTATCGCATCGACCGCTTCCTGGGTGGAACGCTCGCGATCAGTATCTTCGATGCGAAGTACAAATTGACCACCCATCTTTTTGGCGTAGAGCCATGAAAATAGCGCCGTACGCGCACCACCGATGTGCAGAAATCCGGTGGGACTGGGAGCGAATCGGGTCTTGACTGTCATGCTGGCTTCCAAAGAAAAATTGCTTATTCTAGCTTTTTTTTGGTCCGCAAATGAACGCAAATCCACGCAAATGTTTTAATTCGCAAACAACGCGAACAATACCAAGAGGTTCAAACGGGCGGAAATTCAGCATATTGTCTATTTTTGCGTTCATTTGCGGACTGAGCAAATCACCATATGCAGTGATCGCGGCTATTCAAAGCGCGATATCAGAGCAGGTATAATGCATCAATGACCACGGAAACTGCACAGCCAGACTACCGCTCACTGGCAGAAAACGTCAGGGCCTGGTCAAAAGAGTTGGGTTTTCAACAGCTTGGTATTACCGATACCTTGTTGGAAACCGCTGAAACACGTTTGCTTGGCTGGTTGGATCACGGCTTTCACGGCGAAATGGATTACATGCAAAAGCACGGCAGCAAGCGCAGCCGCCCAACCGAGCTCGTTGCCGGTACCTTGCGGGTATTATCAGTGCGTATGGACTATTTTCCACCTGACAGCAAAGCTATTCAGAACGTCCTCGATAGCCCTCACACCGCTTTCATCTCACGTTATGCCCTGGGGCGTGACTACCACAAGGTCATGCGCAAGCGCCTGCAGCAGCTGATCGACAAAATCACTGCCGAGGTGGGCGACTTTGGCTACCGTGTGTTCGTCGACAGCGCGCCTGTACTGGAAAAACCGCTGGCAGAAAAAGCCGGCCTGGGCTGGATCGGTAAACACACCAATCTGATCAACCAGCATGCCGGTTCCTGGTTTTTTCTCGGCGAAATTTACACAGACCTTCCCCTACCGGTCGATACACCATCTAACGCGTCACACTGTGGCAGTTGCCGGGCCTGCATCGAGATCTGCCCGACACAAGCGATCGTCGAACCGTACCAGCTGGACGCACGCCGCTGTATTTCCTACCTGACGATCGAATTGAAAGGCGCCATTCCGATCGAATTCAGATCACAGATCGGCAATCGTATCTACGGCTGCGATGACTGTCAGCTGGTGTGCCCGTGGAACCGCTTTACAACACCTACCCGAGAGAACGACTTCCACGCGCGGCATGATCTCGATGCGCCCGACCTGGTTGATCTGTTTCTGTGGGATGAACAGACCTTCCTCGCCAGCACCGAAGGCTCCGCCATTCGCCGAATCGGCTACATCCGCTGGCTGCGCAATATCGCCGTAGCCCTGGGTAACGCGCCCCACACCGGAACCATCATCGAGGCGTTGCGTTCAAGACTCGGCCTGGACGCGATGCTGGATGAGCATATCGAATGGGCACTGCATCGACATAATGCCACTCAAATCAGCAAAAACACCCCCGGTTGAACCCACTTGATTGTGTGATGACGGGTGTCGGTGTGCAGTTGCTTTATCTGTTTTGTCCGCACATGAACGTAGATAACACGAATCAGATCGTGTGCTTCATCGATCGGATCAACTTACCTGCTTTGCGCGGTTGGAGGACTTAAACGTTTGCGTGTATTGGCGTTAATTTGCAGACTGTGGAAATGAGCAAAAAATGAGCTCGCAGCGTGCTAAAGTGCAATTCAGGCCGAATACACGCCGTCAGGTTTAATCGGGTATAATAGCGTGCTTCGCCCTGGTGGCTCGCAACGCTTCAGCCTATGCACGACGATAAACAACCAGAAATTGCTGGCTTGCTCAACACGCAATCGATTGACAAACAGTTGCGTGCACGCGTAAAGCTGTTTGGCCACCTGCTGGGTAATGTCCTGCTCAGCCAGGCAGGCGCGAAAGTCTATGATGCGGTGGAAAAACTGCGTACCGGCTTCATCAGCCTGCGCAAAGAAGACAATACGGCCAAGCGCGCCCGGCTGATGTCGTTGATCGACTCATTGGATCAGAACACGCTCTCCCAAGTTGTACGCGCCTTCAGCACCTATTTCAGCCTGGTCAATATCGCCGAGGAAGCCTCCCAGCTGCAGCAAAGAAGACGCTTGGTGCGCCAGAACAAACTGCTGTGGCGGGGTTCATTCGATCATGCGCTGGCTGATTTCAGAGAAATGGGCATGAGCGCAGAACAAGTCCAGACGCTGCTCGATAAACTGGCGTATATACCGGTGATTACCGCACACCCCACCGAAGCCAAGCGCCGCAGCATTATGTATGCTTTGCGCCGCACCTTTCTCACTCACGAAAAGCTCAACGATACACGCCTTGGCCAGGAACAACGCAAGAGCATTGTTGATGAGCTGGAAACACGGATTCACATTCTCTGGCGCACTGATGAGGTGCGTGAATCACGCCCGCAGGTGCGCGATGAGATCAACAACGGCCTGTATTATTTCAAGGAGAGCCTGTTCCAGGCGGTACCGGAAATCTATGACAATCTCGAGTGCAGATTGCGTGAACACTACCCCGAGGCCCAGTTGCGTGTCCCCAGTTTTCTGCAATTCGGCTCCTGGATCGGTGGCGACCGCGACGGCAACCCGAATGTCAAACCGGAGACAACCGAACTTGCGCTGAGGCTACAGTCAGAAGCTGTGCTGGGCGAATACGTGCGTCGCCTCGCCGACATCTTCAAGCAGTTAACCCATTCCAGCCAGTTGTGCACACCCAGTAAGGCATTTATGGAAAGCCTCAATCAGGATGAAAACATTCGGTTTGAGGTATTCACAACAAAACCCACCATATACAGTCAGGCACCCTATCGACGCAAAATCGCCTTTATGCGTTACCGCCTGCAACAGAACCTGGACAGAACGCGCGCGCTTATTTACCAGGACAATACCGATGTATCCGACTGGCCGCACGCATACCGCGATGAAAACGCATTCCTCGAGGATCTTAATATCATTCGAGACTCGCTATACAGCCACGGTGACCGTAAGATCGCCGATCTTGTATTAAAAGATTTCATCCGTCTGGTTGAGTCCTTCGGCTTCTACCTGATGCACCTCGATGTCAGACAGGAGTCCACCCGTCACACGCAAGCGGTGGCCCAGATTCTGCAACAGATCGATCGCGATTGTGATTATCTGAGCCTGACTGAACCGCAGCGCATTGCGCTGCTGTCCAGTAAAATCAAACAACCGGATCCCGGCTTTACGCTCGACCGCAGCCAGCTCAGCGACAACAACCTCGAAACCATCAAGGTATTGGAGACCATGGAACGCATGTACGATGAAATCAGTGCGCATGCGTTTGGTCACTACGTGATTTCAATGACACACGAAGCTTCGCACATCATGGAAGTGATGTGGCTGGGTTCTCTGGTTGGTCTCGCCGGCCATGACGGGAAGGCGTGGTACTGCAAGCTCAGCATTTCCCCCCTGTTTGAAACCATCGATGACCTGCATCGCATCGAAACCGTTCTCAGTAATCTACTGGACGATCCCGTCTACAAGCAACTGCTTCACGCATCGGGTAACCAGCAGGAGGTTATGCTGGGTTACTCCGATTCCTGCAAGGACGGCGGCATCCTCGCCTCCTCATGGCAGCTGTTCGAAGCCCAGCGCAAAGTCATCGCTCTGGCGGATAAGAATGGTATCGAGTGTCGTCTGTTCCATGGACGTGGCGGCACCATTGGTCGCGGTGGCGGTCCTACCCATGAATCCATTCTGGCGCAGCCGGAAGGTACAGTGCACGGACAGATCAAATTCACCGAACAGGGCGAAGTCCTGTCAAACAAATACAGCAACGCCGAGACCGCGGTTTACGAGCTGACCATGGGTATTTCCGGTCTGATGCTGGCATCACGATTCAGCGTCATCCATGAACCCGGCACATCAACGCCGGAGCGCATGGACATCATGCGTGAACTGATGCAAACCGGTGAACAAAGCTACCGCCAGCTGACAGACCAGACTGAAGGCTTCCTCGATTATTTCTATGAAGCCACACCGGTCTCGGAAATTGCGCAGATGAATATCGGATCGCGTCCGTCGCATCGCAAAAAAGGTGACCGGTCGAAATCGTCGGTACGGGCTATTGGCTGGGTGTTTGGATGGGCGCAGGCCCGGCATACCCTGCCCGCCTGGTATGGCATCGGTTCTGCACTGCATCAATATATTGACGGTGATGACGCCCGCCTGACTAAACTGCAGGAGCTGCACCAGGAATGGCCGTACTTCAGGGCGCTGTTGAGCAACACCGAGATGGCCCTGTACAAAGCCGATATTATTACCGCTGAGGAATACTCGGAACTGTGTTTGTCCGAAGACACCCGCAAGCGGGTATTCGGTATGGTTCGTGATGAGTACAAACGCACCCTCGAGTTGACACTCAAGGTGGCACAGATGAACACCCTGCTGGATGACAACCCGGCATTGTCAGTGTCGCTGATGCGCCGTGATCCCTACCTCGATCCGCTCAACCATATCCAGATCAAACTGCTGAAACGTTACCGCGATGAATCGTTGAGTGAAGAAGAGCGTGAAGTCTGGCTGGACCCGTTGCTGCGCAGCATCAACGCGATAGCGGCGGGTATGCGTAACACCGGCTAACGTCCCATAGCTTAGCGGGTAGGAGCGGTTTCAGCCGCTAATTGCTCGCGATCTGCTAACGTATTCGCGGCTGAAACCGCTCCTACAGGTGGTTCACCATCCACATAGCAAAACGACTGAATAGCAAGCTGCGCGTTTTGCTAAGCGACCTGGACTGGAATCTGATCAGAGGTGCGTTTGACCCGGTTGTCGGCATCGAGATAAACCAGCTTCGGCTTGAAATGGGTGAGTTCCTGCTGGGCCAGTTCGGCATAGGCACAGATAATGACTCGATCACCGGGAGCTGCCTTGTGTGCGGCTGCGCCATTGATGGATATGATTCGGCTTCCCGCCTGCGCACGAATGGCGTAGGTAATGAATCGTTCGCCGTTGTTCAGATTATAAATATGTATCTGCTCATACTCGTGAATACCGGCCTGGCTCAACAGATCGGCATCAATAGCGCACGAGCCCTCGTATTCAAGTTCCGAATGGGTGACTCGTGCCTGGTGCAATTTTGCTTTGAGTAAAGTGAGCTGCATATAACTTTCTCAACATCTGCCGTTAAATATGTGACGATAATCGTAAATACGGTGAAATATTATCGTTTATTAATGCGTTCACATCAACTCGAAAGGGATATTATCGATCAAGCGCGTATCGCCCAGGCGGGCCGCAGCCAGTACAATCAATGACTTATCATGTTCACCCGGAACTTCGAGATCCTTTTGCCGGCGAACCACGACATAATCCGTCATAAAACCGGCCTCACCCAGTTCCTGACAGGCATGCACCACGGCATAATGGTAGGCCATACCTTGCTGAGCAGAATCGACCACGCGCCGAAGACAGTGATACAGCCTGGCCGCTAGAGGTCGTTGCTTTTCATCAAGATAGTTATTACGCGAACTCATGGCCAGACCACCGGCTTCCCGTACGGTCGGCACGGCCTGGATCTCGATCGGCATGGCCAGATCACGCACCATTTTTCTGATCACCAGCAGCTGTTGAAAGTCCTTCTCACCAAACCAGGCCGTATCCGGCTGGATAATATTGAATAGCTTGTTGACCACCGTCGCAACACCGGTAAAAAATCCCGGGCGACTCTCGCCTTCAAGGATGTCCGACAATCCCTGCACCGTGACCTGGGTTGTCGCCCTGGTGCCTCGTGGATAAATTTCTCCGATCGCGGGGGCAAAAACCAGATCCACCGGATAGCGTGATAACTTGTGCATATCAGCCGTCAGAGTGCGCGGGTATTTATCGAAATCCTCGTTAACACCAAACTGCAGGGGATTCACGAAAATACTGACGACCGTTCGCATCCCCGATTCTATCGCAGCCTTCACCAGTGCCAGATGACCATCGTGCAAATTGCCCATGGTCGGCACCAGGGCAATCGATTCACCCGCCAGCTTCCAGTGATGAATCCGGCTACGCGCCTGCGCGATGGTCTCGACTGCAGGGATGTTAATGCCGGTATCATCAACGAAAGACATGGTTTTTTCCCGGAAACAGCCCATTTTTCACGGCATCGACGTACGCCTTCACGGCTAACTGGACATTACCTGTCTCTGCCAGAAAATTCCGGCTGAAACTTGGTATGCGACCCATGCTAATGCCCAGGATATCGTAAAGCACCAGAATCTGGCCATCACAGCCAGCGCCGGCTCCGATACCGATCACGGGAATACGCAGTGCGCTGGTTATTGTTTCCGCCAATGACGATGGCACGCACTCCAGCAACATCAAATCGGCACCCGCCTGCTCGAGCAACTGCGCTTCTTGCATCATGGCCTCAGCCGCTGTCTGCTCGCGCCCCTGCACGTAATAACCACCGAGCTTGTGCACACGCTGTGGCTGCAAACCGAGATGAGCACACACAGGTATGCCGTTTCGTGCCAGGCAGGTGACGATCTCAGCCTGCTCGGCACCGCCTTCGAGTTTCACCATCTGTGCGTTTGCCTGCTTCATAAAATGGCCGGCATGTTCCAGTGCCTGATGCGGTGAGGTATAGCTCAGGAAGGGCATGTCGACCATCAGCATCGACCGGCTCAGTCCGCGGGCGACGGACTGACTGTGATACAGCATATCATTGACGGTCACCGACAGCGTTGTCTGGTTTCCCTGAACCACCATACCCAGTGAATCGCCGACCAGCACCAGGTCAATACCGCCCTTATCCAGCAGTTGCGCAAAGCTGGCATCATAGGCGGTCAGGCACGCGATTTTCTCTCCAGCCTGTTTCATGGCTTGCAGACTGCGTACCGTTATTGTCTGCGGCTGTTGCGGCTGGACGCTCATCAGAAAACCATGTCCTGCACGGCCACCGGATTGAAATAATGCCTGCCGCTGCGGGTATCGAGTATCTGCTCGAGCAGTAATCCATATTCATCGTTGTTATGTGCAAAGTCGATATCGGCGGCATTGACAATCAGTAAGGGTGCATCATTATACTGGTAAAAAAAATGAACATAGGCGTCGCACAAACGCTCAAGGTAGGCCGCCTCGATCCATCTTTCATGCTTGATACCCCGCTTGCTGATGCGCTCGAGCAGCACTTCCACCGGTGCCTGTAGATACACCACCAGATCCGGTTTCTGTATATCCAGTGTCAGATTTGAATAGACCTGCTCGTACAGATCCAGCTCGTCTTTATCAAGGGTCAATTCGGCGAACAACCGGTCTTTTTGTATCAGGAAGTCGGCTACACGCACCGGGTTAAACATATCGTCCTGTTTCAGCATTTTCAGCTGACGTGTACGCTGCAGCAAAAAGTGAAGCTGCGTTGGCAAGGCTGCACTGCGCGGGTTCTCATAGAACTTTTCCAGAAAAGGATTTTCCTCTGCAGCCTCGAGCAGCATATTACTACCAAACGAATGGGCCAGTCGTCTTGCCAGCGTTGTTTTTCCAACGCCAATAGGCCCCTCGACAACAATAAACCCGGGCAATGGCCTCGAGTCAAGCAGCTGTTCAATCACCCGAATCACTCTTCATAACCTTCTATAGTCCCAAGATAGCGTAATCCATCTTGTGCACAGTTCGTTATCAGTTTACCGAGCATACCATGTCCGGGAATCTCGAGTGTGTCATCAATTGTTAGCAGTGGATAGAGCACGAATGACCGTTGCGGTATTCCTGGATGAGGCAGCGTAAGACGCTTATCGTGCATGCGCACATTGTCGAACAGCAAAATATCGAGATCGATCGTACGCGGCCCCCAGCGCTGTTTGCGCTCTCTACCCTGCGCCTGTTCGATATCCTGCAAATAATCCAGCAGCTCATGAGGGCCCAGCTGCGTTTCTAATTTGACCACGGCATTGTAAAAATCCGCCTGGGCTATTGCTCCGCTTGCAGGCACCAGCGGCTTGCTCAGATAGAGTCCGGAGTCCGCAACCACTCGGCTACCGGGAATGCAACTAAGAGCCCGCATCGCCAGACGTATCTGTCGATGAGGCTTGTCAAGATTACTACCCAGACCGATATACACCGTCGAGAGATTAGTGTTACCCACCTTTATCCCGTTTCGGTCTGCTTCTGCGTTTTCTTGTGCCGGGTTGTTGAGCTGATGACAGTATTTTTTTCTGTTCTTCAGGATTTTTTTCCTGCAATTCCGTCCACCAGCGGCAGTCATCAACGTCGATTTCACCGGCATTGGCGCGCAAGCAAAGAAAGTCATAGGCCGCGCGAAACTTGGGATGATGCAACAGGGCATAGGCACGCCGGCCGGAATGATGGCGGAAGCGAGCCTGCAGTGCCCAGATATCTCGCATCGTTGTGGTAAACCGCTTGGGTATTGAAACATAGCGGATCTGATCGGAGATAAGCCGGGTTGCGGCTTTTTGTAGTGCAACCGCATGAGGCATTCCCGCTTCGACATGCTCTTGCGTCAGCGTCTTGACCGGCAACCACAACAAGGCCGCAAACAGGAAGGCCGGCGTCACTGGCTTGTCGAGTCTAACGCGTTGGTCAGTACTCTGCATTGCAAGCTGAATGAACGCGGTCGCGGTGCTATCCTGGAGCCATGGGACGGTATCAGGAAACAGATATTTCAACAAATCGTATTCCTGCAAGGCATAGAAGCTTTCTTCGGCGTGCCCCGAATGAAACAGCTTGAGCACCTCTTCAAACAGACGTGCTGGGGGTATGTCAGCCAGCAAAGGCCCCAGCTCCAGCATGGCTTGCCTGCACGCATCATCGATCGAGAAACCCAGTTTCGATGCAAACCGGATCGCTCTCAGCATGCGTACCGGATCCTCGCGGTAACGGGTTTCCTGATCACCAATCAGGCGCAAACGCTCGTTTG
Organism: uncultured Gammaproteobacteria bacterium; assembly: GCA_942492025.1. Classification (GTDB taxonomy): domain Bacteria; phylum Pseudomonadota; class Gammaproteobacteria; order SZUA-229; family SZUA-229; genus JABDQW01. Next base: position 647,374 of record CALODJ010000010.1, on the reverse strand, counting down.
CGATATCCTCAACACCACCGACATAATCAATGATGCTGAAGTCTGCAATATTGTAATACAACGCATTGGCGGTGAAGTCGCGACGCCAGACATCATCATGAATTTCACCATAGACGTTATCACGCAGGATGCGACCAGACTCGTCATGATGCTCTTCATGTGTCTCACCATGCGGCGCCCTGAATGTGGCCACTTCGATGATCTGCCTGCCAAAATGAACATGTGCCAGGCGAAAACGACGACCAATCAAACGGCAGTTGCGGAACAGCTTGCTGACCTGCTCCGGTGTGGCATCGGTGGCAACATCGAAATCCTTCGGGTGCCGCCCCAGCAGCAGATCACGTACAGCACCACCCACCAGGCATGCCTGGTATCCCGCCTTATTCAGTCTATAAAGCACTTTCAGCGCCGGCTCGTCGATATTCCTGCGTGAAATGCCATGCTCGGATCGATGAATAATGACGGGATCGATAGATACGCCTGCATTGGCATCATTATTTTTTTTCCGTTTTGACCTGAGCCACTTCATCATTGTTTAAAACTACCGCTTTTACGCACCAGTGTGAGGCCATCCCCGATAGGCACAAGGCTGATCTCGACACGCTGATCCTGCCTGAGCATTTCGTTGAAACTCCGGATAGCACGCGTACCGGGTTCCAAATTTGCCGGATCAGCCACATCACCCGACCACAAGGTGTTATCAACGGCAATCAGGCCACTCTCGCGCAACAGCTGTAGTGACAGCTCGTAGTACTGCGCGTAATTCTGCTTGTCGGCGTCAATAAAAATGAAATCAAAAGCGCCCACCTGTCCAGCGACGATCAGATCCTGCAAGGTCTCGCAAGCATCCCCCAGTTTCAAGCTGATGCGATCTTCCAGCCCGGCCAGCTTCCAGTATTTTTTCGCCATAGCCGTCCACTCTTCCGAGTCATCGCAGCAGATCAGTTCACCATCATCCGGCAATGCGCTGGCAATACTGATTGAACTGTAGCCGGTAAAGGTGCCAATTTCGAGCGCGCGCCTGGCACGGATTAACTTTACCAGCAGCGCCATGAACTGGCCCTGCTCCGGTGCGATCTGCATTTCAGAAAAGTCGATTCCTGCAGTTTCCTCGCGTAATTGTCTGAGCACGTCCGGCTCTTTCACTGAAACAGCGAGCAGATAGTCATAGACGCGATCGTTGAGCGAGAGTGTGCGATTACTCAAACAATGAAACTCCCTATCGCTTGTTGCGATTCCAGATAACGGTACATAGCGAAAATTATACCAATAAACAGAATGTTAGGCACTCGTCAAGTTATCGCGGGAACAACGCCCGTGCGCCTGTAGTGCAGGTAATCCCGCAGTATCTTCGCGTGATCGAATGCCAGCGGTATATCAACAGCTGCCGGATCGAAAATGCCAACACGGGCAGCATCATCGGCGGCCACTGGTTCACCGTGGGCTTGCGCAACATAGATCAGGCTGACCGTGTGCCCCCTTGGATCTCTGGACGGATCAGAATAACAACCTAGCAGGCATTGCAGACTCACCTTCATGCTGGTTTCCTCCAGCGCTTCACGGACAGCCGCATCCGGCACCGATTCACCGATATCGACAAACCCGCCCGGAATCGCCCAGCCCGGTGGTGGGTTTTTACGCTCGATCAGCACGATGGGTCTGTCCGGTCGATCGATGAGTTCGATAATGGCATCAGCGGCTAGCCTGGGTGTTTGTGGTCTTGGCACGGATGTCTCACTGCTCACGCTTGAAACGGACAATGTGCTTGCGTTGATGCTTGTTGGGCCGCCTCGCGGGTGCGGCGCGTGCACCGGCAGCCATCTTGCGCATCTCCGTCAATTGCTGCCTCGTTTCGATGCTCGCCTGCGTTTCTTCATACAATTGATCCATTTCGCTTGCCGGCCTGCGTTGCGCATTGATGCCTTTGACCATAATCTCGTACGTCAACGGACCCCGCTGAATGCGCAAGTTATCACCAATATGAACCGGCCGGCCCGGCTTGACCCGGTGGCCATTCAGATGCACCCTGCCACCGTTGACCGCCTCGGTCGCCAGCGGACGTGTCTTGAAAAAACGCGCCGCCCACAGCCATTTGTCCAGTCTGATCGAATCCATAACTTCATACCAACACAAATAAATCGCAGAATAAATGATTCATCACAAAGGCGCAAAGGGCGCAGAGGTTTTACAGAATGTCTGCGGGGTGATACAACAATTTTGGCCATGGTAGCATCGCAGGCTGGTCAGAAAAATCATTGTCCGCCAAAAAAGCTTTTACCTTAACGGTACTGATACGCCTGTTTGCGCTTATTGAAGGGCAAACTGGAGTGGGGAGATTGCTTCGTACTTCGCAATGACAGCATAGCTTGAATATGTCTTAAGTAAGCGGCATTTTAGTATCAGTCAGTGTAAACGGCTGCTCGTCAGAAAATTCATTCCATTGGCGCTGTAACATCTCCTATAGTTCGTCATAAGGCGCTCAGCCGGGTTCCAAGCCAGTGTCTACACGCTTACGCCCTGAAAAACACGTGACCCCAATGCGACCCGATTTCGAATTCAAGTTGGTAATCATGTATGTAGGGCGTCCAGCCACTCAGCAAATCAAGCCAGGAACCGTTGTCCGAGAAATTAACCGTGACCCACTGGTTATAGTCAGCGAAGTTGAGTACCACCATAAACTGGTGATATTCACCGCTCGGCAAATGTCCATACCGTTTGAATATCACCAGATTTCGATCAGTATCAACACCAAAGCCGGCAGGGTTAAACCGCGTCTGCCACTCCTCCCAATAGGCTGGATAGAAATCACCCATACGAAGAACGTCGAAAGTCTTGCGCATGTCACACAGTCTGGAATAAAGATCGATCAGGGGTTGTCCGAACTTGTCCTCAGCATACGACCAGTGCAACGGCCTTGGCTGTACTCGCCGGCCACTGTTTTGATCGTTTTCTGGTATCCAATGGTCTTCGCCTAATTCCTGCCCGTTCTGAATCATAGGCACCCCACTTGAGGTCATCATGGCGATGGCGTACGGCTGCGTGCGATAAGCCCGCAAGGCGCCCTCGTTGGTGCGCACACCCGCCTGCCAGTTGACATGCGAGTGATCGTGGTTTCCGAGATACACCGTTGGAATATTCGTCAGATCATTTAAATACTGTCGGGTATTGAGCGCATTGAGCAGTTTCGGCTGAACGTGACCGTCCCACAATCCTGCGAACGTGCTCTCATAAAGTGCGTTGTCCCAATAGCTCGTCGCCTTGGTACCATTGGTGACCTGAGATGCATTCATTTCGAGATGCTCCAGCGTTAGAGAAAAGTTTGCCTCGTCCAGATCTGTCATATGCGCATCGATTTGTTCAAGCAGATCCGGCAGCCCGTTCAGTGTGCTATCGCTGTAGAAATTCACGGTGTTATCAAAGCGAATGCCATCGATCTTGAAGGTATCAATCCAGTAGAAGCAGACGTCGCGAATGAACTCGCGTGTGCATTGCTTGCTAAAATCCAGATCCTGCAAGCCGGCAAATTCTCCATAGAAGGAACCTGTGTAAGGGCAGTCCGCGTCGTAATTCTGGTAAAACGTTTTGTAGGGAAAACCCGAGTAAACGTGGTTGAACACGCCATCCAGGATGACGTGTATCCCTTCCTGGTGACAGGCATCAATCAGCTTTTTGAGCCATGACAGTTTCTCCTGCGGCTTATTCAGATCGTGCGCATAGCGATATCCAACCGAGAAGTAGAGTGAAGGTGTATAGCCCCAATTGAATCTTGAATCATTCCATGCAGTCCAGGGCATGAAAAGAATGGCATTTATGCCTAGCTTCTTGAGATATCCGATCTTGTCACGGACAGCATCAAGCGGCGCGCGGACTTGCCGATACTCATCGGTAAAGTCATCGATCATCATTTCATAGATGATCAGATCACGCAGCGGGAGCCTGCCACCTGCGAGCGGGGCAATTACGTTATCCGATGGTTGACTACCACCGATCACAAAGGCCGCATTCATGTTCTCACGCCCTCCGTAGCGTGCACACGGATCACTCACCCAACGCGGTTGAGTTGATGCATCTTTAAACGTAACATAGTACTTGTATTCGTAAAAACCGGCCTTGAGTTCTGCAGGGGTTTCGTACTCCCAGACCTCGCCTTCTGTGTGTGCAGTCCTGGTCAATGATGGTGCATTGGCGTAATCCCAGGCCGCTTGGCCCAATTCCGTCTGAAAGTCGCCGGCCACCTGAATAGACTTGATATTGTGTTGAAGCCCCCTCGCTTCGTCTGGAAAAAACACCTTGAAACGGACTTTACCAGCTGTCAGATCATTCCCCACTTGCCATGATCCGAGTTTTTCTTTCATGTAATCCATTGGCTTGTTCCCGTGTAATTAACCCAAATGCTACGTCGGTATTATGTTCCTTTTCACAGCCATCGTTCGAAGAACACCACCGCCTTCGGACTGCGCTCCATATTGAACGTGGTGAAGAAAAGCACACCGGCTTCTTGTATTGTAAAAAAAATCTGCCTTTTCAAAACCGTTGAGAAGGGTGTTGATTAATTATACCCTCAGGCGTTCTCGAGAGTGAATTAGCTTATAAGGTCAACTGATATTGCGCAGCTTCGTGTTCGTTGCGCCGTTGCGGTGGATATTGCTTTTTTTAAATAGCCAATGCGATGATGATCACGCCCAGCACAGCCCACCACCACGCGCTGGTGGATTTTTCTTCAACGACAGGCTCGTCCTGCACAGGTTCTGTTGCTTTCACAGGCTCAAATACACCCGCCTTGATCACCTTCTCGACGGGTGCCTTGTCGGGTAGTGGAATATAGAGTGTATCGTTTTTTGCGACTTCCGTTTTCGCGGCCTTGTTATGCACATCGACCCAGCCATTAATCACCTTGATATATAGACCTTCGTCATTGGTATCCACTGAACCATCACAGCCTTTAGACTGAAATACGCGCAGAGCATATTCGGTTCCACGCACACCGACTGACGCAACCGGCGTCTTCAATTCGTAAATATCTTCAGTCCATTTGCCAATCTCACCGGTAACCTTGCGCAAACTGCCCTGTAACAAATTAAGAATACTGCGACGATTCGTTTTCTGCAGATCATACTTTTCTATTACCATAATACTGTAACAGCGCAAATCGAGCCTGGCGTTGTCCACCATATGCAGCCGCAGAAAACCGTCTTCTCCAGTGACAATCTTGTCGCCAACATACACGGCATCGCCGACGCTCAGATCCCTGGAGACCTTCTGCTGATTGATCGCAAGAGTTTCTCCCCTCGCCATGATCACCTCACCGACCTGACTGGGTTTGCGCGCAATCGGCCGGGGTTTGACGACCATGCGTCGAGGCAATTCCAATCGTGCACCGGCTTTCATTTTTGTTTTATCGCCATCAACAAAAGCTTCAGGATTATCACGCACGATCTGTTGTTCCAGCTTGACCCAGTCCTTCTGACGTTGGGGATAAAGACGGCGCACAATGTTGTGAAGTGTCTGTCCGGGCTGGACATAGAGATAGCGGGTGTCTGCCTGAATCACTTCCTCGGCGGCTACGCAAGGTGCCTGACCAATGGCAAAAACCGCCAGAAAAACCAGCAGTTTGAAAATGTATCCGAAGCTGACCGTTGCGTTTATAGACATTGCCACTAGTATAGCCGGTAACGCAGCAACAGCCATCGAAGCGGGCAATAATTTACATATGAACCGCAGAGGCACAAGGAACGCAGTATATATTTCGCGTATTTGCAGGAGCGATTTAAGCCGATAGCTCACACGCCCGCGGCCACATCGAAAATTAAGTACATGCAGTTCCGAGTGCTCTCCAAATCTCTGCCGTTATTGATTCGCCCTGAATCATTGGCGAGTACGCAGGGTGCGCCGTGCGCGCCATGTTATGGTCATCTGATTGACGCTACGAGTTCGGTGCGCACGGCGCACCCTACAACACTACCGGGCGATGTTTGTCTACCGATTGCAGCGGAATAAATCAGGATTCGAGCAGACGATTCACTCGCATGACAAAGCCTGCAGGATCTTCCAGCTGATTACCAGCCGCCAGCTGCGCCTGCTCGTACAGCAGCGACACCCAGTCGTTGAAGCTGTCATCCGCCTGGATATCCTTCAGCTTAGCGACCAGTTTGTGCTCGGAGTTGAGTTCCAGAATCGGCTGCGCAATGGGTGCATATTGCCCTGCCGCCTCCAGTATTTGCCGCATTTGTGCACTCATGTCCTGTTCATTCAGAACCAGGCACGATGGCGAATCCGTGAGACGCTGTGACATGCGTGCCTCGGAGATCTTGTCGCCCAGCGTTTTCTTCACACGCTCGATAATATCCTTGAATTCCTCGCTTGCTTGTTCGCTGGCCTTTTGTTCCTCTTCATCACCGATCTTGCCCAGATCGAGGTCACCGCGCGCAACTGACTGCAGTGGTTTCTCATCGAACTCGGTCAAGTGCGACACCAGCCACTCATCAACACGATCGCTCAATAACAGCACCTCAATGCCTTTCTTCCTGAACACTTCCAGATGTGGGCTGTTCTTCGCGGCCGCGAAAGACTCGGCCGTGATGAAATAGATTTTTTCCTGGCCTTCCTTCATGCGGCCCACATAGTCTTCCAGCGAGACCGTCTGCTCTTCGGTATTGGCTTCTGTGCTGGCAAAGCGCAGCAGTTTGGCGATACGGTCCTTGTTGGCAAAATCCTCGATCGGCCCTTCTTTCATCACCTGGCCAAAGGTTTTCCAGAAAGCCGCATAGTCGTCGGCCTGGTCTTTGGCCATCGACTCCAACTTACCCAGGATCTTCTTCACGGATGCACCGCGAATACGATCGATGACTTTGTTCTGCTGCAGAATCTCTCGCGACACATTGAGTGGCAGATCGTCCGAATCAACCACACCTTTGATGAACCTCAGATAGTTGGGCATCAGGTGCTCGGCATCATCCATAATGAAGACACGTTTCACATAGAGCTTGACGCCGCGTTTATGGTCGCGATCGAACAGGTCAAATGGTGCCTTCGCGGGAATATAAAACAGCGAGGTATAGCTCTGATTGCCCTCGACTTTGTTATGGATCCAGGTTTGCGGGTCCTGAAAGTCATGGCTGACATGCTTGTAGAATTCCTTGTACTCATCATCCGTAATGTCTTTCTTGTCCTTGGCCCACAGCGCTGACGCACTGTTTACGCGTTCGTACTCCGGTTCGGCAGCTTCTTTTTCCTCCTTGTCCTCATCGCGGCCATAATCCACTTTCAGCATGTTGATCGACAGGGAGATATGGTCTGAGTACTGCTTGATGATGTTACGCAGGCGGAAATTGTCGGCAAACTCTTCCTCGCCTTCCTTCAGATGCAAGGTGACTACGGTCCCGCGACGGTCTTGTTCGGTATTTTCCAGGGTAAAGCTGCCCTGCCCGTCCGACTCCCAGCGCACGGCTTCATCCGTGCCGACACCGGCACGCCGGCTGGTCACTGTTACTTTATCGGCAACGATAAAGCTCGAATAAAAACCGACACCAAACTGACCAATCATCTGTGCATCCTTGGCCTGGTCACCGGTGAGAGATTCGAGAAATTTCCGTGTCCCTGAACTGGCGATCGTGCCGATGTTTTCGATAATTTCATCGCGTGACATCCCGATGCCATTATCCGTAACGGTGACCGTCTTGTTGTCTTGGTCGAAATCGACGGTGATCTTCAGATCTCCATCGCCTTCGTACAGGTCATCATTACCCAGGGCTTCAAAGCGTAACTTGTCGCACGCATCCGATGCATTCGAAATCAGTTCGCGCAGGAATATTTCCTTGTTGGAATACAGCGAATGCGTCATCAGGTGCAGGATCTGACGCGCTTCCGTCTGAAATTCGAGGGTTTCTTTACCGGTCTCTACACTCATTTGAATCTCCAAAAATTCTGATAAAAATACAGCTGATAGGTGTTTTAATGCTATTTTTTTGGGTATATGGGGCCGGTATTCTAATTATCAATACTGCCTGTGAAAATTTCTAATAATCAATCAATTACCGGTAGTCCCAGCTTGCACGTGCGTGCCAGGCGGGTGGCAGCGGGTAGTGTTTTTCTGAGGCTGGCGAGCACACTGTCGGATGCAGCGCGGTACGAGGTCAGTTTGCCACCGTAGATCGATACCAGCCGCGGCTGACGGGCGTTATCCTGCAGAAAGTGCGAATCCCGCGATTTATTGAAAGCGTCACCCCGTCCGCCAGGCAACACACGCAGGCCGGCAAATGATTCGACCACTTCATCACGCTCGAGCGATCGATTGAAATAATAATTGTAAATCTCCAGCAAATAATCGATCTCGGCGGCGAGCGGCCTGACCCGGGCTGGATCACCCTGATAATGGCTTTCGGTGGTTCCGACCATGATGTTGTTTTTCCACGGCAGAACAAACACAGCGCGTCCATCCTGGGGTGCTTCCAGATAATAGGGATGCGCGATTTCGCCGGCAACAACGATATGAGTCCCCTGCACCAGCTCCATATCATATGTCGCCACCCGCTCGCCGGACGACTGATAGATCTTGGCCTGTACCTGGTTGATCCAGGGACCGGCCGCATTGACCAGTGCCCGTGCCACGACGGCCTTCGTGCTGCCGTTATTCACGTAATTCACGCTGACTTTATCTGAAGCCAGATCTGCACGGGTAAATTCTGCTGCGGTAATGACATCGGCGCCCAGTTCACGTGCGGACGCGAGTACCGAACGCGTCAGACGGGCATCATCGGTTTGCGCATCGTAGTAACTGAACACTGCATCAAGACGATCGGTGCGCAAGCCATCCAACTGATCCCAGCGTGTGCGCGACACCCGGCGAAATGGTTTTCTGCTGAGCAACGAATACACACCCAGTCCGAGGGTGATTTTCCACGGGCGCCTGCGCGTCTCGCTGTAAACGGGGATATGAAAGGGGACCAGCTTGACCAGGTGAGGCGCGATCTGCAACAGAACCTCGCGTTCATGTAAGCACTCACGAACCAGATGTAGTTGTCCGTTCTCGAGATAACGCAAACCCCCGTGTATCAGCTTGGAGGAGCGACAGGACGAGCCCTTTGCAGCTTGATCATATTGTTCCAGCACGAGTACGGAGTAACCTGCTGCCGCGGCTGCCTGTGCAACACCTGCGCCGTGAATACCTGCACCGATAACGGCAACATCATAGTCTGGCGTAGTGTTCATCGCTGGACTAACCGTGCTGGCAACGGCGTTGCTGCAGCAGCGGGTGCTGCAACATGTCGCCAATTTCACGCGTTTCGATCAGGCGCGCCCCTTTGTCAGCCCAATGCAGAGCGAGATCGGGGTCAGTTATGTCATACAGCATCCATTCCCAGTTTCCTGGCCACAGCCCCCCAACAATCCGTTTGTAATTACATATCATGTAATCGGGTGTATGCTGCTCGGCCAGCTCGTGATGCACCGCATCATAGCGATGGATTACCCAGCCCGTCTTGCTGTCAGATTGTTTGCCTGCAGTGGAAACAGCCTCCAGGTTATCAGAGATGATCACGCACTGATGCGACAGTTGCTCAATGCAACTCAGGAGTTCATCCATGACCCGGCCCAGACCCCAGCGCTGAATACTCTCATCCTTGATTTCAATAAATGCCGTGGCTTGTGGATAATGCTCCAGCATGTCAAGAATTTGCGTTAAGGCAGGAACAGTCTCCGGCTTGAATGCGTCACCCAGCCTGTCTGGTTCATGAACGCTGATCAGTGTGCCATCCGGTGTATCGAATATGCTGCTGTCTATGCCCGCCGTACGTTTGAAATTATCATCGTGCAATAGCAGCAACTGTCCATTGGCATCCATTTGCACGTCGAACTCAACCATGCAAGCACCGGCTTGCAGAGCAGCCTCGATTGATGACAGCGAATTCTCCGGATACTTTTCCATATAACCGCGATGTGCCACCAGAACAGGTATCACTTTACAGTCCTCACTTGTTGATTAGCCTTCAACATCCGATTCAGTTCTGTATTGAACAACCGGTACCTCGACGCAAGACCGTTAGCCTGCTGCGGCACAAACTGTCTGCTTGAAGGTTCATCAGGTCTGTTGCTGTTCCAGCTATGCGGCCGCCCCGCAGCAAGCCAGGCGGCACCCCGCGCCGAAGCTTCAGCGACATTGCTGCGTTCGACCACATACCCGCTCAGATCGCTTAATTTCTGACACAAGCCATCCATCTTTGATAAACCACCACTGACGCGCAATTTCTTCAGCGGCGCCTCCACAGCCATCAGTTCAAGATTGACCTGTATCATGAACACAATGCTTTCGATGATCGCAACAGCCTTTTCAGCATTAGTATAGGTGCCATTGCCGACAAATGCCGAAGCAAGTTTGCCTTGCATCCAGGGCGTCCCGAGACCCCCAACCGAATTGATAAACACGGGCGGCTCCTTAACGGTCCGCATCCAGTCTGGCAGGCTTTCGATCAAATTCTCGACGCCCCATTGCTTTTCTGCCCAGCTCAACGCATTGCCGGCACCGTTTATGGTTGCTTCGCGCATATAACCAACAGTCTCGTTATCCGCATAAGCGACACCGGTCAACTGCGTCTTACTTTCGCTGAAGTGATCGAGTTCGCGCAACACAAAAGCCCCGCTACCGATATTGACCAGCGCCATACCCTGTTCCAGCTGACCGGTACCATACATAGCTGCATTCTGGTCTCCGCACACAGCCGTTACCGGTATGTCTGTACCATACAGCTTGCCATACGCAGCGCGAATGGGCCTGCATTCGGGCAATAAGCTGATGTCAACATCAAACCAGTTGCACAAGCGCTCAGACCATGTCAGCGCATCAAGATCAAACAATTGCGTGCGCTGTGCATTACTGTAATCGATGACATAAGGCTTGTTGTCTAGCAGATGAAACAGCAGGTAGCTGATCAGCGGAGACAATCGCAGCGCTTCTCTCGGGCACTGTTTTACCCTTTCGGACTGATTGAGCAGCCAGTTCATTTTACTGGAACTGTAATAGGGGGTTAACGGAAGACCGGTCAACCGCCTGATTTCTCGCTCGTGCTGCTGCAGTTCAGCCATCATGCGTTCTGCACGAACATCCTGCCAGCTCAACGCCGGGCCAAGGGCCCTGCCGCTAACATCCCAGGCGAGTACAGTCGATCTCTGCGTTGCAATACCGCAGGCTGAGACCTGTGCATTATCTTGCCTATCCAAAGCATCCAGCACCTGCTTTACTACAGTTTCAACCGAATTGAACAGCAGACCGGCACCGTATTCGGCCTGCCCGGTCGCAGGCCGGTCAATCATGATTTTTTGCGACGCCTGTTCAACAATACCACCATTTCCGTCAAACAGGACTGCACGGCTGGAATGGCTACCCTGATCAATACCCAGAAAGTAGCTCATAACAAAGATGTGTTAAAAAAGCGTGAATATCAGCATCCGGATCAATAACAAACTCAGGGAACAGCCACACCTTCATGCGTCAGCAACCAGGATTTAACCTGCACCAATCCACCCTGCGTATCGCCGGCGTAGCCACCTATTCCGTTCGAAGAGACCACTCGATGACAGGGTATAACAAGCGGGATCGGGTTTTTTCTGCAGGCATTACCCACCGCGCGCGCCGATGTGTCGAGTTTCTGTGCGAGCTGGCCGTAAGTAATCACCTTGCCTGGCGGTATTTTCTTCAGTTCACTCCAGACTTTTTTCTGAAAGGAGGTGCCTTGAATTGAATACATAATCTCAAATGCGCTGTCCCCCTTCGGGCTTTGGACATACTGCCTGATCTGATTACAGACGCTAACAGCCGTTTCGTCGCGCGGCTTGATTTCTTTATCGGATTCGATGAAATCGATCGCTGTCAGCTTGTTAGCACTGAAGCATAAACCCAGATGAGCGAACGGTGTTTTAATGCTAGCCTGATAGTGTTTCATCTGCCTGCCCCCTGGCTGATTCGGCATCGTTACTGCGCAACAGGCGAATGTGCTGAAGCTTTTGCCGGATGAGTCGCTTGCGTGCGTCGCTGGACGTAATTTTCAGTAACTCGGAATACGCGTGCTGTGCATCGTCATATAATTTCGCCTTTAATAAGGCATCCGAAGCCTTGAACCGGGCTGACTGCGCCCACAGGTCTGACATGGTCTCATCACCCGCTTGCGCCGACTGCATATAGAGCATGGCAGCCTGATCGTAACGCTCAATCTCATAATTGGATTCCGCTTTCCAGTAATAGATTTCACGTTTCAACTTGTCATCCATAGACGCGATTGGCAACAGATCGAACAGCTCAAGAGCCTGTTTATGTCTTTTAATCGTTTGCAGATCGAACACCACCTGTAAATAGCGATCCACCATGTCTGTATTTAGTTCAGTGGCATTCTGCAGCGACAACTTGAGTTCAGCCTCTCCCTTTTGATACTCACCCTCGAGTATCAGCACACGCGCCTTGCGCATCTGCCAGTCGAAATAACCCTCGCCCGGTGGTGGCTCAGGCAGGCTCACCATCATACTTGCAGCCAGGGTGATGTCGCCGATAGATAGTGCATGGTCGACCAGGCGATAGCGCACCTCAACGGGTAGATTGTCTGATGAGCCGGCCCGCGTACTTTGCATGTATAGCTGGTTAACAACCTCCAGGCCGCCGTCCGTCACGGCTAACGCGTCGACAAGTTGTTTGTGCGCCAGTTGGCGCTTGTTTTCATCGACGGTCGAGAGTGCGACAACGGCATACATTGCACGCGCCTTGACAGGCTCTTTTTCCTGGATATCAACGGCACGCTGGTACCAGGCAGAGTCATTACCTTTCAGTAAGTTGTACTGATTGCCCGCCTGTTCGCCTATTTGCTCATAGAGCAGCCACAGACTATCGGCATTAACGTTGAAATGCTCACCCAGCAATACCTGAGCACGATTCAGAGCAAGCAATTGCTCGACGGTTTCAGCTGCGGACAACAGGTTTTTTTTTGAAATATAAGCTTCATAGAGCACATAAAAATAGGCACGCTGCTGAGCTTGCGTCAAACTGGCATCGGACAGTTGTTGCTCGATCTCCTTGATATAGCGGCCAGCATTATCGGGGCGTGCTCTGACGGCTGCGAGTAGACGCAGAGCCCTGCCTTTATGCGATTTTTCCTGTGCCAGTAAATCGACGACCTCATCAGGCCTGCTCGCCCGCAACAGCGCTTGCGCCTGCAACAGCTTCCATTCTGATTTTAAGTCGCCGTAATCCCGGCGGTATTTACGCAGCGCCCTGTTTGCATCTTCCGCATAATCCAGCTGCAGGTAGGCCCGTATAATCAAAGACCGCCAGAAAGCTGTGCGATCAGGATCTTCACCTCTGGCTTCCCAGATCAACTTACGTGTCAGTTCTAATGATTGTCCTGCATCGCCCAGTTGCAGCCAGGCAATCGCCTTCTGGGATTCAATCCATTGGGCGATTTTAGGTGTTATCTGCTGTCCCTGTTCAACCTCATCCAGCAACCGGTCAGCGCGGTCGATGATGTCTTGCCAGCGCTCGAGTGCAGACAAAGTCTGAAAATATTTGAATTCAAACGCATACCATTCCGGGCCAAATTCAGGGTAGAGTTTTTGCTGCTGCTCAATCATGCGCATCGCCAGTCCCGACAATCCAATCTGCGTAAGTTTGCTCAGCTGATCAAGCGACTCGTACGCCAGCGACTCCTGTTGATCGGCTGAGTCTGTTGGCGCGTTCGATAGCGGACTATGCTCGGCAGGCTGATCAATCTGTATTGTCGTTACCTGCGCTGTTTCCAGAGAAGCGGGCGCAGCCAGGGTTTCAATTGACAGACCGCAGACAGCAAGGCAACACAGCAATAGAAATTTCTGAAAACGCATAAGCTAAATATAACGCAGACAAAAAAAAGAGTGGCCAACTGACCACTCTTTTTTCAAAGCTATTTTCAGATGCCGGTTCTGTTGAGTGGTGACTGAGAATACACACATGAAATGGCAGAGATTACATACCACGTAATAACAACTTCATGCGTGGGCAAGCACCGATCAACACCAACAGTATAGAGGGTGGTTATAGCTTTTCCTTGATACGGGCCGCTTTACCCGTTCTGCCTCGCAGGTAGTAGAGTTTTGCACGACGTACTTTACCACGGCGCTTGACCTTGATCTCCGCAATGTTCGGGCTGTAAGTCTGAAAGACACGCTCAACACCTTCACCGTGTGAAAGCTTGCGCACCGTAAACGCCGAGTTGAGACCGCGGTTACGCTTGGCTATGACCACGCCTTCGAATGCCTGCAGGCGCTCACGCGTTCCTTCCACTACACGAACCTGCACGACAACATTGTCACCGGGATAGAACGCCGGAATTTCCTTGGTCATCTGCTCTGCTTCGAGCTGTTGAATAATGTTGCTCATCTTGATTACTCCGCTAATAGCTAATGCGTATGGCCAACAGCCAGTTATTCTTCCACCGGATGATATTCGCTCTGGAATTCATCGAGCAGACTCTTTTGCTCTTCATTGAGTTGCACATTCTCCAGCAAATCCGGCCTGCGCAACCACGTTCTTCCCAGAGACTGTTTCAGTCTCCAGCGAACGATAGCCTTATGGTCACCGCCCAATAATACCTGCGGCACCCGCCGGCCGTTGATTTCTTCCGGCCGCGTATAGTGCGGACAATCCAGCAGGCCCTGCATAAATGAATCCTGCTGCGCAGAATCCTCATCACCCAGAACACCGGGTAGCATTCTTGCGATGGCATCGACGATGACGCTGACTGCCAGCTCACCGCCACTGAGTACATAGTCGCCGATAGATATCTCTTCATCGACAGTTTGCTCGATCAGGCGTTCATCGATACCTTCATAGCGTCCAGCTATCAAAATATAACTCGCGTCCTGCTTTTCTGCGCTGTAGTGTGCCAGTTGCCTGACCTTATGCTGATCCAGCCTTTGCCCCTGCGGGCTCAGATAAATCACTTTAGCCGTTTCGCCCGCCTGTGCTCTGGCGGCGCAGATGGCATCAGCCAGAGGTTGAACCTTCATCAGCATACCAGGACCACCGCCGTATGGACGATCGTCCACCGTGCGGTGGCGATCATGGGTAAAGTCCCTCGGGTTCCAGCACGTCAACCCGATAATGCCCTGCTTGATGGCCCGACCGAGTACACCTTGCGATGTCATGTGCCGGACCATGTCCGGAAACAGAGTGACCACGTGAAAATGCACCTTAGCAAGCACCCTGTTTCAACCTAAACCGGTATCACTGTTGTTAAAAGTCAGCGTCCCAGTCCACGCGTATAAGGCCGCGTTCGAGATCGACTTCGAGCACAGCCTGACCCGGCGCCCATGGAACCAGATGTTCCTTGTTCGCTGCGCTCAGTTGTCCACCGCTGATAACGAGTACATCGTTAGCGCCGGTCTCCATCAAGCGCTGCACAGTTCCCAGTTCGATACCTTCCTGGTTGACGACGCGCAAACCGATCAGGTCGCGCCAGTAAAATTCCTCTTCGTCCAATGTTCGCAGCTGATCAGGTGAGATAGCTATCTTCGCACCGGTCAGCAGCATGGCTGCATCCCTGTCATCGACACCTTCCAGCTTGGCGATGACTGTTTTTGCCTGACGTCGCCCGTCTTCAACACGGACCTCGCGCCACGCAGCGTTTCCCTGCGCCCCTTGTTGAATGTACCAGGGGTTATAACCGGTTATGCCGTCTCGAGGATCAGTGTCTGAATGTACCTTGACCCAACCCTTGACGCCGTATACACCGGATATTTTGCCAACAATCAGCTTTTCTTCATCAGCTGACATGGCCTGTTACCCGTTTTTCAACTCAAGCCGGCTGCTTGCGCGCCTCTTTAACCAGAGAAGCAACACGGTCTGAGGTACCCGCACCGTTTGAAACCCAGTGATCAACCCGATCAAGATCGATATGCAGGCGCTGTTCGGAACCACGCGCGCTCGGATTGAAGTAGCCAATGCGCTCGATATAGCGACCATCACGTGAGCGACGCGAGTCCTTCACGTCGACATGATAAAACGGCTTTTTCTTGGCGCCGCCTCTTGATAAACGAATCGTTACCATATGTCCAAATTCTCTTAATTTATTGTCTGAATCGCAGGCCCACCGACCCGCAGCAAGCCGCGTATTTTACGTGATTTTTTTTTAATATGAAATGCTTGGACAGGATTAAATGGATTTCTGTTGACTAAAAACCCATACCACCCGGACCCATACCCGGAGGCCCGCCACCAGGCATTTTTCCTTTCAGGCCACGCATCATCGCCGCCATGCCGCCCTTGGACATTTTCTTCATCATCTTACGCATCTGCTGATGCTGTTTCATCAGACGGTTGACATCCTGCACCTGCAATCCACAGCCTGCCGCAATACGACGCTTTCTCGAACCCTTTATGATGTCCGGAAAACGGCGCTCTTTCGGCGTCATTGAGCGGATAATCGCGATCATGCGGCGAATTTCGCGATCATTGACCTGTTCCTTGACCTTATCCGCCATGCCGCCCATGCCTGGCATTTTATCGATCAAGCCTGTCAAACCGCCCATGTTCTGCATTTGTTCGAACTGGTCCATCAGATCGTTGAAATCAAAGCTTTGACCCTTCCTGACCTTCTTCGCCAGCTGCTCGGCTTTTTTATGGTCGACCTTCTGCTGCACTTCCTCGACCAGCGACAGCACATCGCCCATGCCGAGGATACGTGAAGCTACACGGTCCGGATGGAAGGCTTCGAGCGCGTCGATTTTTTCGCCGACACCCATGAATTTAACCGGTTTGCCGGTAATCTGCCGTATCGACAGTGCCGCACCGCCGCGAGCATCACCATCGGTCTTGGTGAGAATCACACCGGTGAGCGGAAGCGCCTCATTGAACGCGTGCGCCGTATTGGCTGCATCCTGGCCTGTCATACTGTCGACGACAAACAGGGTTTCAACCGGTTGCGCCGCCTCATGGACACGCTTGATTTCATCCATCATGTCTTTGTCGATGTGCAGACGACCGGCCGTATCGACCAGCACGACATCGATATGCTGTTTGCGCGCATGTGCGATGGCCTCACGCGCGATCGCTGCAGGATCCTGGTCCCTGGAGCTGGGATAGAACTCAGCCCCAACCTGGGAGGCCAGGGTATTCAACTGGTCGATCGCGGCCGGACGGTAGATGTCGCAGCTCACCAGCAGGGTCTTCTTCTTTTCTCGCTCCTGCAGCAATTTTGCCAGTTTGGCGACGGTCGTGGTCTTACCCGCACCCTGCAGACCAGCCATCAGAATCACAGCCGGTGGTTGCGTCACTAGATCGAGACGTTCATTGGACTCGCCCATGACCTTGATCATTTCCTGCTGCACGATACTGATGAAGACCTGGCCCGGCGTCAGGCTGGTCATCACTTCCTCACCCATCGCGCGCTGCTTGACGTCCTCGATGAACGTCCGCACCACCGCCAGTGCCACATCGGCTTCGAGCAGCGCCATACGTACCTCACGCAAGGCATCCTGGATATTCTCTTCCGTCAGTCGCCCCTGGCCGCGCAGACGCTGTGCGGTTTTGGCAAGACGATCACTCAATCCGTCAAACATGGTTTTTTTAAAAGCTGATTTCTGAAAAGCATGAATTATACATCAGACAGCTGAATGATTATTTACCCGTCAGCCCGTATATTGCATGAAGGATTACGTGCAGGAGCGACTTTAGTCGCGAATTTCTGAAATTCGCGACTAAAGTCGCTTGTATGGTAACCAGCAGTTTTCTCCGCACCTCTGCGGTGAACCTGGTTTTATAATCTCTAAAGTTCGAAAACATCCCCACTTTTGAGCTGTCCCAGCTCCCGATCCGGCATTGCCTGACGACACTCGCTCATGATGAGCTCTTCTTCACCGGGTTTTAAATGCGAGATGTATATTGCCGGTTGATGTTTCAGTTGGCGCAAGTCACTGGCGAGCAGTTCGGGACAATAATGCAATGCAGCGCGGGCTAGTGAGCGATCCTTGTTGGCAAAGGCCGATTCGATAAACAGCAGATCCAGATTGTCATGTCTGTTCAAGGCAGCCCACAGGCTGTCATTGCTGGTCGTATCTCCGCTGAACGCAAACGACCGGCCCCTGAATTCAATCCGGTAAGCCACGCCGGGTACTGCATGATTTACCATTATCATTTCAATCACCCGGCCGTTGATCTCGCGGGTGTTACCCGGCAGCATCGCATCCAGCCTGAGTACAGGATTTTCCGGTCGCGGGAGAGCGGTAAAGTCAGGCCATATGGATCCGTTGAAGATATGCCTGCGCAGCTGTTCAAGTGTTTTTTCCTGCGCGTGCACCCTGATCGGGTTGCCTACCAGACGGTCAAACAGCGTATCAGCCAGCAGCGGTATGGCAGCGATATGATCAAGATGAGCGTGCGTGACAAAGATGTGGCGGATACGTTGCATTTCTGCGAGCGTAAGCTCAAACACACCGGTTCCTGCATCAACAAGAATGTCGTTGTCGATCAAAAACGAGCTCGTCGCCACACCTTGACAAACACCTCCACTGCAGCCCAGCACACGTATCTGCATGGTATACATCTATCCTCGTTTGTGTCTTTTAGCCTGGTCAAATGCTAACATGCCAGGTTAGTGTAACGACTGCGACCAGGCTAAGTTACATAATTTATGTGACCATTGTCACAATGTATGGCTAAAATCCACCTATTACTACAATGTAGAGCTGCATGACTGACCTTTTAGCTGCCTTTCTGGCGATAACTCTTTATCTGGGCTGTACTGTCTTGCTCCTGATGAGGCTGAAAAAATCAAGAAGCGTAGCCGCCTTGAGCAAACGGGTGATCCTGTTCCCCGGATTCCTCGGACTGGGTGCGCATTTATACACCCTGTCGCAAAGCATGATCAATCCAGACGGAATCAATATTGGTTTTTTTACAGCCTTGTCACTGGTCGGCGCATTCATTACCCTGTTCACCCTGGTGTCAGCATTGAGACATCCGATTGAGATTGTTGGTATTATCGTTTTACCCATTGCTGCGATTACCCTGGCGGCCGATCATACCACTGCCACCATTCATCTGCTGCCGCCTGGCAGCGCCACCGGGCTCATTATTCACGTGGTAACCTCAATCATTGCCTACAGTATTCTGGGGCTGGCTGCTATTCAGGCTGTTGTGCTCTCTGTGCAAAACAGTCTGCTGCACAAGCATCAGCCTGGCGGTCTGATACGCATGATGCCACCGTTAAAGACAATGGAGTCCTTGCTGTTCGATGCCATCATCATCGGTTTCGTCTGTCTCAGCGTATCATTGGTCAGCGGTATGGTTTTTCTCGAGGACATGTTTGCCCAGCACCTTGCCCATAAGACCGTGTTATCGATCATTGCCTGGCTGGTATTTGCCACTTTGCTCGCCGGCCGCTGGCTGGTAGGCTGGCGCGGACGCACGGCCATACGCTGGACACTGGGCGGCTTCATTAGCCTGATGCTGGCCTATTTCGGCAGCAAGTTCGTTCTCGAAGTAATTCTGGCTTCATCTTGACACCCGGCCGCTGCGTCCATTGAAATAAAGCATATTCCAAGCAGACGAGATCCTCCTTGAGCGACATTTCCACAGGCACGCTGTTCACCATCCTGGTTGCGCTGATTCTGCTTTCAGGTTTTTTTTCAGGTTCCGAAACAGCCTTGATGACCCTGAACCGTTATCGCATGAAAACTTTGGCGAGAAAGGGTCATCGTGGTGCAAAGCTCGCGCGTTATCTGCTCAAAAGGCCCGACCGCCTGCTCGGACTGATCCTGCTTGGGAATAACTTTGTCAACATTCTCGCATCAGCGATAGCATCATTGATTGCGATGCGCTACTACGGTGAGGCTGGTATTGCCATCGCCACCGGTATACTGACGTTTGTCATTCTAGTGTTCGCCGAAGTCACACCAAAAACCCTCGCAGCCCTGAAACCGGACCTGTTTGCATACATCGCTGCCTATATCTATACACCACTACAGAAAATCTTCTACCCGCTGGTATGGTTCGTCAACCTGATATCCAACAAGATGCTGGCAATGTTTGGCGTGCATGCCGCATCGAGCTCTGATGACAGCCTGAATGCAGATGAACTGCGCATGGTGGTGCATGAAGCCAGACAGTTCATCCCGGGTAAGCATACTGACATGTTGCTTGGGATCCTCGATCTGGAAAACATCAGCGTTGAAGATATCATGATACCGCGCAATGATGTTACCGGCATCGATCTCAATGATGACTGGAGTGATGTCGAGCAACAGATAACCAATAGTCATCGCACACGTGTACCGGTGTATAAGGACAGCATCGATAATACGATTGGTATGCTGCATATGCGCAAGGTTCTCAATTTGGTGGTCAGAGACGAACTCACACGTGAGACACTCGAATCGCTGATCCGCGAACCGTATTTCATTCCGGAAGGCACCTCGCTGACACGCCAGCTGCTCAATTTTCAGAAAAACCGCAGGCGTTCCGGCCTGGTTGTTGACGAGTACGGCAGTATACATGGGCTGGTGACGCTGGAAGATATTCTTGAAGAAATCGTCGGACAGTTCACCACCGACTCTTCGATACGCAACGCCGGCATTCATCCACAGGACGATGGCAGCTATCTGATTGACGGCAGTACCCACATCCGTGAAATCAACCGTGTACTCTCATGGGAGCTGCCTACCGATGGCCCCAAGACCCTGAACGGACTCATCCTCGAGCACCTTGAGATGATACCCGCACCCGGGACCAGCCTGCTGATCGCAAATTACCCCATTGAGATCACACGCACTGATAACAACGCGGTACAGACGGCCCGTATCCATCCGCGACTGGCCACCCAAAAGGAAACACCCGAAACCGACCTGGAAGCAGGCTGATGGCCAGAGTGAAAATGCTGTATGTCTGTTCCTCCTGTGGCGCCAGCCAGAGCAAATGGGCCGGGCAATGTACCGATTGCGGTGAGTGGAACACGATGACTGAAACAACCTCACAGACGCCGCCCGTTAACAGGGCCGGCTTCACGCCAGGCATCAGCACAGATGTGCGCATCCAGTCGCTGGATGAAGTCGAGCTTGAGACCGAAGCTCGCACGACAACCGGCATCGGTGAGCTTGATCGCGTACTCGGCGGTGGCCTCGTACACGGTTCTGTCACGCTGATCGGTGGCGACCCCGGTATCGGCAAGTCCACCCTGCTGACTCAGACCCTGGCAGCGCTGGCCGGCCGCCTGCCCTGCCTGTATGTCACCGGTGAAGAATCATTGCAGCAGGTGGGCCTGCGTGCAAGGCGGCTGGGCGTGTCAGACCAAGGACTCAATCTGCTGTCGGCAACCTGTGTTGAGAACATCATCGCCCTGGCAGCCCGGCAAAAACCGCGAGTCATGGTCATCGACTCCATCCAGACGATCTATACAGAAACACTCTCATCTGCCCCCGGTGCGGTCAGCCAGGTACGGGAAAGCGCAGCACAGCTGGTACGTTTTGCTAAACAATCCGGCACCGCACTTTTCCTCGTCGGTCATGTCACCAAGGAAGGTACACTGGCGGGCCCGCGAGTACTCGAGCACATGGTAGATACCGTACTGTATTTCGAGGGTGACGCCGGCGAACGCTACCGCATGATACGGGCGGTGAAAAACCGTTTCGGTGCGGTCAACGAACTCGGCGTTTTCGCGATGACGGATAGCGGCCTGAAGGCGGTCAACAACCCGTCTGCCATTTTTTTATCACGCCATGATGAAGCGGTTCCCGGCAGCATCATCACGGTAATACGTGAAGGTAGCCGGCCGCTGCTGATCGAGGTTCAGGCACTTGCCGACGAAAGCCACAGCCCCAATCCGCGCCGCATCTGTCTCGGCCTCGACGCCAATCGGCTCACCATGCTGCTGGCAGTGATGCACCGTCATGGCGGCATTGCGTTGTTCGACCAGGACGTGTTCATCAACGTGGTTGGCGGAGTACGTGTCACGGAAACCGGTGCGGATACCGCACTGCTGCTCGCCGCATTGTCCAGTTTCAGAAACAGGCCGCTGCCGACCGATCTGGTAACCTTCGGAGAAATCGGCCTGGCCGGGGAAATCCGCCCGGTACCCAATGGCCAGGATCGCCTGCGCGAAGCTGCCAAGCACGGCTTTAAACACGCCATCGTACCCAGAGCCAATATGCCGAAAAACAGCGAAAAAATTGACGACCTGCACATAACACCGGTGCAGCGCGTGAGCGAATTAATGGATTTGTCATATTAGTTAGTCCACAGATGAACGCGGATGTTTAAAACCCACGTTGTGCCATAAATTAGCAATATCAAGCCTGCGACCGACAGTCCGTAGCACTATAATTTACAGCTCGCATAGGTTGCTTTCTCAGTTCAAAAACACTGATTCATTACTTTCCAGACCCGATTTCTGAAAAAAAACACTACGCACTCAAATAATCTGTGTTCATCTGCGCTCATCTGTGTACCATCTCTATTCTGATGACTTGCAACTGTCGCACTTTACCGCTAACGTATTGCCCCCATTGAAAAAAACGTGTAATAGCGATGCCTGCAAAAAAATCTGTCAATTTCGAGAAAGCGCTGGGCGAACTGGAGAAACTGGTCGAGGAAATGGAACAGGGCAATCTCAGTCTCGAAGAATCGCTGAAACGTTTCGAGAAAGGTATTGCGCTAACCTCAGAGTGCCAGGAAGCCTTGCAAAAAGCCGAACTCAAGGTTCAGGAGCTGGTTGAAAAAAATGGCAGGCTACTGGAAAAAGATTTTGAAGTTGATGAATAATCGATGTCTGATTCCACCGATTTCGTTTCCCGGCTGCACTACTATCAGCAACGCGTTGATCACGCTCTGGACGTTTTTTTGCCGGACAAACCCACCCGCAGGCACAATCTGATCGAAGCCATGCGCTATTCGGTCATTGGCGGGGGCGGTAAACGCATCCGGCCGGCGATGGTCTATGCGGCGGGCGAAGCAACCGGCGCCGATCAAAACATTCTCGACACACCCGCATGTGCTGTCGAGATGATACACGCCTACTCGCTGATTCACGATGATCTGCCTGCGATGGATGATGATGATTTGCGTCGAGG
The DNA here is from genome assembly GCA_942492025.1 of uncultured Gammaproteobacteria bacterium. Classification (GTDB taxonomy): domain Bacteria; phylum Pseudomonadota; class Gammaproteobacteria; order SZUA-229; family SZUA-229; genus JABDQW01. The sequence continues at coordinate 624,304 of CALODJ010000010.1, read as the reverse complement.
CCAGGCCACATGCCACAAAGCCTTCGATGAAGCGACCGCCATTCTCGCCGGCGATGCGCTGCAGGCGCATGCGTTTGAGATTCTTGCAGCCAGTAATCTGCCCATCGATGATGGGCGACGGCTGCGGATGATTCGACTACTGGCCACCGCCAGCGGTTCAGAGGGTATGGCTGGCGGCCAGGCAATCGACCTCGCTGCGGTCGGCCACACGTTGACGCTGCAAGAACTGGAAGCCATGCACCGTCGAAAGACCGGGGCGCTGATCAAGGCCAGCATTCTTCTCGGCGCCATGTGCAGCCCTGCGATAACCGAAGACGAACTGATACAACTCGGCTACTATGCCGATTGCATTGGATTATCCTTCCAGATTCAGGACGATATTCTGGACGTTATTGGTGATACTGAAACTCTGGGCAAGCACAGTGGGTCAGATGAGAAAATGCAAAAGCCAACTTATCCATCCATCCTGGGCCTCGAAGCATCACGAAAACTGGCACTGGAACAACACGAGCAGGCGCTCGCACACATCGAGCATCTCGATGCGTGCGCAAAAACACTGCGTCAGTTATCCGCCTACATTGTTGAGCGCGATTTCTAGATGACAGATCCATCCGCACAGCACTGGCCTCTGCTTGAGACCATCAACTCAGCCGAAGATTTACGCCAATTACCGCGCACAAGACTGCCCGAGCTAGCCCGCCAGATGCGCAGATACCTGCTGGAAACGGTATCAATGACCGGTGGCCACCTGGCGGCTGGACTCGGCACGGTCGAACTAACGATTGCATTGCATTATGTTTACAACACACCAGTCGACAAACTGGTGTGGGATGTCGGTCATCAAACCTATCCACACAAGATCCTGACCGGACGGCGTCATCGTATGTCGACAATGCGCCAGAAAGGCGGGCTTGCAGGCTTTCCCAAACGCAGTGAAAGCGAGTACGATGCCTTCGGTACAGGGCACTCAAGCACATCTATAAGTGCTGCGCTCGGCATGAGTATCGCCGCCAGGCAAACCGGCGCCGGCTACAAGTCTGTCGCCATCATCGGGGATGGCGCCATGACAGGCGGCATGGCATTTGAAGCGCTGAACCATGCCGGTGACAGCGATGCTGATCTGCTGGTGATCCTGAACGATAATGACATGTCGATCTCACCGAATGTCGGTGGTCTGTCCAATCATCTCACCCGGCTATTATCCGGTCATATGTATTCAACGGTGCGTGCTGGTGGAAAAAAAGTACTCGAACGTATGCCCAGCGTTTGGGAATTGGCGCGCCGCACCGAAGAGCACGTCAAGGGTATGGTTGCACCGGGTACGCTGTTCGAGGAACTGGGCTTCAATTACTTTGGCCCCATCGATGGACATGACCTGAATACGCTGGTACCCATTCTGCAAAACCTGTATCAGCATAAAGGGCCACGCTTTCTGCATATCGTCACCCAGAAAGGTAAAGGTTATTCACCGGCTGAAGCCGATCCCAGCCGCTACCATGGCGTCGGCAAATTCGATACCTCTACAGGCGAAGCCACCGGCAGCAAGGAAACCAGCCAGACATTCACCGCAGCTTTCAGCGACTGGCTGTGCGACATGGCAGCGCAAGACGAGCGCCTGATCGGTATAACACCGGCGATGCGCGAAGGCTCAGGGCTGGTCGAGTTTTCCAGACAGTACCCCGACCGGTACTTCGATGTCGGTATTGCCGAACAGCATGCCATTACTCTTGCTGCAGGCATGGCCTGTGATGGCCTGAAACCGGTGGTCGCTATTTATTCAACCTTTCTGCAGCGAGGTTATGATCAACTGATTCACGATGTCGCGCTGCAAAATCTGCCGGTATTGTTTGCGATCGATCGCGCCGGCATTGTCGGCGCCGATGGCCCGACCCATACCGGCGCCTATGACATCAGTTACCTGCGTTGTATTCCAAACATGGTGATCATGGCGCCGGCAGATACCGCTGAAGCACGCTGCATGCTAACCACCGGCTTTTTGCATGACGGCCCTGCGGCGGTGCGCTATCCCAGGGGTACGTCGACCGGCAACTCACCTGTCAGGGAATTGAAAGCCATCGATTTCGGCAAAGCCGAACGTGTCCGCAAAGGCAGCAAGGTCGCCTTGCTGGTTTTCGGCTCACTGCTGTCGACAGCCCAGGAAATCGCACAAGAGCTCGATGCCAGCTTGTATAACATGCGCTTCGTCAAGCCACTCGACGGGCACACCATCCAGCAGGCAGCTGAACAGCATGATTTACTGGTGACCATCGAAGAAAATGCACTCGCCGGCGGAGCCGGCAGTGCGGTCAATGAATGGCTGGCCGCCAATGGCTACCACAATTTCATACTCAATCTGGGTTTCCCCGATACCTATATCGGGCAGGGTACACAGGCTGAAATGCTGTCAGAATGGGGCCTGGACGCTGACGGTATGCTGCAAAGCATTCAAAACCAGCTGACCCGGATGAATGCTTCAAATTGCCAATGATGATCGTTTCGGATAAAATCCTACTGTTTTACTCAAGTATTCGACTGAACTAACCGGATAATGACTGCAACCTATCTGCTGAAAGTGGTGACCGAGTTCGCATCGGCCCACACCTTGCGAGATTATCCGGGTGCCTGCAGTCGCATGCACGGCCACAACTGGAAAGTGGAACTTGAGGCGGTGGCGACCTCACTGGACGATACCGGCATGGGTGTCGATTTCAAGATTATGAAAGCTGCTGCGAATGAGGTTGGTAACCGTCTCGATCATCGATATCTGAATGACCTGGAACCGTTCACCAGCATCAATCCAACAGCAGAAAACATTGCTGCCTATATGTATCGGGAAATAGCAGCGATATTAAACAGCGATACGATAAGGGTCAAAGCACTGACCCTGTGGGAAACGGACCGAGCCTGTGTTCGCTATTGTGAAGAGTATGAATGATATGAATGACATCATCGAAGCAAAGCCGACTAAAGCATCTGACATGGTGGATGTGCAGAGCAGTCATGATAACCGCGCCATTCATATCGACAAGGTCGGCATCAAGGACATCCGGCACCCTGTCCAGGTCAAGGACCGCTCCGGTCATGTGCAGCACGCCGTCGCCAATTTCAACATGTACGTGGACCTGCCGCATGACTTCAAGGGCACGCATATGTCCCGCTTCGTCGAGATACTCAATAACCACGACTGGGAAATCACGGTCGAGTCATTCAAGATCATGCTCACTGAAATGACCAACCGCCTGGATGCCGAGTGCGGCCATATCGAGATGACGTTCCATTACTTCGTCAATAAATCGGCCCCGGCCTCAGGCGTCAAGAGCTTGCTCGATTATGAAGTCACTCTGATGGGTGAGCGCAGAAATCACACCAACACCATGCACGTTAAAGTCGTGGTACCGGTCACCAGCCTGTGCCCGTGCTCGAAAAAAATATCAGACCGTGGGGCGCACAATCAACGCTCGCATGTCACTGTCACCGTAAAAACACAACAGTTCGTCTGGATAGAAGAGATTATCGATATCGTTGAGTCACAGGCATCCTGTGAGCTTTATGGCCTGCTGAAACGGCCCGACGAGAAAGTGGTGACCGAGCGCGCCTATGACAACCCGAAGTTCGTCGAAGACATCGTACGTGATATAGCCGCGCAACTGAACAGGGATGAGCGCATCATTTCGTACACAGTAGAATCGGAAAACTTCGAATCCATCCACAACCATTCGGCTTATGCGCTGATTCAGAAAGACAAGTAAATCAAAGCAACGAGAACCGCAAAACACCTCGATTGAGCAGGCGTCACTGTTTCGCTATTGCTTGTTGTAATTCACTTTCAACAAAGCGAAGTGCTATGAGTGTATTTTTTCCGTCTTTGCGAGCGAAGCATGAATTTAGCCAAGTAGGGTGCACCGTGCGCACCGAACCTATCACACGGGCCATATCCAACAACCTGGTGCGCACGGCGCACCCTACGACTTTCAATACAGCAGCACGATCCAGGTTGCGACTCTCGCACCGCCATCATTCCAGTGCTCTGGCCAATGCGGCACGGAGTTGTGAAGCGACAGGACTGGTTGCTTCCATTCCACGTGAATCCAGTAGCGTGAAGTCCACATATCCGGGCATTTCTACCAGAGCCAACACGAATTTCTTGGCTTTTCCATCATCTTTTTTACCGGTTTTACCTTTCAGCCAGTTCATAAACCCACTGGACTCGGCAATTTCATCCACTTCCTCATCCGTGTTTGACAGTCTGGCGCCTGCAGGCAAGGCAAAACTGATTCTTCCCTTTTTCTTGTCGAGTGAAATCTCATCCATCTGTAATCTGTCCAGAGCGCGGATCGTTCGATACCAGACGAAGTCCATCGTGCCTTTCATGGATAGCACCGCTATTCGGGTGTCACCGAACGAGCTTTGTGCTTCGGGATCGATATCTTCGGCCTTGAATGTCTCCTGGTATGTGACATACGACTGAAAAGGCTTGTATTCCCTGAGTAAACTTTCTGCCTGATTTTCGCTCAATCCAGCAAACAAGGTCAGGCGGGAGAGAATTTCACGTTCGAGCTCGACATCACTCTTTCTACCCCGCCACTGGATATTGCCCTGATCATCACCTGAAGCTTCAACAAACACCTCGATCCCATAGTGCGCGACAAAAATATGCGTTTTCGTACGATCCGCAGCGGGCTCAATACGCATGGTGAATTTATCCCTGAAGTCCGGCTCCAGCTTACTGAACAGTTTGGTCAAATAGCCGGCATCTTCGCGTACCTGCAATTGCTTGGTCCAGTCTGACTTCATGAAGCCCAACATGGGTCTGTTTTCCAGCAGGCGAATACCCTCATGTTCCCAGAATGCTTCGAGCTTTGGCCAGACAACGGTCGGCTCGGCATCGACTTCTAGGAAGTACATGCTGCCATCGTGTTTCAAACGAATACCCTTGAATTCGGGGGCCACAGCCTTGTTCAGCCTGTGCTTGGCCTGGAAATCTTCCAGGGCTGCTACTGTTGGTTCAGGCACTTCTACCTCTGCTGTCGATTTTTCCAGAGCCAGATCGGGTGGCAGCTCAAGGCTTTTGTAATACTCGGCACCCTGGTATTCGGGACGCTCATTCTTGCCACAGGCTGTTAGCAACAGCGCCGTCAGTAGAACCACGAGTGACTTTGCGTACCACTGCTTCAAGACAATACTCCGGCAATGCGCATTGCTTGGCGCAGTAACTCATGAAACTGTTCACTCAAGGGTGTCAGTGGCAGACGGATGCCTTCAGGTATCATACCCATCTCATGCAATACCCATTTAACAGGAATCGGATTGGCTTCGACAAAAAGATCGTTATGCAGATCCTCGAGAGGGCGGTTAAGTTCCAGCGCCTGTTCCCTGTCACCCGCCAGGGCGGCAGCGCACATAGCGGCCATTTTCACCGGTGCGATATTACTCGTCACAGAGATAACGCCCTGCCCTCCTTGCAGCATGAATTCTGTGCCGGTCGCATCATCGCCACTGTAGAGATCAAAATCAGCCGGCACTAATGAAAGAATTTCCTGCAAACGCTCCATGCTGCCGGTTGCTTCCTTGATACCAACAATATTCGGAATTTCCGACAGACGGGCCACAGTCTCCGGCAATATGTCGCAAACGGTGCGACCGGGTACATTGTACAGAATCTGGGGTATGTCGACCGATTCGGCGATGAGTTTATGATGCAGATACAGCCCCTCCTGGGTAGGCTTATTATAATAGGGTGCAACCAGCAAGCAAGCATCAGCCCCGCCCTGCTGCGCACATCGGGTGAGTGCGATAGCCTCGGTTGTTGAGTTAGAGCCAGTACCTGCAATGATCGATAGACGGCCGGCAGCCATTTCGACCGTTCGGCGCATGACTTCGCAGTGTTCGTCCATGTCCAACGTCGCTGATTCACCAGTGGTGCCCATCGAAACAATGGCAGCAGTGCCACTCTCTATATGAAATTCGATCAATTTTGACAAACTGTCATAATCGACCGAACCATCGGTGAACATTGGTGTTACCAATGCCACCATACTTCCTCGAAACATGAATTCCCCCCGGGGGATAACGGCTGGAAAAGCAGGTCGCACAGTTAATCAACTTTTTTCTGCGATTTCAACGAGGAAAGTGCTCGCAGCGACTATAATAACTCTGAATTACATCCAATAACTGCTAAAACGAATACTCAAATGTCGTCCAAGGAAAGAAGAAACAACCAACGCATCCCGTTTCAGGCAGAAATCTTCATGCAGAGCGGTAATGAGGAGTGGAGCAGCAATTTGCTCGATATTTCACTCAAGGGTATGCTGGTGGAGCCCCCGGAAAACCTCGAAATAGATACCAGCAAGCCATGCGCACTGGCGCTGTTCCTGGGTGAAAATGCCTCCATAAATGCTCGCGTCAGGATTACCCACGAGATGGACAATGGAAATTGGGGCCTGCAATGGCAACATATCGATATTGACAGCCTCAAACACCTGCGTCGCCTGCTCGAACTCAATCAGAACGATCCCAGTTTGTTGAATCGTGAATTGGCGGACCTGCAATAGCCTGCGCCTGCTTCCGTGATCCTACTGACAAATCACAGCTAGCCCCTACCTTCATGCAATCTGCGGGCTAGCGAATTTGAATACGAGACAAGCGTGAGCAGTACACGCACGAATCTGAACTGTTATTCCATTTCATCTTTGTTTACACTCAACATCCCGTAACTGACATAATAGACAGCAATGTCCGAACATCTCGTAATAACCGCCCTGGGTGATGACCGCCCCGGCATCGTCGACGAACTGAGCAACGCCTTGTTCAAACACAGTCTGAACATCGAAGACAGCCGCATGAGCGTGCTCGGTGGTGAGTTCGCCGTTCTGTTACTGGTCGGTGGCTCACAGCAAGCAATTGATGCATTTATTGCTGACACTGCGAGCCTGGAAGAGTCGCTCAACATGAAAATAATGGTGAAGCTGACCCGCAGTGAGGCCCGACAACAGCCCATAGTACCTTACAGTGTTAAAGTGGTGGCCATAGACAATCCGGGCATCGTGCACAATCTGGCAAGTTTCTTTTCAAGTCGCCAGATCAATATCGTTGATCTCAACACGGAACGCTATGCAGCTGCACACACCGCGACACCGATGTTCGCCGTACACATGACCATCGGTCTGCCGGCTGATATCCCGCTCAAACAACTGCGCGAAGAATTTATCAGCATGTGCGACCAGCTGAACCTTGATGCTTCGATGTCGTCGGCAAACTAAACGTGAGGACAGACGAATGACAGAGATCGGTAAAAAAGTAAAAAACTTCAAATTACCTGCCACAGGTGACAAGGAAATCAGCCTGAAAGATTTTGCGGGCAAAAAGCTGGTATTGTATTTCTACCCGAAAGACAGCACGCCGGGCTGCACAACCGAAGGCCAGGATTTCCGTGATGCCAAAGCCAAATTCACCCGGCAGAATACGGTGATTCTCGGCGTTTCACGCGATAGCCTGAAATCACACGAAAATTTCAAAACCAAACAAAAATTCAATTTCGACCTGCTTTCCGATACGCAAGAAGCGCTCTGTAACCAGTTTGACGTTATCAAAATGAAGAATATGTACGGCAAGCAGGTGCGCGGTATTGAACGCAGTACTTTCTTGATAGACGAAAACGGTGTTCTACGTCAGGAATGGCGCAAGGTAAAAGTAAAAGACCATGTGGATGAAGTGCTGGAGGCCGTCAAGGCGCTGAAATAAGCGACGGTTTATTAACTGTTCGATCTCAACGCAGAGAATGGGAGTGAATCCTAGTCAAACAACAGCGTGATATTCGCATCTTTCAGATAATCACACTCTTTGGCCAGGTCAGCCTGGGTTAACGGGTGCTGGTCGAGCCAGCCATAGGGAAAGTGTACCTCGATATAGTTTTTACCGGCCTTGATGCCAACATCAGGCACCTGTTCATCGGTCCGTCCGCGATGAAACAGCACGGCCAGGCGCAACAGCACACACAGTCGAATACCCGGCAATCTGACAGACTCAGTCAGGTCTTCAAAAGCATTCATACGGAATCGCTGACGATGGTTCAATACCAACGTTGCCAGCATAGCCTGCTCCTGACGGGAGAAACCGGGCAGATCGGCATGAGTCAATATATAGGCACCGCGTTTGTTGTAGGTACCGTGTGAAATTTGCAGACCTATTTCGTGCAACTGGGCCGCCCAAACCACCATATCCCTGTGTTCGTCGGTCAATTGCCAGTCAGTTCTGACCTGGTTGAGCAGGTTCTTGACGGTCGCTGTAACATTGTTGGCGTGCTCGGTATCGAGGTTCCAGCGCTGCATCGCGGACTGCACAGTAGCCTCGCGCGCATCCTGGTGCTGCAGGCGCCCGATTAGATCGTATAACAGACCCTCTCTCAATGCCTGATCGGAAACACGCATTTGGGTGATGTCGAGGGTTTCGAAAACCGCGGTCAGAATAGCGACACCACCAGGCAATACCGGCCCGCGATCCGGCTTCAGGCTTTCCAGATTAAGTTTGTCGACACTGCCTTGCTTGACCATTTTGTTTTGCAGCCGATAGAGCGCATCGAGCGTTATCCCGCTATCGCACCAGCCCTCTGCATGCACGATATTACGAATCGACTTGATGGTGCCGGAGCATCCCACGGCCTCTTCCCAGTTACTGGCGCGCATGTAACGCCCAACCGGATAGAACACCAGCTCGGCATCAATAATCGCACGGGTCATGCGCTTTTGTGAAATAACACCATCGTCAAAATATTTTCTGCTTGCACTGACACAACCGGTGTAAAGGCTTTCGCGACGTTCCGATTCCTTGCCTTCACCGATGATCAACTCGGTGCTGCCGCCACCGATATCGACCACGAGGCGCTTGCCGCTCCGGGCTGCTCGGCCATGTGCCACACCGAGATAAATCAGACGCGCTTCCTCGCGGCCTGAAATAACTTCGATCGGATGCCCCAGTGTCGCTTCGGCTTCGCGCAAAAACTTTTCGGCGTTCTTTGCCACACGCAGGGTATTGGTACCGGCAACACGCACATCACCTTTGGGCAAGGCACGTATTCTCTGGCCGAATTGTTCCAGGCAGGCCAGCGCCCTGTCCATGGATTCCCTGCTGAGCTTGCCATCGTCCTTGAGTCCGCCACCGAGGCGCACGGTCTCGCGCAACTTGTCGATCACCGACAGCGTGCCTGACTCATCCAGACGAGCCACGATCATATGGAAACTGTTCGAGCCAAGATCCACCGCGGCCACGGTGCGTGCGTGATCGTTAACATCCTGATTATTCATATTTTGTTACGAAATTGTGACACTCTTCTGCGGTCATGGATGCCATGCCGACCATCTGCGCGCAAGCTTAGGCTAAATACCAGGCGTTGCCAACACGGCCCGCACAGAATGCGATCGATTTATGTTAATGTTTCTTCTATCGAAATCGATGATCGGATCTAAATACGAATGTTGAAATATAAATATGAAATGCTGCTCGCTGCCCAGCTACTGCTGACCTTTATTTCTCCACTTTTTTCCAATGCACCCTTCGCACGTTCAATCGTAGATCTTGGCATCACATTGGTATTTCTGGTAGCGGTTTACGTAGTTTCGAATACACGAAAGCACTTCATCGTCGGTATAGTGTTGATGGTGCCAACACTGCTATTGATCTGGGGTGCGAAGCTTGTGCATTTGGAAAATCTGGAGATTGTAACGCTAGTCGGCTCCGTGCTTTTCTTCTGCTATATAAGTGGATTGATACTCGTCGATGTTTTACGCGCAAAAATGGTGACACTGGATATTATCGCAGCCGGCATAACAGTGTATCTGTTCTTCGGCAATATCTGTGGATTTCTTTATGCCATCATTGGACATATCGATCCCAACGCCTTCAGCATACCCGAAGCCACTGCAAGCTACCTGGGTGAAACTTTAGCTGGACTGAGCAGCGCAATGTATTTCAGCTTCGTCACCCTGACCACGTTGGGCTATGGCGACATAACACCCATCAATAACTTTGCCCGTACGCTGGCATTCCTCGAAGCCGCAACGGGTCAGATTTATCTGACAGTACTGATCGCAAGTCTGGTCGGTGTGCACATATCATCTTCCACTAAAGGAGACGCATAATGAAAACAATTTTCCTGCTAGGCGCAGTTTGGATTTTGTCCGTGCAAACCGCGTTTGCCGGCTACCTGGATCGATTCAGTGCCGAAAAAATCTCCAGTCATGTCTATGTGATTCACGGACCACTGGAGCTGCCCAATGAGACCAACGAAGGCTTCATGAACAACCCGGCCTTCATTATCACCGATGATGGTGTTGTCGTGATCGATCCGGGCAGCAGCTTACACACCGGTAATATGTTATTACGCGAAGTCCGCAAGGTCACAGATCTGCCGGTTATCGCAGTCTTTGACACCCACATCCATGGTGACCACTGGCTGGGCAATGATGCGATTCAACGCGCTTTTCCGGATGCAGACATCTATGCACACCACAAAACCATCTCGATGATCGATGAGGGCGAAGGACGGAGCTGGCTTGATCTGATGCACAGCATGACCAAAGGCGCGACAGCGGGTACAAAGATCGTCAATGCACAGGAAGCACTCAAGGGCGGCGAAGAACTCTCCATCGGCGGTCACCAGTTCCAGATCATTCATCGTGGTCAGGCCCATACACTGACCGATATCATGATCCTGCACCAGCAGGACAAGGTTCTGTTCACCGGCGACAACGTCTCGAACAAGCGCCTGATCCGCCTGGTCGATGCCAGCTTCAAGGGCAGTATAGAAGCTATCGATATCGCCAGAGACCTGAAACCGGCGATCATTGTACCTGGGCATGGAAAAACCGGTGGCATGGAGTTGCTCGATAATTATCAGACTTACCTGTCGACGCTTTACAGCAACGTCGGCAAGTACTTTGACGAAGACCTGAGTGACTTCGAAATGAAGCCGCTGATACACAACGAGCTCACCGACTACCATGACTGGGCCGGTTATGAAGATGAGCTCGGCAAGCACATCAGTGGTGCGTACCTGGAAGTCGAGGCCGCGGCGTTTTAGTCCACACGGCATGGGACGGCTCAACAGACTGTTTCCCGCTCCAGGCTCACACTGGCGCTGAAACGTTCATCATGCTGAAAATTCGAAAAATAATGAAAATCCCCGGGATCTGACCTATATCAAGTAGAGAAGAGAAATAGTGTATTAGCATATTCTGATGGATATTTTCACTGTTATCGTGGGTGGCATTCTCGCCCTGTTCGTGCTCTATGTGATCATGCGCATGTCTTATGTGATTATGCGGAATGTGATCGTGAGCATGGAATTTCGTAAAAGCCTGGCCCGCAAAGTCCACGCCCTGCGTCTGAACAACATGCTCGGAGCGCTCGGTATCGATGTCAATCGCTATCTGCACAGTGAGCGTATTCTTGACATCGAGGAACACATCGAAAAATGTTCGACCTGCCAGAACACTGCTACCTGTGACGACCAGCTCGCACGGGGTCCTGTTTCTGTGGGCAACATAGAATTCTGTAACAATGAACAGGCGCTGCAGCACATCGTAGCCAGCAAGACCGCACACGACGCCTGATCCCCTGCAACATCAAGCTTCGCTCCGCTATACTGCTTCAAACCTGGCTGAGCGGATATGAGATGTTGAAAGCAGTAGCACAATTTATTCTGTCTATTCTAGGCTGGCAACTCGAGGCAAAACTTCCCAGCGAAAAGAAGTACGTCATTATCGGTGCATTTCATACCAGTAACTGGGACTTCCCCATCGGAATTCTGGGCATGTGGGCACTCGGCCTGAAGGCCAGCTGGGTCGGCAAACATACCTTGTTCCGGGGCCCGCTGGGACCGATATTCAAACGCATGGGCGGCATTCCGGTCGATCGAACACTGCACACCGGATTTATCCATCGCATCGCAGAACTCTACAAGACACGGGACCAGATGGCGCTGACCATAGCGGCAGAAGGCACGCGTTCAAAAACCGAACACTGGAAAACCGGGTTTTACTACATCGCGGTTGAAGCCGGCGTACCCATAGCACTGGGCTACCTCGACTGGGGGAATAAAAAACTCGGCATTGGCGCCACACTCTATCCTACCGGGGACATCCTTCGTGACTTCGAGACAATCCGGGATTTCTATAAAGACAAAACCGGACTTCGGCCTGAAAGCCAGGGTCCGATAGCGCTCCCTCCAAAATACCGTGCTGATGGTGATTGAATATTCGCATGATTTTCACAACGGCAACAACGCGAAATCGCAACGCAGACCTTCAGTTACGCCGAGAATGCCGGGAGTGTTTAGAGCGTTCGTAAACCGGCTCTGCGTCACTGTGCAAGAAATCCAGGCCACCAATACCGATAATCTACATGAGAATCGTTTGCATTTGCATTAAGTGAAGGTATAATCCCCCTCCAAATTCAGATTTTACTTATACTTGGAGCCAATAATGCAGTACCTTCAGAAACCACTCGCCTCAGCTGGACTCGCTGCCAGTGCATTGATGTTTGTAAGCTCTGTCCAGGCTGTCACGGATGAGGAGTTCAAGGCCTTGCAGGACCAGCTCAACCAGCTGGCCGATGCCGTCGAAAACGCACCCGCTGCCGAAACCAAAAAAGTGCATATCGGTGGTTATGGTGAATTGCACTACAACAACTGGGAATTTCCAGACGGCAGCAAGTTTAGGGAACTGGATTTTCAGCGTTTTGTGTTGTTCTTTGGCTATGATTTCACGGACAGTATTCGCTTTCACTCTGAAGTTGAGATCGAACACGCATTTGTCGAAGATAACAATGACGGCTCCGGAGAGACAGCGCCCGGTGCCATCGAGCTTGAACAGGCCTACGTCGAATTCGATCTGACAGAGAACATGGAAACCAAGGGCGGTCTGTTCCTGATCCCGGTCGGCATTCTCAACGAAACCCACGAACCCCCGACCTTCTATGGCGTTGAACGCAATCCGATAGAAAGAAACATCATACCGACAACCTGGTGGGAAGGTGGCGCGGCCTTGACGGGTCGTTTCGGTGCCTCGGGTCTGAGTTATGATCTGGCGATCACATCGGGGCTGGACGGCGGCACAAACATACGCGGAGGCCGCCAAAAAGTCGCCAAAGCCACAGCAAACGATCTTGCCTACACCGGCCGTTTGAAATACACCGGCCTGCCCGGCCTGGAACTGGCAGGCACCGCCAACTACCAGTCCGATATGACACAGAGCGCTGATCCCACGATCAATGATGCTGTATTGCTCTCAGCGCACGCCATCTATAACATCAGCCAGTTCCAGGTTCGTGCGCTTTATGCTAGCTGGAATATTGATGTCACCGCGAACGCCTCTGCCGAGGATCAGGCCAGGGACAAACAGGACGGTTACTATCTGGAGGGCTCCTGGAAATTTGTCCCCGCAGCGGGCGTGTTCGCCCGTTACAACGTCTGGGACAACGGGGGCCTCGGAGACACCGAAGAAACACAAACCAATGTCGGGATCAATTACTGGCCACATGAATACGTTGTGCTCAAGTTCGACGTGCAGAAACAGGATCACGGTGCGGCCAAATCGGCCACGGAAGCCGACGGTTTCAACCTTGGCATTGGTTATCAGTTCTAGCCCGCATTTCTCACCGCCTTGTGAGAAATACGGGCTAGCCACTTCCCTATTCCAGGCACTGGTGAATACACCACTATGAAAAAATACGCTCCGCTACTGCTACTGTTACTGCTCTCTTTCGATGGTTTCGCCGGTGGTGTCTACCAGGAACCTGATGCCTTCATCGCAGAGGCTTTTGCAGATAATCCGCCAAAAGCCGACGTCATCTGGCCGACCGGCGCGCTCAAAACGCAGATGAAACAGATACTGGGCCATGACTACAAGGGCCTGCGTATCCGTTACTGGCGAAAAGCCGACAGAACCGCCTGGATCCTTGATGAGATCGGCAAGGACAAACCAATAACAACGGGTTTTGTGACCAACCAGGGCAGGATCGAAACCGCACGCGTACTGATATTCAGGGAAAGCCGAGGCTGGGAAGTCCGTCATGCCTTTTTTACCGATCAGTTCAACCAGGTCTCATTAAATACGGCAAATAAACTGGACCGTCACATTGATAACATCACCGGCGCCACCTTGTCGGTCAGAGCAGTCACTAAATTGGCGCGTCTCGCTCTCCTGCTGGACCAGGCGGTCAGCGAGCAACAGGCCGCTTTATGACCGGCCGTCAAGGGCATAAACACACGGCGTTTCTGTGGCACCGACGCATCGGCCTGGTAGCGATCGCACTCGTACTCGTTCTCGCCATAACCGGGATTTCCCTCAATCATACCGAATCGCTAAAGCTGGATGAAGCCTATATCGATTCCGCGTTACTGCTTCGTTGGTATGGTCTCGAACCCGAGGGTGAAGCGATCAGTTACGATGTCGGTGAACACATCATTACAGTGCTCGATCACCAGGTCTTCTTTAACACCTACCCTGTCACCACTACCGAGCAGACCTTTCGGGGTGCGGTCAAAACGGCGCAATTAATCGTACTCGCGTTCGATTCGGAACTGGTGCTGTTGACGACAGACGGTGAATTTGTCGAACGTATGCCGACCGGCCATGGTTTTTCCGATATTCAGCGTATCGGCATTAAGTATCAACGTCCGGTCATAGAGACCGCCGAGCCGCACTATTACATGGCAGATGAACACATGCTGGACTGGGACGTGATTATCAACGATGAGGTCAGCTGGGCGCAGAGCACTACCCTGGATCCCACAAAAATGGCGGTTCTGCTAGAGTCATTTCGCGGCAGGGGACTGACCCTGGAGCGCGTCATACTGGACCTGCACAGCGGCCGCATCTTCGGTGAATTGGGTGTCTACGTGATGGATGCCGCAGCGCTCGCCCTGCTCTGGTTATCCCTGAGCGGACTGTGGGTATGGTGGCGGCGCAGTCTCAAGCAGAAAAGGAAACGCCATTACCAGAAGCACCATCGCGTGCAGGTTGAACATCGCCCATCGTGACTGCAATGGTGGGTAGTGCCCTTAGTCCGCATGCCTAACCGGCTATTCACTCACCTCTACCTCTGCTCTGATCGTCGGCCAGGCGTTTATCACTGCCTGCACCAGCGTTGCCAGAGGTATCGCAAAAAACACGCCCCACACACCCCAGAGTCCGCCAAACACCAGCACCGAGATGATGATTGCAACGGGGTGCATGTTCACCACTTCAGAGAACAGCAAGGGGACAAGCACATTGGCGTCGAGTGCCTGGACCACCAGATAAGCGATCATCACGTACAGGAAAGTATCTCCAGGTCCAAATTGGAACCAGGCGATCAATGCCACCGGAATCGTCACCGCAATCGCGCCTACATAGGGAATGATAACTGACAGCCCAATGAAAATACTCAGCGTTGCCGCATAATTTAGCCCCATCAGCGCCAGCGGAACATAGGCAGCCACACCGACAATCATGATCTCCAGCAGTTTGCCACGAATATAATTGCCCATCTTGATGTCGACATCCATCCACACTTCATAGGCCAGACCATGATCTTTAGGCGTAAAACGGGCAAACCAGGTGATGATCTTCTGTTTGTCTTTGAGCAGGAAAAAGACCAGTAAGGGAATCACGATCATATAAACCATTATCGTGAAAATGTTCCCCGCCGATGCCAGCGAATAAGACACGGCTTTCTGCCCGAAATCGACCAGTTCATTGTTGATAGTGGTAATGACCTCGTTGACCTGCACCTCCGAAATCAGTGGATATTTTTCCGGTAGTGCCATGATCTTTTGCTGGAGCTTGTCGAGTATGGACGGAAAATCGCGCACGAACTGGGTTATCTGACGTGTTGCCAGAGGCACCAGGCCGAGCATAATAATTAACAGGGTTGTAACGAATACGAAAACCGTAAATATCACTGAAAGCAATCGCGGCACACCTAGATAGCTGATTCGCCGGACGATGCCTTCCAGGGCATATGCAATCACCAGGCTGGCGAGCACGGGAGCCAGAATATCACCCCAGTACAGTATAACGCCTGTACCGAGCACGATGATCAATACCAGCAATACCGCCTGTGGATTCGAGAAATTGCGGTCGTACCAGTCTTTAATAAACTCGATCATTCAAATTCCTTGCGTATTTGTCGATACGTATCTTCGAACAGCGCTTCGATCTCGTTGATGACTTCTTCAGCATCGCGACCTTGGACCATATGGTCAGTCATCAGGTTCGAGGCGACGGCAAATACCTCCATACTGTCAATCATCGGGTAAGCCTGCTTCATGCGCTTGATCGCTCCAACGACTGTCTCATTATCCGGTCGGGGTATATCGATGGGCTCGATGATCTGCCGACTACCGGCGCTAGCCTTCGATTGCAGAAACTCTGCATAATCGAACAGACTCTGCTGCAGGTCTTGATCGAGTGTATTGAACAAATCAACCAGCGCTTTTTCATCACGCTTCATCTTTCAACCCCAGGAATGAATGATTACTCTTCTTTGCAAAACTCTTGGGAGAATGTCAACAATTGATCAGCCGCCCGCGATTTGAATTTATACCGTTGTCGTACAAACGAAAAGGGTCTTTCGAGTGATGGCTTCAGCTCAACCGCCGTAAGTGTGCCAAGCTTCAGCTCCTTGATAATCGTTGCCTGGGACACGATAGATATACCCATGCCAGCTTCAACCGCACCCTTGATTGCCTCTGGACTGCTCAATTCAAAACAAATATTCAGCACCTCACCATGGCCGTGCTTTTCGACATAGCTGGTAATCACCTCCTGTGTACCTGAACCATGCTCGCGGCTAATGAATGGATAAGATACGAAATCTTCAACACGAAGCTGCTTCTCGTGTGCCAGGACATGGTCATTTGGCATGATCACGACCAGATGATCCATCTTGCATTCTTCTACCATCAGATTCTTGTTGTTTACAGAACCCTCGACAATACCCAGATCGATGTCATTGTTTTCAACCATGGAAACGATATCTTCAGAGTTGGATTCCCTCAAATTGATCATCACATCAGGATACTTGACCTTGAATGCACCGATCAGTAACGGCAGCATGTATTCTGCTATCGTCGTGCTGGCGCCGAGCGTAACCGAACCACTGACATCACCCGTCATGTCAGTGATACTGCGCGTCATTTCTTCATAGAGTTTCAGTATTCTGTCTGAATAGAAATACACCTGTTTGCCGACCTCTGTCAGCGTCACCTTGTTATGGGTGCGGTCGAAAAGACGGGTATTAAACTGTTCTTCCAGTTGTCGAATCTGGAAGGTCACGGCCGGTTGGGTCATGTGTAACTCTTCGGCTGCTTTGGTGAAATTGAGCAGCCGTGCTACGGTATGAAATATTTTGAGTCGCCTGTCAGCCATATAAACAGCTCTGAAAACTTTATTTTTCTGCTTAAAAGACTATGGTAACACTCATACATGAAAAAAGGAGCCTGCACGCATGCCATTAACTGTCGTTGATCCCGAACCACCTTCAAACAGACAGCATCAACCTGTTACACGGGCGAGAAAGCTGCTTTTTACTACCCTGTGTGCGGTTTTAGTCGCAGGCCCTGCGACCGTGCCGGCGGGTCAGATTTTCAAATGGACCGATGCCGAAGGCAACGTGCATTATGGCAGCGAGAAACCGGCTGATGCAGCCGTCGAAAATGTCCGGGTTAATACCGACAAAACAGGCGTTAACAGAGGTGCTGAAGCACTCGACAAACTGAAACAGCAGGCTGATGATGAAGCGCAAAAAATCAAGGAGGAAGGCATCCCGGAGCAGCCGCCGGTTCCGTCATTATCGAGGAAAGAAGTGAAACAGCGTTGTCAGGCAGCCAGACAGGATCTGGCAACGATACAGTCGCGTGGCCAGTTGCGAGAGCGCGACGAGAAAGGCAACACCCGATATGTCAGCGATGCAGAGAAACAGCAGCGCATCAATCAAGCCAAAAAACAGATCCGTGAATACTGTAACTAGCCCACATTCCTATCCGGATGAGCAAGCCCTCACTGGGTTTTTGAATAGCCCCGTGCTATTCTCGCCTCTGGTGACTAATGCGAGATAGAGGCAAAACGCGATGCCGGTGCTTCAAATTTCAACGAATGTAACTATTGATAATAAACACAATCTGGCCAAACAGGCATCGAGCCTGGTGGCCGAAATTCTCGGCAAACCCGAGAGTTATGTCATGATCAACATCGACACAGAGGCTGACCTGATTTTTGCCGGTAGCGATGAACCCTGTGCTCTTCTGATGCTGAAAAGCCTGGGACTGCCCGAAACAGAAACAAAGACGTACTCAGAAGAACTGTGTACATTCATCGAGCAGCAGCTGGGCGTATCCGCGTCACGCACCTATATCGAGTTCATTAGCCCGCAACGGCATATGTTCGGCTGGAATAACAGCACTTTTTAGTCAGTTTTTTCACCGCAGTGGCGCAGAATGCGTGCGTGCGAAGATTTTTTTTCATCGCGACCCAGTGAAACGAAAAAATATCCGGACCTGTCACCAGAATTGCACTCGGTAGCCGCTCAGTTCGTACGGTAGCATCAGGCTGTACTCAGGCGCACGGCCCTCGTAAAATGGCGCACTTTCGTCGCTACACCCATAGGGATCCCATGTACCTTTCAAAATTTCCTGTCAACACATTGAAGGAAACGCCTGCCGATGCAGAAATCATCAGCCACCGCCTGATGCTACGCGCAGGCCTTATTCGCCGCCTGGCTTCAGGTCTTTATACCTGGCTGCCGCTGGGTTTGCGTGTGCTGCAAAAAGTCGAAAACATTATTCGTGAAGAAATGAATAACAGCGGCGCAATTGAGGTACTGATGCCGTCCGTGCAACCGGCCGAGCTGTGGCTTGAGTCCGGCCGCTGGGACGAATACGGGCCGGAGCTGCTGCGCCTGCATGATCGCCACGAACGCGAATTCTGTTACGGCCCGACCCATGAGGAAATCATTACCGATCTGGCACGTAAGGAGTTGACCAGTTACAAACAGCTACCGGTTAATTACTACCAGATCCAGACCAAGTTCCGCGACGAAGTACGCCCGCGCTTTGGCGTGATGCGCGCCCGTGAATTCATCATGAAAGACGCCTATTCCTTTCATCTTGACCAGGCGTCGCTGCAGCACACCTATGATTTGATGTACCAGACCTACAGCAACATCTTCACGCGCCTGGGCCTGAAGTTCAGAGCCGTGATGGCCGACAGCGGTGCCATTGGTGGCAGCCGTTCACACGAGTTTCACGTGCTGGCCGAGTCCGGTGAAGATGCTATCGCTTTCTCCAGTGAAAGTGACTACGCAGCCAATATCGAAAAAGCAGAACCCCTGCTGGCAGAGACGGCACGTCCATCACCCGCTGCAAGCCTGCAAACCGTTGACACCCCCGGCCAGCACAGCATCGAGGAGGTGTCCGTTTTTCTCGATTCCGATGCCTCTCAATGCGTGAAAACCCTGTTGGTCAATGGCGCAGAGGAAGGCAGCGTTGTCGCACTGGTGTTGCGCGGTGATCATGTGCTCAATGAAGTCAAGGCTGCCCACCTCGATGCGGTGGCATCGCCCTTGACGTTTGCCAGTGAGGAACAGATCAGACAGGTCGCCGGCTGCTCGGCCGGCTCACTGGGACCGGTTGGCCTCGACATTACCGTGATCGCAGATCGCGCCGCTTTACAGCTGGCCGACTTTGTCTGCGGTGCCAATATCGACGGCAAACACCTGACGGGTGTGAACTGGGAACGTGACTGCCCTGCCCCGCAAGCTGCTGACATTCGCAATGTCGTTGATGGCGACCCCAGCCCGGACGGCCACGGCACGCTGTCGATCGTGCGCGGGATCGAGGTGGGCCATATTTTCCAACTGGGACAGAAATATTCCGCCGCGATGGACGCCAGTGTGCTCGATGAGAACGGCAAGAGCGTGATCATGACCATGGGTTGCTACGGTATTGGTGTGACCCGTATCGTTGCCGCAGCGATTGAACAAAACCATGATAAGAATGGCATTATCTGGCCAAAAAATATCGCCCCTTTTAGCGTCGCGATTGCGCCGATCAATTTCCAGAACTCGGACAGCGTGCGTGAAACCGCAACAAAAATTCACGACGCGCTCTCTGAAGCCGGTATTGAAGTATTGCTGTACGACCAGAAGGCCCGACTTGGCGCCATGCTGGCCGACCTGGACCTGATGGGTATTCCACACCGTATCGTGGTCGGCGAACGTGGTCTTGCCGATGGCAACGTCGAGTACAAGGCCCGCGCATCCGACAAAGGCACGGACGTCGCCGTTGACGACATCGTCTCGCTGCTGAAGGACTCCATTAACGCATGAGCGATCTATAATCAGAAACATGTATGTAAGGTTTCTGGTTATAACCCCGATACTGGCGTTGTTGTCAACGATGGCCGTCGCAAATCCGGCCGCGCAAAATTCAGCAGATCCCGAGCTGCGCCGTTTACTGGCCGACGCCATCACCGCCTCAGACAGCTTCAATGACCGCTTTGACGCTGAAGTCTGGTTGTTCGATATGTCCAGCCGCCTGGAACGCTTCGTGCCGGACAAAGCATTCAGGCTCGACCTGCTGAAAAGCATTCATCGTGAGGCCGTTCGGGTTGACCTTCCGCCTGAACTGGTCATCGCCGTGATCGAGATTGAAAGCCGTTTTGATACCTTTGCCATCTCAAAATCCGGTGCCCAGGGGCTGATGCAGGTGATGCCGTTCTGGCTGGATGAGATTGGCCATCCTGAAGACAACCTTGTCGATATGGAGACCAACCTGCGCATGGGCTGCACCATACTCAAATATTACATGGATATGGAAAAAAACGACCTGCGGGGGGCACTGGCACGCTACAATGGCAGCTACGGCGATATTAACCATACATACAGTACTAAAGTACTGGAGGCACTGAGGATCCGTTGGCACCAGAAATAGCATGGCCCAGAATATAACAAATCACTGGCAACACGCGTTCCCGCACCTGAGTGAAAGCAACGATGCGGTGATAAACGATATCATGAACAAGGCCGGCACTATCGACATACCCGCAAAAGCGACGGCCTTTCATCAGGGTGATGCCTGTAGCAATTACCTGTTGATTATCTCTGGCAGAATCAAGGTACTGACGCGTGCAGAGAACGGCCGTGAGATCGTGCTCTACCGTCTCAGCGATGGTGACTCGTGCGTACTAACAACATCATGCCTGTTTGGTAGCGCACGCTATCCGGCTGAGGGCATCGCCGAAACCGACGTCATTGCACTAGCGATCCCGGCGGCACTATTTCACGATGCCGTCCAACAATCTGAAACTTTCCGTGAATTCGTGTTCGAGTCATTTGCATCTCACCTTGGCAGCTTGATCGCATTGGTCGAAGAGGTTGCGTTTGGCAAGCTCGACATTCGCCTGGCACGCCACCTGCTCAAACTTTCTAATGACACGACCATCGATACCACACATCAGCAGCTCGCCACTGAACTGGGTAGCGCGCGCGAGGTGATCAGTCGTCAACTCAAAGACTTCGAATCGAAGGGCTGGGTGAAGTTGCATCGCGGCAGCGTTGAAATCATCGATAAAGCGGCACTTGTTGATCTTTCCAGTTAGCCCGGGAGGGTTATCTGCAACGCCAGCAAACAGAAACTAGTCTGATGATTTATATAACCGTCGGGTCAGTGACAATGTCACTGAGAGTTGCCACTACCATACGTACAATTTAACGATCTGAAAAATAATAAAGAGGTACTGAAATGAAACAAAACATAGGCAATATTGAAAGGGCTATCCGCGCCATCGCCGGCATAATCCTCATAAGCCTGGTCTTCGTCGGCCCCCAGACCATATGGGGCTGGATCGGTATTGTACCATTGGCAACTGCGATCATCGGCTGGTGCCCACCTTATGCCATGCTGGGTATCAATACACACAGTAAAAACAGCTGACACGCAGAATCGGTAACGCCAACAGAGCCCGTCAATGGGCTCTGTGTGCCAGATAAATTTCAGGCCCGGCCCGCTTTCCTCCCCCCCTAATCGGATCATGGCGTAAATGGCTTATCCGTGATCAGAACGATCACTGTATAATTTTCACGTTGGATAAGGCTCAAAATGGACCCGGATGACCAGGCACTGACCTGCTGAAATTGCGGCAACTCCCCCTCTGACCGATAGTATCCTTATCAACGAAAAAGTTAGCGGATCAAGCGCAGTGTTTTCAGGTAGGCAAGGCTCTCACCGCCGACATTATTGCTGTCTGACTTGATACCAATCGCGACCAGCTCAGCAGGCTCCTTTGGCCCAAAAACCGTTTGAAAAATGGTTTTGACAGAAAAACTGCTGGTTTCATAACCCTCAGCCTCTGACCTGTCAGGGAGTATATAGTAGCGGATAGTGTCGGGTTCCCGCTCGGACTCGACCACCGTTCCCGCGGCATGGGCGGCACTTTCGGTCAGGGCCAGATGACGCAGACCCTCGTGTGTCTGAAAACTTAAAAAAATCCTCAGCGGGGCATCCTCTTTGTCTTTCCGGTTCAAACTCGCGCCTTCTGGCCGCACCTTGACCTGGTAGCCAAGCTCAACAGCCAATGCGTCTCCGACAGCCAGGGCAGGCTCAAAAGCGTGAACTATGTGGGAGCTTGAGTCATTTTCCTGCAGTACCAGGCAAGACGGGACCGTAGCCTCACAAGGTCCAATCCGCCAGTATTTGGGCCGGCGCTTGAATATCAAATAGGAAAAAGGCTGAAACCCTTCCCTCTCCATCCATGCCGAAAAACCTTCAGGACTCACTTCGCCAGACTCACTGGTGAGATCCAGGCGCCAAACCTCTGTGTCGCCAGAGGCAGCGACTGATAGCATCGCAAAAAAAATGCCCGCAATGACTGCATTAAGCGTTCTTAGTGGGTATGACAGCATGTAACCGGTTCCAGGTACCCAGGTTTAAAACGACCAACAAGGTTAGACTATACGTTAAACCGGCACAATGTAATAATTTATCGCAGCTCTGAATCATAACGTTTCGAATAAGCCGCGCAGGCTTGCCTCCAGGGCCGTATATCTCACAATCAGCCGGGGCACTAGCCCGCATTTCTCCCCAGGCGGCGTAGAAAGCTGATATGGCATTGGCTATCTGGAGTAAAGCCAGGATGACCCAAAATACAGTGTGTTATACAAGCCTGCCTATCACGGTTCAGGCTGGTCTTCGTGTGCGTAAGCTTGCTCTTCACTCAAACCGTAGCTATCGCTACGCTTTTCGCTCCAGAGCGGCGCTTACGCACACGAATCCTGCGCCTGCTCCCGTGATCCTGATGAGAAATGCGGGCTAGCAGCACACCGATTTGAGTTTTCATGAATTTCGATTCTCTTTGGCGGTGCCGATTACCAAAGATCCCACGCTGACACCTTTCATGAAAAAGGTCAAAAATATCAAGGTGTACCAATTTTCGGGAAGGACAGGTCAGATCCGCCTTTGTCGATCGCCCGTCGCGGGGTACCCTGCAGAGTTAGAACAGCAACCGATCGCCGGAACCCGAGTGGGTTCGGATGACGCGGGATGCGATGAAAAGCACATACAACAAACGAGAAGCCTCGCGTGCCATGGTGCCTGTATCGGTCAGGACACCATCTTGCGAAACGCGCGAAGGCCTCGTTCGGGTATATGACGGCTGACCACCAAGCCCAGAGCCGTCAGAAACACCAAGTTAGTCACAATCAAAAGCAAAACCCGTTTCGTTTCATTCTCATCAAGTAATGTCGGCTGTCTGTGTGACTATTTTTGTTGGGCCCAAGTCTACCTATTCAGAGTATCCACTAACATAACTCAACGAGGTGTTTCTAAATGAAAAAGTATATTCTCATCGCCATCACACTTGCGACTCTGCCGGCACTGGCGTTTGCACAGAGCGTGGGGCCGGAAGCAGGGGACCGAGAGTTTACCCTTTCCGGCACAGGAAGCAGTGACAAGGATTTCAACAACAGCAGCTTTGGCCTCTCTGCAGACATCGGCTGGTATCGCACCGAGAAGTTTGTTTGGGGTTTTCGCCAGAGCGTCAACTATGCCGATGTCGAAGGCCAAGGCCTGTCCGATGATTTCTGGAACGGCAGCACCCGCGGTTATCTGGATTATCACTTTTTACAGGGTGCAGCTCGTCCATTCGTCGGCTCAAGCCTTGGTTTAGTCTACGGTGACGGCGTCAACAATACCGGCATAGCCGGTTTGGAATTGGGCTTGAAGTACTACGTCTTGGAAGACACCTTCATACTGGCTCGTGGCGAATATCAGTTCTTTTTCGATAGCTCCGACAGCGCCGAAGATAACTTCGACAAAGGTGCCTGGCAGTATGTGTTCGGCTTGGGTTTCAACTTCTGAAACAGCCCGGATGTCTCACTAGAATGACAGTGCAGGCACAGGAATCGTATCCGAAAGCGCCACTCTGGAGTGAAAAGCGTAGCCATAGCTACGATTTGAGTGTAAAGCAAGCTCCGCCCGGGTATTACACCAAGGATCTGGATTCTAAGGGCAAGTTGGCTAAGCAGGTTGAACGATCGCCCGCTGATTCATAGCTTTAGCTATGGATCAAGGGGGGTCGTTCAAGATGCGACGCCAAGTTATTCGTCTCATCCATGACACTCACCCCCTTCGGGGCTGCCGCGATATTTTGTTCCAGACAACATATTGTTCCTAAAACCAAATAGAACAAACTGTCACCGGATAATATCCTGACAAATTGATCGTTTCCGCTTGAGACAACGGCTCATCCCGAACATCGTGTACCCGCCTTCTTGCAATAGCCGGGGTCAGGACACGAAGGCCAGCCTGAACTGTGATCCTGGTGATAAATCACAGCCAGTAGTGCCGAATTCACGACAAACCACATTGTACTCAGACAAACTACATTGTACTCGCAGGCAATCTGTTCATATCCTTAGTTATAATAATGTCTCCATAGACACCCAAATGCTCAAGAGCCCGTTGAATGCGCATCATAGAAATCCTTACCGATTGCGGCCATGCCGATACGATCCGAAGCATTGCCGAACAGCATGAACTCCTCGAGTGCTGGATCGGTCATGGTGAGGAAGAAACGCGTTGCAGTATGCATCTAGTGGTACAGCCGGAGAAAACACAAACCATCATCGATGCGATTCAGTCGTCGCTATCGGGTTCGGAGAACTGGCGCATCTTGATCAAACCGGTTGAGGCAATTATTCCCCGCTCGGAAGAAGCGGAAGCGAAGGAAAAGAAATATGCCGGCACACGGGCACGCGAGGAAATATACACTAATGTGGAAGCCGGGGCGCGCCTGGACACCAACTATCTACTTCTTGTGGTGTTCTCCACAATTGTAGCCACCATTGGTCTCATCGAAGATAACGTAGCAGTGGTGATCGGTGCCATGGTTATTGCACCGTTACTTGGACCCAACATCGCGTTGGCATTCGGCACGGCCCTTGGTGACCGTGTGTTAATTGCGCGCGCCCTTAAAACCAACCTGGCTGGCATGCTGCTGGCGCTGAGTCTGGCCCTGTTGATTGGTCTATTCTGGCCGGTCAATATCGAATCGCGCGAATTGATGGCGCGCACCGATGTCGGACTGGATGGCATCGTGCTGGCATTGGTGTCGGGCGCCGCCGCGATTTTGTCGCTGACCACTGGTTTATCCAGCGCGCTGGTAGGGGTCATGGTCGCTGTTGCGATCTTACCGCCCACCGCGACACTGGGCTTGATGACCGCCAGCGGCAATTTCCATCTGGCGATGGGTGCCGGTTTGTTGTTGGCTGTGAATGTGGTTTGTGTGAATTTGTCTGCGAAGCTGGTGCTGTTATTGAAAGGGGTCAAACCACGTACCTGGTTAGAGAAAACCAAGGCGCGCCAATCGATGTTGGCCTACATCAGTTTTTGGGTGATTATTCTCGCGACACTGGTCGCGGCCATGCATATCTATC
Organism: uncultured Gammaproteobacteria bacterium; assembly: GCA_942492025.1. Lineage (GTDB taxonomy): Bacteria > Pseudomonadota > Gammaproteobacteria > SZUA-229 > SZUA-229 > JABDQW01. Next base: position 598,339 of record CALODJ010000010.1, on the reverse strand, counting down.
ACACATACTTTATTCGCAGCTAAGGCGACGCTACTGCCGTTATTGCCGTGATTGTTCACACCAGACCAATATAACGTAGGCCGATCAGAAACAGCACTACGCTGAGAAAAGCACGCAGGCCTCGTTCGGAGATATGGCGACTGACCACCTGTGCCTCCCGAAAACTCGTATCACACGTTATTATGCCGCCAACCGTTCATAATGATGATGTAGTCCACCGACTTCTGGAAATTCTACGACATTTCCATGTGCGGGCAGCTGCACCGATCGCGATTCTGGGCTATCCATCGCTAACGACAGATGCGTGCGCCAACGATGATAATAGTTGAAATAGCTCGTCAAGACTCGTTAAAGATGACGTTCGTTCAACACGATGGCATGGTCCAGGCAATCACGCCGAATGCTACCGATCACGCGTTCCACAAACGCATTCTGCCAAGGGCTTCGCGGCGCAGTGAGCACCTCTTCGATGCCCATGCTTTCGACTCTCCGCTGGAACTGGGTACCGTATATACCATCCCGATCCCGCGGTAGATATCGGGGTGCCGTATCCCACGGAAAAGCTTCAATGATTTGCTGACCCGTCCACTGCGCCGTCGGATGCTCGGTGACATTGAAATGCACAACCTTGCGACGATTTTGGGCGAGCACCACCAACACGAACAATACCTTGAATCTCACGGTTGGTACCACGAAGAAATCGATAGACACCAAGTCCCTGACATGCTTCTTCAGAAAAGCTTTTCATGTTGGAGGCGGCGGTTTTTTTGGCTCGCACCCGATACTTTTCCACGGTCGATTTAGCAACATCAATGCCGAGTTCACGCAACTCCCCAACACTCCGTGGCGAACACCCCAGCCGGTGTTAGCTTCCGACATCTTGCGAATCAATGCTCTGATTTCTTCTGATACAGGTGGTCTGCCGGGCCTGCCCTGCTTGCACAGTTTGGCCCAATGATCGCGAAAGCGCTTACGCTGCCAGGCAATCACGGTTCCGGGCTGGACTATGACCAACGCATTCCGCCAGCCACGCCAGTGGCGTGAGAGCCAGGACCAGAGAATACGGCCTCCTGTACTAATCCGTGGGCGCTTGATTATGGGCTGATAGACGGTGAGCTGATGCCGCAATCCCGCATTCTCAAGTTGCAGCGTAAGCCGAGAGCGAAACAGGGTGGACACAAATGCGACCAGCACACAAATAAGCGTTCTCATGGCTCTGGATTCTCTTTGGCAGTAACGATGACTAAAGATTCGAGATTGACGTCTCTTACGAGAAGAATATCAGGTAGTACGATTTATCGTGAAGGACAATGCAGCACCTCAGAAAACGCTGTGTTGAAAAAGGCATTGAACCATTCGCCCTGCATGATTCGAAGCGGAAAGCGCACACTGACGCAGAAGATGATCGACTGACCGGCCAAGACCGAAGCCATGAAAAACCGTTACAGAGTTAAACCAGAAATAGAGAAACCCGCAAATTGAACAGCAATTTGTTCCTAAACGTGCTCCTAAACTTGATAAGACAATGCTAATACATCCTTGTAATGCATTGATATTATTGGTGGGTCATCAGGGACTCGAACCCCGGACCAAGAGATTAAGAGTCTCCTGCTCTACCAACTGAGCTAATGACCCAATGTATGGGGTGAGTGATGGGATTTGAACCCACGACGACTGGAATCACAATCCAGGGCTCTACCAACTGAGCTACACCCACCATTGTATTAAAATATTCCATTATATGGCGCGCCCGGCAGGATTCGAACCTGCGACCCTCGGCTTAGCTTACCATCTACGCCTTTCGACGCCCCATATTATTACGGGTTTGTGGTCTGGACTATCTCTTCACCATCGCAGGTGTCGCACGTATAGTCTCTACGGATCCCAGATGCTGCCCTTGACGCAGGTTTCCTCGGGATTGCCATCAGCCTGAGCGCTTCCAGCTGCTAAGGTTTCCCCGATACAGTGCGATCCACTTTACAGGTTCTCCCAAATAGGTCAATTCCCTGTAAAGGCTCCAGGTTGCACACTATTGTGTGCGCTTAAAGGCCGATGCTCTATCCAGCTGAGCTACGGGCGCTTAATTGGAGTAACAGTTACCGGGATTTGGCTAACTACTACTCTATTTTGGTCGGGGTAGAGAGATTCGAACTCCCGACATCCTGCTCCCAAAGCAGGCGCGCTACCAGACTGCGCTATACCCCGCATTCTTTCGTTTCTTGATACAGCCTCATACCGTATCCTATGATACTGCGCATCCATTACAGGGTTCGCCAATGTTACACATTGGCAGGGTAGAGAGATTACTCCGGGCTTCCTGCCCTCCGCCCTGCGGGCCGCACTTCGTGCGTTCAAAATCACTCCCGGCGATTTTGTCGAACTCCCGACATCCTGCTCCCAAAGCAGGCGCGTTACCAGACTGCGCTATACCCCGATCTATTTGCATATGCGCAAGAGGCGCGATATTACGCGCTGTGCGGCACAGGGTCAAGATTCCACCGTAAAACGCCGCTCGTCGGTGAAATAATAACAAGTATCTTGTGGCAATAGCAGTCGACATGAGAGAATCGGCCCCGCCCACAAAACTGGCTGAGACCGCATGTCCGCGAAGATAATAGACGGAAAACAGATAGCTGCAGAAATACGCGAATCGGTTCGCAATGGCATCGCTGAACGCATCGCCAAAGGCCACCGCGCGCCCGGACTGGCGGTCGTACTGGTTGGTGAGGATCACGCTTCCCGGGTCTATGTGCGCAAGAAGCGTGAAGCCTGTGAGCATGCAGGCATCGTCTCCAGCGCCTTCGATTTACCGGCTGATACCAGCCAGCAAGACCTGCTCGATCTGATCGACGAACTGAACAGCAATGAGGCGATCGACGGTATTCTGGTGCAACTGCCATTACCACCACAGATCAACGAAGCCATCATCATTGACGCCATCCACCCTGACAAGGATGTCGACGGTTTTCATCCGTACAATATTGGTCGCCTGACGCAGCGAAATCCTCTGCTACGCCCCTGCACGCCCTGGGGCATTATTATGCTGCTCGATCATATCGGTGAGACATACAAGGGTCGCCATGCGGTTATAGTCGGTGCATCGAATATCGTTGGGCGTCCAATGTGTCTCGAACTCTTACTGGCCGGCGCTACCACAACGGTGTGCCATCGCTTTACCGGTGATCTCGAGGAGTATGTGAGCAAGGCCGATATCCTGGTCGTGGCTGTCGGCAAACCCGGCATCGTCAAAGGCGAATGGGTTAAACCCGGTGCTACGGTGATTGACGTGGGCATCAACCGGCAAGATGACGGCTCATTGACGGGTGATGTGGATTTTGCAAGCGCTTCTGAACGCGCAGCCTGGATCACACCCGTGCCCGGGGGCGTAGGCCCCATGACGGTCGCAGTCTTGCTGCGCAACACGCTGGAAGCGGCGAGCCGACACGACTCAGTCTTATGATTGATCAAATTTGACCATACCTTTCATGACCATATCGGTATAGCTGACGATCCCAACAACTTTACCGTCTTCAATCACTGGCGCGCGCGTCAGGCCGAAACGTTCGAAATAGCGCGCGCAATAACGTATATCCATCGCCGGATCGACCGACAGTACCGGCTTGGACATAATTTCGTACACGTTGATTCGTTCCGGCGAGCGGTCCATACCCAGCACTTGCTTGGCAACATCGGACAGCAGCAGCATGCCATACTCATCGTCCTCGTGACGTTTATCGACGATCAACGATTTTGTGTCAACGTGTTTCATTCTTTTCAATGCTTCCATCACGGTTATGCGGCCATCCACCAGGTCAAAGTTCGTTTTCATGACATCGCGTACGCGTGTTATCTTTTTTTCGCTCATATCTCGGTCTCCACAAGCGCTTCCAGTTTTTCAATCTGATGAGACACGCCTACCGCGTCTTCGACATCGATCTGGATGGCAATGCCACTACCGGGCGAAGACTCGAATTCGCCGACATCACAGATTTTCTCCAGTATGCTTCTGCTGAGGTGCTGCTCAACCAGAAACAGCACAACATCACGTTGTGTTTCCAGCGACAAGCCAAAAAATGTTTTGCTTTGTAGCAGACCTTCGCCCCGTGCGTTATTAATGACAGTCGCGCCGGTAGCACCCGCCTGTCTCGCGGCATCCATAACCTTTTCACTCTTGTTGTCTTCGACAAAGGCAATCAGTAATTTGAAATGCATAACAAACCTCTCGTTACATTCCCATCGCTTAAGTTATTCAAAATATGACTCATATTCTCGTACATCACGGCCGGGTTTTATATGGGTTCGGCGGATCAGTCCTTCTCGCGCCTTTTCTTTTCGCGATTTGCTCTGAATTCAGACAACTGCGCGTAGGCCATCACCGAAATCATCGGAAACAGACTGGCAAAGGCGATCAAACCGAAACCATCTATCAGAGGGCTTCGCCCTGGCACCGTTTCTGCCAATCCCAGACCAAGTGCTGCCACCAGAGGTACGGTGACCGTTGATGTGGTCACGCCTCCGGAATCATAAGCCAGTGGCACGATGATTTTCGGTGCAAAAAAGGTCTGGACGATAACCACCACATAGCCGACGATGATGTAATAGTGCAACGGTGTACCGGTGACTATTCGATAGCTGCCCAGTGCAATACCAATGGCCACGCCCACCGCCACAGCGATGCGCAGACCCCAGATCCCGATTGCGCCGGCGGAAACTTCATTGGCCTTGATGGCGACCGCAATCAACGAAGGCTCCGCCAGGGTCGTGCTCAAGCCGATAGCGAAGGCAAACAGGTACACCCAGAAATAATCCTGCCACTGCAACTGATCGGTGACCGATTTAAGCCCGTGTATGAAGGCGGGATCTGTGAGCTGCTCCGCCATCTGGCGTCCCAGTGGGAATAACGCCTGTTCAAGACCCAGCAGAAACAGGGTGATACCGATCAGCACATAGAACAGACCAATCAGGACTTTTTTCAAATTCGGCATCGGCAATTTCAGCACAAAAAACTGAAAGCCAAAAATAATGGCGGCGATTGGCCAGACATCGACGATGGTATCGAGGAAAAGATCCAGCAACTGTCCGATCAACCCCATTACATCAGTATCCCGTAGATCAGTACGAAAATAATCGGCAGTAAAGAGGCAAATGCGATCAGACCGAAACCATCAACCATTGGATTGCGCCCGCTGATCGATGATGCCAGCCCGATACCAAGGGCCGTCACCAGTGGTACAGTAATCGTTGATGTCGTCACACCGCCGGAGTCGTAGGCGATACCGATGATTTCTTCGGGTGCAAATCCTGTCACAATGACAACGATCAGATAGCCGACCATTATCATGTAATGAATCGACCAGTTCATCAGAATCCTGAGCACACCAATGACAATGGCAACGCCTACTGAAACGGCCACGGTATAGCGCAGGCCCGCGGCGTAGTTTTCCATGGATTCTTCAGTGAGTGCGATCAGCTCTGCTCCCGCTGCGACTTCGGACGCCTCTTCAGAAATTGCAATCAAGGCTGGCTCGGCGACCGTCGTACCGAATCCCAGCGCAAAGGCAAAAATCAGCAGCCAGAAAACACTACCTTTGCGCGCGAAGGCATGCGCCATTGATTCGCCGATCGGGAACAGCCCCATTTCAAGGCCAAAAACAAAGAAGGTCAGACCGAGTACAACGAATAATATGCCGACCAGCAGATCGATGACATTATCAGGCGGCTGTTGCAGCACGAAGATCTGGAAAAATGCAATGACCAGGATAATCGGGGCAAGATCACGCAAACTTTCCGTCATTGCGCGAAGAAACCTGAGAAAATCCGATTTCAAGACTATCTGCTTGGGTGATTGAACATGCGCGAAGATTAACGGCTCTGGAGTGCAAGTGCAATTTGAATATCGTGCGTGGTCATATAATTGTAATAATCAGAGCGAACAGAGGGCCCACTGACATGTATCGATAGAAATGACATATACTCATAACAATACTGTCACAGCTTTCCTGCCAGCATCTACAACTTGGACAAAGACCAGAACAATGCGCTGATTACGGTCAACAGCGCCGACGCCATGACCTACACGCTCGAAATCGCGGGTGTTGGTGCACGTTCCTACGCTTTTGTACTCGACTGGCACATCCGCCTGCTCATTGCCCTGCTGTGGATATATCTTGCAGCTTTTCTGTTCTATGACCTGTCGGTATTTTCGACCCTGTTCGAGGAGGACAGCAGCAACACCGCAGCCGCCTGGGTCATTTTTCTGCCTGCCGCCATGGTCTATTTTTTCTATCACCCGGTTCTGGAAATCGTGATGCACGGCAGCACTCCGGGCAAACGTATGGCAGGCGTTCGACTGATGACGCTCGAGGGGCACACGCCGGGAATCGGTAGCATACTGACCAGAAATATATTTCGTCTGATTGACAGTTTGCCTGGCGTCTACACGGTTGGGCTGATCGTTGTCATCTTCACGCAAAACCAGGTACGGATAGGCGACATCGCCGCAGGTACTGTACTCATCTATGAAAAGAACGGCGGAAAGCAATCCTTGTCCGATGTTGCGCGACAATCCTTGAATTCGAGCCTGAGCACTGAAAATTATGACCTGTTACTCGAACTGCTGGATCGCTGGCAGCAACTGGATAAAAAACAGCGCATTCATCTTGGTCAGCAGTTCCTGAATAGAATCGGTGACGAGCTGCGCACGGATGACCCGACTCGACTCAAAACACACCTGCAACAGCTGGCGGGTCAGTCATTTTGATTGAAGCCGATAACGACATAGAACAACGCGCGCTGGCAAGCTGGCTGCAACAACGCATAGCCGCGTGGCAGGAGTTGGAGTCGCTGCTGCAATCGCGCGATAAAAAATCGCATGATATAGCACAGGCCCGAAGCATCATCAGCGGATTTCGCACACTGGTCAGCGACCTGTCACTGGCACGTACGACCATACCCGGCAGCCGGATACATCAATGGCTGGAAACGTTGTTCCTTCGTGGCCACCAGCTCATCTACCGCGCACCCGGCAATACACTGCTGCGCTGGCGTGATATCTTTGCCTTCGAATCACCCGCACTCATACGGCAAATGGCGAACTTGCTGCTTTCCACCATTGCACTTTTCATTAGCTCCATACTGTGCGGCTGGTTGTTGATCAGGGCGTATCCGGATCTGACACCACTGTTCGCATCTGCCGAAATGATCAATCGTGTGCAAGCCGGTGAATTGTGGACAGATGGACTGTTGAACATCATGCCGTCATCACTGCTGTCATTGAGCCTGATGACAAACAACATCACGGTATCGATCTTTGCCTTTTCACTGGGTGCTTTCTATGGCCTGGGTACGCTGTATATCATCAGCTTGAACGGTCTCATGCTCGGTGGTGTGTTCGCTTTTACCGGGCAACATGGACTCGATGACGAATTATTCGAATTCGTCATCGCACACGGCGTGGTCGAACTCAGCGTTATCTGCATCGCCGGTGCCATGGGGCTTAAACTGGGTGAAGCCCTGCTGCGGCCTGGCTCGATGACGCGCCAGCAGGCATTTCGCAAAGCCACCACAGACGCGGGAAAAGTGCTGCTCGTGGCGCTGCCATTCCTGGTACTGGCGGGTTTGATCGAAGGCTATATTTCGCCTGACCCGCAATTTAGCCTGTCATTCCGTATTGCAGTGGGTGGTATTTCAGGAACGCTATTCTGGTTGTTACTGGTTTTCGGCCTGCCCTGGCTGAGACATTGACGGGTTCTGCAGATGAATTGAAGATGCCGGCTGCTCCTTGCAATCACACCCAAAGACGATTTATTGTCGTGTTACACCCAGACAGGAAATATTGATGGAAGATAAAACCGAAAAACTCCAAATACTCGGCAGTGCACTGGTCGATATATTCCACAACCTGGCCCTGTTCATCATCGGCGCAACCGTCGTGTGGTCAGCTGTGTACGAATATCTGCACATTATGGAAAAAGGTTATGCGGCTTTAAAGGACATTCTGTTGTTGTTCATCTACCTGGAGCTGGGTGCGATGATCGGCATATATTTTAAAACTCACAGGCTGCCCGTCCAGTTTCTGATCTTCATTGCCATTACAGCGCTTTCAAGACACCTGGTCATTGATGTACAGAAAGTAGATGACGAATTCCATCTTTACTTACTGCTGACAATTTCCGGTGCGATTGTGTTACTGAGTATCGCATTAGTTATTCTCACCTTTACCGCGAAACAGTATGGCCGACCTGAAGATGATATCCATCAAGAAACAACTAAATCAGATTAGTCCGTGTTTTTCACCGGTGGGCGATAATATCATAGTGATAATTTATGCCGCAAACACGCAAAAGACGCGATTGTGTTAAATACTTTAATGCCGTACTGTGGCATGCAGTAGGGTGCGCCGTGCGCACCGAAATGGCTTGCTGTATAGACCGGCTGCGTGGTGCGCTATATACCGCTGTCGAAGTGACAATGCATTGATTTGTTAGTGCGCGCGACGCTCCCTGCAGTCTTCGCTTAATGGTTTTTGTGGCTAATGGTCAGCCTGACAGCCAGCGTAAAGTTTTCAGATCACACCGCGATACGTTGTCTCAGCTCCCTGTAATAATCCATCAGCTTGCTATCCAGAGTGTCCGCTGCGGCTGAAATGACCGATGCACCCTGCTGATTCAATTTAAGCTTCGTCAGCTCGCGCTGACGGCAATATTCTGCGGCGGCAAAATTGCGGTAAGGATCCAGCCAGTGTGATGCGCCCGTCCAGCTCATCGCCTCTATTTCAGTATCATCGATACTTGCAATTACCACCAGGTGCCTGGCACTCAATAAACGCACGGCCCGGCTGAATTGAGAGGCATCATCTCCGGTCGACAGATCGGTCAGCACAACCACCAGCGCGCGATGCCCGAGTAGTCGTCTGGCCTGTAACGCGGCCGCCAGTATGTTGGATTCACTTCCGAGTGAACGTGCATCCCTTAAAATTGCCCGTGTGCGCCGCAGTCCGTTTATGCCGCTGCCAGGTGGCATCATTGCAAGCGGTCTGTCTGCATAGGTGATACAGGCAACGTGGTCACCGTGTTTCACAGCGAGCTCAGCCAGATGCGCAACGATATTGACATTGTGATGAAGCTGGCTAAGTGGACCCACTTGAAGCTGGCTGGTCCTGCCGCAGTCGAGCAATACGACCAGCTCCATGCGCTGATCACGTGTCATCACACGGACCATCAAATCATGACTGCGTGCTGTCGCTTTCCAGTCAACGATCTGCAATGGGTCGCCCTGCTGATACTCACGATGCAGTAAAAACTCCATACCCCCCTGGATCGGCTGCCTTGCATTGCGTACGCCGGCCAGTCGCTCCCCCCGGGTCCTTGCCGTAGTGGTCATACTTCGCGGGACGATTTTCACCACAGCCCCATCGCTGATGCGGCGATACCACCAGACCAGGCCCATAAAACCCCGTACTTTGACATGGATGTCACCCAGACCGGATTTTCCAAGCTGCACGGGTAGGATTTCGAGTCGATCGGAAACCGTGCCTGCCCGCGGGGCGTCATAGCGACGTATACCGGCCTCTGCTGAGAAAGACGCCGGGTACGATGGCTGGCACTGGATGTGTACAGGCCTTCGGTCATGGTTCGTCACGACCAGATCAGTGCTAAAGCACTCTCCCAGATAGACCTCTGACGGCGTTTTTCGGATAAGCGATATTTGCATCGCAGCCAATGCAGCACGCTCTGCAAATACCGCAGCGATCAACAGCGCAGTCGGCAAGATCCAGAGTTGAGAAGTCAGCATTGGCCATGGGCCTTCGAGCCATTGACCGGTGATGCCGATGGCAACGATAAAACCCGTGATCCAGTAAGTCCGGTCCGAGAGGGTGATCATGGATCAATCTCTGGGTGTTGGAACCCGGGCAGCAATATCGTTGTAGATTTGCACACAGTCGATACCTTCCAGTGAGGCTTCCGGTGTCAGCACCAGACGGTGTGCCGTAATATTCGGTGCAATGTCTTTAACATCATCAGGAACCACATAGTCCCTGCCACGACAGGCTGCCTCGACGCGCGCACAGCGCATCAAGGCGAGTGCGCCACGCGTCGAAAGTCCGAGACTCAAACGCGGCTCGCTTCTGCTTGCTCCTGCGATGTCGGCCACATAGCGATACAGGCCTTCGGACACGTGCACAGCCTTGACCTGCTGGCGCGCACTGGAAAGCAGTTCCTCAGGCAGGGCTTTCAGCCTGTCATCACGATCAAGATGGCCGCCACCCGGCATGTCGTAGTGGCGCAATACTTCCATTTCGGTCTCGATATCGGGGTAGCCGATTTGCAGTCGCAGTAGAAAACGATCGAGCTGTGATTCCGGCAGCGGGTAAACACCTTCAAAATCAAACGGATTTTGTGAGGCCATCAGCAGAAAATCGTTCGGTAACTGGTACGTTTTTCTGTCCAGGGTAATGCCCCCCTCCTCCATTGCCTGCAATAAAGATGACTGCGTCTTCGGTCCGGTCCGGTTAATTTCATCAACCAGCACCACATCGGCGAACAACGGACCGGGCAGCAACTTGAAACTGTTGGTCTGTTTGTCAAAAACGTGGATTCCGGTCAAATCAGACGGCATCATGTCCGCTGTACACTGGATACGCTTGAATTCACCTTCGAGGATTTCCGCGAGAGATTTTGCCAGCAGGGTCTTTCCCAGCCCCGGTGGACCTTCAAGCAAAACATGCCCCTGTGCCACCAGCGCCACGCATAAGCCATGAATGGCTTGTCCCATACCGAAAAGTACACTACCCAGCTGCTGCTGCAGCTCATGCTCGAGTTGTTCGACGGCTGTTGTCATAGCAGAACCTTGTGTATTCGATCGATTGATCGTGTCAGTTGGATTAATCGGGTTTGCCCGGTGCGGTAACCGCTGGCACGCTGCAATCTTCGAACATCAGCATCCGAGATTTCAGGATGGTCATGCAACCACCGCCAGAGTGGCTCGCCTTTTAGCCGGGTTCGCTGACTGACCTCCACAAGGAGTCTGTCAGCGAGATTTTTTGCCAATGCGCGTGGCTTGACGCGTCGCGTAATAAATCCGGCCGTTGCTTCGATAAAGTCCGTCGTCGCGTGTTGTCTGCGGCGCTTTTTCAGCGGTGCCAGCCTCGGGCTCCTCCCCAGTGCATAGAGCAGCCAGAATGCACCAATGAACAGCAGACTGTTATGCAAACGCCTGTCGCTAAAAAAGGCCTCAGGATCGTATAAATCCGACAGCCCGAAATGATAGTCATCAAAAATCAGATGGCCATTATTGACGACGGTTAGTCTCAACAGATTTGCAAACCAGTGGGCATTGTCCTGTTGTTTGAGCACGCGGTTACTGACCAGGTCCGGAAATGCACTGAGATAAACCCAGCCCTCGCCGACGGGCAGTAACCACATCGCTGTTTGTTGCGGTGTATCGGCATAGAGCAGCCGTAGCGCAAGGCGTGATGACTCGCTGTCTATCGACCAGTACGATTTCATAGCCCCGGTTTTATCGGTATTCTGGTACAGGCCGGGCGTATGCCAGCTCTCCAGTTCGTTGACCTGGTGAAACAGGGTATGCTCGGCAGCAGGATACAGCGGGACCGTTGAAGGTTTGAAGGCCTGGATGGATTCCTGTAAGGCCGCCAGATCGAATGCTGTTTCGCTGTTACCCCGAAGATCGCGCTGGAGAGTAAACTGCTCAGCCGTCATGGCTTCAATAGCAGCGATAAGGCCGCTCTCTGTTGTCCATTGATTGTCTTCACCCCATTGCGGACTATGATACATCGCGGCCATCACCAGTACCGTATTGCCCCGCCTGATCCAGGTATTCAGCGCTGCCCACTCAGAATCCAGCGCCTCTCTGATGAAGGGTAAACTGACAATCATCAGATTACCACTGGCGGGCAGGTTTTCCGTGTCGATACGGTCATAGGGTTTGCGCAGACTGTAGGTATTGACCTTATTCTCGACTAGCCAGCTATGCACGGCCTTGAGGCCGTGTTTGCCTGCATCTTCCGTGGTCGGCCGCGAAAACTGGCGTTGATCAGGCGGTTGTGACATCAGACTGACGAGCAGGAACAGGGACAGTAGTGCACCGGCCAGTGTGATCAGGCTATCGCGCATCCTTTATCCTTCTTGCAATGGCGCGGCAGCAAGCAAGTTGTTCCTCTGAGACGGGCACATCGCCGTAGACGACCGGCTCTGTCTGTTCAATTTGCTCGCGTAACAGGGACGCCTGGCGAGCATCCGACTTTTCGAGACAGGCCATCAGTTCGTGGTTCGTCAAACTGCGTGATGCGGGTATCAGGTCTTTCGCTGCCAGGCGCTCAATGCTGTATTGCAACAAGACCCCGATCTGTCTGCGCGCTGGCAGGCCCAGTAGAGCGTCCCAGGACAACGCCGGTGTGCTCTCCGGTTTTTGTTCATCTGTAGCCGCAGGCTGTCTGCGAGGGAATTTTAGCATGCCGGCACGGTAAAACTCGTACAGCACCAGCAGCACCACAGCGGATATGATCATCCAGATCACAAGCGTGAAAAAGAGACGAACATTTTCCTCTGCTGGCAGGTAGTCAGCGATGAAGTTTCTGAATGATTCAGCATGCTGTTCCAGGCCCATCCCTCTCATCCAGGACAGGAGTGCATCAATTAGCAGATAAGGCGAATCCTCGTTAACCGGCCGCCAGATATCATCGACGATAGCACCGAGCCGTGAATAATCCAGTGAATAATGATCGCGCCGGGGCTCTTCGAAAAAGAATTGACCCAATTGCTCACAATCCTCCACACTGGCGAAATCGCTGTCGGTAACGACGAGCACCGGCTCTAGTTTTTCGACAGCATATGATGAAACAAGCCCCGGGCAGGGGCTTGTTAAGGGCAGCGGATCACCTGCATTGCTGACACCTGCAAATAACAGCATCAGAAACAGCATCGTGTTGCGCATCAATCACTCATGCGTTGCTCAAGATCACTACCGGACTTGCGCAACTTCAAATCATTGACGTGCACAACAAAAATTGCATCCAGAAACGGAACCACTAAAACCGATACGACCGCCATCACAATATCAAACAGGCCAAAACTCATCTGCATCTGACCATCAATGATTTGCGGTTCACTCATGGCACCAAAAAATCCGGCTGCGATTGCAACCACCATAATCAGTGCATAGACAATGAACACTGGAATCAGGATCACGGCTGACGTGCGCCAGTAATTGCCCCAGACCAGGTTATGACTGTGCTTCAGTGCAGCAATGATTCCTTCATCATCAACGACGATCAGCACCTGAAAAAACAGTAGCGTAATCATTAATATGAGTCCAGGTACGATCAGCAGCACAATACCGATGGATACAGCCAGCGAATACAGTATCGCCGCGATGAAGACCGGTAACAGTTTCCTGATACCGACGATCAGTGCATCATATAGATCGCTATCTGCGCCACTGGCAATATCACCGACACGAGACAGTATCGCGTTGTAGAGAATAATGCTGATGATCCACATGATCGCGCTGACACCCAGTATCTGCGACAAAGCGCTCATCATCTGCTCTGCCATTTGTTCTTCTGTAGTGAATGGTTGTGCAGGCATCATTGTCTGAAATATGGCATATTGCATGATGACATTGATGATCGCAGTAACAACAACCAGTAACAATACCGATTTGAGACTGGCAATAAATAATTTAAAACCGCTGTCAAGAACGCGGCCAATGCTCTCTGGCTGGGTTAGAGCTTGATAAGACACGATTCCCTCCTCATTCGTTTTTATTCTAAGGAAGCTCTGAATAAATCAGAGTTTCTTCAAGTACAGGCACTCAGGTTCACTATAGCAGTTTCAATGTAGATATCTGATTATATGCTGAAAAATCTTCTGCTATTTTCCAGCGCTGATTGGGCCAGAAGACGGCTTTCAATACCCCTGTGTCTGGCCGTTGTTTCACATATATGCGGTAGATAACAAGGTTCATTGCGTCGCTTTTGTATCGGCGGCTGGCGCAGGTCGCGCGGCAGCAGGTAGGGTGCATCGGTTTCGAGCATGACCCGGTCGAGCGGGATCTGTTTTACCGCCTGCTGCAATTCAAGGCCACGGCGTTCATCGCAAATCCAGCCGGTGATGCCGATATACATGCCCATTGCGACATACTCCATCGCCTGGTCCGTTGATCCTGTAAAACAATGGGCCACAGCACCACTGAGATCATGGCGGAATTCTGCCAACATGCTGACGAAATCAGCGTGCGCATCACGCTGGTGCAGAAAAACCGGCAAATCGAGTTCACACGCCAACCGCAGTTGCGCCTCGAATGCCCGACGTTGATCAGCAGGTGCGGAATAGTTCCGGTTATAATCGAGCCCGCACTCACCGACCGCTACCACCGTGGCCTCGCTGCACAGATCGCGTAAGCTCGGAATGGTTTCACCATCGAACTCGCTGGCGTGATGCGGATGCACTCCGGCCGTGGACATCAGCACGCCGGGATAAAGCCGATTGATTTGCAGTGCCAACTGGCTATGCTGGATGTCGGTACCCGTGACGATCATATGAGACACACCGACATGCCGTGCACGCTGCACCACATCATCCAGGTCATGCGTGAAGGAACTGTCAGTCAGGTTGACACCAATATCTATGTACGTGCTCATGTGCGCTATGATATCAGCCGATGACTTTTTCGACATTGCTACAGCCAGGTCAATTCTGCCTTATGAATTCATCATCAATCTGTATTGTCTGTACCGATGACGCACGAAGACAGCAGGCACAAGCCCTTGCCAGACAAACCGGCTTGCCCTTGCTGGGTAAAAAATGCGATGACTTTAGCTTGCAGCTCTGTTTCGATCATGATCGCGTGGCACTAATTGACACGGCGCTCGACACGTCGATTCATGTAGACTTCGTCTCCGGTGCGCTCGCCCACCGCCAGCAGTTTGGCGGCGGCCGTGGCCAGGCCATTGCCAAAGCAGCCGGTCTCAAACAGGGCAAAACGCCCAGCGTGCTCGATATCACCGCCGGCCTCGCTCGTGATGCTTATATACTCGCAAGCCTGGGGTGCAAGCTCACCCTGGTTGAGCAATCAACCGTGCTCTATGCCCTGATTGAGGATGGCATTGAACGCGGGCAGCACGATGCCGCCAGTGCAGACACACTGCGTAACTTCACCCGCTGGATTAACACGGATGCGGTTGAGTACATGCAGCATATCAACGAAAAAAGTAGGCCCGCTGTGATCTACATCGATCCGATGTACCCGGAACGAAAGAAGTCGGCGCTGGTTAAAAAAGACATGCAGATACTGCAACGCCTGTTGGGTAAAGACCAGAACGCCGGTCAGCTTTTAATAACTGCACTTGAACGCGCTTTGGAACGCGTGATTGTTAAACGCCCGGCACATGCAGACGCACTCGGCAACATCAAGCCCGACACCAGCATCTACAGTAAAAAGACGCGGTACGATGTCTATTTGGTGAAGAATTCTCACTGAGCAGACGGTATTAAACCGATTGGCAGGCTGCACCGTGCACACTGTCAATCTCTGAAATTCGTGAACTGCAACGGTAAATCGATATCTGCCGCTTTCAGCAATTCGATGACGGACTGCAAATCATCGCGTTTCTTGCCGGTAACACGCACCTGTTCGCCCTGGATGGCCACCTGTACTTTCATCTTGGTCTCCTTGATCAGTTTAACGAGCTTCCTGGCAAGTTCCTTGTCAACACCTTCACGCACTGTCAGTACCTGATAGGCACGCATACCGCGTTCCTCTATTTTGCCCTGTTCCAGGCAGGCCGTGTCGATGCCTCGTGCAGCCAGCTTTTTATAGATAATGTCATGCATCTGTTTGATCTGGAATTCATTCTCGGCCTCAACATTCAACAACTGCTGCTTGAGCTCGACCTTGGCATCGCTACCTTTGAAATCATAACGGTTGGTAATTTCGCGATTCATCTGGTCAACCGCATTGGTCAACTCATGATGATCAACTTCAGATACCACATCAAAAGAAGGCATGAAAATTCTCCCTAAATGATTATCCCGCATATTGCACGAAGGCGGACGCATAACGTAACGAATGCATCGTGACTTCAATCACCTGAACCCAAATCAACAGCTTATCGTGCCGTTACAGTTTGTCCATGTGGTTTTACGAACATCTGGGCGTCGCAGCTTGGGCGATCCCCCAAGCTGCTTAGCCAGTATGCCCGTAAAATCCGAATCCTTCGTGCAATATCCGGGTTAGAATGTATTGACGCGTATCAAAAAACAATAGGAACTCAATGTCAAACTTATTCATCGGACTGGGTGCTTTCAGTGCATTTGTGGCCGTAGCCGCTGGCGCATTCGGTGCACATGCGCTAAAACAGGTGCTCGATGCTGACATGCTTGCTGTTTACCACACCGCTGTTGACTACCAGTTTTTCCATTCCATCGGCTTGATCTCAGTCGGTGCCTTACACAAACTGTCACCGCGTCGCTATCAGGCAGCCGCAGGCTGGGCCATGCTGGTTGGCATCATCATCTTCTCGGGTAGTCTGTATACCCTGAGCATGACCAGCATTAAATGGCTGGGTATGATTACCCCGATCGGTGGTGTCAGTTTCCTGGCAGCATGGCTGATTCTGGCACTGAGTTACCTGACAAGCACGGACAACAATGAGGGCTGAATATGGCAACAATCTATCATCAGGTCGGAATCAAATCACCCTTAAACGCTGTATACCAGGCCATAGCGACGCCTGATGGCGTCTCTGGCTGGTGGACTGAAACCAGGGGCAGTCCCGTTCCCGGAGGCAAGCTCGCGTTCGACTTTGATGGCCACATCGTAAAAGTGACAGTCACAGAGAATGTTCCCGGCAAGTACGTTGAGTGGACCGTCGGCGGTGAGGAAGGTGAATGGCTGGATACACGCATTTGCTTTGAGCTGGATGAACGTGAGGACCAGATCATGGTGAACTTCCAGCATGCTGACTGGAAGGCTGCCACACCGTTTATGTCTCACTGCAGCACCAAATGGGCCGTGTTCATGCTGAGCCTGAAAGACTATCTTGAAACGGGCACAGGTAAACCATTTCCACACGATACCCCTATCAATCACACAGATTTCAACTAACCCGGATGTTGCACGAAGGCGGACATGCAATGTCATGGATTCGTCGATATTTCAATCAGCTACGCTCGAATTGACGGGGTATTGCTCGGTTACAGTTTGTCCTATTCTTTTTTACGTGCGATCGCCCATGCTGCTTGACCAGCTTGCCCCTAAAATCCGAATACTTCGTGCAACATCCGGGCTGGGACTATTTGGCGTGTGTTGGCTTTTTAGCTTGAGCTGCTGAAAAAATACCGCGCAAAATAGCGACTTCTCGCCGGGTGGTGTGCGCCCGGTTGAACAGACATTTTAAGCGCCGCATAATAACGTCCGGATTGCTTTTACCAAAAAAACCGATATCCCCCATCATCCGGTACAAATGCTGGTACATGCCTTCGAGCTGGTCGGTGGTTGCCGGCAGGTCCTCTCTGTGTGCCTTGACTTTTTTTTCAGGGCCATTCGCGTGCATTAGCATGGCCATGCGAATTTCATAACATAGCACCTGCACAGCAGCTGCAACGTTCAACGAGTTATATTCAGGATTGGTTGGTATATGTATCAGGCCATTGCATAGTTCCAGTTCTTCATTGGTCAGTCCGATACGTTCACGCCCAAATACAATCGCGACATCGCCCAGAGTTGACTGCTCAAGGCATAGATCGGCACACCGACGTGGATCATATACCGGCCATTGCACGGCACGCTCTCTGGCGCTGGTACCGGCGACCCAGACGCAACCCTTTAATGCCTGCGTCAGAGTCCGGGTGACAACAGCATTGGCCAAAACGTCATCCGCCCCGGCTGCCCGGCTGTAGGCCTGATAACTGGGATGTTCCTTCGGATCAACAAGATACAGGCGTGATAGCCCCATGTTTTTCATTGCACGTGCAGCTGCGCCGATATTTCCGGGGTGGGAGGTATTGACCAGTACAATTCGTGTATTCTCGAACATCAGTCGCCCGTTTATTTCACCAAAGGAACGGATTTTAAGGCAAATCTGGCTGTGAAGTCTGGTTCGGTCTTAGACACCCGTTTTCTGGTACAAAGCATTGGGGTTCATGTCAGTCATTTAACAGTTAAATCCATTCAATACTGCAACGCAAACGCACCTGCGCCTGAAACAACAGCCCTTCGTCGTGAAAACAGCGCGCCGATCTGCTATGCTTCGCCTCCAATTTATAGCGCTCTTTTAAAAAACTGTCATGCATCCTATGGTCAATATTGCCGTTCGCGCTGCGCGTTCGGCTGGGAATATCATCGTGCGGAACATGGACCGGATCGACCGGCTCACAATCGCCAGCAAACGCAGCAATGACTTTGTCACTGAAGTCGATCGTCAAGCAGAAGCCGCGATCATCGATGTGCTCAAGCATGCTTATCCGGATCATGGCTTCTTTGCCGAGGAAAGCGGACATCAGGATGAAAATGCCGAATACCAATGGATCATCGATCCGCTCGATGGCACGACCAATTTTTTGCACGGATTCCCACAGTTTTCTGTCTCAATCGGCTTGAAACACAAGAAACGACTGGAAGTGGCCGTTATTTATGACCCCTTCAGCCAGGAGCTGTTCACCGCCGCGCGTGGTGAAGGTGCGCAGATGAACGAGAAACGCATAAGGGTTTCCGGACATAACGGCCTGAAAGGTGCGTTACTCAGCACCGGCTTTCCGTATACGGACCAGAGTTATCTGGACACCTACCTCGAAACCATGAAAGCGCTAATGGCGCCGGCAGCAGGAATACGCCGCCCCGGTTCCGCCGCGCTGGATCTGGCCTGGCTGGCTGCTGGACGCACCGACGGCTTCTGGGAGTTCAACCTCAATGCGTGGGATATCGCTGCCGGTGCGCTCATCGTGCGCGAGGCAGGCGGCATCGTCAGCGATTTCTATGGCAGGGACGGCTACCTCGAACACGGTGATATTATTGCTGCCAGTCCGAGAGTATTTCCTGAAATGCTGAAAATCATTGAACCCTGTGTCCGTAACAGTGCCTATGCAAAGCGCTACCAGACCTGAGGGTATATTCAGGTGTTATCTGCAGACCACTCGTCAGGAGTATAGGCCTTGATGGTCAGGGCGTGTATGGCACCACTCTGAATGTGCTCGTTGACCGTGGCATAAATCATTTTCTGCTCGGCAATCATGCTCATGCCTTCAAATTCAGGCGATACCACGATGGCTGTATATTTAGTACCGTCGGCTGTCACTGAGACATCAGCTCCCGGTATACCGGCTTCGATACATTTTTTGACTTCGCTCGCTTCCATCAAATAACCTCATCTTAAATCTGCGAGCATACTACCTTGGTTGGATGAGCAATTAAACACACTATTTATGGAAACTCTTCAACAACTGATGCTTTTTTGCCGCCCCGGCTTCGAGAGTGAATGTGCTGCAGAAATGATGCAACAGGCCAGCGCTCTCGGTTTTGCAGCCTACATCAATGCCAGAACCCACAGTGGCTACGCGCATCTGGTGAGTGCAACAGGCCAAGACACGAGCAGCCTTGTCCAACAAATCGATTTCAGGCCACTGATTTTTACCCGGCAATGGTTCGCTTGTACTGCAAAGATCGAAGACCTGCCTGAGACCAGGCGCACTGTCCCGCTGGTAACGCTTGCCAGTCGAATCAGTTCAGAGTTGAACAGCGGCTTCAATGATCTGGAACTGGACTATGCCGACACCAATGAAGCTAAAGCACTCAATCGCTTCTACAGGGCCTTCAGACCCCACATGGTGAGCGCGCTGGACAAGCAGGGACTGCTAGACGAACACTCGAGGCTGCGTTTGCATATCTGCTTTGATGACTCGTCCAGTGCATGGATAGGCGTCAGCCATGTACACAACAGTGCGGTCGAACCGATGGGTATTCCGCGCTTGCGCAAGCCTGCATCAGCACCGAGCCGATCAACACTCAAACTCGAGGAAGCGATCCACTGGTTTCTCAGCCGGCCTGAACAGAAACGCGAGCTCAAGCCCGGCATGCACGCCGTCGATCTCGGCGCAGCACCCGGGGGCTGGACCTGGCAACTGGTCAGACGCGGTTTGCTGGTGACCGCTGTTGACAACGGCCCAATGGACCGGGCGCTGATGGATACCGGCATGGTTGTGCACCATCGGACGGACGCATTCACCTACGCGCCTGAACATGACGTAGACTGGCTGGTATGCGATATGGCGGAACGCCCATTGCACGTCAGTCGCCTGGTTGCGCGCTGGTTCATACAGAGATACACCCGGGCTGCGATCTTCAACCTCAAATTGCCGATGAAGAAACGTTATCAAACGGTGATGGAGTGCAAGCAGCTGTTGCATCAATCATTAGCCGGGAAAAATATCGAACACAGGCTTGGGTTCAAACAACTCTATCACGACCGTGAAGAAGTCACTGCCTGTATGCTCACTCATGATGCTTGACCCGGCAATCGACACGATCTCAACTCGGGTTCGACAACACCGCGTTGTTTTGCTCAAATACGCTACTGCTATCGTTAGTTTAAAAATATCATTATGAAATCAAAGGTATTAAAGCCAGAAGAGCATTACATTACCGAAGAACCCTATTATCAGCCCATTGGTAATGAAATCAGGGTTTTTGAATC
Organism: uncultured Gammaproteobacteria bacterium; assembly: GCA_942492025.1. Taxonomy (GTDB): domain Bacteria; phylum Pseudomonadota; class Gammaproteobacteria; order SZUA-229; family SZUA-229; genus JABDQW01. Next base: position 577,629 of record CALODJ010000010.1, on the reverse strand, counting down.
GGCCTATAAGCAACAACTGCCCGTGCTGCTCAAGGGCCCTACAGGCTGCGGCAAGACCCGCTTCATGGAGCATATGGCCTGGCGATTGAAACGACCGCTCATCACGGTATCCTGTCACGATGACCTGACAGCATCAGATCTCGTCGGCCGCTTCCTGATCACCAGTGGAGAAACCATATGGATCGATGGCCCGCTGGCCAGTGCTGTACGCCATGGCGCCATCTGTTATCTTGATGAGATCGTCGAAGCCCGTAAAGACACCACCGTGGTGATCCATCCGCTGGCTGATGATCGCCGCATGCTGCCAATGGAAAAAGTCGGTGAGCTGCTCGAGGCCACGCCCGAATTCTGTCTCGCGATATCCTACAATCCGGGCTATCAGAGTGTGATGAAAGACCTGAAACAGAGTACACGCCAGCGATTTGTGGCACTCGAGTTTGATTACCCCGGCGCGGATCTTGAAGCCGATATCATCATCAAAGAAGCGGCCATCGACGCCTCCACAGCCAATCAGCTGGTCAAGTTTGCACACATGACCCGTGACCTCAAGGGTAGTGGTCTCGATGAGGGCGCATCGACACGATTGCTGGTACATGCCGCCAAATTGATGCACGACGACATCGATCCGGTCGTCGCCTGCCAGACGGCAATCGCACAGGCAATCACAGACGATCATGACATGCTGGTTGCAATGAACGAGCTGTCGTCCTCGTTATTCTGACATGACACGAGCGAAACTCGGTAAAGATGAAATTATCGCGTTCATGGACGAATGCCTGGAAGTTGAATTTTCATTCGTCAAAAATGAAATTCCTGCCGAACAAATCCAGCATCTTCCACGCCCGCAACAGGATTTCATTCTCAATCTGATCAAGCGCGTGGCCGACACCAACATAGAGCTTGCTTATCAACTCGCCTGTGGTTCCGTGTATGCGCTAGAGGAATTGGATGAGCGCAGGGTCGAAGAATGGGCCATGACTGCGGCCGACAACTACGACCGACAGGGCCTGTTCCCGGCCATGTCGGTGATACGCGACCTCGACAATTTTATCAATACGGCCCACGAGCGCGCGCACGGCTCGCTATTGGAGGAGGAAATCGGTGTACTGCTGCCGTTCGTGCACGGCTTATCGGGAAGAAAACTCAAACTGGAGCCATCAGAGAACACATATACCGACACAGAAACGATATTTGTTCCCCCCGTCATGGCCCTGTTCGCAGATGAAAAACAGAACTTCTTGCTGTACAAGGCCACCGTCGCACACCATTGGGCACAAATCCAGTTTGGCACTTTCAGAACCGATTTGACAAAACTGGCTGAAGAGCAGCTGGTCAAGTTCTGTTCACTGGAGACCATTCGCCTCGATGCCTGTATTCAGAAAGATTTACCCGGACTGCATCGTCAGATGCGATCTTTGCAAAGCAGTTTTGAGGATCCGCTGACGTCAAACTCTATCACCGAGCTCGTACGCATTCTGTCCGCTGGTGATGCCAGTGTGCAAACAACGATCGATTTGCTCGATAAGGTCTCGTACGATCAGTGCCCGGGTACTTTTGTCTATCAGGGAAGCATCAATCCGCAAGCCGTAGCTGCGACCATGGCGAAACGTGTTTTCAGGGAAAAAGCCTTGTTCAGAGTCGCACTCAGTGAAATGGCCGAAGAATTGACTGCAGCAGCGGAGGACGCCGGTGCCGTTGATCGAAAACCGGCGAAATTCAGCATTCGCGACCGAGATGATCGTGAGAACATCGGCAACGCCACCGTCCAGCTTGAGTTTGAGGGCAGCCTGGTCGCACCGCCCCAGCACGTCAAGGAATTGATCAGTTCTATCATCGTCGATTTCGGTGACATACCCCCTGAATATCTGGTGGCCGCAGGGCCCGGTGAATATGACCTGACCGTGTCTGACCGGACCATGAGTCCGAATGATGTGTGGAAAGGCACGTATCATGAGGAAGGCGCCCAGCTCTATAACGAGTGGAATTTCAAGCGCCAGCATTATCACAAAAACTGGTGTGTGCTCAGGGAAGTCGAAGTCGAGCCGGTTTATGATAGGTTTGTCGAAGATACGCTGGACAAATACAGCCGGCTGTTGAAGAGCTTGCGCAATAGCTTCGAATACTTGCGCGGTGAAGACAAGCTGTTGAAAAAACAACCACACGGTGATGACATTGATATCGACGCGTTGGTCGAGGCCTACGCCGATGTAAAAAGCGGTATGGAAATGAGTAACCGTGTGTTCACGAAGATGCACAAGGAAGAACGCAACGTTGCCGTTATCTTCATGGTCGATATGAGCGGCTCTACCAAGGGCTGGATCAATAAGGCCGAACGTGAAGCATTGATACTGTTAGCCGAGGTACTGGAAATCCTGCAAGACCGGTATGCCATCTATGGTTTTTCAGGCATGACAAGAAAACGCTGTGAGCTGTTCAGGATCAAGGCATTCGATGACGAATACAACCGCGAGACCAAGGCCCGTATCAGCAATATCCAGCCACAGGACTATACCCGTATGGGTGTGTTCATTCGCCACGTGATTCGGCATTTCAGCGAAGTCGAAGCCAGCACAAAACTGCTGATCACCCTGTCTGATGGCAAACCGGATGACTATGACACCTATCGGGGTGAATACGGAGTCGAGGATACCCGACAGGCGCTATTCGAGGCACGGCGTGAGGGTATTCACGCGTTCTGTATTACCATCGATGAAGAAGCCAGAGACTATCTGCCCCACATGTACGGCGCAGCCAACTACACCGTGATCGATAATGTTGCGGCACTGCCGGTCAAAATTTCAGATATCTATCGCAGGTTGACGACATAAGCATGGCCAATTCGATCTTCTGGTACGACTATGAAACCTTCGGCACGGATCCACGCTATGACCGGCTAGCCCAGTTTGCCGGCCTGCGCACCGATGAAGACCTCAACGTCATCGATGATCCTCTGGTGATGTACTGCCAGCCGGCCAATGACATGCTGCCAGACCCTGTGGCTTGCCTGATTACCGGGATCACACCGCAAAAGGCCCTGGCTGAAGGTCTGATTGAAGCCGATTTTATCGGGGCGATCCACCGTGAGTTCTCTAAACCCAATACCTGTGTTGCTGGTTACAACAATATTCGCTTTGACGACGAATTCACCCGCCATACCCTTTACCGTAATTTCTTCAACGCCTACAGCCATGAGTGGCAACATGGAAATTCACGCTGGGACATCATCGATATGGTCCGACTCACACGCGCCCTCAGACCCGAAGGCATCATATGGCCTGTCACCGATGACGGCAAGCCCAGCAATCGTCTCGAACTGCTGACAACCGCAAACGGCATCAGCCACGAAGCCGCTCACGATGCCATGTCAGATGTGTACGCAACCATCGCCATCGCCAGGCTGATTCGTGACAGGCAACCCAGGCTTTATGATTATGTTTACAAGCTGAGGAAAAAAAACGCCATCGCAAAACAGCTCAACTTGCGCACGCACGATGCCGTGTTGCACGTGTCTGCAAAATATTCCATGGCAAGGCATTCTATTGCGGTGGTGATGCCGATCTGCCAGCACCCGGTCAACAAAAACGGTGTGATGGTTTATGACCTGGCAATCGATCCGCAGCCATTCATTGACTCGGACGTTGATGAAATCGCCGCAAGTATCTTTACCCCGGCCAGCAAACTACCCGAAGGCGTTAGCCGCATACCGCTGAAAACCGTGCATCTGAATAAATGTCCTGTGGTCGTACCGTTGAAGACGATGGACGACGAGGCAGCAGAACGACTGAATATCGATGTGGCGCAGAACCTGCACCACCGGGCCTCATTGCTTCAACATATAGACGCTCTGGAACAAAAAACGCGGCAGGTGTTCGATCACCAGGATTACCCTGATGTCAGCGACCCGGACGCACAGTTATACAGCGGCGGATTTTTCAGTAACAGTGATTCCAGTCGAATGCAGCAACTTCAACAAAACACACCCGAGCAACTGGCCACCGTGAACATGCGCTTCGATGACAAGCGCATTCCTGAAATGCTATTTCGCTACCGCGCAAGAAATTATCCGGAAACACTCAGCAGCGAAGAAAAACAGCAGTGGAATGAATACCGGAAACAGAAATTCAATGATCCTGCTTGTGGAAATCGCACCCTGAACCAGGTAAAAGCGCGTATCGACGAGCTCAGAATTGATCCGAATGTGACCGGAAACCAGCTTGCAGTGCTCGATGAGCTAGCAAAATACCTGCAACAGCCTGATTTTTTACCTCAGTAACCTATTGTTTTAATTATCTTTATTTAATTACCTTAAAATTACCTTAAAAATTGATTGACTTATATTAGCAATTATTAATATACTACGCTTCGTTGGTCAGACATGATCAAGCGCATGAAACATTAACTGCTGTTAACAATTTTGAGGAAATATTATGAAAAAATTAAGCGTAATTGCTGCTGTAGCAATTCTTACTGCATCTTCTGCTGTAACTGCTGACTGGTTCGGTGACGACGGTTACGGTCGTGGCGACGGTCGTGGTTATGGATCTGGCCGTGGTTATGGCGACGGTTATGGCGATGCCTATACTGACGCCGATGGCGATTTCGACGGTGATTTCTCGTTCGGTATGAGCGGTCGTGGTTCTGGTCGTGGTCGTGGCCGTGGTTACAACCGCTACCGCGGTGACGCCTACGGTCGTGGATACGGTGACTACTACGGTGACTATAGCGATGGTTACTACGGTCGTCCTTACGGTTATCGTCCTTATGGTTATGCACCTTACGGCTACCGTCCTGCTCCAGTTGCTCCGGCCGCTCCGGCTGCACCGGCTCCTGAAGCCAAGTAAGAAGTTACAGCACAAAGTAACTGACGAGCCGGGTACCGCGAGGTACCCGGCTTTTTTATTTCCCCTCTGCGCACATATGCGCGCTAGTCCGCATTTCTCACCAGGCGGCGTAAAAAACTGATATGGCATTGGCTATATGGAGTAAAGCTCGGATGATTAAAAATACAGTGTATTTTCAAGCCTGCCTATCACGGTTCAGGCTGGTCTTGGTTTGCATGAGATCGTAGGGTGCGCCATGCGCACCGTGAATCTTCAGTGTGCTGGGCTGTTTCGGTGCGCACGGCGCACCCTACGGTCGCTTCGCCCAAGCTATGGCTACGCTTTTCGCTCCAGAGCGGCGCTTACGAACACGAATCCTGCGCCTGCTGCCGCGATCCTGGTGAGAAATGCGGGCTAGTCGATAGACGCATTGTATTTGCAAATTGCCGTCAAATCGCAGATTTTTCCTAATAAAGACAAGTAATTATTGAATATATTAGTTTTTTCTAATATACTAACGCACATCTTGGTACTACCATTTGCGCATGAATTTTTTTAAACGAATTAATTGAGGAATTAATAATGAAAGCACTAAAATTAGTTACTGCTGCTGCGGTTCTTGCTGTTTCCACCTCCGCCAATGCATGGTGGGGGCCTTTTGACTTTGATGATGACAACTACTACAGCGACAACCGCCACGATGGGCATGGTCGTGGATACAGTAACGGTTACGCTGACGGCGATGGTGAAGTCGACGGTGACTTCGACGCAGATTTCACCTTCAGTATGAGCGCATCTGCACGTGGCCGCGGGCGTGGTCACGGACGTGGCTATAATGACTACCGTGGTAACACCTACGGTAACGTCTATGGTAACCACTATGATGGCTATGGTCCTTATGGATACGCGCCTTACAGTTATGCGCCTGCGGTTGCACCTGCTGCTCAAGCACCCGCTACGGTAACACAGTAAGACTCTGGCTATGCAATACGGGCCGGGTACGTATCTACCCGGCTTTTTCGATCACAGCGCTTTTCTTGATCAGTCAAAGCCAGAGCGTGACGGGATCAATCAAGGGAACACAGCTCGAATATGAAGCGATTGCAACCTGGCAGATTTCGCCTGATTTAACAAATTTTACTTAAAGCGGATTTATCAGGGCTATATTCATCCGCAGATCAATACGAACAGTCTGCGGTTAACAAAAACTGGGGAAAAATAATGACTGAGGCAAACTCAACTGAAACCACTAATCACGCCATCAACGGCAACAAGGCGCCTTCGGATGCGCGTATTATACTCGGCCCACTGATCAAATACGCAGCAATGGGTCTAGTACTTGTTATCGCGATCCTTACAACGGCTGTGATGCTCGATCATCGGCTCAATGATATTGATCGTGAAGTGGCAGCACTTGAGGCCGAACTTGCAGCTGCCGGAAATGACGCTGCAGCCGCTGATGAAGCGGCAAAAAATCCAGCACCCGTAAAAAAGAAGATGACGCCGAATACTAGCATTGTTGCCCCAGTACATCAGGCTGAGACGCATACAAAGAAGGTATTTCAATCTCACGCAGAGTCAGTCACAGATGTCATTGCGAATGCTGAAGAACCTAAAAACACCGCCACATCTGAAAGCAATACGACAGGACAGCCTGTTGAAGGCACGAGGGAAAGCACCCGTGTAGCCGCAACAACCCAGCAAAAAACCATTGAGTCAACGTTCAATACCAGGACGCTTGCGACAGAATCAGATGTCAATAAAACCCTTGTCAAACAACATGAGGTGGTTAACGTCATGAAAAACGAGCGTGGCGCCCCTTTCGATCAATCATTTGAAGCCGTCATTGCCGAACGTAATGCCTATCTGAAACACAGGGATCATATCTACCTGGAAGACTTCAAGTCCAGCCAGGACAAGCAGTTAGAATTTATGCGTGAACGCCTCGCCCGACAGGAGCAAAGAATCAAAGAGATGGAAGCGCGCTTCCGCGAAAGATATGATATGCGTGCCGGTAACTTGAAGGAGATGCAGGCGTTGCGCGAACGCAATATGCCCGATCGAATCTAACGGAATCAAGCTGAGAAACTGACGTGAAAAGTAAAGCCGGCTTTGCTTTTTCAGCAGAAACGGCTTTTTCTCGGCCGCCAGTTTCACTTGACAGCCCTATGCATCTCACATAACGTGGATATAGTATATTCAGGTACCTGTGTTAATCACACGGTCACATCATCGAGGTCACTGCTATGAAACTTATCAAGGCGACGTTCGCAGCTGGTTTGGTCCTGCTGACATCGAGCGTGAGTGCTTTCGACATGCCCTGGGACAATGACCATCGCGACCGCTGGCACGGGGACAATCGCTGGAACAACGACTTCGACTTCTTCGATGATATCTGGGGGGATATGTTCGGGGACATGACGGGCGATTTTGATTTCGAGATTCGTATACGCGCCAACGCAGAGGGCTGGGGACGTGGCAGAGGCAGGGACGATAACTACTGGCGTGGAGATCAACGCTATTATGGTGACCATCGCTACCTCGGCGGACGTTATCGACCCTATGGGCCATACCGGCATCCCGGTAGATATGGCGCACCTGTCCCAGCCGCACCTTATGGCGTAGCGCCCCGCCAACTGCCAGCCATGCCAGCAGTACACGGTCCAGCTCAGGGCTACCGGGCACCCGCACCCGTAGCCCCCGCCGCCCGGGCGCCAATGAGGCCGGCAGCAACGAAAAGATCATCATCACCGTGGTCAGTCGGTGAATCCGAACAGCAACCCGCCTGGGCAACAAAGGCGCCTCAGCCAGCAGTACCCTGAAAACGACGCGATCGGTCGGTGGTCATCGGCTAGCTAAGCCCGGATCTCTCAGCTCCTGGCGAGAGGTGCGGGCTATAAACCCGACAGCGCGCAATTTCACGTTGCGAAAAGTGGGAAGTTTTGACCTTGATCAATAACTTCCCAGTTTACAAAAGCAAGCGCTTTGAAATTAGCATGATTTCAGTATACTCCTCCTTTCGTAATATGATGAATCTCATGTATTACAAGCGCAAATTGCGGAACACTTACGAGCAGAGAAATTGGTGAGTGAATCCATTCAATCGCCGATAACGTTCTATGCCTAACAGGTTCAGCAAGGATATACAATTGACAACCAACGAGGTTAAATATTGATGAAAACATTGAAAGTAATTGCAGCGGCTGCAATTCTGGCTGTTTCCTCATCGGCCAACGCATGGTGGGGTGATGATGGTTACAGTCGCTATGACAGCCGGGGTTACGGTTACGGTCGTGGTTATGGTGACGGTTATGGCGATGCGTATTCCGACGCTGACGGCGATTTCGATGGTGACTTCTCATTCGGCATGAGCGGCCGGGGTTCGGGTCGTGGCCGTGGACGCGGTTATGGCCGCGGCCGCGGATATAGTGACTACTATGGTCGCGGTTATGGTGACTACTACGGTGACTACAGCGATGGTTACTATGGCTATCGTAGACCTTATGGCCCTTACGGCTACAGAGGCTGGGGCTATCCGCCGCCACCAGCAGCCCCCGCTGCACCAGCCGCACCTGCGCAGGAGGCTCCTGCCAGCAAGTAATCTGCCCTGAAAAGAGTAAAGAAGCTAAGGCTGGTCACTGTATGGTGGTCAGCCTTTTTTTATGTCATGGTTAGCCCGGATGTTGCACGAAGGCGGCTGCCTGCGGGCAAGCCCCCATTTCTCACACGATGATCATGCCCTTACTTGGTTTGTGAATCCACTAGCATACGTTCACTCGGAAATACACACGGTTATTCCACGCCTTCATAAAATCGGTTGTGAATGTAAATCTCTACGTGATCATCTCGCCCGCTGGTGAGAAATGCGGGCTAATACTTGTCTTCAATCAAGCCGAACCAGTATCAATTTATTGACTATATTAGAATATTCTTATATTATAACTCTCGTTGATCCTTAAGGGGTCAAAAGCGCATGAATTTTATTTAACTGCTAAAAATATTTTTGAGGACTTATTATGAAAAATTTGAAAGTAATTGTTGCTTCAGTTGTTCTTGCTGCATCTTCGTCAGTGAGTGCTGATTGGTTCGGCAATGATGGTTATCACGACGGTTACGGCTATGGCTATGGCGACGGCTATACAGACGGTGACGTGGATGGCGATTTCGACGCTGATTTCTCGTTCCACATGAGCGGATCGGGTCGTGGCCGTGGCCGTGGTCATGGTTACAACCGCTATCGTGGTGACTATTATGGTGACTATTATGGTGACTCCTATGGCAACTACTACGATGGTTATGGTCCTTACGGTTATGCGCCTGTTGCCGCGCCAGCCCTGACAGAGGATCAGATCAAACAGATGCAGGAAAATGCCGAAGCACAGCGTGAAGCGTTCGAAAAAGCGCAGAAAGAAGCTTTTGAACGTCATCAGGAAGCGATGAAGAACTGGCAGGCACAGGCACCTGCTTTCGAGTCAGCGCCTGAATTTGCAGCTCCAGCTGATTTTGAAGATCCAGCATGGGTCAAGGAAATCGAAGCACAGGAACAGGCACATATGAATGATATGCCTGCATTCGGTGAGATGCCAGCATTTGAAGCGCCCGAGTTCGATGCACCTGAATTTGCCCAAGCACCTGAGTTTGAAACACCGGCATGGGTCAAGGCACTGGACGCAGAGCGTGAACAGCGTATGAAAGACATCCCTGCCTTTGGTGAAGCCCCTGAGTTCGATGCGGCTGAATTCGAAGCACCGGATTTCAACGAAATGGATCAGGAAAGTGCTGAGTTCATCAAGGAATCAGACGAGCGTCGTGCACAGTGGGACAAGGAATTCGAAGAACGTCGTGCCGCTTCCAAAAAGCGTCATGAAGAGTTCATGAAGACATTCAACGAGGTTAGCACCGAAGAAATCGTCGAAGAAGAAGCTGAAGAACAACATAGCTAAGTTTCAACGACACGCACTCGAAAGGCTCCTGCGCATACCCTGTTCAGGGGCCTTTTTTTATAGAATCACGCATGCTTGTGCTGAAGGCGTCTCTGGCAATCACGTTACGCAGCAATCATGCGCTGCCAGGGCGCGGTGACCGCGGTTGCCGCGCCCGCTTTTATTTCACCACTCATATCGACATTTGTGGAGTTTACGCCTTCCCGCAATACCCGAGCTAACCCGGCTCTTCCCTGCGGCCAAAGATCGCCGTGCCTATTCTGAGCATGGTCGATCCTTCTTCGATCGCTATCGGGTAGTCACTACTCATCCCCATGGATAACTGATTGAAGTCGGCGAGCACAAATTCCTGTTGGCACTGTTCGCATAAATCCCTCAATCCGGCAAACGCCGTGCGCGTCTGGCTGTCATCACCCTGAACACCGATGGCCATCAATCCACGCCAACTCAGGTGCGGCAGCTCCAGCGTCAGCAGTTGATCTATGAAAGGCAGAACTTCGGAGCGCTTCAAACCCGACTTGCTTGCTTCCTCCGCGACATTGACCTGTATAAGGCAGTTCAGCCGACTCACGGTCGTGGAATTTGCCATTGCATGGGAGAGCTTCTGCGCCAGCTTCAGACTATCGACCGAATGTATCCAGTGGAAATTTCCAGGCATATACCTGGCTTTTTTTGATTGCAGATGCCCGATGAAATGCCATTGTGTATCCGTTCCCATGAGCAGGGGTATCTTGCTGAGCGCATCCTGCATAGTGTTCTCGCCAAAGTCCATGTGGCCGGCCTCGACAGCCTGTTTGACTTCATCGAGTGTGCGCGTTTTCGATACTGCGACCAGTGTAATTTCATCCGGTGATCGTCCGGCGTGAACGGCAAGCTGCTGAATATGCCGCTTTAAATCAGCCAGATTTTTGCTGATATCATGATTCGGCATCTCAACCATCAGCAGGTTTACTGTTCGTATTCAGCAAGAAAATGCCTGATGCGTGATATGGCATACTCGAGCTCATCCTCGCGTGGCAGGAAGACGATACGGAAATGGTCAGCTTTAGGCCAGTTGAATGCTGAGCCCTGCACAACCAGTATCTTTTCCTGTATCAGCAAGTCCAGCACCATTCGCTGATCATCAGTGATGTTATAGACTTTAGGGTCGATGCGCGGGAACAGATACATCGCGCCTTTAGGTTTGACACAGCTGATACCGGGGATATCGGTTAACAGGTCATATGCCAGGTCGCGTTGACGGCACATACGGCCCCCGGGTGCTACCAGATCATTGATACTCTGGTAGCCGCCCAGCGCGGTCTGGATCGCGTGCTGGCCCGGGACATTCGAACACAGCCGCATAGAGGCCAGCAATTCAATACCCTCGATATAATCGTCCGCTCGTAATTTTGCGCCGCTGATGACCATCCAGCCGGAGCGAAAACCGGCAACCCGATAAGATTTTGACAATCCGTTGAAGGTGACGAACAACACATCATCTGCCAGTGAGGCGGTGGAGATGTGCTCGGCGCCGTTATAGATAATTTTGTCATAGATCTCGTCGGAGAAAATGATCAGTTTATGTTGTCGAGCCAGCTCGATGATGGCCTCGAGGATATCTTGCGGGTAAAGCGAACCCGTGGGGTTGTTGGGATTAATAATAACGATACCGCGCGTTCGATCGGTAATTTTGTTCTCCATATCCTCGAGGTCAGGGTACCAGTCCGACTGCTCGTCACACAAATAGTGTACCGGCTTGCCTCCGGACAGGGAAACCGATGCGGTCCACAGAGGATAATCGGGCGCCGGTATCAGCATCTCGTCACCGTTGTTGAGCAATGCCTGCATCGCCATCACAATTAATTCACTGACCCCGTTGCCAAGATAGATATCGTCTATCTCAACATTGGGAAGATTCTTCTGCTGGCAATATTGCATGACAGCCTTGCGACCCGAGTAAAGCCCCCTCGAATCACTGTATCCCTGGGACTCGGGTACATTGTGGATCATGTCCTGCACGATTTCGTCGGGCGCGTCAAAACCGAAAGGCGAAGGATTGCCGATATTCAGTTTCATTATTTTATAGCCTTCTTCTTCAAGTCGGCGCGCTTCGCGCAACACCGGACCCCGGATGTCATAGCAGACGTCGTCGAGTTTATGTGATTTCTTAACAGTGATCATGCTTGATTTTCAGTGCCTTAGAGCATATTTATGAATTATTTTATAGTATATATGTTTCTGTCGACACGCGCCCGAATTGATCATATTGAACGCAAAAAAACCGGCCAGTGGCCGGCTGACGGTTCATTGAAATGTACTTTCAAGCGAGCTTGCTGAAGGATGCGTGTTCAGCGCCCGACATTAACATCTGGAAACCTTCGGCGGATACATGAATCAGATCGACATGATCACCTGCTTCGAAATAGACATCGGGCTGCATAAATAGATCGGTGTCGACCACCACTTCAAAACCGTAAAGCTCACCTATGGGTGGTACAGCCCCCAGCGCACAATCGCCGAGCAGTTCAGCCAGCTCAGCTTCATTGGCAAATTCCAGTCGCCGGTTGGTTTCCCGATAGAGATCCCCCAGCTTGATGCGCCTCGATGCAGGACACACGGCCATGACATAACCACCCTCGTCTTCGAGAATGATCGCCTTCGCCAGCTTGTCAGCGGGTATATGCGCACGTTCAGCCGTATCCAGCCCGGTCTCGGTGTACGGATGCTGAACGAGCTCATATTCGACACCCAAACGCTCCAGATAGTGCTGGAGAGTAATTGCGACAGCCATGCAGCCCCCTCGAAGTTATATCCCATATGACGACTGATACTTCCGTGCGTAGCATGATCAAGCAGCGCTCGGAAGTCTACCCGGCTCACATGAACCAGGCTGGTATGGTCGCCCGCTTCAAAATAAATATCCTCACGCTTCCTCAGCGTGTCATCATATATCACATCCATGTTATGCGCCATGCCAACCGGCGCAATTGCACCGAAGCTGCAGTCGTCAAACAAGCCATGTATATCGCTTTCGTCAGCAAGACTCGAATAACGGTCAAGTTTCTTATGCAGCTTGCCCAGACGCACTTTGTGAGTCGCCGGAACAATCGCAAGCACATAGCCACTTTCGTGCACTATGCGGGCTACTTGAAGTATTCGCGTAGCGCCCGAAAGAGATAGTAGCCATCCCAGCGCCCGGCCAACTCGCGTATCGAGTGCATCGCGAACGTCGGGACGCCAACATCGATGGTTCTGACGCCGGTCTTGGCTGCGGTCAACGGCCCGATGGTACTGCCGCATCCCATGTCAGAGCGCACCACGAACGACTGCACTGGCACATCCGCCTGATTGCAGAGGTTACGGAAGATTGCACTGGTTTCACTGTTCGAAGCATAACGCTGATTCGCGTTGATCTTGATCACCGGCCCCTGATTGAGCACGGGCCCGTGATTGTCATCATGTTTATCGGCATAATTGGGGTGGATCCCGTGCGCATTATCCGCAGAAATCAGCGTCGAGCGATCCAGCGTACGCGCCAGCTGTTCCGGCGAAGGACACAACCGGTTTAACACACTTTCCAGAAATGTCCCCTGTGCACCGGCTGCCGATACACTACCGACTTCTTCGTGATCGTTACACACCAGCAGGCAGTTCGAATTCTCACCGGTTTTCAACAGGCTGACCAACCCGGTATAGCAGCTCAACAGATTATCAAGACGTGCGCCCGCTATAAAATCCTGATGCAAACCGACGACAGCAGGCGGCTGAACATCATAAAACGCCAGTTCGTACTCGAGCACTTTCTCGGCATCGATCTCCGGGTACTGTTTAATCAGCAGTTTTAACAGCAGCTCGCGAAAATCAGGTGTCGCCTTTTTGTGTTTCTCATCACCGGGCAGTTTCATCAAGATCGGCGGCAGATGGCTCTGCTTGTTGACGCTGCGATTTTCATTCGCTTCAGGATCAAGATGTATCGCCAGACTGGGAATTATGGCAACCGCTTGCTCAAAATTAATCAGCGCACTGCACACCTGTTGCTGCGCGTTTACATAGCTGACACGGCCCGCGAGCGACAGATCGCGATCAAACCAGGGATTGAGTAATACGCCCCCGTACACCTCGACACCCAATTGGAAGTAATTGCTCTTGACGATCTCGGGATTAGGCTTGACCTTGAGGCAAGGGCTGTCCGTGTGCGCGCCGACCATACGCACACCGTTTTCGACCAGATCAGTCGCCAATGTAAAGGCGATCAGTGATGAGTCATTTCGGCTGACAAAATAACGCCCTGGCGTGCTCGTGTGCCACTCATCGGACTCCTTGAGCCGTTGAAAGCCCTCAGTCTCGAGCATCTCCTTCATGGTAGCAACCGCATGGAACGGCGTAGGCGATGCCTGTATAAATTTCAGCAAACCTTCGGTGTATTCTGTATCTTGCATATGTATTTCCCAAATTAAAGACGGCTTTTTACCCAGATGCGCGAAGACGCAAGTACGCAAAATATTTTTCACGTTGTCGCCCTCTGTATATTACAGTGTATGACGACGCCCTGGGCGGGCTAACCAACCCGGTAAAGGGTACGCTGTTCATAGCCGGTGACGAGCTGTTTCATACCGGTCAGTTCAGTATCCAGCTCAGTGTCACCGGTATCGACCCTGAGTGGCCTCCCATTCAGGGAACGCAGCTTGTTGCGTGTTGCCACGATGATAATATGGTCACGTCCAACGCGCCTGATCACTGCCGGGCTCAACTGCTGGTTGCCACGTCCGAATATATGACCCTGCCCGCCGATTGCGGTGACGACAATTTTCGCGGCGCTGTAAGCGGGATTGTCGAGCAATGCGAGTATTTCCAGTTCGGCAAGGTCACTGGCCACCAGCCGGCTATTGCAGATCGCATCGATGCCGAGCAGGGTATTTTCCAGCCCGATCGCTGCCATGATCGCCGCAATGGTTGTACCCGAACCCATTAAATACAGCACATCATCTTGCATATTATCAAGAAAATCCGCCGCAATATCCTCCAGAAGCAGTGACTCGGAATTGATACCACCTTGCTTCATTGCCTGCATGCGCTGCTCATCGACCGGTACATTCATATATCCAAAACAGCTGGCCTTGACCTGTCCTGCCCTGAAAGCATCTTCATCCAGATCCATGACTTCGGCCGACTTGACCGAATACAGCTTCCCCTGAATCAGGCCGGCAACCAGTTCGCCCGCCTGCACCGGGGTGACCGCGTAAACAGCCGAATGAATCTTGCATCCTGCCGGAATACCGATCACGGTCAGCCGCTCCTCTGAACCGTGCCGTCGAAGCGCCGTGAGCACATCCCGGGCGGTGCCATCACCGCCCGCAAACATCAACAGATCGATGCCGTGATCACAAAGCGCTGTGACAGCCCTGATCGTATCACGCGCGTCGGTGAACGGATCAGACGGACTATAAACAAATTCAACGTCGATGCCCGCAGCACTCACAGTGTCACCGCCCATGGCGCCAGCAGCCGTGTAGACAGGCCCCGGCACAACATCCCTGATCACTGACAGGGCGGACAATGTTCTTTGCTGCGCCAGCGGGTGAGCACCTTTAGCCAGCGCCTGCTCGACGATATCTCGACCATCACTACCCTTGAGCGCGACCGCGCCGCCTATGCCCGCGAGTGGATTAATCACCAGACCCAGTTTCACGTTGTGAACACCCCCTGAAAAACCCGCATTGTATCTGTCCACCGGCAGTAATGCTAAAATTGTGCCTGCATCAATTTGAGCACACTCATGGTATTCCCCGACCCTTATAAACCTCGCAGAAAGTCCATTGCAGTTGAGATTGACGGCATCACCGTAGGTGGCGGCAATGCCGTTGCGGTGCAGTCAATGACCAATACCGATACGGCTGACCTGACCGCTACGACTGAACAGGTGCTGCGGCTTGCGCATGCCGGTTCTGAAATGGTGCGTATCACAGTGAATAATAACGAGGCCGCCGCCAATGTTGCCCGAATCCGTGACAGGCTGGCTCAGCAAAACTGCACGGTGCCGCTGATCGGCGATTTTCATTTCAATGGCCACAAACTGCTGACAGACCATCCCGAATGCGCTCAGGCATTGGCCAAATACCGTATCAATCCGGGTAATGTGGGTCGGGGCAGCAAGCGCGATGCACAGTTTGCACAAATGATCGAGCTGGCGTGCAAATACGACAAGGCCGTGCGCATCGGTGTGAACTGGGGTAGCCTCGATCAGGCCTTGCTCGCTAGACTGATGGACGAAAATGCACAGCGCACTGAATCGCATGATGCACATCACGTGATGCTGGAGACGGTGATTCGATCGGCGCTGGAAAGCGCCGCAGCAGCCGAAGCGCTCGGGCTCGCCAGAAATAAAATCATCCTGTCGTGCAAAATGAGCGTGGTACGGGACCTGATTACTGTATACCGTTCTCTGGCAGAACGCAGTGATTACGCGCTGCATCTGGGTCTGACTGAAGCCGGTATCGGCTCCAAGGCCATTGTTGCTTCGACTGCGGCTTTGAGCATCCTCTTGCATGATGGCATCGGTGACACCATTCGCATATCACTGACACCCGAACCCGGCGCCGACCGAACCCGTGAAGTGATTGTCGCCCAGGAAATTCTCCAGACCATGGGCTTACGCTCGTTCGTACCCCAGGTGACCGCGTGTCCGGGATGCGGTCGGACCACCAGCACGTTCTTCCAGGAACTGGCCTCACAGGTACAGGATTATCTGCGCCGGCAAATGCCGGAATGGCGCCGACAATATGACGGTGTTGAAAACATGAATGTCGCGGTCATGGGTTGTGTCGTCAACGGCCCCGGTGAAAGCAAACAGGCCAACATCGGCATCAGCCTGCCCGGCACTGGCGAACACCCCGTTGCGCCCGTCTATGAAGACGGAGAAAAAACCGTGACCCTGAAAGGGAATTACATCGCTGATGAGTTCGAGGCGTTGATCGACAGCTACGTTGCCAGAACCTACAAAAAACGGACGGGTTAAGGGACAGGTTTTTTACGCCCTCTGCGTCTTCTGGCACTTTGTGTCGCGCTGCGCCGTTGTTCGCCACGAACGGGCGTTATTTCAGACAGACGCCTTTTGCGAGGCAAGCTTGCGTCGCTGTTTTACCGCGTCTGCCAGCTCATGGATCAGCACATCGGTCGTTTCCCAGGCGATACAGGCATCGGTAATACTCTGTCCGTAAGTCAGTTTCTGTGCGGTAATGACATCCTGCCTGCCTTCGACCAGATTGCTTTCCATCATCACACCAATGATGCGGGTTTCGCCTGCGCGCAGCTGTCGGGCGACATCCCGGCAAACATCAGCCTGACGGCGGTAATCCTTGTTGCTGTTGGCATGGGAACAATCCACCATCACTTCGGGCCGAAGTCCATTTTGTTGCAACTGCTCAGCAGCCTGTTTGATACTGCCGCTGTCATAATTCGGCTGGTTGTTGCCGCCGCGCAGTATGATATGGCAGTCTTCATTTCCCGTCGTGGAAAAGATTGCCGAGTGTCCTTTCTTGGTCAAAGACATGAAAACGTGTGGATGTGAAGCCGCATTGACCGCATCGATGGCAATCTTGAGACCGCCGTCGGTGCTGTTCTTGAACCCGATCGGACAAGACAGGCCAGAGGCCAGTTCACGATGCCCCTGGCTTTCCGTGGTCCGTGCTCCGATCGCACCCCAGCTGATCAAGTCGGCGATGTACTGCGGGCTGATCAGATCCAGGTACTCGGTACCCGCCGGTATCCCCTCTTCTGCCAGATCGAGCAACAAATGACGTGCCAAACTCAGGCCCTTGTTGATGTGAAAACTCTCGTCCATATCCGGGTCGTTGATCAGGCCTTTCCATCCAACCGTGGTGCGCGGTTTTTCGAAATATACCCGCATGACAATGCAAAGCTCATTCGAGAGACTGGCTATCAGTGGCTTCAGCCGACTGGCATACTCACGAGCAGCGGCTGTATCATGTACCGAACACGGGCCGACGATGACAATGAGACGGTCATTCTCGCCATGCAGGATCTTGTGGATAGCTTTCCGTGTTCGGTAAACAGTCTCCGAGGCGGTTTCAGTCATCGGAAACTGGTTATGCAATGCCTCCGGTGACTGGACTTCGTGCAGTCCAGTTATTCGTACATCGTCGGTTCTATATATCATCGATACTTCCGGTCATTCAGAAGTCGCATTATATTGCATCTTACGCAGAATTTCCGGTAGCTCGATCAGGCTCCGTATATGGTGATCTGCCTCGCAATCGGCATGATTCCAGTCACGATCGCCGCGATTGATCCAGACAGTGCGAACACCCGCTTCACTGGCCCCGTAAATATCGCGCTGCTCGTCATCACCGATATGAACGGTCTCTCCGGGTGCAACCCCGGCTCTGGACATCGCCGTCTGAAATACCAGGGGATGCGGTTTCTGATGCCCGACTTCAGCAGCCGATACTGAAAAGTCGAACCAGCGGTCGACGCCAGTCAAGCCGATATCGGCGTTACCGTTGGTCACCGCCACCAGGCTGTACTCCACACTCAAAATATCCAGTGTCGGCGCCACGTCTTCATACAGCACGACCTGCTGGCGGGCGTGGAAAAACACCTCGAAAGCCTCATCAATCCAGTCATGACCTAGCCCTATTTCGTCGCTCAAGGCCTTCAGTGACTCGATGCGCAATTTTGACATGTCGTGCAACAGATCCGGCCGCTGCAGCATGAAGTCGCGCCGTTTGTGTAATAAAGACGCATTGTCATGGCGTTCGGTTATTTGCGGCACGCGTTGCTGCATCCATGCATACAATGTGTTTTCTGCAGCGATAATGGTCGGCTTGCACGGCCACAAGGTGTCATCGAGATCAAACATCAGCAGCTTGATGGACGATGGCATCCGTTGATTCACCACAGCGGTCGTAAACAGTGTGTTGCCGGCGGATTAATGATGGCGAATTCTGGTGACATAGCCACTGCCTGACATGCCTTGTTCAAAGCGGGTGAGTGCTGCCGTTGCGCTGGATTTGTCCTTGAAATAGCCAAACCGTACGTTGAAGCGGGGCTGGCCGCTTTTACTTCTGTATTCATTGATATAAGCAGTGAGCTGTTGAGATTCAAGCTCGGACTTTTTGCGATTGGCGTTTTGCTTGTTCGAGAACACACCTACCTGTATGGAATAGCGAGCATCATCGGCTCTCGCTGTATCTATGATACCGGTTTGCCTGTCTGATGCCGTGCTATCAGCGGCCGGGCCAGTATAACCCCCATCTTGTTGATGGCCGGCTGCCTGCTCGGCTTCAATCAAAATACCAGTGCTGTTGTGTTCACCAGCTACGCTTGATTGTACGTAGAGTCCAGGGTGCTGTTGATTGTACCCGTGTCGCGATTCGAAGCCTCGAACGTGATCCGTCGACGCTGTCTCGATTGCATTTGTCGTCCGAGTGATCACTGCAGCAAGCTGTGTCTCAGCCTGGTTGACTGGCGTGACGGGTCGTTGTTTTTCGATAACATCGACTGATATGTCTGGACTATCGACATCGATATCTGCACCCGGTAGCTGCGCCCGGGGTGTGAAAGGCTCAAACTCTGCTACGTCGGCATGAGCCGGGCTGGGCAGCGCCAGCACCATGGTATTATGCAGATCGACACCCTTTCCTGAATGCGCTCTGTGATAGCCGATGGTGTAACCACTTATAAATACCACTCCTACTATGAGGGCTACTGTAATACCAGCTTTTACCAGGCTTTTTGTGTCTAGAAGTACGGGTGTCATGGTATCTGGTTATAATTTTACTGCAAATTGCGGCTGATTCGAATACTAACTGGTCATACGATCTAACTATAGATGCAAAAAGCGCTTCGTACAGCAGAAATTGCCCTGCAAATGTCAGATCCCATTATCGCCGGCCTGATCGAACAGTACGGCCCGTGTAAACTATACTCTGCAAACAGCTTGATACACAAACCGCACCTGCATGTGCTGGTATGGGCCATCATCAATCAACAGCTGTCAGTGGCCTCTGCACGCAGTATTGAAACCAAATTGACCGGTCTGATGACATCGGACATTTTTGAACTGGATACCCTGCGCGAACTTGCTGATCAGCAGTTCGCTGATTGCGGCCTTTCGAGACAGAAAATCAGGTACCTGCGGGCCCTTTGCGAAGCTGTCGGCAGTGGCAAATTGAACCTCGAACGGTTGTCGAGACTGGAAAACCGGCCAATATTCGATACACTGTCGGCGCTACCGGGTATCGGTCCATGGACCGTTGATATGTTTCTGATGTTTTCTCTTGGCAGGCTGGATGTGCTACCACTCGGGGATCTGGCATTACGTAAATCCATCGAACACCATTATCAGTTGCCAGATGAGCCAGCGACGCAGGATTACCATGCCATCGCCAACAGATGGCGCCCCTATCGCACTGTCTCGAGCTGGTACCTGTGGGCGGCTGTTGATTGAACGGTGGAACTAAAAACGTCTCAACGCAGAGCCGTAAAGACGCAGAGCACGCGAAGCAATGGTTTAGCTGACAAATGCTAACCTTTCATCTTGACCTGAGTGAGAACCCTCCTGAAACTCACGCAATTATCCCTAGCCCGCATTTCTCACCGGGCGGCGTAGGATGCTGATATGGCATTGGCTATTCGGAGTTGAGCCAGCATGACACAATATACAGAGTGTTATGCAAGCATGCCTATCACGGCTCAGACTGGTCTTCGTGTCCGCAAGCTTGCTTTTCACTCAAACCGTAGCTATTGCTACGCTTGTCGCTCCAGAGTCGCGCTTTCGAACACGAATCCTGCGCCTGCTCCCGTGATCCTGGTGAGAAATGCTGGCTTGTGGTAGTCGTATACCGTAAATACACGATGGGATTGTCTGTTAAGCTTATCCGGTCGGTATAACGAATGCACCATGAAGCTGTCATTCAACTGACAGCTCTTGTTTCTACATAATGCATTCGCGCTTATTTGCGTTCATTTTCGTGCTAGAACCGCTTGCCATAGCTGATCTGAAATATGATTGCCTTGTTGGTATCAAATTCCGAGTTATCAAACGTCTGGTACATGTACTCCACTCGCGTGCGCAGATCGGCGTCGTTCCTGAATGGTATACCGTAGGTGAAACCACCGGTGACACTGTTCATGTCATCCAGACGATAGTCCGCACTGAGATATTGGGGTAGATTCGGGGCGCCTGCGAGCGGATCGGAGAAAAACGAGTTTTGATAAAACTCCGCCTTGGTCTGTGTGTAAAACCTCAAACGCGGCTCCAGATAATTAGCATTCCTAAAATTGAACCTGTGCTTGTAATCCAGGGTATGCGATTTGACATCCCAGTCGTCACCATAGTATCGATAGGACAGATGGATATTATTATTACCCGGAAACGTCTGATGGTTAAGATTCAGGTTGATCGAATAGCGCATCCTGGAATCTGGCCGGCTTTCATAGTACTGATCCCATTCGATACCGTTTTGATCCACGATACTGAAGATTTTATAAGGGTCCGTCATATAGCCGGTGGCATAACCAAATGCAAGATTGACCTGCGCCACGGTACGCCTGTTGATCACATGGCTAATACCGGTAATCAGATCGGTAGTCGAGCGCTCGCCTGTACCGCGAAATAAATTGTCTTCAACGCGGCTCAGAGGCTCTGGCGTTGTGGTGCTACCTTTACGCCATATTTCGTCATAAGTGATGGCCGCACCAAAAGTGAACTTGGTTGACCGGCTTTTGGTCTCCTTGTTGGCCGTCACTGCGGCACTGACCGAACGCCAGTCGTTCTCTACCGAAAAAGCACCGTTATAATTCATATTAAACGTACGATTGTGTTCGTGCTGCCAGTCCAGACTGACCCCTACGCGAGTATCATCAAACTCAGCCAGCGGTGCGGCCGTGCCACCACCCGTAGGACCCGTACCCCCGGAAGCGCCGGTGGATGTCAATGGATTCGTATTCTTGACTGCACCTGTAGGGGTTGCACCTGACATCGAATCGTACACAACCTGGATTGTCGCCGTATCCTTGTTTGACACAAAGCCTTTTGCACTACCAATCAGTTTATTCACCGTGACTCGATCGACTTCGCCATAATACAGATACGAACCGTCGACTTCCCATGCATTTTCAATAGCCTCTGCAGCAGCATTACCTGTTGTCAGCAGCGAGCATGTCGCAAGGCTGAGTTTAGTCCTTATGGATTTCATACAAGCCCTAATAAGATTTGTTAACCCGAATTTTTATTTTTTAGTATTTAGGTTTTCTTATTTTTCTGGATGTATCAGTTACAGCCGCAACCGCCGCCACCAACACCACTGCCACCAGTGGAAGCTTCCTTACTGAAAAAGATATGATCATCCGCGTAAGACTGCATTTTGTCCTGTGGAAACTGCATACTTCTCTGCGCGAGAATGTCCTTCTGCCAGGGTTTGACATCTTCCTTGACGGTAATATTACGAATCGTTCCGCATCCGGAAACGAGTATCACTAAAGAAATAATGAAAAGTTTGTTCATACGAATAACATTAGTCGATTTATTATTGTTAGCAACTATTTCGTAATCAATTTCGTGTAAAGTCTACCCATGATGCGTATTCACATCATGGGTAGAAATATCATCCAGGCCATTTGCTAGAACAGCGCCGGCTCACCGGGCACTGTTTCATCAATTGCGGGATCACCATCTGGATTGCGCTCAGCATCGGCAGTGAGAATTTGAGGATTCTGCACACCGAAGTATGAATACACCGTTGATGCGATCGTCATT
This sequence comes from uncultured Gammaproteobacteria bacterium, assembly GCA_942492025.1. Classification (GTDB taxonomy): domain Bacteria; phylum Pseudomonadota; class Gammaproteobacteria; order SZUA-229; family SZUA-229; genus JABDQW01. The sequence goes on along the minus strand of CALODJ010000010.1, from coordinate 555,106 downwards.
GGTTCAGCTTCATAACTACCTGGTTCCGGCTCCGTGACCTGATTATTGGTACCCGGGGTTCCGACACGCAGTGTGCGACCAACCACCTTACCCAACTGCCTGGGTGCACCACCGTTAGCCGCACTGACCAAACCGGCGCCACCGATTGTCCACATGTTCTGGTTGTTGCCATGGTCCCATCCCTCAGAATTATTCAGGTTCACACGACGGCCGAAATCACCAAACACGTTGATTACGATATTGTCGGTGGTTCGAGCCAGTCCTCCGGGTGTAGCACCATTCGAATACTTGATATGCAATGCTGCTGCCTTTAACGCTGCAAACAATTGATTCATCCGATTCGGGTAATTATCGATACCGTTGTTGTGATCGTCCCAGCCACCGAGGCCACCACCCACAGTGATATACAACGAACCCGGGTTCTCCACAGCCAGCGTGACCGCAGCCTGGATGCGAGCGGAATAACGGTTGTTATCGGGATAGGTCATCGGGGTAGCGGCATCAGCCAGGCCCAGTGCCGCCTGGTCCACGGGATCGGATATCGTAGGCAGGCTGGCTTCTGATGCGACCTGGAGGTTACCTATGCGCTGTGCCAGATATTGACGCAGATCGTTCGAAGAAATGACAGCGGCAAAACGCGCAGCATACGCCGGATCGACCAGCTTCTTATTGACCATCGCGTCCAGCGCCGGGCCATTGTCATCGTTTTGACGGGTATAGGGATCTTCCAGGTCTTCGCTCAGCGTCGTACCCCTGAGCAGCAATGGCACCGCAAAATCCGGGTCGGGAGCGAAGGCACGCGTGTCGCCTTCGAAAGACACGAAAGGCAAAATCATGTTGTCCATGTCGATTGCCGTTCCATCTGCGAAGGTCGTGGTACCTTCATAACTGGCACGGTTCTGATACAGGGCCGCTGCAATACGTGTACCAACGCCAGCACTGTTCTCGATATCGAGCGACCCCTTCAGACTCATCAGGATGCTTTCTCGATGCGAACGGGTACCATCCTTGCGTTTCATGAGCGTACGGTACACTGACATGTAACTCTGATCGACCATGAACTGCATATCGTCACCGCCCGCACCGGACCAGAATTGATGAGGCGTGATCAGACCGCCGTCGGGATCATTCTGCAAACGCAAGATATCGCCGCCAAATGCAGCGGCATATGAATTCTGCGAATTCAGATCGATATCGACAATGTTCGACAGATTTCCTGAAAGTTCCGATGGCCCACCGTAGAGGAAGATGTTGATCACCTGCGGCATGACCGCAGGTGCCGCGATCTGTGCACTGCCATAATCCACTGCTGCACTGGCCGCCTTGTACATGGTCGACATGTTGAAAGCTGTCGGCCAGGTCGATGGCAACAGGGCTGATGCGCCGACTGCACCCATGGATTTAATAAAGTTTCTGCGTTTCATCTGGGCGTCCTCCTAGTTGACGGACCTGAAGTAATAAAACTCAGGCAGTCGTGAAATATAATCGAATGTGATTTGTGCAACCTCATCGTAGCGGCCGTCTCTGATAATGGTGACGTCATCGTTGTCTGTGGTGAGGTGATTACCGGTACTACCGTTTTCAAAGACAGGAATGAGATCGGCCTGTTCGCCGGCATCGGCTCTACGATGCAATGTGTTCATGAACAGGAAATCGATAAATTCATTCAACGACATGTCTTCAACGAAACGCTTCACGTCACCATTCTCATCGTAGATAAAATTAGCGTTACCGCGATCACCCGATGGATCGTAGAAGCCTCTGTTCATCAGCAGCTCCTGCCGCATCGATTTGTGGTAGTTGGCAAAGCTCAAGCCATCCAGCGGCACATCCGGAAGGCGACCGATCTTGTATTTCATGGTTGCCCAGCCCATACCATCCAGGTAGATCTGCTCGTTTGAGAACTCGGTCATTCTTCTGAAAATCTGCTCATCGACCTCACCCGCATTTTCGCCAGGATGCCACTGCAGCGTGTCGAGTATTGGCATCAGGTTTTCTTCGAATGTCTTGGGGCGCTCGATGTTGAGCAGGTATTCTCTCGAGAAAATAATCGCCTTGAAGATATCTTCAAACGTCTCGGGATTGCTGTTGGCAATCGAGTTAATCATGCTCTGGCGATACTCAAGATTGTCGGCGCGTAATTCAACGAAATAGTTGAATATGACCTCGACGACGCGCGGTATCAGCAATGGATGACCTGCGATAACCTCATACAGATCATCACATGTCGTCACATAATTATTCTGCAAAATCAGCTGGGGGGTGGTGTTGGGAAAATCCGTACGACGGATAAGATAACCGTCATCTTCGTTGGTCAGATACAGATCTTTACAGGCAATACCGCCTCGATACGAATCTTCTTCGGTCTCGAACAAACCCAGATACAGCTCATAGGCTTCTAGCGCATGATTTTCCGGTGAACGGGACACACGCCAGCGTGCCAGTGTTGATAAATTCGAACGAATCACCTGGCGAATAGGCGTACCATCCTCGAGATGGGTGACCAGGAATCGGTACATGTTCTGCACATCGGTATAGTCCGTACTTTCCATCTCTTCTGCGGGTGAGAACATGATGGTGTTGATCAGCACGTAGGCCATCCAGTGAACAAACATGTCACGGCTGATCGGATATTCCTTGATGCGCGCCAGCGGTAACTGTTTCGCGCGTTCATTGTTACGTGTGTTTGAATCGGTATCAAATAGATACTTGGCATTGTCCGGATCAGGGTTGCCTTCCTCATCGAGACCGTCGATGATGGTATCGATAGCCAGAACTTCCTCCGGGACCATGCTTGTTTCAATAGCATTTTTCGTATCAAGGATGAAGCTGGTATTTTTCGGCTGCAAATTTGCCATGCCCGCTTCAAGATTGAAAAAGTCCTCTGCAGATACACCGCGGTACATGGTACCCAAAAGTTTGTTGGCAACCATGAACTGCTGTTCAGCGGGCATTGTGTTGAATTCACCTTGTGAAAGCGCGACTGCGGTACCGCCGGCCGCAAATTCACTTCCGCCTTCTGGCAGGCCGGGATCGCAGCCCAGCACGACCATAGAAACAGCGATTAATAACGATAGTTTGGATCTCATCAGCAACCTCTCTGTACGCCTTGTATCCGAGTACATTCGATTTATCGGGATTAATTCCTGAATAGAAAATGCTCAAGAAATAACCAGAATTTTTAAAAGCACACACCAGTCACGGGACGGGCAGGCAACATTTATTCAGTTTGGAGTGGTCAGGTCAGGAGACGGCACAATGCTACCGCATCATATAGACGATAACCAATTGATGTTTAAGACATTTATGACAGCTGAATAGCAGTCTGGGTAGAGCTTGTGGTACAGTTGGTGTGCTGCCAGGCAGCAACAAGATCGTTATCAGTTAGCCCAAAAACATATCTCATTGAATTTCACACAGTCACTATTGTTAAACAATTTCTACGATTAATCAATATTAACTGTAAACAATATTTACAATATGCTATAGTCCTTTTCAGAGAGGAGTCAAGCAATAATATTCATTATTGTTTATAACTTCTTTATCCAAATGCTCCAAAACCCTGAATATTGAATGCACGGCAATGGTTGCCGTCAGTGTCCTGCCACCCTCACACGACACTGAGATTTCATGAATGACTTTGGAGTATCTAATGCGTAATTCTATGATCCGTATTGCGATTGCTGTAGTTGCCATATACAGCTTTGTCTCTCCCTCTTTTGCCTTTGCCCAAAAAGCACCTGGCTTCAGTTTGCCCGGACTGAATAAGACGATTCAGCTTTCCCAGTATAAAGGCAAAGTGGTCTATCTGGACTTCTGGGCATCCTGGTGTGATCCCTGCAAGCGCTCTTTTCCATGGATGAACGAGTTGCAGTCCCACTACGGTGAAGATGGCTTCATAATAATCGCAGTCAATCTTGATGAATCCAGGAAAGATGCTAATGAGTTTCTGAAAAAAATGCCCGCAAAGTTTGATATTGCTTTTGATAAGAGCGGAAAGACAGCTGAAGCGTACAACCTCAAAGCCATGCCAAGTTCCTTCCTGATAGACAGGAATGGCAACCTGGTGCATAAGAGCCTTGGTTATCGTGCTGAAGAGAAAAAAATATTAGAGAAAAAGATCAAGCAGCTGGTCGACAAAAGTGTCGTAGCAACCCGCTAACTATTCAGAAGCAAAATCACAGGGATGTGATTTTTTTTGCCAGAACAGGATAGCGCAATTACATGAAGGAAGCTCTGAACAATTTCATCCGGGAATTACCAGAGCACGAAAAATAAAAATGCGATTTTTATTTTTCGTCATTTCAAATCACAGTTGTAATTTAAAATGGCGGCTCATCCATGTGCCGCACGGAAACTGTGAATAAATCAGAGTTTCCTTAAAAACACCACTACCACTTTTTATGAGGCAAGGTCATGATCCGTTTCAAACCGGCGCGAAACCTGCCAGGCCATTTATCTAACTTTACAGTTGGTTTTATTCACAAATACCCACGCTGTTATCTTGGCTGCGCTACCTTATTCGCGCTATTTGGTTATGCATTTGTATTGTTGTTCCCGATACTTTCACTATCAGGAATAGTCAAGATTTATCAGGGACTGACTACGGGCAGCACAATTGACTGGTTAAATATTTTGCTCTGGCTTGCTATCTCAATCATTACCGGTTTCATCAGTTATCGATACGCCCGGTTCAAACCTTCTGCGCCAGCTGGACTCACGCTGACTGAAGACAATGTACCGGAATTATTCAGTACCCTAGAGCAGATTCGAACACAGTTTAAACGTCCTTCAATCCACCGCATAATCATCACTTCGGATTACGAACTGGACATCATAAAAATACCCCGCTGGGCCATTCCTGTCTGGTCTTTGAATACACTGGTGATCGGGCTGCCAGTATTGCAATGCATGACAGTCAGGCAATTTGAATGCATGTTGGCGCGCCGCTTTGGCCAGTTTTCGAAACGTACAAACCTGCTAACTAACTGGTTGTATCAACTTCGGGCAATCTGGCAGCAGTACCGTGAAAGCTACATAAGACAAAAAAGCCTGGGGACCGAACCCATGAAATGGTTCTTTTCACTGTACGCCCCACTTTATTGCTCATTCTCTGCGTGCGCAGCCAGACGTGACGAACTCAATGCGGATTCTTATGCGATGGAACTGTACAATGATGAAGTTGTACGTGAGATGATTACAACTGATGCAGTTTATCGATTTTATCTGAAAAAACGCTATTGGCCTGCCGTACACAAAATCGCCGAGCTGGAAACAAAATCGTCACCAACACCTCATAAAAAAATGGCAGCTGCTGTCCATGCCAACTTAAAGGGTGAAAAACTGCACAAGCTGGTGGATGAGACTTTCAAGGCAACGCATGAAGCACATGACCCTGTTCCGTCCCTCCCGAAACGCATTCAAAACATCGGGCATGATCATCCGCAGATGAATGACTTTGAGGGACCACCGGCCGCCGTCCATTATCTGGGCGCTTCCATGAATGGCATCATTGTTGTTATCGACGAGCTTTGGCGAAAGACGTCGTTTGATAACAGAAAGAAACGACAGCTGCAGATACACAAGCAGGCTATGACGACACAAACCAGCAGCCACTGATCGCAAGCTTGTGCTTACTCGACAGGACTGCTCTGCCGGCCCATCCGTTGATCAGGTCGGTCATACCATTGGTCAGATGTTATCAACGCGGATAACAACCACCGTCATTCCTGCATGCTGTTAGCAGGAATCCAGCGGCTTCTCTCTCCAGCAAGCCATATGGCCTCACACTCGATAAGGCAGTATAACTCCGGATTGCGGTTTTCTTTTGATAGCTTTCACCTAGCCCGCATTTCTCACCAGGATCACGGGAGCAGGAGTAAGCCTCGCTGTGGAGCAAAAAGCGGAGCAACAGCGTGGGCGAAGCGACCGTAGGGTGCGCCGTGCGCACCGAAACAGCCCAGCACACTGAAGATTCGCGGTGCGCACGGCGCACCCTACGATCTCATTCAAACCAAGACCAGCCTGAACCGTGATCCTGGTGAGAAATGCGGGCTGGGCTCAGCGAAGCGTCTGTCTATTTTGGCGGAAACTGCTCGAGTATCTTCTGCACATTAAGATTGATCTGTTCTGTGACCCGGTCCGGTGCGTCATGCTTGTCAATCACCTGTGAGCTGATGCCACGCCAGACGAGTGTATTGTCTGCCGCAGTATAGAAGTCGATATATATCGTGCCTTCATCGTATTGTCTGATGTCCGGAGCAGTACTGACAACAACGCCGCCTACATGGCCATACCCACCGGTACCATAGCCAATCGTGGTGCCCACGTTGCTACTGGAGATCTTGCTTTCAACAGTCAGGTTGTAGTCGATCAGAAAATCAGGTGTGTTAGCATCGTACGCGATACCCTTGATTTGCAGTTCGCTTTCGATCGCCTTTCTAATTCGAGAAGCAACTAAAGGGCTCAAATCCGATTCGTCGCTTTGCTTGGCATCGGGATCCATTTTCCACTGATAACGCTTGAAATCAGCGAAATTGATATCTTTGGCAAAATCCTGGCTGACAGTAATACCAGAACAGCCAGAAACAACGAGTACAACAAGAATCAGGAAAAATGTTAATTTATTCATATCATATGTCCTTTTCATGATACTAATGATAACAAAAACTGCGAATCGTCAACCCAGTTTCAGATATTTGGTATCTTTTTACTGGCAGAAAGACCCGTTTAGCATTATGCTATTGAATTTACAGCCGCTCTGTCTGTCAGAATTACTGTTTAACCCCATGCCGTAGTCTCAATACAAGCTGCACTTCACAGGAGGCCAGCAATGAAAATACCCACCACTCACCCGCTTACTGTCGCCATATCTACAATTTTGCTGGCTGGCAGCCATACAATTCAGGTTCAGGCAGCAGACGGCGCCTATCCCAGTCAGGCTGCCCCACCGAGATACAATCCCGGCTACGAAAGCTACCCGCCACCGCCCCCAGGTGGTTGGGAAGGTGTGATCGATAGTATCGACAAGCAGGCACAACAACAACAAATCCAGCGTGATCAGGAGCTGAGTGAACTCACTACACAGCAAAGTGACTCCAGCCAAATGAATCAATCTCAGAGTACGCAGGGTTATAGTGCACCCGCTTATGGCACATCCCAGATGCAACAGCCTCAGACCACGCCTGGCTATGGCGCGCCTGCTTACGGTACCTCGCAAATGCGTCAGCCTCAGTCCATGCCCAGCTATGGCGCGCCTGCTTACGGCACGCCCCAGATGCAGCAGCCGCAAAGCATGCCGCAGCGCTCAGGCACACCGCCCTATGGCACATCGCAAATGCAGCAGCCGCAAAGTATGCCGCAGCGCTCAGGCACACCGCCCTATGGCACATCGCAAATGCAGCAGCCGCAGAGCATGCCCGGCTCTGGCAGCACCCCCGCATACGGTACACCGCCGATGCAGCAGCCTCAAACCACGCCTGGAACGGGTAGTACACCCGCATACGGAACACAACAAATGCAACAGCCCCAGACCATGCCCGGTTATGGCTATGGCGCACCCGGTTACGGCGCTCCGGGCTACAATGTACCACCCTACGGTGGACGCGATTACGGCAGTAACGTCAGCCCCTTTGGTGGTAGTGGACCGAGCTTCAAAGGTCCCTGGGACAGTGGCCGGGGTGGTCGCAGCATGCCCTGGGGTGGTGGCAGTAACATGCCCTGGGACAATGATCGCGGTGGTCGCAGCATGCCCTGGGGTGGCGGCAGGAATATGCCCTGGGATAGCGGTCGTGGTGGCTTTATGGACAAGGACAGGCTCGGCGATGCCTGGGACGACATGCTGAACAAACCAAGCGATATGGGCACAATGCCCGGCGGCTGGAGCGCCCCTTCAGTCAGCGTACCCAATCCAGTTGACGTTGGTGACGAGCTAGGCACCGCTGCAGAAGACTTACCCGATCAGATGCGTAATGTTTATGAAGAAAATCGTCGCTACAACAGCTATGACCGCGGCGAGTATGGATATTGACGGGAGATCGTCACCTGGCCGCATTTCTCTTAAATCAACAGGGCCCTGCACTTGCAGGGCCCTTTCATTACAGCCCAGGCAAAAACCATCGAGTTTCGCCGGTTAACTTCTCTATTAACTCTTTAAAAAAAAGTATTCCGTCTCCGTATTTGCATCGAGTTTAACGCCATGGTTCTGCGAACGGATCTGGATCTTCTCCACTGACTCGCCCTGATTACACGGCACCTCCCGGCGCCCCAGCATCGTCGCTATTTCGTGTTTGAATTCATCACTGCCTAGACAGTAGCCATATTTGGTGTGCAGGCTAATCTTGTCTGCAAGACACAAGGCCAGTTCTTCCTGGAACAGCTGTCGATAGGACTCAATACGTTGTGGCTTGTTAAACCCCAACGCGTTATAGACCGTATGAGGCTTCACGAATTCTGAATATTCGCCGAGTGCATTCACACTATAACTCGACCAAATGTACTCAGCCGGATGACTAGCGAGACCCGCTCTAACAGGAGCAAGTTCAATATAACGTTGACAGGCAAGCAAGTAATATTGAGCATCGATCAGGCATGGACGGAAACGCTCTCCCCATAATGAACCACTGCGGCAGTATTCCCTGTTGAAATAATGCGTATAACGCTGCCCTAGCAGCTTAACCATCCTGGAAACACTGTCCTCATACCTCGGAGTCACAAGCAAATGAACATGCTTATTCATCAGGGCATAAGCATGGACCAACACTTTCTCTTCCTCAGACAGCTCCTTCAGAAGGTCCAGATAGAACTGAAGATCGTCCGTTTTATAAAAACACTTGAAGTTATAATTGACTCTTTGAATGACATATTGCGGTATTTCTGAAAAATTCATTTGTTACCTCCTTGGTATTTTTATCCTTTTACTTTATCTGTGATCGTATGATCAGTTTTGCAGATTGTCTTGAGACTGAGCAGAAGTCGGGTAGATGGTAAATAAGACAGTCAACAGACCGAGCGAAAGGCGTTCGCAAGGAAGGCGCTGGGCCGCAAAACTCCCTGTGTACATGTGTGATCTCCCTATCCATCGCTCGAGTCAATACTCGCGAATTAAACAGACCCAGCACATGCCAGTCAAGTAACTTTTTGAAAACAAGTTTGTTTTTGGTCTCAATCCAATTATAAAATAAATTAAGGAAACTTTGATTTTTTCAGAATTTCCTTGCGGCACATCGATTAGCCGCCATTTTGCATCACATGCGTGATCGAAAATGAAGAAAAATAAAAATCGCATTTTTAGTTTTCGTGCTCTGGTAATTCCTGGATGGAATTATTCAGTGCTTCCCTAAACAGGCACACCCACCCACTGCTTCCAGTGCTCGAACAAGGCACCATCCAGTGAGGCCAGAGCAGAACGGTCTTCGAATTGACCCCTGAACACCGGCTCACCGTCGAGTGAGATGGATCGTCCTCCCGCTTCGTGCAAAATCAGGTTGCCCGCAGCGTAGTCCCAGAGCTTCTGTCCGCCATGCAGGTAGACGTTGTAGCGGCAGGCGGCCAGCCAGCACCAGTCAAGCGCCGATGAGCCAATGTTTCGTTGTGAACTGAAGGGCTCTTCGTTGACCAGTCGAATCGAAAGTGGTTTCGGCAAGCGCTTCATGTCAATTTCTGCGATGGCGCGTTTGATGTCGGTTTTATTCGGCATACATTTGAGTGCTATGCCATTGAGTGTGGCGCCCTCGCCTTTGATCGCGGTAAACACTTCACCGCGCATCGGGTCATAGATAAATCCCAGGGTTTGCTGATTGTTGATAATGAGTGCAATCGACACGGCGAAGAATGGCATACCGGTCGCGTAATTGTTGGTACCATCCAGTGGATCGATACACCAGTAGCCTGCCTGATTGGTCATGGCAGCATGCTGTTCATCTTTCGTCATTTCCTCGCCGAGGATGGCGTATTCCGGCCAGGTATTTTTCAATTCTTGATCGAGCCGCTTCTGCATGGCCTTGTCGGCTGCGGTGATGATGCTGCCATCCGTCTTGTATTCATAATCGAGTTTACCAAAACCGGGGAGCAGTATTTCCTGCGCTGCAGGTTTAACGATGGCTTCGAGCTGTTTCAGATTGGGCAGTGTCATGTTAATCAGTTGGGAAAAGCCGATGGACGCCTGCCTGCGCAGGAGTGACGTTAGTAATAACTATATTCGCCATGTTTATTATGATCATTACCAGGGTATGTCAGCGCCGTCGATATCGATAAACCTGCCTGAATCGCTTTGTTCCAGTGAAAGCATAATCTTGAACAGACTGGTGACACTCTGACGAGCGGAGATCTCGGCATTGGGACCACCCATGTCGGTCTTGACCCAGCCGGGATGCAGCGCAACACACTTGATGCCCTCGTCTTTCAGATCGATCGACATACTCTTGACCACCGCATTAAGCGCCGCCTTGCTGGAGCGATAGATATAGCTGTTGCCGGAACCATTATCGGCCATGCTGCCCATCTTGCTGGTCATGCAGGCGATGACTTTTTTCTCGCCCATGCGCAGTTGTTCGATCAGCGCCTCAGCCACTTTCAGCGGTGCGATGCTATTGATCTGGAAGGTATTGATCCAACTGGCGACATCGACACTACCGAATTTGTTGTTGTCGGAACCGTAAACGCCGGCATTGTTGACCATGATATCAATAGCCTCGTTGCGCAGCTCATATGCAAGCGCCTGGATAGTGGCCAGGTCGTCCATATCAGCCACATGAACGCTGACCCGCCCATTGGCCAGTCTGGCGACTGACAGTAAGCTATCAGCCTGCTGCGGATGCCGGCAGCAAGCGAAAATGCGCCAGTTCTGCTCGATGCCGTACTTGACCATTTCGAGGCCGATGCCCCTGCTGGCGCCGGTAATCAATACATTCATCTATGCTATTTCCTTGCTGTCATTAGGTTTACAGGCAATGCTTGCATACTTGCATGGATTGTGCAATAGTCATACGACCGTCTAATTTCCTGGCTTCTCTATGGCCCATTCAATCCTTGTTACTGGCGCAACCGGTTTCGTCGGCAGTCACGTACTCGAAGAATTGTCACAAATCGGTCATAAAGATTTGCATATTATCGCAGCCTGCCGTGATCGTCGAAGGTTGAACGCCGGATTTGCCGGTGAAATACGCGAAGGTGACCTGCGTGATGCCGAATATATCGACCGCGTACTGGCCGGCGCGGAGATTGTCGTGCATTGTGCCGCATGGACCTCGCTCTGGGGCAAGCGAAGGGAGTCGGAAGAACTGTTTCTCAAACCCAGCCTGAAGCTGATCGACAAGGCGTTGGAATGGAAAGTGAAGCGGTTTATTTTTATCAGCACGACCAGTGCGTCGTCGCCCGGCTACGCCACTGATGCCAACAATCCGGGTATTCCACGACGCTACTGGCCACATCTGTGCAATGTGATCAAAATCGAAAATGTGATGCGTGAAAACCAGCATCGCGGTATGGCGATGATCAACCTCAGGCTGGGACTGTTTGCCGGTGAACGCTACGCCCTGGGTGTATTACCGATACTGTTGCCGCGCCTGCAGACACGGCTGGTGCCCTGGGTCGCTGGTGGTCACACCGGTATGCCAATCGTCAGTGGCAAGGATATCGGCCAGGCTGTCGTGCGTGCAGCCGTTGCTCCGGGTCTTAGCGGCTATGAATCCTTCAATATCGTCGGGCCGGAGGTACCGCCAGCCAGAGAAGTGATTACTTACATCAACGACAACTTTGGCATTCCAAAACCGCTGTTCAGTGTGCCCTTCCCTGTAGCCTACAGCTTCGCCTGGTTGATGGAACAACTGGACCGGGTAGTACCCTGGGAGCCACTGGTGACACGCAGCATAATTCACCTGCTGGAAGAGACGCACGCCAATAATGACAAAGCGCGTGAACGTCTGGGTTATACACCGGAAATCCACTGGAAAGAAGCGGTGCGCAGCCAGATCGAAGCCATGAAACGGAATGATTTCAAGAGCATGAAAATGTATCGTCCCCACAAGCCGGTATCAATGGATAAAAATGATTGAGGAGCGGGAGGCGTCGATACTCACGTGCATAAGTTCAGGGTGATTCCGCGCTACATGTTCTCTTTGTAAATATGAACATGCACTGTCGGGGTGACAGACAAGATTCAAGCTCTGCGTTCTCTGCGCCGTCGCGTCTCTGCGTTTAAAAGACCTTCGCGCCTTTACGTAGCATCTATCCGATGTTGTAGAAACGATTCAGGTAGAACTGGCCATACTGGTCAGCAGGCAATGCCTTACTCCAGTAGTAGCCCTGCCCGAGCTGGCATCCCAGTCCTTTTAACAGCTGCAACTGGCGGTCGTTTTCTATACCTTCAGCGAGCAAGCGTAATTTCAGGCCGCGTGTCAGGCCGGCGATCGCTTCGACAACGGCGGTATCTTCCCTGCTGTCCGGCAGACCCTCCACAAACTGGCGATCAATTTTGACGATATCCACCGGGAAATCCTTCAGATTGGCTAACGATGCGAAGCCGGTACCAAAATCATCCAGTGCAATCGTCATACCCATACCATGCAGGGTATTGAGCACGGTTTCGACTTCGCCAACGTTGTCAATCAAGGCACTTTCGGTGACTTCCAGCGTGAACTCCGAGGCTTCCAGGCCGTTAGCGTGCAAGACTTCCTTGAACAGCGCAAGAATATCGAGGTCGCGGAACTGACGTGCGGCAAGGTTTATCGATATGTTCTGACCTTCCATGCCTTCATCTTTCCAGCTCCTGAGCTGCCTGGCTGCGGTCCTGATCAGTCTTTCACCGATCGGTACAATCAAACCGCATTCTTCAGCCAGGGGTATAAAGTCACTGGGCTTGATAACGCCCTTGTCCGGATGTTCCCAGCGCAACAGCGCTTCGACACTGACGATCTCGTTTTTGTGTAGATCGATCGTCGGCTGGTAGTACAGCACAAAATGGTCTTCGTCCAGCGCCTTACGCATGCTGTTTTCCAGCTCCAGGCGCTCCATTGCATTGACGCTCATTTCCGGTGTGTAGAATTGGAAACAATGGCGGCCTTTTTCCTTGGCGCGAAACAGAGCGGTGTCCGCATTTTTCAGCAAGGTGCGCGCATCATCACCGTCCTCCGGGTACAGTGCAATACCGATGCTGGCCCCGGTAAAGGTCTCCTGATCGTCGAGACGCACATTGTGTTCAAGTATGGTCGAGAGGTTATCAGCAATCGAAGTCGCATCACTGCTGCCGTCAATGTTCTCCACGATGATCGCAAACTCGTCACCACCCAGCCTCGCCACCGTATCTGCACGTCGCAACGTACGCGCCAACAGATCACCCACCGCCTTGATTAGCTTATCGCCCGCATCATGACCGAAAGAGTCATTCACCAGTTTGAAATCATCCAAGTCCACCAGCAGCAACGCCATCGATTCGCGGTGTCGGGCGGCACGTTCGATGGAATGTTCCAGACGGTCGGCAAACAGCAAACGGTTCGGCAGATTGGTCAGCGTATCGCGATAGGCCAGCATCTCGACCTTTCGTTCTGCGACCACGGTCGCCACAACGGATTTGACACGGTGTTTGAGCACGGCCCACTTGATGGGTTTGGTGATGAAATCGATGGCACCGACATCATAGGCACGCTCAACCGAAGCATCATCATCGAGACCGGTGATCATCATCACCGGCACATCGGTGTAGCCCTTGTCCTTGATCTGTTTACAGGTAGTGAAACCATCGATACCAGGCATGACAGCATCGAGCAGGACCAGCGCGGGGTGATGTTTTTCAACAGCTTTGATGGCCTCGATGCCATCAGCGGCCTCGACAATGTCAAACTCTTCCGATTCCAGCACGTGCCGGATCATCAAGCGGATCGAAGGATCATCATCGGCAAGGACGACAACCGGTCGTTCTTCATACTTTTGCGTATCATTAAACAGCGAGACCACGTTAGACATACGTCTAATACTCCTAGCAAAGCGTTTGTCCTAAATCTTAGGAACCCATATATAATACATATGAGTGTAGTCTCTACTCACCAATTGTGCAGAATTTTTATATTTTTTTGTGCCGCTATTCTACCCTGCCTGAACATCAAGATACCAGCTGTTAATTCATTTCAGGCTTTTACTGACCAGCTCATAAACGTCGCGGGATAGCTGTGGCAACTGGCTCAGCCGCTGCAGCTCTGCTCTCATCAACGCCTGCGCAGATTCACCAAAGCGGCGCCATCGGGTCAAGGGTGACAGTAACCGGGCCGCGACCTGGGGATTCGTCTGATTCAGCAGTTCAACGTATTCACCGAGCAGGCGGTAACCCACGCCGCTGGTGTCATGAAAACACACCGGATTGGCCGAGCAGAAGGCACCCAGCAAGGCGCGTACGCGATTGGGGTTCTTCAGATCGAAATCGGGATGACGGAACAGCGCTTTCACTGTATCGATGGTGTCATCCCGCACCGCCATCGCCTGGATCGTGAACCACTTATCGATCACCAGGTGTTCCTGTCGCCACTGCCGATAGAAAGCCTCGGTGACATGCTGGCGCTGACTGGTATTATTGTGCACCAGCACTCTGAATGCAGCCAGCTGGTCGGTCATGTTATCGGCCTGCTCGAACTGATTCAACGCGAGTGCAAGGTGCGCCTCGACATCGGCGTAAAACAGGTAAGACAATGCAACATTCTTCAGGAAACGCCGGCCCATGGCTTCGGGAGACAGACTGAAGCTTTCCGCCTGGTTGTCGTGATACAGGCCCAGCCATTGGTCCTGCAGTCGTTTCGACAACTGCCGGTGCATGAATTCACGCACCGCGTGGATGGCGTGCACATCAGCGACCGGCATGCGTTCGGATAGGTAAGATATGGACGGCAAGGCCAGCGCACGCGCGAGCAAAGACCGGTCCAGCGAGCAGTCGTCGAGCGTCCTGGCGTAAGCATCGAGAAAATTGCCGGGCATTTCCAGCGGGACGTCATTCCGATCTTTTTCGACCAGCTGCAGGATGATGCGTGTCGCCAGCTGCTGTCCCGCATCCCAGCGGTTGAATTCGTCACTGTCTTGCGCCATACAAAACGCCAGCTCATCATCAGAACGCTCGAACTCGAGCTTGACCGGGGCTGAGTAACCACGCAGCAGCGATACAACCGGCTTGTGCTCAACCTGGTTGAAAATAAAGCTTTGACAATCCTGTCTGAAGTTGAGCACGTGGGAGGTATCACTGGCACCGTCAGCGAGCTGGACAGGCATATCGTCACCGTTTTGATCCATCAGGCCGATGCGCACCGGGATATGAAAAGCCTGCTTGTCAGCCTGCCCCGGCGTTGCTGGCGTGTTTTGCTGCAAAGTCAGCGAATACGTCTGCGTTGCTGCATTGTAATCTTCTGCCACCGTGACCACCGGCGTACCCGCCTGGCTGTACCAGTTTCTGAACTGTCTCAGGTCGATAGCGTTGGCCTCCTCCATGGCTTGGAGAAATTCCTCCGTAGTTACCGCCTTACCGTCATTACGCTCAAAATACAGGTCCATGCCCCTGCGGAAACCCTCGGCACCGGTCAGCGTATGGATCATACGGATCACTTCTGCACCCTTGTTATACACGGTTACGGTGTAGAAGTTGTTGATCTCCAGATACGAGGCCGGCTGGATCGGATGCGCCATTGGTCCGGCATCCTCGGCGAACTGGCTGGTGCGCAGGATATTGACATCATCGATACGCTTGGGTGTCGCCGCATTCATGTCCGCGGTGAACTGCTGGTCACGGAACACCGTTAGTCCTTCTTTCAGCGTCAACTGAAACCAGTCGCGGCAAGTCACGCGGTTACCGCTCCAGTTGTGAAAATACTCGTGTGCGATCACGCCTTCGATATTGATGAAATCACTGTCGGTGGCCGTTTCCTGTTTGGCCAGCACGCACTTGGAATTGAATACATTCAACCCCTTGTTCTCCATCGCACCCATGTTGAAATCATCGACCGCAACGATGTTGTACACATCCAGGTCGTATTCGCGACCGTAGACATCTTCGTCCCATTTCATCGACCTTTTGAGTGAGGCCATGGCATGCACACAATGGTCGATGTTGTGAGGCTCGACGTAAATACGCAGCACGATCTCGCGCCCGGACACCGTGGTGAAACGGTCTTCGATATGGCCCAGATCGCCGGCCACCAACGCGAACAGATAACAGGGTTTCTTGAACGGGTCCTGCCATTTCACCCAGTGACGGCCATCATCGTATTCGCCCTGGTCGACAGGATTGCCGTTGGACAATAGCACCGGATAGTCCTGCTTGTCGGCGATCACGGTGGTGGTGAATTTTGCCATCACATCGGGACGGTCGAGGTAATAGGTTATGCGACGAAAGCCTTCGGCCTCACACTGGGTGCAGAAATTTCCACTTGACTTGTACAGACCTTCCAACGCGGTATTTTCCTGCGGCTTGATCAGGGTCTCTATCTCCAGACTGAACTGATCGGGTACCTGATGGATCGTCAGTTCATCTTCGCTCACTTCATAGTCAGTACTGCCCAGCGCTGTGCCATCGAGCCTGATTACGCCCAGCTGCATCTGTTCGCCCTGCAGAACCAGCGGGCAACTGCCGGGAAAACCCTGATTCTTTCGCAGTGCCAGGGTCGAGTGTACGCGTGTATGCTCCTCGCCGAGCTCGAACATAAGATCAACAGTATCGATCCAGAAACGGGGTTGGGTATAATCCTTGATATTAATCGCTTTTGGTGTGGAATCTTTCATGGTGCTCATATATTCGTCATTTTGTAGTCGTGCTCGCTCAGATTGCTGTGCAGCGGTTTGCTGTATTGATATCGATTGCGATCAAGACTACTTGCGGCCTGGTCTCGCTTGATTTTTTTCAGCCCAAAATAATCGGCATAGCAAAGATTACGCCAATGCCGAGGATTGTGCATTATGTCATTGAAATAAAGACTGCGCGGGTAGTCCCGTGGGTAATCCGCCACAGTGAGGTAGCGCTGCCTGTCCGCCACGGCCTGTTCGATGTGCAGATATCGTTGATTCATATAGTCATGCCAGGGCCCGGCGGTATGAAACAGATCATCTTTTGCTCGGTGCATTCCGTGACTCGTTAATACAACCGCTGTGAACAACAGCGCCAATACAATGACAGCAACAGCCATAGAAGCACGTATTGGCGGCGATTCTGTATGCGATTCCGCCGTTGTTGTAAACCTCAGCGTGATCGCACTGATCGTCGCAAACCAGCTGAGCAGAAACAGAAAATAAATTGCATCCAGCGTGCGCGCAGGCGGCCAACCACCCATGGCCCACCACGCTGGAAACTGTAACACCATGGGCAGCGCGAATGTACATACAAGCAGTAGGACAGTCTGCGTCTTTGTCGCAACCATCGGCACGGCAGATAACGTGCTGAGCCTGACAACAGCAAACGGCGCAAGCAGCGTGGCCACTATCAGCACCGGGCTGCTGAGCCAGATCCACAGGACCTTCGTACTGACCAAGAGACTGCCAATAATGGCGCGTGCAAGATCATGCCGCATCGGAAAGTCCGCCGCGCGAATCGCATTTCCCGGAGAGAAATAAACAATCGCAAAGCAGATCAGGGTGACGATCAGTGTGGCCAGCCAGGGCCTCAATATTACCCAGCCAGAACGCACATGAATGATAAAAGCCATCAGCACAAAAGCCGTAATCGCCAGCATGCTGGTCTCACTAGCGCCCATCGCAACGACGACCACGAGTAGCAACAGGGCCATCAAAATGGAGAATGCTTGCGCTTGTCTCTGGCGCCTCGCGATCCGAATCATCAAACCGAAGATAACCAACAACAGAATATTGGCCGTTTGATACGACATTGCGCCCGCCATCCAGTACAGGCTGCTGGCAGGACTCAGCAGACCCAGCAGGTAAACAGCGACAAAGCAAAGGGATGACAGCAGCACAGGACGTGCAAACATGCCGCTTCGAAAAAGTGCCGACAGAAAAAAGGCGGCAGCGAGCAATAGCGAGACGATCATGATCACAGGAATAAACCGATAACCATCAAACAAACCGAAAAGCATTGGGTAGACCGCATAAAGCGCATTACCACTATAACGACCACTCCACTCAAAATAGTGGTTCCACAACTGCGTAAAGAGGCCATAGCGATTAACGCCGGCGGCCATGCAAAAGTCATCCGAAGAAGGATGGGCATACTGGCCGAGCAGGACGAAGACCACCACAACTGCCAGGCAGGCAGCGACAAGTAAGTAGGCACCGGCACGCACGGGTAAACTCTTTGGCGGTTGGCTGGCCGGTCTCATGAACGCGATTGTCGCTGTAAAATTGACAGATTATTAATCGGAATATGCACGATATGACAAGGATTGTCCAACTTATAAGCAGCGCTGTTACATGCCAATCAAAGCTGTCAAATTCGTAATTAACGCGCGCTAGTCCATACTTGATCTGTCAGCTATTGTCAGATCCGCATGACCAGAAAGGATGAGAGTCGATGTTCGACGGTGAAATTCTCGCAGAGGCGCCAACGCCGCCAACAAATCTTCTATGAGTCTGCTTGCTAGTCGATTGCCTGAATGATAATTTTTTACGTCTTTGCGAGAATAATGTGCTTTTTATGCCACCCCTATTTCTTTACCGACGTGTTTTCGCAACATCCCTTCACGTTCCAGAAACTCGATCACGACATCGAGTCCCTCACGGCTTTTCAACTGAGTAAAGACATATGGTTTGTCGCCACGCATACGTTTGGTGTCCATGTCCATGACTTTAAGTGAGGCACCCACCAACTTGGCAAGATCGGTCTTGTTGATCACCAGCAGATCGGATCGAGTTATACCGGGCCCCCCTTTACGTGGGATTTTTTCTCCAGAGGCCACATCGATAACATAGATAGTCAGATCCGCCAGTTCCGGGCTGAAAGTGGCACTGAGGTTGTCGCCGCCACTTTCGATAAAGATCACATCCAGATCGGAAAACCGTGTCGACATATCCTCGACTGCAGCGAGGTTCATTGACGCATCTTCACGAATCGCGGTATGCGGACAACCACCGGTTTCTACGCCGACGATACGTTCCGCTTCCAGTGCCTGTGCTTCGGTCAGGATGCGCTGGTCTTCGCGGGTATAAATATCATTGGTCACGACGGCAATGCTGTAGTCTTCACGCATAGCCTTACACAACTGTTCGAGCAGGGCGGTCTTACCGGACCCAACCGGACCACCGACACCCACTCGTAATGGTGCTTTTGTATTCATACTGTATTTCCTCTGACTTAAGATCTGAATAAACGACTGTACTGGGTCTCGTGTAAACTGCTGGCTATGGCCAGTGCAGGTGTACTGGCACCGATCATGTCATCCTCAACCGAAGTCGCACGTTCCACCCGCTCACCGATTTCCATGCCAAGTTCATACAGCAGACACTGGCCATCGCTTTGGCCGAGCGGCACCAGTTTGATCGCAACCGCGACGGCATTTTCCAGCCAGCTCCAGGTATAACCCTGTAACAGTTCGCTCAAGGGTATGCGCCAGTGCTGTGCGGCCAGAGCGAAGCCTGCGAGCTGACTCGAATGCAATGCTTCTTGCCATCCCTGTAGTTCCAGCCAGGCGTCACTGCCAGGCAAGTTTTTGAGCACCGTGTGTAATGCCCGCGCGCGCTGGCATTCCTCCTTGCGTAATTCCAGCGTTTCGCGACTGGCGTACAACCACTGGCTCCAGTACTCAAAATCTGCACGATTATTTCGTTTCGCCGCATCACACAAACGCAGCAGCACCGGCAGTTCAAGATACTCCAGGCTATCGCGTAATACCGACTGCAGCCATTCCCGCGTTTCTTGCTTATTTGTCAACCAGCCACATTCGACCGCCCATTCCATGCCTTGCGAATACGTAAAGGCCCCGGTCGGCAGGTTGGGGCTAATGAGTTGTAACAGGCGCAAGCCTGATAAATGGCTGTCAGGCATCGCTCAGCGCAGTCAATCTTGATTCAATGGCGATGCCTATAACGCTGAACACACTCATGACCATTGCAGACACAATCAGTAGACCGAAAATAAAACTGAGATTCATCCCGTCCAGTTCAATGCCGTGCACCCAGCCATGGGCGACCATGAACAGGCTCATGGCGGCAAGCGCGATCTTCACACTGCCATCATGTTTTATCCATTGCAGCGCCAGGAACAATGGTAATGAGAAGACTATGGCCGCTTCTATCCATGCCTGCCCCCCCACAAGCAGAGCGCCAACCACGCCCAAACCGAGCGCAAGCAACAATCCACTAATAGCGATCCATCGTGCCGACACCAGACGACCGATAAACAGGCCTGCCAGCACCAGGACAATGAGGTGATCGACGCCCGTTACAGGATGCATTAAACCAGCGAGGAAGCCGAAATTTGAAGACGGGTAATGGGCCAGCGCCGTGGGTGAAACCAGAAGAGCGCCCGTTGTGATGAATAATTTATAGCCGAGACTCATGTGGTACTCCTTACTTGTGACTGTGATGATTCTCAGAGTGATGATGGCCGTGTGCAGCCTGTTGGTAGGCCCCGGCTTCCGGCTCGAACGGCGCCTGTTCAACGACGACCTCAAGTCCCATTTGCATTAGCATGTCGTCGAGCACGTGATCGTGCTGGTAGCGCAACCAGCCATCTTCGACCTGCAATGGAACGTGCCGATTACCCAGGTGGTAGGCCGCACGCGCCAGCAAGGTGACATCGTGGCAATGGACCGTCGTCACTGTTTCGGCCGCGGCGACAACCTCAATGACATCACCGTTATCACTGGCAAGCCGGTCACCGTCGCGCAACAGCGTACCCCGCGGTAAAAATAAACCCGCGTCACGCCCGTCGTCCAGTTTGACCCGTAGACGACTGCGCACCCGCTGCTCAATGGGCAAGGTTACCTGCCCGTCGACCGTGCAGGCTGTGTCAATTAAACGGGTGAGTTCTATCATCGGATTAAAATAAAAAGTACCTTTGCGCCATGGGTAAAACGTCGGCGGGTTCACAGGTCAGTAACTGGCCATCGGCCCGCACTTCGTAGGTTTGTGGGTCAACCTCCATAGCCGGTGTGTAATTGTTGTGAATCAAATCCTGTTTTTTCACCCGTCGACAATTTTTGACTATCCCGATTTTTTTCTTTAATCCGAGTTGTTCGACCAGGCCAGCCGACATCGCGGCGTCGGAAATAAAACTAAGGCTCGTCGTGGTCAAAGCCTGACCGTAACTGCCGAACATTGAACGATAGTGCACCGGCTGTGGCGTTGGGATTGAGGCATTCGCATCACCCATCGGTGCATGGGCGATCATGCCACCCTTAATAATCAGGGCCGGCTTGGTACCAAAAAAAGCCGGCGACCATAACACCAGGTCAGCCAGTTTGCCCACTTCGACCGAACCCACTTCATGGGCAATACCGTGGGTCAATGCCGGGTTTACCGTGTATTTTGCGACGTAGCGTTTCACTCGATAGTTGTCGTTATCCGCGCTGTCTTCATCCAGGGGACCGCGCTGCAGTTTCATTTTATGGGCCGTCTGCCAGGTGCGGGTGATGACTTCGCCGACACGACCCATGGCCTGTGAATCCGATGAGATCATCGAAAACGCGCCAAGATCATGCAGGATGTCTTCGGCGGCGATGGTCTCACGTCGGATCCGTGACTCAGCAAAAGCAATATCTTCGGCGATAGCTGGATCGAGATGATGGCAAACCATTAGCATATCGAGGTGCTCATCGATGGTGTTGACCGTATAGGGTCGGGTCGGATTGGTCGACGAGGGTAAGACATTATCGAGACCACAGGCGCGGATAATGTCGGGTGCATGTCCGCCCCCTGCCCCTTCGGTGTGGTAGGTGTGAATGGTGCGGCCTTCAAAAGCAGCGAGGGTGTCTTCAACAAAACCCGACTCATTTAATGTGTCGGTATGGATCGCCACCTGCACATCGTATTCATCGGCCACACTCAGGCAATTTCGGATCGCCGCCGGGGTTGTGCCCCAGTCTTCGTGCAATTTCAGCCCCATCGCCCCTGCCTCGACCTGCTCCTTCAGCGGGCTGGGCAGACTGGCGTTGCCTTTTCCCATAAACCCGAGGTTCATTGGAAATGCGTCGGCGGCCTCGAGCATGCGGTGGATATTCCATGGCCCCGGTGTACACGTGGTCGCATTCGTACCGGTGGATGGACCGGTGCCGCCACCCAGCATCGTGGTAATTCCCGATGCCAATGCTTCCTCGATCTGTTGTGGGCAGATGAAATGGATATGGGCATCTATACCACCGGCAGTGACAATCTTGCCTTCACCCCCGACCACATCCGTACCGGGACCAATCACAATATCAACGCCGGCCTGCACATCGGGGTTACCCGCTTTGCCGATAACGGCGATGCGTCCGTCTTTAATACCGATGTCGGCTTTGACGATACCCCAGTGATCGATGATCAGGGCATTGGTAATCACCAGATCCATCACCTCGGCGGCGACGGCCTGCGACTGTCCCATGCCATCACGGATAACTTTTCCACCACCGAATTTCACTTCATCACCGTACACGGTGAAGTCTTTTTCCACTTCGATCCAGAGTTCCGTATCGGCCAGGCGTACTTTATCGCCGGTCGTCGGGCCAAACATTTCGGCATAGGCTTGCCGGTTAATTTTCACCATTATTATTCCTCCAGTGGGCCCATGATGCGCCCCTGAAATCCATACACTTCACGTTTACCCGCATAAGCGACTAATTCAACCGTGCGGCTTTGTCCTGGTTCAAACCGGACGGCCGTTCCGGCGGGAATATTGAGTCGGTAGCCGCGGGTTTTGTCACGCTCGAATTCGAGTGCATTGTTGGTTTCATAAAAGTGATAATGAGAGCCGACTTGTATGGGTCGGTCGCCATGATTGGCCACGACAACAGTCAAGGTTGATCGTCCTGAATTAATTTCGATATCACCCTTCGCTGCTTTGATCTCTCCAGCCTTGAAGTCTGCGGGAATCATGCTGCGCTCCTAAGTAATCGGTTGATGTACGGTGACCAGTTTGGTGCCATCGGGAAAAGTCGCTTCCACCTGTACTTCGGGGATCATGTCGGCAACCCCGTCCATGACCTGGTCGGCATTTAACAGCTCACGGCTTTCGCTCATGAGGTCCGCCACGGCTTTTCCATCACGTGCGCCTTCCAGTATCGCGGCACTGATATAGGCCATTGCTTCAGGATGATTGAGCTTCACGCCGCGAGCGAGCCGACGTTCGGCGAGTAGTGCAGCGGTAAACAATAACAGTTTGTCTTTTTCGCGCGGGGTCAGGTTCATAGTCTTTCCTTCAGAGTGATGTGTTGTTGCGAAAAAATGGTCGTTGACCGCTTCATCCCTGGCTACCCAAATAGAAAATAGTAACGGTCACCAGCGCAATAGCATGAAACATGTCGTCAGGTTGCCCAGATTCGGGGTTGCAACGCAGGTCGGTCGAGTAACAACGGACGCAAGACCAGCCAAACCGATATCAGCTGTTGTTTCAGTACTTCGCTATTGTTACCCAGCGCACGTAACACAAGGAGTCCATCAATCCGTGTGACAGCGATCAAGACCGATGTTGCTTGTACATTTAAATGCGCACGCACACGCTCTAGATTTTCCTCACTACAGGGAAATGCCAATAATGTCGCGAGCAGTGCATGGTTGCGCAAACCTGCGGCAGCTTCCAGGGTTTGTTCGTCGAACACACGCTGGTTTTCCACCAGTAACAATGTCTGCTTGTGGTAAAACGCCAGCCGTGAATAAAACGCCCCGTGATCGAAGCGCTCACCTCTGCTTGGGCGCCCCAGGCAAGTCACGTCCCAGCCGATGAACGTGCCGTCGTCTTCGACTTCGATCGTTGTCCTTGTGCACAGTCGGGCACCGGCGAATAAAATATTTTCCTGCGGCAACCATTCCAGGCTGGCACCCGCTTCAACGGTCAGTCTTTGTTCAAGCTCCGCCCAGTGACTCTTACTGAGATAAAACTTTCCAGAGCCGGGCGTTGTCGCCAGCACCTGTGCACCTGATGAAACTTCAACATTGATATTCAGTTGATCGCCACCGACCACACCGCCGGGTGGATGCAGGATATAGATATGCGCGAGCTCACCTTCGGGATAAAAAGGTCGTTGCACGCGTAGCGGGCCCATGTGGTAACTGTGTTGCAGAATCGTTTTCGAACAAGTCCGATTATTAACCCGGGTGAACCTCAAGTCGAGCTGTGCCTGCCATCCCTGTTCAGCTTCGATGCTCTGTACCATAGTCATACCGTTAAGTACTCCTTCACCAGTTCATCGGATAATTCAGCCACATCACCGGTGGCGACGCGGCGACCTCGATCGAGTATGCAAAACTGATCGGCCACTTTTTTTACAAAGTGGAGTTTTTGTTCAACTAGCAAAACCGTCATACCTATTTCATGATTGAGCCTACGAATCACATCACCGATTTCGGCGACGATATTCGGTTGAATCCCTTCGGTGGGCTCATCCAGGATTAACAACTTGGGATCGATGACAAGGGCACGACCAATCGCCAGTTGTTGCTGTTGTCCACCGGACAGGTCGCCCCCATGGCGGTTCTGCATTTCTTTTAATACGGGAAACAGTTCATAAATAAAATCCGGCACCCGGCGTACCTTGTCGCGTCGTGCCGGCAAACCAATTTGCAGGTTTTCTTCGACCGTCAGCATGGGAAAGATTTGCCGCCCCTGCGGCACATAACCGATGCCATTTTTCGCGCGCTGCTCCATTGCCAGGGTATGCAATGCTTCACCCCGGTATTCAATGGTTCCCGAGGCCAGGGGCAATGCACCCATGATGCAATTCAGCAATGTCGTCTTACCTACACCATTGCGCCCCATCAGGCAGGTGCATTTTCCATCGGTCACTTCCAGGTCGATATCCCACAAGGTGTGGCTTTGTGCATAAAACTGGTTGAGGCCATGAATGTTTAACATGTTATTCCCCCAGATATACTTCGATAACCCGTGGGTCATCCTGCACCTGCGCCATGCTGCCTTCGGCCAGCACACTGCCTTGATGTAATACGGTCACCTTGCGTGCGATGGAGCGCACAAAATCCATATCATGTTCGACGACAATCACCGAATGCTTGCCCGCCAACGACGTTAACAATTCGGCAGTACGCTCCATCTCCTGGTGGGTCATACCCGCGACCGGTTCATCAACCAGTAACAACGCCGGTTTCTGCATCAGCAGCATGCCAATTTCCAGCCACTGCTTCTGCCCGTGAGAAAGTTTAGCGGCCGGTTCAAATGCCAGCTCGGTCAGTCCGATAATTTCCAGCACTTCATCGATCAAATCGCGTTGTTCGCCACTGAGGCGAGCCCGCAATAATGGCCACAGGCGTTTATCCTGTGCCATGGCCAGCTCAAGGTTCTGCAGCACGCTCATCATTTCGAATACCGTGGGCTTCTGGAACTTGCGCCCGATACCCGCTTCGGCAATTTCGGGTTCGTCCATTTCGAGCAGGTTGAGCCGCTGACCAAACCAGGCCTGACCCGTGTCCGGTCTTGTTTTTCCGGTAATGATATCCATCATCGTGGATTTGCCGGCACCGTTGGGGCCAATGATGCAGCGCAGTTCACCCGCTTCGATATACAGGTTGAGCTCGTTGATCGCTTTAAATCCATCAAAGCTTTTATTCAATCCTTCCAGGTACAGAATTATATTGTGTGTTAGATCGAGATTCGGAGGTTCGGGCTTGATAAGAAATTCGAACACACGTTCGCGTTGCGAAAATTCTTTTAAGACCGCCTGTGCCTTCATGCGCCTGCGCCCGCTTTAGCCGCTCGCCAATTCTTCAAGCCGACAATACCTTTGGGCAGATACAGCGTGACGAGGACAAACATCGCACCCAGTGCATATAACCACACATCGGGTAACGCCGCGGTAAAATAAGTCTTTGAGTAATTGACCAGTAACGCGCCGATCACCGCGCCGTAGAGGGTGCCCCGGCCACCAATGGCAACCCAGATGACCAGCTCGATGGAATTCAATGGTGAGAATTCTCCCGGATTAATAATACCGACCTGAGGTAC
This sequence comes from uncultured Gammaproteobacteria bacterium, assembly GCA_942492025.1. Classification (GTDB taxonomy): domain Bacteria; phylum Pseudomonadota; class Gammaproteobacteria; order SZUA-229; family SZUA-229; genus JABDQW01. The sequence continues at coordinate 529,041 of CALODJ010000010.1, read as the reverse complement.
ATACAGCGCACCGGCAATACCGGCCAGCGCCGCTGAGAAAACAAAGATGCCCAGTTTAATGTGCTCAACCCGATAGCCGATAAATCGACTGCGACTTTCAGCATCACGAATGGCAACGCAGGCAAGCCCGAGTCGTGAGCTCACAATGTAACGACTCAAAACATAAGCAATGGCCAATGCCATTACCGAAGCGAGGAACAACGCAATCCGGGTACTGTCCTCGCGCAGGCTAAAACCAAGGATATCTTTAAAGTCGGTTAAACCGTTGTTACCACCAAATCCCATTTCGTTGCGGAAAAACGCCAGCATCAATGCATAGGTCATCGCCTGGGTAATGATGGAAAGGTAAACACCGGTGACCCGGGAGCGAAACGCCAGGTAACCGAAGACAAAGGCAAGCACTCCAGGAACCAGAATGATCATCAGCGCAGCGAACCAGAACTGATCGAAGCCGTACCAGAACCAGGGAAGCTCGCTCCAATCAAGAAACACCATGAAATCTGGTAACAACGGATCACCGTACACCCCGCGGTCACCGATCTGGCGCATCAGGTACATACCCATGACATAACCGCCCAGGGCAAAGAAAGCACCATGACCGAGACTGAGAATACCCAGATAACCCCAGACAAGATCAACCGACAAAGCCAGTAAGGCATAGCTCAGGTACTTACCCAGCAAGGTTACGGTATACGTTGATAGATGAAAGATACTGCTTTCAGGGACGAGCAGATTAGCTACCGGAACGATAACGCTGACGAGTAACAATACGCCGAGAAACCAGCGACCGGGTTTGTCGTTATTCAAAAAGCTCAACCGTCTCATGGCTTAGTCCATATCATGGCTTAATCCTCTGCCGCCCGGCCACGTTGCGGGAACAGGCCTTTGGGACGTTTCTGAATAAAGAGAATGATAAACACGAGCACCAGAATCTTTGCCAGCACGGCGCCAGCCCAGGGTTCCAGTGCTTTGTTGATGACACCCAGGCTCATGCCGGCGATGAGCGTGCCCCATAGATTCCCCACCCCACCAAACACCACGACCATGAATGAATCGATAATATAACTCTGCCCAAGATTCGGACCGACGTTGGTCAATAGACTTAGCGCGACCCCGGCCATGCCGGCAATTCCCGATCCCAGACCAAAGGTCAATGCGTCGACCCATTCCGAACGCACGCCCATGGCGCGCGCCATGGTTCGGTTTTGTGATACGGCACGCACCTGGAGACCCAGAGTGGTTTTCTTCATCACCATAATTAGAGCCACAAACACGGCCACGCTAAAAATTATGATATAGAAACGGTTCCAGGTCAGCGCAAAAACTTCGTTGAACTGCCAGGCACCGGACATCCACTGGGGTGTTTCGACACTGCGATTCAATGGTGAAAAGATCGAACGCACGACCTGTTGCAGGATCAGACTGATACCGAAAGTTGCGAGCAAGGTCTCCAGCGGACGACCATACAGATGGCGAATCACACCACGCTCGATGGCGATCCCCACCAGACCGGAAACAATAAACGCTGCCGGGATGGCGACAATGATTGAAGCGCCGATATAACCAGGCATCAACTGCTGGATCACATACGTGGTATAGGCACCGATCATCATCAGCTCACCGTGTGCCATATTGATCACACCCATCACACCAAAGGTGATCGCAAGCCCGATTGCAGCCAGGGCCAGCACTGAGCCAAGGCTCAACCCAAAGAAGATGGTCTCCGCCTTCGCGTACAGGTCACGTTGTTCATTAATTTTCCTGATAGCCATCCGGGTCTGCTTTTCCAGCGCTTGATTCGGCGCCGCATAACTATCCAGGGCATTCAGTGCGGACGGGTTAAGACTTTCCGACAAGGTTTCGATGGCTTTTTCCTGGACACCCTCATCATCGTTTGCAAGCTGGTTGATTGCCAACAAGGTTTGCATGGCGGCCAGGACCCGGACATCTTTTTCATTCTGGATCATGGACTCGACCAGGTTTGCGATTTCCGGGTCGGGTTGTTTTAACAGTTCCTGCACTGCCGCAAACCTGACAGCGACATCGGCATGTTTAAGCTGCATCAGGGCCAGGGACTGTCGAATAAGGATTCTCAATCGGTTGTTGATTCTTATTTTTTTAAAGCCGCGTTTTTTTGCCTGGGTGACTGCCTCACCCTCAAACAAGGGCGTGAATTCGTAATTATTATCGATTTCACGCATGATGAAGAGCTGATTATTTTTACTGGCGATAAATAGCTGCCCTTCTAACAGGGCCTTGAGTGCCGCCAGAGCTTCGGGTGGGTTATTCTGCACGATGGACTCGATGGCCATGGCTTTCTGCTTATAGTTTTTTCCACCAAGCGCTTGCCATGCCTGCTCCAGCGCCATTTCACTGGCCGCGAGTTCCCCGCTAAAACCCATGGACAGAGTAGCACTCAGCAGCAGCGCGAGCAGCGATTTCACCAGCATTGGTGTTGAAAATAAAGCCATCGATGATCCCATTTCATTAACTGAGGGAGCACAGAATAAAAGCTGTATGTGAATGCTCTACTTTTATCCTGTGCCCCCAGTTCAATCAGGCCTGGTGTTCAAACGCAATACGGGCTAATAGTTCTGACCACTGCACTTCTTGGTCTTGACGTTGTAGTTACCGCAAGACATGGGTTTACGCCAGTCAGCAATCAGGTCTTTGGAACCGGGTAAGAAATCTGACCAGGCATCACCCGGTACCAGGCCGGACGTTTCCCAGACGATATCGAACTGACCATCTTTCTGAATTTCACCAATCAATACCGGCTTGGTGATGTGATGGTTAGGCATCATCGCCGAAAAACCACCGGAAAGATTCGGTACCGCGACACCGATTAGAGCTTCCTGTACGGCTGCTGGATCGGTCGTGCCCGCCTTCTCGACAGCTTTAACCCACATATTGAATCCAATGTAGTGCGCTTCCATCGGATCGTTGGTGACACGCTTTTTGTCCTTGATGAAATCGTGCCAGGCTTCGATGAACTCTTCGTTTTCGTCGGATTCGACGCTCATGAAATAATTCCATGCCGCAAGATGACCGACCAATGGCTTGGTATCCAGACCGGAAAGTTCTTCCTCACCGACTGAGAACGCGACCACTGGAATATCCTCGGCAGAAAGCCCCTGGTTACCCAGCTCCTTGTAAAACGGTACATTGGCATCACCGTTGATGGTGGAAACAACGGCGGTTTTCTTGCCGGTGCTACCAAATTTCTTGATATCCGACACAATCGACTGCCAGTCGGAATGACCAAACGGCGTATAGTTGATCATGATGTCCTTTTTGTTCACGCCTTTAGCGATCAGGTAGGCTTCGAGAATCTTGTTGGTCGTGCGCGGGTAGACATAGTCTGTACCGGCCAGCACCCAACGTTTCACCCCGATATCATTCATCAGGTAATCAACCGCAGGTATAGCTTGCTGGTTTGGCGCTGCCCCCGTGTAGAACACGTTTTTCGATGATTCTTCGCCTTCGTATTGCACCGGATAAAACAGTATGCTGTTGAGTTCTTCGAATACCGGCAGGACTGACTTACGCGATACCGATGTCCAGCAACCGAAAATCACATCGGTTTTGTTTTTTGAAATCAACTCGCGCGCTTTTTCCGCGAACAACGGCCAGTCTGATGCCGGGTCCACCACGACAGGTTCGAGTTTCTTACCCAGCACCCCCCCCTTCTTGTTCTGCTCTTCGATCAACATCAGCATGGTATCCTTTAGTGTCGTTTCTGAAATCGCCATAGTTCCCGACAAGGAATGCAGTACACCGACCTTGATTGTGTCCTCGGCCCAGCTGATACTGGAAGCAGCCATCATCGATAGCGCGACCACCGAAGCGTGCACCATTTGTTTCAGGGATTTATTATTCATCGTAAACGTTCCTCTGCTGTTAACTTGATTAGGCAAACTCCGAGTTACTCAGAGCTTCCTTAGATTTGATACTGCATGCCAAATAAAATGGTATCGATATCAGCACCTTTGGTACCGCTAGCGTTGGCATCGCCTGTGGTGTAGTTGAGGTTCAAGCGCAGGTTATGACCATCGATAACGTAGTTAACGCCGAGTTCGGTCAGTGAGCTGCTTTCGCCGACACTCGGATCATTACTGGTATAACGCAGATACGGTTGGTACTTGCCAACGCCTTTGGTACCACCAATCAGATAAGCACCTGTCGCAAAGTAGGCCTTACCATCGAACATCGGGAAGTCGCGTACTGTTGCCTGTGTATCGACTTCGAAGTCTTTATACTCACCTTCAATGGTCAACGCAGAACCACCGGCGAGCGGTTTTTCAAAAAAACCATCGATAACGATTCCAGTAAAGGACCCGGTCTGGGCCGCCGTGCCATAACCGTCCCCCTGATACTGGGCGGCAAAACCGATAGTGAGGATATCGCCAGCTTTACCAAAGTAAGTACTGCTGGTGAAATAAGCTGGGTTCTGTTCTTTATTAAGGAAGTTGTATGCCAGGCGAGTGGCGAACAAAGGATCATCAGACTGATTCGCAGTCCCGCTGTAACCTTCGAAAATACCCACAGCATACTGGAATTTACCCAAACTGCCCCAGGCGGTCACACCTTCATCGCGGCCATAGGTTCCGGCAACACCGTTGGCCCCGTTAGTGGGATCATTGTCTGAAGGAAACAACGGCACGGTATACTGGTTCCAGGTCAGGCCATAAAACGGTCCGTTCATTTCGATGCGATCTGCCGGTACTAGCATGCGTCCAACCCAGACATTGAATTTGTCATTCGGTTCAAACGCGGCAATGGCATCCAGCACGCCGTACTCGCCCCACATTTTATCTGTGTTGAAATACAGTTTGAAACCTTCGGCGACCTGGCCGGCAAAATACAAGCGCATATTTTCCAGATCGAAATTGGTGCTGCGGCTGGTGCCATCGGGCGCCGAATCGCTCGCGCTTGAAATAGAGGTCCGAATACCGGCTCCGACGCTGACCCAGCGCGTGTCATCGATCATTATTTTTCCACCAGCCATCGCCGCTGTCGTACTTGCGGCAAGAAGACTACCGACGAGCAACAATTGCCCTGCATTGTTTTTTTTTGGCATGTTCTGTTTCCTTAAAGCTGCGGCCAAAGGCCGGTAAAAGGTTGAAGAAAGTGCATCGAGCCAGCTAAGGCTACTTTCATTAGCGGCTAGTCTATTCAGCGCAGGGGATGGATAAAATTCGGTAAATCGCGCACACGGATACGTCATTTAACGCATGGCACAGAACTTGCTAATGGTGGTAGGAACACCACTTGTGCGGATCCATGCCGCGCAAGCTGGCACATGCGCCAAAGCAGGACTCCAATGAACAAGATAAACGATGTCGTACTGATAAGACGCGATTACAATCAATGGGTCGCGAATGAGACGCTGGATAATTATGCCCTGCGCTTAGCCGCCAAACAGTCGCGCCGCAGGAGTCCGGCCTGGCTGTTACTACAGATGCTGCCGCTGGTGACTATCGCGCTGCATGAATCAACCAGTTTTAGTGCATGGCTGACATATCCCAGGCAAGCATCGCCGAACAATCAGGGCTTAGATTGGCTCCTTTTTGGTGCAGCCGCCGCAGCCATATTCCCCTTAATAGCGCAAAATGCAGGGAATGTGGATTTTTCACGTTTCTTACCACCCGTGAACCAAAAGAATAAAATCCATCGATGGCTGATGGTGGTCGGTGCCGGACCGTTCTGGTCCACATTCGGACTGAAATGCCATCAAACGAATCGTCCCGGCCACACGGCCGCATGTGCGAAAACAGTATTGATCCCGAAGATATGAGTGATTGCCCAAGTTTTGATGGCCCAGTCTGTTCGTTGTGCTGCGCACCCGACGCTCGCTATGGCGATCAGTGCCACCCACAAGCGCATCTGGTCGCCCAGCCCTCTGCCTTAATCAGTCGTATTTTACCGTGGCATCTCTATCAACGACTGCATTCTGTAAGCGGGCGTTTTCTCGGTATCTTCACAATAACCAGCGGAATCATTGCTGCTTTGCTGATGTTGGTATTTTATGCCCAACGTGATAAATCACAGCCCGAACTGGCATTGATCAGTGGCACCTTGTGGCAGGTTTTTTTCCTGCTACTGCTTATCACCGGGGTGTTGATCTGGCTCTATTTGCTGGCGCAGAAAAGCGCTCGTTTTGCCCTCGAGGAAACGCTGTTTCAGGCAGGTCTACTGAGCAAGGAGGTCAAGGCGTACAAAGCAAGCGCGATCGAACTAGCGAAGGCGCGCGACGCCGCCGTTGCGGCCAACCAGGCCAAATCACGTTATTTGTCCGGCGTCAGCCATGAACTACGAACGCCGTTGAATACGATATTTGGTTACAGCCAGCTCATGGAAGCGGACTCACGACTGGATGATAAAAGTCGCAAAATCGCCAGCGTGATGAGACGCAGCAGTGAGCACTTATCTGACGTGATCGAAGGTTTACTGGAAATTTCCAGGATCGAGGCACGCAAGCTTGATTTACACCGTGATACGTTCGATCTCCGATCGTTAATCCAGCAACTTGAAGATATGTTTCTTCCCCTGGCGCAAGCCAGGGGCATCGATTTCGTCGTTAATATCCAATCCAATCTGGCCAGTTTTGTCTCTGCTGATGAAAAGCGGCTCCGCCAGATCCTTCTCAATCTTGTTTCCAATGCCATTAAGTTCACGCCAACAGGCACGGTGGAATTGAATATTAGTTACCGCAACCAGGTTGCACGGCTGACTGTTAGAGACACGGGAATAGGAATCGCAGCAGGCGATCTGGAAAAGATTTTCAAACCCTTCGAGCGCTTACACCACAGCCAGACGCAAAATATCAGCGGCACCGGCCTTGGTCTATCGATCAGCCGGTTGTTGGTGGAAATCATGGGCGGTGATCTTTACGTAAAAAGCAAACCCGGGATTGGCAGTGAATTTTGCCTGAGCCTGTTTTTACCCAGTGTCAGCGTTGACCGCGCTATTCCTCGAAGCAAAAATACTATATCAGCTTATACCGGGCAAGCACGACACATTTTCGTAGTCGATGATGAAACAAGGCACCGCAAACTGATCGCTGATCTCCTGCACCCGCTGGGTTTCATCGTACATACAGCGGAATCGGCCGAGCAGGCATTGACCCGTTTGAAGGAGCACCCGGTTGATCTGTTTTTACTGGACATTCGCATGCCAGGAGTTGACGGCTGGCAACTATTGAAAATACTTCGAATTCAGGGTTTCACTACCCCGATTATTATGCTGTCAGCGGATCCGTACGAGGATGTCAACCTCAATCGGAAGAATGCGGATTTTCAGGCCTATATCAACAAACCCTTGCGGCTGGAGAAGCTCAAGGAACAACTACAACGTTGTCTCGATCTAGAATGGCGCAATAGTCTGGCACCTATACACAATAAAGAAAAGCCTGGTGAGATAGATTGCATCCCACATGAGGAATCATTGGCCACGCTGAGGGATTATGCAAAAATTGGCTACCTCAAGGGCGTGTTCGAATGTACTGAAAAAATCGAAACTCAACACCCGCATATCCACCTGGTCGATAAATTACGCACCATGGCCGACTTATGTGATCTGGATGGGATCGTACGATTGATCGATCAATTACAGGCCCAAACGGAATCATGTTGAAATTCAGAGACAAAACAACAGTACTGGTGGTTGACGATTCAGCCGATTCCTTAGGCATGATCAATTTGGCCCTGGATAAAGCCGGCATTGCCGTACTGATTGCGTTAAATGGTCAGCAAGCCATGAACGTACTGGAGCAAATTACCCCCGATGTCATTCTTCTCGATGCCATTATGCCTGTAATGGATGGTTTCGAATGCGCATGCGAAATTCGCAAAAAATTGCCGCTGGTGCCGATTATTTTTATGACTGGCCTCAGCGAAGTCGAACATATCGTCAAAGCGTTTGACATCGGTGGAAACGACTATATTGTAAAACCTATTCACCCTGAAGAGTTACTGGTAAGGATACGCCAACATAGCAACAGTGCACGAATGTTAATGGATGCACAAAAAGTACTGGACACGATGCGGCAGCATGTCTTTTGTATCGACGCACGCGGCCAGGTCTTATGGGCAACCCCCGAAGCGCAGACCTTGTTACACCAATATCAACAACAAAAAGGCAACGACTCGGTTGAGTTTGCTGATCAGCTCAGTAGCTGGTTACCCAATGGCCGGCTTGGCCATGATCTTGCACTACCCTTACCCAAACAAGACCTGATTTTAACCGTGCATTATTTCAAACAAAACGACGAAGATGAGTTTCTACTGAAAATTCAGTCACCCAATGTCAAAATCGATCCAGCAATTCTGGAAGATAGCCTCGCGATCACCTGCCGGGAATCTGAAGTGCTGCTGTGGCTTGCTCACGGCAAGACCAACCGGGAGATCGCCGATATCCTGAAAATGAGCCCGCGAACGGTCAACAAGCACCTGGAGCAAATGTATCCAAAAATCGGTGCGAGCAATCGGACCTCGGCAGCTTCGGTTGCGATTCAGACCATCCTCGGCGGACAGCTGGGTCAACCGCCGCTCTAGCCCGCATGTCTCACCAGTTGGACGAGCCCTCCATCAATTCTCTGTGTCTCAGCGCCTCCGCGGTGATACTATTTTTAAGTTCCCGATAGCCCAATAATATTCCAATGGCAAATCCGTATAATGCACGTAGACGAATGTAAACTGCTGGTAAATGACCGATATTTCCAGTAGAAACAGCAAAACAAACGGATGAACTCTGTGTCAGCATGTCCGATCAGGTCTCTGGCACCACAACTGTCAACAGACAAGTATCCGCCCACTGCATAGCGCAGGGATGTTCTTCTGCATTTAGCAGGCGTCAAAAACACAGCGAATCATGAATATGTCGGCAAGTCAGTTACACAAGTTTATAAGCATCGTTTTGATAATGCTCTCCGCATCGATCATCACATCACCAGTTGACGCTGAGACTGTGCGGGTACCAATCAAACTGGATTATCCAGTCCTGCGGCAATTGATGCTGAGCCAGCTATTCAACACGCCGGATAAACGCGTGGAAATCCTGCAGGATGCGAGCGGTTGCAGCAAGATTTTCCTGTCTGATCCCCGGCTGCGCGAATATCAGCAAAAACTGGAAATCACCGCGCAAGTGAAGGCTAGCGTAGCAACGGCTGTTTTTGGCAACTGCGCGCACCTGTTCAACTGGGAAGGTGACGCCCGGTTTCTCACTGAACCCGTCATACTGCCGGGCGCCCGGTCCGTCAGGCTGAACATACTTAAAATCCAGCTCTACAATCCGCAGGGCGAGCTAATCACCGGACAAATATGGGACTTGGCCAGCGGACCGCTGCAACCGCTGATGGGCCGCTATGAAATAGACCTTGCGCCGACCATCGATCAGCTGAATAGACTGTTACCGGACATATTGCGCCAACGCACCGGTGCGCAGATCAACAAAATCACAGACAGCCTCAGATTAGATGCAATATCTGTTGCAGCAGACGGTATCGATGTCGCCGTCAAATTCCAGATTGACAGACTACCAATTACGCCAGGGCCAGCAGCCACACTCTCCGCCGAGGAGATCCAACAGCTGGAGGCAAGCTGGCAGTTGATGGACGCCATGGTCACCTTTGCGGTCAAACGTTATGCGACAGCGACGCACCAGCAGGAACTGCGCGATACCCTTGTGGAAATTCTGCTCGATGCCCGTTATCGCTTGCGTGACGCTTTGGTGATGCCGGTGACCCAAGCGAATGATCCGGTACGCGACTGGTTTATTGATAGCTGGCAACGAATGGGTCCGGTCCTGCGTCAGATCAGCCTGGAGAATCCCGGTCAAGAATCCATGCTGCTGATCAGTCTGCTGACCGCAACCGATGCCCTTGAGACCCTCGACCGGCTGGGTCCGGCCATCGGTCTGGATATTTCCGCTAATGGCCTGCGACGCATGGGGCGAATGCTGATCGACCAGCCCGGTGTGAATCCCTTGCACTATGACGATACCGTTGACCCGGAACTGCGCCGTCTTTTCCAGCTCCCGGCAGTCCCGGCGTCAAACGAGCCATCCGGATTCAAGTTCGACTTCTGGCCAATTCGTTCCGCCTGGGCAAAGTCAACAAACGACCGCCTCGAACTCTGGATTCCCAAGAAAAGCGAGTTGCCCGAGTATCTGCCGATCATTCGTGATCTGCTCAACGATAGCGCCAACAGCACTATCGAGAAAACCCAGCTGGATGCTTCTGTGAAAAGGATCTTTGAAAATCTGGTGCTGGCCACGGCCTGGCAGGAAAGCTGCTGGCGACAATATGAGGTAAAAAATAACAAGATCGTGACACTGCGATCGAGCAGCGGCGATTCCGGCTTGATGCAGATGAATGAGCGGGTATGGCGTGGCTTGTATGACACGCAGAAACTGCGCTGGGATATTGCGTACAATGCTCAGGCAGGTACCGAGGTATTGCACAGGTATCTGGTCAAGTACGCACTGAAACGAGGTGAACAGAAACACCCCGGTGGTCTGGACAACCTGGCAAGATCCGCCTATTCCGCGTACAACGGCGGCCCCAGTAAAACCTCCCGCTATCGGGATCCCAAGGCGCCCTCCGCACATAAGAAAATCGACGCTGCATTCTGGAAGAAATACCAGGCGGTCAAACAGGGCAAGGAGTTGCAGGTCGCAGAATGCCTGGGTGGAGATGCATCCGCCATTGTTGCCTCATCAAACAACAAGCCGGCCCCCAAAGAAGTCCGAAATGAGCCCGATAAACGAGCATCCGCAGTCGCCAACAGCGGCAGCGCTGATCAAGCCTGGATCCTTGGGCAAAACGAGGATAACTACACGCTGCAGCTGGCTACTTTCAGCTCATACGAGGCAGCGCGGAAATTCGCCGCCGATACCCACCTCAAGGGCACAGTCGCGATTGCTCCGTTGCTCCAAGGCAAACAGACTCAGTATGTGGTACTGAACGGCAGTTTCGCCAACAAGGCTGAGGCTGACAAACGCAAACAGCAGAACAAGAAACTCAAGCCCTGGGTACGTCAATTTAAAGACATACACGCGTCTATAAAGCGATAACTTTCTTTTTTTTATGGGTGTCTTTTATAGCTTACGCACTAATGGCAAAGATAACAGTGCGCTGAGACTTTGCTCCAGACATGAACGTTATAGCCGGCCCCATATTGCATCTATATCAACATTAAAATTGTCACGCCAGGGTGTCAGGGTGTGTGGGGCGCCCGCCAACGCCTGCGGGATCTAAGGCCCGCAGGCGGTTTAAGCAGGCTCAACATGGGGCTGATACTGTTAGTTATTACTCATGAGCTGACGATAGCTGTGCCATGTTGCGTAGGCCAGCAATGGAAATATAGCTGGCATCAGCAACAATCCAGATAGCAGTGCCACTGTAATCAATGCGATCAGGAGTAGCATCCACACCATCATCGTCGTCACGTTATTTTTTAACACTTCGATGCTGTTCGACACTGCAGTAACGACATTTTGGTTGCGATCTGCGATCAATGGCAACGCAATGGCGCCGACGACGAACATAGTCAAGGCCAGCACCACACCCATAGATGCCAGAAATATGGGCATCGCAGGAAAATCGCTACCAGCTGTCCAGGTACGGGCCACTTCTGCCGCCCCGCTGTCGAGTGTTCCGTAATAGAGTGCAAATGCTAGGCTTGACAGGCGCACCCAGGCCGCAATGATGAGTGCAGACAACATCGAGAACAGCCCGATACTCAATGCATTGCTGCGGATGTCGCGAAAACAGACCCGAAGCGAGGGCGATTGGTTTTGCTCGCGCTGGCGTGAAACATAGTAGGCTGTAACAGCAATAAACGGGCTGACAATCAGCAGTAGCGAGAGAATAGATGCCGAAAATAGCGGTTGCGTCGAGGCCGCAGCATAGGCGGCCGCACACAGCAGCGTAAAACCGCCTCCGACCAGACCGCTGATCAATGGCGCACTCACTAGATCATTCCAGCCTTCGCGCAACCAGAGCATCGGCCTTACCGCATCAGTCGTAGCTCGACTTTCTGAACGCAGCCCTTGTTTAACAGTTGTTGTGTAAGTTGTCATCATTTCACCTCATCAGTGTTTGTGTTGATGGTAAAAGTCGGCGCCGACGGACGGTGACCGAACTTCAGCAAGACAATCCGATTCACCGCGAATCAGCCTGCCCGCCATTGACCGCGTTACTGCTCCATACTGCCTCGTGGGCGCTGTGTAAACTCCGTGTTGTAACTTGCGCAAATCTCGGTGCAGCGAGCTGTCCACGCTTCTCAAACCGCGTATCCCAGAAGTCAGCCAGGTTATCCTGGAGCAATCGCTCTTCCTGCATGATTTCATATCGGTACCGCGCTTCGGCAGCGCGCAGTTTTTTTTGATCACGGTTTGATTTTTGCTTGTTAATTTCATTTTTTTTGGGAGACGCTTTTCGCATGGTAATTCTCCTCGTGTCAGATGATGTGATGATCGGTGTTCGCCCAGGCATAGCTCGTTATCGCACCTTTATGGTGCCCTCAGTGATTGCGAGGCCGGCCGATCGAATAATCCTCATCCATGGCGGCGAAGCCTTGTCCATGTTTTGTCTAGATATTTTTTCCAGTAATTTTTGAAAACGAAAAATCGTCGCTGGACGGCATGAAACGTGATGTACTGTTGGGTGATTGGTAGCTGCCACCGCAGTTTTGCTCGCATTTCCCCAATGTAAATCGTACAAGTAATTCTGTTTTGTCTTCATCATCACAGATTCTCCGCATTAGCGAGACATGAATTTTACTGGCCCTGTCCTAGACAATAGCTAATTATTCTATTATTGTCAAGGTATTGTTTAGGTCATTTCTGTGACAGCTTTTTTAGCGCAAGGAGCACACAGGCGCTGAGAACGCAAAGGACAGCTACCGTAGACCCTATTATTTAGTCATCAGCGCATAGGCGGCGATAGCGATGACTTAGATCACCGCCAGCACCAGCGGGCGGTCTTTAATCCATTGCCGGCGATGTTCGAAACTGCGGCCGCTGTGACGTCTTCGCCAAACGATGGGCATGGCGCAAGTGGCGGGAGGGACATTGATAGTGAGAGTTGGCATCGGTCGATACCAGTGAGCTTCTTGATCTGGGCATAGCGCTTCTCCATAGCGATTTGATTGCATAGCACTACGAATTTGGCAGGCTCGTGCCAATTGTGATTCATGGGTGTCCGGTTTCTCGAGCACGGACTCAAAATTAAGTTCTATTTCTTCTGGATGGTCATTCGTGTAATCCTTGTGATCTTTAGTTTGTAGGTCGCCTCATTGAGATTTCTCAATTTTCATGAAGCAACTGCTGTTGTATCACGATTGTGGCTGTCCATGACTGAGATTTTAGTGGGTAAATTTAATTGACATTATTAATAATGCATATACACTCTGTCTTAGCTAGAAAGAAAGTCTTTTGTTTATCAGCTTCTGTTCGTTGTTTTATTCGTAATTCGCCGTCCTGCAGTTTATAAGTACCAGCCAATTTTTCGGCTATAAAGGCGTCGTAAGGGCGCACATTTTTACTAAATACACAGGATATTATTATGTCTAATACAACTAGCGGAACCGTCAAGTGGTTCAACGAATCTAAAGGTTTTGGTTTTATCGAGCAGCAGTCTGGACCAGATGTATTTGCTCATTACAGTGCCATTGCAAGCACTGGCTTCAAGACCTTAACTGAAGGTCAACGAGTGGAATTCACGATAACTCAAGGTCAGAAAGGTCCACAAGCGGAAAATATTGTTGCTGTCTAACTAAACGATAGTAATTTACTCCGCTGCGATCGCAACATATATCGTTAGCGAATTATAAGGGTAAGGCCATAAGGCCTTACCCTTTTTTATTAGTTGCTGATTCCAATGGTGTCAAAACAAAACACAGACAAAGTCACCCCAAAATTATATCGACGTTAGCCTGTCATATGTGTAGTGGTGAGTAAACGCGTTACTATGGAGAGCACAATACCCAGAGCAAGGGACATGCTGGCATCACCTTTGTTATAACTGCACCTGGAGCTGTGCGCGCCGTGTGGTTTTATATGGTGAGCATTGACCTTTAATGGGAGACCTTATAATTTACATTAACAGATAGTAAATTGTCAGATCAGACAGACATCGTTACTGTTAATATAAAATGTATTGCAAGACTTCCTGCATCCGCTATGGCAGATATCCTGACTTTTAAAAAAAAGAAATTATCAGAGAAGCACAGAGGAAAAACCTTGTGTAAGAATGGTTTTCATAAATGGGAAATCATTACAGAAAGGCAGTTCGACGTAAAGCAGGGACAGTTGGTGACCGTGTACAAGTGCAAGCGCTGCGGTAAACATAAAAATACTGCAATATGAATAAGCACAATCATGGACATATATGTCTATTTTTGAGCCTATGTTCGAATCACTGAATGAATGGGTGTCTTTGTTTACGGTATCTATATTAGCGGTATTGCGGCACGATCATGCCACCTACTTTTAAACAGAAGCCTAGGCCGCAGGTGATGCTACAGTTGCTCCCGGCAGAGAATGCGTCTTCAGATTACCGCTATAGAGCTTGATCGCGGCATTACCGATCAATCGGGTTGTGGCTGTCGTCGAAAATCCTCCCACCGGCAGCGTATAAAGCGGGTGCAGTCCAAACATTTTCACCAGCATTGGCGCCGCAACGGCGAGGCCCGTTGCCGCAACAACAGCAGCCATTTCGGTAACTCGAGCTTGGTCATCGGGATCCTTACCGTACACCAGTGCAATTTCCAGGATCAGATAGAGATTAAGACGTGTCATCATCGAACTGGCACCGACGGTGCCGATCATCTTGATTACCAGCCCTAGCCCCGGAAAAAGATGGGGCAGGTTCATCAGTGTACCACCCAGCAACGCTAATTTTGCCTTGGATTCAATCAGCCGCATCGCCAGTTGCTGCTCAGTCTCGTTAGGATAGCGATGCCTGAGTGTTGCGACGGTCCTGCGGATTTCGCCTTTGCGCAGCCGTAGAAAAAAATAGAAAAACTCTTCCGTCGCCAGGCTCTGCAGTTTATGTTGTTTCATACTATTGCCAACCATCCGCCTTACTCCGCTTAAATCCCGATTTTTCCGTCTGCCATATAGTACACTAGACAGGCTCTTTTAGGACGTCTGAATTGACTTTGAAACACATGTCCACCATAGAATATCCGAGAGCGGAAAGAATAAACACCCTCCTACCTTAAGTCCACCGCGAATGGAGTAATCTCGCCCCGATTATTCCCCTTGTTTTTCACAAAACCTCGCTGAATTAGTCTCCCTCGCCAGAAAAGCGTCCACCCTGACCTCCACTTCGAGCCCGCCATTAGGTCAAAAGACATCCTGCATCATGCCCTCATATTGCAACTGGATACTTGAGTCGATTGCCTGGTTTCCTTGATCTCAGTAAAAACAAACAAAGACATCCATTGACCCAAAATCAATAAAATGGCAATCGCCATCATTACTGGTGTTCTGCTCGATCAGACTAGCGCTGGCTTGGCGGGTTACCATGAACGACCGAAGGTACTGCAATTCTTGTGTGTCCGGTTTGTCGCTTTCTGTTTATTGCTGACCGGCAGAAAGGTGGATCAGACACCGTCCTCCAGATGCCCGCGTTTTTTCATCAGATCCATCACGCGCTTGGTCAGTATCAGTTCCATGGCATAGCCCATCTTGCCGCCTGGTATCACTAGTGTGTTAAAACCGGTGATAAAGGAACCTTCTATCAGCCCTTTGAGGTTCAATTTGTATTCCACTGAGGGCTTGGGTTTCAAAAAGTGGATCAGCACCAGGCTCTGGTCCGCCGTGGGAATACTGCGGTCACCAAGTGGGTTGGAGGTGTCGAGGACGGGTATGCGCTGAAAATTGATGTGAGTGGAGTCGAACTGGGGAAGGATGTACTTCATATAGTCATACATTCGACGATTGATGATGTCGATCACGTCTTCTGATTTGTAGCCCCGATCGTTGGTGTCCCGGCAAATTTTCTGTATCCACTCCAGGTTGATCGTCGGCGCCACTCCGATGAGCAGGTCCACCTGCGCAGCTATATTGAACTCATCAGTAACGACGCCGCCATGCAGGCCTTCATAGAACAACAGATCGGTATCGGACGGTAGTGGCTCCCAATCGGTGAAGGTGCCGGGCTTCTGCTTGTATTGAGCTGCCTCTTCTTCGTTATGGATATAGTGGCGAATGAATCCGGAGCAGGTCTCGCTATAGCTGGTGAATAGTTCGTATTGCTTGTCGAACAGATTACCCTCCGGACCGAAGTGGCTAAGATTGCGGCCTTCCTCCTTTGCCTTGGCTACTGCCCGCTTCATCTCCTTGCGGTCATAGCGGTGAAAGCTGTCGCCTTCCACGAAGGCGGCGTTAGCACCCACCCGATCGAAGATGTTCGACACAGCGTCTTTCACCGTCGTTGTTCCGGCTCCTGAAGATCCGGTAATGGCAATGATAGGATGTTTTCTCGACATGATAACCTCCGCATTGGGTGTGTGCCAGTCCAGCGACGGGGGGGGGCTGTGTCCAATAAGTAAGAACAGTCGCTTCAGTCGGCCACACAGGCTATGGTAGCCATAATAACCCAGGTGAGGTTATTAAGGTAGCCGCAGCGGGATGGGGCGCTGTGTCGTGACTGATCTCTTTATTTTTTCACGATACAACGTTAACATTTAAGGAAGCTCTGAATAATTCATCCGTGAATTATCAGAGCACGGGAAGCATAAAATGCGATTTTCTGTTTCCCGCCATTTTCAATCGCTTAAGGCGATTGAAAATGGCGGCGCATCCGTGCGCCGCGGAAACTCTGAATTAATCAGAGTTTCCTTAACTTAATGCCGCGAGCCATTAGTTTAATATGTGTCCTTACAGCAACTTTCACAATGCGATCACCACTAGCTCAAATAACGCACAAATAACGAGACCGATAGAATGAACAACCCGTTTCAAGATCAGCTTCTAAAAGCCGGCCTGGTCACCAGACAGCAAGTCCAAAAAGCAAGACAGGATAAAAATAAAAAAAAGAAACAACAGCATTCTAAAAAAAAGGCACTAGTCGATGAAAGCAAGCTAAAAGCACAACAAGCTGCAGAAGAGAAAGCAAAGCGAGACCGTGAATTAAACAAGAAGAAAGAAGAACAAGCACGCCAAAAAGCCATTTCTAATGAGATTAATCAACTCATTATGGACAATTGCTTAACAAGAGATGATAAATGCGAAATCGTCTACAACTTCGAACATCACAAAAAAGTTAAACGCATATATATTAATGCAGATATGAAACAACGAATCATAGAAGGGAAATTAGGTATAGCACGCATAGAGGGCCGATATGAGCTAGTACCCCAAAACATTGCAGAAAAAATCCAGCGACGAAATGAAAAACGTGTCATTGTTTTCAATGAGGATCAACAACCCGCTGATGAAAACGATCCGTATTCAGCCTATCAGATACCAGATGACTTAACGTGGTAAACAGGCTGAAGATCATCAAGTTATATCGTCTTCCCCGGCTTTAGTGTCATCTTTATCGGTAGCATCATCACTAACCACTGCTGTTGTTTTCAAAGCATCCTGCTGCGTTGCCTCACGCGCATGCTGGACCTTTAACATTGCAGTAAAAGCCGAGACATCACCGGTCAACGCACGTACGGTAATTTCAGCCGATACCACCGCAATCATGCCAGGCAATATTATATTCAAATTGCCTGTCAACTCGATCAGCGCGACCAGTGCGGCTAACGGTGCACGTAATACGCCACCCATCATAGCCACCATGCCGATCATGGCATAAAAACCGGCTGATCCACTATAGAAAGGGTACCAGTTATTGATCAGTGACGCGGTCAAAGCGCCGACAGTGCCACCCATAATCAACGATGGGCCAATCAAACCACCGGGTAAACGCACTCCAATAGAAATAGCCGTGGCAACGAGTTTGGCAAACAATAACAGTACCAACGTTTGTAAGCCCAGCTCATTTTGAAAAATCCGGTTCAAGGCATCATAACTCAAGCCCAAAATTTCCGGTGCCCATTGCCCCAGCAAACCGGTAGCCGTACCGGCCAGAACGAAACCGAAAAGCGGGCGCCAGCTGATGGTTCGCTCTGCGGTGTATTTCGTTACAAGTATAAATGCGGCGGCGAGCACGCCAATCAGCACACCCATGAGTAAAACAACCGGCAATTCAGCCAGCGAACCTATCGACAACGCTGGCAGTGCAAACGCGGGGCTCTCGCCGTAGACAATACGGCTGATGATTGTACCGACAACCGACGCCACAATTACCGGCACAATATTGGTAACGGTATAACGTACTCGCAGCACCTCGATGACAAACATCACCCCGGCAAGCGGGGTATTAAATGCTGCCGCTATGGCTGCGGCACCACCGGCTGCAGCCAGCAGATAACTTTCATCCTCGGTCAGTTTTATTCTTTTGTTGAGCAAGGCTGCTGTCGCCGCCCCCAGGTGCACACCGGGGCCTTCACGGTCAACCGAGTTACCTGAAACAATCGCCAGCAAACCGCCAATAAATTGCACCATCGCGTTGGCAAAAGGTAGCCTCTGTTTGCGAAAGCGCAGATAATCCAGCACATGCACAATACCGACTGCGCGTTGCCCCACAGGCAGGCGCTCATAAATCAAAGCCAGAATCAGTGCGCCTGAAACAGGAAACAGAAACACAAGCCAGCCTGGCAGGGCCTCATAATTGCCGAGCTGGCCGCCAGGCAGTAAGAAAGTTTGACTCAACTCAATAGAGAGCCTGAACAGAGTAACCACCACACCCGCCATCAAGCCGGTTAAAGCACCCAACAAAGAGATACGCAGCAGTGATCCATCCAGTGGTAATTTATTCAATTAGGGCTTCACTCATAACACGGTTATAGGTTACTAAATACCTGAATTCATTCAGTCATTTACTCATGGTATGGCGAAAGTTGGTCTGCCCCTGAATACGCACGAATTTGCTACGATAACCGCTGATATCTTATTGATTGAGGTTATGAAATTATCACGCATAAAAACTGTCAATAGATTATATCGAAACTCCTACTATCAGTGTTCATGAAGTCTGTACAAACTCTGCTTGGATCTGTTGCACTGGTTTTGCTCATGTCGATATCAGCCTGCAGCACGCACATCCCGCCTGAGATCAAACAGCCGATCGAGGGCGCTCCTGGCGTCGGCGAGGTGCGCGACACACCGGACGCTTATCTTTCCCGAAAAGTCCGTTGGGGTGGTGTTATCCTGGACACTAAAAACACACAGAATAACAGTTCGCTGACCGTCGTTGCTTTTCCTTTGAGTAACAAGGGTGAACCGCAGGTCTCCGATCAGAGCACGGGGCGATTTATTGCGATAATCGATCAATTCCTCGAACCGACGGTATTCACCGCTGAGCGTGAAATCACCGTCACAGGTACACTACTCAAAACGCAGACACGTGATGTAGGTGAATTTCCCTACGAATACCCAGTGGTCCAGGTGCAGAACTATTATATCTGGCCGGTCAAAGTAGATCCGACCTACGTAAACTATCCACCGTACTGGTGGTATGATCCGTGGTATCCGTATTATCCGTTATATTACCCTCATCATTATCCTCATCACCACCACCGCCACCATTAATGGCCGAAGTAGAGTACTCATGCCTTACAAAATAGTTTTACCGGTCTTTTTCGCCGTGTTGCTGGGCTGTGCCAGCACGCCCGAGTTTGATACTTCACAGGTCGACCGTTCACTGACACCGCAGAGCGTGATCGCCGAACCTGAAGTCAGCCGCGACAAGGTCGCACTCTGGGGTGGAACCATACTGGATACCCGTAACCTTAAAGATGGAACCCAAATTGAAGTCCTGGCTTATCCGTTAAATGCCAGCAGTCAGCCCAGGCTGGAAAGCAAACCGCTAGGTCGATTCATCATCAAACACTCGGGCTATCTTGAACCAACCACGTACGCACAGGGAAGGCAATTAACCGTGTTAGGCAGTATCAGCGGCAGCCAGAGCGGCCAAGTTGGCGAGACAACCTACAACTATCCAGTCATCTCTGACAGCCAGTTGCACCTGTGGCCGCAGACCAGTGATCGCAACCGCAGTAATGTCCACTTTGGTATTGGTGTAGGAATTGGTCTGTAGATTTCAGAGCAAAGTCAAGTCGGTGGCACTCTACGTTTAGTGGTATTTATCCTCGATTGGGAATTAGGCAGGATAGCAGTGACCCCGAATCATAATTACCTATATTGAGCTGACAAGCCTAAAATAAACCTCTTACGCTTTCAGGAATAACCAAACCAACAATATTGCAATCCCGCAAAACAATTTAAGAAACTCATAATTTAAATCCTTCCTTTCTATTGGTTTTACAATTATCGATTTCTCAGGTTTTTTCGGATTTATAAATACTTTTATTGAGCCACCTTTTTTCCAATTGTTCCAGAAATAGTCTTCTCTTTTAGTTGGGTAAGAGAAGTCATCAAACTCGGGCATCCATATACTTTTAATGTCATTACCAACGATATCCGATTGGTACGTTACATCACCGTAGTGGTAACGATATTTCATTCGAGGATAATAATAGTTCATTGATGCAACTTCAGACAAGAGGACTTTTTCAGCCTCTTCATTGATAGATAATATTACCGCATCTACTTCAAGCCAAGCATTCATTGAGTAGTATAAATAGTATTTCCTAGCACTATAGACTATACACGCAATTGACATTAAGAATAACAAATCGAAAATAGATGTCAGCATGCAGAAGAATACCCTAATATTATATCAACACCCTCATCAATAATTATCCCTACACTAAAGCCAAGCAGCGGATTAGAGAGGGTCGTTGCCAATTGAGCAAATGCCAAGCCAATGACTGAAAACATCGTAAGAAGAAGAATCGCAACTGTCACCAGATCACATTTTTCATTTGTTGTTAGTACATCATGCACAAATCTTGCAGTCTTTATAACGTTTGAAATAGAGTTTAGTATTTTTGAGACCGGCCCGAAAGCTGAGGTTAGAGCACTTAGAAACCCATAGAATAAATCTAACACTGCAATAATATAATCCAGAGCCATAAAAGCCCCATTCTGCCCACCCCCAATCTTGTAAGCCCCACTCCCTGTGACCGGATCGTAGATGATATACCCTTCCCCTGTATACCCCGGCACACTCACCTGATCAGTATGCGTAATGACTTCTAGCCCCGCATTCACAGATACCACGATCTCAGCTTCGGTGTTCGCACTTAGGTGGAGCAACGGTAGCACATTGTTGATATTGGCCTGTGTGATCTGATAGGTACGCTGCCCCTGCGCAGCTGCAATCTGCAAGGCCTTAACCGCGCTGATCGCGTCAGTTGGATTGAGTGGGTTGTTAAACATCTGTTCTGGTGTGGCATGTTCCAGCACCGAACTCAGCACGCCAACCTGCATTACGAAGTCCCTCTTGTTGTCGGCATTGCCGTCATTGGTCGCCGTGACTATGCTGAGTGGGATGTCCAACACCACACCACCCAGCTGGATCGCTGTCGGGAACCCAAACAGATAGTCCACCTTGGGCTCGTAACCAAAGGTGCCGTGACCCGATGCAAGCTGGTACTGCGCGCCGCTGCCAAGCCCTGCGACCTGACTGATAGCGTTCAGTTGTGCGAAATAACCCATTGTGCCTGTATAGAACATATCTCCGAGGATTTCCTGCCGAGTCAGTGCATTGATCTGGACGGGGTCATTGCTCTCAAGTTTCGCTTTGGTGGCATTCAGATTAGCCTGCAGGTCGCTCAGCTTTCGTGACGACACATTCCCTGCTACCACATTCACTGACAAATACGAACCTGCAATAACTTTATATGTATAATTTTCTTGCTTTGATCTACCCAAGAATCTTATTTTAGTATTGAAAGCCAGTTCCTCCCCCAGCTTCATCGGGAGGCCAGTGATCTTGAGCTCTCCATTGACGATTAACTCCGGCACTACTTCAATCAAGTAGCTGGGAATGCTCTGCGGTAACTGGCTGATATCAGTGATCTCCCCTTCCGGAATCAATGACTGTAATGCAATTTCATCATCGAGCTTCGCTGGTCGAAATGACAATGTGACTTTTTGATTGTTAAGTGTAGACCAGGCAAATGTGGTTGGATTATAAGGTTGCCTGAACTCATCGTATCCCAACGTGTAAGTGACCTGCTGCTGCAACTGGCTCGGCAGCTTATCGTAGCGTGCACCTTCAACCAGGATTCTATTCGGCAGACTGGATGGCAGCACCGGGTATTCCTGAATAATGGTCTTGCGCCCACCGATGATGTCACCATTGGTCGGATCCGTCATGTTGGTGGTGATGTAATCTTCTAACGCTGTTTGTGCCTGCGCGTGTGCAGTCTCCAGAATGGCGGGATCGAAGCCCTGTATCCAGCCTTCGGTCTCGTTGAGGGTACCGCTAGCGAGAAAATCGTTGGCCAGCTGGTTTTTATCAATGCCGCTAATTTGCACCGCATCCAGTCCTTGCAGGTATTCGTACAGCTTGTAGCTTGGGTCCATCTGTACCCACGCATCTGCATCTTGGTTAATGGCGCCGCGTGACGGGAAGTAGTCGATTGCGGCTTCCACCCAAACGTGTTCGAGCTGGACATGTGAGATTTTGCCGCCCAAGATGGCCACCGCGGATGGAATGCCGCCTGAGGCGGCGAAGTCAGCCGCGGCATCGATACTGGTGAAACCACCGGCCCAGTTACGATACGGCGCTTCCGGTACCTCGATAGTGCCGTGGACATAGCGTGCCGGGATCTGCGAAGCCCTTAGCAGGGCGATGGTCAGGCTGGCGATGTCCATCGCGTTACCGCGGCGGGCATCCAGGGTCAGCTCGGCATCTTGCACTGCACCCCAGGTGGGTTGCCATTCGACATTATTGCGTACCCAGTGATAGATCTTCACTGGGTCATAATTCAACAGCTGTGCCTGCTCCTTGATTCGTAGAGTCAGGACCACCTCGTCGGTTTCGGCCAGGTAAGCCGGATCGGACGCACCGGCCAGGGCGTCATAGCTGAAATCACCGAGATTGGCGACCTTGTTGACCGGGCTGTTGAACAGGCTGGCCTGCCGATAGTCCTGTTTTGATCGTTTTGGCTTGTTGTCCTTATCAGGGCGCATGCTCTTGTTCGGCAGGTTGTTAGGATCAAAAGCCTGGTGCGAGCGTTTGAACTGTCGTGGGTTTACAACCTGGAACGGCGATTCGACGATCTCTTCGATGTCGACACCGAGCCAGACGAGTAACCGACCCCACCAGCGCCCCAGTAGCCAACGCCAGTGCGACATGTCGCTGTCTTCGAACTGTTCAATGATGCGGGCACGGTGGGCCTGGTAGTGGGCTACCATGTCATGGTGGCGTTGGAGGATGGTCATGGGCAGTTTCTTATCTTTAAGCGTTTGTTCCATCGCTTCGAAGTTGGCCATGACTTCATTGTCGAGATCGATCATCTGGTCCTGCAGTCCATCAAGTTCGCTGACGATGTTATCCGTGGCTTGCCCTGCTCCGTGCGCCGCCTCCAGCAAATCGAACTTGCGGGTGATCTGCTCAAGCAGGCTGGACAAACGGGCTTCAGGATGAGTTTCGCCGGCCTCTACCAGATTAACATCAGCCTTACGCAATGCCATCGCCGCCGGCGACGTCACCAGCATGCTAAAGGTTAACGCAGTGATCAGTGCCGTGCTGTTCATAAACAGCGCATTCTGGCGCAACAGGCTTATCAGGGAAGTCTTCATGGTCTATTCCGTTTCCTGCTGTTTGTTGTCGCCGTCGCGTGTGCCCAGCGTCCATTGCATGGCAAGAACGCGGATAGCACGGGCTATATCCATATGGAGCGATCGCGCTTCATCGCTATCGACCCTGTCCAGCTTCTCGATCGCTTTCAGCGCTTTTTTGATCGCATCTTTGATATCGTTTTTATCGAATGCCTTGATCGCGTTGCCGATTTCCTTTTTGGCCTTGCTGAAATATTTGTGCTGGTTGTTTGATGATTCCAGTCGTGCTTCGATCTCGGCCAGTGTCAGCGCCGGTGTGATCTGCAGTGATAAGTACCGGCTATCAAAGTCTTCGAGGTTAGGACCTACACCCACCTGAAGTAACGCGTTTAGATCTGCTACACCGGCCGTTTTCGGCATCTGCAGCCACAGCGCCATGTGTGCATTGCCATCGACCGCCAGATCAAACGACCAGCTAGCGGTGTTAGCGTTGATGGTGAGCAGGGGCGCTACGTCGAGCAGACTTGCATCTGCCAGCCATCTCAGGCTGAGCTGCCCCATCACCGCAGGCCCTTTATTGGCCAGGGATAGCTCGATGGGTATCAAACCAGCTGTTACGAAGTCCGATGCTGCACGATCAATGTCGGTCAATGCATTGATCAGCAATTCCGCCAGAATCCCATCCGTATGGGTACCCGTCAGTTCCGCCAGTACATCGAAACCGATCCACACAGCGACACCACCGCCATAGCTAAAGCGAGTAACGGCAGCCTTGCTGTGCTTCGATGCGCTGCCGTCGTGATGATCATCTTCATAATCATCGTTAGAATATTTCTTATCGGTGCCGATGTAATTCGCTATAACAGCAGCGCCTTTTATTTCGATGCGCACAGGTTTGTCATCCAGGCCAAACAGCACGCTGGCGGCATCATGCAGCGATGTATCGACAAGCTCGATACCAGAGGCCCGAGTGTGTTTGCCCTTCTGTTTGATACCGAGCGCTGCGCTCAGCTTCTCGTTGCGCATATCGTGCCCACTGCTGACCAGTAGGCCTTCACCGCGATAGACGGCCTCGACTAACTCCCGCTGCACCTGCTCATTGAGTTTGGACTGCTCCGAGAACAGAGCATAAGCCGAATAAGCACCACTTCGCATCGCGCGGGCAAAAGCATCACTGGACTCGACAATGGTGTATGACCATCCCGCTTGCTGCAGCAGGTTCTCGATAATGTCACGTTGTACGCTTGGCAATGGCGCACCCGACGGGCCACGTGGGCCCCTGTCATGAGAGTCGGTAAGATCATGATCCCTGTCCCGGTCATGCTCAATCTCATCCTCGTTGTCCCAACCGTGTTTCCGGTGTTTACCGTGCTTATCATTGTCTTCACCGTCATGATCGCGGGACCGCAAGTCAACCGGGTCGAGTAATATCAGCAGCCGTCCCCTGGCACCGATGCCCAGTCCGATATCGATATCAAACAGGTTTTCCGGCTCGGTAACTTCGAAAATGGCCGTGGCCAGGGTTCGGTCATCCCCGTTGAGATCGACCTGCAGTACACAGGCATAGACACCGGGTTGGTTACTATCCAGGGTGACCATCTGCGGGAACGACAGCGCTGCGCCCGCTGCCAGTTGGACTATCTGTTCATTGCTGGACACCGTTGCACCCGATGTGACTTCAACCAGCAGGTGGCGGACCGTTACACCGGTGATGGCCTCGGCCGACAGGTTGGTGATATTTTCAGTGCAGGTGTTGGCTTGCGTTGTATCGAGCTGCTTGAATTGCACCTGCACATTGCCGGTGAGACCCTGCAGAATAATACGCTCGACATCGAAACTATATTCACTCTGCGCCAATTGCACACCGGTTGCCGCATCGCTACTGACGAGAATCACGCGGTACTGTCCGGCTTGCGCATCGGTCAGTTCAAAAGTACTCACCACATCACTATAGCTTCCCGGGTACTGGGTATTCAGGAAGACGGTCTCCGTGTGTACGATAGCACCACCGGCATCAGTCACCGTCACCGTCGCTACAGAATTCCCCTGTATCGCATTGTTCGATGTGTTACGTACTCGCCCACTGATCGCCACGCTGTCCCAGGCTGAATAACGCGTTTTGTTCGTGTAAACAGACGCTGTGACAACCGGACTCGAAAACGCGCCCGCCCGAATCCGGTACGAGGCCTCATTACTCGCGAGCGTCTCGCCGGTCGTGTTTTTCAATGTCGCCACAACCGCATAATCGCCTGCCAACGTGATACCTGTGTTCCAGACACTGGCCAGATTGAACGAAGAATGTGCCTGCAGCCCGTTGACAGCGATGGATGGCAGCGTCTCAACTGTGAAGCCATCGGCATCGATGACGCTCAACTCCACCGCGCCATCGAATGAGACAGCACTGTCGTTCGACAGCTCGATGGCGATATCGACCATCGAGTCGGTTTCATACTGCGCCGCATCGACGCGGGTGGTGATCGACACCTGGCTCGATGCCAGCACCGTGGGAATATCAATCGCTACACGCACCGGCGTATTCGGATTAAAGCTGTTACTGAATTCCAGGAAGGCCTCACTGAAGATCGGACGGTTTTCACCTTCGGCCAGGTCATGTAGCAACAGGTTTAGCTGAATAGCCAATCCCCCGTTATCAATCTCAGACAGTAGCCAGATATATTCACGTGCTCTATTGCCAAGATCATTGATAAGGCCGGGCGCAGGGTCTGCACTGGATAGGTCAACATCCGCACGGGTGATAATGTGTACTTCGGCATCGATGCCGCCGCAGATAATCGGGAACGAGAATATTTCACCGTTGTTCCAGTCGGTGTAAAACAGCAGCCGGTTGGCGAAGCGATCGTATGATATGGCATCAATATCACCCAGACCCGAGGCGATCGTCGGCCCGTGCAGGACTTGGTTGACCTCGCCGGTTTCACCGATCAGCTGGATGATGATGTCCTCTTCACCACGGTATTTGAAAGGCGGCAGTTTGATCGGCGCAAACAGCAGGTTGTTGGCACAATCCGCGGCCAGTGGAATACCTTCGAATTCAAAATTCGCATAGTCGAAGAAATTACTCGACACACCGCCCGGTGTTACCCGGATGATCGGGTCGGTACCCGTACCCGCGCTATCCTTGTTCAGCACATAGATGTTGCCGTAGGTATCAATGGTCATGCCGCGCGGCGCATGCAAGCCGTCGGCCGGTATCTCTGTCGCCGCACCGCTGGATTTATCAACCTTGTACAGCTTACCCGCCGAGGTCACTGCGTAGAGCTGATCGTTGTAGTCCAGCGCAACGGCTTCCACCCTGGATGGGAACGATCCAATAAGGGACGTCAGCCCATCGGGTGTAATCTTTAGAATCAATCCCCGCACTGAAGGTGCAAACAGGGTATCCGTGCTGTCTGTCACCATTCCTGCCAGGCCGATACCCTCGTTAATGCCAGTGACAAAGTCGCTGACAACACCGTCGGGGGTTACTTTAACGACCCTGGTTATATCAGAAGCGTAGACATTGCCTTTACTGTCGGCCGTGATACCTCGGCCTGTTCGTGCAAACGTTGTTGCGGCCAAGGTGAGGTTCTGTGTTTCAATTTTCGTGAGTTGCGTCGGATCAGCACCGGTGATCGTCAACACGGCACCGATGGCCTGGTCACCGGATTGAACCGTCGCATCCGTCAGTATAATTTGGCCGTCGGTTTTCGCGCCGACATGCAGGGTGTTGGTCAGGGTACCAGCGGTTAGGCCGTTATCGGCGGCAATCTCGACAAGGTATTCGCCGCTTCGGGATGGCGTCCATGCACCAAAGTCGACATCGACCTGCCCATCAATCGACAGGCTGTCGAGTTGCACTGATGCGCTATAGACTACCTGACCTGTCTGAATCTCGGGCTCTGTCACCCGCGCTTGCAGTTTAAGCAATGCGTTCTGCATGGTTGTCGATAGATAGATCGCACCGTTATGATCAATATCGATGCCACCCAACTGTGTCAGGGGATCTATCATGTTGGTCAATGGCAGCTCGATACGGGCGCCATCGGCTTCGAACAAGGCCAGGCGGTTCGCCGCATAGGTCACCAGCTTGTCACCATTCGGGCTGAAAGAAAGCCGCCCGGCGCCCTGGATGTTGGCGGCATCCAGACTGAGCGAGCCATCTGCATTCAGTTTTAGTATTGTGTTGCGGCTGCTATCGGTAATATAGGCATCACTTGCGCCATCAGTCTCGACGTCTCTGGCATTACTCAAGCCGCTGGCGAGCTGCCGGTACGTACCGGATCCGTCCGTAGTAACGCTGATAAGCGCACCTAGCGACGGCATGGTTGACAGCAAATCACCGTTCGCATCGATGACCAGTGCATCTGATTCAGGCACACGCAGTTTCTGGACATTGCGCTTTTGCTGGTCATATTCGGTGATCGTGCCATCGCGCCTTGAAGAAGCAAAAATATGGCCGTCGGATCTTGTCAGCAAATAGTCAAAACCATTGGAATCAAACAGGTACACAGCTGCGCGTTTATCATTACGCACAGCGGCAATGCCCTTCGGTTCCGTGTTTGCAACAAGGATTGTCCCTACGTGGTCCCGCGTTAAACCGCGCGGATTAACGATGCCGACCTGCACATCGATTTCCACATCACTGGCGTCATAAAAATGCAGGCGATTTTGACCGTGATCACCCAGCACAAATCCGCCCGCCGGATTGACCGCAATCGCCTCGACTAAGGAGAAGGTACTGGCGCTGTACGGAATTGCGGTCGATAGGGTGCCGGTTACCAGGTGCAGTCGTCTCGCTGCGCCTCCTGAAGACACGAGTGCAATATCGGCTGATTCCTTCGCGATTGCCCTGAAGCTACCTTTAGTGATGACCTCCGGTAACGCGCCCTGGCTACGTAAGCGCACAACCGTGTTGTTGCCATTGGTCACAACCAAGTCGCCATTACCATGCGCGATGATGCCTGTAGGTTGCTTTAAGGTCGTGAAGCGTTTCAACAGATTCGAGGCGCTATCGAATAGATACGTGACATCACTTTTGCCTGGGATCCAATAGTCACCTTTGCCATCAAGTGCAAAAGTGTTTACCGTGATGTTGGTTATCTCATTGTGACTGATGACGTTCGAGACAACACCACTCGAGGCAATATACTTGATGCCGCCATAGCTACCGACATAAACACCGCCACTTTTATCAGCTTGTATACCGCCTGCAGTTTTAACAGTGAAGGTGTCGATAACGCTGGCTGGACTGATCCGTAACACCGTGTCAGTGTTCTGATCGCTGATCCAGAGGTTGCCATTCGTGTCTTCGACCAGGCCGTACATGATGTTCGATGTCAGCGTCACCCGTTCTGTCAGACTGCCATCCGGATTCAGCCTGTAAACAGTCTTGCCACCAAATGGCGCCAGAAGAACATAACCGCTGGCCGACACCGTAATTGCACCCGGGTTGAACGGTGTGTTGGCGAGTACCGAAACATCTCCAGTCACATCAATCTTGAGTATCTGTTTTGCGCTATAATCACTGACGTATGCGTTGCCGTTGGCATCTATCGCCATACCTCTTGAAAATGGCATGTCCCGTGCGACGACCTCGGCCGTATTGTCGGCGGCAATGCGCGTGAGCGACTGATTACGCACGGGACCGGCAAGCACGTACACATCGCCGGCAGCAGACACCGTCATCACCCGCACATAATCGAGCAATGCTTCAGCGTAGATAGCGCGTTGTCCATCTGCATGCTGGTGCGTGATCCTGTTCTGGCCAGACTCGACAACGAGATAGCCGTCACCTTCGGGGTCGCGCACGAAGTCTGCTGAACTACCCAGGCCTGTTGCGATCGTCGTTCTGATACCGTGCGGTGAAATGCGGTGTATGCTCCCGCCACCAAGCAATACATCCACGCCACCGTCACCGCTATCGAGAAGGGCGACCGGATCAGGCAGACCCGTGGCAAATTCACTGACCGTTCCATCGGCAGCAATTCTAGTGATGTTGCTGAATCCGGCATTGCCAACCAGCAGGTCACCGGCACTGTTGTAAACGGCAGCAGCGGGTTTATTAATCGTCCGCTCGACGAGGACCTGTTTAGACCCTGTGGCATCAATCGCGACGATTTCGCTGGACATCGCGTTCGATACGATATAGCGGCCCGCATCATCGATCAGTACATCAAAAGGGCCTGACAGCCCCGTGGCAATCACGAAGACTGCGCCGTCAGGCGTGATCCGGAGTAGACTGTTGTCGCCATAACTGGTTACGATCAGGTCATCATTGGCATCAATAGCCAGCCCGTAGGGTTTGTTGATGCCGGCTACAAACGTCGACAATGTGCCGTTCGAGTAGCGTGAAATACTGTCATCATCCGTGCTCGCGATGAAGACATCGCCCTCGCTGTTGATGACCATATCGTGTGGTCCAGCCAGCCCGCCGGAGACCACTTTGTTGAGCGCGCCATCCGGAGATACCGCGTAGAGGGCATTTCCCCGGGCTATCAGCACGCGGCCATCGGTCAGCGACTCGATGGCTGTTTGATAGAGCAGTCCCGTGCTGGTTTCTGTGCGAGTACCCGCAACGTCGATGTGCACATACGAATTGTCCCTGTTCAGAATATAGATACCACCACCCGGTGCGATATCGATATCGATCGGGCTGTTCAGTTTGTCTGCAAATGTTGTAACAGAACCGTCAGTTGCAATCCGTGACACTGTGTTGTTCTGCCTGTTGGTGACATAGATATTGCCGTTGCTGTCGATAGCCATACCGCGTGTATCATTAAAAGTGGTATCAGTGATGGTTGCGTCCAGTCGGGCCAGGTCCTTGCGGCTCTGATAACCTGGCTTGCTCAGTATCAAGCGGGCGCTTAGTGCTGTTGGATCAATAACCTGGTTACCGGTATTACGCACTGTTGCGCTGATGCGCACGGGTGAATTGGCGGCAAGCTGGGCAATCGGCGGATTAAACGCTGCAGCACCGCCTATCCGGTTCGTGGCCTGAACCGTGATGCTGATACTTCGCTCGGCTAAGAGCTGCCCTGAGACACCATCGAAGGCCTGGGCGATGATCTGGTAGTCTCCTGGCGGGCTGGCCTGGTTATACCATTCGATTTCAGTTTCGAGAGCCTGGCCAGCCGGTACCGTCAGCAATGCCGATGCTGGGTCTGCACCCAGTGGGACATCGGATACAGGACCTTCTTCGACAATGACGTTATCGCTATTAACAACCTTGTAGTACATCCGCACGGTTTGATCGGCACTGCCGCTGTTGAACAGTATCGCATCGGCTTCAATCTCGGCGAGTGCGGGGTAGGTCGTTATTCCCGTCTCGATGTGCATGTCAACAATGTCCAGATTGGACGCAGATGAGCGGGTCATACTGAAATCGAGATCAACCACGGCCGGCTGGGTGATGCTGACCGTGCCAGTTGCTTCGAAGTAGCCGACCGCGGTTGCAACCAGCGTAAATTGTGTTTCACTCAGATTGTCAAAGCGATACTGCCCATTGCTGTCCGTCAAGCCACTCACACCGTTTTCAATGACAGTGACGCTGGCGCCCACGAGCGCCAGTCCGGTAGCGGCATCAGTCACTGCACCGGATATCGTTGTCGTCGCTGGCTGCGATATGCTGGTATAAAGACGAATCACGCCAAGATCAACCGCACTGCCCTCTGCTGCGACCGCACGGTATTGAGTCGTCTGGTAATGACTGTGTGTAATGCTGACGATCAGCTCGCCTGCAACAAGATTTTCAATTCTGAAACCACCGTTTGCAGAGGTGTTAACCACACGTCCTGTACCGACAACTCCGACAGTCGCCTGTGGAACGGCTTGACTGGTATCCGCATCAATCACTCTACCTGTGATCGAAACAGCTGGATCTGTGTTAATCGTACCTGATGGATGCAGAGATGGTGAGAATGTGAGGACGCCTCCGGCAGTGACCACACCGGATGACACAGCAGGTTCAAATCCAGCGGATATAACGGCAATGGTGACGTTGCCTGTGGTGCCCGCAATTGAATAATTTCCGCGCGCATCGGAGACTTCAGATTCTGTAAATGCACCGGTCGTCGTAATACTGGCCCCGACAACGGGCAAACCGCTCGCCTTGTCGGTAATGATGCCGGAGATGATTCCAATGTCCGGCGCAGGTAACAAATGTACGCTACCCAGATCAATGACCTGCCCCGCCTGTAATGTCACCGTTCGTGTTGCCGTTAGAAACCCATCGGCCTGATATCGGATCGTATAGGTCGATGCCGGTAAAGCTGTCAGCGTGTATTTTCCATTCTCGTCTGTAGCGGCTCGCATAGAAGGAAGTTCGTCGATACTGACCACAACGAATGAGAGTGGTAATAACGTGCCGTCCCTGACAACCTTGCCGGTAACGAGACCCTCCGTTGGACTCACCGGTTGCTTTACATTTTCTACGAGATGTAAAGCCTTGGCTGCCAATGCGGTCACAAAGACATCATTACCCCATGAGCCATTGGCCAACTGCTGACTGCGTAAAACCTGAGCAGAATCGCGATAGCGTGTCGAGTCAGTCGTGGCCAACGCAATCGAATGCAGTGCTACCGCTGTCTCCCAGCTTGTACCCCAACCAGCGCCTGGTATTTGCTGCGAGAGAAGATATTCATTTGCCGCCTGCAGTTCTGCTGTGACATCAAATAAAAAATGATATCTATGTAATGCTATCGAGCATAACGCCGTTATGTAGTAAGAGCTTTCATTGTTGTCGCTCAATATGAAACTGCCATCGGCCTGCTGATGATTGATCAGGTAGGATATGGCTGCATCAACTACGTCAATGTCGTCATAGTCCACGGCGGCCATCGCGATCAGTGCAAACGCGGTATCTAGAGGTGTGCTGTGGTAGTCCGGTAACTCACTAAATCCGCCGTCGAAATTTTGATACCGCTCCAGCTCAGCAAGCAAAAACGAAACGTCGGTGCCCACCAGATGGTTGGCCGTGATCACTCTGGAAAGATTCTCTGTATTCAGGTAGGCCTCGGCAGTGACATACTTGACGGCCAGGGGGATACCGGCATCTGTAACTTCTTCAAGCGCTGCAAATGCCAAGAGTGCTTCGGATGTAGACTGGGTGGCCGTCGCTATATCATTTGCTAAGACATAACTGCCATCTGCTTTTTGCGTCGATAGAATCCAGTCGATCGCAGGCGAGGAATAAGCAGTTTGAGAGATAAATGAGACAACAAGCAAACAAGTGGCAATAATTGCCTGCTGCATTAATGCACGCATCCGCGACTCCTTATAATGAATAACCTGCTTCCCTGCACTTGTCGGGGCATATGTGGCTGAGTGTCAACTAACACTCAGATTTACAGCTCACATTCAGTGCAATAAAAATTAAACTAGCTTACGCGAATTAAAAATACTAGAGGTTTTTTGTAAACAAATATTATCGTTCATCATGTCAAATCATATAATGTCCAAGCTATTGCAGAAATTGGTAAGTGTGCAATGATCGGCCTGACTCAGATGCCACCGATCCACTTGCTTCATTTAGGTGCACAGCGGCAAAACATGTTGCCCAATAAACGGGCATCTACAAGTCCTTGCAGGTTCGCCCAATATTCGCTTGACTGGCAACGGATTCGCCGTTAACGTCGTGTCTTAAATCTATTACTGACACGAGTTGCTGGCGCATTGCGCGTGATGGCTCTGTCTATTGCTGTAAACCCTCCAAAACGTTCAACTGAAGGATCCGTCTGGGCGAGGTCGGCACTCATTTTCCTTGGCGGTAGGATGGAGAAAAACTGTGGCGATACACGTCAGCATCGAGCATGTAACCAGCTACCGGTATGACCGCCCGGTCGCACTGTCTCCGCATGTCATTCGCCTGCGTCCGGCACCGCATACCCGCACGCCGATACACGACTATCATTTCAAGGTTAGCCCCGAAAATCACCGTCTCTACTGGCAGCAGGACCCTTTTGGAAATACGGTAGGACGCGTGATCTTCCCTGACCCTGTGCGCGAGCTGCAGGTCGCGGTAAGACTTGTCGCGGAAATGACTGTTATCAATCCTTTCGACTTCTTTGTTGAAAAATACGCCGAAAATTATCCATTCCAGTACGATGCCTTGTTGCAGCAAGAACTCGAGCCATATTTCGAAATCACTGAAAGTGGCCCTCTACTCATGGACTGGCTCGAGGGCGTCGAGCGCAAAAAACGCCATATCAATCTTTTTCTAGTCGCACTCAATCAGCGTTTGCAGCAGGACATTGGCTATGCTATCCGATTCGACCCCGGCGTTCAGTCCTGTGAGGAAACCCTCGAAAAACGCATCGGCTCCTGTCGCGATACCGGCTGGCTGCTGGTGCAAATTCTACGGCACCTGGGATTCGCCGCGCGTTTCGTCTCCGGCTATCTGGTTCAACTCACTGCGGACCAGAAGTCGCTGGACGGGCCGTCCGGCCCGGAGCATGACTTTACCGATCTGCACGCGTGGGCCGAGGTCTACGTACCGGGTGCGGGCTGGATCGGCCTCGACCCTACCTCTGGCCTATTCGCTGGTGAGGGCCACCTCCCGCTGGCGTGCACACCGGATCCGATAAGCGCCGCACCCATCACCGGTGCTTCGGAGAAGTGTGAAGTTGAATTTGACTACCAGAACGAGGTGCGGCGTGTCCACGAAGATCCGCGGGTGACGAAGCCTTATACCGAGACCCAATGGTCGGCGATTCGGCAACTGGGTCGCGCCATAGACGTCGAATTAGACGAGCTGGATATGAGGCTCACGATGGGTGGTGAACCGACGTTTGTATCCATCGACGACATGGAAGGAGCCCAGTGGAACACCGCGGCGCTCGGTGTTCACAAGCGTGAACGCGCCGGTGT
The DNA here is from genome assembly GCA_942492025.1 of uncultured Gammaproteobacteria bacterium. GTDB lineage: Bacteria > Pseudomonadota > Gammaproteobacteria > SZUA-229 > SZUA-229 > JABDQW01. The sequence continues at coordinate 494,418 of CALODJ010000010.1, read as the reverse complement.
GCTCCTGAAACGCTTGAAGAACGCCTTCGCGCCGGGTGGTTTGCTGCACTACGGCGAAGGCAAGTGGTATCCCGGCGAGCCGCTACCGCGCTGGGCACTGGGTTGCTACTGGCGCACCGACGGCCAACCCCTGTGGCACAATGAATCACTACTCGCCGATGAGCAACGCGATTACGGTATCACCGTCGACGATGCGCGACGCTTTGGTGAATGCCTCGCCGGCCGCTTACATGTGGAGGCCCGCTTTCTAATCCCGGGTTTTGAAGACTGGCTGCATTATTTGTGGCGCGAGGCGCGGCAACCCGTCGACCTGGATATCATCGCGATCCCGTGGGCACGTCAGTTTCGTGATGACTTGAGTCTGGCGCTGGCCCGCGGCCTGGATAAACCGGTCGGCTTCGCGTTACCGCTGCGCTGGGACAGGGAGCAGAACGGCTGGCGCTCGGGCCCCTGGGAGTTCGCCCGGAACACCATGTACCTTTTCCCCGGTAGTTCGCCCATGGGATTGCGACTCCCCCTGAAACAGCTGTCGAGGGTAGCGGAAGTCGAGCATGAGGTTGTTGACACCCACGCCCAACCGGCGCCCCAGGGGCCGTTGGTAGCGGGAACCATCACCGGGCCCATCGATTTTGACTCACCTGTGACCGCTGACGCCGAACCCGACGTGATACGCAAAGTCTACCGCAGCTGGACAGGGGTGCCGCACACGGCGCTTTGTCTTGAACCTCGTAACGGCCGCCTTCATGTCTTTATACCACCGGTAAAAGTCGTCGAGCGCTATCTGGCGCTAGTCTCGGCGATCGAACAAACCGCAGCCGAACTCGACATGCCAGTGGTCATCGAAGGCTATCAGCCGCCCGAGTCACCGTTAATCAGCTTTCTCAAGGTCACACCCGACCCGGGCGTGATCGAAGTAAATATCCACCCAGCACGTAATTGGGATGAGCTTGAACACAACACGGTCACGCTTTACGAAGAAGCGCGGCTAGCCCGACTGGGTACGGAAAAATTCATGTTGGACGGTCGCCACACCGGTACCGGAGGCGGCAATCACGTCACCCTCGGCGGACCAACACCGGCAGATAGCGCGTTTGTACGCCGCCCAGACCTGTTACGCTCGCTGCTCACATATTGGCAACACCATCCATCGCTTTCTTATGTCTTCTCAGGCCTGTTTATCGGCCCCACCTCTCAGGCGCCACGCGTCGACGAACGGGGCGTCGCTTTATTGGACGAACTCGAACTGAGTCTGGACGAAGCCGATAAGGCGGGCACGCCGAAGGTGATGAACCGGGCTTTACGCAGCTTTCTCACCGACGTAACCGGTAACACCCATCGGGCGGAGTTTTGTATCGATAAGTTCTATTCGTTGGACAGCGCGACTGGCCGTCAGGGATTGGTGGAATTCCGTGCTTTCGAGATGCCGCCTCATCCCCGAATGAGTTTAGCGCAGATGTTATTGTTGCGCGCTCTGATCGCCCGCTTCTGGAAAGAACCGTATCGTCATCCGCTGGTGCACTGGGGCACGGCATTGCATGACCGTTTCTTACTTCCCCATTACGCCTGGGCCGACTTCGCCGCCGTCGTTCAGGAACTCAACGAAGCCGGTTATCCGTTGCAGCTTGACTGGTACGCGCCGTTCCTCGAGTTTCGTTTCCCGGTCTACGGGCGCGTCGCCTACGGTGACGTGAAGCTTGAGCTGCACATGGCGCTGGAACCGTGGCAGGTATTGGGTGAGGAGGCCACAGCCCAGCGCGAGGCACGCGTGGTCGACTCGGCCGTCGAAAGACTCCAGGTCACATGTCACGGTTTCGACCCTGAGCGTTTCGTACTCACCTGCAATGGTCGTCGGCTGCCTCTGCAAGCAACCGCGGCGTCCGGCCAGTACGTGGCCGGCGTACGCTATAAAGCATGGAAGTCGGGCTTTGGTCTGCACCCAACGATTGATGTCGATGCCCCGCTGGTGTTCGACATACATGACCGCCGCCTGGGCCGGTCGATCGGTGGCTGCGTCTACCATGTAAGCCACCCGGGCGGCGTCGGTTACGAGGCGTTTCCGCTCAACGCTTACGAGGCCGAAAGCCGACGCATCTCGCGCTTTTGGAGTTGGGGTCATACCTGCGGTGATGTGCGGCCGCCAGCTTGGGTAACGGAGCTGCAGCAGCATGTACCATCAACCAGTCCAGCGCCAATGCGTGCCCCCGCGTCTGAAAAGAACAACGCGGACTACCCATGCACCCTGGATTTACGCCGGCTAGCCCGATGAGTACGCGCATTGCACTCTCCCAGCGTTTTGCATATCGATTCGATCGATCGGTGCGGCTGTCGACCCACTGGCTGCGGTTGCGTCCCACACCCCATACGCCCTGCCGGATTTCGGCGTATTCACTGCGGGTGGAAGCCGAACCCAATTGGATAAACTGGCTGCGCGATCCATTCGAGAACCACCTGGCTCGCCTCGATCTCCCCGAACCTGTTTCCGAGTTGACGATCACGATGGAGCTTATTGCAGAGCTCGAGCCGATTAATCCCTTTGACTTTCTGGTTGAACCGTTTGCTTCCAGATTCCCGTTTGACTACCCACAACAGTTGCGCAAAGAATTGGCCCCGTATTTACGCGTCGGCAAAACCGGTCCGCACCTTAGCGCATGGCTGGATCAGTTGGATCATCCACCTGGTTACATCATCGAACAACTCGACGCGACTAATGCTCAGATCACCGAGTCCGTGGCGCAAACGGGACCCGGCAAACCAGGGCCGGTGGACTTGGAGTTAGTTCTCGAACGTGGTGACGGCTCAACCTGGGAACTGGCCTGGCTGTTGACCCTGGCTCTGCGCTACCGCGGGCTTGCGGCGAGATTCACCCACGGTTACCACATCCTGCTCGACCCGGCCGAGAAAAGGGATACTGCAAGCAACCACGCCTGGAGCGAAGTGTTTCTGCCAGGGGCCGGCTGGGTGGGTCTGGATCCTGTCGCCGGGTTATTCACCAACGAACGGTACATACCGCTAGCCAGTGCGCCCGAACCTCTGAGGACAGTGCCGATAGTCGGTTACCGAGAATCTTGCGAAGAAACAAGTAGCGAGGAAATTCACCTGCGTCGCCTCCTGCCTCAACCCCGATCCTGGCCTTTCAGCGAGAGCCAATGGGCGGACATCCAGGGATTAGGTCACCACATCGACTCGGCGTTACACGGCCAGAACATCGCCCTGTCGGTGGCAAGCGGATTGTCTTTCGTCTCGATAAGCGAAGCCGAAGAACCCGAATGGACCATGACCGCGCTGGGACCCGGTAAGCTTGAAGTGGCCGAGGAACTGCTGCAGCGCCTCTGGCATCGACTGGCCCCCGGTGGCTTGCTCCATGTTGGGCAGGGTGAAACCTATGGCGGCGAGTCGATACCACGCTGGAATCTGAATTGTTTCTTGCGCGCGGATGGTCGCCCCATCTGGCGCGATGGCGATCTACTCGAGTGGGGAAAAAAACCGAAAAACCGCATCACCTTACACGACACCAGACTTTTCGCAAAAGCGTTCACTCGTGCCCTTGGACTTTCCGACCAGTTCATCATACCCGCCCACGAGGACCGACTACACGAACTGTGGGCAAACCGCGACCAGGTCGACGCTATGCCCTCGCCCCAAGAATTGCGGGATCCGGAACAGCGTCGCGCCCTCGCCTCACGCCTCTCTTCAAGCCAGGGCGAAGAGGTGGGCTATGTGTTGCCGCTGCGTTGGGACCCCACCCGGGAATGCTGGGAGAGCGGCACATGGACATTTCGCCGCAACGGCCTTTACTTGACGCCAGGCACCTCTCCCATCGGCTATCGGCTACCCCTGGACAGTTTCCCGGTCGGCGCAGGTGCGCCCGCACAGCCCGAGCCGGAGCGTTGCCAATTCGAAGAACGTGCGCTACTCCCCGATATCCACGGTGAGTTAAGCGCCCGCCTGACCAGCCTGAGCCCAGCCAGAGCCAAGCTAGAACGGGCCGACGCGTCGCCCGTGCCCGGCTGCGGCGCGCCGCGTACGGCGCTATGCATCGAAGCACGCGACGGCCGTCTCTGTATCTTCATGCCGCCTGTTACCCACCTGGAACATTACCTGGATCTGGTCGCCGCCGCGGAAAGCGCCGCTAAAGAACTGGCGACACCAGTGACGTTTGAAGGTTACGAGCCACCGCAAGACTATCGACTACTACGGCTCAAGCTGGAACCGGACGCGGGCATACTCAAGGTCTGGATACCCGAAGCCCAGAGCTGGCAGCAGCAGCTTGAGCTTCTGACGGCGACCTATGAAGAAGCGGCGCAAGCGGGTTTGCAGGGCGAACGCGTCATGACCGATGGACGGCGCCTGCCTCCAGGCGGTAGCGCGGAGTTGCTGCTGGGAGGAAAGCGACCCATCGACAGCCCGTTCCTGCGCCGCCCCGAGCTACTGCGGTCGTTGATCGTGTACTGGCAACAACACCCAAGCCTGTCCTACCTCTTTGCCGGGCGCCCCGTCGGTCCTGGTGGCAACGCGCCACGCCCCGACGAAGGCCGGGACGAATCCCTCTATGAGCTGGCTATAGCGCTGGAACGTATCCCAGCAGGAGAAAGCCTCTACCCCTGGATTCCCGACCGCTTGCTTCGTCATATCCTTACCGATCCGGCCGGGGACATGCGCCGCGCTGAGATCCGTGTCGACCAACTCTATGCCCCCGACAGCGCAGCACTGCGGCTGGGACGCGCCATGCTGCGCTGCTTTGAGACACCACCCGATCCAAAGCTCGCTGCACTGCAAGCGCTTTTGGTCAGGGGCTTGTTGGCTTACTTCTCTCGCCATCCGCGGAAACTGGAACTTTCCAGTTGGGTCGCAGCGCTCCACGACCGTTTTATGCTTCCGCGTTTGCTGTGGGAGGACTTGTGCGCTGTACTTGACGAGCTGAACGGGGCCGGTTTTCCGTTTCAGGCCGAGTGGTTCGAGCCCCTTGTGGCGCTACGCTTTCCGCTTTTGGGCGAAGTGCAGCTCGGCGACATAAGCTTGCAGCTGCGCAGCGCCCATGAACCGTGGCCGGTGCTGGCCGAAGAAACCACGGCCGCAGGCGTAGCGCGTTTTATTGACTCGGCCAACGAGAGGCTGGAGGTCTGCGCAAAAGGCCTGACGCCATCCCGTTATGTGCTGGCGTGTAATGAACGACGGGTGCCATTGCACGCCACCGATGTTAGTGGCGAATACGTGGCCGGGGTGCGCTATAAAGTGGCCAATCCACCCTCCACCCTGCACCCCACCATCCCGCCGGTAGATGCGTTAGTATTTGACCTCATCGATACCTGGACGGACCGAGTAGTGGGCGGTTGTACGTATATTCCGTCGCGCCCGCGCATCTGGGGGCCTGTGGGTGTACCCTTGTCAACCAGAGAAATTGAAGCCGGCGGGGAACAGGCGTTGCCGTTACCACCGATCGTGGCCACGGCGCCATGGAGCATGGGGGGCAAGTTCATCCCCTACGGCAGCGGTAAGGACCGCGTAACCCTTGCTGCGGATCAACCCAACCAGCGCCGGCCCTTTCTGCTGGATCTGACTCGCACGTTTATACCGAGTTAGCCGTTAGCTAACAGGCTAGCCCGCATTTCTCACCAGGATCACGGGAGCAGGCGCAGGATTCGTGTTCGTAAGCGCCGCTCTGGAGCGAAAAGCGTAGCAATAGCTTGGGCGAAGCGGCCGTAGGGTGCGCCGTGCGCACCGAAACAGCCCAGCACACTGAAGATTCACGGTGCGCACGGCGCACCCTACGATCTCATGCAAACCAAGACTAGCCTGAACCGTGATAGGCATGCTTGAATAACACACTGTATTTTTGATCATCCGAGCTTCACTCCAAAAAACCAATGCCTTACCAGTATTCCACGCCGCCTGGTGAGAAATGCGGGCTAGCGGCGCTCGCATTTTTCATATCTGTCGGCTGGATCAGCTCGGCCTGGATTTGTAGAACGACGCGTATGAGCATCACGGAACTCATCGGTAGCGGTTAATCCACGTGCATACACAAACCATCATTACCGCGTCTTGGCAAGTCGCGATAGCGACGCGGCAATCTCTGTTCAATAGCGTTCAGTTATTCTCGACGAAAAAACCAAATTCAGAAGTTTGCTTCGTTTCACTCGCTATAGTATGTGTTGTACTTCGTTGATGAACAAAAGCGTAACCATTGTAGCGTTCGCCATGCACAACGAAATCAGCACAACAAGCCTGATCGTCGCCGAGTGGTGCGCACGGCGCACCCTACCTCCCCTGTTGCACTTGCTTTCGCTGGCAGATCATTTTGAGACTCAGTTACTGTGAGGCCTGATCAAGTCCAGAGTTCTTCATGTGAACTTACAAGGTCAATGCCCTGTGCAGAAATCGCGGAAGTTCGTTTCGATCAAAAGTGCGAAATAGGTACTATGCTTTCTTGATAGCAGGAATTATTCGCGCAGTCCAATCGGTCTTGTGTTTTGTATCTACGATGTAAACCGATGCTATCGAATGTTCCGCGAGAAGGCCCTTGATATCTGGAGTGAAGTTACGTGCGGTTTTCTATCAGCCTGAGGGCAAACGGGTATCTGAACAGATCAGGTCAAGGACCTTCCATTCAATAACGTGACAGTACCACAAATATTGACGCTAACTGTAGAATTGAGTCCCCTCGCCTCCAACGCGGTAATCGGCAACGCTGCAGATTTACTTCGGTGTGCCATTTGCGGCGATGATGACTCATTTTTTACTGACACGTGGGTTATGATTACGCACTCTTTATCATTAATCTCAAAATTGTGACTGATTCAACCATCAATACCCATGAACAGGTGATACTAGAAAAGCTTGAAAAACGACTTGGCCGCATGCATGCACGTCTTCGTCTGGGGATTGAAAATGAAAACGAACAACGCATTTTCGGCGGTGGACTCAATTTCTTTCATATCGAGAACTGGTACTCGATACATTCCGTTATTCGCAATAGCCTGAGATTATCGGGGCTTTACTGGCGCGGCTGTAAGAACACCATGCGCATCAAAATCCAGCATAATGATATTAAACTGGCCGGACTGCCTCTGGCCTTTGACGGCTACACCATCTTGCATATCAGCGACATGCATGTTGATATCAATCACGGTGCCATGCACCGGCTGGTCGAGATCTTGTTCGACCTCGACTATGACCTTTGTGTGCTAACCGGTGACTATCGCGGCAAGACCTATGGTCCTATCGAGAAGACCATTGAGGGTATGGCCTCTGTGCGATCGCATATCAAAGATAATATCTATGCTGTCCTGGGCAACCACGATACCATACGTCTGGTGCCGAGTTTTGAAGACATGGGCATTACCATGTTACTCAATGAGTCCGTCACCATCGAGCGGGACAACACCTGTATCCACCTGGTCGGGATCGATGACGCGCATTATTATCGGATGGACAATATCGAAAAAGCAACGTCCGGGATACCCCACGACGAAATATCCATCCTGCTGTCACACACACCTGAAATCTATCGCCAGGCTGCGCATGCCGACTTCAATGTATTACTGGCGGGGCATACCCACGGTGGTCAGATCTGCCTGCCTGGTCAAATCCCCATTACCCTTGATGCCAAGCTGCCCCGCTATATGGGCTCAGGTCCCTGGCAATATCATAATCTCATTGGCTATACCTCGGCGGGTGTCGGCTCGTCTGTCGTCACTGTACGGTTCAACTGTCTGCCGGAAATCACCCTGCATCATCTGAAATGCAGCTGATGCGATTTGTGTTTAACCCGGATATTGCATGAATGCGGACGAATACGATTGTGGTAGTGTGGTTATTAATAGGGTCGATCGCGGATGTTTAACTTGTAAAGAATACGAGATAACACAAGCTGACCGATCGAAAAAATGACAACCACTGCCGCAATATCCATCACGGTGAGCGGCAAAAGGGATTGGACCACCACTAATGGCAACAGCGATTCCGGTACCTGATCGAGTCCCAACGCCATGCTGCTTGGCGGCATATTCAACCGGCGTTTGATAAAACTGGAAAAGAGATCACCCGCTATCGAGGCACTCCCGATCACAGTGCCAATATACCACTCAAGTTCCATCAGCATGGCGCAAAGGGTTGTTGCCAGTATAGCGGATACCACACCACGTACGGTCTTTGAAGGGCCAAACAATCTTCGACCATCAAAAAAATTCAAGCCGCCATCGAGGGCAAGCTCTAAATGCTGCCCTAACAGTTTTTTGATAATCACCGGCGTACCGTTTGCAACTGTGACCAGGATCAGTAATTTCAGAATCAGCATGCTCTATCCATGTCGTAGACATTGGCCCCTACGCCAGCCAGGCCAGCAAGTCATAGTATATAAATTATCCAAAACCGCGGTCCAACCTTGGCCCGTTTAAGAAAACCGTAATGGATTGCGGGACGGACTGAATCTCCCCCAATTTACCGGACCCTTATAAACAGAGACAAAAGTCTATCGGAGGAGTGCCTGTGGCTACCAAAAACATCGTACCTATTCACGCCGTTGACATAGCTGTCGTTCGGTCACGGCATGAGAACTATCACCCTCCCCGTCCTGTCCACTCTGCCTGGACTGCTCCGAATGTCCTTTTTCTAAAATAATATCTCCTTTTTAATGGCCCCGATGTGCGTATATTTCGGTGGATAGCGTTATTACTAGCCCCCATTTCTCACCAGGATCAGGGGAACAGGCGCAGGACGGAGCCCGCAAAGTAGCGCAGAGAATGATACTTTTTGTAGCAGTTTGGCACTGGCCTTGAACAAAATATGCACGTATTCTTATCTGCGCCTTTGGCGTTTCTGCTGTTAAATAAATAATCACAGCACGTCAGCCAATGCCTGCACAGCCTTGTCTATCGCGCTGCCGAGATCGTCGACAACGTATTCGCCTAAAGGCATACCGACAATGCGCTGGCTGACCTCACGGCCATTCGCATCAAAAAATACCAATGTCGGGTAGAAGTCGACGTTGTACATTTTGCTGATCTCATCGCTGCTATACTGCCTGCCGTCAAAGCCGGTAATCGTCGAGTCGCCGTCAACCTCCAGTTTTTTCAGCAGAATCCGCTCCCGGTATTTGTCATTCAGCATCATCGGCTTCAACACTTGCTGCTCCATTGCATCACAGTGTTGACACCAAAACGAGCAGAATAATATCAGTATCGGCACACGGCGCATTCTGGCCGTTGCGGCAACTTGCTGAAAACTTTCCAAATGCTGTATCGATTTTCCATCCGGCGGTGCTTCCTCAACCTCATATTTGTAGGCAGGCTCAGCGCCAGTGCCATCGCTGGCATAGCCAGCAAGACCTATTACTATTAGAAAAATCGAATAAAGTATTCTCATTAATAACCTAAGTTTGGTGATTCCCCCCACTCCAATACACTAGCGGGAGCAATAATCTACCCATGATACAAACGAGGGTATAGAAGATATAAACACCCCATCCTAATCCGAACTAACGACTCCCATCAAGGATGGATACCTCAAGGTGCAATTTTGGAATTCCGGGTAGAGAAGTGGACCCCGCGAAGTCGATGAGATTCGAACTGCCACAAATGGAGACTATTCCCTGAAAATACTCCCTCCGACACCTATTATTATTTTCAGAGGGAAAAGAATAATCCCTCCGGCACTAATTCTCGAGTGAATGGGCACCAAGAGCCCCATTCTTAACTGCATGGATAGTTGTCGAAACCGGCTCCCCATGTTGACATCGACAAATCGGTAAACGTTTAATTATGTCCAAGCCAATCGCGCAGTCCTGGCTAGCCCTGCAATGCCGAATGATCCCCGGTGTTATCGAGGCCATGACGGCCATTGGTGTCAGCGGTGATCAACCAGTCCAGACCACCGCGACCTGGCCCGAACAGCTGCCGGCCAGTGATGATCTGATGACCGCGGCCAGCCTGGCCATGTCCCGCCAGGCGCCTGTCATCAGCCCCAAGGCAGGTGTTAATGCGGATGCCGAGCAAATCCTGGTTGTGGCCCATCCTCTCACGGTCAAGGGCTCTCCCTACGGTGTCGTAGCGATCAAGGCAACCGCAACGGTCGCGCAGCAGGCCGCCGTCAGTCATGTACTGCAATGGGGAGCGGCCTGGCTCGAGTTGATATTGGCCAAAGACGTACAAACCGTTCCAGCCGAATCACCGCTGGTATATGAGGTTCTGGCCGCTGCGCTGGCAGGCACAGACAGCGATGAGGCTGCCACCACTGCCGCGACCGTGCTGGCACAGCAGCTGCGGTGTGAACGGGTGAGCATTGGTTTGCAGCATCATTTGATGCTTCGGCTCCACGCCATGTCGGGCATCGCACAGTTCGATGCTCGCACCAGTCTGGCTCGTCAAATCGAGGCCGCTATGGATGAGGCCGTTACCACTGGTAAGACAATCACTTATAATCCCTCGTCGCCGCACGATACCCGTTCCGTCACGGCTCATGCGCAACTCTCGCAACACGAGGTTGGCAATTACATCTGTACTGTCCCCTTGGTTAACCACGGTTCCGTAATCGGCGGCATCACCTTCGAATGTGATCAAGACAACGCTTTTTCGCCAGCACAGTTGGCGATCTGCGAACAGATTGCCCCGATGCTGGGCGCGGTACTGGCTCTCAAGCGACGCGAGGGCCAGCCGCTGGTCAGCAAGATCAAAGATGATCTTATCGATGCACCCTTGCGCAGACTGATGGGCCCGCGGGGATTCCGCTGGAAGCTCGCCGCTGGTGTCCTGGCGGGATTGCTGCTGTTTGGTCTACTGCCGGGGGAATTCCGGGTTACCGCCCCTGCGATACTGGAGGGCAAGGTACAGCGTGCGTTGGTGGCGCCGTTCGATAGCTATATCATCGCGGAACACGCCCGTGCAGGTACAGCGGTAAACGAGGGTGATGTACTGGCAGAGCTGGATGCCAGAGATCTGAAACTGGAACGGCAAAAGTGGCACAGCCAGCATCAGGAATACCGCAAGCAATACGACAAAGCCCTGGCCGGCCTGGAACACGCTGAGACCCGCATCGCCAAAACCCAGGCCGCCCAGGCCGCGGCGCAACTGGCTTTGCTGGACGAGCAGCTCGCCCGTACCCGCTTACTGGCGCCCTTTAAAGGTGTCATCATCGCGGGTGACCTGAGTCAGGCGCTGGGCACACCCGTGGAACGCGGGCAGGTGTTGTTCGAAGTCGCGCCGTTGGACGAATACCGGATTATTCTGAACGTGGATGAGAAAGACATTGCCTACCTGGCAGTCGGACAGACAGGAAAGATGACCCTGTCGGCATTACCGGGCAAGCAGTTTCCTCTGGAGGTCGAGAAGATAGCCTCCATCTATCTGATCGAAGGCAGCAGCGCGTTCCGAGTCGAGGCCCGCATTACCGATACGGAGTTGAAAGACGCACTGCGACCTGGTTTGCAGGGCATCGGCAAGGTCGTGATCGGCGATCGCAGCCGGCTCTGGATCTGGAGCCGCCGCCTCAATGCCTGGACGCGGTTACAGTTGTGGAAGTGGTTGCCCTGAACCGATGACTGATCTGTCCACGACTGCGGCAACGGAAGCCTGGGATCGCATAGCCCAGGCCAGGCCCCGGCTGCGCAGCCAGGCCAACATCTATTGCCATCAGTATCGCGGCCAGCCCTGGTTTGTCCTGCAAGACCGAGCCTCGGCGCGCTTTTACCGCTTCAGCAACCGGGCCTACCATTTTATTCAACAGCTGGATGGCCGGCACAGTATCCAGACCATATTCGATGCCTTGTGCGCCGAACAGACCCGCTCGGCGCCGTCACAACAGGAAATCATCCAACTGCTGGCGCAACTGAATGCCTCTGATCTGTTGCAGTATGATCAGCCCCTGGATACCAGGGAGCTTGCCGAGCGCCGGCGCAAGCAAATGCGCAATCCCTGGTTGCAGCGGGTCATGCAACCTCTCGCGATGCGTTTTCCGCTGGCTGATCCACACGACTGGTTAGCCCGACTGCAGCCGTTGTTCAGTCGCGTGTATACCCGTACGGGTTTTATTCTATGGTGTCTGCTGTGCAGCTTTGCTGCGGTGGCCGCCTCGAGCCATTGGCCGGAGTTGCGCGAACACTGGTCCAGCAGAGCGCTGGATCCGCAGAATATCGTGCTTCTGGTTCTGTTGTATCCGCTGATCAAAGTGCTGCATGAACTGGGCCATGGTTTGGCGGTCAAGCTATGGGGCGGTGAGGTACACGAGATCGGCATCATGTTACTGGTGTTCATGCCGATACCCTACGTTGATGCCTCGTCCGCCAGCGCTTTTGTCAACAAATGGCGTCGTATCGTGGTCGGTGCGGCCGGGATCATGGTCGAACTGTTGCTGGCCGCATTGAGTATGCTGATCTGGTTGAAGGTAGAGCCCGGCCTGATACGTGATATCACGTTTAACGTGATGTTGATCGGCGGCATCTCCACGTTGCTCTTTAATGGCAACCCATTATTGCGTTTCGATGGTTACTATGTGCTATCGGACTGGCTGGAGATTCCCAATCTGGCCACCCGCTCCAATCAATATCTCGGTTATCTGATGAAACGCTACGTATATGGCGTTCCAGAGCCGCGTTCGCCGGTCGGAGCAGCCGGAGAAAGGCCCTGGTTTGTACTGTATGGAATCAGCGCTTTCATTTACCGTTTGTTCATTGCCTTGACGATTGCACTGTTTGTCGCCGGCAAGTTCTTTGTGATCGGCATGATCCTGGCCGTGTGGGCGGTGATCATGCAAATCCTGTATCCGTTGTACCGTCGTCTGGTTTTTCTCTTCACCAGCCACGAACTGGCGGGACGGCGTCGACGCGCCTTGTCAATCACGTCTACCGCTGTGTTGGTGCTTTTTGTCGTGCTCTTTGTTCTGCCCGTCCCGTCATGGACCAACGCTGAGGGAATCCTGCGTTTGCCTGAGGAAACCATGGTACGCACGAACACAGAGGGCTTTATCGTGCAAGTCCTGCAAGCCGATGGCAGCAAGGTACAACAGGACACGCCTCTGTTTCAAATCGATGATCCTTTATTGCAGGCCCGGCACAAAGTCACTCAGGCTAAGCTGGCAGAACTGAAGGCCAAGCAGACGTCTCAGCTGTTGGTCGATCGCACCAGGGTCGCCATACTGGCCGATGAAATCGCTAGCGTGAACGCACAATTGGCGGACATTCAGCAGCGCCTGAATGACCAGATCGTGGTGAGCAAGCTCGACGGAATCTTCGTTGCCCCGTTAGGTATGAATATGATCGGCCGCTTCGTAAAACAGGGCGGCTTCCTGGGTTACGTGGCGGCGTTTTCTGATCTAACCGTCCGGGTCGCGGTACCACAGCAGACCCTGGATCAGGTGCGCCGCCGCACTGATTCAGTCGTGGTCAGGCTGGCGGCGGATATCAGCAGGTCCCTTCCGGCCCGGATTCAACGTGAGGTCCCCCAGGTCAGTTATCAGTTGCCCAGTTCTACCCTGGGTTCGCAGGCCGGCGGATCGATCGCGGTGGATGCCCGTGACGAAACCGGGATCCGTGCGGTGGACCAGATCTATCAGCTGGATATTGCTTTGCCCGGCGACTCGCTGCAGGGTTATATTGGTGGCAAGGTACACGTGCGTTTCAACCATACTGCCGAGCCCATCGGCCGACAATGGACACGCAGTCTGCGTCAGCTGGTGTTGCAGAGACTCCAGATCTGACACGCAATGACTGAGCATGTTCATTGGCTTCCCAACCCATCGCCGTCCCAAAATACACGCCATTCCAGCATGTTTTTAGCTGGAATTCAGTGACTAAGACGCTGGATGCCTGCCTCCGCAGGCATGACGAGGATTCTGCGATTCCATTTTCCATTCCACAGGGGGGAATACTTCCCAGCCCCTTTTGTCACATTGCCAGTGTTGGCTGCTATACTTTTATTATTATCCAAGCTTTTCCAAGCTCCTGAAAATCTCAAAAATTTACATCTTTCGCGGGCGAACTCTCGGCTTCACCCAGCACCAGAATTGACCCTAAAGAATTTTCGGTTAGGGCCGAAAACAATCCTATAAACAAGGACTTCGGGACGTTTTTTGCCATTGGGTCACTGAACTGGAGAGATTTATGCGTTTACCCCTTTTTCCGGCACTAATGAGGCGGCCAGCGAAAAGCATCGTGGCAGCAGTGCTACTGATTTGCCAGCCCATAGCGGTCGCGGCAGTGGAAACCGCAGTGGACTGTGTGATAACACCCTATCTGACGGTCGATGTCAGCAGCGCCGCTCCGGGCGTCATTGACAAAGTGTACGTGGAGCGGGGCGATCAGGTCGAGCAGAATCAGGTCGTCGCAATGCTGGATTCAGACGTGGAGAAAGCCGCCGTCGATATTGCCGAGGCGCGCTCGACCATGGTGTCCGAAGTCATGCTGGGTAAAGTCAACATGGACTATGACAAGCGTAAACAAGAGCGTTTGTCCTCGCTACATGGGCAGAATGCCATATCGACTCAGGACAAGGATGAAGCCGAACGTAATGCCGAAGCGGCCAAGCTCAAGTTACAGCATGCCAGGGATCTTCACCGGTTGCGACAGCTCGAGCTGCGTAAAGCGGAGGAGGAATTACGGCAGCGTCATGTGCGCAGCCCGATCGAGGGTGTGGTGGTACAGCGTTTCAAATATTCCGCAGAATACGTAGAAGACCAACCCATCATGCGCGTCGCCCAGTTGGACCCGCTGCACATAGAAGCGATTGTACCGATGGAAATGTTCGGCAAAATTCAGGTGGGCATGAGTGCCGACGTCTTCCCTGAAATCGTCAGCGATGAAGCCAGGCAGGCGAAAGTAACCGTCGTCGATAGAATGGGCGATGCCGCGAGCGGCACATTTGGTGTGCGCCTGACCATGGACAATCCTGGTAACGCGCTACCGGCAGGCATCAAATGCCATGCCCAGTTCGACTTGAACAGCACACCGAAGCAAATGGTAGACGCCAGTGAACCGGTCATACCGCAAGCACTGCGATCGGGCGAAACGACACGTAAACCTGATGTGATGCAGCTGGCGATGTTGGACGAACGGGAGATATCCACGCAGACTGATGCCGTTGATGGGTATGGAACTGACGAGGATACGACTGAAGGCGACCGATCGATCGAGCATCAGAAGAAAACACCTGTTTTCGGTCAGTATGATGATGACATCAGCGCAATGCCAAGAATTTGGTTGAAAAGACCGGTAGTGAACGTTCGTGCTGAACCTAATCAACGGGCCGCCATCATTCGCAAAGCCGGACAGTCGGATTCGATTTACAAGATCGAGGAAGTCCAGGGGTGGTTCAAGGTGTATCTGCCCGAAAAAGATACGGTCGGTTATATGGCTGGATTCTTGCTCGGTGAAATAACCGATACATGGCAACCGTAGTTTCTAATGTCATGCCTGCCCAGAAAACTCTGGATGATCGGAAATGCGGGTGTCTTTCAAGCGTGCTTATCACGGTTCAGATTGATACTCGCGTACGCAAGATCGTAGGGTGCGCCATGCGCACCGCGAATCGTCAGATTGCGAGGCTGTTCTGGTGCGCACGGCGCACCCTTCTACGGATTACGGTGATGATCTTCACCAAATCCTGGGTTGAGCGCTATGGCTAACCGATCATCCATCAAGAATGTACCGAGCCGGTTCGATGCGGATGATAGCCATTTCGAACTGGAGCCACTGGAGCCTCGCCTGTTATTGTCCGCCGACCCCCTGGGTACCCAGGTTTCTGCGGACCTCAGTACTTTTCAATCCGATCGGGATACCGGAGACGAGGCCTACGATGCCGAACAAGTGACTGCCTTCCTGTCGGCTCTGCATCAACCCGAGCAGGATCTCAATGATACCGGCAGCTTGTTGCCAGCAGCGCTGGATCTGGATTCATTTGACGCGTTAAGCGCGGGCGACAACGGTGGTGTCCTGGATGATTTCAGCGTTACCATTGAGAGTCTGCTCAAGCGCGATCCTGCTGACAGCGAACCAGCACGCCAAGAAATTATCTTCGTGGACAGCCACACACCCGACTACGAGTTACTATTAGCGGACATACAGCAGGCAGATAGCGGTGTCCGTTACGACATCATTATCCTCGATGCCAATACCGACGGTATCGATCAAATCAGCGATATCCTGGACGCGTACCACAATCTCGACGCTGTGCATGTCATCGGCCATGGTAATACTGATGTCGTCCAATTGGGCGACACCTGGTTGCGATCAACCAATATCGAACAATACGCCAGCAGTATTGCTGGTTGGCAGGATAACCTCAGCAGCGAGGCCGACCTGTTGTTCTACGGCTGTAACCTGGCAGGCAGCGAGACCGGTAAGGAACTGGTTGAACAGCTAAGCCGCCTGACCGGTGCCGACGTGGCAGCCAGTGAAGACCTGACTGGTGGGATCAGCGTAGGGGGTGACTGGGAGCTGGAACATCAGATCGGTGATATCGAGGCACGCATTGTTGTTGGAGAAGCGGCACAACAGCAATGGCAGGGTGTCCTGGTCGACTATGTTTCGCAGACCAGTTCAAACACGAGTTCGGTTTTCGATAGCGCGAATGCCTTTGGCCAGTCATTCGCGCATGACAGCGGCGGCGGCACCTATGACGTCGACTACATAAGCATCGAACTCGACAGAGATGGTGCAGCTTCCGGCACGATTACCGTGTCCCTGCGTGATGGCTGGAATGGTACCGTCTTGGCAAGCGCCACCAAGGATGCATCGACACTGAATGAAAATCCAACGCTGGAAAACTTTAACTTTGCCCCGGTTTCTCTGAATGATTTTCAGACCTATACGATCCAGGTTGAAGTCGGTCCAAGCTCCGGAACACTTAACTATGGTTGGAATTTCACCAATCCTTATTTTTTTGGCGACCGCCATCATAACGGTTTCCCAGACATCTTTAGTGATCTGGCCTTTGAAGTCGGATCAAGTGGCGCACCGGTATTCCAGAATGCGGGACCGTTCAATGTTGATGAAGGCGCGACCACCGGCACTGTCGTCGGGAATGTCGACGCGGATGATGGTGATGGCGGCGCGGTCGATGCGGGCATCACCTATTCGATCACAACCAATGTGAACCCCGATGCAGATGGTGAAAATGCCTTTGCTATTGATGCGTCGACTGGTGAAATCACGGTCAAAGACGCAGGTGACATAGACTACGAACTCGATACCAGTCTGACCATAACCGTGCAAGCCGACGATGGCCTGTACACTACCAGTACTGATATAACCATTGACGTGAACGACATCACACCCAGCATATCTGTGGGCGGTGCTGCGACCGTAGCGGCGAGTGATACCTTCTCACTGGAAATCAAGACCATCGATCCCGGTACCAACGATATCATCAGCTATACCATTAATTGGGGTGATGGCACCGTTACCACCGAAGCGTACACCGGCTCAACGACTACGGTGAGTCATGTCTACAACACAGCCGGTTATACTCATAGCATTACCGTCGCCGCCACAGACACTGGCGGCACCACCTGGACAGCCAGTGACCTGCTTGTCGGCAACTGGGTTGCTGGCGGGGACGATATCTTTCGCTTCGATGGCGAAAGCGGGAATCTGGATGGGACGTTCGATGCCACCGGTGGAGTACTTAACCGACCATACGCACCGGTGGTCGGCCCGGACGGTAATTTCTATGTCTCCGGTCATAACTCGGACAATATCGTCAAGTTTGCGGCGGACGGCAGTTACCTGGGCGTCTTTAGCGCCAACGCCTTACTGAATAAACCCACCGACATGGCCTGGGGCAGCGATGGTAATTTGTATGTCTCCAACGATGGTGATGACAACATTCTACGTTTCTCGGCCGACGGAAGTTCCGTGATCGTGTGGGGTATTTCTGGCGGTCTGCTGGACGGGCCAACCGGGCTCGCCTTTGGCCCTGATGGCGATCTGTACGTGGCGAGCTATAACGACGACAGCGTGGTCAAGTTCGATGGCGCGAGCGGCGGTACCCCGATATTGGTTATCGGTTCTGGTCTGAACAAACCAGAGCAGATCGTGTTTGATGCCGCGGGCAATCTGTACATCGCTAATGGCAGCGACGATGAAGTGGCCAAGTGGGATGGCACTGTGCTGACGAGTTATTTTACCCACCCTGATCTGTCGTTTGCGACCGGCCTTGCCTTTGGCCCGGATGGTCAGCTTTATGTATCGAGTCTCGATAATGAAAAGGTCCTGCGCTACGACGGCATCACCGGTGAGGTTTTTGCCGATGATGGTCCAGGCGGCCTCGAAAAGCCCGTGTACCTGGCCTTTACGCCCGATCATCAGGTCACTGTGACCGGCAACCAGGCACCCACCATATCGATCCCACCAGAGGTCTTCATCAATGAGCTACATTACGACAACATCGGCGTGGATGTGGGTGAAGCCGTCGAAGTCATGGCGCCAGCCGGTACCGATCTAACCGGTTGGAGTCTTGTTTTTTATAGTGGTGCTGACGGTCTGGCCTATCACACCGAGGCCTTAGCTGGAATTATTCCGAACCAGGCCGACAACTTCGGTACCCTGGCATTTGCTATCGCACCCATTCAAAATTCTGGTACCGGCGCAGACGGTATCGCCCTGGTCAATGTCAGTGCCGATGTCGTCCAGTTCATCAGCTACGAGGGCACACTCACGGCGGGTGACGGCCCAGCAGCCGGATTGACTAGTACCAATATCGGTGTGGCGGAAGATGGCGCGACCCTGGTGGGTGATTCCCTGCAGTTGACAGGCACCGGTTCGGAAATGACCTGGATGGCAGCCTCGGCGAATACCTTTGGTGCGTTGAATACCGGGCAAAATGTGTTTGCGCGGGATACCGGCATCGAAGACACCGACCAGCTGTATAACCACGCCGAAATGTTGACACTGTTGGGCGCCAATGATCCTGATGACGCGGATGCGGCCCTGACGGTTTCGATCAGCAACGTGGTGAATGGCACGCTCGCGCTGACCGGCGGTTCCGGTGGACTGGGCACCACCTTTACCTTCACGCCGGATTTGCATTTCAACGGACAACTGACTTTTGATTACCAGGTGCTCGATGATGACCTGGCCGCTTCAGCTATCGGCAACGGGATCATCACGATAGCCCCCGTCAATGACAACCCAACCGGCTTGGGCAGTCTGACCACGACCTCGGTCGATGACAACGCGGTTGCCTTGAATCTGTTTAGCGCATTGAGTGTGTCCGACGTGGATGTTGGCGAGAATGACCTGGTACTGCGTATCACCTTGAGTGATCCCACTGCCGGCACGATTACCGGCGGTGGTTTCATCGATCAAGGTGGTGGTGTGTACACGGCTTCAGCATTGACAGTGGCCCAGGCCAACACCGCGCTGGATAATGTGCAATTCAAGCCGGTCGATAACAGCGGTTCGACGGGCAGCTTTACCACCGATATCAGTGTGGATGTGGATGACCAGGGCGGCGCCGGCTACCAATCGGTGCTATCGGCCACCACAGTGACCATCAACCGTGTCAACGACGCACCGACGGCCACGAACCTGAGCAGCACGTCGAGCTATAACGAAGGCGATGCCAGCGTACCGATCACCGACATCGTGGTCAGTGACGTCGATGCCGGCGAGACCATTACCGCCACCTTGACGCTGGCCAACACCGCGACCGGCAGCCTGAGCGCGAACGACGGCGCGAGCTACACCGCCGCCACCGGCGTTTGGACCATCACCGACACCGTGGCCAATGTGAACACCGCACTGGCGAATCTGACGTTCACGCCTGTGGCCGACAACGAGGTCGATACCAGCATCGCTGTGGCCATCGATGACGGCGATGAAGACGCCAGCGGCCCGTTGACCGGCACGATCACGCTGGACGTGACACCGGTGAATGACCTTCCCACCTCGGCGGACAGCAGTGTCGTTACCGTAGAGAATATAGCTATAACCTTCGCCGCCAGCGATTTTGTCTTCAGCGACCTTGAGACCGCTACTATTGACTCACTGCGCATTGATTCATTGCCCGGCAACGGTGTACTGCAAAACGGTGCCGTATTACTCAATCCCGGCGATGTAGTGCTGGCAGCGGATCTGGATAACCTCACCTATACTCCTAATACCAATTTCAACGGCTCAGACAGCTTTACTTTCAGTGTATCCGATGGCACCGATTACAGCGTCAACCCGAACACGATGACGATCACCGTCAGTGCGGTCAACAATGTACCGTCCTCGATGGATAGCATGACCAGCACCAACGAGGATCAGGCCTGGACCTTTACCGCCGCTGATTTTCCGTTCGCGGATGTGGAGAGCGCCAGTATCGTAGCCCTGCGTATCGACGCGCTGCCAACCAATGGTGTGTTGATGAACGGCGCTACTGCGATTAATGCCGGTGATGTGATCGTCGCAGCGAATCTGAGTAACCTCAGCTTTACGCCAGCGGCTGATTTCAATGGTACGGACAGTTTTGCCTTCAGCGTTTTCGACGGTATCGATTACAGCGCGGCACCCAACACCATGACGATTACCGTGAATGCCATCAATGACATCCCGAATTCCGGGGATTTCAGTATCAGTACCATGGAAGACGCATCCCTGACATTCGCCGTCAGTGACTTCCCGTTTGCTGATGCCGAAAACGCCGGTATCGTCGCGCTGCGCATTGATACGATCCCTGCCAATGGTGTGCTGATGAACGGTACCACGGTAGTCAATGCCGGTGATGTCATAGTGGCGGCTGATCTCGCTAACCTAAGCTATACCCCGACTGCCGGTTTCAACGGTGCCGACAGTTTCAGTTTCAGCGTCTCCGACGGTACCGCTTACAGCAGCGCACCGAGCACCCTTACTGCCAATGTTAATCCGGCAACGGTCGTCACCCCGGTCTATGTACCTCCTATAGATCCACCCGTTGTGGTACGACCTGATTTACCCGTCCAGGTCTCCATGTCCGTGGTAGACCCGGTTGTCACAGAGACAGCCGTGCAAGAAGTAGACACGGTGACCGAAGGTGTGACGGAAGATGAAACCACACCAGAGGAAAAACCCGCACAAGCAGCCGTTTCGGAGGCTGTCCCGGTATTTCCAGGCGATCCAGGCGTTCAGGGCCCAGATACGCCACCTGACTATGACTCCAATCAGCGTGTAGGTGTTGATAGCTCGGTCAAAGTCAATCTGCAAAGTCTGCTGCAGGCGATCAGGATTCAGCTGCCCGGCTGGGATAACCTGCAGCTGGAAGCGGGTGAATTGTTCGATCCAATGAATCTGCTCGCGAAGGATGATTTCAACCGCGACATGGATCAGTTGAGGGAGGACGCGACCGAGGATATGGTTTCGCGACAAATGACAGCGGGTACCGGCGTGGTACTGACGACGAGTCTGACCATCGGTTACGTGGCTTACCTGGTACGCGGCGGTGTGCTGTTGAGCAGCGTTCTATCCGCACTGCCGGTCTGGAGCTTCATCGACCCGACACCGATTCTGGCCAGTATGAAGAACGGAGATGATGACGACAGCGATGCTGACGATTCACTGGAATCCCTGGTCACGCAAGACCAGCCGCCGCCTGAGGTGGAAAACGAAGACCTGAACAAGGAGGACAAGGGCTGATGAGGCTGCCGTTCCAGAACATGGACACCAAAGTGCGTATCACCCTCGGACTGGTGGGCTTGATGCTCAGCCTGTTATTCACGGCCAGCTTTCTCGGCCTGATTCCGGATGCCCGACAAGCTGTGCATAGCGGACGCGTCGCGCTGGCCGAGGCCATCGCCGTCAACAGCTCGGCGTTCATCACCCATTCTGACCTGCGGCGCATGGAAGCCAATCTCGCTTTCCTGATCGAGCGCAACGACGATTTATTGTCTGCCGCGGTGCGCCGCGCGAACGGGCAAACGGTTGTCCTCGTCGGCGAACACGAGCAGAACTGGCTACCTCTGGAAGATGGCCTGTCGACGGCTAGCCAGATCGAGGTGCCGGTCTGGGCCGGCGATAACCAATGGGGCGTGATTCAACTGCGATTCGAGCCTGTCAATGAACCGGGCTGGTTCAGCTTCACTGGTGATCCCTTATTCCAACAATCCGTGTTCTTCGTGATTACCGGATTCGTGTTGTTTTATCTGTATCTGGGCAAGATGTTGAAACAACTGGATCCCTCCCAGGCAATTCCGGATCGGGTGCGGGCGGCGTTGGATACTATGACAGAAGGTTTGCTGGTGTTGGACCGCAAACAAAATATCGTCCTCGCCAATCAGTCTTTCGCGGCCATTATCGGCAAAGCGCCGGATGACATTATCGGCTACCGGGCCTCGGATTTTCCCTGGCAATACGATAGGGACCGTGATTCCGGGCCGCAACTATCGCCGTGGGCGTCCGCCTTGCAGAACGGCCATAGCCAGCTCAACGAAATGGTTCGCCTGCAGCGTGACGACGCGGGACACCGTACCTTCAAAGTCAATTGCGCACCGATTGTCGGCGATGGAAAAACGATTAATGGTGTTCTGGTCAGCTTTGATGATGTGACCCAGCTGGAAGAAAAAGAAGTCGAATTGCGTAAATCCAAGGAAGAGGCGGAAGAGGCCAACCGCGCCAAGAGCGATTTCCTGGCTAACATGAGTCATGAGATTCGCACGCCAATGAACGCCATTCTTGGCTTCACGGAAGTGCTGAAACGCGGTTATGGACAAGGCGAGCGGGACACATCCAGGCATCTGAACACGATTCACTCGAGCGGCAAACATTTGCTGGAGTTGATCAATGACATTCTGGACCTGTCAAAGGTCGAAGCGGGTCGCATCGAGGTCGAACGCATCCAGTGCGCGCCGTATACGATCATTTCTGAGCTGGTGAATATTCTCGGCGTGAAAGCGCAAGAGAAAGGGATCAGCCTCAGCTACGAGCCAGACAGTGAGTTGCCCGAGTTCATTCAAACGGATCCGGCGCGATTCAGACAGATCATCACCAATCTGGTGGGCAACGCGATCAAGTTCACAGAACAGGGCAGTGTGCGGATTGTCCCCCGCCTGGAATATGAAGGCGAATCTCCGCGCTTTCTGGTTGACGTGATCGATAGCGGCATCGGTATGGACGAAGCGCAAATAGCCCGAATTTTCGATCCCTTCACACAGGCTGATTCGTCGATTACGCGCCGTTTTGGCGGCACCGGTCTGGGGCTGTCCATCAGTCAGAAATTTGCCAAAGCCCTGGGCGGCGATATTAGTGTACGCAGCCAGTCAGGCGAGGGTAGTGTGTTTACGGTCAGTGTGGACACCGGTTCACTGCAAGGCGTGCGTATGCTAGGTGTTGAGGAACTGCTGGTGCTGGCTCAGCAGACCGACGCGGTACAGCATACCGAGTGGCAATTTCCACCATCCCGCGTGCTGGTTGTTGACGATGGCGCCGAAAACCGTGATCTGGTGCAACTCGTCATGGAAGAAGTCGGCTTGACCGTCGATACCGCGGAGAACGGCGAAGAAGGGTATCAGAAGGCGTTAGCGTCGGATTATCAACTGATTCTGATGGATCTGAGCATGCCAGTCATGGATGGCTTGACGGCCACCGGTCTGTTACGCGACCAGGGCGTGGACTTGCCCATCATCGCGCTGAGTGCCCACGCAATGGGCGATGTGGAACAAAAATGTATCGCGGCTGGCTTCACCGGCTTTATCAGTAAGCCCATCGAGATCGACACTCTGCTGAGTGTGGCGGCAGAACACCTGGGCGGCACACAGCTGGATGGCAGCGCATCGGCAGTCGTCAGCGCCGCACCCTCAGCGGAATCGAGCGAAGCGTCCGCAGCAGAACCGATTGTCCCTCAATTCGCCAGCACCAATCCGCGACTGCGGGTTATCGCTGAACGCTTTATCCTGCGGCTGGATGACAAGTTGGCGCAAATGGACCAGTGCTGGCAGAACCGCGATTTCACCGAACTCGCTGCCCTCGCGCACTGGCTCAAAGGCGCTGGTGGTACCGTCGGCTTCAACGATTTTACCCAGCCGGCAAAAGAACTCGAGGATAATGCCAAGCAGCAGGACGTGGCCGCGATCCCGGCAGCGATTCAGGTATTGCATGACATGCGTGCGAGAGTTTCGCTAGACAGTGATATCGAGTCTGCTGCAACCACTGCGCCGCAAACACCACGACAAGCTGTCCCGGATTCAACGCCATTGTTCTCGCGGTTACCAACCAACAATCCGCGTGCAGCGAGTATTGTCGAGCGCTTTGTTCAGCGACTCAGCGACCAGCTTGATGTGATGAACCACGCCAGGGCCAGGCATGACTTTGCACAAATCGCGGAAATAGCACACTGGCTCAAAGGTACCGGTGGCTCCGCCGGCTTTGACGCCTTTACCGAACCTGCCGAGCACCTGGCTGAGGCCGCACTCGGCCACAATGAAGCGAGTGTGGATGAGGCGATCGCGGTATTGCGAGGACTTGCTGACCGAATCCAGCTGCCGCAGGAAAAAATAACAGCAGCGGTTTCATGATGAGAGAGCGCTTTTCTTGACGCGTTGAAGCCAATATGAGTACTGATGATCAATATAGAAGAAAACGAATGGGTTGATGAGATGAATCAGATCGCAAACAAGGTGGTTGTTGGGGATGATTTGACGCACTTGCATAAAGCCACCATCATGATGGTGGACGATGAATCCCTGAATCTGGAGATCATCCAGCTGCATCTGGAGGAAGCCGGCTATTCACGATTCATTCTGCTGGATCAGTCGGTGGAGGCCATGGATACCATCATGCAGGAAGAGCCCGACATCCTGCTGCTCGACCTGATGATGCCGGAGGTCACGGGTTTCGAAATACTGCAGTACACGCGGTCCAACGAGAAACTTAAATACGTTCCGGTGATCATTCTCACGTCTTCCAGTGACCCGGAGGACAAGTTGCGTGCGTTGGAGCTTGGGGCCACGGATTTTCTGTCCAAACCAGTCGATCCTAGTGAGTTGTTGTTGCGTGTCAGAAACACGCTGACAGTGAAAGCCTATCAGGACCAACTGGCCTACTATGACGCCCTGACCGGATTGCCGAACAGACGCTTGTTTGTAGACCGCACCAGTTGGGCGATTCAACAAGCTGAACGTGCTGGTCATGCTGCGGCGCTGCTCCATGTCAGCCTGGATCGGATCAAGGATATTAACGATTCATTTGGACCTAAAGCGGGAAAGACACTGATTCAGGATGTGGCGAAAACAATCCAGGAATATGTACGCACTGCCGATGTCATCAGCAACTCCATGAAGGATAACGACGAGGGTCTGATCGCGCGTGTGGCAGAGGGTGAGTTCTCGATACTTCTACCTGATATAAAAAACTCAGAACATGCCAGTATTGCAGCTCGACGTATTCTAGATGTCTTATCGCGAGGCTTCCTCGTGGAAAACAACAGAATCGTTTTGACAACCAACATTGGCATATCGATTTTTCCAGAAGACGGTAAAACAGCAGAGCGATTACTCAGTACAGCCGTGAATGCCAGTGGCCAGGCGAAAATGGCCGGTCGTAACAACCACCAATTCTACTCGAAAGAAATGAACGCGCGCAATATTGCGAAACTGAAGCTTGAAAGCCATCTACGCGATGCGATCGAAAAGGATCAGTTAGAACTGTATTATCAACCACAAATATGTTCCAAAACGAACACTGTACTCGGCATGGAGGCGCTGCTGCGTTGGCATCATCCGGAACTGGGGATGATTCCACCGGACACGTTCATCCCGCTGGCGGAGGAAACAGGGCTAATCACGCCAATCGGCGCATGGGTCATTCAGGAATCTTGCCGTCAGACCCGTGCCTGGCAACTGCAAGGACTGAATTCACTTACTATCTCCGTCAATGTTTCCGGTGAGCAGTTTCGTTCCCATAATTTGAAAGAAGTCGTTGAGCATGCATTGCACAGCACCGGGCTTGAGCCTCGTTATCTCGTGGTTGAAGTCACGGAAAGCACCATCATGGGTGATCTGGAGCGCAGTTTTGACTTGCTCAATGAGCTCAAGGCACTGGGTGTTTCCTTATCCATTGATGATTTTGGTACCGGTCATTCCTCATTAAGTTATCTCAGGCGCTTTCCTTTGGATGAAATCAAGATTGACCAATCTTTCATCAAAAATGTTCACGATAACCAGGAAGATGCGGCAATCGTGGAAGCGATTATTGCGCTGGCGAAAGCCCTGTGTTTGAGAATTATTGCGGAAGGCGTTGAAACCCATTCACAGTTGAGTTTCCTGCAACAGCGCGGTTGTGATGAAATCCAGGGATTCTTGTTCAGCAAGCCCCTGCCCAAAGAACATTTTCCGTCATTCGTGAACCAGGAACAGGCCAAAACAGGCGCTGCTTAACACGGGTATACTCGGCCATTCGGGACGCTACCCTGTGACGTGACAAGACTTTTCCGGACAAAAAATTACGCAACTTTCCGACTCGCGTTTTCATAGCCAAATGGCGTCTGATAGCTACTCGTTGAGTGGCGTCTCTGACGGTTTTCGAGGGACCCCTTTCTCTTCCTCTTCCTCTTCCTCTTCCTCTTCCTCTTCCTCTTCCTCTTCCTCTTCCTCTTCCTATTACTCTTACTCTTACTCTTACTTTGTGTTTATAGCTGATTTTTATCTTGCTTGATAAATGTTCTCTCTAGTCAAACATCGTGTGAAATAACGTTGGATATATACCAACGTTACCAGGTGCATTCTATCACCCGGCCGAAATACGCAAGAACTTAAATATAATAAATTATCTTTTTATATCAATGAGTAACAATACCATTTAAGCGATAATTTAAAAATGTGGCATGTCGGTTGCATTGTTACTTGTAACTATAAATCATAAGCCAAAGAATGGAGAAACATTATGGAGAATACACTGACCGGAGTGATTTTGCCTGATATTGAGAATAGACCGGAAACAAGTAAAACTAAATCTGCAGTTACGAAGATAAACAATTCTAAGAGTAAGTTAACAATTCTAGGATCTGCCACAGCGTTACTTATTGCACTGGGTACGGTTTTTAATCATGGAGCGGAATTGAGTCAGTCAATAACAGACTGGTACAAACAATTTCACTCAGAAACAACCGAATGGACTGATGATAAAGCAGTTGTAATAGAACCAAGGGAAGGCGTTAGCACCCTTACGATAGAAATTTGTGACAGTGGTCTAGAAACTGGGGAAAGCATGCATATTGCTTTTTTACTTGGAAGAGATAAAAGCGATTTGCCAGAAACATTTGTCCTAAAAAAGAAGGGTTGTCGTGGAGAAACGGGGCGTGTATGGATGAACCCAGGTGATTTTAAAAAATATGTAACTCAACCCCACAAAGCAGATTTCAAACTAAGTTATACACGGGCTCACTTGCACTCACTTGATCAACTGCTCAACAGTGCAATGAAACGCTGTAACGCCGGTGTATAAATTAACTGAACAACAGGAGATACATACTATGAAACATATATCATATACATTAGCTTTAGTTTTCCTATTATTGACAACCAACGCATTCGCTGATTGCACCCATAGCGGCAGCACGTATGGAGAAGGAGAAAGAGTTGGCCCATATATTTGTCAAGGTGGGCAGTGGGTACGCAAATAGGATGTGTTTTGAGCGCTATTCGGGACAGACCACATTAAAAAGCAACGGGAATTTTTAATTGTGGTCTGCCCTCAATGCCATTGAGTGAGTAGATAACTCATCGAACTATAGTGAGTATAAAGAGAATAAACGCCCTGTTACCCCAAGTATCCACCGTTTATAGACAGTCGGTGATAGCCATTCACGGTACTGTCAAGCTGAGCAATCTGCGACCATGTGAGACAGTAATCTCAACGCCTAACAAATTGATATTACGTTCCAGACAGACCCAAATTCCATCCAAAGCAGCACTGCTGAGTTTTAAGTTGACAGTACCATGCAGCCTTCTCAGCAGATCTTAATAGTGATTTTGAGCAGCCTGATGTAATACTTTTGGAGCTTTGTTACCACCACCAGCGCCTTGGTAAGATACCGCTCTTTCGCGGTACCTCGAGCCACCGCCATCAGAATAGTTTCGGCCGCCGGCTGTATCGCCAATGCGGCCAGCGCATAATCGGGCTAGTGAAATCGAATGCTTGGAACTTTGAAAAATGGCGTTATTGTTATGAAATATAAGGGGAGTTTACAGAAGGCTGCTTGAATTTTTTTCTGAGAACAGGTGAGCGAGCGCGAAATGTAAATTTATTGCTAATTTTTCAATAATTAGCAGTTTGGTGCTAAACTGTCAATTAAAAGCTAATTGTCTCTAATTTAGCAATTCAGGTTCAGGATGAAAATACCTCAGTCACCGCCCCAAATTGAGACCGTACTGTCGGATCCCGGCACTGATGTGACCGAGATGCTCAAACAGGGCCCACTTTATAAAGGGCAATACCTGCATTGGGACCAACTGCGTCACCGATCCCCGCCGGCAAAGTTGACTCCGGAGGCATGGTGGGCCGGCATCAAGATTGCCCGCCGGGCTTTCTATATTCAGCTGCCACTGCAAGACAAGGATGGCCAGCCGGTGAAATTCGGCATACCGGCCCCGGTGCTCCGCGCCCTATATGAGATAGACAGTCAGGCGCCCGGCAGTGTCGCCATGCCGGGCGCCCTGGTGTCCAGTGATGACCGGGATCGCTATCTGGTCAGTTCCTTAATCGAAGAGGCCATTACCTCCAGTCAATTGGAGGGCGCTGCGACGACACGTGAGGTCGCTAAAGCAATGTTGCGCAGTGGCCGTTCCCCTCAGGATCGCAATGAGCGCATGATTCTGAACAATTTCCACGTAATGCAGCGCATTCGTGAATTACAGGATGAACCATTAACGCCGGAACTGATTCTATTTATGCATAGAATCGTCACGGAAGGCACGCTTGACGATCCGGGTGCCGAAGGCCGCTTGCGCCGGGCGAACGAAAAGATATCGGTCATGGATGCCACGCACACCATCGTCTTGCATGAACCGCCGCAGGCCAAGATTTTACCGGCGCGTTTACAACGGCTGTGTGCCTTTGCCAATCAGAACGATAGCGCTGAACCCTTTGTACACCCGGTGATTCGCGCCATCCTGTTACATTATATGTTGGCTTACGACCATCCGTTTGTGGATGGTAACGGCCGCACGGCACGCGCGTTATTTTATTGGAGCATGGCGCGCGCAGGGTATTGGTTGATGGAGTACATTTCGATTTCCCGGCTGATTAAAGAGGCGCCGGTAAAATACGGTTATGCTTATCTATATTCCGAAACCGATAACAATGACGTCACGTACTTTATTATCCACCAATTGGATATCATTCAACGTGCGATAGTGGCGCTGCATGAATATCTGGAACGTAAAGGTGCGGAACGGCGCAGTGCCGAAAAACTGTTACGTTACGCACCGGTACTAGCCAATGCCTTGAATCACCGTCAGGTTGCTATCCTTAGTCATGCATTGCGTCATCCGGGTCATGACTATACGGTGGAAAGCCATCGTCGCTCCCATCAGATTACGCCACAAACGGCGCGTACCGACCTGTTACAGCTCGTCGAGTTGAATCTGTTCGAACAATACAAACGTGGTCGCGCCTTTGTTTTTGCCGCGCAGGAAGACCTGCGGCAACGAATCGAGGCCGCGGCAAAGAAAAAGGTCAAAATAGGAAAGAAATAAACATCTTCTCGGCGTTCGCCGCAGATCCATTTTGAGCACGAGCTGCATGAGTTTTATTTTGCTGAACCAAGCTGCGGTTACCAAAAAGAGGTGGGCTACACCATGACTATGGCTTGGTATCGAAGGCTGCTTGAATTTTTGCGGAGCACAGGCACATAACGCTATTGTTATCACATATATCGAAGTATACTTTTTGCGTATAAACACATATACTCATAAACATTCAACTCGAGACAGGAAAAGCTAATGAGTAATGTCCGCTGGTCCATTGTCGTACCCGAGGAAACTGACCGGGCTTTGCGATCTTTTTTGGCCCGGAGAGGTACCAAGAAAGGTGACATTTCGCACTTTGTGGAAGAAGCCGTCCAGTCGCGCCTTTTCGAACTCACTGTCGAAAGCGTCAAAGAACGCAACCAACCCCATAACCAGAACGAGATCCTGGAGGCGATCAATGAAGCCCTGGCCGGCGAGTAGGCCCTATGCGTGTCGTACTCGATACCGGGATTCTAGTTGCCGCGCTCATCACCACGGATACTCCCCCGGCGTTGATCTATCAGGCCTGGCGTAAGAAGCGCTTCGAGTTGATAACATCCGATTGGCAGCTTGACGAATTCCGTCGTGTTTCCCGGTACTCCAAACTTCGCCGTTTTCTTAAGCCGGTGGAGGCCGGCAACCTCGTCAACGGCCTGCGACTTCAGGCGACGGTCCTCGAAGTATTACCAACTGTGGATTTATCACCCGACCCAGACGATAATCCCGTGCTGGCTATGGCGGAAGCGAGTCAGGCACAGTATCTGGTGACTGGGGACAAAAGAGGCTTGCTGGCCTTAGACACGATCGGTGGTACCCGCATTGTCACGGCGCGACAGTTTGTCGATGCGTTGGGAATCTGAGACGTAGCAGAACAACCTCTGGCCCGGTGGCTACCAAACACATCGTACCTACCGACTCCGTTGACGTTGTTGCCATAGCTGTCGTCCGGTCCCGGCATGAAAACGATCGCCCTCCCCGTGGGGCCAAAATATTCATGCGGCTTCCCGATAATAATATTTCAAAAGCCCACCTAAGCGTTCCTTACAACGGACTGATCCGTCAACATGATTCTTTGCTTGCGTGGCGGTCGGAAATAACAGCACGTTGCCTTTACCCTGATGATTTCGTTCGGCATGATAATGGACTAGGTAATCATGCAGTGCACGTCTTAACGACGTTTCGCCAAACAGAATCAACTTCGATAAACAGTCGTCCTTGACCGATTTCACCCAACGCTCCGAAAATGCATTCAAGTTCGGGCTACGTGCCGGGAGCGGCAGTGTTTTAACATCACCGGATCCGATGGTATCCCGAAATGACTGACAGTACTTAGTGTCACGGTCATGAATGAGATAAAGGCAATTATTGAGAAAACCCCAGCCGTCCATGGTCACGTTTCTGGCCATTTGCTTCATCCATCGCTCATTTGGATGCGGTGTGATACCGGACACCTCGACTTTGCGACTTTCAAGGTGGATAAAAAACAGTACATAATAGGTGACCAATCCGCGCAGCGTTAGTACCTCCACCGAGAAGAAGTCAGTCCCTGCACGGACAGCCATGTGCGTTCGAATGAAGTCTGTCCACGTTGTCGTACGCTTTCGCTCCGGCGCCGGTGGGATGGCATGGCGTTGTAGGATATTACCCACCGTTTGATCGGATAGCCTGTAGCCGAGATTCGCCATGGCGCCCACAATCCGATCATAGCCCCAATCCGAGTTCTCTTTGGCCATGCACACTACCCATTGTTCGATTTCATCATCAATTCTGGGGCGTCCCGGATAGCGGCGCGACTTAGAACCGTCAAACTTACGTGCGATTAACCTCCGGTACCAGCCCAAGAGGGTGTCGGGCTTCACGACATTAGCCACATCCTCAAGGGCTTTACGGCCCAGGCGATGCGCGATTTCAGCGAGTGTCATCCGCTCCGCATCAGTGAGCCGTAGCGGGGTCTTGAGTTGAGCTTTAAGGATCCGGTTTTTGGCAGCAAGGTACTCTCCGGTTTTCGGCAGCAAGGTACTCATTACGCAAAAGGAGTTCCTGGTCCACCGTCCCGCTGATATAGGCCAGTATCGGCACCCAATCCATAATCATCCCCACGACCGATTAACATTAATCAATAGATTGTAGACCGAAAACGAGGCAATTCACAAAAGACCGTGACCGAGACATCGTATGTTAAGATGTTGGTATCTCTATACGGATGGGTTTTTTGACCACACGAGGAGAAGGTCATGGCCCCTCTAATTTGCCAGGGGGCCGGGCGCCCTGCCATGTCCTCGAAATCTTGCCTTATTCTTTCATCATATGCGGCCGATCAACCAAATGTACCCATCGGTCCTGGATAACTTACTTCGTCAAGCTTTCCAGTATCAACATCGTAGATAAATCCTCGCACTGTTACAGCATCAGGGCCCTCAGTCGGTATCCATGGGTGATTCATTATTCTGGAAATCGAGCGCCGGACATCCCAAGCAAGCCGCTCATCTTGCCCATCGCTTCTGGGCGCATCCAGCGGCTCTAGCGGTCCTCGAAAGGCATGAAACTGATCAGGTGTTCCAGAGCTACACTTACAGCTGGTGAATGTGCGGCCAGTTGCCTTACATAATAGCTCCTCTGCTGCAGGATCTCCTTCCAGACCCGCTTTCAGTAGGTCGTCGGTGAAAGCGAGCATTCCACAGCGCGTGTGATGTATCAGTATGATTTCATCGGTGTTTAGTAAGTGGTGAGAGATGATCAGACAGCGTAATGCATCGTCAGTAACAACGCCTCCTGCGTTTCGTATGATGTGTGCATCACCCGTTTGCAGGCCAAGCAAGTCTTCCACATCCATTCGGGCATCCATACAGGCAACAACCGCCACATTCTTGTCGGGATTGATCGGTTGCTCGCCCGGATGTGATGAAGTGTGAACGGCTTCGCCATTCGCATATCGCTTGTTGTTTTCTAGAAATTTATCAGTGTGATTGTTAGCCATGTACCCGCCTCCAACTATTTTGAATTTTGCGCCCAAGAGTTGCCTTCTGCACTCTCCTAACGCCACGCCAATTAATGGTGGTAATGAAAGTATATCGTTATTTTATGGGGTGCGGCTAGTTCAAGCTAAGCAGCTATAGAGCTGAGTACACAAAACTTGAATTTTGGGGCACAAACGTCGTGTTTGTTACGCGGCATTTTCGATTTCTGGTTTCGCTAGAGGAATTGCCATGCATATTCAACAAGTGAGTGCGCACGCTCAAGTGAATATTTGAATAAGTAAAAGCGGCTAAATAAGTGAATCATTGAACCATCCTGAACGGCAGTGACGGGTCGACTGCCGTCGTTCCGCAAAATCATATCTTCGCGCCTCGCAACAGAGCGCTGTGCGCCATGAAAAGGACTGTCTGTCGAGCTGAGACATGACGTCCTGCGTCAGCGGGACTTCGTGTTACCGAGTTCGGCCAATTTCGGACGGACGCCCGCTCTTACCCAAAATGAAAATCGCGCCATCGAAGGCGGGACCTATGTGACTGTGTCGCGTAGTTAGAAAGTGATGCAGCGCCCTTCAGTCATGTCTGAGAGTACCGCAGACATGCCGCGTGGCTCTATTGCTGGATGACGCCTGAAATCACTGGCCTCATCATCGCTCGGCACGCTGCAGACCTCGTCACAGGTCGAACATACGTAGATGTTCCCGTCCATGTCGATAAGGCAATCCATCAACTCTTCTAGCGGCGGGAATCCATTCTGCTGGACACCAGCGGTACGTCCTTCATAGGCCCAATGTGCACCGTCACCTACCATGAACATGATGACTCGTTTGTCCATAGCGGCAGCACAGGTTGCTGCGGTAAATGCCAGTGTTGCGCGCTTGCCGCCATCTTCGTCACCTGTTGCCAAGATCACGACCAGTGTTTCCTGGGCCGCCGTGTTTGAATAGTTCTCGATAACTCCTGCTGTGCTATAAGTGTACATGCTTTTTCTCCCGTTAAAGTACGCCATGTTTTCGATGTTGCCGATTACAGTCTAGGTATGCGGCAAATTCGTTGCGCTGAAGTCTGACACACGAATAATGTGAATTTTTCACACAACACACTTAGCGCTGCAGATGGGCGTCAGAAATTGGGGGAGTGCTACTGGAGTATAAGAAGAATAAACGACTCTTTTCCTAAAATCCAATGGTATTGGACAGCCGTTCATACAGGTATCGAGTCCCCTGTCGCCTGTGGCTACCAAAAACATCGTACGTATTGATTCCGTTGGCTTTTCTGCAAAAGTTGTTGTACGGTCCCGGCATGAGAACTATCGCCCTCCCCGTCCTGTACACGCTGCTCGGGCTGTTCCAGAGCCGCGCCGTCCTGCACCTCGAAATCCTGGCGCTTCGCCAACAGCTGGCGATGGTGAACTCGGCACCACGCAAGCGACTCCGATTTCACTGGGGTCAACGGCTGTTCTGGGTCTGGCTCTACCGTCTGTGGCCAGGGTGCCTGCAGACACTGCAAGTCTTCAAACCAGATACCCTGGTGCGCTGGCACCGCAAGGGCTTCCGACTTTATAGGACCTGGAAATCCCGTTGCCGCCTCGGTGGGCGGCCACCCATCGCACCTGAGGTGCACGAACTGATCCGGACGATGTCGCGAGACAACGTTGGCTGGGGCGCACCGCGGATTCACGGTGAACTTCAACTGCTGGGCATCCATGTCTCGCAAGCGACAGTTGCAAAGTACATGGTCCATCATCCTAAGCCGCCATCGCAAACGTGGCGAAACTTTCTGAACAATCATGTGAAAGACCTGGTATCAATCGACTTCTTCACCGTGCCTACGGTGACATTCCGAATCTTGTACGTCTTTCTCGTACTCAGACATGACCGCCATGAAGTTGTCCACTTCAACGTGACCGAACATCCGACCGCTCGATGGACGGCGCAGCAGATGGTTGAAGCATTTCCGTGGGACCCAGCACCCCGCTTTCTCCTGCGTGATCGCGATAAGATCTTTGGCACAAGCTTCCGTCACCGTATTCGCACCCTCGACATGCGAGAAGCACTCATCGCCCCACGCTCACCTTGGCAGAACCCTTATGTTGAACGGCTCATCGGATCAATACGGCGCGCGTGCTTCGACCATGTCATCGTGTTCAATGAACGCCATCTCAAAAAGCTTCTTCGCGCTTATTTTAGCTACTATCACACTGCGCGAACACATCTTGCATTGGACACAAGCAGTGCCCAGAACCGCGTCCGGTCGAGTTACCAGACCAGGGTTCTGTCATCGCCTTCCCACACATCGGCGGCTTGCACCACGAATATCGGCGCGCTGCCTGAACTCCAACCCGGGCGTCATGGACGCTGATACGCTGAGGTAGGCTATCAGCTTACCGCTCATCTCGACTCTTGTTGGGTTTCACCAATGCCGAAAACAGACAACCGCAGCGCAGCCATCGATAACCCTTCCCCCTCTATGAACTAACATGCTCTTTTGCTGACTCTCAATGTGGGTATATTTCGGTGGATAGGGTTTTTGGTAGGGACAGCCTGTTCAGAAAAATATTCTTTCAACTCACCAGGACTATCCATTAACTCAAATATCAGTTTCTCTCTGTTTTCCATTACAAAGACAATATCTTCCAGGTCATGGTTAAAGAAATCTCCCTTGCCTCTACCAGCAAACGCCTCGAATTTCGTTGCAATAAAATAAACGGGGTTAACAACCCGAATTTTTGTGCCACTGGGTAAAGTTATTATGGATGCGTAGTGTATTGCATCTTCATACCAACGATTAGAGAAACCCAATATCTTTTCATCGGTAGGCATAACATCCAGTTTGACCCTACCCATATCGGTATCGATCAACCACCTGCATATCGGCCCATCAGTATCTTCCTGAAAACCGTGTTTACGAAGTGCTTCGCCAAATTGATGATACTCAACCCGGGTCGCGATATCGACTATCACATCGACATCATCCGTTTTACGCACTCCGTAATAAGCGGCTTCATCGACAAGCAGTATGGTTGTACCGCCACCAACAAAAGTGACTTTTTCCAACAAATCATCCAAAGCAGCAGCCACCGCTTCAAGCTGCATCAAGTTTTCGTCTTTAATTACCATTACCTTCCTTGGATCAACTCCGCTAGCAACTTTCTTGCTATAGCCAGCTCCCTGGGTTTACCACCCCTAATCGCCTCTAGCAGCGATAAAGTTCGGTACAAGTGCTTATCGTTGGCTGACGCAAAAGGAACAGAATCATGAATGGGCTTGATCAGGGCACCGTCAATTTCACCACCCGGAACAGCCCACACTAAAGCCGGGCTGGGAGGTACCACCTCACTTGAAACCAAAGGACAATTCCAGGAAGTCGCCATGCCCCTGCCGTAGCCAACACTCTCAACAGGATATGCGTATCGCACGCCGTAACTGAGCCACTCCAGCAAAGCACCGGACTCGGCAAACACACCGCCTTGCCTTTCAACAACCAAACGAGAAGCCACCAGGCGCTTAGTCCCCTTACTCACCTCGCCGGCACTAACCCCAATCGATTCCGCTATACCTCGCACGCTCATTTCCTGAGCCTCTTGCTTAAGAGACCAGTATTTAAGGGCTAATAGAGTATCTTGAGGCTTCAACTCCATCACTTATTTCCTGTTTCGAAACAGGAAACACCTTAGAACAAAATATTTACTAATGTCAAGTGGCCAATAAAAAGCCGCCGGTTGTCCTCCGCAATCATCCGCTCTCGGTCCCGAATACTCATGCGGCCTTTGGAAGATAGACATGGTGAAGACCTTGGACGACTGGGAATTCAACAACGTTGCAGGGTTCCGCTGCTCGTACGGGACGACCGTCCGGCGCGTCGCTATCCAAGGACTGGTGTGTTCGCAACGGATGATAGTAATCCAGATACGACGACATTAGTCTCTTGAGATGCCGCTCGTTGAGCACTATGACGTGGTCGAAAAGTTCTCGGTGTAGCGTGCCAATCACGCGTTCCACATAGGCGTTTTGCCATGGCGACGCAGGTGCCTAACGACCTCGTCGATACCCAAACTTTCAATCCTTCGCGTAACGCGCTCGCCGTATATGCCATCACCGTCTCGAATCAGATAACTCGGAGCAGTATCAAACGGAAACGCTTCGACGATCTGTTGCGCTGTCCACTGCGCCGTCGGATGTTCCGTCACGTTGAAGTGAACAATTCGACGTCGGTCGTGGGCAAGCACAATGAAGACAAACAACACCCGAAAAGTCGCCGTTGGAACAATGAAAAACTCGATCGATACGAGATCTCGAACATGCTGGTCTAGAAATGTTCTCCACGTTGGTGACGGCGGCCCGGCTCGCTTGGACCGATACTTTTCTACGGTTGACTTGGCAACGTCGATTCCAAGCATTGCGAGCTCAGCGACGATCTTCGGCGAACCCCACGTCGGATTGGCTTCCCACATCTGCTCAATGAGCTTTCTGAGCTCTCGCGAGATCCGTGGTCGGCCGGGCTTAGCCGACTGACTGAGCGCGCGCCAATAGTCGCGGAATCGCTTTTTCTGCCAGGTTGTTACGGTCCCAGGCTGGACAAAGTACAGAGCTGTCCGCCAGCCCTCTCAAAATTTCGCTATAAAGCACCAGAGCAGCCGGTCAGCTGGCCTGATTCTTGGTCTTTGTCCTGATTTCCGATACAGAGACAGCTGATTCCGCAGCACCGCATTCTCCGCCTGCCAATACAGCCGTGATCGGACAGATGTAGTTATCAACATCAGAATAAACTGAATTAGCTGCGCCATAGATCCAAGGATCAACCATCATCCAGAAATATGCAATAGATTCAACAGGGTCCTATTTTCGGGACTCACAACTACAACTACAGGATATTTCTAGGCCAACGGTATGCTGTATGTACTTCATGAAGCTCCAGAACGGC
Source organism: uncultured Gammaproteobacteria bacterium (assembly GCA_942492025.1). Lineage (GTDB taxonomy): Bacteria > Pseudomonadota > Gammaproteobacteria > SZUA-229 > SZUA-229 > JABDQW01. The sequence goes on along the minus strand of CALODJ010000010.1, from coordinate 456,859 downwards.
ACGTAACCGTGAAAATCGTCGTTTTACTTCGTCTTTTAACCAATTTCGGGGGCTTTTTAGGAGAATATTCGAAGATTCTTGGCGTAGGGCCAATTTCATCGGTCTGAAGACCTTAAAACCAATACTTTTTTGGAGAAACACAGAAGGCCCTATGCACAGGTTCGACTGCCCCCGTGCCCCCCCTCAGTACCATCTCACTGTCGAGAAAGCCACTCTGAGGACAGCAAAGAGCGCCTGCAAGGATTTTTCATTCGTATCCCCTAAACCCTTCACGGGGCGTAGCGCAGTCTGGTAGCGCATACACCAGTGAACAGAGCGAGTGAAACGAGTGGAGTGAGCAGACTGGGGGTGTTGGATTGAACCAAGTAGCTACTTAATTGCTACTTTCCCAAATCACAGGGTTTAGTGTTACACTCTGCGAAGCAGCTAAGTGATTGATATGAAAGGAAGCTTAATTGGTCGGGACGACAGGATTTGAACCTGTGACCACCACACCCCCAGATATGTGGCTTAATATACGCTATCCCTTTGTATTTACTAATAATATCAGCTTTGCGCGTGCTGTCTAATATGGTCGATTCTGTCACATACTATCAAATACTTACATAACAGTTTGCCCAAAATAAACGTGGTGCTGGATCGCCTGATAGTGCCACGCACCAACCAGGTCCCGAATTTGATAGTGTTGCCTTGGAATCCGTGCGATAGCATCACAAAGCATGTTGAGCAGCACTGCGAAACTTGGTACCGAAGGTTGCTTGAATTTTTGCGGAGCACAACGCATTTTCGGGAAGGACAGCTCGCCCAGGGCCTCGGGCGTCGTGGTTTTGGCAAAAAACAGATTTTTATTGCAACAAGCTATATTCTTCTCTATAGTTTTACTAGGTAGTAATTAGTTTTACCAAGAGGCGATAATGACAAAACCTGTCGGCGTGAAGCTGGATGATGAACTACAAGAGAGATTAAAGACTCTGGGAGAACGTATGGAACGCTCACCACATTGGCTCATGAAAAAGGCTATTGCCGAGTTTGTTGACCGGGCCGAAGAAGAAGAAAAGGAACGGCAATTGTTACAGGACCGTTGGATCCGTTATCAGGAAACAGGGGAAAGCATCCCCCATGATACCGTTATGAAATGGCTTGAAACGTGGGGTACAGACAAGGAAGACCCATGCCCGACAAACCGGAACTGATATGGGAGCCGGGTGCGGTTGACGACCTTACCCGGCTTCGGGAGTTCATCCAGCCTCATAATCCGAAAGCCGCCGCCAATGCGGCGCGGCGCATTATTGAAGCGGCCAATCTGTTATTGGACAACCCATTCTTAGGGCACCCAATCGAAGAAATGCCGAAGTTTAACCAACTCTTCATTCCTTTTGGGAAAAGGGGCTATACGCTGCGTTATCGTGTTGAAAGACAGAAAATAATCATATTGCGCATTTGGCACGCACGGGAAAATAGATAAAAACCGGACAGCCTTATGCGGCTCCCGGCATTTGTAGTTTCAGGGAAATAATAGGCCAGAAACGATAAGTCTCGATAGAGTCACGGTAGGGATGCCTCTCGCGAGGCACCTGTAGTTCCCGAAAACTCATAGCTCACTTTATCATGCCGCCAAGCGTTCATAATGATGATGTAAGCCACCGACTTCTAGAAATTGTACGACCTTCCCAAACTCTGGCAGCTGCACCGGTCGCGATTCAGGGCTATCCATTCCCAGCGACAGGTGGGTACGCCAACGATGATAATAATCAAAATAGCGCGTCAGGATTCGTTTCAGGTGACGCTCGTTCAGTACGATGACATGGTCCAGACAATCCCGTCGGATGCTGCCAATCACGCGTTCCACGAAGGCATTCTGCCAAGGACTTCTCGGCGCAGTCAGCACCTCTTCGATGCCCATGCTTTTGACTCTCCGGTGGAACTGCATTCCGTAAATGCCATCTCGATCCCGCAGTAGATAGCGGGGTGCCGTATCCCACGGAAATGCCTCAACTATCTGCTGAGCCGTCCACTGCGCAGTCGGATGCTCGGTCACATTAAAGTGGACAACCTTGCGACGATGATGGGCGAGAACCACCAACACGAACAATACCTTGAATCTCGCGGTTGGCACCACGAAGAAATCGATGGACACCAAGTCACCGACATGATTATTCAGAAAAACTTTCCACGTCGGAGACGCTGGTTTCTTGGGCCACACCCGATACTTTTCCACGGTTGATTTAGCAACATCGATGCCGAGTTTACGCAACTCCCCGACAATCCGTGGCGAACCCCAGCTGGTGTTGGCTTTCGATATCTTGCGGATCAATGCTCTGACTTCTTCCGGTACAGGTGGTCTGCCGGGCCTGCCCCGCTTGCTCAGTTTGGCCCAATGATCGCGAAAGCGCTTACGCTGCCAGGCAATCACGGTCCTGGGCTGGACTATGACCAACGCATTTCGCCACCCCGACCAGCCGCGCGAGAACCAGGACCAGAGAATACGGTCTCCCGCGCTAATCCGTGGGCGTTTGGTGGTGCGCTGATAGACGGTGAGCTGATGCCGTAATGCTACATTCTCAAGCTGCAGTGCGAGCCGACAGCGAAACAAGCTGGTCACGAATACGAACAGCGCGTAAATAAGCGTCCTCATGGCTCTGGATTCTCCTTGCCGGGACCGACGACAAAAGATTACGCCTCTCACGAAAAAGGTCAAGAATATCAAGTAGTACGATTTATCGGGAAGGACACCTGGTGAGCATCAAATACACCGATTACAAGGACGGCATCCTGCAGGTCATCCAGTCGAAAACCGGCGTGGCCCTGAAGATACGCGCCAACAGTCAGCTGGATGGCCTTATCAAACGATCGGTGCGCACCGGCGTCATGTCAAAACACCTGGTCCACAAGAACCCGGCACACAAACGCCACGAATACATGGCGAAAAAGGACCACTGGGCCATGGTCACGCCGGAAATGCTGAGCCGGGAATTCGCCAAACTGCGCGAGAAGGCCGGCATCGAACCTAATGCCGGCGTGAACCCGCCCACATTCCACGAAATACGATCGCTCGGCGGCCGGCTGCTGGAAGAACAGGGCCACTCGAAAGAATTCATCCAGGCCCTGATGGGACACACCGACCAGGCAATGACGGCACACTATCTGGAAGACGGCTCTATAGACTGGCAGATGGCTGAGGCGGCGCTGAAATTGTAAAGATTAGAATCAGCGATCCCATTCGGAAATGCTGATTTCGACACTCGAAAAGGAACCGAGTTTTGGAAAAGTTTTGGGAAAGTTTTGGAAATGAATATTCTAAAATGCTTATACATAACGCATAAGCATTTGATTATAATAGGATTTTTTGGTCGGGACGACAGGATTTGAACCTGTGACCACCACACCCCCAGTGTGGTGCGCTACCAGACTGCGCTACGCCCCGTGAAGGTCGCATAGCTTAACCGAAAACGTGCCAACATTTAAGCAGAATATACCCACGAGTGGATGGAGCTGGCAATGCCCATCCTACTTGTGTTTAGTCATCTGAGGCTTGTTACTGGTGACTACGTCTTCAACAGCTGCAGCAGGCCTTCCAGTTCGGTGCGCATCTGGCGGATGATCTGCTGGCTCTGGTTGTTGTCTTCGGCCGCATCTTCGCCGGTGAGCTTCTGGCGGGCACCGGTGATGGTGTAGCCCTGCTCGTACAACAGATGGCGTATCTGGCGAATCAGGATGACGTCGTGGCGCTGGTAATAGCGTCGATTGCCACGGCGTTTGACCGGTTTCAATTGGTTGAATTCCTGTTCCCAGTAGCGAAGTACATGTGATTTGACACCGCACAGGTCGCTGACTTCACCGATGGTGAAATAGCGTTTGCCCGGTATCGCTGGTAATTCATTATTATTGCTGGCTTCCAGCATATGCTTCTACCCGTTGTTTTAATTTTTGTCCAGGTCTGAATGTAACAACTCGACGTGCTGATATGGGAATTTCCTCGCCGGTTTTGGGATTGCGCCCGGGGCGTTCGGTTTTATCCCGGAGGACGAAATTGCCAAAACCCGATAGTTTGACGTGATTCGCATCACCGAGTGCCTGTCTTACTTCCTCAAAAAACAGCTCGACCAGTTCTTTGGCTTCCCGTTTGTTGAGGCCGAGCTCCTCGTACAGGCTCTCTGCCATGTCGGCTTTTGTTAGTGCCATGTCCTACTCCCGAAGTGTAGCAGCAAAATCGTTGTTTAGTGCAGTTACCACAGATTCAATCTCGGAATCGATATCCTGATCGGTAAGAGTGCGGGAAAAATCCTGTAAAATCAAGCCCAAAGCGACACTTTTTAGTCCTACATCCACGCCTTTACCGGTATAAATGTCAAATAGGCGCACTTCTCGCAAGGTTCTTGAGCTCGCCTGCCTGATACAGCTCACGATCGTCTGGGCACTGACAGTATCATCGATCAGGATCGCCAGGTCACGCCTGACCTCGGGAAATCTGGATAACGGCCGGAATACAGGCAAATGCGACGTGCGCACGGCCTCCAGATCCAGCTCGAACAGGTAGACGGTCTTACTCAAATCCAGTGCTACAACGTTCTGCGGATGCAAGGCACCGAGCCAGCCAACAGCCTGACCACCCCTGTAGATCGCGGCGCTCTGCCCTGGATGTAATGCCGGATGTGCTTCGACGCGATACTCGAGATCGGCCTCGGCACCGAACAAGGCCTCAACATCGGCTTTCAGGTCGTAAAAATCGACCTCACGGCCGTTATCGGCCCACTGCTCATCAAATATCGTTCCACAAATGGCACCGGCAATGCGTTCAATCTGTGCCAGCTCACCCTCACCCTTCACAAATACCTGCCCGGTTTCGAACAGACGCACCCGGGTCTGCTGGCGGTTGAGGTTGTGCTGCACGGCCTGCAGCAGTCCCGGCCAAATCGTCGTCCGCATCACCGACATTTCGGATGACAGCGGATTGGTTAGTTTCACGGCTTCATTAGCCGGATCGAGCAGCGCCTGCCACGTGGGGTCGACGAAGCTGTAGGTGATGGCTTCGTGGTAACCGCGATCGACCAGCGACTTGCGCAGTTGTGTCAGCGCTTGACGACTCTCGGGCATCTCGCGCATACCGGCATGGTATTTCGGTTGGGTACGGGGGATGTTGTTGTAGCCATGAATGCGCACCAGCTCCTCCAGCAAATCGGCTTCGATCTCGATATCGAAGCGGAAACTGGGCGGTCTGACCATCCAGTGATCGTTGAAAGACTTCACTTCCATACCCAGACGCTGGAGGATATCGACGATCTCAGCCCGACCAAGGGTAATGCCAAGCACACGCTCAATGCGTTCATAACGTAAATCGATCGGCTGACGGTCCTGTGGATGCGCGACAGTCTTCACTTCAGAGACCGGACCGACCTCGCCGCCACATATTGACAGTATCAGCTCGGTAGCACGATCGACCGCTTGCACTTGCAACTGCGGATCGACGCCACGTTCGAAGCGGTGTGATGAGTCGGTGTGCAGACCGAAACCACGTGCCTTACCGGCGATGACCTCGGGTACGAAATAGGCGCTTTCCAGGAATATCGCGCGCGTCTGTTCGCTCACCCCCGAGTTCTCGCCCCCCATGATGCCGGCCAGCGCCAGCGGGCGCGCGTTGTCGGCAATCACCAGCGTCTGTTGATCGAGCTCAATACATTTGCCATCGAGCAAGGTAATTTGCTCCGACTCTTTGGCATAGCGAACATTGATGCGGCCATCAAGCTGGTCAAGATCAAACGCGTGCATCGGCTGGCCGAGTTCGATCATGACGTAATTGGTGATATCCACCACTGCGCCCAGACTGCGTATACCCGAACGGCGCAGGCGTTCCACCATCCAAAGCGGCGTCGGTGCGGATACATCAACGCCACGAAGAACGCGGCCGGCGTAATGCGTGCAGGCTTCATCGGCCTCGACATTGACTTCAAAGGTGTCGTCGATTTGCTGGGCGTAAGGTTCGTGCACCTGATCGCTGACATCGCACTGGTTCAGCGTGCCCAGTTCACGCGCGATACCGGCAACGCTGAGACAGTCACCTCGATTGGGGGTGAGATCGATCTCGATCACGGTATCATCGAGCTCAAGATACTCGCGCAGGCTGGTGCCAACTGGCGCATCCGCCGGCAGCTCCATGATGCCATCCGACTGCTCCGCCAGACCGAGTTCCTTTTCTGAACACAGCATACCCGCAGAGGCGACACCGCGCAGTTTGGCCGGCTTGATTTTGAAGGTTTCATTCTCCCCGACACCTGGCAGCACGGCTCCGACTCTGGCCAGCGCCACAGACAGTCCGGCGCGCACATTGGCCGCGCCACAGACGATCTGCAAGCGCTCGTTACCGTCCGTCACCTGGCAGACACTGAGCTTGTCGGCGTCGGGATGTTTCTCGACCGACTCGACCCGGGCGACGACCACATCACTGAAGTCACCGGCAACCGGTTCGGTGCCCCCCACTTCCAGCCCGGCCATGGTCAACTGCTCAACCATCGCCTCGGTGGTGATATCAGGATTAACCCAGGTCCTTAACCATTGTTCGCTGATTTTCATATCTATTTATTCACTACTAAAGGCACAGAGGTCACAGAGATATTGTTTGGGTAAGTTCATATTTGTTTTTTCACCACAGAGGCACAGAGGTCACAGAGATTTTTTTGTGTAAGTTCATATTATTTTGTTCACCACAGAGGCACAGAGGTCACAGAGTCTCTTTTGTGTAAGCCCACATGGTTTCGAAGAAAGTTATATAACGTTATTTCCAATTTTTTCATTATCTTAGGTAATATAGCTAAACCAGTTAATTAGCATTTTCTCTGTGACCTCTGTGCCCCTGTGGTGGATCTGATCACCTAAACTGCTGTAAAAACTTGAGGTCGTTTTCGAAGAACAGGCGCAGGTCATTAACACCATAGCGCAACATCGCCAGGCGCTCGACGCCCATGCCGAAGGCATAGCCGGTGAATTCTTCGTTGTCGATGCCGACGGCCTTGAACACATTGGGGTGCACCATGCCACAACCCAGAATTTCCAGCCAGCCGGTATGGCTACATACTCGGCAGCCTTCACCCTGGCACATTACACACTGAATATCGACTTCCGATGACGGCTCGGTGAACGGAAAATACGACGGCCGGAACCGGGTCTTCAACTGGTCGTTCTCGAAAAAATGCTGCAAGAAATCAGCCAGTGTGCCCATCAGATCGGAAAAGCTGACGTGCCGGTCGACCAGCAGGCCTTCCACCTGGTGGAACATCGGTGTATGCGTCAGATCGGAATCGCAGCGGTAGACACGCCCCGGTGCAATGATTCGCAGCGGTGGGGTATCGCTCTGCATATGCCGTACCTGCACCGGCGAGGTGTGCGTGCGCAACAAGGTCTGCGCATCGAAATAGAAGGTATCGTGCATCGCGCGCGCCGGGTGATGCGACGGTATATTCAACGCTTCGAAGTTGTGATAGTCGTCCTCGATTTCAGGCCCCTGCTCAACCGCAAAACCCAGCTGCGAGAACAGCTCATCGATACGCTCCATGGTCCGCGTGACCGGATGCAGGCCACCGGGTGACTGGCCACGCCCAGGCAGCGTGACATCGATACGCTCGCGCGTCAGCTTCGCTTCCAGCGCCGCCGCCTGCAGCGCCGCCTTGCGCGCTTCGATTGCTGTCTGAACGTCCTGCTTGGCGCGATTGATGTCCTGCCCGGCCGCCTTGCGCTGATCCGCCGGCAGCGAGCCCAAGGTCTTCAGCAGCGACGTGAGTTCGCCTTTTTTGCCCAGATAGCTGACGCGAATCTGATCGAGCGCCTCCAGATTCTCAGCTGCCTCGATATTAGATTGTGCCTTGGCAGTTAACGCCTGAAGATCCACTTGTAATGCCCTCGAGAGTGCCCCGTTAATCAAAAAAGGGGAAGCTGGCTTCCCCTTTCAAATCGTGATTGGCTAAGTACGTATTATGCAGCCAGCGCGTCCTTTGCCTTGTTTGCCAGGGCACTAAACGCAGCCATGTCATGCACCGCCAGATCGGCCAGCACCTTGCGGTCGATATCCACGTCCGCCTTGTTTAGACCGTCGATCATACGGCTGTAAGACAGACCGCATTCACGGGCAGCGGCGTTGATACGCACGATCCACAGCGAACGGAAGTTACGCTTTTTCACACGGCGGTCACGGTACGCATACTGGCCGGCCTTGATCACGGCCTGATTGGCGACGCGATAAACGCGGCTGCGCGCGCCGTAATAACCCTTGGCTTTGGCTAAAACCTTTTTATGTTTGGCTCTGGCCTGTACGCCTCTTTTTACTCTTGGCATGTTCTATTCTCCCGCCTAAACGTAGGGCAGCATGCGAGTCAGCATCTTGGTGTCATTGTCATGCACCACTGCATCGTCGCGTAAATGACGTTTACGTTTCGTACTCTTCTTGGTCAGGATATGGCGGCGGAATGACTGCGCGCGCTTGAACTTGCCTGAACCGGTACGGCGGAAGCGCTTGGCTGCGCCACGGTTGGTTTTCATTTTCGGCATGATGCCTTCTCCACTCAATGTATTCTTCAAAAATAAGCACGGTGTTCAACCCTGAATCTTGTGACCGGCTCACTCGTTAGCGACTGCGGTGTATCTCGTACCACAGCACACGTGACTACCTGGTTTTTTTAGGTCCCAGTAGCATGACCATTTGCCGTCCTTCCATATTCGGCATCTGCTCGACGTTGGCGATATCTTCCAGATCGGCCTGCACACGTTTGAGCAATTGCATGCCCAGCTCCTGATGGGCAAATTCACGACCACGGTAACGCATGGTCACTTTTGTCTTGTCGCCTTTTTCAAGGAAATTACGCAGCTTTTTCAGCTTGACCTGGTAGTCGCCCTCTTCTGTTCGGGGGCGAAACTTGATTTCCTTGATCTGGGTCCGTTTCTGCTTTTTCTTCGAAGCCTGCGACTTCTTGCTGGTTTCGAATCTGAACTTGCCGAAATCCATGATGCGGCAAACCGGAGGATTCGCATTGGGCGACACTTCTACCAAGTCGAGCCCGGCTTCCTGGGCTTTTACAAGTGCGTCATTACTCGACATGATGCCGAGTTGTTCACCTTCCTGATCGATGACCCGTATTTCAGGATACCGTATGTCTGCGTTTAAAAGTGTCTTTTTCTGTGCTGCGATTTCTATTCCTCCAAAACAGTATGACCGCGGCTCGCGATTTCATCGGATAATCGACCTACCAGGTCTGCAACAGACATGGAACCGAGATCCTCACCGCTTCGCGTGCGCACGGCCACTGTGTTCGTTTCAAGCTCCCGGTCGCCGATAATCAGCATGTAGGGAACGCGCTGTAATGTGTGCTCGCGGATTTTAAAGCCGATCTTTTCATTTCTCAAGTCCAATTCAACCTTAAGGCCTTGTTCAACAAGGCTTTGCTGCACTGTTTTAGCGCATTCGGCCTGACTGTCGGTGATATTCATCACAACCGCCTGTACCGGCGCCAGCCACAAAGGGAACTTGCCCTCGTGCTCCTCAATCAATATTCCGATAAACCGCTCCAGCGAGCCCAGGATGGCCCGGTGCAGCATCACCGGCACCTGCTTGCTGCCGTCCTCGGCGATGTAATGCGCATCGAGCCGGCCCGGCATCGAGAAATCGACCTGCATGGTGCCGCATTGCCACTGGCGGCCGATGCAGTCTTTCAACACGAATTCGATCTTGGGGCCGTAGAAGGCGCCCTCACCCGGCTGCAGTTTCCAGTCCAGACCTTTGTTATCGAGCGCGACTTCCAGCGCCTTTTCGGCCTTGTCCCAGGCGGCATCCTCACCAACGCGCTGCTCCGGGCGGGTGGACAGGGCCACCATGATCTCGGTGAATCCGAAATCGGCATAGACCTCATAGACCAGGTCGATGAAAGCCGAGACCTCGTCCTGGAGCTGGTCTTCGGTGCAGAAGATGTGCGCATCGTCCTGCACGAAGTTACGTACACGCATCAGGCCATGCAGCGTGCCCGAAGGTTCATTGCGGTGGCAGGAACCGAATTCGGCCAGGCGCAGCGGCAGGTCACGGTAGCTCTTCAGCCCCTGATTGAACACCTGGATATGGCACGGGCAGTTCATCGGCTTCACCGCGTAATCGCGGTTCTCCGAGTGCGTGGTGAACATCATGTCACCGAATTTGTCCCAGTGGCCGGAGCGTTCCCACAAGGAGCGGTCCACCACCTGCGGCGTGTTGATTTCCTGGTAGCCTTTGGCGCGAATCTTGTTGCGGATGTAGTTCTCTACCGTCAGGTAAATGGTCCAGCCCTTATCGTGCCAGAACACCATGCCTGGCGCTTCTTCCTGAGTATGGAACAAACCGAGCTGTTTGCCAATCTTGCGATGATCGCGCTTTTCCGCCTCTTCCAGCCGGTGCAGATAGGCATTGAGCTGCTTCTTGTCGGGCCAGGCAGTGCCGTAGATGCGCTGCAGCATCTCATTGTCGGAATTGCCGCGCCAGTAGGCCCCGGCGACTTTCATCAGTTTGAAACCCTTGCCCAGCTTACCGGTGCTCGGCAGATGCGGACCGCGGCAAACATCGAACCAGTCACCCTGCCGATAGACAGACACTTCCTCGCCTTCGGGAATGATGTCCTCGATGATCTCGACCTTGTAGTCCTCGCCGATATCACCAAAGGTCGCCTTCGCCTGGTCACGGTCCCAGACCTCGCGCACGATCGGCAGATCACGTTTGACGATCTCGTGCATACGCTGTTCGATCTTTTTCAGGTCATCCGGGGTAAAGGCGGCCTCGCGGGCGAAGTCGTAATAGAAACCATCCTCGATCGCCGGACCGATGGTCACCTGGGTGCCGGGATAGAGCTCCTGTACCGCCTGCGCCATCACGTGCGCCGCATCATGGCGCAACAACTCGAGCGCCTCCTCGTCCTTGCTGGTGATAATCGCCAGCTCTGCATCATCATCGATCACGTAGGATGCATCCACCAGATCACCGTTGACACGCCCCGCCAGTGTCGCCTTGGCCAGGCCCGGACCAATTGCCTGCGCAACAGCAAGCACTGACACCGCGCTGTCAAATTCACGTCTGGAACCATCAGGAAGGGTAACAACAGGACTGTTATGAGGCATAGCGTTCTCCAGTGGCGGCCAATACGAGAGGTCGCATGTTTCAAATATTGGTAGGCGCGAGTGGATTACTCCGGGCTTCCTGCCCTCCGCCCTGCGGGCCGCACTACGTGCGTTCAAAATCGCTCCAGGCGATTTTGTCGAACCGCACTGTTCTCATCCACTCGCGCGAATGCTTTCTTTACTATTCTTCCAGGATGCCAGCGCGTGGCAGCCTGAAATCAATTTGGTAGGCGCGAGTGGATTCGAACCACCGACCCCCACCATGTCAAGGTGGTGCTCTAACCAACTGAGCTACGCGCCTGCAGGTCTCAATGTTTTTTTGCAGCCCTTGCTGTCAGCTGTTACGGACTTTAATCCCGAAATCAAACTGCCATCTCGACCACATCTGCTGTCTTCTTGAACGGATGAGAGGTCCCCCCAAGCAAAACCCTTTCGCAACAAACCAGATGCGCATTATAGAATGCCCGTCAGGCATGTCAATCTGTACGCTTGTTCCCTAAGCCTGAAAGACGAATCTAAAATCCGCCAGCTCGCGTAGGCTGTAACGGTTGTCCAAACCCATACACCAAACTGACATATGCGCTCCAGTCATCGAAATTTTGTGTTGCCTGCGTACTGTCTCTATTACGGTACTTCAAGTCAACGAGACCGTTCAGTCTGGGCGTCAACCGATAGCTGGCATTGACTCCAACGGTGGTGTTGTCATCAGTACGGACAGTATCAGTGAAATCTGTGTTGTTGTAGCGCGCATAGAAACCGCTCGTTAATGCCGCTGCCACCGGATAGTTAAATACAGCTTGCAACGACCAGATTGTTCGATCATTTGGAGTTTCACTGTAGTTTAATTCGCGATACTGGCCGGTCAGACTTGACGCGAGTTTACTAATTTCATGCGTGTACCCCAACGAAATCACCTTATTTCGAATCACATCTGTGGTAATCTGAATTTCATTGGGATCACCTGTGCCGGGATCCACTGTACCCCGCAGTGCGTCACTGCTAGTATCAGTTAAATCAGTGGATAGAAACGCCCGAAACCTCGATCGCTGCGTCAAATTAAACAACCAATCCAGATACCCGGCCAGCTCCTCGGTATTTTGTCCATTATCTCTTTCAACGCCCGTTACGCCCAGGTTAGCGCTGAAGTCTGAACGCACACGCTGGTGGGCTATGGTATAAAAAATACTGGCGAAAGACACGTTGTCAACAGCGCGCTCATCAAAGTCCACCGTTCTTATGTGTCCTTTCACACCAACAGCGGTCAAAGGGCTCAGACTATAATCCCAGCTTGCCATCAAAGCCAGTTGCTGATTATCTGTAAACTGATTTTCGTAGTAGAAATTTCGGTATTCCGGTAGCACGTTAATAGTCTGCCGAGCAGTTACTGGAAAGACCATATTCGCACCAAAGACTAAAATATTGCTGTCCTGGATGTTGTCCGGCGTATTTGGATCAGTAGTATCAATCGGGCGTTGCCTATAGAAATCGCGCAGTAGCCAGTCAAAACGGTTCTGGATCATCGCCCAGTCCACGACTGCATTCAGGTTGAAGTAGCGCTGATTCTCAAATGTATCCTTGGTGTAGTTATGATAATTCAGCGCAGCAGTCACATCAGCGGTCACCGGACCATCGTCGTCCTGCAGAGTTGCACCCAGATAGCCAATTGCAATCAAATCATCCACCGGATTATCAGCAGCAAGCGTTGCATTATCAGTGTATTCCAGGCCGACACCAACGCCGGGTTCAAAGTCGAATGCTGATGTTGCGAAACTGCACAGCATCAACGCGGCAAAAACCAATGTATTTACAGGCTTGGCTAACATCCGGCGCATAGCCCATTACCCTCAAAATCATCCTCGGCCGTCCAGTCTATCAAAACAATCGTTCCGGCACAGTGATAACATCTCCAGGCAGAAGCAGTACATTGGTCGACATATCGCCCTTTTGCATAATGTCTTTCAACCGTATATCGTAGGTCTCAGGGCCCTTCGCCGTGCGCCTGTGCAGCTTGGTATCGTTACTGTTTGCATAAGGCGTAACGCTCCCCGCCGCCAAAATGGCATCCAGCACCGTCATTCCCTGAACATAATTAATCGAGAGGTTTTCTGATACGGCGCCAGTGACACGAATACGCGACAAAAATTCATGCCCCTGCAGACTGGTCAGGATCACCGTAACATTCGGTTTTCTTAAGTAAGCCTTTAATTTTGTTTCGATATCCTGTGACAATTCTTCAGGTGTTTTGCCTACTGCCATAACATCACCCGCCAGGGGCAGGGTAATTTTGCCATCAGGGCGTATCGGTGCTGAAACAGACAACTCAGGATTCTTCCAGACGTTAATCTGTAACTGATCACCGACAGCCATTTTGTAGGAGTTGACCAACACACTGGGGCCGCTGGACGGTTTTGATGTATTTGGCAGGTTAGGATCCCCGGCGCACCCAGCCACCGCGATGAGCGACAAAATGACTGAGCATACCCTTTTATAATATTTCATAGCTGAAAAATTCCTGAATGATTCTCATCGAAAAATACTAGCACACACCTGTTCGATTGCGACCGTTTATCAGCGCACACTCAGTAACCGTCGCATTTTCACAATATCATGCTCTTTGACTTGACAATGCGCAGACAAGGTCAGGATACTGGCCGCAAATAATTCCGCCGCAGCAACTGGACCCTGGCCACGCAGCGCACGTTTCCAGTCCCTGATATACCGCGTCAACTTGCCGGACACACGGCTGAAGGACCCAGGCCCGATCGTCTCATGTTTCAATGGAACCGGTCACGAACTGATGTATCGACGAGTATTGCGGATAACGCAACAGACGGCATTCACGCGAAACCTTGCATACGCTTGGCAAGTCTACCAGTCCTGCTGGCACAGCATCCATATCCTAAAGCATTTTAGCAAGAGTGTTTGTGCTTGCATGTTATGATCCTTGTACGCAACGATATTTGCAGGCAATAAGGCTAATTTCACCGGATCCATCGCTTCGATATCCTCAAGTGGATGATAACGTGCCTCACCCAGAGGAAGAAACGCTAAACCTGGTCACAAGCAGTACAAACGTGGCGAAATCACGGGATTATATAAGCCTGACTTGATCAATTGCAATGACCGTTTACCCCCATCAGAATCTTTTTGGTATTCTACGACAGGCAGCAATTCTTCCAGTCTTGCATTAGGGCACAATACCGCGCCACTACCTCGGCCAAAACTGAGCACGGTCAGGACACCGCCCCACGTTTCAGAGCCCTCATGACAGGGAAAGGCTTGCGCAGCATTTGCCGTTTGAAGAAAAGTCGCTCTACTCACTGCCGTCAGCAGCGACCAGGGCAGTTCTTGTTGCCCGTTGATTCACCTAGTGGTGCTCATAGCGACAGATCTGAAATCAAAGATACGACAATCACCGCACCCAAATCTCGGTACCAAATTACACCGCCTGACACAAGTGCCAGTAAAATTGCTACAGTCAGAAAAGATATTAGCTGAAAGCGACGTTGGTATTTCTGTCTTGGTGATAAATATAAGCTGACAGAACCGAGCACAGGCAATCCCAAATCTTCTCTCAGTTGACGCATACTGATGTAGGTTGGCTTCAACACGAACCTTAAAAAGCTCCAGCCCACGCCGGCACCCAGAGCGGCTGCCAGAAAACCAGCCAATAACATCATACGCTGTGGCCCTGAAGGTTGAGTGGGTAATACAGGTGGCTCAATGATGCGAAAGGTACCATCGCTGGCAGACTGCCCCGCGTTCTGCGCAAGCCTGGCAGATTCCCTTCTTTCGACCAGATCAAGATATCTTTCCTGCGTGACCTCATAATCTCGATTCAGCTCAGCAAGCTTTCCCTTTACTTCAGGAATAGCGTCAACTGAATCTTCGAGCTTTTCCACGTAGGCCTGTTGCTCGGCCAATTGTATCTTGAGTGTTTCCACCTCGATGTTGGCCTTGCTCTGTTCGACTTTTATCTGCTGATAAACAGCGTTTGACTTGATTGCATCCCCCGTTACTGCAGATGATACTTGCAGTTTTTCCTTTCTCAGGTCTGCCTGCAGATCAGCGATAATCGATCTTAACTCCTCTACATCGGGGTGCTGTTCGGTATATTGATCCAGTAAACGACCCAGATCTCTCTGATACCCACGCAGTTTAATCGCTGTTGCTGACGGGGGATTATCGCTGCTCACTCGAGGCTTTTCAGCCTGCAGTTGCTTGTTCAATTCGAGCACGCGCTGCTCTGCGAGACGCAAAGTCGAACTCGTCTGTGCAACATCTTCCTGCGCCTGCTGAAGGCGCTCATAGAAGCTACCTTTTCCATCCTGCAGATATCCGACATTTGCTTTTTTGAACTCTGCCAGGCGCTGCTCCGCGCTAGTCAGTCGCTGTTCGAATTCAGCAATCTGAGAGTCGAGAGACTTCTGTTCAGCTACGGTATCGGCGCTGGTGGAACTCAGTTTCTCTTCTATCATGGTGCTGAGCAAACCCGAAACCACCTGGTAAGCGCGCTCCGGGGATGTCGACTGGTAGCTGATTTCAAAGATATTGCTAAGCTTGCCCTGCCCCTCTCCTGTATCTCCACCCGTCAGTATTGTAATGGAACCAGCCAGCGATTCTGCGAGCTGCTCTCTTTCGTAAGGTGTTGTAACCTCGAGACCCATATCCGTCTCGCGAATCACGGACAGGAGATTTTCTCTGCTGAGCAAAACCCTGCTCATGACTGCAAGTTCGTCCAGCGTATCGGTTTCTGGTGCCAGATCTGTTAACAATGGCTGCATCACCGATGTGGTATCGACGTAGACGACTGCCTCTGCTTGATATTTATCTTGCAGTGAAGACACATGAAGCCCACCTGCGACTGCCACTAGCCATGTGATCAGCAACGCTGACCAGCGATAGCGCCACATGCCATGCAAATAACCATATATTTCTGTGCGTTGTTGATTCATTGAATGTTGCGACCTGTATACTAATGCATCTCAACCATGTGGATTAGGTGCAAACTCCAGCTGACTCTACTATTGACACAGTGCATATATATCGATTTCGCGCCGCATGATAACACCCATCCGTCCAGCGGTGACCAGCGAGAATTGCTTTAATCAAAGAAAGGATGAGTCTAGCGGACATCAATTAACTCGAATAAACGCGCAAACAACACTTGATGTATTGAAACTACGGGTTGCAAAAACACCCACGCACAGACGTTCAACGTAAGCCAGCATCAAATCAGTTAAAGCATGCAGTAGCCATTGATCGCTGGCAATTATCGCATACCTGCCCGTGATATGCCCCCAATGGAGCAAAACTATTAACAATCATCTGGAGATTATTCAAAGTAACATTTGAATTAGCATACCCTTGAAACTGTAACGACTCTGTAGAGTAAACAATAACACATAAAACGGTAATGTGTAGTCATATGCTATTGTTTTTATTAATATTTCTTATACTCTCCACTCATCAATTCATGCGTGAGACAATCTGCACAATTCAACCAGCATCACTGCCTTTTACGCAAGCATTTCACCATACAAACGACAAGGGCAGTTTATCTATTTATTTCAATAGCTTACGGAGTTCGCATCTGGATCGCGCACGCTCATTTAAGCCATTGTATAATCGATATGCGATTGTTAAAGCGAACCGTCCATGACCATTTCCCGCAGTGGCCATGTCAGCAGTGCAGATCCTGCTATCGAAATGATCGATAATATCGCGATAAGCCATGTTTTTAGCAAGCGTTATTGCTATTGGTCAACACTCATAATTAGTGCTCGTTGTGAACGCTTATTCGCTTAATTCATTTTTCTCCAGGCTCAGGGATAGCCAATTTCTTGATAAGGCTGTAGAGAGAAGGCCGGCTTATACCTAGCGCTGCAGCTGCATGCGAAAAATTGTAATCATGAATGGCCAGAGTACGCTCGATGATATCACGTTCAGCCCGCTCCCTCGCTTGGCGCAGGCTTTGCGGCTGCTGCTCTACTTGTTTTGCAAAGCCGAGGTCTGTGGAGGTAATTCTGCTTCCCTCTGCAAGAACCACGGCGCGCTTGAGCCTGTTCTCCATTTCTCGAACATTACCCGGCCATTCATAGGCATCAATGTCGGCACGGGCCTGCTCGGTAAAACCTCTGAATGAACGCCGGTTCTTATAACTGAATGAATTAAGGAAATACTGTGCCAACAATAACTTGTCACTGTCACGATGTCGCAACGGTGGAATTTCTATCACGATTTCGCTGATTCTGAAATACAGATCTTCCCGGAATGAACCCTCCTTTATCAACTCATCCAGCTTGCGGTGTGTTGCGCAGATGATACGGACATTGACTTCGATTGTTTTCCTTCCGCCAATGCGCTCGATGACACGTTCCTGTAAGAAACGCAACATCTTGGCCTGGAGTGGCATCGGCATATCACCGATTTCATCCAGAAAAACGGTGCCACCATTCGCGTTTTCGAGTTTGCCTGGTGTTTGTTTGAATGCCCCGGTGAACGCACCTTTCTCATAACCAAACAGTTCGCTCTCAAGCAGGTTTTCGGGAATCGCAGCACAGTTCAATGCGATGAACGAAGCTTCTTTGCGCGGGCTGAGTCGATGTAGCGCTTGCGCGATCAGTTCCTTACCGGTGCCGCTTTCACCCAGTATCAATGTCGTGGCTTCGGACGGCCCAACCTTTTCAACCCGGCGACAGGTCTCGAGAATCTTTGCGCTGGAGCCAACGATACCATCGAGAGGTGCAGATGATTGCTGCGCCAATCGACGATTTTCTTCTTCCAGTTGAAACAGGGTGTAGGCACGGTCAACTATCAGATGGAGAATTTCAGGCTCAACAGGCTTTTGATAGAAATCATATGCACCCAGGGAGATGGCTTTGAGGGCATTGTCGCGGTCATCATTACCGGTGACTACGATCACCTTGGTGTGTGGCGCATATGTGAGTATTTCATCCAGCGTTGCCAATCCTTCAGCGGCATTTGTCGGATCCGGCGGCAAACCCAGGTCAAGCGTTACCACCGGTGCCCGATGCTGCTTCAGAAGCGAGATGGCCGAGACACGATCATCAGCTAAAAGAACATCATACCCCTCAAACGACCACTTGAGTTGTTTCTGTAATCCTGGGTTGTCCTCAACGATGAGTAACGGTTTCAGATTCTCGTCCGCCATAACTGAAAATCAGCATATTTCCCGAATAATTTACACGTGTGATTCTATCAGGTATTGGCTACCGCCTCATTGTCCTGATGATTCACAGGAATATGCAGTGATATTATTGTACCTTTTCCGGGCTCGCTCTGAACACGGACATCCCCACCAAGACTCCGAATATATTCACGACTCTCATACATGCCAATTCCCATACCGGCATTACCTTTGGTCGTATCGAATGGTTTAAACAATCTTTCTCGAATAAACTCGGCATCCATGCCAATGCCATTATCTGTGATTTCGATAACCTGTGCGGAATTATGGTTCATCAATCTGACTTCGATGGAACCATTGTCATTCGTCGCCTGTTGTGCGTTATCAATCAAATGCGCCAACACATTCGCCAAGCGGTCTTTCTCTAGATTGGCAAAGCAGGAGGTGCAAGCATATTTAATTACTGGCCGGGGTAAACGCTGCTGTTTACTTTCAATTACTTTCTTCAATAGTACGTTCAAGTCAACCTGACTCCGCTGCTCGGCTTGTGCACGCCTGTTGCGTAATTGATCCAGTAGCCTTTTGATGTCAGCGGCAGCGTTGTCGACCGTATCAAATGCATCCTTGATAAAATCTGGATTGTCGCTATGTTTTTTCGCATTGAGTGATATCAGTTCCAGTTCTGCAGCAATATTTTTAAGATCATGCACCATATAAGCAGACAGGCGGGTAAATACTTCAAATTGTTTGGCTTGTGCCAGTGCATCTGACGTTAAAATCACCATCAGATAACTCGTTACCTGTTTTGCTGCTGTAGTCAGAAAATCTCGATCTTCCCAGTTTATTGAACGCGTGACCAGTGGATCCGCCAGTACGACAAAGCCAATTAACGCGGTCGGACCAAACAGAGGCACCATGAGCCAGGGCCGATTCAGTGTCGATACCCATTCCGGAACTTGCAGACCCGCATATTCGTCTGGGTGAAATGCAATCTCCTTGAGATTAATAATGAAGCCTTTATCTTCAAAAAAGTAGATCAATGGATCGTCTTTAACCATTTTTATATCTACCCGACGCATGTTCCACGATGCAACATTACTATAGTCTGACTGATCATTTTGGAGCCACAACATGCCAGCACGCGCTTCAACCGTATTAGCCATCGCTTCAATCGCTGCTGTGAACTTTTCATCACGATCAAAGCCGCCACTCAGCTTGTCTGTCAAGCGCAACCATTCCGCGCGATAGTCATATTTGTTCTTGTAGAAGTGCTTGCCAAGAAAAACCCTGGCTTGTGAGCGTAATCGTCTGGAAAACAGCACAGCCGCGAGCAATACGACCGCCAGTGCAGAAAACATCACCTGGCTAATCAGGCCCCAATTACCACCGTATTCCCTCAAGTAGTAACCGGCACTGGCTATAGCTACCAGGTAGAGACCGCCACCCAATATTACAGTCGTACTGAGAACGATATCGCGGGAAACAAAAACGTTCAACGACCAGTTTTTATTTCGCACCGAGGCCACGGCCAGTAAGGGCACTGCGACGATGTGAATCACGCCACGCACTTCCCACATCGTCTGATCAACAGCTCTGAATAGTAGTGTGTCCGTATAAAGGAAAAAATCGAAAGCAAACAGTGCGCCGGCACCAAGGATGAGATACTCAATCGCCCAGCGATGCCTCTTTGAGGTATTACGGTAAAGCTGTTCGATAATCGCGAGACCAATCAGCGCGAGCAAGATATGCCCTATCAGCGCCAGCAGTGGCTGGCCTGATAGACCGGTGAGCTCATCTAGCAAAATCAAACAACCTAATCCCACACTGAATGGTAATACCCAACGAACAAACTTGCGGTACCCCTCCCGCACCATCATCACCGCATCGAAAAGCTTCAATAAAAACACAAACCAGGCTATATAGCGGAGAATCTCGAACGTTTTGTAAGCTTCGATTTGCGCGAAATTGCCTTCCACCGCCATTGCTGCTGCCAGTATCGACCAGATAGCACTAATCAAGGTGACAGCTGTTAGCAGTTTACCCTGAAGACTCGCGCGCCAGCTAAACAGCAGCATGATCGCGAATAAACCATAGGCAATTGTGGCGCCGAGATAAGCGTATAAACCATTATTCATAGACGGTACGTCTTTTTGTTATACCAAGCGGAGTCCAATTGTTGAATGTGCGGTATCAGGTCTTAATCCTTAGCTGGTAAAGCATGCGTGGCTTGCTGGAATTCTTTATGCAATTTTTTCGTGCGCTACGCATACTTTGTGTTTAAATTTCCTGTCGACGCGGTGAGCGGCTAAACTTTAATCTATCCTACTGCCGGCCTATCGATGAGCCCGTCTTTATGAGCGATCTGTTGCAATCATCGTCTCCCCCTCACAAAATGCATAGCCAATCATCAATCAGCCCGACGATTTGTCGTTTTTACTTGATTAAGTCGACATCCAACGGAGTACGTACGAACACGAAAAAAATTTTATGCAGTTATTTATTTTTATAAATTTCATCAAGAAGCTGAAATCTGTAATATACCTCATTAGTTACATAATAATAATCAATTTCGGTTTATTTTCATTTTTTTGTCTGGGACACATAAGAATCGATTTCCTGATCCCAGCTTTCACCCCAATACCGTAATTCAATCCCAAGGTAGAGTGAACAAAAAAGGATCAGAAATTCAATGAAACCAAGCAGGATATATTCAGTTGGAATGTGATAGCCAACCAGCTGAGTCGAATGACGGAAATATCGCACGATACCCATGATTGCCAGCTTAGTATAATTCCCAGACTTAGGTGCTTATTGCCAACATCTGACTTCAATACACAATAAATGTATATAAATTAGCAGGCTTTCATGCAGACATTATTGGATCGATTTAGACGGACAGTAACTTTCTATACGCTCAATCAATCATTGTATGAGCCTGGATATGAATGAACGCTGTATTAATTTAACAGCATACCAGGGTATTCAAAACTGATTACCCGAAAGATAAAATTTGTTCATTCAATTGCCGAAATGCTATTACCAGTACTGCACAGACATGGATATCAGGGTCTTTTGAAAGTCAGTCGGTATTATACCCTAGCAGTATCGACTGCTATTTTTTTTAGCTTCCTTTCGCATGACGGGCGTCAGTAAGCCTTCCTTGTTGAGCTCAACGATAACATGAAGAGCATCTTCACCCAAAAACTCCCGTTTATTCTCAACACCACCACGAAGAAACAGGCGATGGCAGATCAGGTTTATTCGTCGCGGTATGCCACCACTGAACTTGTGGATCAGATTAAACGACTGGTCACTTAATGATGGGTCATTCTGCCACCCCACCGCTCGCAGTCTATGCTCGATGTAAGCAATAGTCTCATCCAATTCCAACGGTTCCAGATGCGAGGCTGCTATCAGTCGCTGCTGCAATTGCTCCATACCCGGTGAACGAATGATGTCGAGCAGTGGCTCCTGCCCCAACAGAAAGACTTGCAGCAGCAGACCATCATAATTTTGTAGATTAGAGAGTAAACGCAGTTCCTCTAACGCAGCCGAGGACATGCAATGCGCTTCATCGAAGATCAATATGGCGCGACCACCTTGTTGTCGATGTTGATTTAGAAAACGCATCAATTTAGGTATTGGCGCGACACGTTTATCAGCAGGCAGATCAAATGCATCGTTCACTCGCTCAACCAAATCGCGCGTATCCAGCTGCTCGTTAAGTATGCTAGCAACCTTTACACGCTCCTTGTCCACCCCGGTCAGCAGTGTGCCAATCAGGGTTGTTTTGCCTGTGCCAGGTGCACCCGTAATTGCAACGAAACCTTCACCCTCAGATACAGCATATTTCAGATAAGCATTGGCTTCATCGTAGGTTGGATGAAAGTAGGGGTTACGATAACTGGGACTGAGCCTGAATGGCTGTCCCATAAACTTGTAAGATGTTTTGTATACGTCGAGCATTGGAAAATAATTCCTGATCAACGCCCTTAAACCGACATCATGACGGGAGCGTACACTCAGTCATGCTGACGCCGTCATTCAGACCGGGCCGAGGAGGAATCTATCACACAGCAAACCACCACGCCAAATACGCTACTGCAGGTACATCTTTTGATGTACAGTGTTGCATTTGCCGCACCAATCTGAAGCGCCAGATTGTATAGATTCAGTTAACCGATAACTTGACATCATTCATACTGATGGTGCCAGCGTAAATAGTGTAACCACGACCACAGCAAGAAAAATGACCACGAAGGTCAATTTTTTTGTCGTCTCTTCCATTTAAATCTCCTTATCAGGTAATTTGGTGTATTCAAGCACACACTTTATGGAGTTCACCAATCACATCCGTTGATGCCCTACCCGTTTTTTAATGCCTATGCTAATCCCTCGCGCTGCTTTTACATTGCTGATTCTGATTAGCATCTAAATTTAAGCCATATTCGTGCCAGGATGCAAGAGCACGGCAATAAAGGCCGCTGATATAATGACTTAGCGCATATAGTGCTGGTTAAATTTGCGCTTTCACATTGAATAATATGTAATGTTTTCCGACTGCTTTATAGAATATTTTACACTTCTTTACGTTCTTCACCCTGATTCATAATCACTCCTTGCCATTATATTGTTTATCCCACGGCCAAGTAAGCCTGATTTTGTTAATTTTCTCGATTTGTTTTCGTCAGAACGCAATCTTTATGTAAATATATGACCATAATTCTGTAAAGTATTCCGATATTGCAATCTTCTCGATCACCGTCTTCGGTTCCAGGCGGATTTGTCACAAAGCGTTTTACGAAGAAGCGCAATAACAATGTGCATCCCCCGACTGAGTAAAATGCTTTGTAGATTCAAGGCTCATCCATTGGGTGAGATGCGCGTTGGGAACACATCCGGAACATTCCATG
The DNA here is from genome assembly GCA_942492025.1 of uncultured Gammaproteobacteria bacterium. Classification (GTDB taxonomy): domain Bacteria; phylum Pseudomonadota; class Gammaproteobacteria; order SZUA-229; family SZUA-229; genus JABDQW01. The sequence continues at coordinate 433,678 of CALODJ010000010.1, read as the reverse complement.
CAATTGACTATACTCATCGGCACCGCAAATATTTGAGAAGATGCCTAACATGTGGAAAGATCGGTCTACTTGCACTCTGGTGGCACTGCTGGCGACGTTGTCTGCACTATCTGGGTGCAGCCGTGCATTCGGCCCTGAGACGCTGGGTTGGACGCTGTCACATCCTTAAGCCACCGTGTCACAGAAAAATGCCCGCGTTTTTTCCGCATCGCACAATCAAGAAATGGACATAAATCACATAAAAAAATACGTCTTACCGCTTTGCGTGATCACCGTACCTGCTGGCGGCTATGCAGCGGATATCAGAATCGCAGCTGAGCTGATGCACTTCGACTACGAAGAAACCGATACTCAGGGCAACACCCTGAACCAGGAAACCGGGTTCATTCCGGGTTTCACCCTTGCAGCCTCTCATCCTTATCACAGTATCTTCAATACGCTGGAGTTCAGCCTTTATGACGGCCGGGTCGATTATGATGGCAGAACCCAGCTGGGCCAGCCTCATCAAACAACAACCGAACAAAACATCCTGCGACTGCTGTACCGCCTGAGCTGGTCCCCACAGAACAGCAAAAGCGGGTTTTACGGCAAGGTCTACTGGCAGCAATGGGACCGGGATATACTCCCCAACAATGGCGTTCTCGGGCTATTTGAACGCTATCAGTGGTGGACTGTCGAGGCCGGTGTGCAAGTGACCCTGATTAAAGACAAACGCCGCAATTTGTTATTTGAACTGGGCGCGCTGGCCACGACCAATGGCACCATCATGATCGATCTCGCTGAGCTGGGTTATGGCAATCCCAGCCTCGACCTTGGTGACGACTATGGCTTCTCCGGTAAATTGAAATATGAAATCTGGCATCGAAACAACAGCAGCTTTCAATTCGGTCTGCAGTTCAAACGCTGGGAATTCGGCAGAAGCAACAGCAAGACCATTTCCAATGGCAGCAGCGTGATTACCATAACGGAGCCCGACAGCACGACGATGCAAACGACGCTGTCTGCGGGATACCGATATCACTTTTGATCATTGCTACCATGGCGAGATCTCCAGCTTTGACCTTGATGACAGCAGAGTATTTATACCGTCTTCCCGAATACCTTCGCATTGTCCGACTGTACCCGGATATTGCGCATCCGCCTTCATGTAATATCCGGGCTGAATGCTATGTTCAGGATTTATCGATATCATTCAACGATTAAAAACACATATGTCATGTACTGGCAGCTGACAATATCGTGCATAACAAAAACAAACGCTTCCACAGTCTGGCCACTCGCCTGAGCTTCGGCATCATTGGTCTGGGTACGCTAATTTTCACTAGCGTACTTGGTGCTAATTATTTGCTGTCGCGCAACCTGCTTGAGGACTATGTCGGCGAACTTGCGCGCACTGCAGCCGCTTCAACCGTGAGCGATATCGAGGCCGTTTTCACCTCAGTGGCGACCAGCGCTGACTCACTGGCGGCTATAGTGATCAAGGCGGATATCAGCGAGCGACAGATACAGGACACCATTCGTGCTTTCCTCAAAATAAATCCTGATATATACGGCATGACGGTTGCGCTTGAACCCCATGTTCTTGACCCGGATATTGGCCAGTTCTCGCCCTACTATTTCAGGAAAGATACGGAGCTCGGTTATATCGATCTTGCCGCCACGGATTACCGCTACCTGATGTGGGACTGGTACAAGGTACCCAAAGCCAGCAACACCGCTGCCTGGACTGAACCCTATTATGATGAAGGCGGCGGCAATGCCTTGATGACAACGTATTCAACACCGTTGTTGATCGGCGCTGAACAACGCTTTGCCGGTGTTGCGACTGCAGATATTTCGCTCGACTGGCTACAGCAACTGGTCAAGAACATTCAGATACGCGAAAGCGGATTCGGTTTGATTGTTTCCCGTGAAGACACCATCGTCGCTCACCCCGATGGGGCACGCGTGATGAAGAAACTTAAATCGACCATGGACTCTGATTTCATTGACAATTACTGGGACATCTACCTGCAAAGCAAACAGGCGCATCAGGCCACATACTTCCATGCGCCCTGCAGTCACGAACGTGGTGATTGCTGGATCGCAATCAAACCGCTGCTGGATACCGGCTGGAAAGTTGTCATTGTTATACCTGAATCCGAACTCGTCTTCGAGATCATGCTGCTCACGGGCGAGATTGCAGTGCTTGCGCTTGTTGGCCTTATTATTCTGGTGTGGATCATCATCACCCTCACACGCAACATGATCAGTCCACTCGAACGCCTCGCACAGGTAACCGCAGATATTGGCAGCGGCAATCTCAATACCAAATTACCGACACCTGCCAGCAACGATGAAATCGGTGCGCTGACGACGGACTTTCGTCACATGCGCGATGCATTGAAGTCACATATTGAACAGCTCAAGCAAACCACTGCAAAACAACAGAAACTCGAAAGTGAAATCGAAATCGCCAGGGGCATACAAATGTCGATGGTACCCGGTGGCGGCACTGTTTCCGTCGAGGAACACGACTATCAGTTGTATGCACACCTGCGCCCTGCCCGCTCCGTTGGCGGCGATCTGTATTATTTTCAGCAAAACGCCAGCAAACTGCATTTTATGGTCGGTGATGTCTCCGACAAAGGCGTGCCCGCCGCGTTGTTCATGGCCAAGACCGTGACGCTGTATACCGGCGCGCTCAATGATGATCTGTCGCCGGGTGATACCTTCTCACGCATGAACCAGGCATTGTCACAGAACAATGATGCCTGTATGTTTGTGACTGCCGTGTGCGGCACGCTGGACCTGGACAGCGGCGACCTGATCATGGCCAATGCCGGACATATGCATCCATTACAAACAACACACGATAGCTGCGATGAACTGATCGTTGACGGTCGTACGGCACTTGGGCTCATGGATGGCATCGAGTACCCGAATGTGCGTCACCAGCTGGCAGCTCAAACCCGCTTGCTGATGTACACCGATGGTATCACCGAAGCATTCAATGCGACGGGTGAACAGTATGACGAAAAACGCCTGCACGCACTTGTCGCGCAGACGCCACAGCCTACAGCTGAAGCATTAGCCGTATCGGTGCTGACCGATGTTGAAGTATTTGTCGATACCGCCGAACAGTCGGATGATATCACCCTGATGGTTATTCAATATGGCCGCTGATTCGAGTACAAAAAGATCGAAACATATTCAGCTGAGCAACACCCGTGGCGAATGCCAGCGCTTGTATGATTTTCTCGCTGAAGGTCTCCGGCAGCTGCCGGTAACAGAGGAATTCAGGCACGATCTGAAACTGGTCGCCGAGGAGCTGCTGGCAAACATCATCAACCATGGTTATGGCAATCATTCCGAGGCGAAAATCGATGTCGAGCTCGCCACTGACGAGCATCGTGTTCATCTGACATTCGTAGATTCCGGCACCGCGTTCAATCCGCTGCATCACAATGATGCTGCGCAGCTGAATGACTTCTCGGAGGGCGGCATGGGCCTGGGGCTGGTCAAATCGCTGACGGATGAACAATCCTACCGGCGTGACAGGAACCGTAATGTATTAACCGTCACAAAGCACTATAATCACTGAAAGCAGAATAATAACCGGAGACCAGGCATGCCTCTCGACATAAACATACACGCTGAACCCAATGAAGGGAAACGCATCTCACTGGCGGGGAGTCTCGATACCGATACCGCGCCCCAATTACAGGACAAGATCGATCAGGAAATTGATTCGACCGTGCATATGGTCATTATGGATCTAAAACGTCTCGAATTTCTCAGCAGCGCCGGGCTGCGTGTGATTTTCAAAACCAAAAAGCTGATGGACAGCCATCATGGCAAGTTCATGCTGCTCAATCTGCAACCTCAGGTACGCAAGGTATTCGACATCATCAAGGCGCTGGATGGCATGAACGTGTTCAGAAGTCAGGAAGAAATGGATGAGTACCTGGCCGCCATTCAGCAAAAGGTTATGGATGGTGATGCCTGATCTGAAGTAATGCTGTCAGATGCGTTAGCATAATCGCCATCTGATCGAGATTGCCACGTCGCTGTCGCTTTCGCAATGACCTATTTTAGATATTTCCCATAATTGCTGTATGTGTTGCGTAATTTGTTGACGAAATCTGAGTGCTATAAAATCTTATTATTACCGCTAAGGTGCAGAGCGTTATAAATAACCAGTAAGGATGATTAGCGGAGCATAGCTCTGGCGTTTCTATCCTACCGGGTGATTGCCAGCAACACTTCGCCGATGATCACCGGCTATTTCTTATGTTGTTGTAAGCCTGTGATTCCTCTGCGGTGAAAACCTTGAAGTAGAAATGAAATAGATCAGGCAGGGTGCGCCGTGCGCACCATTTTGCAGCAATCATGCTTGTTGTAGTTACCTCGGTGCGCACGGCGCACCCTACGATATATACGCTTTTCTCATCAACGAAATACGTAACACATACAATTGCGAGCACAGCTAGGCAATCTTTTACGCGCTCGGTATGCTCGTATATCCTGTTCTATGTTTCGAACGTCGTTGTGTTCACTCGTCAACAGCACTGCTGAAGTCGTTGAACACCGAATAAATATCGTTTTCCCATCGGTCGAAAATCAGTTTGTCCTTGTCATCATCAATCATATCCTTGTAGATCGAGGGATTGGGCGTGACGACGACCGTATCATCCTGTTCCGCAAAGATCGACACTTTCGGTGGCAGGTACGGTGTCAGTTGCGGATACTTTTTACTGAGGTACTGGATCTCCTCGGTCTTGCCGACAAACACAACCCGGTACTTGTCCGTCTTGTAGCCCATGCCGGTAAGACCGATATCTATCCGCTGGACATGGGCGACCTTGTAACCGTGCTCCTTGATCGAGGTTTGCAGGGTCAACATGGCTTCGGGGAACGCTTCTTGCGAACGCGCCATGATCAGGTCCGAAACCAGCACGGAAGCGTGTGCTGATGACAGTGTGAACACCGATGCAGCCAACAATATGGCTAGCCGCGCCATCATAATACCGCATCCTCGATGATCGCCTGGTAGATGCCGCTCATTTCCTTGCACGCCGCCTGCAGCTCGTCGTTATTAAACAGACTGCTCAAACGCATGGGATTGATCGTAGCGACCTGCACCTTGCCGTCATTTTCAGTGACCGTGACCCGACAGGGCAGAAAAATCCCGGCTCTCGGGTCGATCGCGAGGGCCTGATATAAAAAGTTGAAATTACAGAAGTGCAGTACGACCTGCTGTTTGTTTTCTTCACCCTCGTCGACAAAGCCACGTTCAACATAATCGGTTCTGATCAACGTGAAATTCTGGTCCGCGATGGCCATCTTAAGATTCTCGATCGTCTCCTCGATGGTATAGGGTGATTCAGCCGTGATCACCGCCTCGACGGTTTCAGCAGGGATGGGATCATCTTGCTGCGTCTGCAGTGAACGGATATAGCTCACCACATCATCGATATCCTTATCCGAGAAACCGGCCACCAACGAGGATTTCATTGGCGTGCCTTCGCGCCCGTAGATCAAGGTGTCTTTGATCATATTATCGGTGGCCGCGGCCAGAAAGCCCGGATTGTTCAACGCAGGCGCAATGATAGGCAGCTCACGCTTGCGCGAGAAGGTCACACCGGTGCCGTTACCGCCTTCAGCCTTTTCACCGTGGCATTCTGCGCAATGCTCGGCAAACAATAGCTTGCCATGGCCCGCATCGCCAACAACAGGTTCTGGGTTATGGGTCACCGTGGGGCCATTGGACCAACCGCGCATGAATTCGACAATGGCATTGACCTGGGCTTCGCTCAGCGTGGGAAACGACGGCATAATGCGCCCTGGACGACCAACCCTGATGGTAATTCTCAAGTATTCATCTGAGACGCTGTCGATAAATGAGGACAGTGATAAGGGCACACCGACACCGCCCCCGCCACCATTGCCATGGCAAACCGAACAATGCTTCTGATACAGCAAGTCGCCATCCGGCGCCGCATTAACCACCATCGGTAGAAACAGCAGCAACAGCGTAACTATCTGTTTTTTCATGTGTAACCCTTTATACCTGAACAATCATGCCAGAACTGCAGTGGCAGGACTTTGATCCTGACCAAATGCTATTAAGTATATTAGAATTTATTAATATATCAAGTATTCATTTTGCCAGGTGTTTTGCATGAATTCGTTCATAACATGAATAATCAGTCACTTAAGACTGGATTAGCCCGGCGGCCAGGTCATCGGACGACCACCGAGCAGGTGCAGATGGATGTGATAGACTGCCTGTCCCGCGCCCTTGTTGCAGTTGAAAACCAGTCGGTAACCGTCCAGATCGATACCCTCGTCGGCGGCGATCTGTTTAGCCACCAGCATCATCTTGCCAGACACCGTGATATCGTCCTCGTCGAGATCATTGATGGTTGCAATGTGCTTTTTGGGTATGATCAGAACATGCGTCGGTGCTTGCGGATTCACGTCTCGAAAAGCGAGAATATCATCATCCTCGTAGACCTTGTCGCCAGGAATTTCGCCGTCTCTGATCTTGCAGAACAGGCAATCTGTCATGATGCTCCCCCGTTGTTGTGTTTGTAATAATATCTGCAATAGCCGCGTGATCCAAGGCTATCTGCTGCTGTTGCTATCAGGCTTGTATGTATAACGAAATTCAATGATGCGGCATGGCATTCACCGTAGGGTGCGCCGTGCGCACCGTGTTCAGAACGGCCATACTTATTCCTACTTCCTGGCGCGCACGGCGCACCCTACGATGTAGCGGTTAAATTATCAGCTTCGATAGACACAAAAAGACACACAACTAAACCTTGATCCGTTGCCTGCCGGTAAACGCATGCGCCAGGGTACCGGCGTCGATATATTCCAGTTCACCGCCCAGCGGCACGCCGTGCGCGATGCGTGTCGCTTCGACATGATGCTCGGCGGCCATCTCGGAAATGTAATGTGCCGTGGTTTCGCCTTCGACCGTCGGATTGGTGGCCAGAATCAGTTCCTTGACATCGCCATCTGCGAGTTTCTGTTCGAGCAGGTCCAGTCCGAGTTCATCAGGACCGATACCGTCCAGTGGTGACAGGTGCCCCATCAACACGAAATACGTGCCGCGAAATTCCGCGGTCTGTTCGATCGCCAGCACATCGGCCGGTGTTTCGACCACGCACAGCGCACTATGATCACGCGATGTACTGCCGCATATGTCGCAGATATCGGTTTCACTCAAGGTGCGGCAGGACCGGCAATGGCCAATCTTTTCCACCGCTTCGGTCAGTGCGATGGCCAGGTTCTTCGCACCGTGCCTGTCACGCTCCAGCAAGTGAAACGCCATCCGCTGCGCAGACTTGGGCCCGACACCGGGCAGGCATTTGAGCGCATCGATGAGTTGTTGTAATAGCGGTGACATACTCTTATTTTGATTAAATGGTCCACAGATGAACGCAGATGAACACAGATAAATTTAAAGCTGATAAATCAATGGAAAACACTGAAGTATGCGTTTCAGGGACGTTGTGCGCACCTCCAGTCCACTGTTTTATGGCTTTCATCGATGCGCCTGGCACAGGCAGGGATATTTTACCCGATCCCGTCCCGGTTCATACACGGACGACTTACTGTGATGAATTAGATCGATGTATTGCGACTATCGTTTCACAAACATAGTTCTTATCGGTGTTCATCTGCGTTCATCTGTGGACTTATGCATTTGTCTCCTGATTAAAACGGTAACTTCATCCCACCCGGTAAATTCAGCCCCGCAGTGATGCCTGACATCTTCTCCTGGGTCTGCTGTTCGACACGGCGCACCGCATCGTTCACGGCGGCGGCCAGCAGGTCTTCGATCATTTCCTTGTCATCGGACATCAGGCTGTCATCCAGGCTGACCTTGCGGATTTCGTGGCGGCCAGTCATGACCACTTTGACCATACCACCACCGGCCTGGCCTTCGACTTCCATGTTTGCAACTTCTTCCTGCGCTTTCTGCATGTCTTCCTGCATCTTTTGCGCCTGTTTCATCAGGTTGCCCATTGCACCTTTCATAGTCTTACCTCTTGTTAATTATCGTCCGATGGCCGTACCGAACCGGGCACGACTTCTGCATTGAACGTTTCTTTCATGGCCCGCACGAAACCGTCTTCTTCGATCGATTTTTCAGCCTGTTGCTGGCGCGCGTTTTTCTCGCGCTCTTCAGCTTGTGCAGGTGTTTCATCATTGTCATCCGAGTAGGTTTCTATCTCAAGGCGTATGTTGGCATCAAAATACTCGCCCAACGCCTGCTGCAGTCGTTTCTCAGCCTTGGGATTGAGCAACTGTTTGTAACCGTGATCGAGACCTAGACGAATGGTATCGCCGTCCTGTTCCAGCAGCAGGCAGTTGGCAGCGAGCTGACGCACCATACCGCTGATCGCCAGACCCTCCATGATCTGCCGCCAGTCCTGTGTCACCCGATTGCCTTTCACCGGCACCGGTTTTGCCTCAACGCGTGCAGGCTGTGCAGGCTGTGCGGGCTGCGAGTTTACTGCCTGCTCGGGCTGCGACCTTACTGCCTGCTCGGGCTGCGACCTTACTGCCTGCTCGGGCTGCGCCTTGTTCGCTTGCGGCGGCTGCACCGCCGCGGCTTTGGCACGATCCGTCGTCGACGCTTGTGCGTCGGTCTGCGCCGGCCTGAATGCCAGCATGCGCAGCAGCACCATCTCGAAACCGCCGCGTTCGCTCGGTGCCAGCGGCAGATCTCGACGTCCAATCAGGCCGATCTGGTAAAACAACTGCAGATCCTCGCCACTGATCTGTTCACACAGCTGCAACAGGGCCTCGCGATCACTGATATATTCATCCAGCGCTTCCGGTACCGTTTTGGCCAGCATCATGTGGTGTAGCAGGCTCAGTAGCTCGGCCAGTACGCTTTCGTAATCCGGGGTAAATTCGGCGAGCGCGGCGACTTCCTGCATGGCAACCCCGGCGTCACGATGCAGCAAGGCTCGAACCAGATTGAGCACGCGATCACGCGATACAGTGCCGAGCATATCACGTACGTCCTGTTCGCGGACGACGCCGCCACCAAACGCCAGGGCCTGATCGAGCAGGCTCAGACCATCACGCATGCTGCCGTCCGCGCCTTCGGCCAGCAGCTGCAACGCAATCAGATCATACTCGACCGTTTCCGCATCGAGTATATGCTGCAGGTGGGAAACGATCAGATTGATCGGCAAGCGCTTCAGGTTGAACTGCAAACAACGGGAAAGGATCGTCACTGGCAGCTTCTGCGGATCGGTGGTCGCGAGCAAAAATTTTACATGCGGCGGCGGCTCTTCCAGCGTCTTCAGCAGTGCATTGAAACTGTGTTTGGAAAACATGTGCACCTCGTCGATCAGGTACACTTTGTAACGTCCGCGGCTCGGCGCGTACTGCACGTTCTCCAGCAGCTCGCGGGTATCATCGACGCCGGTGCGCGAGGCGGCATCGACTTCGATCAGATCGACGAAGCGGCCTTCAGCAATTTCCCGACAGGCCGTGCATTGACCACAGGGTTTGGAGGTGACACCGGTCTCACAGTTGAGCGATTTGGCAAATATTCGGGCGATCGTGGTCTTGCCGACGCCTCGCGTGCCGGTAAACAGGTAGGCATGGTGCAGGCGGTCCTCATCAAGACCGTTAACCAGCGCGCGCTGTACGTGTTTTTGCCCGACCAGCTCTTCGAAATTAGCCGGCCGCCATTTCCGGGCCAGAACCTGATAGCTCATGAGATTGAAGGAATACCGCTTGCTTGTGAGGGCTTCATTCTACTGCAAAAATAAGCTCTTCGGCCAACTAGCCCGCATTTATCACCAGGCGGCGTTGAATATTGATAAGGCACTAATCTATTTAAAGGGTATCCAGATGATTAAAAATACAGTGCGTTATTCAAACATGCCTATCACGGCTCAGGCTGGTCTTCGTGTCCGTAAGCTTGCTCTTCACTCAAACCGTAGCTATTGCGAACGCAGTGAAGCAATCTCATGCAACCTGGAATGTAGCGACCACATCGCTACTCGAGGGAGATTGCCACGTCGCTGTCGCTCCTCGCTATGACAATTTTTGGGTGCACCGCGAACGCAGTTTCTCAGAAAGGGTGGCGACCCATCCCAGCTACACCCCGGCGCCCGAAGTCACTGTTACCGTTGCTCCCTTCCGGGCCTGGCGGGGTTCACAGCTGTTCGTCGCGAGGGAACCAGAACAGGTCACCATGGAGCGCGCATTATACGCATCACACCGGTTTTAGGCTATGCGCGTGCGCAAGTTCGAACAAACGCGCCAGCGTGTCGGGTATAATGCCGGGCCCATGAAACCACTACTCCGCATCGCAACCCGAAAAAGCCCGCTGGCACTGTGGCAGGCCGAACACGTCAAGGCACGTCTGCAGCAGGCCCATGATGGCCTCGAGGTCGAGCTGGTGACAATGTCCACTCAGGGCGACAAGATACTCGATACGCCACTGGCGAAAATCGGCGGCAAGGGCCTGTTCGTCAAGGAGCTGGAACAGGGCATGCTCGAAGGCCGTGCCGATATCGCCGCCCATTCGATCAAGGACGTGCCGATGGACTTCCCCGAAGGCCTGTATTTATCCACCATCCTCAAGCGTGAAGAGCCCTGCGATGCGTTCGTCTCCAACGAGTACGCTGACCTGGATGCGCTGCCCGAGGGCGCTGTCGTCGGCACAAGCAGCCTGAGACGACGCTGCCAGTTGTTGCACAAACGCCCCGACCTGCAGATCGAAGACCTGCGCGGCAATGTGAACACCCGCCTGTCCAAGCTGGATGACGGCCGCTACGATGCCATCATACTGGCCTGTGCCGGGTTGATTCGCCTCGAAATGGCGCACCGGATCAAACAGCGCATCGCACCCGACCTGATCCTGCCGGCCGTCGGCCAGGGCGCGATCGGCCTCGAAGCCCGCGAAGACGATGATGAAACCCTGGAATTGATCTCGATACTCGATCACCCGACCACGCGCTACCGCGTCGTCGCAGAACGCGCTCTGAACCACGGCCTCAATGGCGGCTGCCAGGTACCGATTGCGTGCCATGCCACCATCGATGACGACGAGCTGCACCTGCGCGCACTGGTCGGCGAAGCGGACGGCAGTAACATCATCAGCGGTGAAATCCGCGGCAGCAAGCAGAAAGCCGAAACGCTCGGTACCGACCTCGCCGGCGAACTGCTCGGCAAAGGCGCAAGACACATTCTGGACAGGCTATACGCAGACCAGAACGACACCTGAATAAGTTAACTAAGCACATGAGGAGGACACAGTTGAAACGCTGGCTTCAGGAGCCCCTGTTCCATTTCCTGCTGATCGGTGCGGCACTGTTTGCGCTGTTCTATCAGGTTGCCGAACCTGAGTCGGCGTCGGATAACCGCATCGTCATCTCCGAGGCCGATATCGATCGTATGATCACGCTGTTCGAGCGTAAATTACAGCGCTTACCCACGCAACAGGAGTTGAACGGCCTGGTGGAAGCGCAAATACGCGAGGAAATTCTTTACCGCGAAGCCCTGGCCATGGGCCTGGATCAGGACGACACCATCGTGCGCCGCCGCATGGCGCAGAAAGTTGAGTTTATGTTCAACGACCTGGTCGATGCCGCGGAACCAGCTGATGAAGAACTGCAGCGTTTCCTGAACGACAATCCCGACAAATTCATCGAGCCCGCACGCACCTCATTCGTACATGTGTACCTCAATGCAGACAAGCGCGGCGATGGCGTCGAACAGGATGCCGCGCAACTGCTGGAAACCCTGTCGTCAGAACCGGATGCCGGCGACGCCACCGCTGCAGGTGATGCGTTCATGTTTGGTTATGCGTTTGAAAACCAGAGTGAGCAGCAGGTGTCACGCATGTTCGGTAGCGACTTTGCGCAGTCTCTGGCAACAGTAACGACGGGCAGCTGGCAGGGTCCCGTTGTTTCCGGCTACGGCCTGCACCTGGTCCATATCAAAGATCGTAGCGAAGCCCGGCTGCCGCCATTGGCCGAGGTCCGCGACGCGGTGCTCTATGAATTACTGGCTGAGCGCAGGCAACAAGCCAACCAGGCCTTTTTTAAAAATTTACGCGAGCGTTACGACGTGATTGTCGAGCAGCCTTCCCAGCAAAGCATGGCCAAGATAGAAGCCGAACCATGAAACGCTGGTTTCTCTTCATCGGCTTGTTGAGCTTGCTGGCTGGACAGGTGCAGGCGCACGAAATGCGACCGGGCTACCTGGAAGTCAAGGAAGTCACAGCCGAGACCTACAGCGTGCTGTGGAAAGTCCCGATGCGCGGCGACATGCGTCTGCAGCTCGATCCACAGTTTCCGGACATGTGTAGCGAAGTCGTGCCACCGGCTGCGCGCAGTGCGGGCGGCGCCCTGATCACCCGCTGGACCATTCGCTGCGACAACGGACTGGCCGATCAACGCATTTCGATCGACGGGCTGGAAAACACACTCACCGATGTACTCGCTCGCGTGCAGCACCTCGATGGCGCCGTGCAAACCACGCGCATCAAACCGGGTGAGCCATCATTCCTGGTGACCGGTTCACCGAGCAAACTGGCATTGAGCGCGACCTACCTGTGGCTGGGTGTCGAGCATATCCTGCTGGGTGTCGATCATTTGCTGTTCGTGTTTGCGCTGCTGCTGATCGTTGACGGGCTACGGCGCCTGGTATGGACCATTACAGCCTTTACTGTTGCGCACAGCATCGCACTGGCCGGTGCGACGCTGGGTGTCGTTCATGTGCCGCAACAACCGGTGGAAGCAATCATCGCATTGAGCATTCTATTTCTTGCAACCGAGATCGTTCACAGCCGTCGCGGACGACCGGGCTACGCCGAACGCTGGCCCTGGGTCGTCGCTTTTATCTTTGGCCTGCTACACGGCTTTGGTTTTGCCGGTGCACTCGCCGAAGTGGGTTTACCGGAACACGCGATCCCGTTTGCACTGGTATTCTTCAATGTCGGTGTCGAACTGGGCCAGCTGGCCTTTGTCGCCATGGTGCTGACGTCAACATGGCTTATCCACCGAATAAAAGCCTTTCCGTTGCGACCGGCGGAGTGGCTTACAACCTATGTGATCGGCGGTGTTGCAGCTTACTGGACCATCGAGCGAGTAGCAGGATTCTGGGTGTAAGTTCTATTAATTTATTAAAAGTCGAATGATGATTCGATCTGACAATGAATATTGTCACACGCAACTCAAAAGTTTTTCCAACCCTGCAGGGTTGTCGCTACACACTCCGCATTTGAACAGTCACATACACAGGCATTACATTACCAGACTCTGATAAGCTGATAGAATGCTTTCGGCAACGAATAAGCACTTTTGCATACGGAGTTAATGAACAATGAGTGATGACAGGATAAAAGCGAACTGGCGAATCAAGATCGCGTTCGTGATGTTCGTCTTCAGCATGGGTTGGGTAGTTGTGCTGCCGCTAATGCCACTGCTGGGTTTTTCCGCGACAGCCATCGCCACGTTCAGCGGCGTCATGGTGGTCCTAGCAGAAATCCTGCTGGTGGCCGGTGCAACGATTGCGGGGAAAGATGGCTTCGCCTATATCAAGGCCCGTGTCTTTGGGTTTCTGAAAGCTTATGGCCCGCCAGAAACAGTCAGCCGTACACGTTACAGCATCGGTCTGGTGTTGTTCGCTCTCCCACTGTTTTACGGCTGGATTTCGCCTTATGCCGCGCACTTCCTATCGGGTCTGGAAGCTCATACCCTGTCCCTTGCTATCGCGGGCGATGTGTTGCTGCTGATCAGCCTGATCATGCTGGGTGGCGACTTCTGGGAGAAGCTCCGATCGCTGTTCATCCACAGCGCCCACGCGGTGATTCCCGGGAAGTAACCGGCGCATCACTCAATTCAAAGATGTCCCGATGACAAGCCAGGAACGTGCTTGTACATCACCGAGCTGGTATATACCGTAGCCCATTTACTGGGTACCCGTTGTCCCCAGCGTCCGCAGCACCAGCCCGAGGACGTAGCCCGCCCAGATCAACGAGGCGCCGGCGACGTGAACACGCAGGCTGCCGGAAAAAGCCAGTATCAGGTACAGGACAAGCATTGCCGCACCGATCAGACTCCTGGTGCTGAAAGTCGCGTACCAGTAATCGATGCCGAGTATCCAGACCTCGTGAAGAGCCAGCATGATGAAGAAACGCGGGCATAACTCGAAGTAATGGCCATGACTCTCGATACTTTCTTGATCACTGGCAGGCGCGGTAATGACACTGGTCGCAAACAGCAGCACCATGGGTCCGGCGATCACATAGAGAAACTCGACGAACAACCACTGCTCGACTTCGAGTAATGCCGTGGTTTCCCAGAACAGGCTGAGCAGTGCGAACAGCATCAAAAATATCCAGCTCAGCTGAATGCGCTCCGGCATGGGGCGTCGCAGCCCACCAGCAATCTCTGCGCATACCATCAGTATATTGCCGATGGCCATCGCAAGTACGGTCACGAACATGATCGCGACTAGCAAAGTGGTAGGATTATCCATGGTTCAGTCCTTAGTGGGCGGCAAGGCGAACCAGTATATATGCCCTGCCTGACACAAATCAATCGCCTGGTATGGTCTGAATACAAAGACACACGCAGATCAATGATCCACACAACGAATGAATCGACCGGTTAGGTTCCTTGCATGCCTGCCTGTCATTGTTGTATATGTTACGTATTTAATTGATGACATAACGCGTATACATCGTAGGGTGCGCCGTGCGCACCGAATTCAATACAACACGCATGATTGTTGCAGAGTGGTGCGCACAGCGCACCCTACGTCACCTATAATTAAGGGGTCTAATTAAGGGTCATTAAGTCAAATCTTGACTTATAGTAGTTATTTCCTTCTGTAAATTCCGGTCGTCCTCTAAAATTCTGTTTAGACGACCTATCGTCTGCGATACCGTACAGTAATGACTGACATTAAAATGGCCTGCAATTTCACTTAACGTCTTGCCGGAATAATCCTGACAGAGCTTCATCGCAATCCAACGCGGAATATTTTTTGGACCTCTCCCGCGAGTAGCCATCGTAATTTGATCGGTGGACACGCCATAAAAGTGCGCTACCGTTTTTACAACCTGGGTTAGACCCACGACACCTCGCGTCGATCGCTTCGCCACCTCAGTCTTTGATTGCTGTGTTCTTGATAAGACCCGATCTTTGAATGGTTTGTCTCCCCATATAGGTGTCAGGGTGCCTTTACTATAAAATTGCCTGGTTTCCTCATCGTTACCCGCTTCCACATAGCGCCGATACGCTGCGTAGCGTTGTCTTGACGAAAGTTCATCATAAACAGCCTCCCGATATAACCACGCCGGACAGTTTCCTTGATTGATGTACGCCGAATAGCTCGACCACGGGTATTTTTCCAGTGGTTTAACCAGCGGCTTTTTCATTTCTATCGGATTGCGGTGTATGTACCGACTGGCTTGCAGCAAATACGCATTCGTATCGATCAATATCGCTTGGTAGCGTCCTCGAAACAACGGCCCATCGGTTTTCTTCAAGCGATTGTAACGTTGGGTATACAATCCATCGATGTGCCGCATGATTCGGCTCAAATTGCCACGGGGCGTTTTTATCAGCAAATGATAATGGTTCCCCATCAAGCAATACGCTAAACATTGTGATCCGAAGCGTTGATCCGCTTCTTCAATACCCTGCAAATAGGCTTGATAATAGGCTTCGCCATGAAATGTCAACGCCCGACCTCGACCACGATTCATGACGTGGTACACCGCATCGTCATATTCAATTCGTAAGGGCCTGACCATATCCCTTTATATAGCCAGCTAAATACTATATGTCAAGATTTGACCCCTTATCTTTACTTGCTGCGCCCTGAATACTTACAGCTCCAGTACTACCCACGCCGGATCGTGGTCACCGCCATCGCCGCCGTGTTTGCTTCGGCGATCGATATGACTGCTGAGCAGCTTCCCTTGCAGTGGCTGACTCAGCCAGATTTGATCGAGCAGTCTGTATTCCGGGAAAGGTGGTCCCGGTGGGTTATATCGGTGAGTCCATGCCGCTGATTGAGGGCCTGGGCCCTGCCCCGCAGTTTCGGCTTTGGCTTCACGCGTTTCAACAGGCGCCTGCAGGGCATTAAACAATGCCCGGCCATCGGCTTCATACATAGGCTGCAAGTATTCGGATTCGGGCGGGTCATTCATATCACCGAGCAGGATAAACGAGCTGTTGGGTCGTTCCGTGTCACTGAGGATTCGGGAGATAGTTTGCGCCTGACGCTGACGGCGCTGGTTTGCCAGTTCTTTACCGGCAACCTGGTCTTCATAATACGGAACGAAGTGGCTTTTCAGATGCGTATTGTAAAGCGTGAAAAGTTTATGCCGGCGGTTAGCGTCGAGGATTTCGACTTGAAGTAAATCGCGGCTAAAAACACGTGCTTCCGGTTCGTCAGGATGCACTGCGGTCTGGTGTGATGTGAGTGCGCCGAGAGGCAGCTTTGATAGCACACCGACATCGATCATACGCCTGTCATTGCCTTCGATCAGCGCGACATGCGCATAAAGCCCATGTAGATGGTTTTGATTGAATTCTTTCAGAATTTCGATGTGCTCCACCTCTTGAACGGCGAGCACATCAACATTCATCGACAGAATCCGGTCAGCAATAGTTTGCGTGTCTTCCGCGTCTTTGTTTTTGACCAGGCGTCCCATGAAAGTTCGGGCTTTGTAGTCCTGTTCACTGTCGAACTCCAGCGTTATACCGCCACCTTCCGGTGTATCGGTGATTTCACCCTGAAAATTGAATCTTGAGAACAGATTGTTGAGATTGAAAGTACCGACTGATATGGCCATTAACTGAATCTCCCTTTACTCGAATGCACGCCTGGTTGTCGAACAAGTCTATCTTAGATAGATATTGAAGTGAAACACGATGTCCGGGCAATAAATAGAGGTGCCGGGGGAAATGGCGCTTACTTAAGCTGAAAATGCACTGTTTTACAGTCAATTCGTCATTGCGAGGTACGAAGCATGACATTCCTGGGAAATGTAACGCACAAAGCGCGGCCCAAAAGGGGTAACACACGGACGTAATTTGCAATCTTCTGAAACGCGCGCCACGGTACGGTTACCACGTCGCTGTCGTTCCTCGCAATGTCGCTACTCCAATCATTTTATGCTTAAGTAAGCGGCACTACCCTCCGCCAACTTTTCTCATTCAACGTACCAGAAGAACGCTCCGCTTGATGCAGGGCTTATTACGTAAGTGACTATGGCCTAAGGTACTAGCTGGATGCATGTAGCACTTACCTGTAAATCGTTACTTGAATAACCAGCATTCTTAGCAGTTACAAAAGCATAATGCTGTCCTGGATTCGCTGTATCGACGCCCGTAGCCATTGCGATAATGTCGAAATTCAATCCGTTCAAAATGCCAGCGCTGGTTGCTATATATCCAGACGGGCAATAGGCATTCAGAGTTCTAGTGGCGTTGCTTGGTACGCTCAAGCTTCTGAAAGCCTGCACACTATGCAACTGACCAGTTGTCGCTCCACCAACAGCGTCGCATACGATCGATCCATCAGCTAGTATCTCCACCATCGCTTCATCGTTGGGACACCTTCCATTCACTAGATTCTGTTTCAGGGTGAGGCTCGCATTAATGATATCGATTTCATCCTGAAGCATATTGATTAAATTCAAGTTCTTCTCGATCTGCTTTTTAAGACTGCTTTCAAGCGAAATAAGGTCAGTCTGAGCCGTTACTATTGCTCCCTGTAATGTAACGATCATTGCTTCATTTTCGGCAAGCTGTCCTTGCAGTGTCGCAATATCACCCGAATAAGCGTCAATTTGGGCTTGAAGTCCAGCATTGGCGTGCTGGAGCACATCAATTTCTGCTTCAATTGATGCGATATCTGTAAGGTTCTGTTGCACAAGCGCATCAAGCGCCGCATTTTGGCTTTGTAACCTAGTAATTGCATCTTCGTTTGCGCCAACACGTTCCTCCACAGTGTCAACTCTCGCCACAAGAAGATCTATCTGATCCTGCAAGGAAGTGATAGCACCTTGTACTTCCACAAGCGTATTTTTAATTGCAACGAACCGTTTGCCATGACGCTTGCCACCTTTACCATCAGCATGTACAGCTGTTATACCGATCGTTGAGGACAAAACCACAACTAAAACACTTTCTAGTAAGTTCTTCATTGTTGTCTACCTTAATATTTGTGTCGTTAACTAAGACACACGTTGATCAGCACGTTGGACCGCAAACGTGACGCCTGTAAAAATGAATGAAGTTCGCGCGATTTTGAAATATTTTGACCGTGAGGAAGAGTAACCACGAAGTCGCTTTTACGACGTATGAATGCGACCTTTTCCGTCTTAATTCTTTAATCTAACATTTGGCAGAATGCCACTTTGGATAGCTCTTTGAAATGTAAAATCTTGTAGCGGGTGCATTGTTTCACTTGGCTTGAAGTGGCCTGAGCGCCCGCATTCAAGCGCATTGGCCTGACTGCCTTGTCGGCCGTCACCTGGCCTACCGGCCGGCATGAAAAGGTGATGCGAAAAAACAAATTCTACAATGTTAAGGGTAGCTTGCCGAATGGTACGTTTTTCAAAAAGCTCCTGAAACGGGGCTTTTTATTTGTGGCGGAGAGAGAGGGATTCGAACCCTCGATACGCGGTTAGCGTATACACACTTTCCAGGCGTGCTCCTTCAACCACTCGGACACCTCTCCAGTCATTCAAATTGTGCTGCGTCAAACACATCAACGCTTATCTAGACAACGGAGCACTCGTGCGTGCTCGTTATTCCGGGCGTCCTGCCCTCCACCCCTGCGGGGCCAGCTCTCTGTCGTTCGCTGTTCTAAATCGCTCCCGGCGATTTAGTCAACCACTCGGACACCTCTCCAGTCATTCAAATTGTGCTGCGTCAAACACATCAACGCTTATCTAGACAACGGAGCACTCGTGCGTGCTCGTTATTCCGGGCGTCCTGCCCTCCACCCCTGCGGGGCCAGCTCTCTGTCGTTCGCTGTTCTAAATCGCTCCCGGCGATTTAGTCAACCACTCGGACACCTCTCCAGTCATTCAAATTGTGCTGCGTCAAACACATCAACGCTTATCTAGACAACGGAGCACTCGTGCGTGCTCGTTATTCCGGGCGTCCTGCCCTCCACCCCTGCGGGGCCGATT
The DNA here is from genome assembly GCA_942492025.1 of uncultured Gammaproteobacteria bacterium. Classification (GTDB taxonomy): domain Bacteria; phylum Pseudomonadota; class Gammaproteobacteria; order SZUA-229; family SZUA-229; genus JABDQW01. The sequence continues at coordinate 414,489 of CALODJ010000010.1, read as the reverse complement.
CACCAATGGTAAACAAAGGGCGCAAGAATACGTCAGATGGCGGAATTATGCAATTTCACCGTGTTTTATGCCCCGTCCTGCGACTTTGAAAGGACAGGTTCAGCATCCTCACTGCGTGTTACCTCCGGTAGTGCCAGCGAAAGTACGACCGCAGCCAGTACAAAGCCCGTTGACCACCACAGGCAGCCTTCCAGTCCCTGGGTCTGATAGATCCAGCCGGAGAGGACCGTGCCCGCAAGCCGGCCGCCGGCGTTGGACATGTAGTAGAAACCCACATTCATCGAGACCTTGTCACGATCCGAATAAGCCAGGATCAGGTAAGAATGCACGGCTGAGTTGATCGCGAATACCACCGCAAACAGCACCAGGCCGGTCACGATCACGATATCAGCCGGCCACTGCTGGTGCAGGCCTATCGCAATACTGGCCGGTATGAAGGCCAGGATAAATACCCAAAGGCGCGCGGTGCCGCCGCCCGGCCCCTGACCATGATGGCTGCGCTGCAACAGTTTCGGTGCACTGGCCTGAACAATGCCGTAGCCAATGATCCACAGGGCCATGAAGCTGCCGACCTCGGTGAACGACCAGCCCAGCACTTCATACAGAAACACCGGCAGGCCGACGACGAACCAGATATCACGGGAACCGAACAGAAAGAAGCGTGCAGCGGACAGCCAGTTGATCGCCGCAACCCGTGAGAACACCTGGGTGAACTTGGGCTTCGATTTCATCTTGCCAACGCCGGAAGGCAGCAATATCGCCGTGACAATCAGCACCACCAAAAGCATTCCAGCCAGCACTGCTAGCGCACCCCGGAAGCCAATCCCTTCGAGCAGAGCGGCACCAATGAAGAAACCGCCACCCTTGAGCGCGTTCTTCGAGCCGGTCAGAATCGCCACCCATTTGAAGAGTGTAGACTCACCCCCGCCCCTGACCATGATCTTGACCGATGCCTTGGCCGACATCTTGTTCAGGTCCTTGGCGATGCCTGACATGGCCTGGGCAATCATCACGTAGACAACCGAGAGCCAAGCATCCGGCACCGTAAGCATAAGCAGCGCGACCACCTGGAGGCCCATGCCAATGTGCATGGTCAGATTGAGACCGATACGCGCGCCCAGCCAGCCGCCGACCAGGTTGGTGACGATGCCGAAGAATTCGTAGAACAGGAACAACATCGCCACTTCAAACGGCGAGTAGCCCAGGGTATGGAAATACAACACCACCAGCATGCGGATCGCGCCGTCGGTAATCGTGAACGCCCAGTAGCCGCCAGTGACAACCAGGTAATTGCGCAGCCCCTGCTCCATGCTCACAAACTGCGCGAAACTTTTGCGGCCAGCTCCAGCATGCGGTTCACATAGCCCCACTCATTGTCGTACCAGGCATAGACCTTGACCTGGGTGCCGTCGATAACCATGGTCGACAGCGCATCGACGATGGATGATCGTGGATCGTTGACATAATCCACCGAGACCAACGGGCGTTCTTCGTAGCCGAGAATGCCCTTCAGTTCACCCTCGGCTGCTTGTTGGAAAAAGCTGTTCACCTCATCCACGGTCACTGGCCGGGCCGCTTCGAACACGAAATCGGTCAGCGATGCGTTCAGCAACGGCACGCGCACGGCGTGGCCGTTGAGCTTGCCTTCGAGTTCCGGAAATATTTTCGTGATCGCTTTCGCCGAACCCGTCGTCGTCGGTATCAGCGAATTGCCGCAGGCACGTGCACGGCGCAGATCCTTGTGACCTTTGTCGACGATGATCTGCGTATTGGTGATATCGTGTATCGTGGTCATGCAACCGTGCCGGATACCGATGTTCTCGTGCATCACCTTGACCACAGGTGCCAGGCAATTGGTAGTACAGGAAGCCGCGGTCAGTAAATGATGCTGCGCCGGGTCGTACTGATCATCGTTGATGCCATAAACGATATTGAGCGCACCTTCGGTAGGCGCAGCGACGATGACCTTGCTGACACCTTGATCAAAGTAGTTGTTGAGTAATTCAGGTTGCTTGTGATGCCGGCCGGTTGCTTCGATGACGATGTCGCAATCCGACCAATCGCTCTCGTGTATCGTCTCGGCGGATGTGTAAGCCAGCTGTCCGTCGTCGATGATTAAGCTTGCATCATCGGCATCGGTGTCATGATCCCAAACGCCGTGCACCGAATCGAATTTCAGCAAATGCGCCGAGCCCACGGCATCCGTTGCTATTTCGTTGATCCTGACGAACTCGAGTTCATCTCGGCCCCAGCCTGCCCGTAGCCCAAGACGCCCCATGCGGCCAAATCCATTGATACCAATCTTTGCTCTCATTGCTGTTTCACCTTGTACAGTGTCTGCGTGCATTCTGACACGCATCTGAGGATGCCGCTGCGTCGTAAATCATATCTTGTCGATAATCCGTCGCCACGGCTTGTGGCTGCCTGAGAACGCACCGGCCACGGTCAGGAAGCGCCAATTGATAGTAAATGAACGGCAATTACTGAAAAAAATATTCATTCCATTTTTTCATATTTAAAACAATATCTTATTACAACAATCACGCCTGGATACACTGTCGAAACTTGAAAAAATGTGCTGAATATTTCAAATTTTACAGTAATGTCTGTATATTGGGAGTCAACACGCACCGCAACAGACAAGGGAGTCTGAAATCCATTGACGAAATCGCTCAAACAACCCTGTGTAGCCGTCTTTGTCAGTGTGCTGTCTTTGTTCCTACTCAGCAGTGCAGCTGCGGCTGACACCAATAATCTGGTGATCAAGGGTTCGACTACCATCTTACCGATTGCTCAGCGCATGGCAGAAGCGTTTGAACAGCATTTTCAGAATGTAAAAGTCTGGGTCAGCGGCGGGGGTTCGGCCGAGGGCATCCTGGCACTGGTCTTGGGGGAAGCCGACATCGCGACCAGTTCATCCTTTATAAACGAGCACGAACTGATGCTCGCGCAGCAGCGTAACGTCTATCCCGTCCCGTTCCGCATAGCCAATGACTGCATCCTACCGGTCACTCACATCAGTAATCCACTCAGAGACATCAGCAGCGACGATCTCAGGGATATTTATCGCGACCGCATCACCAACTGGAAACAGCTCGGCGGGCCTGATCTTGCAATCGATGCGATCTCGCGCGACATGGCATCCGGGACCCATGAAGTTTGGCACAACATCATAATGGAACGTGAACCTATCGTTACCGAACACGCACTGGGCCAGTCGAGCGCCGATGTCGTCCGCGCCGTATCGACGAATCCCGGAGCAATAGGATACATTGGTCTCGGCTATCTCAATGCACACGTCAAGCCCTTAAAAGTTAATGGCGTTATGGGCTCGCGTAAGACCGCGCTCGATGGAACCTATCTGATCAATCGTCCGCTGTTCATGTTCACTAGTAGCTGGCCAGAGGGTCGTCGTCTCGAATTCATCAACTTCGTTCTTGACCCGGAAAGAGGTCAGGAAACAATCAAAGAAGCGGGATTCATTCCGCTACGATGACTTAAGTTATTTAATATGAAGCAGCTAAGACAACGTCCAAACTGATGGCATACGGCATCTCCGATATACTGACTTTACTAGGTGCACTCGGCCTCTTTCTGTACGGTATGAAAGTCATGAGCGACGCCCTGATGGAACTCGCCGGTGACCGCATGCGCTCGATTCTTTCGACCACAACATCCAACCGATTCTTTGCCGTACTCACTGGCTTCGCCATTACTGCCATCATTCAATCGTCATCCGCCACCAGTCTGATGGTGGTCAGCTTCGTCAACGCCAATCTGCTGACGCTGACCGAAGCGATTGGCGTCATTATGGGGGCTAATATCGGTACCACGGTGACAGCGTGGTTGATATCGATTTTCGGCTTCAAGGTCAGCATGAGCGCGATTGCACTGCCGCTGGTCGGCCTCGGTTTCCTGCTGACGCTGTCGAAACAGAAAAATCGCCAACAATGGGGTTATTTTACGATCGGCTTTGCGGTGCTGTTTATTGGTCTGCAGTTCCTGAAGGATTCGGTGCCCGACATCAGCAATGATCCGGATGTGCTGGCTTCGCTTTCTGACTATACCAGCGCTGGCTTTCTATCCATTCTGCTGTTCATTTTCATCGGCACTGTGTTGACCCTGGTGGTTCAATCCTCCAGCGCGACCATGGCGCTGACATTGTTGATGACTTATGAGGGCTGGATCCCTTTCGATATGGCGGCGGCCATGGTGATCGGACAGAACGTGGGCACGACCATTACCGCCAACCTCGCCGCCCTGGTCGCCAATTACCAGGCCAAACGGGCAGCCCGTGCGCATCTGATTTTCAACCTGTTGGGCTTGCTGATACTCACCCCCTTCCTGTACCCGATGCTCACCTACATCGATGGTATAACCCAAAACCTCGAAGGTGCGTCGCCTTTTGTCGAAGCCGCTGCGATACCGATCGCGCTGTCGCTGTTCCATACCTTTTTCAACATCATCAACACCCTATTACTCATTGGCTTTATCAAACAGATCGCGCGTATCGTCGAATGGATGGTGCCTCCGGTGATCGAAGAGGAAGCCGAAATCGATCAAGCAAGGTATCTCAGCGCCACCTCATTGGTCTTTCCGCAGACCGGTATCAAGGCGTTATTCGATGAATCACTCAGATTACTCCAGGATGCCGCCTACAAGGCGATCACCCACGGCCTCAGCGTTCACCGGGAGGACCTGGAATCTGACGTCAAGTTGAAATCGATGCTCGAATCGAAAGAAACCATACCGGTCGATATTGAGCGCATCTATGCAACCAAAATCAAGTCGGTCTACAGTCAGATTCTGGAATATGCCACTCGACTGCAAAGTAAATTTGCGCTCGAACAGGACAAAATCGAAACCATCCGCAATATACTGATAGCCGATCGCATGCTGGTGCGCGTGGTCAAGCGCATGATACCCTTGCATCACGGCATCGTGCTCTCGCTGGCATCCAACAACCATGCAATCCTGCAGGAGTACAATCAGATTCGCAGGATAATCCTCAAAGTCGTACGCCAGCTCCATCGTGCCAGTCAATCCGAACAGCCACTAAAATACATCGAAAAAATTAAAAAGCAGAAACACAAAGCGGAAGAACTGGATGTTCTGATCTCTGGGCGCGTCAACAAACTCGTACTCGACGGCGCCATCTCCAACGACATGGCAACATCCCTGATGAACGACAGTGTGGAAGCTCAGAAAATCGTGCGCGACCTGGTTGATATCGCCACCCTGCTCTACTATCCGAGAGACGAATTGATCGACCAGATCGAGGAACAGGAACTGGAACTGAAAGCAGTGCAATAAGCCTAGCGCGCATTACCCTACCCACCAAGATCGCGCAGGGATGTATTCTGTAATATAAACTGAACCATGGATTACAGCATCACTGATATTCTGACCTTGATCGGTGCACTCGGTCTGTTCCTGTTCGGCATGAAAGTCATGAGCGATGCGCTGATGGACCTGGCCGGCGACCGCATGCGCAGCATCCTGTCAACGACCACATCCAACCGTTTCTTTGCGGTTCTCACCGGGTTCACCATCACCGCCATTATCCAGTCCTCTTCAGCGACCACGTTAATGGTGGTCAGTTTTACCAACGCCAGTCTGCTGACGCTGACCGAGGCCATCGGCGTGATCATGGGCGCGAATATCGGCACCACGGTCACGGCCTGGCTGATTTCCATCATCGGCTTCAAAGTCAGTATCAGCGCCATCGCATTACCACTGGTAGGGTTCGGTTTTATATTTGTACTGTCCAAAAAGAAGAAATACCAGCACTGGGGCTATTTCATCATCGGTTTCGCGGTGCTGTTCATGGGCCTGCAGTTTCTAAAGGATGCCGTACCGGATATTCGCCACAACCCGGAAATACTCGCGTTTCTAGCTGAATACACCAGTATGGGCATTGCCTCCGTATTGTTATTCATGTTTATCGGAACGGTGCTGACACTGATCGTGCAGTCTTCAAGTGCAACTATGGCGCTGACTCTGCTGATGACATTTGAAGGCTGGATACCTTTCGATATGGCGGCGGCGATGGTCCTGGGTGAAAATATCGGTACCACCATCACTGCCAACCTGGCGAGCCTGGTTGCCAACTATCAGGCTAGACGCGCAGCACGCGCGCACCTGATATTCAATCTGCTGGGTGTGGCATGGATGCTCATCCTGTTCTATCCCTTTTTACGCGTGATAGACGCTATGGTCATACAACTGGAAGACGCCTCACCCTTTCTGGTCACGGCTGCTATACCGGTTGCCTTATCGCTGTTCCACACAAGCTTCAATATCATCAATACCGCTCTGTTGATCGGATTCGTCGACACGATCGCTCGCTTTGTTGAGCGCACGGTACCCGAGGTAGCCGAACCGGCAGCCGAAATTGATCAGCCCAGATTCCTCAGCAAGGCTTCGCTGGAATATCCGCAAACCGGCATCAAGGCACTGTTCGACGAGTCGCTACGATTACTTCAGGATGCCGCCTACCAGGCCATTACGCATGGTCTGAACGTGCATCGAAGCGATCTCGAGTCAGACCGGAGCTTTGAAACGATACTCGAATCGAAAGAAACCATCGCAGTGGATATAGACAAACTCTACGCAACCAAAATCAAGGCCATCTACAGCCAGATTCTGGAATACGCGACCCGGTTGCAAAGCATCTTCGCGCTGGATGAAGACAAGATCGAGACCATACGCAATATCCTGATCGCTGACCGCATGCTCGTACACGTGGTCAAAAAGATGAAACCGTTGCACGACAATATGGTGCGCTACCTGTCATCGAACAATCATGCAATTCTGCACGAGTACAACCTATTGCGCCGGACCATTCTCACAGTCATACGCGACATCCACAGCTGCAGTGAGTGTGACAATCCGCTGATGCATCTCAGAAAACTGAAAAAAGAACGCGCCAGTGCTGAAGAGCTGGATGTTTTACAAACAGGCCGCATCAATCGTCTGTTGCTCGACGGTGAGATCAGCAACGAAATGGCCTCGTCATTACTGAATGACAGCGAAGAAGCCCGAAAAATCGTGCGCGAGCTGGTCGATATCGCCACCCTGCTCTATCACCCGAGAGACAAGCTATTCGACCGCATTAAAGAAGAAGAGCTGGAAAGCACATAGCCCGGATTCGCACGAAAGCGGACATGCAATGTTTCGTATATGTCGATGTTTCACGCAGATTCACTTCAACTTACACGGTATTGTGCGGTAACCGTTTGTCCTATTCGATTTTATGTGCATGTTGGCGTCGCATGACACTGCAGGGCGGAACTGATACGATGCATCAACGTCTACAGACCATCACTGGATAACCAAGATCGTGCATTCCGAACCGGACCAGCTTGTTACTTCGGATAGAAACCACATATGGCACCCCTACAGTGCGATGAACTCGGATCTTCCTATATTTCCCGTAGCATCTGCTCACGGTGTTCGCATCACACTCACTGACGGTCGCGAACTTGTCGACGGAATGTCGTCCTGGTGGTGTGCCATACACGGATACAATCACCCCGACATGAATGCTGCATTGACAAGCCAACTGGAGCGCATGGCGCACGTCATGTTTGGTGGTCTGACGCACGCGCCTGCAGTCAAACTCGCAGAGAAGCTGGTTGAGATCACACCCGAACCTTTGCAGACTGTCTTTTTTGCCGACTCGGGTTCCGTTTCGGTCGAAGTCGCGATGAAAATGGCGATTCAGTACTGGCAAGCAAAAAACCGCTCTGACAAACAAAGGTTCCTGACCATACGCTACGGCTATCATGGCGATACCTTTGGCGCGATGTCGGTTACCGACCCTGTCAACGGGATGCATTCGTTGTTCTCGGAAGCACTGATAAAACAGTACTTCGTTGATGCCCCAAGATGCCGATTCGGTGAAGCTTGTAGCGACAATGATATTGCACCGCTTCAACTGCAGTTGCAAAACCACAAGAACGATATCGCCGCAGTAATACTCGAACCTGTTGTCCAGGGCGCCGGTGGCATGCGTTTTTACTCGGCAGACTATCTTCGCCGCGTCAGTGAACTGTGCAACGAGCACGATGTGTTGCTGATCCTGGATGAAATAGCCACTGGCTTTGGCCGCGCCGGAAAGTTATTCGCCAGCGAACACGCTGATGTCGCGCCCGACATCATGTGTATCGGTAAAGCACTCACTGGCGGCTACATGACACTGGCCGCCACGCTGACCACAGAGAAGATAAGCGAGACTATCAGTAACGGCGAGCCCGGTCTATTCATGCACGGCCCGACGTTCATGGCCAATCCGCTTGCCTGTACTGCAGCAAATACCAGTATCGAGCTTTTACTCGATTCACCCTGGCAGGCCAAAATAGCAACTATCGAAACGGGATTATTGAAAGGCCTGCAGCCTTGCGTTCAACTAACCAACGTCAAAGATGTACGCGTGCTCGGCGCGATTGGCGTAGTCGAACTGCATCAGCCGGTTGATATGAAAACCATACAGGCGATGTTCGTCGATGCCGGTGTCTGGGTCAGACCTTTTGGCCGACTAGTTTACCTGATGCCACCCTACATCATCGACGAGTCTGACCTCGATACCTTGACCAACGCCGTATTCCAGGTGTTGTCGTCAATGGAAACATAAGGTTGGTTAAAACCGGGTTTTTCTTGATGCTCTTAGCCCGCATTTCTCACCAGGCGGCGTCGGGTACTGAAAAGGCATTGGTCTTTTGGAGTGAAGCTCGGATGATTAAAAATACAGTGTGTTATTCGAGCATGCCTATCATGGTTCAGGCGGGTCTTCTTTTGCACGAGATCGTAGGGTGCGCTGTGCGCACCGTGAATCCTCAGTGTGCTGGGCTGTTTCGGTGCGCACGGCGCACCCTACGGCCGCTTCGCCCAAGCTGTTGCTACGCTTTTCGCTCCAGAGCGGCGCTGACGAATACGAATCCTGCGCCTGGTTTCGGCATCGATCAGTGCCGCGCGTAGAGTGAATACAGGCGTTTTGTGAATAATTATCCGGAGTTTCGTTTCAATAGGGATGTGGTATAACCAAGCCTGAAATTTTATTAGCGTTAGCCCGGATGTTGCACGAAGGCGGCCATGCAATGCTTGATAATGGCCTATGTTTCAATTAGAGACGCTTCAACTAACAGGGTATTGCCCGGTTACAGTTTGTCCTATTCGGTTTTACGTGCAACTTGCCCCTAAATTCCGAATCCTTCATGCAACATCCGGGCTAGGTTGTCTGCGGTTGGGCCTGCCCGACTTGTTCACCGGGTGCTCTAATATTAAAGAAGATGGCATAAAGTACCGGTACCACAATCAGTGACAGTACGGTCGCGAACGCCAGACCGGCCATGATGGTCACCGCCATTGCCACGAAGAATGGATCCTGCAACAGCGGTATCATCCCCAGCACGGTTGTCAGTGCCGCCATACTGACCGGACGTGCCCGGCTCTGTACCGAAGCAATCAATGCCTCGTAGGGAGCGACACCACGCTCAAGCTGTGAACCGATTTCATCCAGCAATACGATCGAGTTTTTGATCAGCATGCCCGACAGACTCAGGAAGCCGAGCAAGGCCATGAAGTCAAAAGGTTGTTCGAATATGAACAGGCCGACGGCAACACCGATCGAGGCCAGCGGTACCGTCAGCCAGATCACCAGGGTCTTGCGTATCGAGTTAAACAGGAAGACGACGATCAGGATCATCAGGACCACAAACATAGGAATACTGCTTGCCAGGGCATCCTGGGCCTCGGTCTGCGACATGTACTCGCCCTCCCATTCCAGCTCATAACCGGGTGGTAGCTCCATGGCCTCGATCTGTGGCTTGACCTTCGAGAACAGCACGGCATTCAGAACCCCGGGCTGGGGATCGGCCGACACCTTATACCAGCGCTTGCGGTTCTTACGGTTAGAGCTTGGATCCACCCATACCGTTTTGTAACCGGAGATGACCTGGCTGATAGGCACAAAAGTTTGCAGCCCGTCGCTCCAGACCTGGATGTTTTCGATCTCATTTGCCCCGGCACGATCCGCTGCCGAGGCCCGTACATAGATAGGCAGGAGTTCGTCATCTTCACGATAGGTGCCTGCCCTGAAGCCTTCGAAGCTCATTTCCATCGAGGCAGCCAGAGTTTCCCGGCTTACACCAACCTTGCTGGCACGGGCCTCATCAAAGACGGGCTGTATCTCCAGTTTACGTTCACCCCATTCACTGCGGATAGCCACGGCACCGGAATCCCTGAGGATCTTCGAGGCCCGGTCGCCGAGATTTCGTAACACATTATGGTTGGGGCCATAGAAGGTAGGTTCAACCGGTGGCTTACCCGGTCCCAGCTTGACCTTATGAATACGCGGATTGACACGTGGCAGTTGCTCACTAATCCAGGTGTAATAATCCGTCATCATGGTGTCGATGGTCTTGTAGTCCTCGACCGTCACCAACATGAAGGCATAGGACGTTGGGTTCTTCTCGGGCTCGTAGGTGAGGATAAATCGTGGCGCCGCGGCACCGACAAAGGTAGTGACCTCGTGCACGCGCTCATCGGCCTGCAACTTATCCTGCAACTCGCGAGCATAATCCTCGACGGTCCGGATATCCGTCCCCTTTGGCAGATACAGATCGATAAAGAACTGTTCACTGGTCGCATTCGGGAAGAAACTCTGCTTGAGCTGCCCGAACAGGAATACCGCGCCCACCAGCAGGACGATCGCTGCGGCTACCGTGACATAGCGATAACGAAGCACGGTATCCAGGGATTGTTCCAGAAAAACAGAGAATTTTGTCGGTGCAGGCTCCTGGCCTGCCGCATCTGCCGGTGCCGCCTTGATAAAACTGACGCCCATCAACGGCACAACCGTAATCGCGATCAGCCAGCTCAGCATCAGGGAAAACAATATAACGAGGAACAGTGAGCGCGTGTACTCACCCGTAGAGTCGTCGGACAAGCCGATAGAACCAAAGGCGAGCACGGCAATGACGGTCGCGCCGAACAGCGGCCACATGTTCTGGGCCACCACCTCTTTCGCAGCCTCCATGCGGTCCATACCTTTCTGAATTCTCACCAGCATACCGTCTATGATGACGATGGCGTTATCGACCAGCATACCCAGTGCGATTACCAGAGCCCCCAGGGAGATGCGTTCCAGCAACACGCCCTGCATCTTCATGAAGATAAAGGTTGCCAGCACGGTCAGCACCAGTGCCACCCCGATAATCGCGCCACTGCGCAGGCCCATGAACGCCATCAGGACGATAAAGACAATCGCAACCGCTTCGGCCAGGTTCACAATGAAGGCGTTAATCGAAGCCTCAACGCGATTCGACTGCACGTAGAGCGGATGGATTTCCATGCCGACAGGTACATACCGTGTCAGTTCGCGCACACGCGCTGCCAGGGCGTTACCCATTTCCACGACATTGCCACCCAGCGCCGTCGAAATGCCCACGACAACGGCATCCTGGTCGTTATAAATCACCTTGTTATCATAAGGATCCTTGTAATCGCGGATGACCTCGGCAATATCCTTGAGGTAGATCAGCCGAACCTCACCATCTTCCTGCGTCCTGCTACCAATGACCAGATCGCGGATGGCATCGACGGTATTCACCGTCCCGGTTGGATTGATGCGAACATATTCCTCACCGGCCCTGAGGCGCCCGGAATCGACATGCACGTTTTTCTGTTCCAGGGCATCAAAGATTTCCATCAGCGAAATACCCAGTTGGGTTATCTTGGAACGATCAACATCGACATAAATCGTTTCTTGCTGGTCACCCTGGATAATGATCTTCGCCACATCCTTGACGAGCAATAGCTCCTTACGCAGGAACTTGGCGAATTCCTTCAGCTCAGCGAAGCTATAGCCATCACCTGTCACAGCCAGCAAAATGCCGTAGACATCACCAAAGTCATCGTTAACCACGGAAGGCATCGCACCGGGAGGCAGGTGTGGCTGCACATCCGCCACCTTGTTGCGAAGACGCTGCCAGATTGCCGGCAACAACTCGCGGTCATATTTCTTTTGCATCTCAACCGTAATCCGCGAGACACCATCGACATTGATCGACCAGATACGCAGGACCTCAGACATTTCCTGGATCTTGGTTTCGATCTTGTCAGTCACTTCTTCTTCGACCTGTTCAGCCGTAGCGCCAGGGTAGGCCGTGGTGATAATGGCCTGCTTGATGGTGAATTCGGGATCTTCAAGACGACCCATGCTTTGATAAGAACCGATACCGGCAACGATCACGAAGGCAGTCAGCACCCAGGTAACGACCCGCCGCTTGATAGCGATTTCTGCGATATTCATCGCTTATTCACCAAAGGTACCGGTGAACAGGCGGACCTGCTGTCCGTCTTCAAGGTGATGCAGGCCGGCACTGACCACGCTCTCTCCAGCCTTCAAACCGGAGACAATACGAATTCGATCATCCACGAGCGCACCGGTCTCTACCTCGCGTGATCGCACCGTCATGGACTCCTGATCGACGACCCAGACGAGTTTGCGCGCGGCGCCACTGGGGTCCGCAAACACCGCCGTATTGGGAATAAGCATGTCATAATCCCTGGGGCCGTAGAGTGCCGCAAGATTCAGCTGGACCTCTGCAGTCATACCCGGCAGCACCGTGACCCCTTCTGGCGTATCGAGTACAAAGGTCGCCTCGAAGGTACGGGTCTGCTCGTCCGCGCGGGTGGCAATTTCCTTGAAGGCCAACGGATAACGCGGTCCATCTGAAGTGAAGCGAGCGTGAGCAATAGTCGGCCTGTCAGCCGGATCCTTCTTCTGACGTTCTTCTACATTTTGCAGCTTTAACAACAAACGCTCGGGCACATCGAACTTGATATCCAGCTGCTCCGCATTCTGCAAGGCAAGAACGGCCTGCTTACGGCGCACCTCTTCATTGTTTTGTACATATCGCCTTGCAACTTGACCATCAAAGGGTGCGGTCATCGAGGTGTAGGAGAGGTCAAGTTCGGCCTGTTCGAGATTGGCTTTGGCCGTCTTGTAATTGGCCTCGAGCTTGTCGAAATCCGTCTTGGAAATAAAGTCTTTTTTGATGAGTTCCTTCGCACGCTCAAAGTTGGCCTTTGCCTCATCGAACTTGGCCTGTCGATCATTCACAGCGGTCTTGTAGTCTTTCTGATCCAGTTGGGCCAGTAGCTGCCCCTTCTTGACGAAATCCCCTTCCTTCGCAGGCAGCTCAACGATTAGCCCCTGCACCCTGAATGAAATCTCGGCACGTTGACTGGCATAGACTCTGGCCGGCAGGCGCCGGGTATCCCCAGCCTCGTCACCGCCTATGACATAGGTCTTTACCGGTCTGGGTAATTCAGGGGCTGCCACTTCTTCCTGTTTACCGCAGGCTGAGAGCAGAATCCCTGTTGCCAATACCAGTGAAACCCCTATTGCCGCATTGCTATTCATAATGAATTCCCGTTAAACATTTTGCTAGCGATAATTTGTGCTAATTCATCCGTCCCGGAATGACATCGTTGCCAATTCAAACGGGACCTTGCGACACAAGACACAAGACGATCGCTAGCTTACCCCTGATGCTCGATTCACGCCAGCTTCAAGCCCCAACAGCTAGCGCCGATTAGGCATCCATTAACCAGCCGATGGCTAAGCCTGCAACTTGTCTCTAAAATGATATGCAGCCTGTTGCCAATCAGAAACCGGCGCCCTGCGCTACAGCACGCTGTCCCCGATCATTTTTAGCACGTCCCAGATCGACTTCTCTGTCAGCGCCAGTGGCAGAAAGGGCACAAGCAGTACTGCGGCCAAAACAATGATAGTCTTGGGATTCAACGGCACCACGCGCATATTACTGGCAATCTCGTAAACAGCGCTGTAGTCGGCCATGGCCGATGGCTGCATTGAATCCACCAGGTCCTGCGCCTTGTTGTCTACCCAGTGATGATGGAAATCCCGCGAGATCTGCTGCTGAAGCGCGCCATAATCGGCCAACGCCTTGCGCTTGAGACTGATCAGCTTATCGGTAAAAAAGAATAACGGGGCCGCAATCACAATCACACTGGCGATTATAAAGACCAGAACAATCAGTCTCGTATCAATCAGCTTTCCACCTTCATACAATATGTCGCTGGCTAGATCAGAAGAAATCAGCGACGCCATGACGATGAATACAATAACGAACAGGGATTGACCGTAACCGACAATGCCAAGCCCGCCCGCAAGATCTGTATGACTGGCGTAGAGATCGAGCTTCATACGCGAGACAATAAACAGCAACATAGACCAGACGATAAAACGCCAGATCCAGCGATACAGCAGAAACGAAACAAGAGGTGAACTGACAAGCAGGAACCACTGGCCCGCCAGGGTCTCATCGACCTTATCGCCTTCCCAATGCAGCGCCCAGGAAGTCACGCCACGCTCTGTCCACATGTCGACATAATCGGCCTGCAACACCCAGCTGACGAGGATTGCCAGCAACACCAGCAGCATCTGCATCCATTTTGCATTGAGCAGATACGCCATTTTAGAAAGCGCCTTATCAAAGTTTTCCTGTTCAGCGACCGGCACAATACCCGACGACCGCAGGTAGTCCAATGTTTTGAGCATCATCGGCTCGATCACGTTATCCGCCACGATCAGCAGCGGTATCACGATCAGCATTCTGACAAAAGGTACGACATCCTTGACAAAGGGCATCGCAATATCCGTTGTAATGAAGGTGCCATCGATCAGCGTCAGCACTGCCAGCGGCAGCCAGGCTATTCCGGTCAGTATCAGGATCCGGGTGGCGGTGTTCGCGTCATTACTCAATATCAGATTGGTTATTTTCAAGAGGACCTCGCTAATGTCGTTAGAGCCATAGCCCTATAGGAAGAACGAGTAGCCCAACGCACTCAAAAACAGAACAGGGAACAGCCATCTGGCTGTCTTGTCTATTTTGCGTGCCAGCGCGAGTTGATCTGTACTGGACAAATGTGAAGTCACCACAACTTCGATCAGAGCCATGAACACCAGCACGGTAGAAGAGAATAAGAACTTGTCCATGTGCGTCAGGTAGGGTATGTCGGGAAGGCGCCCCGATAGTGCTATATGGTAAGCAATTAGCGTCAAAACCGTCGTCACAGCAACACTGAGCTGGTTTGGAATATGTTCGGGGCTGATCCAGAAAACGACCCATGACATGATGACGATCAGGCACAGCGGTATGATCGCTTTGATCACGTAGTGATGCAAACGGCGTTCTGCTTCGAAACTGAAAACGAAACCCGGCAACTTCAGGTCATGCGCCAACGTTACCTCACGAGGGTTTCCACGCATAGTGCCGACTTTCCAGTCAGCGACAGACAGCCTTTCTGCAATGAATGAATCGATCCGAGAATCCGGCTTAAAAACGACTTCATCCGGGCGATAACCTGCAGCAACGACGGGTACTTCGAATACGTGTTGGTCCATCGGAAAATCTTTTAGATCCAGTGGCTGGGAAAAATCACCGAACACGTGCAAGCGATAGGTGACGCGTCCTTCGGGTGACACTTCCACTTCATCCCGAGTGTTTTCCCAGTACCGCTGGGTATTTATGATAGTCAGACGCGGATTCCAGACATCGGACAGGCCAAGTACGATGCTGCCGGCACTATCATGCGCGAGACTCGGATCACTCCAGCGAAAGACCATGTAGATATTGAGTGTGAAATTCTGTTCCGCACTGTTGATTCTATCGACGTCCAGTACAGCGCCAACAGCTTGAATTTCGGTGGGTTGGCCGTCCGCTGACAGCGGCCGGTTCATTGCGGCCTGCGCGTAGAATACAGTCAGAAACAGCACAAGGCCGATACAGATACCAGCCATTTCCCGAGCTTTTTTCGATATGGATGAATGCAAGTTCATTTCCCGTGGTTAGAAGGCGCTGGTACGGTGTCGCCGAAAATTCGGCCTGATACTCTACCACGCTAGGGCCTGATATCACTATGCGGATACCCAGCGTTGGATATCCAATGCCGCCAAGCAAGGCGCGCTGACGCAGTTTGGTTGTTCCAAATAAGCGATGCGCAATGACGGTAGGCAAGGTGGCGTTGCTGGAGGGGAATGGCCTGGTAGACACGGTCGATCTCCAGCAAGGCGGCCCTGATCAGGACAACCCCTGCCTTCGAGTAAGTGCTGTCTCCTGCAAAATAAAAATCGGCTCATAATAGTTGATTCCTGAGCGAATACTTTCGAATTGCAGGTCCAATATATATTTCCAGAAGCTACTGGTTTGCTTAGAATTTATACCCCACAGTTATCGTAAATGCTGAAATACCTCCGAGACTTGCTTCGGTAAGCAAATTTTTGTATCCAAACCCGTAAGTCGGGACAATTGCCGGGGCAACGCCTAATCCGTTAAGAGGTATTTTGTCCTGATACTCGTCCTTGGATCCGTGGACCAATCCTCCCGTCAATTTAAAATGCTGGCGGATAGAGCTGTAGCTTGAGAGATCCGAAATATTCCATTGATAGCCTGTATATAGGTATTGAGACTCCTGTCCGAATGTATTGTCGAATAACGTAACACCATATATCCATTTGTTCGCAAGCCGCATCTCAGCAAATAAATCACTATTGCCTATTGACTGGTAGCTGCTAATGGCTGGCCCTGTTAGTTATATGTACAATGACTATGAAATATCAGAGTTGAAGCAAGGTATTGAAATGACAGAGGCCACTCTCATAGACAAACAGGCAAACAAGAAGCGGCGTGGTACGGCCGACGAGCCCCGGCGCCAGGGTGACCGTGACCTGGTTGATACCCTGAATCGGAAACTCCATTTCCAGCAGCTGCTGTCGCATATTTCCGCCGCTTTCGCCAGTGTCGCCGCTGAGCAGGTGGACGACAAGATCACGCAATCGCTGGGACGGCTGGCCGAATTTTTACAGGCCGATCGTGCTTTTCTGATCCAGATCTCGGAAGACACGGGCACGTTGAGAACCGGCTACAATTGGTACGCGCCAGGGATAGAGCGCGACCTGCTGGTCGAAGGTGGCGTACCCCTTGATCGTTTTCGGTTTGTCGCCGAGCAAGCCCTTTCAGGTTCCGATATTGTCATCGACAGTCTGGACGATCTACCCGAGGCCGCTGCAAACGAGTACGATTACTGCCAGAGCCGTGGTATCCGATCTTTTGTGATGATCCCCATCCTCCTGAACGGCAAACCCATCGGCAATTTCGGATTCGATGCGATCAGACAGGCGAATCGATGGAACCCTGAACAGGTCGAAGAATTGCATCTGGTCAGCAAGATCCTGGCCACGGCGCTGGATCGGAAAAGGCAGGCAGTCATTGTTGAGCAGCGTCTGCGATTTGAGCAACTCATAAACCGCCTTTCGGCAAACTTCGTCAATCTTCCAGACAACCAGGTACACCGTACTATCCAGGATGCTCTTGCCGAGGTGGCCGGGTTTATGGGTGCCGATTTCGCCACGTTTATCCAGCGCGAGCCGGTCACGGGCAAGCTGTACCACAGCCATCAGTGGGTTGCGCCCGGGATCGAACTGGATATCGATTTTACCAATGTTGATATCAGCAGCGCTGCCCCCTGGTTGGCCGAACAATTGTCTCAGGGTAAACCCGTCGTTATCTCGCGCGGCAACGACTTTCCACCAGAGGCTGTCGTGGACAGAGAATTTCGTAACAAGTGCGGCATTTAATCCGTGTTGTGGGCCCCATTCTACGTGTCGGGTGAAATCGCCGGTTACCTGGTACTGAACACGATGGAGAAGGACGCCGAATGGCCAAAAGCGCTGATAGAAGAACTGAAATTAATTGGTGAGATCTTTGTCAATGCCTTGATGCGCAAGCGCAGTTCTGAAATATTGAACGAACGCCTGTATTTTGAGAGCGTACTCTCTTCGCTATCGGCGTCTTTTATCGACGTTCCAAATGGCGAGGTCGACGACAGAATCTGCGAGGCGCTAAAAGAGATCGGTGAATATGCGAACGTTGACGAGGCGTTTTTGTTTCAATTCAGGGAGTCTCCCGCAGATACGGGCATAACGCACAGCTGACCCTCCGTTCGACATTTTCTATCGCGCCGGTATCAAATCGCTGCAGGATTACAGCAAAGCGAAATTTGGCGCGTCCTTTATCGATCTTAAAGATGCAGATCGCATCGCTTTGGTGAAGTCAATTGGACAGGATAGTCCCGCGGAGTGGCCCTTTCCACCGCCGGCTCCGTTGTTTTACATGGTGGTGCGTAATGACACGACCGATGTTTTGTACGGGCCCATGGAGGGTTTCCGCCGCCTCGGTGTGCCGTATATGCCTCACATTGTTCCTCCTGAGAGGTGGTAGTCATGCAATACGATGAAGAAGTCGATGTTGTCATCGTAGGTTCGGGCGCTGCTGGCAGTGTTTTTGCAGCGAAGCTTGCGCAAACAGGTAAACGCGTGAAGGTACTGGAAGCAGGACCGACGTGGACGGAAAACGATCTCTACAGTTCGCCGATGTGGGCGCGGCGACTGCGTGGCGCGTCACCGTTAGATGAGAAAGGCAAGCACCATATTTACGCAAGGCTCAATTCCGGCCGCGGCACCGGCGGGGCGGCCCTGCACCATTATGCGGTCTGGCCGCGCTTTCAGGTGGAGGATTACTGACCAGTCAGTAATTTCAAACGTAATTCAAGTAGACGATCAGCCTTAGCTTTGGATTGCGGACAGAAGCCGGTGTATTCCCAGGCCAGGTAGCCCACGAACAATTGTGCACGCATTTCGAGCTCATCGCCACTGAATCCAAGATCGCGAAATACATTGCGGAAGAAGTCGAGCCGGACTTTGTACACGCGCTCGAACGTCTCCCTGGCAGCGGGGTCGGTTTGAGCCCAGATGAATACGGCGGCCTCGAAACGGTTCAACTCGTAATCACGTACGATGCGCATTGCATTTTCCAGCAGTTGCGCAGGAGGCCCCTCAGTCAACGCCTTGTTTTCGGTCACGACCTCGGTGTACTCGCGCGCCCAGTATTCGAGCATATGATCGAGCAAGTCCTGCCGGTCCTTGAAGTGCCAGTAGAATCCGCTTCTTGCAATACCCAGCTGTTTCGCCAGCTTGTCGATACGCACGCCACCGATACCTTCGTTTGCCAGTGCCTCCAGGGCACAGGCGAGCCACTGGTCCTTGCTTACGCGTTTGAAATGTGTGGTTTTCATGGTGTTCTCAAGGCTGCCAGCGGTGATGATAGACGCAACGGGACAAAATTGATATATTCTCTGTACATCACTGTACAGTAGCTGCCCGGCACCGGGGGAGGCAAGAATATGAGAATACACAAGGCGTTGATCTTGATGGTTTTTACCGCGGGAGCCGTTGCTGGTATTTATTTTGAAGATTACCTGGCCGAGGCGATCTCACCGGCTGTAGCAGCATCGGGTCAAGACAAACCGGAAGTCTCGCCGGTTCACGCTCGTCCGAACGACACGTACTATCCGAATAGCGAAGAACTCGGGCCTGACGAAATGCGCGTGATCGCCTGCGGCACCGGTATGCCAACAACGCGTGCAGCCCAGGCTGCCGCGTGCTTTCTGGTCGAACTGGGGAACGGTGACAAGTTCATCTTCGACATTGGCAGCGGGTCGGCCGAACGCCTGTCATCCCTGCAAATACCCTACGACTATCTCGACAAGGTCTTCATTGGTCATCTGCACGCAGATCATTTCGGTTCGCTGGGTGAATTGTTCATTGGCGGCGCACTCATGGGACGGCAGAAACCTCTTAGGGTATGGGGCCCAAGCGGTCGCACCCCCGAACTCGGCACAGCGTATGCCGTTCAGAAACTGAAGGAAATGTATACCTGGGACCTTGCGGGTCGCGTGGGTCTTGTCGACTTTCGCGGCTATTCGATTGAGGTCAACGAATTCGACTACAAGGGCGAGAATGCCGTGATTTACGAGGATAACGGCGTCACGATTCGCTCGTTTCCGGCGATCCATTCACTTGACGGACCTGTCAGCTTCAGCCTTGAGTGGAAGGGGCTGAAATTCGTGTTTGGCTCAGACAGTTACCCCAACAAATGGTTTGTGCAATACGCCAGAGACGCGGATCTTGCTGTCCACGAGTGCTTCGTCGCGGTTCCTGATCTGGTAAAGAAGATGGGATTCACGCCGGAGAGCGCCTTGCTGGTCGGCACCCAGATCCACACCGCCCCGGAGGCTTTCGGAAAGCTGATGGCTGAAATCAAGCCGCGCATGGCAGTTGCCTATCACTTCTTCAAGGATTTTGACACGACCGCGGCCGTAAATGATCGCATCCGCACCACCTATGACGGACCGCTGAGCCTTGCCGAGGATTTCATGGTCTGGAACATCACCAGGGACGACATCAAGGTCCGTATGGCCGTCGTGGAGGAACATACCTGGTCACCGCCATTGGTTAACGAACCGGAGCCCCCGCGCGAGGACGACAGGAAAAATTACAGCAAGACGATGGGCGTGCCGGCTGAATCGATGGGTTACAGCGACTTCATCAAAGAAGGCCAGTGGGGCGAAGTGCATGAGGCGCTACGCGGTGTCTATAAAGAGGCAAGCGAAGCCCTCGGACGTGAGTTCCCGTACCCGGCAGACCAGAAAGCGAAAGACAAGTGATTAAATTAGATAAGGCGAGCGAAATTATGCAAAGTTGTTCCAGGCATATACACCTGCTTTTTATCGTATTGATTACAATCGCCGTCAGTCAGAGCGTGTTTGCGCAAAATGTTGGGCAAAGCAAAAAGATACAATACGGTACTGTGACTGCGTCGAAAACAGTCGATCTGTCATCCAATGCGGTGCCCAAAGGCGCATTGATCGGCGGTGGTATCGGCCTGCTGACAACGCGGCGTGGACCATCGAGGCAGAACCGAACACGCAACGTGATCGTCGGCACGGCTGCGGGTGCGGCGATCGGCGCAGCCAGCAGCAGCGGTGACACCGGCATTTTGTACGATGTCAACACCGGTGCCGGCGTCGTACAGGTCGTTACCGATCAGACCGAGATCCGCGTCGATGATTGTGTTGCGGTCGAGCAGACCGGCGAGACGGCGAACCTGCGCCGCGTATCCGCGGACCACTGCACACAGGCCAGCGCAGCGGACGCGGCACCTGCGGCTGATCAGTCCGGCCAGGCCAACAAGGGGTGCATTGCAGCGAAGCAGGAACTCGTCGAAGCGCAGACGAAGGAAGAGGCTGACCTGGCCGCAATGAAGATCAAGACGCTCTGTGATGAGTGAGGGCCAGGCAGATTCATTGAGCGTCCGTTTTGGGCTGTGCGGATGCAGCGAAGGTGACACGCGGGAAACCTGCTGGAGCGAAGGATGACAGGCCTCGATATCTTTGCACTGGTGATACTGATTGTTCTGGTAGTTGCCGTTGTTGGCGTGTGGATCGTCCTGGGCATGCTGCCAGGCAAGATTGCACACGCGCGCAATCACCCACAGGCTGAGGCGATAAACATATGCGGCTGGTGGGGCGTGATCACGATGGGCATTCTGCTGCCACTGGCCTTTATCTGGGCTTATACAAAACCCGGAGTCAGCCAACCGGAAATAACGGCACGGGAACAATCCAGTGAGGAAGAAGCCGGATGATTATTTTCCTGACGCTCTGTTATGTCGGTGTTCTTTTTCTTCTGGTCAAAGTCAACATTATCAAGCTCAACCTGTGGTGGAAGCTCTCGCCGCTTGTCTGGGTGCTGGTCCTGCTGATTGCATTTTTTATTCCGATGCAGTGGGGTGCGCCGACGGGCGTGGTCAATATGTACCAGGAGGTTGTGCAGATCACACCGGAAGTCTCCGGCGAAGTCGTCGACGTGCCCGTGCAGGCATTGACGCCGGTCGCCAAGGGCGATGTACTGTTCAGGATCGATCCAGCCCCGTATGAATACAGGGTCGCCGGCCTCGAAGCCCAATTGAAGTTGGCACAGATCAACCTGGAGCGCGCGCAGGATCTCAAACGGGGTGATTTTGCCGCCCAGGCCACGATTGACCAGTACACGGCGGAAATCGGCAGTCTGCAAAGCGAACTGAATGATGCCCGGTATGATTTGGACAAAACCTTGGTCACGGCGCCGAGCAATGGCTTTGCTATCGGCGTCAGCCTGGCGGTCGGCAAGCGCGTCAGTAACAGCGGTCAAAGCGGCGTGATTGCATTTGTCAACCAGGATCGCAGTAGGCTGGTGCTGGGTATCAACCAGAACTTTGCACGGCATGTCAGACCCGGTCAGTCGTCTGAAGTGACTTTCACGATCCTTCCGGGAATGGTCTTTGCAGCCACGGTCGATAGCATCGCGCCGATAACACCGGCCGGGCAGCTTGATCCCAGCGGCAATATTCCGATGGCGCCAAGCGCGCAGGATGTGCCTCAGCCGATAGCGGTGGTATTGAAGCTGGGAGAGGATGCATTCAACGAAGCGGGCTTGGATCCACTGGATATCGCCAGGACGCCGGGCGGTGCGTTTGGTAATGGTGCTGTCTATACAGAATCGTCACAAATGTCACATATCATTCGCAAGGTCATGCTGCGCATGACCGCCTGGTTGAATTACATTCTTCCTGCTTGAAAAAGGCGACGCATCCCTTATTAGGCTCTCTGAATCAAAGCGCGCGAATTCTGCTCCATGCGAGCGCGATAGGTAGACAATGGTTTTGACAGGTCTTCGCTACAAGCTCAAAGCATTACAGCTGCTGGCGCTCTGCATCATCAGTGTTCCACCGGCGGCCGCTGGGGTCGCTACTTCAGACTGGAATTTCAGCGCGGTCGTCGGCTGGGCATGGCGTGACATCGATGGCACGATGTTCAGTTTTTCGCCACCACTCAGCGGTGCGGCAACAGCCGATTCGCTGGGGCTGGGCTCCTCAAGCGAGCCGGATGCGGCCATTGGTGTGCGCTGGAAGCGGTTGGACGTCAGGTTTGTGTACTTGCCGTCACGATTCAAGGGCGATGGCGTGCTGCTGCAGTCATTGGATTTCGGCTCCGGCCCAGTGATCAGCAATACGACCCCGATAAGCAGCGATTTGAAAGTCACAATGACGTTGGCCAATATCGAATACCTGCTCTTGAAGCAAAGTGATATGGATTTTGGAGTTGGCGTCGGTATCGGCCAGGTCGAGCTGGATATCACGATGACGCCTCAGACGGGAAACACGGTCGATATTAGTGGCGATGTCCCGTTCGGCTACCTTTCCGCTACGTTGCGGAAGCGCTGGGGGAAATTGGCGCTGAACTTCGGCCTGCAGGGACTAAGTGTTTCCCAGAGCAGCACCAGCGTAGCCTATAAGTCGATGAACATCGCTGGAGCATACCGGTTCTGGCAACGTGAGAAAGTGGATTTTGATATTCTGGCGGGTTACCGGTATACCGATTTCGACTACGAGTTTGACGATGACAATTCCAGTGCACGCAGTGCCACGAATTTCGAGCTAACGGGCCCCTATGTTGGACTCAGAGCGAACTGGTAACGACGACAGTGTGCCTGGTATTGATTCACAGATGTTGACAGTAAACGATCAATGCACGTTGTGCGTGCTCGATATCATCAACGCATACTGAGGGTTTGCAATAAAGACTCTTATCTCAAATAACTGAAAGGGGAAAAAGAAATGACCTCAAGGGTAAATGTTAAAACCATGGTAACGGGGTTGATGGCAACGGTTCTGTCCCTGGTTTTGCTACAGGTCGCCGCTAAAGGGGTTGGCCAGTCAACCGTCGATCTGCAGCGCGTTGTGGATGAGGCGTATACAAAATATAAAGACCTCAAAGAAGGCAAGAATGCAGATTACATTCCGATACTGACTACCGTGCCCAGTGACCTGTTCGGTGTCGTTATTGTGACACGTGACGGCAAGGTCTATGCGAGGGGTGACGTCGACTACAAGTTTTCCATCCAGTCGGTTTCGAAACCGTTTACCGCATCGCTCGTGATGCAGCAACAAGGCCCTGAAGCCATAGCTGAAAAAATTGGCGTTGAACCTACCGGCCTTCCATTCAACTCGAAAGTAGCGCTCGAATTGCTTGAAGCGCGTTCGGCAAACCCATCTGTTAACGCCGGTGCTATTGCTGCGGTCAGCATGGTGAAAGCCAAATCAGAAAAAGAGCGCTGGAAACTGGTACTGCAGAACTTGAGTGACTATGCCGGTAGCGATCTTGAATTGATGGATGATGTTTATGATTCCGAATACAGCACCTCGTGGGGCAACCGCGCCATTGCTAATCTGCTCTATAACTATGAACGGCTTTACAGTGACCCCGAAGAGGCACTACGGGTTTATACCAAACAATGTTCTGTCGGCGTCAGTGCGAAAGACCTCGGTATCATGGGCGCTACGCTGGCCAACGAAGGTGTAAACCCGATTACCAACAAGCGTGTCCTTGCACCTGAGCATGTGCCGGAATTACTGGCCGTGATGGCGATGACCGGTTTCTATGATGAATCGGGTGTCTGGCAGTACACTGCGGGACTGCCGGCTAAAACAGGCGTCGGTGGCGGCATTGTGACCGTCGTGCCAGGCCGGTTCGCAATTGCCGCTTTTTCGCCGCGCCTTAATGAAGCCGGCAACAGTATTCGTGCGATGAAGGCTATTCGCTATATTGCAGGTGAACTCGGCGTTGGCCTTTACGGCGCAAATCCTGAATAACAGGATTGATCAGCAGATTGGTGTTCACACAACAAGGAAATAACAAAAATGAATTATTGTAAAAGCCCGTGGTATGTTGCGCTGCTTATGTTTGGAACAACTTTTTCTGTGCTCGCTGACACAGATAAACAAGAAGCTTACCTCGATATCTATGGACACATCATGCTCGATATGGGCTATCAGTCCGGTTCTAACGATCCCAACTGGTACGATGTGGTAAGGCCTACCAAACTTCCTGTATATGAAAACCAGTACGGGCCCGATGGCAACTACTTCGCTTCTGTTCGCCAGAGTCGTTTTGGAGTAAAAGGTTTCAAACCCACTCCAAAGGGCGATATCAAGACAATTTTCGAGTTCGAGCTGTTTGGCGTGGGCTCAGACGAAGGCCAGACAACATTCCGTTTACGACATGCCTATGGCGAATTCAATAATGTGGGCGCCGGTCAGTACTGGAGCGTCTTCATGGACCCGGATGTATTTCCCAATTCGCTCGAATACTGGGGGCCAAACGGTATGGTCTTCTTTCGTAATATCCAGCTGCGTTACACACCGATTGCGGGAAAAAATACTGTAGCCATCGCCCTGGAAAAACCCGGTGCCAGCGGCGACCCCGGGGTTCGCGTCGATGATCCGGTTGTCCCGTTTCTTGAGCCGCGTTTTCCTTTACCCGATTTAACGGCACACTACCGCAGAACAGATGATTGGGGGCATTTCCAGGTGGCAGGTATTTTGCGCTACGCTGAAATTGTCGATCAGAGTAACAGCCCGGTCGATCAATCCCAGGATATAGCTGGCTGGGGTGTCAATCTCAGTACAAACGTCAAGTTTTCCGCCGACACACTCAAGTTACAACTTGTGTTCGGTGAAGGCATCCAGAATTACATGAATGACGGTAGCGTCGATATTGGTGCAACAGCACCGGGCAGTTCGAATATCTCTGAAGAACTTCCCCTGGTCGGTGTTGTTGCCTTTTATGATCGCACATGGAACGAACGCTTTACCAGTACGATTGGTTATTCCCTGATCGACATTGATAATAGTGCCGGGCAAACAGCCTCGGCTTTCAGGAAGGGTCAGTATGCATTGGCGAATCTGCTGTACCATCCCGTTGAAAATGTCATGTGGGGTGTGGAACTTCAGTGGGGCAAACGGGACAACAAGGGTGATGGACAGATGGATACTATTGACGGGTTGAGCCGCCTGGTCAAGAGCTCGGATGACCTTCGTGTGCAGCTTTCGTTTAAATACAACTTTGGTACGCGTATAGGTGGCTAGCAGAAAGAAAGAGGCCAGTGAAAACACGTGTGCTTCGGATTGACTAATCAGTCCGAAAAATTCATTTAACCTCTTTGTTCTTTTTTCTCTCGTGCATTCAGCCAATCTTGTAACAGATATCAAGGCCGAATCCGGTATCTCTTGTAGACGCAACGGTGTAACCGCAGTATGCATCTCTATTCAACAAGTGGTTATAATCGCCATTCAGATCTTCCAGTGATCATGACAGTTTATGACCCGATGGTTTTTTTTCGCCTTTTTGCGTTGTTTTCAGTACTCTTTGTCGCAACCACTCCTGTACATGCCGACTGGATAAATCTTACCGGTGCGGAAACTGCGCCGAATATCGCCGAGATCTACGTCATGGATGACCACGTCAAGGTCAAGCTGGAAGTCTATGTCGGTGATCTCTCAAGCTTCGACGAACTGATACCGGATGACTGGATCGAGGATCCGAAAATCAAACGCCCACCCCTCGAGGAGCGAATCGCGCAATTCGCCAGCAACAAACTCAAGTTTATCACCGATGATGGCACCACCTTGCCGGTACAACTGGAGCTGGTCGAACCGAGGATGCGCGTGGACCGGCGCTCGCCGTTCGCCGGCATGGTCAACCCCTATACCCGCCAGCGTGTTGCCGGAGCGCCGGCCGACAAGCGCGTACTCTATGCCGAGATCAGCTACCCATTCGATGGCAAACCCGCGCATATCACCATGGTGCCGCCGCTGGATGACGAGGGCCGGGCCGAAGTCACGCTCGGGTTTATCGCCTATCATAAATCGGTGCCGGTGATCGATTTCCGTTACCTGGGTGCACCGGCCAAACTGAATCTGGACTGGTCTGATCCCTGGTATTCAAAATTCGACAACCCGAACCTGAAACGCCATCATAAGTCGGCCATGATGTCATTCCTCTATGTCGAACCGCACGAGGTGCGGCACGAGGTGTTGATCCGCGTCAGGGACCTGGAAGAATGGATGGATCTCGGACTGCGCGGCAGCGACTACATCGAAGTTGATGAACTCGATGATCTCAAACAACGCATCGGTGATTTTATGCTGTCGAAGAATCCCGTCCAGATCGATGGTAAAGCAATCAAGCCGATTCTGGATCGCAGCAACTATGTCGCTGTTGGCATCAGCGGGATCCAGATCCTCGAACAGCCACAGCGACTCCAAATATCCACCGCGATTGTCGGCGTGATCATTGCCTATCTGACCGAGGGTATGCCGCAGCAGGTAAGCGTGGACTGGGAACTCTTTACCGACCAGGTGCAGAAAGTGCCGGCAACGGCCACCGACCCGGCCGGACCTCTTCCAACCTATCTTACACCCGACGACAACGTCCATACCTGGACTAATTTCCTGAAGAACTATACACCACCCAACGTGGTACAGGTTGCGGTAGAGGATACAGTCAACAAGCTATCGATTCCGATGGGCAGTGTTGCCGGATTTACTTCAATCATCATCGCATTGGTATGGCTGATGCGGCGGCGCCAGCATCAACAGGCATTCAGGCTTCCTTTGTTAATGGTGATCGTCGGCGTGTCGATCGTTGTCATTGCTCTGCCGTATGCACAATACACGGTCAACCGACCAACCGTGCTAATTACCGGCTTGTCCGATGACGAATCCAAAACAATCATGCACAGCTTACTGAAAAATATATACCGGTCATTCGATTTTCGCGATGAGTCTGATGTGTATGACAAGCTCGCATTGAGTGTGCAAGGCGATCTGCTGGAAGACATCTACCTGCAGAACCGCAAATCCTTTGCAATCAAGAGGGCCGGCGGTGCGCAGGCCCGGGTGAACGAGATCGAGATACTCGAGGCCGACGCAGAACCGCTGTCATCCGAGGGCAAGCGCTTCAGCTTTAAGGCCAAGTGGACGGCTCAAGGTTCCGTGGGGCACTGGGGCCACGTCCATACCCGAAAAAATTATTATGATGCCCTGGTCAAAGTGCAGATAATGGGCGGATACTGGAAAATCATCAGCCTGGAACTGCTGGAAGAGAAGCGCATTGATCCTTTTGCTTCCGCTGAAAGAAGCACCCTGATAGCAACATGATCGAGATCGAGGCACTCGATTTTCACTACGCGCAGGGCGAGTTTCGCCTGTCGATTCCACGCATGACCGTCAAGCAGGGCGAGAAAGTCGCGGTCATTGGTCCGAGTGGCTCCGGCAAGACCACGCTGTTAAATTTAATCGCCGGCATACAACTGCCGCAGCAGGGGACGATCAGGGTCGCTGATCATGCAGTCAGCGCGGCCAGTGATGCGAAACGGCGCGATTTCCGCATAACCAACATCGGCTTTGTGTTCCAGGATTTCGAACTGCTCGATTACCTCAATGTCATCGACAACATTCTGCACCCCTATCGCATTACCGACGCACTCAAGTTAACCCGTGAGGTGCAGCAGCATGCCATCGAACTGGCTAACGGGCTCGGCATTGGCGACATGCTGAAACGATTCAGCGGTGAACTATCACAGGGCGAGAAACAACGTGCGGCGATATGCCGGGCCTTATTGACACAGCCGCGGTTGTTACTGGCAGATGAGGCGACGGGTAACCTTGATCCGCGTAACAAGGGCAAGATACTCGACCTGCTGTTTGAAAATGTCGAGTCATCCAATGCGACCTTGCTGGCGGTTACCCACGATCACGAGCTTTTGCCTCGCTTCGATCGGGTCATCGACTTTCTAGATTTCCGTCCTGAGGAAGTCGCGTGATCAGCAGTTTGTATATTGCCTGGCGCTATGTCGTATTCAACAAGGTGCGTAGTGCGACATTGGTGGCTTGCATCACGTTGATCGCATTTCTTCCATTCGCGTTACAACTGTTACTGGCCGAGAGCCAGCAGCTGTTGCAGTCACGCGCTACAACAACGCCATTGTTGCTCGGTGCCCGTGGTACGGCGCTTGACCTGGTGATGAACAGTCTATATTTCGATGACGAAGCGCCAGATGTCGTTACGATGCAGGCCGCAGATGAACTTGCAGGTACCGGGCTGGCCTATGCGATACCGCTGTATGTACGGTTCCAGGCGCGTAACCACCCGATCGTTGGCACCACGATAGACTATTTTGATTTTCGTGAACGCAATATCGCACAAGGACGTATGCTTGCGATGCTCGGCGAGTGCGTACTGGGTGCCGATGTGGCCGAGGAATATGCATTGGGTCCAGGCGACACGATTGTCTCCTCGCCGGAAACACTGTTTGATCTGGCCGGGGTCTATCCGTTGAAAATGACCATAAGCGGTGTGCTGGAACGCAGTCATACACCGGATGACCAGGCGGTATTCGTTGATCTCAAGACGGCATGGGTCATCGCGGGTCTGGGGCACGGTCACGAAGATCTGAGCAAAATCAGTGACAGCAGTGTGATACTGAGTCGCAATGAAGACAGCGTCACCGCCAATGCAAAATTATTCAAGTACACACAGATCACCGAGGCCAACATGGACAGTTTTCATTTTCATGGTGATGCTTCTGTTTATCCAGTTACCGCTGTGATGGCAGTACCCAATGATGCCAAGGCAGCAACCCTGTTGCGCGGCCGCTATCTGGAAAATCGGCTATACGATATCGTTCGCCCGACAGAAGTTGTCGAAGGATTACTGGAGAATATCTTTCGAATCAAGAGCGTGATTGATTCCGTTATTGCAATCGTTGGTCTCGCCACTGCATTGGCCATCATTCTGGTGTTTGCGCTATCAGTCCGCCTGCGCCAACGTGAGCTGAACACCATCTTCAAGTTGGGTTGCAGCCGCATGACGGCAGTGAAACTGATTTTTGCTGAAATCGTGATCATCCTACTGGCGAGTAGTATCATCAGCGCAGGGTTGCTCTATATCGTGGATGCCAATGCCGGGACATTGGTACGCATGCTGATTTTCAATTAGTAACTATTTCATATTAGGATATGACTTCAGGATTACGTTTATTCATTCTTGCTCTAATATTGGTTGCCGGCGTTGCTTCAAACGCTGCGGACCGACTAACGGTTTATACCGCTAACTACCCGCTGGCCTATTTCGCTGACCGCATTGGCGGGGAACATGTCGACGTGGTATTGCCGATGCCGCCCGATGTCGATCCGGCATTCTGGCAGCCCGATGCCGCGGCTGTCGCAGGCTTCCAGCGGGCTGACCTGATTTTGCTCAATGGCGCTGACTATGCGAAATGGCTCAAACGGGCTAGCTTGCCACGGCGTAAACTGATAAACACCTCTGAAGCTTTTGAGGATGAATACATCACTATAAGGGAAATGGTTACCCATCAGCATGGCCCTGGCGGTGAACATGTACATGCCGGTACCGCATTTACCACCTGGCTGGATTTCAGCCAGGCCATCGAACAGGCCCGTGCAATCGAGCAGGCACTTGTGAAGAAACGGCCAGCATTGGCGGAAACATTCGGACAGAATTTTCGGGTGCTCGAACAGCAGCTGAACAGTCTTGATCAAACTATCATGGCTATGGCAGCAAAACATCCTGAAAAACTGCTCATGGTTTCACACCCGATTTATCAGTATTTCGCCCGACGCTATAACATCAAGCTCCAAAGCGTCATGTGGGAGCCGCAAGTCGTACCCGATCAGTCGCAGTGGCACGCACTGCAACGGCAGCTTGATACCTATCAGGCCGAATGGATGATCTGGGAAGGCACGCCGGACGAACGATCAACGACAAGGCTGAAGAGCTTGGGTTTAGACAGCTTGGTGTTCGATCCTTGTGCCAATACCCCTGCTACGGGTGATTTTATGACTGTCATGAAACGTAATATCGTACAGCTGGAAAAGGCGTTTCAGCCATGATGTCACTCAGTTCGTTGATGGATTATAGTACGGCAGTGTGTTATCCAAGTATGCCTATTACGGTTCAGGCTAGCCCGCATTTCGCGAATCCAGGACTTAACTTTTGCAGCCAAATTCCAGCCACCTGGCTAAGCGGTAGCCTGCCGCGCCTGTCTGGAAAAAACCGGGTCAGAGAGCAATTGTTTCTAATATGCTAGCCGCGAAAAAACCGGGTCAGAGAGCAATTGTTGCTAATATGCTAGCCGAACACGATGTATTCTGCACCTTGCTCCTCGATACTCGGTCTTCCAGGTTTACCCAGCCTGGCTTGCCTGTTCGTTATTTCCTCAATCCTGTCTTTGAAACATGAACTTCCGAGTACAAGCTCGTGATTCAATGCCTCACGTATCTGATGAATCAGGTCATTATCGATATGGTCGCCGAATAATTCACGGTATGCCTTGCGTCGCTCATCGTCAGACACGCCTAGCTGGGTGTATATCGGGTGATTCTGTACAACGCCATCCTCAACCTGCTGCGCATTCGCCTGGTAACTCGACCATTGATAGTCGCCTGGCGCCTCCACCATGCCTGCACGTACCGGATTCAACTCGATATAACGCATGCAGGTGAGCAGATAACCATCAGAGTCAATCAAACTCGACTTGAATCTGCCTTCCCATAAGGTACCGGTACGCTGATATGTCTTGTTGATGTAATAGACATAGCGCCTGCCAAGTGACTGCATCATTTCCGAAATACCATGTTCTTTCATTGGTGTCGCCAACAAATGAACGTGATTTGTCATGAGCACATAGGCATGGATCCGGCAGCGATATTTGTTGGCCGCATGGATCAAATCTTTCAAATAACGCCAATAATCTTGCTCGGCAAAGAAACACGGCGCGCGGTTATTTCCACGTTGGATGAGGTGTTGCGGTATCCCCGGCAAATTGAAACGCGGCTTGCGTGGCATGCTGGCCTCCCTGTTTGCATGTTTGGTGATACTGATTGATCAGCAGTAACTTATATTAGCAACAATTGCTCTCTGACCCGGTTTTTTTTGCGGTTTTTTTTGTGATTCCACTAACACATAGCCACTTGCATGTTGTCCTGAAGCGCTGGGTCACCCATTATAATCAAGGCCGTCCCCATGCCAGCCTCGGCCCGGGCATTCCAGATCCACCCAGCACTCTTCCAGTCACACTACAAAAACATCGGCACCTCATTCCTGACTTACTTAAACCATATTGACGAGCTGTAATCCAATGGATTACACTTATAGCTATGCAAACCATTGTTGAGTTACCTGAATTCCTCAGAAAATCAGAGAAATTACTCACGACCTCTCAAAGGCTAAGTATTATCAATTACTTAGCAGAGCATCCATCATCTGGTGACATTATGCAGGGTACGGGTGGCATTCGTAAGTTGCGATGGTGTGCTCATGGAAAGGGTAAAAGTGGTGGTGTTCGTGTCATCTATTATTATCACAATGAATTAATACCTCTTTTCCTTTTAACAGTTTTTGGTAAAGGTGAAAAAGCCAATCTCTCTAAAAGCGAACGTAATGATTTAACCGGATTTACTTCGCTACTTGTTAAACAGTATGGTGGTTAGTATGGGTAAAGCATTTGACAGTATTAAACAGGGCCTTGATGAAGCACTGGAATTCTCAAAAGGTAAAAAGGGCAAGGCTGTTGTGCATGAATTTACGCCAGTTGATGTAAAGAATATACGCGCCAAGGTAGGAATGTCTCAAAACGAATTTGCATCAGCTTTTGGTATTAGTGTTAGTACCCTTCGACATTGGGAACGTGGTGACAGAACCCCACATGGACCTGCTTTAGTCTTGCTTAACGTTGTAGCAAAGGAGCCAAAAGCTGTCCTTAAGGCATTAAGTAAATGAATGCTAGCAATACGCTCAACCACGTCAAAAATATATAGAAAATATATAGAGTCAGAGTGAACCTCCCCCAGTTTAGCGGACACTTTTAATCAGAGACAATGGTCTCTCAGAGGAGTGTCCCAATGACAAGAAAACGTAAGCCCTACAAAACCTATACCAAAGAGTTTAAGCTGGAAGCGCTGCGACTGATGGAGCAATCAGACCGTCCTGCCAGCGAAATAGCAATGCAGCTGGGCATCCGACGTAATCAATTGCTCTCTGACTCGGTTTTTTTGCTTAGTGTTCTCGCAAGCAAGACAGGTACTTAGAAATAGAAGGTACCAAATAGCGTATAGCCGCGATAGGAATCTGTCACTTGACCGCGCCATTCATCATCATTGATCTCAGCATCAATCCCCAGCCTGGCAATACCGGCACCAATAGCAAAATGCTTGAACAGCTTGTACTCGGTATTAAGTTCATAATTCAACAAGGCACCCTTGAACGTATCATCAAATTCAATAAAAAATGCCTCACTAACATATTGCACCGACCACTTGGGTGTAATTGCATACCCCATGCGCAGACCAAATACCGGCAACGGCACTGTGACACCGGCAGCTTCGGCTTTGTCCCCGGCAAGATTTCGGAAAGACAACTCATAGTCTGTGATATTGAGTCCTGCAGAAAGACTCAGTTCAACTTTGGGCGAGTGGTAAAACGAGTAGTTGTAGCCCAGCTTGTACAGTGTGTACTTGACATCTGAAAATACTGTTTCATTCGCAACAAAATTATCATCGCCGATATCAAGGTCGATCGTCAGTGTCCTCTCACCCTTTCGATCGATCCTGAATGCGGTGAAATCGATGCGGTGTCTTTTATTGAAGCGGTAGTAGGCATCAATCCTGGGGATGGTGTCGCTGTCCTCGCCGCCCAGGTCGCGCTTATAATCAATCACGGTACCGATCCCTATATCAGTATTGACGCTGACCGTCGTATCCGCGCGATCGATGACATAGGCTCCCAGGCGAATCATCCATGTGTCTGGAAATGCCACTGTAAGTTCCTGACTTTCCTCTGCAATGGCGTGATTCGTTAGCGATGTCGACGCAATGGCGCCGGCAAAGAAGGAGATGGCCACTGGTTTCGTATAACGGCTGATTATTTTCATTCTCTATCCTCAGTTGGTGATGCCCGCCCAGTTAAGTCGGACACGCGATCTTTTTTTCTGCCGCCCTTTATTCAGGCTGTTCCACTGGCCAGAACCTCTCCAGCAGCCTCAACGCAGTGACGATATAGATCACAGCCAATGTTATCAGAATCACGCGCATAATGAACTTTTCGGTGAAGTCGGCGCCCTCGCCCATGCTGCCGTTGACCAGGATAAGCAGCGCGATCAGCGCGGAATTGTAATATTTGGCTGCCGGCCTGTCTGAAAAAACGTTGATGCCGAAGAACAGGGCGGTCAGAAACATCAGGGCCAGATAAAAGTAGTACTCGGGCACCGCCACAATCAGCCAGTAGAACACCCAGGCACAGGCACCGCCAAGCAGGGTGGAAATCAATGAATTCATGCCCGCCTGTTTACCCGCGCTGAGCTCAGGCTTGAGGATGAACAGGGCCGCAAAGATCATCACCAGCATGTAGCTGGTTAGATCGAGCATGAAAAACAGGCTCGCCAGCGGCAAAATCACCAGGGTGCTCCTCAGAGCAGCTTCGGCAGACGGCTGCGAATAACCCGATTGGAATCCGGGCGCCTGCGGATACGGCGCAGAGCGTGGATCGGGCACCAGCAGGTAGGCCAGCCACACCATGACCATCGTCAACCAGCATGTCCAGACAAAATTCAGCGAAACGCCTGCGGCCAGGCCCTCGTGAGAATTACCCAGCATCGACAGCAGCAGCACGGCAAGAACGCCCATCAGCGTCAGCCACAGCGATCCGCCGCGATTGAGGTAGTAGTACAGGTGGAACATCACCAGGCCGAGCATCAGGATATATACCAACGGGAAGCGCAGTAAAGAAAGCGCAAAGACCAGCCCCAGTCCGAACGCCATCAGGGTGTAGAGCATGTTGCGCAGCCCCGTCGCCAGTGAAGGTATCGGCAACGGCAGCGACAGCATGAATGCGGTCAGCACCGGCAGCAGGAATGACAACGGCCAGTTAATCGCATAGGCTAGCGCTGCCGACAGGGTGACGCCGATGGCGTAGCGCAGAATGCGGACGCTGGTTTGGTCCTGAAGGCTGTGGCCTGGACGGGTTTTGAATGAGGGAGCTCTTTCTGCTGCGTCAGCCTGTAATGCAATTTTTGCCATGCTTCAAACGTAGGGTGCGCCGTGCGCACCACGAATTTTTGAGTCAACGCCCAACTGGTGCGCACGGCGCACCCTACGTGCTGCCCAGCCATGTGCACCACGAATCTTTAAATCAACGCCCGAGCGGTGCGCACGGCGCACCCTACGTACGACCAAGGGCAAGCAGGCTCTAAATGAGGAAGCTTTCTCGTTTGTCTCAGTAGACATACGACAGCCAGCTCAGCAGGCGGATATACAGCCAGCCGAGCGCATTGATGATCCAGTTGTTACTGGTGTAGACCAGCACATCCGCCTGCCCGCCCAGGCGGCGCAGCCCACGCGCCCTGTCATCATCAAAAACGATAATCACCGGGAAACGTTGCGCATCGCGCAACCAGCCGGTCTTGCCTTCGACGGTCGCAAGACCGCCGACCTCCCCGGTGGCTGCGTTGTCCACGGCGAAGCCGACGCTGCTGACTTTACCCTTGAACACCTTGCCAGGCGCCACATCCAATAGGATATCCACCGGATCGCCGGGTTTGATATTGGCAATATTGTTCTCGCGCATGTTCGCCTGGATCCAGACGTTGTCGAATTCGATGAAGGTCATCAGTGGCGCACCGGCACCGGCATAGTAGCCTTCCTCAATCTGCAGGTTGGTGATACCGCCTTTGGACGGCGCCTGTAGCGTTGTCCGGGAGAGATCGAGCTGCGCTTTTTTCAGGTCGGCAATGGCGGCGCGAATGCGTGGGTTAGCCTCTCCCTGCACTCCCAGAGCCTGCTTGGCTTTTTCCAGTTCGGCCCGGGCGCTGTCGACCTGGGCCTTGGCCTGCTTGACCACGGCTCTCGCCTTGTCGCCTTCGGACTTGGACATGATCTGTTTGTTCTCCAGTTCGAATACACGCGCACTCTGGGTTTCGGCGTGTTCCAGGTTGGTGATCGCCTCGACCAGTTTGGCCTGCGCGGTCGTTACCGTCGCGGTTCCGGCACCTATTTCCTGCCCGGCCAGCTCCAGCGCAGCCTCGGCCGTCTGCACCGCGAGCTCGTAGTCGGTAGGATCGATCTTCAGCAATACATGACCCGGCTCGACCACCTGATCCTTGATAACGTCGACCTCGATCACCCGACCGGACACCTGCGACACAATCGGAATCACAAAAGCCTGCACCCGCGCCTGGTCGGTCCACGGTGCGATGCGGTCGGCGACTAAGTACCAGACGAACAGAACTGCGACGACAAGGAGCACGTACCTGGTGATCTTGCGCACCGGGTCGGCTGTATTGTCGGAAGAGGTTTTGTCTTCTTCAGTCATGATTTAATCCGTATTTTTATCATTTATTAATGCACCGCAAAGGCGCGAAGGACGCAAAGTTTTTTTGTGGAGCGACTTTAGTCGCGAAAAACGCAGAATGCACAAAGCTTGTGTAGATATCGTAGGGTGCGCCGTGCGCACCGAGGCAAATTATCTACCTGTAAACAGATGGTGCGCGCGGCGCACCCTACATCAAACTTTTATGTTATTTGCTTTTCTGAAGTAACACCATCGCGATCAAGCCATTCCATAAACAACTCATACCCCAGCGCCAGTATCACCGCGCCGATAAACAGTCCGATGATACCGGACATCAGCATGCCACCGATCGCACCCAGCAGGATCACGAGCATCGGCGTCTCCAGTCCGCGTCCAAGCAGCAGCGGTTTAAGAAAACTGTCGCTGCCGCTGACGATGAGTGCGTAGATCGTAAAGATAACCGCCGGCGTCGTTGTCGAAACCGACCACACATAGGCAATGACAAAACCAAGCACGAGTATCGGCGGTAACTGTGCTATCGCCAGTACCAGAATGAAAAGACTCCATAGTCCCCATGCAGGTACATCCATCATGTACATTCCGAGTCCACTCAATAGTGCCTGGATCATTGCGATACCGATCACACCCTGGGCAATACTTCTGATCGTATCTCTTGAGAGATGGGTAAATGCGATACCCTGTTTGTTATCCGTCAGTCGTGCGAATACTTTCACTGTTATATTATATGCGCCTGATGCATTCGCTACCAGAATGCCGGAGATGATTATTGATATGACAAACTGAAGGATACCGCCACCAGCCCCCGCCGCAACAGCAATAATTTTTTCACCGGCCGTTTTCAACTGGGGCTCGTATTTCTCGATCGTTCCCTGGAGATTGCTCGATGCCTGGGACCAGACCCCATAAAGCTTCTCGCCTACCAGCGGCCATTCCTTCACGTTGTCTTTTGGCGGGGGTATTTTCAGCACCCCCTGTTCATACTTGTCTGAAAGCACCGTTGAGGTTTCGATAATCGAATCTGAAATCATCATCGCCGGTGTAATCAATAAAGCAAGCGCAAGGAGTGTATAAACAAAGGCAGCCAGTCTATTCCTTCCACCCACCACCGATTTCAATTTCACGAACAAAGGGAATATCGCGACTGCAATGATCACACCCCACATCACCAGCTCTATAAACGGATAGATGATTCGAAAACACCAGGCCGCGAGCAACAGCAGCAGACCCAGCCGGATCGCCGCCTCGATCGTGTTCTGGGTGAAGTTGGTGGTAATTTCCTTCGAAAACGTTTCCGGCATGCTATGGCTCCTGTGTTCGCGCTGCGCCGAGTGACCTCGACGGCATTCTACCAAGCGCCAGATTGGACATACACGATTATTTATACGTGCAGAAACAATCACATATTACCGAACTGACCACTTGAAAACGGGTGATAGTGAAAACTAAAATGCGCAAAGCCGCATCATCGCGAACAGTAGCGCGGCGGTCTTTGGCACTTATGGGTCACCCCATAATAAAAGACTGCTTCGTCCCTCGCAATAACCGCAGAAACCAGTTTGTGCGCGAGGAAACACCATTGCTGTTTATCAGGCTTCCCTTTCGACATAACTATGAGATACCATACACGTTTTACAAAGTGGTTACATTAAGCACCGGTAAAGTATGGTGCATTGCTGCGTAGCTTAATAATTTCTTAACAACCTGTGGCTATCGTTGGTCAACGGGTCTTCTTAATCTGGGAGCCAATGTGGCGCCTCAGTATTTCAACAACAATCGAAACTATAGAAGGGGTTTAAAAATGAATATTAAGAGCAAGATTTTCGTGACCGGGCTGCTTGGCCTGCTATCGACAGGGGGATTGATGTCGGGTTGTTCGCCGGCCATGACCCAGTCCGAAAGGGAAGCAGCCATTACCCAGGTCGAGATGGTCAAAGGCGAAGGCACCGGCGTGATGGCGGACATCGGTATTGTTTCTGCATCGATGTTTGCATTTGACAGCGCCGAACTGAATCAAGAGGGTAAAGATACGATTGAGGCCTATAAAGAAAAACTCGGGCCCGAACTCACGGATGCTTTCATGGTGCTCATTGTCGGACATACAGACACTTCAGGCGATGAAGGTCATAACATGAAATTGTCACTCGCGCGAGCCGATAGCGTGGCTGAGCACCTGAAATCTGAAGGGGTCGATGCGAGCAAAATTGAAACACTCGGACTCGGACCGACCAGTCCAATAGCGTCCAATGACACCCGTGAAGGCCGCATGGAAAACAGGCGTGTCGATATTTACGCTATTGCAGAGGTGCGTGCACTGGATAGAATGAATTTCCCGAGCGCTGCGTTGTTTGAGCGCGACAATGCTGAGCTATCTGAAGAGGGGGAAGCATTGATTAAAAGGAACATTGAAACAGGCAGAGACATGTTCAGCCGTGCGAATGCTATTATTGTTGTCGGCCATACCGATGATAAGTGGGACGATGAATATAACATGGAGCTTTCCAAGCAGCGTGCTGCCACTGTGGCTGCCTTCCTCGAAAGTCAAGGCGTCGATCCCTCAAAGATCGTCACAACAGGCGCGGGTGAAACCATGCCAATTGCAGATAACAAAACCAGAGAAGGCCGTGCAAAGAACCGTCGTGTTCAAGTACTGGTGTTAGGCCGCACAAAATAACAGCACTGCAACAACGCTGGTGAAGACAACCTCCGACCATAAGCGGGGGTTGTCTCATTAAAACTGAGTTGGAACGGCATAGTCCTCACTTAACCACCAAAAAGAGCAAAACAGCATCATCGTGATCCGCATGACTACGCTGCCAGCCAACATGGCTCAAACAATAGGCGGTTCTTCCTGCTCTATATTTACCGAAACTTCATCGGGTGTAAGGCCAGTCTGGAAAGACTCGACTTGCCCTGCCACGCCTTTTATGTCTTCAAAGCGAGCGATATGAAACAGCGCTTCACCTTCGTGAATCAACGGAATCTCTGAACAGCCGATGACGATACCGCCTGCACTGGCTATGACTTCAGTCTCTTCTCCACTCATGGGGTCATCGATCAAGCCAAGCGTGTCTCCTCGTTTGACCCGGCTACCCAACCCGCAGACCTTCCTGAATAAACCACTGACCGGAGCCCTTACCCAGGTACTTGAACGCGCAATAAAGGGCTCGTGCAGAATTTTACGTCTGGAGCGACTCGGCGGCAGCATCTCAAGAATGCGCATCACTTTGACAATGCCTTTCACGCCGGCACGAATGGAAACCTCGTCAAAACGCAAGGCCTCGCCGGCTTCGTAGAGCAGCATTCGAGTACCATTATCGGCCGCTGCTCCGCGAAGGGATCCATCGCGTATATTGGAATTTAACAGCACCGGTACACCAAAGGCCTTGGCCAATCGAGCGGTTTCCGGATCATCCAGGTTGGCACGGATCTGCGGCAGGT
The DNA here is from genome assembly GCA_942492025.1 of uncultured Gammaproteobacteria bacterium. Lineage (GTDB taxonomy): Bacteria > Pseudomonadota > Gammaproteobacteria > SZUA-229 > SZUA-229 > JABDQW01. Next base: position 374,856 of record CALODJ010000010.1, on the reverse strand, counting down.
TGCTGCGATGAATCGCGCCGGTATGCAGGTCTATACCGTGGCTGCAGTTATGCACGATCTCAGTCATGAACTGGTGGGCCACGCGCGCCGCCATTGAACCCGTCTCCGAGCCTGGAAAGGACCGGTTTAGGTCGCGCCGGTCGGGGAGATAACGCGAGTGGTGGATAAGCCCGTACACATTAACAATGGGTATCGCGACCAGGGTTCCACGTAAACGTCTCAGCGAGGGTTGTTTCAGCAGCCGCCTTATTATCTCCGTACCGTTGAGTTCATCACCGTGTATGGCCGCACTGACAAACAACCGCGGCCCGTCTCTTGCCCCGCGAATAACGTGCACCGGCAGGGTCATCGGTGTATGCGTATACAAAGGTGGTAGCTGCAGCTCTATCAATCGCCGACTGCGTAGCGGTATGACTTCCCCGCCGATAACAAAGCTATCGCTCATCCAGGATCAGCCCTTGCCTCGAGTTCTGGAGCGTGAGCCTCGGTTTGCAACTTCAACCACGCGTTTTTCCAGATATTGAATAATGGTGCCAGCCACATCCTTCTCACTGGCTTTCTCGATACCTTCCAGACCTGGGGAAGAATTAACCTCCATCACCACGGGTCCGTGGTTGGAGCGTAACAGGTCGACACCACACACCTCGAGGCCCATGATCCTGGCAGCACGCACGGCCGTCGAGCGCTCTTCCGGCGTCAATCGTACCAGGCTGGCATTGCCTCCGCGGTGAAGGTTGGAGCGAAACTCGCCCTCCGGGCCCTGGCGTTTCATCGATGCCACCACCTTTTCACCCACCACAAAACAGCGCAAATCCGAGCCACCGGCTTCCTTGATAAATTCCTGTACCATGATGTTGGCTTTCAGCCCCATAAATGCCTGTACCACACTTTCAGCCGCTTTCTGGGTTTCTGCCAGCACCACGCCAATACCCTGAGTTCCCTCGAGCAGTTTGATGACCAGGGGAGCACCGCCGACCTCCTTGAGCAGATCCTGGATATCATCCGGATTATGCGCGAATCCGGTCACCGGCATGCCGATACCTTTTCTTGCCAGCAATTGTGCCGATCGCAGTTTGTCGCGGGAGCGTGTCACAGCCACTGATTCATTCAATGGGAATACGTTCATCATCTCGAATTGACGCAATACCGCTGTGCCATAAAAAGTCACAGAAGCACCGATGCGGGGAATGACGGCATCAAAGCCGTCCAGGACATCACCGCGATAATGGATTGTAGGTCTGTGAGAGGTGATGTTCATGTAACAGCGCAGTACATCGATAACCATAACTTCATGACCACGCTGTTCGGCAGCCTCAACCAGGCGCCGTGTGGAATAAAGTTTCTTGTTGCGCGAAAGAACAGCGATCTTCATAACGACTTACTCCGTGGTTGGATAAGGCCTTGTTTTGTGTTTCTTCGGCTTTTTACCGATTTTGTATGATTCCGCCGGATCAACGAGAAACTGACCATCCAGTGCGGTCCGCCCCAGCAACATGCGAAACTTCATGCTGTCACGATCGGTCAGTGTCAATTCCGCAGGCCATGCGAGGTGGCCCAATGAGAGGCGGGTTTCAATAACATAACGATATTCTTTGTGACCACCCGAGTCAGTGATCACACGGCGGTCTTTGATCGGAGCCTCGCACTCGACAACCAATTTAGTGGATCTCTGCCGCGGGTGGATCCCGAAGCGCACCCACTGTTCACCCTGATGTTCAAACGGCTCGACAAAAAATGCATGCAGTGCCGAAGTGCGGGCCCCGGTATCTACTTTAGCCTTAATAGATTTTATCCCAAGATCCGGCAGAGATAGCCACTCCCGCCAGCCTAGCACAGGTAAATTCGTTGAGTTGTTGGTCATTGGACCAGACTGCCATATTGAACGGTAACTGAACAGTAACAGTTTTTCTCTTTCAAGAGCAAGTTGCGGAAATCTGCTGTAACGCCATTCAACTTGTTGGTTGAATTAACCAAGCCTACTATCCGTCCCCAAGCCAACAATAAATTAATCAAGAGGGTGATATTAACATGTTTATGCCTACATACGGCTTGCTATAGAAAAGAATCGAAATTGACTGCCCTCCGGTACAAAAGGTTCATAAAAAAGGCCAGTGACAAACTGCGATCACGCACATTCATCACCGGCCCTGGCTCCAATAGTTGAATAGTGGACTTTCCAATGCTTGAGGAATCGACTCTCTAAATTCCCCTGTTTCATGTCCTATGTTTTAATCACAGCCAAAGTGAAACCGTATTATTCATTTATTATTTTGATCTCCACACGACGGTTTTCAGCACGACCTGCTGCAGTCTCATTACTAGCAACCGGGCGACTCTCTCCGTAACCACGCGTTGTAATGCGTCCCGGCGAGATCTCACCCACTTCTGTCAGGAATTTACCGACTTTTTCCGCGCGCGCCTCAGAGATGGTCTGGTTAATCGAATCTGAGCCAGTCGCATCAGTGTGTCCAATCACCTCGATGCGCGAGTCAGGGAAGATCTTGATTGCACGAATAATCTTGTTCATCAGCGGGAAATTGTCTGTCTGGATCTCACTCTGCCCGGAAGGAAACTGGAAGCCGAATGCCGAAATTAGTACATTTTGTCGTTGACGATAAACATTAGCCTCATTTTCATTAAACATGGCCTGTACTTTTACAAATTTCTCTTTTTGTGCAAGCTCCTGCTGTTGCAGGGCCTGACGTTCTTTTTCGGTGAGTGCCAACTGTTTGCCGGACTTGTCCTCCGCGTCTTTAAGCTGAGCAATTGCGTTTCTCAAGCCGAGCACCACATCGTCGCTGGATTCGTTAAACGCAAGTTGTCCACCCAGCGGCTCATTCACTGTTTGCAATTGTAATTGATGCCACAGCACCACATCTTCCATGGAATAATCGCGACGATCGAAGTCTTTCACTGTCTCGGTGATAGCCGCACTTTTTTCAGCCAACCACCTCGCCCTTTTTGCGTGAACGTCAGCTTTTTCAGTTTGAGTACGATCGGCATCGAGGATGGTTACCGCCAGCGCCATCTCATCTTCGGCCTGGGCCAGGGTTTTTGGCGCATATTTCTTCGCACCCTGCTCCTTAGCATTGGCTATAGCGGACTCGGCCAGATCGGACGTGCCTTGTTTCAGGGCTGTCAGCTCAAGTTGGGTATACCCTTCGATGAGTTTAGGACGACGCTGCTTGGCTTTCTCAACATTTCCATTTTCTAACAGCGTAGTAGTCGCAATAAGGTCCTCGTCCAGCTCCGCGAGTTTTTCTGCCTGCAAGGTCATAACGCCAGCAGTAATCGCACGTTCACGGGCACTCACGACCTCGGACAGAATTTTTCGATTGCTATCGACATTACGATCGACCTTTTGAATGCGTTTCAAGCCTTCAGTAGCTGCCCTGTTCGCTTCGTCTTTTTTATTGTTCCGCGCTGCATCCATTGCACTTTCGAGCGAATCGAGTGCCATGCTAAAACTTTCCGGAGCCAGTAACTCTGCGCCTTTCGATCTGGATAATTTTACAGCGGAATCCAGGCTCGATACTTGCGCGTATTGAGTCAGAATCTGTTCCTGCGTCAATTTAGGTTGTGAAGTCGCGCAACCACCCATGATGATCATTGCGAGGATCAGACTTAAGCTGATCAGACTGCTAGTACTTTTCATAATCGTTTTCCTTTTATTATTTCGTAAAGCCTATACCAATACGTCCTTGCCCATAACTGTGGGCAGGCAAAATTAGTTGTCGTTGTATATCAGATGCTGCTGAATTAAGAGACTCGTGGCCCAGGAAGAAAGTCACATCTTTCTGGCAATTATATGGAATTCTTTTATGACAATGCGCCTGCAGCAACGGACTTAAAAAACAGACGAAAAACTGGAGACAAATCGTGTTTTGTGAACTGGTCAAGATTGAATCTGACAGACAAGGTCAGAATGACTCAGGTCACTGTGCGTTATCTGTAGTGAGTCAGATCTGATCTAAATAGGCCGTGGAAACAATTCAGAATTTAACCTGTACTTGTCGCGACCCGATCTGATGGATAACAAATTGGGTCAGATTTGAACTGACACACCTAAAACACGTTAAAAAACTATTCACCACAGAGCAACAGAGAACACAGAGTTTTACTTTGTTAACCGCGCCTGTGGCGCAGTTAACAATACAACGCTTTTCTCTGGGCCCTCTGTGACTCTGTGGTGAAATACTTTTCGGTTTTTTTACTGTCAGTCTATATATCAAAATTAACATTTAAAATCGCCAGCTTGTGTTCAATCTAGTGCAGTTTAACCAGTACAATTTAACGGACAGTTGAATGGACCAATCGTAGGGTGCGCCGTGCGCACCGGGATTGGCCAATACGCTTAAATTTAGCGGTGCGCACGGCGCACCCTACTGTCATGATTTCATTATTATAACCATGTGGTGGTGATTGCAAGTGCATCGGTACTGTCTGGCCTTATTGAGAGTAGATGACAGTGTTATCAGATCAAATCCAGATATTTACACCGTATCTGTAGGCCCAGGCCAGTTTGCATACAGCCCGCACTTCTCACCAGGGGGCGTGATCATCTCGCCCCCTGGTGAGAAGTGCGGGCTAGCGGCATGATCGTGGCAGTGACTCTCGCAATGACGCAAAGCGCATGCTGCGCGGTCACGCGTGCATCAGTTCCTGCAGCGTCTTCAGGCCTTTCAAGCGCTGAGCATTGATTATTTCGAGTTCCTTGCCCAGTCGATTCAGTTTACGTTCGTCCTTCTCCAGCAGCATTTTTTGTTCCAGTTCGACTTTCTTGTTTTTTAGCTCCTTTAACAATGCCTTCAGTTCGTCGCGGTGTTTACGTTGTTTTCGCCCTTCCATGTCCATTACCCTGGCGAGCGACTTAAACAGTTTTTTTCTTTTCATCAACACTTCTCCACTTTGACACTAACTGTTTGTATTTTCCGTGCCGACCTGTGCACCAATCTGCGTGAGGTCGCTCTTGTCGAGCACGACATCATGGGCCGCCTGGGTCGGATGTTGTTCACCTGCAACGAACAGGGTTTGCGCAGCGCTGATCAAGTTCATGGAAATGTCGTGTGCAAATACACTGTCATTGATCAGCGATGACCCCATCGCAGGGGTGATGGAACGTTTGCCAATCAATTCGGCTAGTGACTGATTCAAGCGACTCTGGTCTTCTTCCACGAGCAGCTTCAAGGCATCCAGTGACAGCACATCCATCACACCGGCACCGGATATGCGCATCTCCTCCAGGTCACGGATGATCAGCCCAACCTGTAATCGGATGCGATTATAAAGTTCGCGCATTTTCAGGTTTTCGGAGCCTACATAGTCAATCAGATTCTCCTGCAGCTGATGGGTATCTTTCACAGCCTCCACCAGGCGAATATTGGCTTCCCTGAGCCACTGCAGGTCGGTCGACTGCTCTTCCCGGCGCGAAAACGTGGTATCACTGATGAAAGCCACGATGGCGCTGTAGATGCCCTTGATGTGTCGCTCGTACATCGCGTTGATGTCGAACTGATGGATCTGTGTCTGTGCGGCAACCGCCTGCTCCAGGTCAATATTCGATATCACGTCCGTAGACTTCATGCCGAGCCCGTCAATGATAATACGCAGCGCAGCCTCATACACACGCAAGGACTCCAAACGAACCGCCTCCACAGCCGTACCCGGGAATGCCGCTGAGGATTCTGACAGGTACTTCGGCTGGTCCACTTCGGGCCTCTTCTCGGGAATGAATCTCTCCAGAGAAACGACCAGTACATTGAGCAGCGGCAACATGAATACGATGCCAATAACATTGAACACCGAATGGAACACGGCAAGTTTGAGGGTGTAGTCGTCATCCGCGATACCGATCAGGGCTGAGGCACCATTCACCAGCGCGACCAGTTGATAGATGAATACGATGGCGATGATTCCGGTCATCACGTTGAAGACTAGGTGTGCCACCGCGAGCCGTTTGCCCGCCTCGTTCGCGCTCATGGACCCAAGGATCGCTGTGATGGTGGTGCCGACATTGGCGCCAATTGCCAGCGCCAGTGCATTCTCATAGGTAATCTGGCCGGCTGCGAGTGCTGTGATGGTCAATACCAGGGTGGCATGACTGGATTGCATCACAACGGTAGCGAACATTCCAACAGCCGTGAACAGCAGCACGCCCGGATACCCGGCAACTGCATACTTGGCCAGATCGATGGTGTCCTTGAACGCCTCAAAACCCTCTTTCATATAGTGAATGCCGAGAAACAGGAAGCCGAGTCCCGCCAGAATGTAACCGATACCCTTGAGCGACCTGTACGACTGGAAAATCAGGATCACGCCAAACGCCAGCATCGGCATCGCATAGGCGGCAATATCGACCTTGAGACCGAAGCCGGCAATCAGCCAGGCCCCGGTAGTGGTACCCAGATTGGCGCCGAATATGATACCGATACCGGCGGCCAGTGTGATCAGCCCCGCGCTGAGAAAGGATATGGTAATCACCGATACCAGGGAACTGGATTGCATCAGCGTCGTGCTGACAATGCCGAATAACATACTCTTTCCGGTGGACGACGTGGTGCGCCGCAGCAGCCGCTCGAGCCCCCCTCCGGTGAATGTCTGGAATCCCTGTTCCAGCGACAGCATGCCGAACAGGAATATCGCGATACCCGCGGTAATGGTCTTGAAATTGGGGCTCACCCAGAAGCCGTAGGCAAGCACTAACAGAATCGTCGGAAGCAGGATTTTTCTCAGCATAGTCTTACTTCCCTGTTAAGGTCAGTTTGCACTGCACTCTTCACGCATTTATCTAGCCCTGGCCACGCGTCGTGGTTCTGTTCTTCTTGCCCGTGGTTTCCAAAGCCCTTTTAGCCACAAAATCGATGATCATGCCAGCGATGTCTTTTTCGGTCGCTTTCTCGATGCCTTCCAGTCCGGGTGAAGAATTCACTTCCATTACCACAGGCCCATGATTTGAACGCAGGATATCGACACCGCAGACATTGAGCCCCATGATGCTGGCGGCCCTCACTGCGGTGGAACGCTCTTCCGGCGTGAGGCGAATCAGGCTGGCTGAACCCCCGCGATGCAGATTGGAGCGAAACTCGCCTTCCGGCCCTTGCCGTTTCATCGCAGCGACGACCTTTTCCCCGACAACTAAACAACGCATATCGGCACCGCCGGCCTCCTTGATAAACTCCTGTACCATGATGTTGGCTTTCAGCCCCATGAATGCCTGGATCACACTTTCCGCAGCTTTCTGGGTTTCTGCCAGCACCACGCCAATACCCTGGGTACCTTCAAGTAATTTGATGACCAGAGGAGCGCCACCGACCTCCGTTAGCAAATCCTGGATATCATCGGGGTTATGGGCAAAACCGGTCACCGGCATGCCGATGCCTCTTCTTGCCAGCAGCTGTGCCGAACGCAACTTGTCTCTCGAGCGGGTAATAGCGACCGACTCGTTGAGCGGGTAGACGCCCATCATTTCAAACTGTCTTACAACCGCAGTGCCATAAAATGTCACCGATGATCCAATACGCGGTATTACCGCATCGAAGCCACCAAGCACCTTGCCTCTGTAGTGTATGCTTGGGCGCATCGATGTGATGTTCATGTAACAACGCAACACATCGATGACCTGCACCTCGTGCCCTTTCTGCTCTGCGGCTTCCACCAGCCGCCTGGTGGAATATAAATTCCTGTTTCTGGATAGAATTGCAATCTTCATTTTTGATTCCTTATGTATCGTCGGTTGCCAACAGCAAGCTTCATTTGGTTCCAATTCCGCTCCCAATGATCGGCCTGAGGCTTGCCTGACACACAACATGCTTGTTGATTTTACTGCGGCTATAAACCTGAGACTCAGATAGTTTCATTCAAGTCACGTTCTGATGATCATAAAAACGTTATACTTATTCACAATAGCATATAAGGGGAGTGCGCTTTGCGCATGTTGAAGGGCAAGCTGGAGGGAGGAGATTGCTTCGTACTTAGCAATGACTGTATTTTTTCCGTCATTGTGACGAAATTCAATGGCATTAGGTCTTAATTAATTATAAATATCACATAAACAAACAGGTAAAAGGCATGGACATCACATCCAATGTGATCGCGGTTATTATTTTGTTGGCTGCTAACGGATTTTTCGTAGCAGCCGAGTTTGCCCTGGTGAAGGCTCGCGGCTTTCGCATCGAGGCTCTTGCCGCAGAAGGTAGCGCAGCAGCGCGCCTGACCGTTCGCATACAAGGCAAGCTGGAAGCCTATCTTGCTGCTTGCCAGCTTGGCATCACCATGGCATCTCTGGGACTTGGCTGGGTCGGTGAACCGGCCGTTGCTGCCTTGCTTGAGCCATTCTTTCACTCTCTGGGTATGCCCGCTGAAATACTCCATACCACCGCTTTTATCATCGGCTTTCTGCTCTTTTCTTCACTGCATATCGTTGTCGGAGAACAGGTACCGAAAACACTGGCAATCCGCAAGGCCGAGCCTGTGTCACTATGGGTAGCCTACCCGCTGCACTTCTCGTATCTGGCTGCGCTACCACTGAACTGGCTGCTCAGTAAGGCAACGAGCGCAATTTTGAGTACGCTAAAAGTCGCAGAAGCCACCCATGCCGACGTGCTCAGTGGCGACGAGCTCAAGGGACTGGTGGCGACCTCGAAAAGACATGGCGAGATCGAGCACGATAAGGCCGCTATGCTGCATAACCTGTTCGAGTTTGACCAGCGCCACGTGGGCAGGGTCATGATCCCGAGAAACAGCGCGGACGTTCTCGATGTCGCCGCGACCAGTGAGGAGAACCTCATAACCATCAAGGATAAAGCTCACTCCCGCTTCCCGATCATCGATAGCAACAACGACGATCAGGTTCTGGGCATTCTGCTCACTAAAGATATTTATACCGCTATGATTGCCGGCGATAACGAGCCCTGGCGCGACTTGCTGCGCTATCTACGCGAACCAATGGTCGTTCCAGAGACCCAGAAGGTATCAGAGCTGTTTGAAATTATGCGGACTAGCAGGGCGCATCTGGCTATTGTGGTTGATGAATACGGTACCTTTGCCGGCATCGTCAGCCTGGAAGATTTGCTCGAGGAAATCGTCGGTGAAATCCACGATGAAACCGATGCCGAGCAGGCGGAGTTCTCCATTGAAACGATCGCCAATGATCGCTGGGAAGCTGACGGGCTGGTCACGCTCAGTGATCTCGAAAAAGCCATCGATTTTCTGGTTCCTGATGATCTTGACGCCAATACCTTGTCGGGCCTGTTCATGTGCAGACTTCAACGGATGCCTGCCGTCGGTGATGAGATTATCGAGAGTGACTATAAATTACGCGTGCTCTCTCACGAGGACCGCCGTGTCGGCCGTGTCTCCATCGAGAAAATTTCTGGTGATGAGTCTGAGACCGGTAGTTCAACCATTGAGACGCAGGAATGACATAGAGACCGCAGTGAAAGTGTACTTTTACTCTGAATCCGGCTCAGCGCTCTTACGCCTGTCCCTGCGCTGTCGGCCTGCACGCGGAAACAGTTGCAGGGAATTCCGGATAAGGTCTTCCTTGTTGCTTCTGACAGGATATACCGCGTACACACTGCGCTCAAACATGGCCGCACCCTGCACGCGATGCAGCCTGCCTCGACTGATGGCAGAGATCACACTGGGCAGGGGTAGATATGCACTTCCACCGATTTCGCGCAAATAGCGGATTGCCAGGCGCGCATTGGCCAGGCGCGTTATGGGTTCCGGCATATCCGGATAGGTCCGCTGAAGCTCGAGGGCATGCGCCAGCCCCCAATCGACCAGCAGAAAGGTCTCGTTGATGGCTTCATCTATGCTGATTCCGGCGCGATCCGATACCAGCACCAACCTGAGGGTTGCCACTTCCCTGGCATCAAGGGTCTCCAGTATGGGTGGATCAAGCATGATCGCAAGATCTATCACACCATCCAGTACGCCTCTTAACAGCGGTTCCGGTGAAAGGGAATGCGTAATCAACGCAAGTTCAGAGTGTTGTTTACGTAGTGCAATCAACCAATCCTGAAGAATAACATCCCATAACCTTGGACTGCCACCAATCGACATCTGGAATTTTGCACCCCCGGCAGTCACCTCCTGCCTGGCCTTTCTCCATTCCGCGAGCAGCAAATCAGCGTGCCGTTTTAATCGATTACCTTCGGGCGTCAGGCGGATGTCTCTACCGGCACGATCGAACAAACTGGTGTTCAGTATGCCTTCCAGATGCTTGATACGCGAGCTGACCGCCGCCTGGGTCAAATGCAGCGCCTCGGCCGCGCGGCCAAAATGGCGCGTCCGGTTAACTTCAAGAAACGTGCGTAGTAGTTCAAGATCCACGGCTATATAATAAATTTTTTTTTAATAATTAACAAATAATTTTAGTTTTATTTATCGAAACACACTGGTTATAGTGCCTGTTTGCCATGCAGGAGCGCCGAACATGCAACCAGGCTGCGTCAGGAAACTTGTTGATATTCAACATGATAAGAGTGATACCGCGCTGATCGAAGTGATTCGCGCACAGCAGCGTGGCTGGCCGCGCGCTATGTCAACACTGCTCAAACGTTACGAAAATGAGCTGTTACACCGCTGTCAGTACCGGCTCGGTAATTTTCACGATGCAGAAGACGCCTTGCAGGCTACACTTCTTAGAGCTTATAGAGCCATCCTCATGTTCGAGGGTAATTCCAGTTTCCGAACCTGGCTGTATACAATTGCAGATAATCAATGCAATACCCTGGCTACCAGGCGTAACCGCCACGTGCTCAGCGAGCACCTGAGCACGCTTATCGAGATACATGAATGCAGTACGCGCCGTCATGAAGAATTCATCGACAAAGAGCAGGTAAATTTGACCCTGAATATCCTGCCTGCGAAAACGAAACAGATACTAAAGATGCGATATTACATGGAACTTTCGCTCGAAGAGATCGCGCATAACCTTGGCATCGGCTTAAGTGCTGCAAAAATGCGTCTTTATCGTGCACAGGATACATTTAAAAACCATTATGAGGCTTCAATAACGGCAAGCTGTACACACTCATGGTAACTGGCTTAATATTTCACACACTTAATAGATATCTCAAGGCGTCTACTCAAGAGTGACTTTGGTCAACAGTACCAGACTGTGACTTATGCTTCTAACTGGCACCAAGACTCAGTAACGAAGGCACTTACTTAGGTGAAGATGCACATCATCACAGTAAATTCGTCATTACGCGGTACGAAGCATGACATTCATGGAGAATGCAACGCACAAAGCGCGAACCCGAAGGGACAGTTGTGATCGCTGGCTGACGGGCAACGACGCCAATTGATTGCCGCGCTATCGCTCGCAATGACCTGAATTACGGCTTAAGTAAGCACTGTTCGGTTCGGTAACGACCATGTTGGTTCTTGTTCGTGCTGCATCACAGGAAATAAGCGTATTGCCACATGAGAAAATCGGCTCAACAGTTCATCCATACTGCTATCACCATGTTGCCGTTAATTTCTGCTGAAGCGCATGAAATAACAGAGGACCTGTCGCTTGATGGCGTACTGTCAGGCGCCCTGCAGTGCCAGCAACTAGCAGACAGCACGGACGGCATTGATACCTGTAAAGGCGCCATACCTCTACAGCCAGAGCTCACGTACAGCCCGACCTCGAATAGCAGATTGTTTTTGAAACTCGGCTTTGCTGCCGGTAACGGCTTGAACGAAGTGTCACCATTCAATATCCCTTCCTGGGGCGCTGATCTTGAAGATGACGTGAAGGACATCAACGGTAGCGGCAGAGACCACGTTCTGGAAGCCTGGTTCGAACATGTAGTCGAGCTGGATCGCAGAAACAGGATTGGTCTCACGCTGGGCATTATCGATGCCTCGAATTACCTGGATCAAAATGCCTATGCGAATGATGAATATGTCCAGTTCATGAATCCCGCACTGTCCAACGCGCCTAACACGTTTTTTCCCGCCTACGATCTGGGAATCGCGGCTGAATGGTATACAGGTGAATGGGCTTTTTCAGGCGTCATCATGGATGTTCATCAATCCAATAGACCTGACAAGTATACTTTTTACGGCCTACAAGCAGGCTATAGGCTGGAGACCAGTCTGGGTACCGGAAATTACCGCATCTCGCTCAACGGCGACAGGGACTTTATTGACGAGGTCGGACAGAGCAAACAAAAAAATGACATATTGATAGTATCTGCCGACCAAAAGTTAGGCGATAGCATCGGAGTATTTACACGGGTGGGCTGGCGGCTTGATGATGAGCCGATCAATTACCGCGCAATTTACAGTGGTGGTATTGATATCAGAGGCGCCACGTGGGGCCGGGTTCTGGATAACATCGGAATAGGCCTGGTTTACCTGGATGGAGGGAATCGAAGAATAATTCGAACCCGAATCGCAGAAGCTTACTATCGCATGGTAATAAACCCTTACCTGGCATTCTCCGGCGATATCCAGTACATGCGCGATCAGTACTTTCAAAGAGCTGGTGCCGAGGGATTTATTTATAGCCTCAGGGCAACCGTTAACTTCTAGCCCGCCTGTCACTCGCTCATGCATAAACCATGACACCCGGCAGTTTTATTGTTATCGTTTGAACACAGCCATTGCTATTATGACGACAGGAAGCCCTTCCAGTAACTTCCCATACGGGCAAACATGAAATGAATACGAGCATTTAATATACAGGTCAGACAAGAAAGACACTTACTTAAGCTGAATATGTTCATTTTCACAGTCAATTCGTCATTGCGAGGCACGAAGCAATCTCTGGCTGACGGGCAACAGATGCCAATGGATTGCCGCGCTATCGCTCGCAATGAACTGAATGACGGCTTAGTCCAGTGCCGTTCATGTCAGACTCTCTTAGCACGAACTCTGATAAATGCGTATGTGCCAACGTGCACACTTGTTCAGATAGAGGTTGCGCGTGAGGCTAAATCCAGAATACCCGTCGTGTTAATTATCTAGTTCAGGCGAAAGAAATGACTTTAGAAATTAACACCAGCACAAACACGATAAAACTGACCATTGCTTTTCTGTTCCTGTTTGCGATTGTATCGATTACATCTCGCATCATGATGCGTAATGAGGGTGGGCTACCTACCGGTGACTCAGCCTGGTCAATAAACGCGTGGCACACCATAAAAGCGTCGGAAAAGGGCGCCGCTGTATTCATTCCACCGCCCTGGGACACGCGTAACACACGATTATATTCTCAATCCTTATACCACCCTGGCTTGCGTCAAAGCAGAACAAAAACAGATAAAAAGGATCGCGATATTGCGCTGACTGCCCCCCAGCCCGGTGCATACACAATCAAGTCAACATTCAATATATATGTATCGCACCTTCCCATGACAGAGCCAACAAAACCCGGCTTGTCTGAACAGAACCGTGCATCCTGGCTGTCTTCATCCAGCGGCATCGAAGTCAACACCGCTACAACAACCAGGATTGTGGATCAGATAGCGCATGACAAACCCGAAACGGAACGTCTGATTGAGTTGTTTTTCAACTACGTGAGCAACAATATACGCATTGACCCCGTCGCACGCAGTGACTCTGAGAGCGCGTTGAACAGTAAGCGTTCAACCGTTCTTGGTTCGACACGCGCATTAATTGCGCTATTGAGAACTGCGCACCTGCCTGCACGCATCGTTGCCGGCATTGATTTGCTGACGCCGTCAGATCAGTTGCGATACTGGGCAGAAGTATACGACGGAGAAAAATGGTTACCCCTCGACCCGGCCAGCGGATATATCAATCAACTACCGATATTTTTCATACCGATGCGAAAAGGTGACGATCAATTAATCAAGAGCGACAACGCCAGTGTAACGAGCTCCGAATGGGCGATTCACAGATTGCCCAGCTATGAGGGTCTATTGACCGGCGACACTAAAAAACCAACCGATATCCTTGATTTAACCCGCCTCAACCTCCCCAGCCGTGAAATACTGTCGATACTGCTGCTGTTGCCTCTCGGTGTTCTTTCAACAGAACTGCTACGCCAGTTTGCGGGTATACGAACCTACGGCACGTTTACGCCGACGCTATTGGCCCTTGCCCTCACCCGCGTCGACTGGACAACAGCTATTGTCGTATTCCTGCTGGTCACCATCATCAGCGTCGCCATCAGGGCCTCGATGCCCAATCTGGGCCTGCAACGCACACCCCGCCTGGGTATCGTGTTCACGCTTGTTGCAATGAGCATGGCTATAGTGGTGTCCGGCATCAGTTATTTCAATCCTGCTGCTGACAATACGGTGACGCTGTTGCCTCTGATTGTCCTTACTATGCTTGTTGATCGCATCTACACGGTATACGACGAAAGGGGTTTGCATTCGGCCATTGTGCGTCTTTTCTGGACGGTAGTCGGCGCGACAGTATCACTCTTCGTACTGCTGCAGGAACATTGGGGCACGTGGCTGGTTTCCTACCCCGAAGTACACGCCATCACGCTGGCTATGATTATCATGATCGGCCTGTATAAGGGACCAAAACTGAAAGACGTACCATTATTCCGCTGGCTGCAGGAGCCCTCCAGAGAATTGCGTAACAGAAAGACTGACAAAAGCCAGTCCCAACAACCTGGGGACAGTCTTTAACTTGCACCAGAATCCACTGGCAGAGGCCGCATAGCGTTATAAGATACGATTGAACGGCTGAACTAGAGGGATATCTTCACATTAAGTCGCGTTGTGACTTGAAAATCCGTTCGTTCATCGCCCTGATGTTATTTATTTACACGTCATAGCGAGCGAAGCGAAGCATGGCATTCCTGGAGAATGTAACGCACAAAGCGCGGCCCCGAAGGTGAAAATTACATGGATGTAATTTGTAATATCCCAAATCTCGCGCCATAGTGGCTGTTAGGATTTTGTGTTTCAACCAATGCGCAAGATGCGGGAGATTGCCGCGCCGCTCTGGAGCGAAAAGCGTAGCAACAGCTTGGACGAAGCGGCCGTAGGGTGCGCCGTGCGCACCGAAACAGCCCAGCACACTGAGGATTCACGGTGCGCACGGCGCACCCTACGATCTCATGCAAAAGAAGACCCGCCTGAACCATGATAGGCATGCTTGAATAACACACTGTATTTTTAGTCATCCGAGCTTCACTCCAAAAAACCAATGCCTTACCAGTATTCCACGCCGCCTGGCGAGAAATGCGGGCTAGAGCCACTTCATTCGCCTGAAGATATACGCCAGGGCACTGGCAATACTTGCCATGACGGAGATCAAGATGAAATAACCGTACTTTGATTTCAGTTCCGGCATATATTCAAAGTTCATACCGTACACACCCACCAGCAGGCTGAGCGGTAGAAATACAACAGTTACGACCGTCAGTATCCGCATCACCTGATTCAGACGGTGCGAATTCAGACTGATGTAGCCCTCGATCAGATCGTTGATGACAGTTTGATACAGCTCAGCCAGGCTGTTGAAGCGCTCTGCCTCGACAGCAATGTCCTGATATTCATCAGCCCATTTATCCAGTTTCTGGCGTTGTGAATAACGGCTCAGTTGCTCTAAGACCGACATATGATACTTAAGAATGCGGCGCATCTTTCTGAGCGCTGTATTGTAGCCGACCAGTTCCTGCATGAGAGCCTCGTCGAGGTCCTCCATCAAGGTATCTTCAATCTCATCCAGCCGCTGTTCCAGGCTGAGAAGGATTTTACCGTAGCGTGTGACCATCCTTCGTGCCATCAATGAAATAATGTCATAAGGTGATGAAATTCGATGCTTTCCACTGGCTACTTTCGACCACAGAATTTGCAGATATTCCGATACTTTATTGTGACGGGTGACGACAAAATCCTGACCGGCAAACATGGCCATCTGCTGGGTATTGAAATCCAGTGTGTGTGATTCACTATCGAGTGGTTTAGTTAACAAAAAAAGGAAGTCACTGTCACCGCTGAATACGGGTGGATGACGATCGCGCAAGGCATCACGCGCTTCTGCCTCGGGTAAAGCCAGCATGTCGACCAGCAAGTTATGGTCGGCATCATCGGCAACACCCTCGATATCCACCCACAGCAAGCTCCCCGGCTTTTGCTTCCATTGAGTAAACAGTGAGGCGTCTCCCGTTACGATCTGATCATTTTGAATCAGCATCCATTTCTGCATCCTGGTCTCCACTGGTTAGATGTGTGCACTGCTGTTTATTATCTGCCATTCGCAAAGCCGCCAGTTCGGTCTCACCGAGCACACTTTTGACGTGCAAATCTCTCTGCGGAAATGGAATGGTGATGCCGTGTTCATGGAACTTGTCCCAGACATTCAGCAATACTTCACTGAGGATGTTAGCACGGCCCTGCTGCGGATCGTCGATCCAGATACGCAGTTCGAGGTTCACCGAACTGTCACCGAAACCCATGAGCTGCACTCTCGGCTCTGGTGCAAGCTCTACCCTCGGAACTATCTCGGCGGCCTCAATACACAGTTTCATCGCCAGGCGGACATCAGAGTTATAAGAAATACCGATCGGCGCTTTCAGCCGCACCAGGTTGTCGCTGAAAGACCAGTTCTCCACCCGTTGCGTGATGAGCTCTTCGTTTGGAATCAGATGCTCGATGCCATCACGGGTTATCACCGAGGTGTATCTGAGCCCAAGGTAGTTGATCCAGCCAAACGTAGTGCCGAGTGAAATCACATCGCCGGGCTTGATCGATTTATCCATCAACAAGATGATACCGCTGACCAGGTTGGAGAATATTTTCTGCAGACCAAAACCCAGACCGACACCCAGGGCGCCACTGAAGATGGCCAGTGCTGTCAGATCGATACCCACGCTGGACAGGGCAATCAGAATAGCGGCTAAGACCAGGCTGATTCGAGTGAGTTTTGAGATCAACACCCGGGTTGAGGCATTGGTCGTTTTCGATCGTTCCAGGCGTTTTTCCAACAATGAGGACAGGGCCGTGGCAAGCCAGAGTGCAATCCACAATGAAAATATGATCCTCAATACAGAGAGCGGTGAAAGCCGGATCTGACCGATATTGATTGACCAGCTATCTAACAGAACCATGGTTTCGTCGAGCAGTCCGAAGATATTCAAAGCGGCGACGGACCAGGCGGAGATCGCGATGATGCGCGCGATCGTGGCATGTTGCACCAGCGCTGAAGCGAGCCGAATCAAAACCCAGGCCGTGAGCAAACTGACCACGGTAACCAGCGCGTGGGTACGCAACTCCAGATAAGCCGCCACATGGATCGCGAGCCACTGCAGAAACAGCCATGCAATCGGGTTACTGATGTCTCTGAGCACACTCCACAAGCGCCTGAAATGGGGCGCCCGCTGCGTGTATTTCATCATCAGGTCGAGGAAGCGGTGGATCAGCGGTGTCAGCAGCCATCGTGCGATGGCGAATACCACGATAATGATCACAAATTGCGGCCAGAAGGTCGGGTCTTTCAACACCGCTTGCACTTGCAGGGCAATGTCAGTCAGTTGTTTCAATAGCGCATCGAGGTTGAAGGTTTCAGACATGTTATTACCTGCGGTTTATTACAGTGCTTGCAAGAAACTGACTGATCAGTTGAGCTGATCATTTGTAACAGACTTCAGTCACACTGTGTTGGTCACAATTTTCTGAATAATTGTCTAAATCGTTAATCAAACGAAAATATCAGAAAGCTTGATTTATAGATAGAGCCGGATCATCGAACAGAAATAATAAAATTACCCCTTTATGATACCACTGGGACTTGCATAGTCAGATTCCCGAATCACGAATGCCGCTTCAATACCCTGTTCTTCATAATCTAATCAGCTATTCAACGATAACGCGCACACGCTGTTCAATCCAGTAACGTAACCGGGCGATTATCTGTCAATTGCTCGATCAGACTCTGATGCATCAACTTCATGGCTGGAATGGACTGTGATTTGCGTGAATGGAATGACCCAGCCCTCCCGGTTACAAGTAACGACGCACGCCTGTTGTATCAGCCGCTGCGCTTTAAAATAGGCCTTTGCTGCGCCCCCTTTAAGAATCATATAAATCTGATAATCCAGTGAACTTGAGCCAGCCTCCTTGAATTCAATCAATAAATCCTGTATGTCATCTTTCAGTCCGGCCTGTTCAAATCGGTCGATGATATCCTCGCGAAAAAGAGCGGGTACATTATCAAGGCAAATTGACTGATGCTGGTAATCGACACCAAAGGTCACAGCGATACCAAAGCCCTGCTTTGAAAGATTTCGAACATTTTGCTCCAGAAAGTTTTTTGTGTCCATCTGCACAATAGTATCTCGGATAAATAGATGGACCCGTTCGATGGTCTGGCGCGATACCCTGCCGAGGCTGCCATCGGCAAAGAGAACATAGTCGCCAGGCTGGCAAGGAAACCAGGGTTCATCGTCTGCCCGCCTTGAAGTAAATTCATTCATGGCGTGTAGCGGCAGTCGCACAAAACCCTCGAGGGCTGGATTACGCAACACCGAATAGATACTCAACGAGTTGATCATGTATGGTATGCCTTCATATATCAGGCGCTCTTCCTCGCGGACAGGACCTATGCCGAGTAAGAGTCGTAACTCAGCCGCATAACGCGGCAACGTCTGCCTTAAGCTCAACGCAACGCCGGCAAGCGCGAGCAGTGCCAGCGTTATCAGTAGTACATCGCCACGCACGTAGAACACCATGAGGACAGCGAGTACAATGGTTATCGCTGTAAACAGGCGATACGAATAGATAACCAGTGGGGCCCTCTTTTCGCTAGCATGCTCATGTGATCGGTACAACCATCGCCAGTACAATGCAAGCAAACCTTTCAGAACCAGCCACACCGTCATAGCGACAACGACTGCCAGCATTAATGTGAGTCCTCTGCCGAGAAGAAACTCGGTGACTGCCTCCCAAACAGACGTCTGCCACTTTGTGCTTTCCATTTTCAAATTGGCAAGCTTTATCTGTGTTATATCCAGCGTTCGCTGCGTATCGACACGGCGCTCTTGCCAGTCCGTCAGTAGCCGATCTATTGTTTCAGTCACCAGGGGCGGCATTGTCTGCTCTTTAATTAGCCTTAGCGAGTCAAGCGCCTTGTCGATTTCTCTCAGTTGGCCCCGCTGATGATCGAGGTCCCTGCGTAATGCATCTATCTGGCGTGGCTTGTCCGTAATTTCCTTCAAGGTCGAGACCAGGGGTCTGCTAATCTGCTCAAGTTCCTCTTTCCAGTCTATTCTTTGATCTGACTGATCAGCAAAAACTGACCGGTCGATGCCGCCGAGCACAATGTGTTCGAAAGAAGCCTGTAAACTGGTGATTTCCTTTTTAATGCGCTCGATCTTTTGTTCTGTTTCAAGCCTCTCGGAAGCATCTGTCAGCTGCCCGAGTTTCTCAGTTAGATCGTGAACAGAGTCTCTTTTTGCCTTGATGGATTGCTGGATACTCGCAAGATTATCAACAGAACTATCCGGCTGTACCGACGTTTTCGCCACGCGTTTCTTGCCCTCACCAGGTTGATCGTCTGCAAGCGATGGTAAGGTCGTGGTCAGCATAGCCACCACAACAACGCTTTTTAACGCAGTAAAAACCCCTTGCACATAGCACAAATACGGGCCTGACAGAGTGGACAAGAGCCCACTGGCTCGCGCATGATCCCGAAATTTAGTAATCATTTCAAATACCCCCATGATAGGCATGAGAACGCACTCGATGGACTAGCCCGCATTTCTCACCAGGATCACGGGAGCAGGCGCAGGATTTGTGTTCGTAAGCGCCGCTCTGGAGCGAAAAGCGTAGCAACAGCTTGGGCGAAGCGGCCGTAGGGTGCGCCGTGCGCACCGAAACAGCCCAGCACACTGAAGATTCACGGTGCGCACGGCGCACCCTACGATCTCATGCAAAAGAAGACCCGCCTGAACCATGATAGGCATGATTGAATAACACACTGTATTTTTAATCATCCGAGCTTCACTCAAAAAAACCAATGCCTTACCAGTATTCCACACCGCCTGGTGAGAAATGCAGGCTAGCCCGCATAGATGGACGTCAAGTCTTCTCCGGAAGACAGTATTATATGTGCAACAATCGATACTGACGGATTCACATTCATAACTGCTCGATTAATTATTCGAGTAAATCACACCGCGTCGTACCAGCCACTTTTCGATCTCTACTGCAAACAATACCAGCGAAGATAGTGCCAGACAGACCGCGAGATCGAACAGTGGCAGAGGCTGGGTATAGAAGATGCCATTGAGTGCAGGTACATAAATAACCGCCAGTTGCAATAGCAGTGTCAGTGATACCGCGCCGAGCATTGGCAGATTACTGAATAAACCCATGCGAAACAACGACTCGGTTTCACTGCGCACGGCCAGGGAATGAAACAACTGGGATACCGTGAGTACGGTAAACACGACGGTCTGCCAGTAGGCCACATCGCGTGCTATCGCCCAGGCCATGGCGGCAATAGAGATGCTGCCAATAAAAAGCCCGACCCAGATAATATGCTGCCACATGCCGTGTGCGAAGATATTCTCCCCGGGTGGGCGCGGTGCGCGCTGCATAATACCCTCCTCTGCAGACTCTGCCGTCAAGGCCAACCCGGGCAGGCCATCGGTAACAAGATTGATCCATAGAATGTGAATGGGCAACAAGGGTATTGGCAAGCCCAGAAACGGCGCCAGAAACAGCGTCCAGATCTCGCCTGAATTGGAGCTCATGGTATATTTAATGAACTTGCGGATATTATCGAATATGGCACGCCCTGCCCGTATCGCGCGCACAATCGTCGTAAAGTCATCATCCAGCAGGACTATGTCCGATGCCTCCCGCGCCACATCGGTACCTTTTTTCCCCATGGCCACACCTATACCCGCACGTTTCAGTGCCGGTGCATCATTCACCCCGTCACCGGTCATGGCTACAAATTCGCCGTTCAGCTGCAGGGCTTTGACAATGCGTAATTTCTGTTCCGGAGTGACGCGTGCATATACCCGTATTGATTCAACCTCGCGGGCAAATTGTTCATCGGAGAGATCCGCCAGCTCGTCGCCACTGAGCAATGCCGACTCATCCTCCGCGATACCCAAGCGCCTGGCGATAGCCAAGGCGGTTCCCGGGTGGTCACCGGTGATCATTACCGGGGTAATACCCGCCGTGAGACAATCGGCGACTGCTTGCGGCACCTCGGGCCGCGGCGGATCAATCAGGGCCGCCAGCCCAAGAAAGGTCAGGTTCTGCTCGACAGTTTCAGCCTCGAGCGATTCCGGCAGTATAGTTAATTCACGCCGGGCAAACGCCAGCACGCGGTATCCTTCAGCAGCCAAACGGGACGCTTCTGCCAACACCGCTTCCGCTGCAAAAGTAACGGCCTCGCTTTGCACCTGTATATGACTGCATAGCGGCAGCACACTTTCAGGCGCACCCTTGATATACGCCACCACCTGTCCGGATGACTGGTGCAAAGTGGTCATCCGCTTGCGCGTGCTGTCGAATGGAATCACGCCCAGGCGTGGCTTTGTTTGCAGCAGTACGGTTTTATCAAAACCTGCATTGCGAGCAGCTTCATATAATGCCAGCTCAGTGGGTTCACCGGCCGGTTTACCATCTTGCTCGGCGATATCATTGCTCAACGCCATGGCCTGCCCCAGTTCTGTCGTGGCCAAATCAGCTTCCGGTTCGGGCAATGACTCACGTTGCTCGCCAGCAAAATAGAACAGCTCGGCAGTCATGCGATTCTGTGTCAAGGTGCCGGTCTTGTCCGCACAAATCCAGGTAACCGATCCCAGGGTTTCGACAGCAGGCAGATTACGCACCAGTGCATGATGGCGTGTCAGTTTGCGCGCCCCCAGCGCCAGTGAAATCGTGATAACCGCGGGCAATGCTTCCGGTATGGCCGCAACAGCCAGGCTCACGGCGGTGAGGAACATCAGCAAAATCGGCTGGCCTTGTAACAATCCGGCGGTGAATACCACGGCACAAATCGCCAGTACTGCCAGGGCGAGATAACGCCCGAAACGGGTAAGGCGTTCCTGTAATGGTGTTTTAACACCGGCCTCAGCACGTAACAGTTCCGCAATGCGGCCAATTTCCGTATCCAGTCCGGTGGCAACGACTATACCCCTGCCAGCCCCGCTGGTGATCAGACTGCTTTTGAAAGCAATGTTCAAGCGATCGCCTGGTGACAGGTCAGTTTCGTTGATGACTTCCGACTGTTTATTGACAGGCGTGGACTCGCCGGTAAGTGCTGACTCATCAGCCAGCATCTCTTCCACTTGCGTTAAGCGCAGATCGGCCGGTACGATATCACCTGCCTGCAAAATAACCACGTCACCAGGAACGAGATCAGCTGCCGCCAGTGTAACACTCTGTTCGTCACGTACGACATGTGCCTCCGGTGCTGCCATTGCCCGCAATGCCGCTACTGCACGCTCAGCACGGAACTCCTGGATGGCACCAATGATGGCATTCAGCAGCACGATTACCAGAATGACAATCGTGTCCTGGGGGTCACCGATGAAGCCGGAAATCAGTGCTGCAGCCAGCAGCACCAGGATCATGAAATCACTGAATTGCCCCAGCAGTATCATCAACAGCGAGCGTCGCCGTGCTTCCGGAAGGGTATTCGGCCCGTACTTGGCCAGACGCTGTTGCGCAACAGCCGTGGTCAACCCTTGTGCCGAAGACTCGAGGTGTTGCAATACGTCATCAGCCTCAATACTGTACCAGGCTTTCGACTGCACCTTTAGAATCCTGTAAACAAATAAATCAGAGCAGCGGTAATAACGGCAACCAGTAAGGTTTGTACCCCGCTACGCAGCCAGGATATACCTGCAATTTGGCCCAGCAGCACACCCAGCATAAAAACCAGTGCCAACGCAATGATAATGGCCGCACTAAGCGGTGATACTGGCAGAGCCAACCCGGCTTTTGACAGCCAGAGCGGCAGCAGAATCAGCAGTGATATGAAAAGCGGTGCCGAACCATTGACCAGCGCAACCCATAATGGCACCCAGCGCGCCGCATCGCCATGCGCAGTCTCGCGAAGATCGGCAATCATGGCTTCCTCCAGCTTGCCAAGTGCACGCTTGCGTTCTGCCATTTCACTGATATAAGCGCTGCTCAAACCACTCATGCCCAGCGCAATGGCAGCACCCAGGCAGGTATTGATAATCAGGATTAAATCATCGGTCTCGCTGATCATAAATCCAATGATCATCCCAAGCATAGTCAGCGCACCATCAAAACCGTTGACCACGAAATAGCGGCGAACAATGTCGCTGGTGCGTGAGATGCTGAGTAGAAGTCTTGCCTGCTCAGTCAGACTCACGACATATTATCCATCATCTGCGTCGTTCTGCACTTCGACCTGATCGATACTGTGCAGCGAGCCACCCATGCTGGTTATGGCCGATTCTATCGCTGCAAGATCTACAGAACCAGCTTCGACTTCGAGCGAAAGTGTTTGGGTGTTTTCATCCATCTCCAGAACCGTCAGACGTACACGATAATCTTTTCCTACCCTGGCAATTGCCTGGGAAAAATCGATTGCACTGGGCAAATGGGGCTTAAGAACATCCAGGACGATTCTCTTGACAAAGACCATAGCTCATTCTCTCATTCGTATTTATTATTTAATCGTATGTTGGCGACATTATCTGAAACAGAGCAGCTGGTATGGATAGAGATCGACCGGTGTTCTATTCGCGATAGAATCTACTTTGCCTGCATCGACGATATCAGCATTCCCAAAACACGAAAAAGCAGGATTACACCGAAGACGAATGCGATGGCCTTGTTAAATAGGGCAATATACTTTTGACTGAATTCACCGCTTTCAACCAACATTTCCCAAAGATCTCTGTATTTTTGATCACTTAATTGCCCAGGAAAACCTGTTGAACAATGATTATTATAATTTGTTGCGAACAGTCTGGCATTCCTGGCTCAACACAAGCAAAATACAAGCATAAGTTTGTCCGGCGCCACAAGCAATACTGGTCATGAAGAAAATTATCAATTTAATCAACCATTCCTTGATACCGCTCGTTTTACTCTCAGCCCTGTGGGCTGTGATTGCAAAAGGCAGCCTGTCATCCTGGGTGGTAGGGATGCCCTGTATCATTATTGCAGTCATTGCTTACCAACGACTACGATTCCATGAAAAGTCGGTCATTCACATAGGGTTGCTGCCGGGTTTCACCGCCTGGTTTCTATGGCATTCTCTGCTCGGCGGCATGGATGTTGCCTGGCGTGCGCTACAGCTTGAAGTTCAACTTGAACCCGGCTTTCTCCGGTACCGTTTAACGCTCCCTCCAGGCCAGGCACGTGTGTTCCTGGTCAACGTTGTCAGCCTTCTGCCCGGTACACTCAGTGCAGATATCGAGGATGATGTGCTCGTGTTACATGCACTCGAAGCCAATTCAAAGGCGACTGAAGAGGTACGCGAAGCAGAATTACGCATATCTGCTTTATATGGAATCGAAAAGGACTGACACATGAGTGGCGTATATCTGTTTGCAGCACTGATACTGCTGGCTACCGTCACCGCAGGACTGGTCCGAATATTTATCGGCCGTGCCAGAGTCGAACGTTTGCTGGCACTGCAGTTATTCGGCACAACGGCAGTAGCCATCGTGCTGCTGCTCGCTGAAGGGCTGAAACAGCCGGTACTGCGCGACCTGGCCCTCGTCCTCGGCCTGCTGGCATCAACTATTTCAATCGCCTACGTACGTTATGGCGACCTGACCCCTGAGACAGATCACACGAGCAGCGACCAATGATCTATATCACAGGCTGGTTTTTCATCGCTATTGGCGTCGTCTTTTTTCTGATGGGGACCCTGGCCCTGATCCGCTTTCCCGACCTGTTCACGCGTCTGCACGCATTGACCAAAGCGGATAACCTCGGTCTGGGTATGATCGCTGCAGGGCTGGCGCTGCATTCAGGCTCTTTTACCGCAGGGATCAAGCTGTTGTTGATATGGTTGCTCATCATGCTGGCCAGCGCCAGCGTATCGCATCTGATCGCACGTACCGCACGTAACGCCAGACACGGCAAGGAGTACAATGCATGACTCCGGTGGAATGGCTGTTTGATGGACTTCTCGGGCTGACGCTGTTATGGCTCGGTATCAGGGTGGTGTCGGGTGCGGACCTGTTAAATACCGTTATGTCATTCATCGGACTCGGGATATTAATGTCCCTGGCCTGGGTGCGTCTGGGCACACCGGACCTTGCCCTTGCAGAAGCAGCGCTGGGTGGTGGCATTACCGGTGCGCTGTTACTGTCTGCGCTGCACCGGCTGCGAGCTGCGCCCCCTGAACACGATGAAAACGATGACAAAGACTGATCCGGTTCGTTTTGTTACCGTTTCACTCGCGCTGCTAACGATCGCAGTCTTAGGACTTGTGCTTGCGTGGGCGCTATGGACCTTACCCCCCGAAGCTGCAGGCTTGTCGTTGCTGGTCAGTGACAACATGCCTGAAAGTGGCGTGAGCGCCCAGGTTACCGCTATTCTGTTGAACTTTCGCAGTTATGACACGCTGCTGGAAATCGTCGTGCTGCTGGTCGCATTACTCGGTGTCTGGTATCAGGACAGCCTGCAACGCCCCCGCCACGATCCGGCACCCGGGCCAGTGCTGGAGGCGCTTGTACAATTACTGGTACCTGTCATCATCGTGGTAAGCGGCTACATACTCTGGCTCGGCAGTCACGCTGCCGGTGGCGCTTTTCAGGCCGGCGCCCTGCTCGCAGGTGCGGGGGTGTTGATGCTGGTTGTCAGTGCCGAGAAACTGGCGCTGCGCGATAATATCCGTTTGCGTACCTTGCTCGTGGCAGGACCGGGCATATTCACTCTGGTTGCCGTTGGTCTGATGTTATCGGGCAATGTGATGCTGCAATACCCGCTGGATTATGCGGGTAGTTATATACTTCTGATCGAAGCTGCATCGACGCTGACGATCGGTATTACCCTGACCTTGCTTTTTGCCGGCAGCCGACCTCGCCAGGGAGGCCAGAATTGAGCCAGTTTCTCTGGTATGCACTGATTGGTGCTGCGCTTTTCTGTATCGGCCTTGGGGGTCTGGTCATACACCCTCACCTGTTACGCCGCATACTGGCGCTGAATGTGATGAGCACGGGTGTGTTCCTGATTTTCGTGGCGCTCGCAAAACGCGCGGGTGATCTACCCGATCCGGTGCCGTTGGCGATGGTGCTCACCGGTCTCGTAGTCTCGGTCAGCGCCACTGCACTGGCTCTGGTGCTCGTTGTGCGCATCAAGCATCTCCATGGTTCGACCGAGTTCCCCGAGGACGATGCATGAGCTTGATGCCGGCACTGGTGCTGATACCGTTACTCGCCGCTTTTATCGCTTTCGTGTTGCCGCGCTACGCGCGACTAACGGGCATGCTGGCCGCTTTTACGCTGGTGGGGCTTTCGCTGTCACTTGCATCACGTATCGACGCCACCGGCCCGTTGAGCATGTCTGTCGCTGGCTGGAACCCTCCTTTGGGTATTGGTCTGTATGCCGACGGACTGACCGCTCTGATGCTCTGCCTGACCGCTATTGTAGGCCTGGGCACGAGCCTGCATGCCATTGGTTACTTCAAGGTTGATCGAAATCACAGTAGCTACAACACCAGCAGTTTTGGCTGGTGGCCCTTGTGGCTATCACTGTGGGCGGCGCTTAATGCCCTGTTTTTAACCGATGATATTTTCAACCTGTATGTCACTCTGGAGTTAATGGGGCTTGCGGCCGTGGCGCTGGTTGCACTGGAAGCCCATGCAGTAGCAGCCGCGACCCGTTATTTGCTCGTCGGTCTGCTGGGCTCCATGTTCTACCTGCTCGGTGTGGGATTATTATATGCGCTGCACGGGACAGTCGACATGAAGCTGCTGACAACCACCATGCAGGCTGAACCGGCCGCATGGCTGGCCATGGCCCTGATGACAGCCGGCTTGCTGTTGAAGACCGCGTTATTCCCGCTGCACTTCTGGCTGCCACCGGCCCATGCAAATGCACCTGCTCCAGTCAGTGCTGTACTCTCCGCCCTGGTCGTAAAGGCCGCTTTTTATGCCCTGATGCGGCTATGGCTGGGACCGTTCGAAGCGCTTGCTCCCGATCTGGCCGGACAACTGATGGGCGTTCTCGGCGCTGGCGCCATCATCTGGGGTTCGCTGCAGGCGCTGATGGCTCCCCGGCTGAAGCTGGTTGTCGCCTATTCAACCGTAGCCCAGGTCGGTTACCTGTTTCTGTGGTTTCCACTCGCCAGTTCGACAGATGCCGGCTCCATCGCCTGGTACGGTGTTGTCTGGCTCGCACTATCCCACGGTCTGGCAAAAGCGGGACTTTTTCTCGCCGCCGGCAATATCCTGCATGCATCGGGTCATGACCGTGTAACGGATCTGGCCGGCGTGGGGCAGCACCTGCCGATTACCCTGTTCGCTGTGGGCCTTTCCTGTGCAAGTATCATGGGGCTGCCACCCTCGGGTGGTTTTGTCGGCAAGTGGTTGCTGTTGAATGCGGCGTTTGTCAGCGGTCAGTGGTGGTGGGCTGTCGTGCTGCTGGTCGGTGGCGTGATGGCCGCAGCCTACTCATTTCGTGTCTTGCTCCACGCTTTTCGCAACAAACAGTCGAAACATCCCCGACACACCCCGCACCCGGTGATGGAATGGAGTGCGCTCGCGCTTGCGATTGGCGCCATTCTGCTCGGTGTATTGTCCGCACAACCCTTTGAGCTTCTCGAGGTTGGTGCCAGTGCAGGCAAACTCGCCCTGCCGGAGGCACCACAGTGACTGCGGGTTTCTGGCTGCCGCTGGCAATACTGCTCAGTTCCCTGCTACCGGGCATCATGATTTTTTTCCTGGATGAAAGCAACCACCGGCTGCGTACAACGCTCAACCTGGGTGGTGCCAGCCTGAAGCTGATTCTGATCGGCATTCTGATATGGGGCGTCTTCAACGAGATAGAATACGAGACCCGATGGACACTGGCGCCGGGCATGGAGCTGGTGCTGCACGCCGATGCCCTGTCTGTGTTGTTCGTGACCCTGTCGACCGTGTTGTGGTTTGTTACTACACTGTACGCGGTCGGCTACCTGGAAGATGCCCCCCACCGCAGCCGTTTTTTTGGCTTCTTCAGCTTGTGCGTCAGTGCCACCATCGGCATCGCAATGGCCGGCAACCTGTTGACCTTCCTGTTTTTCTACGAGCTGCTGACCCTGTCAACCTACCCGCTGGTCGTCCACCGTGGCACGCCGGAGGCACTGCGCGGTGGTCGCATCTACCTGACCTATACCATCATCGGCGGCGCTGTTCTGCTCGCCGGCGTTGCCTGGTTGCGTGCGGTCGCCGGCCCGCTGGATTTTACCGAGACGGGCATACTGGCCAGCCGCACTGACCTGGACAGGACGACCCTGACCATAATCTTCGTGCTGCTAATCGGTGGGCTTGGCGTCAAGGCGGCACTGGTGCCGCTGCATGGCTGGTTACCCCAGGCCATGATTGCGCCAGCACCCGTGAGCGCTTTGCTGCACGCGGTTGCCGTGGTCAAGGCAGGTGCCTTCGGTATCGTGCGGGTGGTGTATGACGTTTACGGCGTGGAATTCGTCGCCGACCTGAACATGTTAGTACCGCTGGCAGTAATTGCCAGCATCACCATTGTATACGGCTCGATTCGTGCCCTGTTCCAGGATGAATTGAAAAAACGTCTTGCCTACTCCACCGTCAGCCAGGTTTCGTATATCGCGCTCGGAACGGCAATTTACGGCCCAATCGCCAGCATTGGCGGCATCGTGCATCTGGTACACCAGGGATTGATGAAGATCACGCTGTTCTTCTGCGCAGGCAACTATGCCGAAACACTCGGCATTCATCACATCAGCGAAATGCGCGGTGTCGGCCAACGTATGCCCTGGACCACACTCGCCTTTAGCCTGGGTGCGCTGGGCATGATCGGTGTGCCGCCGATGGCGGGCTTTATATCCAAGTGGTACCTGGGCCGTGGTGCACTCGCTGCCGATATGGACTGGGTGCTGTGGGTGCTTGTTGCAAGCGGCCTGCTCAACGCTGCCTATTTTCTTCCGATCCTGTATACCGCCTGGTTTCGAAAACCCTCAGGCGAATGGCCACAAGAACGGCATTTCGGACGCTTCGAAACACACTGGATGTTACTGTTACCACCGGTCATCACCGGCATACTGGCGCTGCTGGTGGGCCTGTTTGCAGCGGCACCCTACTCGGCGCTTGAATGGGCGCGCCTGATTGCATTTCGTGAGTACGGTCAATGACGCCCTTCGTTGAATACACGCTGCTGTTATTTACACCGGCATGGCCTCTGCTGCTGGCTCTGGCGCTTGCTCTACCTGTTGGGCGTAACACAGTACTGAGGCTTGTACCATCTGCCCCGGTCCCGGCCCTGCTTGCCTCCCTGTGGCTGACATCGGATTCTGAACTGTCATTGTCGTGGCTGCTGCTGGGCTCAACAATCGGTACGGACGATCTGAGCCGTGTCTATCTGCTGTTTTCTTCCGTGCTCTGGTTCAGTGGAAGCCTGTCACTGCCTGAGACCGGGCGGCTGCGCTTCAGTGTCTGGTTCCTGGTAACCATGGCCGGTAATTTTATGGTACTGCTCGTACAGGACCTGCCCGCCTTTTTTCTTGCCTATGCCATCATGAGCCTGGCCTCATTCGGCATGATCATTCACTGGCAGACCGTGTCTGCGAACCGGGCTGCAAAAGTATACCTGGTGTTTGCAATTCTGGGTGAGATGATACTGCTTACTGCAATGATGCTGATCGCAGACAGTGCCGGCACCCTCGATCTGGAACACGTCAAAGACCGGGTACCCCAGCACCTGCTGATGTCGCTGCTGTTTATAGGATTCGGCATCAAAGCGGGCGTACCGTTGTTGCACATGGCGCTGCCGCCTGCCTACGCTTCAGCGCCGCTGGCTGCAGCAGTGCCCATGGCAGGCGCCCTGTTTCACCTGGGATTATACGGCTGGCTTCGTTTCCTGCCATTGGGGCAAGTGGAGATACCGGCGTGGTCAACGATCTTTGTCGTTGTCGGTGCATTCGCTGTGTTCTATAGTGTCGCCGTCGGCCTGACCCAACGCGAAGCAAGGTCGCTGCTCGCCTATTCTAGCATCAGCCAGATGGGCGTTATGATGCTGGGTATCGGCGCCGGGCTGGCCTACCCGGATAACTGGCCGTTGATCGAGTCAGTACTTATTCTGTATGCCTTGCATCATGCCCTGGCCAAAGGTGCCTTGTTCCATGGCCTGGGGATACACGGCTGGGCGCGTGCAGGCCTGTGGCTGCCTGCACTGGCACTCGCGGGATTGCCGCTCACCAGTGGCGCGCTGGTGAAGGCATCACTCAAAACGCAGTTATATCAGCTGCCTGATTTCTGGACAGCGCTGATCCCATGGTTGCTCCCCTTGAGCTCAGTGGGTACGGCATTGCTGATGGCGCGTTTTCTTTATCTCAGCTTCGAAAAAAATGCGCAGGAGCAAACTTCGTCATTCGTTTGGGGGCCTCTGCTGGCCGCACTGTTACTGCTTCCATGGCTGTCGCCGCTGTCAATCGTCTGGATAGAGGTCTTGTGGAGCGCGACCTGGCCGTTACTGCTGGCAGCCATACTGGCATGGATTGTTTTCACAGGAAAACTCGCGCGGTTACTCGGCATCATTCCCAGCTTACCTCCCGGTGACATTCTGGTGCCCATTGAAAAACTGCTAAAACCCATACTGTCACCCCATATCGGGCACGATGAACATAAACAAGAAGCTACCGCGTTACTGCATCCGCGGGCAACACCTGTCGCTATCGCATTGCCGGAACGTTTTCTGGGAAAATGGCAGGTCGCTGTACTATTGCTTCTGTTTCTGGTGATAGGTTTATTCCTGTTATTGCGAGAGAACACCTAGCCCGCAATTCTCACCCTCTGGTGAGAAATGCGGGCTAGCCTACTGCGATGACCAATATCATTCCGGCTCTACAATAATGCTCTGCACGGCTTTTTCTGTAACCTCATCAGCAATAAAGCGATATCCTGAGATGATGACTGATTCACCCGGCCGGGGTAGATGACGAAGTTTGTGCATCAACACTCCACCAATGGTATGCATCATCGTATCGGTAAGCAGAATACCAGTGCCATTGGCCACATCAGACACCAGCACCCTGCCATCAATCCTGTAACGTTCCGTACCCAGCTTTTCTATTTTTCCCTTGTGTCGAGGTATGTAAGCCTCATAGCTGTAGCCGATATTGATCACATCTCCGACTACACGCTCCAACACATCCTCCAGCGTGATGATGCCCATGGCGGAGCCAAACTCATCGACGACGATGGCCATGTGATCGTCGCGCTGCTGCAATTCATCCAGTATTTCATCAACCGGCTGGTTTTCCACGACATAGCACACCGGCGTGCGCAGCTGCTCCACTGATTTTGATTTCAATTGCGGATCCATCAGCTCCCAGATACTGAGAACGACCACACCGAGTATATTTCCGGGCTCGTCTTCATACACCGGCAGGCGAAAATAGCCGTGTTGCCGTGCAATCATTATGGCCTCGTCTATGCTCTGTCGATGACTCAGCATGCTGACCTCGGCAATGGGGATCATCACATCAGCAACTGTAGTCTCAGCGAAGCGTACGGCGCGGATCAGGCGATCCCGGTCGAACACATCAACATTAGCCATCGCTTCGGTGTCCTCCAGTATCATCCGCACCTGTTCACGTGTGATAAAGAGGCTGCCGTGCGATGGTTTAACTCCAACCAGGCGTGCTGCAAATCGTGCCAAATGGGAAAAAATAAACACAAGAGGGTAGAACAACAGGGAAAACAATCGCAGTGGAAAAATGACGATTGGCGCCAGCACATTTGCTTTCTGCTGGTACACACTCTTGGGAACAACCTCGCCAAACACAAGAAACAAGGGTGTAAAGATGATGAAGGCCAGCAGGTCACCATAAGCACCGAACAGCTGTATCATCAGCAAAGTCGCAAGGGTAGTCAGTGCCACGATCGATATATTGGTTCCAACCAGTGTTGTACCGAGAATGACCTCAGGGCGCTGGAACATCTTCATATATAGCTGCGCCCCTTTATTGCCCAAACTGGCAAGATGCTTCATCTTGAACTTGTCAGCATTCACCAGTGCTATTTCGGAACCTGAGAAAAATCCCTGCAATAGCATTAACGGGACCATCACCAGCAGGATCAGCAGGCTATCCATTACTTTTTGACCTCCCGCCCCGGCTGTTTATCTTCTACTTGCTCCACAGCCGTTGTCTCGCTTGAAGTCTGTTCGTCTGCATCAGCAGCAATCCCTTTAGTCTTCTGAGTAATAGGCATGGCCCGCAATCGGGTTATCCGATGTCCTTCCACTGCCAGAACCTGAAGGCGCACTCCCTCGACCACCACCTCGTCACCCACCGAGGGTAAACGGTCGAGATGGCGCAGTAGCACGCCGCTGATCGTCGTCATGCGGCTATCGATCAGACCGTAGTTTGTGATGGTATTGAAATCTGTTAGTTTCAGACTGCCATCAACCTCAAACACGCCCGGCACAGGCTCGGTAAACATGTCGCTGAAGGGTTCTTCGCCGCTGGCATGTCCAAAGATGAAGTTGATCACTCGCTTCAGAGTAACAAGGCCATCGATACCGCCGAATTCATTGAGCACAACCGCAGCCTGGGCATTATGCTGAAGAAAGAACTCGAACATTTCGTCAACCTTCTTGGTTGGCGGCACCATGATGACCGGCTGCAGCACATCCTCCGGCCTCAGAAGACTGAAATCAACATCATCCAGCGCCATCTGCATCAGGTTTTCGGCGTGGATCATGCCGACCAGTGTATCCCTGTTTCCTCGGTAAACGGGAATGCGCCTGTGGCGCAATTGCCTTACATTCTCCACCATCTCAGGCAAACTCAGGTTTGCATCTATATAAGCGGCACGGGTGCGTGGAATCATGATCTCCACAATTTCGGTTGAACCGGCTGCCAGCAGATTATCAATAAGAATGCGCTCGGTGGCTTTGAGTTCGCCACTGGCTACCACTTCTTCGACCAGGCTGCGGAATTCATCGGGATTGAGTATGTTTTCCGGCACTTTTTCATGCCCTACCAGCAAGGTAGTCACCCGTTCAGACAATAATCGGATGAACCATCGAAAAGGCGCAACCAGACGTAGCCAGAAAGCCATCGGTTTAGCAATGACATGTGTACTGACCTTGACTGGATTCGTGACCGCGATCGTCTTGGGAGTAACCTCGCCGAACAACAGCAGAATCGGCACCATGATAAGAATATTGAGCAACACCACCTGCTCACTGCTATAGAGATATACCAGGATCGCTGTCATGTTTGCTGCAGCCGCTACATTGATAATTTCATTGCCGCACAGGATCGAGATAATTAACCGGCGTGGCTGCTCGAGCAGTGAAAGCAGGGTTTCTGCCATGGGATGACGATTGCGCCGCAGTTCGCGCAATTCAAGCTTCGACAGTGAAAATAGAGCCGTCTCCGAACTGGAGAAAAAGGCGGAGGCCATCAGCAGAAAGCACTGCAACACCAGGCGCAGCACGATCCCGGTATCCTGCAACAATGCAACATCGAAGGCGAGCAGCTGTAGTAGGCTATCCCAGTAGCCGATGATCTGTTGAACGAAACTTTCCATACTCATCCAAACTAATTATGGCATGTATTCAACATAACTTATCAAGTTAAGGTAGATGCCGCCTTCAAAGTGGTAACACCCCGCAGCAGTCGCCCCAAAATGTCTGACCCGGTAATCACCCGGCGCTGTTCTGCCCAGACCAGCACCAGGTCATACTCGACCACATCATCACTGACATTGCCACTGGTAGACATCATGTGTGAAAGTACAGTGCCGAGCAATACATGCGTATTGTTTACTATAACAGGGCGATGACAGAACTGACGAATATTTACCTTTGTTTTTCCAAACAAAGCGGTGCGTAAAAATTCGTTAGCATTTAACACCAGCGACGGTTCGCCTGCAGCATCGCTAAATATTATCCATTTTTTTCCAGATACGTTCACTGCTTCAATAAATGGATCATCCGTAGCGGCTTCAAAGTCGGGAAATACCGGTGAACCATCCTGGTGAGGAAGCGTGATGATACTTAATGGATCCACCGTCTCACCTTCTTCTGAAACCATCAGGTCATCAAGCGCGAGAAAATTCATCGCACCAACACCTTCCAGGCGATTGATATCACTTTCACCCAAACAATGCCAGATTCAACCCGGAAAACATCGCCGACTGGCTCAGGCAAAATACAATTCCCAGCCACACTAGCCATTCACTTTCCCACAATCCACTCATACTTCCCTCTCGGTTTATAAGAGCATTTCCCAGGTACTAATTTAGGAGTAGGATACCGGAAAAACCAATTATACTTTTATTAGATGTTTATAGTGTCTGCGTAATGGAATATTGGTCCGAGTACTCCCGGTTTTTTACCGCTCTCCTGGTGATTCTTGATCCTTTCGCTGCCATCCCTATTTTTTTAAGCCTGACCCAGGGCTATACTCCTGAGGAACGTAGCCGCTCAGTGGCCCTTGCGGCCATGACTGTTGCTGTGGTGTTGTGCCTTTCCGCCATTTTTGGTGAAGCCATGCTGACTGCTCTCGGTACCAGCCTGCCCTCGTTCCGCGTGGGTGGCGGCATCGTTTTGCTGCTGATGGCCCTGAAGATGTTGCGGGCGCAGCCGGATCAGATGCGCACAACATCGGCTGAAAAGGCAGAAGCCCAGAACCTCGAAAATATCGCCATTGTCCCAATCGCGATCCCCCTGCTTGCAGGCCCCGGGTCGATCAGTACCGTAATCATCCAGATGCATCGACCCGGTGCGGAATATCACCTGCTCTGGGTGATTGCCGTGATCTTGTTGCTGACACTACTATTGTGGGCCGTGCTCCGTCTGGCAGTACCCATAGGCCGCGCGCTCGGCCCCATTGGTTTGAATATAATGAATCGCCTGTTTGGTTTGATTCTTACCGCTATTGCAGTAGAAATCATGGCCAATGGACTGCGCGGCCTGTTTCCTGTTCTCACGGGTTGAGTCACGCGGTACGAGATATGTGTTCAGGCATACGATGTTTACTGTTTATAGACATAGCTCAAATGCTAATGGATATTTTCACTGTAAATAGCATCACGAAGTAAGCCAATTATTTCCACAACACCTCATGACTTCAGCATTGTGGATTGAACAAGAGCAGTCAGAGCGAAGTAACGTGATGCTTTATGACCTCCTCTCACAAACAACAGGTCAACTGTGTCAAGCACCGTTTTTCTGCACGACAGGCTCTGTGGTCTCCGGTATGTGCACTCCGGCGACCACGTACAATTCACTGAGATAATGTGCAGCCTTGACCATCTGTCGGGCCATACGCCGGATACGACGATTCTGCTCCACTGTATCGATCATCCCCGGAACAGGGGTGCGCAATTCGGCCGCGGCACGTAACAGTGCTGCTTTGACATCATCATAGGCCACCTGCATTTTATCCAGTTGTTCCTCGCAAGCAATTATGGAGAAACCTTCTGCCTCATGATTGGCAAGCTCTATCAGATACACCACTTCATAGCGGAAGCGGGAAAGAAGATCCGCCAGTACTGGATCATCTACGTATTCCAGTGTTGCCTGCGCCCTGGCGACCACCAGTGCCTGATCC
The DNA here is from genome assembly GCA_942492025.1 of uncultured Gammaproteobacteria bacterium. GTDB lineage: Bacteria > Pseudomonadota > Gammaproteobacteria > SZUA-229 > SZUA-229 > JABDQW01. Next base: position 339,174 of record CALODJ010000010.1, on the reverse strand, counting down.
ATGCAAGCAAGCAGGTGTTGCTCTGCCCGCAACACCTTGGTCACCTGCTCAGCAACTTCACCGGTGAGCGACTCCTTTTCTAACAGCGCGATAAACGCGGCCACGGCATCGGTCAATTTTTGCGCGGCGACATGATCACTGACAAGGCGTTTTCCCGGGCCTGATTCTGAACTCATTACTTCAGTGGCCATACGTCTGGCTATACTGGCGATCCGCGATTGCTCCAATGCCAGGGCATTGATCGCCAGCGCGGGAGACACAGCGACGGTCTTGTCGAGATACCGGGGACGTCCTTCGATCTCCTCCAACGTGACAAAGCGTTTATCCAGGAAGCGTGCCAACCGGCTACTGACAGGCAACATCAGCAGGACACCGAGAATATTGAACGTTGTATGAAACAGTGCCAGGGTTACCGCTGGAACATCCTCGAGACCGACGATTTTGCCAGTGGACCGGACGACCCATATCAGCACGGGGAGAATCAGCAGGGCCACCATAGCGGTGGCCAAATTGAAGATCACGTGCGCCGCCGCCACGCGCTTGGCATTGGGTGTAGCGCCGATAACAGCGAATCCTGCTGTAGACGTGGTACCCACATTGGCGCCGATCACCATGGCGGCCGCAGCATACAATCCCACAATACCGCCAGTAGCCGCTGTCAACGTAATTGCGATGGCGGCACTCGAAGACTGCGTCAGCACAGTCATCATAAAACCTATACCCAGAAACAAAAACACGGCCGCAACGCCGTCAAGCGTTAACTTTTGCAGATCGATGGCGGCAGCAAGACCCTCAAAAGCCTCCTTGAGCACGTCGATCCCGATGAAAAACAGACCGAACCCTGCCAGGGCCAGACCCAGCTGTGCCCGCCTGCTATCACCACCGGTCAAGCGCAGTAACATGCCGATACCAATCATTGGTAACGCAAACATTTCCACTTTTATCTTGAAGCCCACGATAGCCACGAGCCAGCCTGTCATGGTGGTGCCGATGTTGGCGCCGTAGACCACCCCAAGCGCCTGGTACATGGTAAGAAGACCGGCATTAACAAAACCTATTGTCGCAACCGTTACTGCACTGGATGACTGCACAAGGGCGGTAATGGAGAGCCCGGTCAGAATACCGTGGGCAGGCGAACGGGTCCATTTACCAAGTAGATCTCGCAAGGTATGGCCTGCGGCCAGTTTGAGACCGTCGGTGATCATAGTAACTGCCAGCAGGAACAGACCCAGCCCGCCAGCGAGCATTCCAGTGGTAATCAGGACCTGTTGCATAGTGATGCATTATACCCGTATGCAGGACGACTATACAAAGGGGGAAAAATAATCAAACACCACCGGCCAACAGACTTCCACTGCGGATTAGCACGGCTCAACCGATGTAGAACATGCGCTAGACTGCAATGATTAAAGCAATGAGCGAAGCAGGAGCCGCATCCGTCGATCGCTAAAAAGTTACCGATTTGCCTCGATATCGCTACCTTGATCATCGGTATCGGCGGCGCTTTTCACGGAATGCACCTCCGGCAAATAGTCACTGAAAGCAAGTCCATAAAGCTCCCAGATAGTCACAAACAATGAAGCAATCAGAGGGCCAATGAAGATACCGGCGATACCAAACATCATGATGCCGCCCAGGGTGCCGAAGAAGATCATCAGTTCGTGCATCTTTGTGTCTTTACCCACGAGCATGGGTCGCAATACATTATCCAGGCTGCCGACAACCACGCCGCAAAAGAGAAGGAGGCCTACCCCGTTTGCAATGCTTCCCTCGACAAACAGTACAATGGACGCAGGAATCCACACCAGCGCCGAACCGACACTCGGTATGATCGACAGCACCGCCATGACCGTGCCCCAGAAGACCGCGTTGTCTATGCCGGCAACGGCAAAGGCGCCACCGGCAAGGCCTCCTTGCAGTATGCCGATCAATAGGGTTCCCTTAATCGTGGCTCGCGTTACCGAGGTAAACTTTTCCAGCATCAGGTTTTCATCGTCGCTGTTCAGCGGCAGATAGTAGAGAATCTTTCTGATCAACTTTTTACCATCCATCTGGAAGAAGTACATGGTGTACAGAAAGACAAAAGACATGAACAGAAAGTTGGCTGTACCCAGTGTAGCTTGAGAAAGGCCACCCACAATCCACTTGCTGATTGTACCAACGACTTTACCCGCTTTTTCCAGTATGACTTCGCGGTAAGGCACCAGCTGATCATAAAACGGCAGGTGTTGCAGATAAGCAGAGATCCTGTCAGGCTGCTCAATCGTCTGCTTGATCCAGGGTGTCACCGACTGGCCAACATCAATCGCCTGCGCCACCACAACCGCGATCAACAGCATCAGGGGGATCAGTACAACAATGCTCATCAACAACAAGGTGGTAACAGAAGCCAGATGCCGGTGCCCCTTGAAGGTCATTTTCAAGCGGCGATAGACCGGGCGCGCCAGCGCACTGAACAGCCCGGCAAGAAAGATAGCCATCAGGAACTGGTGTATCATCGAGAAGAAAAGCGCTGATATGGCAACCACCATCAACACTAAAATTGAATTGTTTATCGCGTCCTGATTCATATAATCCTCATGTCTGTTTAATTCTGCTCTTCTGGCAAAGGCACAGCGAGCGCAAAGTTGTGATGATTTTTCTTATCCTTTATCAACGTCATTATATATTCATCTACCTTTGCGAACTTCCCGGCTTTACAAGAGAACATGTATTCATGATCCCAAACTTTCTGTTCTGTAACCCAGTGACTGAAGACGCTGGATCCTGGCTAAAAGCATACCGGGATTACAACATATGTAAATTGCAAGAAAGTGTAAACTGACTGATGATCGTTAAATGTTTTTTTTCAATCTTGCGCCTATTGGTCGAGCGGATTTGGTGTTATTACTCATACAACTCTACCCCATCAGCCTGCATCACATAACTCACATCAATATTCTGTTTGCCATCGACGAAGGATAGCTCGGGATTGTTTTTCTCTGTCTTCATCACACCGTTAACCCATACAGCCGTGAACATGTCATCGCCCATTTCAAAACCCTTGTCTAGTTTTACATGCACGATCTGGTTTGGCGGTGGCGGCGGTGTATGGATGCAGGCACCGACCCAGGGCACTAGCAGGAATTCGGTGACTTTCTTGTCTTCAAACTCCAGCGGCAGCAGGTAACCCGGCAGGCGTATCTTCTTGCCGTTTAATTCAGCATTGGCCGTCTGCCCCTGCGCACGGCGTTTTTCAGTGATCTCTTCGCGCCTGGCCAATAAACCTTCTATATCAATATTCTCTTCCTTCAGTTTCGATATTGCTTCATTGTACTGAGCGCTGGTGAAATCGGGCGACTTGTCCTTGCTTGCCTGCTGTTCCCTGTATTTGGCAATCAAAGCCAGGTTGTACAACTGGTCCTCATACAATTTTTCGAACGGATCGTCAAAGCTCAGTTCCGCGGGCACAAGATCATCCCATGTGACTTCACGGATATCATCAGCATTGGTACGCGTACCCGTTAGCATCATCAGTACAGTCATCAGCAGGATTAAACGAAATTTCATAATCAACTCTCTTGTTAGACTCGTATAGTCATTCCGTCTGTCAACGAATAACGGTATATGCGAATACCCGGTATCAGCCCGACGATAAAACCGCACGCCGCGATAATCGCCAGCAACGTCAATTCGGTAACGGTCGGCCATGTTATGACAAAATACAGGCCGAACATCGACTCCAGCCACGGATGTATCAATACCAACAGGCCATAAACCATGGCGACACCCAGGACGATGGCCAGCAAAGTCAGGAACACGGCCTCGCCCATTATCAGCACGAACACGTGCGCAGGTCTTGCGCCTACCGATCGCAGGATTGCCATTTCCCTGCGGCGTTCGTTCAGGCTGGTCATCAGGATGATCAGCATGCTGAACAGGCCAACAACAACCACGAGTCCGGAAACCACCATCAGAATCTTCTCTACTATGCTCATCATTTGCCAGAGTTCCAACAATACCACGCCGGGCATGATCGCTGTCAGCGGTTCGTGGTGATGCTCATTGATATCACGCTGCACCGAGATCGCTGCGCCGCGCGATTTCAAACCAAGCAGTATGGCGCTGAGGCCACCCTGCTCCTTTTCACCTGCATGGTCATCGTGCGCCATGAGTGGGTCATGGTCATGCGCATCACCACTATAACCTAGATGGATCGAGTCGATACTTTTCAGCCCAACATATACCGTCCGGTCAACAGGTGTGCCGGTACGTTTCATGATACCGACAACCAGAAACGGCTTGTCCTTATGGGTAATGAAGCTTTCATCGCCGCTGCCGTGGGCGATGACGATCTGATCACCCGGCCTGTAACCAAGTGCGTCGGCCACCTCGGCGCCAACGGTGGCCTCATAGGTATCACCGAACCATTCTCCCTGTTCGAGCTGCAGGCGTTGTCGCTTGCCAAAGCGAAAGTGCTCGAAAAACTGCGTCGTTGTGCCGACCACGCGGTAGCCCTTGTGACTGTCGCCGAGCGATAGTGGTATCGCCCATTTTACCTGCGAGTGCGCCGTGATTTCTTCGTAGCTCTCCCGACTGATGTTATTGATGGGATTGCCGATATGAAACACCGAGTACAACAGTAACTGCGCCGGACTGCTGCGTGCACCGACGATCAAATCGGTGCCCGATATCGTGCTGGTGAAGCTGGTTTCGGCGCCCTGGCGAATTTTTTCGATGCCGAGCAGCAACATCACGCTGAGTGCGATAGAAAGTACTGTCAGACCGGTAGTGAACTTGCGGTTGCGAAAACTTTTTATTGCCAGACCAAGAATTGCCATAACTTGCCTGCATACTGCATGAAGGATTTGGATTTTTTGGGCAGGTTGGCAAAGCAAGTTGGACGATCGCCCGCCGATGCACAGCCAAAGCTATGGATCGAGGGGAATCGTTCAAGATGCGACGCCAGATTGGTCATAAAACCAAATAGGACAAACCGCCCCCGGCATGTAATTCGCAAAACTTTGAGTGCCTGGCTGCAATACTGATAATTATCATTCATTTTACGTCCGCCTTTGTGCAGTATGCAGGCCAACCCTAAGTCACCGCTTTGAGTTTTGGTTGTTGATCCGAAACTGCGTTATTCAACTGCTCAAACTCGATGGTGCGTTCGAACGGCGCGACTAAAGAGTTATCATGGCTGACAAAAATCAATGTCGCATTGGCATTGTCGCATTCGCGGAACAGCAGATCGATGAACGCTGTGCGGCGGTCCGCGTCCAGCGACGAAGTCGGCTCGTCGGCGATCACCAGTTCCGGCGCACCAATCAGCGCGCGCGCGGCGGCAACCCGCTGCTGCTGGCCAACGCTCAGTTCATTGACCGGCTTGTGCAGTACATCGTCCTGCGCCATGTCGAGGTGGTTCAGCAGGCGTATCGCCTCGTCTTCCAGGCTGTCGGCCTGTGCCAGCACCTTGTGCTTGCGCTTGTCGGAGAAGCGGCACGGCAAGGTCACGTTCTCGACTACCGATAAATAAGGTATCAGGTTGAACATCTGGAAAATGAAACCGATGTGATGGGCGCGAAAGTGATCACGTTGCGCACTCCCCAGTGCATTCAATTCCTGTCCCAGTACTTTGAGCACACCGGACTGGGGCAAGGTTACACCGGCTAGCAGGTTGAGCAGCGTCGATTTGCCGCTACCGCTGGGACCACGCAGGAACACACGCTCACCATGGTTGATCTTCAGCGAGGCGATGTTCAGCACCGGCTGCGCCTGTTTTTTCCAGGCGAAGCGCAGGTCTGTGATCTGAATGACCGGTGATGCGTCAGGCATTGAGTTTGCTCTGTTTTTTTCTCGCTAATAATTCGACGTCGTATTTTAACCCACTGTAACCGCTCCGGCGCGAAAAGCGTAGCCCAGGCCAGCCTCTGAATGAAGAATCCGTAGGGTGCGCCGTGCGCACCGGAACCGACCAGCCAACTGACGATTCGTGGTGCGCACGGCACACCCTACGATGGTATTCACACGAACATTAGCCTGAACCGCTGTAGGCAGGCCTGAGCAACACACTGAATTTCCGCTCATCCGAGCTTTACTCCAAGGTGCTAATGCCTTATCCGCATTCGAAGCCGCCTGATGATAAATGCACGCCAGTCAAATCGCGGCAAAAGCCCTCCTCCCTGTGTGTTGACGCACACCGTGCTTACCTCGCTTGTCATTGGATCGAAATAGCCCTAGATTACACTGTCAGTCGAATTGGAGCTGTCCGCGTTGCCTGATTGTCCAATCGACTCTGACTCTTGATTCTGCTGATTTAGAAGAAATAGCTCCGATGAAACACACCCCCAAATTAGTACGTGCTGGCCTGCTGTCTCTAGGACTGCTTCTGAGCCTCGGCTCATTGGCTCAGCCAGATCCTGCCCTGGAGCTGCTGAGCTCACGCATGGAGCAGCTCAATCTCAACGACGGTTTCCAGGTGCACGGCGTCGATGTTGCCGCTGTGCGCCTTATACCCCGGTTCTATGAGGCGCGTGATTTCAAACTTGCATGGACGCGCCAGGAGAACGTCGACGCGCTGGTCCGATTGGTGGCGAACACCACCGAGCACGGACTTAACCCCGAAGACTACCACTTGGGTGCGCTACGCGGGCTGCTGGTGGAGGTTCGTTCGACGCCAAAGCCTGATCCGAGTCTGCGCGTCGACCTTGACATCCTGCTGACGGACAGTCTGATTCGACTGGCGTATCACTACAACTTTGGCAAGGTCGTGCCGGGTGACCTGGATCCAAACTGGAACTTCGGTCGGCGGCTGCAGCACGAGGATCCGGTGCAAGTCCTCGGCGCGGCTATCGCTTCAGAGTCACTGGAGAAGTTTATCGATGAGGCTATCCCGGAACCGTATTTCTATCGTCGGCTGCGCGAAGCACTGGCGCAATATCGCGAGATAAAACATGCAGGCGGGTGGCCTACCGTGCCGCCGGGTGCCACGTTGAGGCTGGGCGACCGGAGCGAACGTGTCGCCGTATTGCGCGACAGGCTGCGAATCACCGGGGATCTTGAGGAACCGGAGGCCAGCGAGCCAAACCTTTTTGACGAATCCGTTGAGGCCGGCGTCAAAGCTTTTCAGACACGTCATAGTCTGGATGTCGACGGTGCTGTCGGCCCTAAGACGCGGGCTGCGTTGAACGTGCCTGTCGAGGCGCGCCTGGACCAGATTCGGGTCAACATGGAGCGCATCCGTTGGGTGTACCGGGACCTTCCCCCTGATTTCATACTCACGGACATCGCCGGCTTTCATGTGTACCTGGTGCGTGGCGGTGAGATCGTCTGGGACGCCCGCGCGCAAGTCGGCAAGCCCTACCGCAAAACGCCAGTGTTTCGCGATACGATGAATCACCTGGTCTTCAACCCGACCTGGACTGTGCCACCGACCATTCTGCGCAAGGATATATTGCCCAAGATTCAACGGGACCCCGATTATCTCCGGCGCAAGAATATCAGTGTGCTCGATCGCAATGGCAAGGCTCTGGACATCGATTCGATCGATTGGGCCTCGCTCTCGCCCGGGCGCTTTCCCTATATCCTGCGCCAGGAACCGGGCCCCGATAACGCCCTCGGTCGGGTTAAATTCATGTTCCCCAATGCTTTTATGGTGTATCTGCACGATACCCCCAGCAAGACCCTGTTCGGCCGCACCCAAAGGGCCTTTAGCTCCGGGTGCATTCGCGTCGAACGCCCCTTCGAGTTCGCCGAGCTGCTGCTCAACAATCCACAAAGGTGGAATCAGGCGGCCATACAGAAGGTTCTGGACACGCAGCAGACGCGAACGATAATGCTCGAAGACCCGTTACCTGTTTTGCTGCTCTACTGGACTACTGAGGTGGACGAAACAGGGCGCATCCACTTTCGTGAAGACATCTATGGCCGCGATAAGCGTATCCTGAAAGCGCTGAATGGAGGCTTCGTCTTCAGTGCTCCGATCAACGTGCCGGACTGGGTGCAGTCCATGACGAAACCTCGGGCTTCGAGGACATTACTTTCGACCCGCGCGAACGCCGTTTCTATACATATCTTCTGCATTCCAGATAAAGCATAAGAAGGACGACTCTGTTCAGGCAATAGTTACAGCAGGATCAGCAAGCATTGAGGTGACTGAAACAGAAGCATATTATAGTCAGTCTTTGGGCTGATCCACTCGCCCTGAATTTTCTTGTCGAGGCGTTACATGCAATTTACCGAAATCATTTCCTATGCGGGCTATGCAATCGAGGGCGTTGGTGTATTCGTCGTCATATCAGGATCCATTTTTGCTTCGTTGGCCTATCTTCGTTCTTTTCGGCGATTACCCGCAGGCATCGCCTATCAGAATTTCAGACGACAACTCGGACGCTCGATAATTTTGGGTTTGGAGTTCCTGATCGCTGGTGACATCATACGGACCGTGATTGTCGACGCTACATTCGAGAATGTGGCTGTTTTGGGCATTATTGTCATCATTCGAACCTTCCTGGGTATGACACTGCACCTCGAAATCGAAGGTCGCTGGCCCTGGCAAACAGAACAGAAGAATTAATTAAACCGGGTCAGTGAGTAATGGCGTTTATTTAACCGCCAATAAGCGCAAAACCGCGTCATCGCGAGCGGTAGCGCGGCGATCTTTTTGCGCTTTTGCGTCATCCTGTTAGCGATTGCTTGGTCCCTCGCAATGACGAAAATCCCCACGTCTTTGCGAGAGAATGCCAGGCAATCTTTTACCACTCGCGAGACTGATAGAGATTGCCGGGTCGCTATCGTTCCTTTATATGACGACAGAAACCTTATTATGCTCAAGGAAGCACGATTGAACCTTAACCCGGTTTATGCCGGTTTTATCGTGCACTCGCCTGTGAGACATATAGTGTCTGGGTTGGATAAGCAAAACTGATCTGTTCGGTTTCAAAGGCTTCGTGAATCATCAGGTTGATCGACTGCTGTATGTCCATGTAGATGTTGTAGTCCGGTGATAATACATAGTAGACCGTCTCGAATTGTAAGGCGAAGTCACCGTATTTCATGAAATGCGAACGATCGAACCGGGTGTTGTCCTGCGCATCGATGGCATCACGAATGATCTCGGGAATACGCCTGAGTTTGTCTCTTGGCGTGTCATAGGTCACTCCAAGAATGAAGGCAACACGCCTCTCGAACATGCGGCCATAATTACGAATGCGGCTACTCAACAAGTCGGAGTTTGAGAAGACGATCTGTTCGCCGGAGAGACTGCGTACACGTGTTGTTTTCAGACCGATGTATTCAACCCTGCCCAGGTAATCATTGAGGATAATGAAATCACCGATCACAAACGGTTTGTCGAGAATAATAGACAGGGATGCGAACAGATCTCCCAGAATGTTCTGTAAGGCCAGGGCGACTGCCACGCCACCGATACCGAGGCCGGCGACAACGGTGGTGATGTTGATACCCATACTGTCAAGGGCCACAAGGACGAGCACTGACCAGATAAGGATCTTGCTGACGAAAGCAATCGCAGTGATCGAAGTAGCTGCCGCTGGATTTCTTTCCAATGCCCTCTGGCGGTACTGCTCCATGACCGTAGTGGTAATCGCAGTCAACCAGATACCGGACTGGAGCAACAACACAATAATAAACAGGATCTGGAAGATCGACTGCACCCTGTCAGGCAGCTGAAGAAACAGCGAGCCGAGATAGAGGCTTGTCACCAGCAGAAAAACAGTCTTGGTTTGCTTGATGGCGTCGACAACGGCATTGTCCCAATGTGTTTCCGTCTTCTCTGCGAGGACGGTCAGACGGTTTGCAGCGATACGTTTAACCAGCCTTAGCAATACAAAGACGAGCAGCACCGTGGTAACGGCGATAAGCCATTCTCGCAAAGGCGTGTTAAAAAACGTCTGATTTAAAAAGTCCAGTTCTAACATGGCCTAAAACCGCCTGGTGACATTATTAGGGGAGCGCGGATATATTAGGCACCGAAAAAGTGCGGAGTCAAATTCCTGAATTGTTGTCGCGATCAACCCTGTCTGGTCAACCAAAAGCGGGGCCGAAACTCATAGCACCGGCGCGGCCAACCGGGACAAATTGACCCCCAGGTGCCACCAGAAGGGTTTCTGATCCAGGCTTTCCGGATCGATCGGTACGGCGTGCGCAAAGTCTTGCTCGAGCATTGCCTCCATCTCTTTCGCGAATGCCTTATCGACGATCAAGGCAGTCACCTCGAAGTTCAACCGGAAGGAGCGGTTGTCGAAGTTCGCGGTTCCGACCGAGGCGACCTCGTTGTCGACCAGCATCACCTTCTCGTGCAGGAAGCCCGGTGTGTAGGCATAGAACTTGATGCCCAGGTCCCGCAGCTGATCGATGTAGTGAAAAGCGGCCAGATAGACGGGTAGGCTGTCACCCTTGCCAGTCGTGATGATGCGCACGTCAACGCCACGGAGGGCGGCCAGCTCCAGTGCCTTCAGGACGGCTTCGTCCGGGACGAAGTACGGTGCCGAGAGCCAGACCCGCTCCTTGGCCGAATTAAGCGCGTTGACGAAGAATAAACCAGCCGTTTCGAGCCGTTGCGTGGGTGCTGAGGGGATGATCAGGGCTCGGGTCTCGCCACCCTCAACGGCTTGTGGCACCCAGTTCAGCTTGGGCAGCTCGCGCGTCGCCCAGTACCAATCCGAGATGATGGCAGCCTGTAGCTGGATGACCACCGGCCCTTCGAGCCGCACATGGGTGTCACGCCAGGGGCTGAACTCGGGGTCGAGCCCCAGATACTCGTCGCCGACATTATGGCCTCCAACCCAGCCGGTGACACCATCGACGACAACCATCTTGCGGTGATTGCGGAAGTTGAGCTGAAAGCGGTTGCGGCTGCCTTGCGTGGGCTTGAAGGAGGTGACTTCCACACCAGCGGCGCGCAGCTCGTCAATATAGCTCTGGGGCAGACCCTGGCTGCCAACCTCGTCGTAGAGCATGTACACGCGCACCCCGGCCTTCGCGCGTTCGATCAAGGCTTGCTGCATCCGCCGGCCCAGGCCGTCGTCGTGGAACATGTAGAACTGCACGAGGGCATAATCCCTGGCCTGGGCGATCCCCGCGAGTATGCTGTCGAAGGTAGCCTCGCCGTTGATCAGTAGCTGTGCGCGATTACCCTGTGTCAGCTCCATGCGGGCGAGCGTGCGAATGGCTTCGTAGGGGGGATGGCGCCCCTCTCCGGAAACGTTCCATGGCTCCAGATTCTGGCGGATTTCCATGATCAGGTCATCGATCTCTTGCCTGCTCTGTTTGTAGGCATCGACGGCGCCCTCGAACTTGTTGCGACCGAACACCGCGTAGGCCGGTACCGCGACGAATGGGAAGGAGACCAGCGAGACCGACCAGGCGATCGCCCCCTGCGCGGTCCGGGATGTCATGATGGCGTCAATGGCCGCGACAATGCCGAGTACGTAGAAGATGGTTACCACCCAGGCGATCATGCGTTTTCTTCTCCGAGTCACTGGCTTATTGTCCTACATTTAAAAATAAAAACTGAAGCTTCTTGGAATAAGGTGCCGGGGGCATTATTTCTTACGGCACCTTCGATCATAAACCATTACCGCAACTGGTTACAATTAGATCCCTCCGGCACACTTTAATCCCTTTAATCGTACCGGCACCTTCAAGCGTAGCTTTCGGATAATTGGGCGGTCGCTTAGGTGCCGAATCGGATGACCTGTTACCAGGCATTGGCTTCCTTTTACTCTGCGCCTCCGCGTCTCTGCGGTAAATTAAACCTTTTTTAGTGACGTAGGGTGCGCCGCGCGCACCATTGATCAGGAACAATACGGAAGTACAGGCATTTGGTGCGCACGGCGCACCCTACGTTCGACGCATATGCATCAACGAATTACGTAACACATACAGCAATGACAGCATGAAATTGAATATATCTTAAGTAAGTACCATTCGGATCAGAGAGCAATTAACTCTAATGTTAGAATCAATTGCTCTGATCCGACTTAACGCTCATTGTGTATAACTGGCGTTCTTGTTATCCCTGAAATACCAGGACGTGCCGTCTTCCGTCAGCGCCACCTTGCCTTTGTCTTTAAGGCCATTGACCACACTGACCGAATGTTTGTAGAAGCCGTAAAATTGCCTGTTCAACAACTCATCGACGGCCTTGTCCAAACAGTCTCGTCTGTCTGCGCTGGTCTCGGCCAAAGCGTAACAACCGTTGCTGTCGGCAGTCATGCCCGCCTCGTGTAACAGTATGTTCGTGTTATCCACGTGGGCAACGAACGACGAGTGCGTGCGGAATTCCGCACAGCCGGTTAATACGACTAAAGCGATGGAATATACTGCCAGGCTTTTCATGAGGTTACCTTTTCTTCGTGTTGTGCTCATCGCACCATGTAATCACATCCGGCGGAAAACTCACAGCCCCGGGTTCCTGTTTGCTGATTTATCTTAAGTACTTAAAGGGTAGCGTCCTATCCCCAATTCGCGGCTGAAGCCGCTTCTCTAAAGCAGCCGTCTTTGTCAACCACTAATCTGGTTAATTTGTAATGGTCTTTGCCCACCAGGTTTCAGGCTTCTCTACGTGGTCGCCATTAGGCGCCGACAAGATGTAATCGGAGCGCACCGCCTGTTCATCTCCTACACGGGGTCAACACATTGCCCCTAGCGGCTATCGTGGTCGGTGCGACCGAGCCTGGTAGTCAATCAACCAGTCCTTCTTAACTCCCGATTTCCAAACTGTCGGGCCCAGTTATTCTTTTTTAAACCGTCTGTGGGAAAGCCTCAAACATCTTTTCTTCCTTCCACAGACGCCACAGTAGTACTGCCAGCTTGCGGGCGACCGCTACTTTGGCTTTGGCGCTGCCTTTGCGCTTCTCCAGTGACAGACCCCAGCGCTTCAGGGCACAATCCTGGCCACGCGTTAACAGCACATGCGCGCCTTCAACCAACAGCGACCGTAATAGACCATCACCTTCTTTGGTGATGCTCCCGCGGTACTCCACGTCACCGGATTGGTAGATACGGGGCACCAACCCCAGGTAATCGCTCACTTCATCACCGCACTTGAACCGGTGCGGATCATCAATGGTGGCTCGATAGGCGGTGCTGATTATCGGGCCTATCCCCGGGGTACTCTCCAGACACGCACTGATCTTATCTTGTTGGCAGGCCGCCACCAGCGCTTGCTTGATCTGCTCTGCGCGTTCCTCAGCCACCAGCCACGCCTCCAGCATTCCACTCAGCGCCGGCACTAAGCCCGGAACCTCCTGTTCGGCGGCCTTCGTCACTTGGGCAGCAAACTGCCCCTTGCTCACTTTACCCAGCCGAATACCGTGGGCACGCAATAAACCACGGATACTCGATGCCAGTGCCTTGCTACTCTTCAGCAGCGCTTGCCGAGCCTGCAATATACTGCGCATCTCCCGCGCTGCCGCACTTTTGCGGTGCACTTCAATATACCAACCGCAGCGCCCAATCTCGGCCAGCGTCTGCGCGTCGCGACGATCGGTCTTCTTCATCGCCGACATCAGATTCTTCGCTGCTCGCGCATCGATGATCACCGCTTTATGTCCCGCCTCTTCAACGATCCGGGCCACGGTCTCGGCCAGCGGGTGGGCCTCAATGATGACGACTAACTTGCCATAACCCGCGAGTGCCCCGGTAATATCTCCGGCCTCGGTTGCTATCTCCTGGCGTCTTAGCTGGTTGCCGACCTCGTCAATAATGCTGATATCGCTTGATTTGCTCGCTACATCTATGCCACAGTAATTCATGTCAGTCCCCTCTGGTTTAAGGCGCTTTGCGACCTTCTGGATTAGTTCACCAACCAGGTTAGGGGGCTGACTTCTAAATGTCTATCGGCCGCGGGCTGCTTATTACATCTCCTACAGCGACAGTTCACTGATTGCTAGATTCGTCGGAGCGGTTTCAGCCGCGAATTGTGCCCGGTTACACGATGTATCTCTTATCGGCTCGCAATGATCACAACGCTAATCTTGCACGAATGCCCGCAATCCACACCGAACTCTCATCGGGATTGAGCACCGGGTCCTTGATGAATTGCAAATCCGGCGTGATAGCGAAGTTTTTCGACAGCTGAAAGCGGTAGAAAACCTCACCGGTATACTGCGGATCAAGGTTGCTGCCGAAGCCGCCGACCGGGTCTTCCGAGGCTTCGGCCCGGCTCAGGCCAAAACCGAATAGCTCATTCTTATCCCAGTTGTAGATACCAAGGCCGGCGCTGACCATCTTCTGCAACAAGGCACCACCGCCGCCATCGGAATCGCCGATGCGAACGAAGGGCATGTACTTGTCCTGGAAAAAATGCGCAGCCGAGAAGGCCCAGCCGTTGCCTTTGGACTCCTTGACGACACCATTGCTGGTCTGCTGATCCGACTCCCAGTAAAGAAAGTTGATGTTGTCGAAATAGATACGATCCTGTGAAGTCGTGTAGCCGATTTCGATATGGGTGAAATACTCGTTTTCATCGAAGAAGTTGCTGAAGCTTCTGCCGGGATGCGCCGGATCGCCCGCCGCATCCATGATGCCGGCAACGGCATAGAAGTTCTTGCCCAGCATGGTGCCGAAGGCGCCACCGAAGCCCTGGTCGGGTATGCCGATGGTCGGGTTGGTGGAGAAGCTCAGGTTCGTGAACGAGGTCTGCGGATTGATCAGTCCATACACGCCGAGGAAGTCGGTGTTGTCGATCTGGCCGGCGAGAATCGTCATCTTGTCGTCATTGAGCTTCTGCTGCCAGAACAGGTTGGTCAGGATCCAGTCCTTGTCGCTGAACTGGGTACCGACGATCGAGGCGGCACCGATGCCCTGGATACCTAAATCCTGCGGCGCCAGGTCGGTCGAGATACTGTGGCGGTTTTCTGCCTTGAAAACCAGGGTGCCGGTGTTCTTGCTGCCGCGGTTAACTAAAGTCCACGAGGCCGGTAACTGGAAGATGCCGCCCCAGGCATTGTCCTCGCCCAGCGCCGCGCTGGCTTTCTGGTACAGGGTCGAATAGTTGACACCAAGCGCAAAGCCATGCTCATCCATAAGCCTGTCTTTATACGCAAACCAGCCCGGCATGCTGTCCTGGATGAAGTCACCCGTTACCCTCTGGTTATCCTCGATCAGTTGTGTACCGGTACTGCTGGGGCCGCCGAAGGTCGGGATTTCATCGAAGCTCGATGTTGCAGCCTGTTCAGCGATTGCTTGTAGTTGTACAGACATCGTGCAGCCAAACATCAGTAATACCCCTGCAAAAAATCTGGAACTCATTTGTTTATCCCTGATACTTTATTAACATGATTCGAACCTCGATGATTACTAGAACAGGGCGCCGAAGCGCCCTGTTTGTCTTTCTCAACCTGAATCCAGGTCTTTACATATTGAACGAGTGACCAGCCGGCGCCGGTGCCGCACGGAAAGACTCGTGCGTCGGGTCGACCAGCAGGTTCTTGTAGACCTTGCCGTCTTTCATGACCATTCTCAGGTTATCGCCCTCGAGGATCAGGCTGACGTCTTTAGTCGGATCGCCATTCCAGATCAGAACATCCGCCCAGGCACCTTCTTCCACCACGCCGAGCTTGGCGTCGATAAAGTCATTGCGATTCAGGTTGACTTGTTCACGCAGGAACTGGCCTGCTGCGGATGTGGACATCTTCATCGTCTCGAGTGATGAATATTTCAGGTCATCCGGCAGCAAGTTCGTCGGTGCGGCTGCATTGACGATGGCATTGTGCCAGTTGTCCCAGCCGAACATGTCAGAGCCGTTGAAGGTCTTGATCTTGTACTTCTTCATTAGCTTGATTGTGTTTTTCACCCCTTCACATACCATTTTGCCTTTCTTGACCATGACATCCGTGTACCAGTCAGGATACTTTCCGCACAGGAGTGCATAACCGCCGTAAGGCTGGAAGGACCACCAGGCATTGGCTTTTTTCAACTCCTTGATCGATTTTTCCGTCGCCAGGAAGCCGTGTTCGAAACTCCTGACGCCTGCTTTCAAGGACTTGAGGTATGCATCATCGGTGTAGGCATGAATCGCTACATAAGTACCGTACTCATTTGCAGCCTGGACCGCAGCTGCCATTTCTTCCGGCGAGGGTGACTGCAGGTGTAGCGGGTCGAATTCACTGGCTACGCCGCCGCCTGCCATGACCTTGAGGAAATCAGCACCGTTACGCAGGTTCCAGCGCGCGGCTTTCAGCCACTCTGCACGACCATCAACAACGTGGGTGTTGCCCACAATTTGCTGGTAGTCCTTGGCACCGGGGCCGGCCGTACGTGAATTCCAGTCACTATGGCCACCGGTTGGTCCCAGCGCCGGGCCGGAAACATACATGCGTGGTCCAGGCAGGATACCCTCATTGATGGCTTTCTTTAGGCCAAGGGTCATACCGGCAATATCACGTATGCTGGTAAAGCCACTGCGCAGCAGGTACTCCGCCGCGCGCGATGCATGTGCGCCCTGCACGTAGGCATCCCAGTTGTTGCCCGCGGCAGTACCACCGTTCAGTGTCAGGTGCTGGTGCATGTCGATCAGCCCGGGCGTAACCGTCCCGCCCTGACCATTGATCGTGGTGGCATTGGGCGCCTTGATGCCCTTGGCGATCTTCTTGATCATGTTGCCCTCGACCAGGACATCGACGCCTTTCAGGACTTCATCACTGGTGCCGTCCCAGACATCGACATTGACGATCAACACCTGCGCGGGTTTGTCTTCAGCAACGGCTGTTGTCACAGTGGAGATAACCAGCATAACGGCTGTCAGCAATGCGGTTACCAGGTATGGTGTCTTATACATACATTTTCCCTCTGAAATGGTCAATTAGTTGTTCGCTATATTCGAATTCAGCGCGGTTTATCAGATGTTAAACCTTGACATGGGATAGAAGATATGTGAATGAGAATAAATATTCTTGCCATTTTGCGACATATGATGGATGCTGAATCATCTTGTCGCAAAATGGCAATTACTTTTCAGTCAATGTGTTTTGAAGTTGTGCTGCAATGATCGACGCTTATATCAAGGTAAAGAATATCCATAACAAAAGTGAATAAATCTGATACCAGAACCAGTAAAGACCCGGAGATGCCTTTGGTGAAGGCGGCGTTCGCGGCGCCGTTCAGAATCGCCATGGAAAACAACGGTGTTTCAGCGGAACAGTATTTCAGAAAGTTTCGCCTGCCCGTATCCGAACTGAATGACCCGGAAGCACTCATACCCGAGAAGCCCTTCTGGAGCCTGATCAACCAGGTCGCAATCGCCGAGATGATGCCCGACTTCGGCATGCAGGTCGCACAGGCCAGGCCTTGGTATAAAATCGAGTCACTACAACCACTGCTGCATGGCAAACAGCCGTTGAAAAAGGTGCTTGAAAAATTCTGTGACGCCTCAAAGTCACAAAGCAACACCAGTGATTTCAGGTTGCGTATGGAAGGCGATCTTTGCTGGTTCGAACACCACAGCGAGATCCTGGTTAAAAACGATATACAAATGGAGAACTATCGGCTAACCAGCATGATAGAGCTTGTGCAGCTGGCAGCCGGCAGAAACTGGAATCCGGTACAAATACACCTGAGAATGGATGAAAACAAGGTCATCCGCAGGAACAAGCTGCTTGATGGTTGCGACCCGAAATACTCACAAGAACGTACGGCCATTGCGATGCCCATCGGCCTGCTGAATGCAAACGTCAGCATCCAGCCGATAGGCGGCAGGACCAGAGACATGCCGCTGGATGACATTCATGATAAATCAGAGTTTATCGCGGCCCTGAAAGTCATCATCAGTCAATATATCCTGGAACGAGACCTGTCAATCGATATGATTGCAGAACTCGCAGGGTGCACGACACGAACACTGCAGCGCAAACTGAAAGAATACGAAATCAGTTACACAGACTTGCTGAACCAGGCCCGGATGAATTACGCAACCACGAACATCAAGTTATCCGGAATGAGCATGACCGAGATTGCCTATCAACTGGGCTACAAAGATGCCGCGCATTTCACCCGCGCATTCAAACGCTGGACGGGCATGACGCCTTCGACATATCGTTCAACTCGGAAATAAACGGGCGCAACATGTCAGGTCAAGGCAACACCATTATTCCTGGCTGTTACACTGTTAGCAGCATACCCTCATAAGGAGATTGCTTCGCTTCCCTCGCAAAGACGTTAAAATATGAGAGTCTTGTAGGGTGCGCCGTGCGCACCGAGTGCAGTACCGCCGCTATTTCTGTTTCACGGTGCGCACGGCGCGCCCTACGGTGATTTTATTTCATCAACGAATGGGTTTAATACACTCAACTGCTAGCCGCGATAGCGGCGCGGCAATTTACCGAATCTTGCACAGGTATTCAATTGATATTTATTCTGTTATAAAAGTACGATAACAATGACCTTATGACCTCGATGAATCAATTACTAACCACTCTATTGGCAACACTGCTGTTATACGGTAGTTGTGCAACAACGCTGTCAGCCACAGAGCTGCAGCGACGATTTTCGATCGCGATCAGCGGCGGAGCCAGCAAGGGTGCCTATGAGGCTGGACTGAACTGGGGCCTGCTCAAAATGACGCAGGATATCAGTAAAATCGATCACCCACTTATCGGTCAGGCCCGCAGCATGGAAGCTGCCAGCTTTTCCGGCGCTTCCGCGGGTGGTATCAATACCGTGTTATCGGCACTTGTCTGGTGCAGTCTGCCGGAAGACAAAGGTGGGCTGACGAACACGATTGATACCAATGTATTTCGGGATGTCTGGCTGGCTCCTGATGTCAATCGTCTGCTGCCGCCAACCGCAGATTCTGTTTACTACCGTGATGACGATGCCCTGCTCGCACGCTATGACTTGCTGCAAGCATCCCGCAAACTACGTGAACGCTGGAACACCCCGGGTTTTCGTCCTGATTGCCGCGTGCCACTCGGTGTCACCGTCACCCGTGTCAAACCTGAAGAGTTTAAACTTGGCAACATCGAAGTACAAAACCAGCGCCTGTTCATACCCTTCGTGGCGCGTACACAGGATGATGGCACGCTCGGTTTCTATTTCGACCCGAATGACTATCCGGCGTTAGCGAACCCCGCCAGGATTCTATTGCCACGTGAGCCTGATGCTCCACCCTATTCTATCGATGAACAGCTCATTGAGGAGGCGGTAATGACCAGCTCCGCTTACCCTGGTGCTTTTGGCCGCAGGCGCTTGCACTATTGTCGGCAAAGGAGTTATACCGAAACAAACAAGGAAGAATCCCAGGCAGAACAAAAAAAACAGGAAGCTGCTGCGAAGGCCGTTTGCCCAGAAGGCTATGAGCTTGTCGAGGCAGAATTTGCCGATGGCGGCCTGTTTGATAATCTGCCGTTAGGCCTGGCACGTAAACTGGCAGAACAAAACGTATATGCCAGCGAAAATGCCCTGCCGGTCACCTATATTTACCTCGATCCCAACCGACTGCGCTATGACATCCCGCCTGCATCTGATAGGCAAGCCTGTGCCAGCGATAATCCGCCGGCAGCCTGTCAGACCATGGAGTTCAGCTTTCTTACCGAGCATGAATTGTTACTGGGTGCATTTGGCACGGCACGCAAGTATGAGCTCTATCGCGAACTGACGAGCGAATTCTGGTTATTGAACCTGACACAGCTGAGTTATGAGCTGGCGGAAATATTGGCCGCAAGTGATACCCAGCCTGATTGCAGTAAAGACATTCCCTTTTTTGTGACTGATCTGAGTTGTGCCGGGGCTGTTCGACGTGCAGGGTCATTGCTGGAACTGGCATACAATCGCGCCACTCTGTCAATAACACCGCCCTTCTCTGCAAAAAGATTACAGCAGGTGGGTATTGCCTATGATTGTGAGCAGGTTGATAAGAACAAAACATTTAACAGCGAGGCCACATGCAGAATTCATGTGACGCGTTATCGCAAACGCCTGGCGGAAATATTGCTGAAACTTGCCGATATCAGTGAACCGGTAACTGAAGACTTCAGGCAGAGAATACACAAAGCCAAACTATCCATACACAATGACCGGATTCTTCGTGTCACCGACCGAGGCGCCCCTATCACCGGCACATTACTGAGTGACTTTGGCGCCTTTCTTGATCTTAAATTCCGCGAATATGATTATTATGTTGGTGTCTACGATGCCGTTATTGCTGCAACACAAACATTATGTGGACTGAAATTTTTCGAACAGTATCAACAAGAGGAGTTCATGCACTGCCAGAATGATTTTGCTGAAAATATCTATCGCTCCATTGGCATCAACAAGGATCGTCGTGGCCGTTATGTCTTCGCCCGACTGGCCCAATGGGAGTTTGGTAAAAACAATACACTGCGCTTTGCTTACGATCCGCCACCAGAAGAAGACCGCGATATGCGTATCATTTTTGACGGTTTGATAAAAACCCTGGAAGCCGGTGAAAAAAGTGATACCGCCAGAGAGGGGCTGTTTTTTACCGAAGACACGTTTTTTCTTCACTTGAACAGCGAAGACTTCAGACCGACACCGACTGACGATGGATCAACACCTTTGCTGGCACAGATCATCGCCGACCCGACTAACTGGACTTCCGAGCTGACCCGCCGCGCGACAACGCGCTTCGTTTACCTGGAACAGCAGGCAGAAGCGATCTATACCGAACGTGAGCCCGATCCCGCACTGCGTGAGAACAGCTTTACCACCATCATGGGAACCACTGCTTTTTCATTGCAGAGCGCAACCTATAACTATCCTGATTATGCCTTCGCACCGTCAACCGCACCTGAAAACTGGATATGGCGCAATATCATTCCCTACGAGGCCGCCGTCGATATCGCCGGTAGCGACCTCATCTTTACCTGGCAACCGACCTGGTCTCTGTCGAGTACAGACCTGTTGGGCGTCCGTGCCAGCCTCGGCTTTACCGGCGGTGTCATTGAATCCGGCAGCGAATCATTTTCGCGCGAGAACTACGGCGCATTGGGCATCACCTATTCCCGTCGAACAAATTCCCCTTCGATCTCGAGCTGGGGGCTGACACCGACCTGGTATCATCGATGGAACGATCCTGATATAGGCCAACAGGATACAGCCGGGGGGCATATCCATGTGAGCTTCTTCCAGGACAGATTACGGCTGGGCCTGGGTACGCGGGATTTCAATGACATTTCCGATACCTGGTTTTTAACCATTGGTTTTACCGATTTACCGGGGCTGACTTACTGGCTGACGCGTTAAACGAAGGAAGTGTATTGCAATGCAAAGACGCGATGGTGCAAAGACTGCAGAGAAATATTTTAAGTCTGTTTATGCACGCAAAGTGGGCATTGTATATGGACTGTGCGTACCAAAACCAGCGCATCTAACCCGATTCATAATTCACGGTACGCACGGCGCACCCTACAAAACAATAATGATTATCTGTTTTGATATCGGTTCAGGTCATAGATACCGGATAACCTGGGCTCTTCCCTGGCGTACTGCTCGTTAAACCAGTCGGCATGTTCCCAGAAGTCGTCGCTGGTTCTTCTCAAACCATAACGGGTGATAAAGGCTTCATACCCCTGGCGGTCACTGATCGTATCGTACTCTTCAACAAAGCTTTCGATATCCTCCAGGTCTATCACGTAAAAGAAATTCGGGTAGGCGCTCTCAAGCCACCTGACCACGGTCTGTGTATCTTCTTCATAGTCGCGCGCGTCTACTGGCTTTTCATTGACGAACATGGAGGTAACGTTTTTATAGGCCTTGTTGCTGATCATGGTGTAGGCGAGATCGTCTTCAGGTCTGCCTCCCATTCTTACGCGCACAAAGGCAACGTCAGGTAAAATTTGGACAACCAATCCGTCCATCTTTGCGGCATTCTGCATTGCCTTATCTACACGTAAAATATCCTGGCTGGATTTTGGTTTGCATTTATCCGAGGTACAGCGATTGATGTAATCACCATCACCTGCTAATGGGCCAAGATATTTCTCGAGCTTATGATACAGCTCAAGCTGGGGGTTGTCGGTTTGATAGCCAGTAACAAATTCCCTATTTAACCACCGGGCCTGTCCCTCATCATCCTTGTTGCTCCGGCGAATACCCTGGTACCAGGCATCACGAATCGCCTGGCGCTTATCTGCAGGCAGAAACGCCAGAAAGTAATCTTCTCCTTCCGTGCGCAGAAAGTCCATATATAGACGCGTGTTCAACTGGTGGCCGAGGTTACCGTAAACATCGAAGCCGGCGACCAGCAAGTAGTGGATCCTTTCCAGCACCGAGTAGTCAATAATCCAGGCAGTTTCCGGGTAATCGCCGATAAAACCATAGTTGACTGAAGCACTGTCCATATGCCTGAATATGGTCAGCGCAGCATTGGGATTGTCACCGCCGCCTTTCCAGATGAAGGGCATCGCATCCTTGATATTTAGAGGGTCGAAATCTTCAGTTCTCGAATCCCTCATATGTATATATTTCTGGAACAGTTTCCTGTAGTGCTTCCTGCTCGCCATCAGCTTGAAGTTGTCTTCGAGTTCCGACGGTGATGCCAGGTAGTCAGAGACAGCATTGAGGAACTCGTCATCCAGAGACATGATATCCGCATCCGGATCAAAGAACACGACCCAGAACTGGTCTTCGATCACATTTAGCGCAACCTGGCCGCGGCAGACAGGCCCCTTGATATAACCTTCGATAAAGAACCTGGCATCATCGAGCAGGAACTTGTATCGTGACTTGACCGGTATGGCCGCGAAAGTCTTGATCGGGTTGGACGCCACTGAGGCTTCATAAGAAGGCAGACTGGCTACCTGATATTCCGGCTCGATGAACAGTTGGCTGTAACGCTGCAGGCGCTTGTCTGACAACTCGTACACCATATGTGTCTTGGCAACGATGCTGCCCTGATGGCGCACGATGCGGTAATTAACCGGGCCGGCCGGGTCATTGTAAGGACGCCGTGTTGGTATGACCTCGACTGGTTTACCCGGTGGTGTGGAGGAGCGCACCAGACGGTAAAATTCGCGGTCATCGGTGCCGGCAAAATGCAGGTGTGCCTGGAACAGGTGTTCAAACAAATAACGGCCCACGAGTCGTTCTTTGTTGCTGTTGCCGTTCAGAAAGGCTTCCCATCGCTTGATCTGCTTTGCCGCGGCTTCCGATGGCATTTTATCTTCCGGCATGGCCGCACCCTGCGCCAGCCAGTGCACCAGCGTGGTGTATTCATCCCGGTCCAGGTTGGGCATGGCGTAAGGCATACCGCCTTTGGGATGTTTCGCCGCATAGTCGTCGAACTCATCCAGTGTCGGGCATGTCTGGGCCCGATCCAGGCTGACATCAAAATCATCACTGAGCATGCCGGTGCGTGCCTGTGGATACAGCTGCTTTTGCCGCAGCATGCGATACATCACGGAATCTTCCAGGTTTGTCAAGGGGTTGGCATCGCCTTCATTCAGCACCGGGTGAAATTCCTTCTGCCGCCATTCGCCCGTTGTCATCGCATCGATAAACAATCGTGTCGGGTCGTCAGCGGTAATACGCGCTCCATTGTAGACTTTCTTCTTATTACCCCCGCGTTCGATCCCCTCCGGCGAAGACAGTTTTAGCTGACAGGGCGCATCGTAGCAACCGTGGCAAACCACACAGCGGCTTTCCAATATTGGCCGCACTTCTTCTTCATAAGAGATAGTTTCGTTTGGCAGCGTATACAGCAAATCATATTCGACGATGGCCTGGTCCGCTGTGATCGATTTTTCGGATGAGGAGCAGGCTGTGAGTAAACTGATAACTACCAACAGAATGACGGTTTTATAGCAGATCCTGGACATAGTGGTTTACTACGTTATGGATGTGGTGTTCATATTATATTGTACATTGGTGCGCACGGCGCACCCTACGTACAGAGTTTAATCATGCAGGCCAACGAGATCGCTGTGATACAAATAATATTGCACATCGATGCTGCGCTCAGCCTTACGCGCTGATGCACTATGACCCTACTACATCAGATATTCCAGCCCAAGCCCGCGCACGGTCTTGTAAATCCCGCGCTGCTTGCGTGCAGGACCGGCCTTGCTGCTGTCACTTTCCATGACTTTTCGGCGCATTTCCAGCCATTCGGGTGTGCCCCAGCGATAGGATGTGGATTTTAACCACTGAAATACATCATCGAGTTCCTTACGAACACCTTCGCCCAGGAAGAAGAAACCCAGCTCATTGTTATACAGGTTGGAGCGGTAATCGAAGTTGCTGGTGCCGACAAAGCCACCCGTGTTGCCATAGATGAACTTGGCGTGCAGTTTGCCATAATTCGTATCGCCACCGAGAATCACCGAATCAACACCACCGGTCTGGTAGATGAATACCTGCGGGTGGTTGATCAGGCGCTGCCATTCCTCGCTTTCGACCACATCGGGATTGAATTCACCTTTCTCCAAACCGGATAGCCAGACTTTCTGCAACTCGGGTGTGAGCAGGAAACGTGGTGCCATGCCCATGTCGATAATCGCCTGGGTGAAAAAGTTGTCGCTGGTCATGACCGAGTTGGTAATGATTTCGATCCTGAAATCAGGATTTTCGCTGAGCCACTTAAGCGTCTCTGCGGCGCCATCGTAGATGAGCTCGCCGTCCTCGTCGTAATAGACGCCACTGAATAGATACGGCGACACGATTTGCAGCGAGCCGCTGGACATACCTTGGGCGACCGCATCATCCAGGATTTTATGAATCAGATACAGAATCGAGTTGGGATTGCTTTCCAGGTTTTCTATCACATTGGTCGTCACCTGTTGACTGGTGAGATTACCCAACTGGTGCGACAGGCGCACCTGGGTTTCATGAAAGCCCTCATTCATGTAAGCCGGCATACTGTCCAGGCGTTGCTTTATCTCGGGGAACACTTTTAATGTTGCCAGGCTTTGCTGTCCCTTGTTGCGGTGAGCGATATACACATCGTCATATTCACCCTCGCTGAATTCATCGTCGGCTTTCAACGGCCAGATACGTCGGTTGCCATTATGCACAAACAGCAGTGTGTTATAGATTTCGCTGACCTTGCCAACGGTATGCTCTTCATCCCCACTGTGCTTTCCCGGCCTGATCAATATTTCCAGGTCACGGAAGGCATCGAGGTCCTCGGCACCGTCTTGATCGATGCCGTAATAATCCAGCGAGATATTACGTCCACCGGTAATCACGGCCGCCCTGTCGGCAAAGGAACCATCGACGATCAGCAGCTTGTCATGCGAACGTCGATTGAACTGGAGTTTAGACAGGGCATTGAATATGACCACCTGCACGCGCGCCTTCTTTGTCGTCAACTGACCTTCGGCATTGCGCATAAAACCGGCTTCTACAGCACAGGTCTCGACAGCTCTGATGTCTGAATGCCCGGGACGCATGGAACCGACCGAGTCCACCATGATACGGACATCCACGCCTCGTTTTACAGCATTGCACAGGGCACCGAGCACGGCGTAACCGACCAGGTCTGGCTTGAAAATATAGTAAGTCACATCGACCGTATGCTGCGCATTCTCGATCAGCCATATCTTGGCGGCAAGAGAATCGAGGGCTTCGTCATGTCTTGGGCCGATGATCTTGGCATCGGCCGAATTAACCGGTATCTCGGCTTCCTTGCCGTACGCTACTGGATCGAAGCTAAGTTTGGAGGGCGGCATCCACGTGCGTAATTCATAGAGTGCGTTGATCTTTTCATCATCTACCGCATCTAAGGGGGGACAGTCTGGCAGGTTCTGCGTTCCCGCCGGACATTGCCGCTCAGGCACGCTGGCGCAGGCACACAGCAACAGTACGGGTATAAACAGTACAAGGCTGTGCAGGTATCGCATGATTTCTCCTGGCAGGCTAGATACGTAGGATCTCATCCATGATTGTTATTTAATCACGAATTTAGCACCATTACTAAAGAAACTCTGATTTTTCAGAGTTTCCTTGCGATACATGGATGCGCCGCCATTTTCAATCAGGATGTGATAGAAAAAGAAAAAAATAAAAATCGCATTTTTATTTTTCGTGCTCTGATAATTCCTGGACGGAATGATTCACAGCTGCGCTGAAAGATAAATGCGAGACAGGCCTGGCAGTTACAGCCCTGCCCCGATCAGTTATTCACGATCGGGAGTTGCGTTGGCATGCTACTGCGACTGATATTTCCGTTTCTTGATATGTCCCTTGATATCGCAGACGTAACCTTCGAAGCGGCCGCCAGAACTGTACAGCACGGTCGATGGGTGATCACATTTTTCATCACCTGTGTGGGTCTTTCTACATTCGCTGGCATCATAGACCCCACATTCCGTTTGCACCGTCACTTTCGAAAATCTGGCGATGTCGATCACGTCATGTTCACGCCTGAGCACACCTCGAACTTGCGCGTTAAGCGACTTGATCGATAACCGTTTCACCATGTGTTGGTACATTCCGCTATCTTTCCCGTTGTTTTGTTCACTGAGATGCCTGTCTTTCGGGCTGGTCTTTTCAAACATAGCTGAGAGCACTTCGTTAGCGTTTTATTATCTTTAGGTGTAATCAAAACTCATATAAAAAATAACGCACAAACGACCATTGGGTTGACAGGATTTCAAAGATTCGTTGTTGCCGGGATCACAGCCCGCGCTGCACGCGCGGGCTGTATGGGCTGGTTGATCTGATGAATGCGAGTGCGATTATCTCACGGCCGTTGCCAGCACTTCCACACTCGGCGGAACCGCATCATACATCACTTTGAAGCGGTTGACGCGGTCACCATCGGTGTGCATGCCATCGACAAAACCGGGTTGTGTGGCCTGGTAGAGCAATCTGGCTTCTATTGAATACGGGCCTGTCTGGCCCTCGATGTTGACTTGATAATTTACAGTATCGGCACCGCAATCGGTTTCTAACAGACAGTTATAATCAACATCACCATCGACACCAGCTGGAAGCAT
The DNA here is from genome assembly GCA_942492025.1 of uncultured Gammaproteobacteria bacterium. GTDB lineage: Bacteria > Pseudomonadota > Gammaproteobacteria > SZUA-229 > SZUA-229 > JABDQW01. The sequence goes on along the minus strand of CALODJ010000010.1, from coordinate 312,274 downwards.
CTGCGACTCGATGGTTGCCGCCTTGGTATTTGTAAAACCGGTGGGAGGAATACGATTATCCTTCAAGTATTGCGCCCCTTGCAACAGTGTATGCGTGATATTGCCATAAATATCACCCAGAACGGTTTCATAAATGGCCACCTGTGATGGATCATTGATGACATCACGATGGGGTTCATAGCACAGGCTGGAATCGAAACCCTGGAGTTTGTTCTTTGACATACAGTCGGCTTTCAGTCGCGCCTGGTCGGTCGAGATATAACCCCGATAATCCGGTTTGCCTGACTCAAAGACCACATTGCCACCGACATCTTTCACTGTCACATGCAGCCAGGTGCGTCGACTCGGATAGGCCGACGGCACTTTGTGGCCTGCATGGTTCGTCACTTCTACGCTAAAGTCCAGGCGATTGCCGACGATTTGAGGCTCCGAAAGCGCGACCGTGGCGGCGCTACCGAGAAAGTTGCGTGTCAATGCAATCTGGTCATTAAAACCATCCGTCGAGGTCGAACCATCAATACCCAGCTCAGTACGGTAGTCGCGCAGTATTGTCAACAAGTGCGCGTTACCGCCGACGAGAGTATGCTGACCATAGGGTGAACGGTCCTGTGCATTTGGCGGTCTTGACGAAATCGGTGTTTGATATGTATCAGATGGAACCGGCATATGACAATCCTGGCATTGCGCTTCCTGAGCCCCACCGGGTAACGAGTAAACACTATTCTGCCACTCCAGGTACGGCCCCTGTTCGAGGAAACCGTTCTCCGCCGATGGTAATCCGGTGTTTGGACCCGACTGCAAGCCGGTATCGGGATCAAGCGCTGGCGTATACAAAGTATGACACGTGGCACAGAATGCTGAAGATTGTACATAGTCACTGTAGACCGGTGTATAGCCCAGCTGAGTCATATTGTTCATCGGTCCCGTGCGCGGACTGGCATAAGGCCCGTAAATGGTCGTATCTGTATTGGATATCACATAGCCGCCCGAGAAGGTGCCATTTTCCTGCATCAAATGACATGCTGTACAGCTCACGCCTTCACGCGCATGGTCTTCCGTTTTAGCGGTATCGAAGTCATATTCCACACCCGGGTCCTGATGGTGTGCATGGGTGCGTCCCATGGGTGCATGACAGGTCGTGCATGTGTCTTCTATAAAGCCTGACAATGCAGGAAACGTGTGCGATTCATCCTGCACAGCAGCCTGCCAGTATGGATCATTGAAGGAGTTTGCCATTACAGTGTGTTTCCACTGCGCGCTTGCACTAATATCATTGGTGCTCAAAGCGACCTCTGGATTAGCGTATTGCATGATTGATCCGTTGGATAGATGACAGTCTGCACATTCAACAGCCTCGGTAAACACGCCTGCAGTGCCCCAGTTTTGATTGAATGCAGTATCTGTCGCCATTTTATGGCTATCGATAATCGTACCTGTTCCTGTACTCGCATTTGCATTCAACACAGCATACTGCGGGTTACTCAGCACGAGCTGCATGTTCTTGCTGGTAGCCGTTGAAGCTGCCGGATTATTCAAGACAGGAACACCGACAAACTTGCGTACTTCGCCGGGTGCAAATTGCACAATGCCGCTGGTCGCTGAATAGTCGGTGCCGGCGATGGCAGTGCCATCTGCAGTTGCATAATCGATGTTCACAGTCACTGTGCTCGCTGTCGCAAGACTGATGACGAATTCGAGGTCATCGGCGTCTTCCACAACGGTTGCACTATAAATCCCGGCCTGTACAGCGGGTGGTGATGAAGGTAGCACTGAAATCATAACGGTGGCAGCGTTGGATACAGCCGCACTGTTATCCAGGATTGTGTATGTAAACGAATCAGATACCGCATCGCTGCCATCATGAGTATATCCCACAGTCCCATCGGTATGGATGACGACGCTACCGTTGGCAGCGCTAACGATGGCAATCGATGCGAGGTCCAGTCCATCATCAGCATCCATATCGTTGGCGGCAAGATCTAATATCGTTGTACTGCCTTTAACGACAGTAAATGCATCATCCACGGCTACGGGTAATTCGCTTCCCGACGTTGCCAATGGTGCAGGGTCTTCAGAACCAGTACAAGCAGTTAAGATCAAACTGAATAACAACACGCCTGAGAAGATTTCACCTCTCAGCACCCATCTGGATAAAAAAAGCATAAAACCGTTCCTTCAATGCCATCACGCGAGCACAGCGCTCGTGGCACTGATTGATTAATGAGTAATATTATTACTTAATGAATTTGTTACATTTAAATCACTGTCTACCAGGTATAGACAGATTAGCCATTGAGCTTTTTTCAACAGACTGACAGAATACGATTAACTTGAGATTTTTGCAGAATTAAATCGGCAAACAACATATAAATTAGTATAGATTATATAGATTATTATGAAAAAAATCAGGTAAAGTAATAATCATTCTCATATATGGAAAATAGTCTTATGGGAAAACCGTTAGACAAGACACTTTGTACCAATGCAGAATGGCTGGGGCGATCACATTGCGATAAATGCCATATTCGCCAATTGATGTTTTTTTCTGAGCTGCCGGACTCAGCCTTCGGTAACTTGTTGAAACCCATAGATCATTATATCTACCCTCCTGGAACAGTGCTCTACGAGGCGAAATCGCAGAAAAAATTCCTCTATTCAATCAGGCGCGGTATGGTCAAGCTCGTACACGAGGCTCAAGATGGGACTCGCAGAATCGTGCGTCTGCTCGGCCCAGGCGCTGCCATAGGCCTCGAACTGCTGGATGGCAACGCTGGTTACCACCATACGGCCATCGCCGTTGATCAAGTCGATCTGTGCAAAATCCCTGTGGAAACGACCAGGCAACTTCAAAGCCACTACCCCGCCTTGTGCAAACATGTCGGCGAGCAGCTGCAGGAGCAGCTTGATCTCGCAGATCAATGGATCGTCGCTCTGAGTACAGGCACTGCAAAACAGCGTGTCGCGCAGTTGCTGCTGATCATGGACGAATTCTTCGCAGATGAAAACGATTCTTTCATATTGCTTAACCGTGAAGATATGGCCGCGATGATCAGTATATCGGTCGAAACGGTCAGCCGCATGATTGCAGCATTCAAGCGCCAGAAAATTCTCAAAAGATACAAAGATAATCGATATCAGTGCAATGTGACCGCGTTGCAGGAAATTACGCGATTTGGTTGATTCGCGGCGGTTCCGGTGTTCTTGAAGATGCCGATAGCCATGTTATTCCTCCGGACCGAAGCAATGATCATAGTCTACGCAGATTTCACATGAAGGTGCACGACAGGTGTAGATACCTTCCGCAACACACAGTTGTTTGTAGATAAATTTTTTCCACTTCATGTTGTTTACATTACGTGCAGCCAGATCAGGAAAATTGCGTAGCATCAAAGCGCTCAACTGGTTACGTGACCACAGCCCCATGTCCTGCCAAAGATGATCCTGGCCCTGACAGGAACGAGCAACGATTTGAGCCATCCAGGTTTCTGATTCACATAAATCGGCCCGGTTTGTCAAAAGTAACGTACACACCTCTTCATATTCATCCGTACGCATTCCATCAACCGTTCGTCCGGGTTGGCGCAAGCTGTCTATATCGAGCCCGGGGAAATTCCCGTCAAGGATGGCCTTGAATGTTTGAGGTGTTAGCCCGAAGTAATCTGGCAGCGTACCGCCACCCTCCTGCCAATTCGCCAGCATACAGGCGAGAGTCTCATCGTTACTCCCGCCTGATGCGTAACTTACGATCCTTTGATATTCCAGTAAAGCTGCATCCCTGTGTACCATGTCGAGCATATTTCGTTCAATACTCGACAAGAATGTCCTCGTCGCGGGGAATGAACTGGCAAGCCAGGCGCCACTCGCTCGGAAGGTCATTAACGATCAGATTTTCCAGATCTTCCTTGCTTAGTTTACCGATTTCACGTAATACGACTTTTTCCTTTTCGGTCAGATGATACCCCATCGGTGACTTGTTCTGATCGACATTAACCACACGAACGGCACAACTACCACACTCACCATCTTGACAGTCAAACTGAATAGGAATCTTGTTTTCCTTCGCGATCTTTAAAACAGTTTCTGTATGACTACCAGCGACCGCGTATACTGTCTTGTCTTTGTAGTCCGGATTAGAAAAATTAATTGTAGGCATGATTGATCTCCATACGTGATAATTCGTTATGCTGGTTTGACTTTACAGTCACCGAGGATCTGAGCCTGACACGCAAGACGCTGATGTCTGCCAGCCATATTCTCCTTCAGTACTTTGTCTTCCAGCACGGTTGGATCACTCAAGTTTCTCCAGCCGTCGGTTACTTCCATCATGCAGGTACCGCAATCACACTCTCGGCAACCGTAGATAATGCCAGAGCCTACTTTCTCTGAGAGTTCGATTACGCGAGTACCTACTGGTACGCTGACAGTCAGGTCAATATCCTGAAAAGTTACATTTGCTTTCGCCATGATTTTCTCCTGTTATGATTAAAAAATAGTCTTGGTTAGTCGTCTGTTTTTACAACTCGGCCATTTCGATAACCTTGCCCCTGTTCTTGCCCCTGCCAACAAGGCACTCTGCAATCTCCTTGCCAAATGACCTGCACTGCTCCAACTCTTCATCAGTTGGTATCAGCTTGATACGCAAGCCCGTGGTTGGCACACGCATTTTTAGTCCGCGCATTCGGTCTTCGATCATGCCAACGGCTTCGCCACTCCAGCCATAGGATCCAAAGGCAGCGCCCAGCTTGCCTTTAAGGTTGACTACAACCAGAGATGACAACAGATCCCACACCGGCTTAACAGCATCGCCGTTTATCGTAGGTGAACCGAACATCAGTGCATCGGCTTCTTCGATCAGGTCGACAAAAGGCTCGGTCTCACCACCCTGCAAGTCATAAAGGGAGACACGTACACCCTTGACATCATCCATCCCTGCATAGATTGCTTCTGCCATACGAGCCGTATTGCCATAGGAACTCATATAGAAAATGATCAATGACTTCTCGTTTTCACTGAGCTCGCCACTGAGGCTTGAAGTTGCAAGCTCCCGGTAATGCGCCACATAGCGCCGTGGCCTGTCGCGCAGGATGGGCCCATGGGCAGGCGTAATCATTTTCAACGAAAGCGGCTCAATCAGATCCAGCGCTTCCAGGACCCATTGCTTGAAAGGGCGCATGATGTGGGCATAGTAGTAATCAAACGAAAACCGGAAATCTCCAACCTTGTCGTTAAACAATCTCGGATCGCAGAAATGACAGCCAAAAACATCTCCTGAGAACAGGATTTCCCGCTCGGCCAGATAAGTGCATTGTGTGTCTGGCCAGTGAAGAAATGGCGTATTCAGAAACTTCAGTGTGAGATTACCCAGTGACAATGTATCGTTCGTCTTGACAGGCGTGTAGTTGAGCTTTTCACGCCCATCCTTAAGCAACGCTTTGAGCATGCTTTGCGCGCGTTGCGATATATACACGTGCGCGTGTGGTGCCCGTTCCAGTAGTTCTGGTAAAGCGCCGGTATGATCCGGTTCGAGATGATTCAGTATGATGTACTTGATGTTGCTGTAATCCGTCACTGTTTCCAGACGCCTGAAGAAATCTTCAGCATATTCCTCCTTGACGGTATCGATTACAGCATAACCCTCACTGCCTTCTACCAGATAAGCGTTGTAAGTCGTGCCATTCGCTGTACTCAAAATAATGTCAAATGTACGTAATCCAGGATCGAGCGCACCGATCCAGTAGACACCGTCATCAAGCTGCACGGCTCTATTCTCTGTTACATCCAAATTGATTGCGCTCGACATAACCGTTGACTAATTGCAGGGTCATTACCCATCTGCTGTATATTAATTAAATCGTCTCACAACGATGACCTTCTTTACGTGGACACGTCTCCAGAGCTGCACTGTCTATTTGCCTGCTCAAAGCGAGTCCTATCCAGTTATCTATAGTGATTGCATCAAAACCGGCTCTTCGTTGGTCACCAATACGCAACAGTGGTCGTCTGATCAACAATGGATCATCCATCATTAGTGCCAATGCCTGCTCTTCATTAACACCTGACGGTAAAACGTCACCGTTTTTCATTGCCGGCGCACTCGGGTTAAACCATTTTTCCACAGGCAGCTCATTGAAGTAGCGGCGTAACTCGTGTGCCTCCCATTGCACATTCAGCAGGTTGTGACATTCAACATCATGCCCGGCTTCTACCAATAATTGTTTCTGCCGTGTATTGTTAATACAGCCAGGCTTTTCGAAAAACACGATGGTCGCCATGTATAATGATCCGCTTTGTCAGGAACACTTCCGGCTTAAGACTTCCAGCAAGGCCCCATGCCGCATCCAGACACGCCGAGGTACATGCTTACCGGCGGCTGTTTGATGAAACTTTTGCCACGCCTCCTGTTGCTTTTTCCAGTTGGTGAACGAACCCTGTATTCGTTTCTCCAGCTTGCACAAGGTTTTTGCGTAAGGGCCTGCGTATGCCGTATGCCCCGCATTGTTCAATGATATACCCATCATATTCTCCTGGTTCTCAGAGACGTATCGAATTATCGTGCCTGAATCTCGGCCATTGCCTCTGCCATTTTTTGTGGTGGAATGCCTGTTAACGACCCGGGTGCATTAACGGCTACACCAAATGCATCGAGAATGGCGCCTTCGATCGGGCAGATGCTCGCGCACTGTGTATCCGCGTAGTCGCCATCGCACTCAGTACACTTTTTTTCGTCAATCATGAAATGTGGTTTAGCCTCGTAGATAGCCTTACTCGGACACAAGGGCGCACATGCCCAGCAGTTCACACACGTTTCGATTATGCTTAGTGCCATTGTGATAGTTCCTACGCGGTTAGTTGTTGGGCTTCAGCTGTTGGCGCTTCAAGCTGACCGTTGTTTGTCATTTCAAGATAAACAGCAGCTACCGCCTCTTCAACCGGTTCCATAGCATGCTCACCATTGGGTTGAATCCCAGCCGATTCCAGCATTCCCCATGGTTCATATCCAATCTTTGAACACAGCACGACCTCACACCCATCAAGAGTGCGGATAATTCTATCCAGTGTAGTTTCGGCATCACCACAGGTGTCACCGCCCGTGCAGTAAAGGTCAACCTTGCGGTGACTGACGAAACGAACGTCTGTTGAGGAAGCTTCGTAAATCAGAAATTCCGTAGCATGACCAAAGTGTTGATTAATCACCCCACCACCCGATGTCGCTACCGCCATCAAGACCGGACGCGTATCCTTTTTGTCTAACGCCGTCAGTGTTACCAGTGCTTCGTTCTTCCTGTTTTGCTTCGCTTCGAGTTCCGCCTCGATGGCTTCATGTACTTTGCGACGCTTGACCATCGCGGCCTCGTAGTCAATCTCCATCATCTCAACTTTATCCATGGTAAATTCTTCACCACGGTCTTCGCCGAGCAAGCCGACCGCATCAGCACGGCACTGGCGGCAATGACGCATCATGTTCATATCGCCAGCACATTCGTCCTGCAGTGCCATCAATTCATCGTTTGTTGGTCCACGTTGCCCCATCACACCGTAGAAAGTACCGTGTTCAGCTTCTGCTATGAGCGGCATCACATTGTGTAGAAACGCGCCTTTCTCTTTTACGACTCTACTGACCTCTTTAAGATGCTCATCATTCACACCAGGGATCATTACCGAATTTACCTTGACGAGCACACCGCGCTCGACAAGCATTTCAAGGCCTTTCTGCTGTTGTTCGATAAGAATCTTCGCGCCTTTTCTGCCCTTGATGCGGCGGTTATTCCAGAATATCCAGGGATAGATCTTTGCACCTATATCAGGATCGATACAGTTGATAGTCAATGTGACATGGTCAATATTGTGCTTACACAGTTCGTCTACATGTTCCGGCAGCGCCAACCCGTTTGATGACACACATAGCTTGATATCAGGGGCTTTTTCGCTGAGTTGACGGAAAGTTGAAAAAGTCCGTTCAGGATTAGCCAGCGGGTCCCCAGGACCTGCAATGCCCAGCACAGTCATCTGTGGTATTTCCGCAGCAACCGCCATCACTTTTTTTACGGCCTGATCAGGATCGAGCAGCTCTGAAACCACACCCGGTCGCGACTCGTTGGAGCAATCATACTTTCGATTGCAGTAGTGGCACTGTATGTTGCATGCAGGTGCAACCGCTACGTGCATGCGCGCAAAGTGATGATGCGCTTCTTCTGAGTAACAAGGATGATTAAAAACTTTCTGCCGGATTTCCTCAGGTAGATGTGACATCTGGTCACCTGTGCTTCCACAACTGCCGGCTGAGCAGCCACCTTCTGTATTACCGCCACCATTGTTTGTGTTGTCTGACTGGCCAAGTATGTTGAGCTCGATCATAGTATCCCCCGTAAATCCGAAGCCGGTTAAGGCGCTGGCTGATCATCGTTACCATGATTAATGCAAAGGCCGTGCCTACTTCTGAAAAAAATATTAGTGGCTGATATCTATATGATTTTTTGTTATGGTGCTAGCTTCTGGAGGGTACATATGTCTGGAATATTACAAAGCCTGAAAACACAGTTGTCAGCTATGCAACAGAAAACGATCATTTAGGACTTTGCCAGTTCCGGCATGAATAGAATCAGATCTGGCGTACCTTGATGCCAAGCGTCTGAATACGGTAGGCGATCTGGCGTGGTGTCATACCCAGAAGTCGTGCGGCCTTTGCCTGTACCCAACCCGCCTGTTCCAGTGCTGCGATTACACGCTCACGTTCATCAAGTTCAGGGTCATCCAGATCAATGGCTGTCGGAGCCACATCAATGACACCGTCGTTCTCCTCCAGGCCAGCCAGTTTGATAATATCGCGATCAATCACGCCATCTTCTGACATGATTGCCGCACGCTCCAGACAGTTTTCCAGTTCGCGCACATTACCTGGCCAGTCGTGACGCATCAGTAGTCTGACGGCACTATCCATAATCGACAGCGGACGACCCTGTTTTCGACCGATTTTCTCTACCAGGAAACGCGACAGGTCCGGTACGTCTTCAGCTCGTTCACGCAATGAAGGCATATTAATGGGCATTACATTGAGACGGTAATACAGATCCTCTCTGAATTCTTCTTTCTCAACTTCAGATTCGAGGTCACGGTTGGTTGCGGCGATAACACGGACATCGACCTTGATCGTACGGGCTCCACCAACGCGCTCAAACTCGCCTTCCTGCAACACACGCAACAACTTCGCCTGGAAAGTAGCTGAAATTTCACCGATCTCATCGAGAAACAGTGTGCCAGCGTCAGCCTGCTCAAATCGTCCCTTGCGTTGACTCACTGCACCCGTGAAGGCGCCTTTTTCATGTCCGAACAATTCTGACTCGAGCAAGTTATCGGGTAGCGCAGCGCAATTCAGTTTGATAAAACTGCCGCTTGCGCGAGGTGAATTATAATGAATGGCATGCGCAATCAGTTCCTTACCTGTACCTGATTCACCACGTATCAACACCGTTGTATTCCATTTCGCCACCTGTCGAACCTGTTCGAAAACCCTTCGCATGGGCAGTGTATGGCCCACAATGCTGTTGAAGCCATGTTCAGCCCGGACTTCGCGTCGGAGGTTGTCGCGTTCATCTTCCAGCGCGCGTCGCTCACGCGCAACCATACGTGAAAGCTTGACACTCTGGCCCACCAGGTTTGACACCATCTCCAGGAATCGCGCCTGTTCATTCAACAACTCGCCACCGATGGGTGGTTGTGCAACAAATACACCGACGGGTTCATGTTCGTCAATAAATATGGGCACACCGATGAATGGCAGATTGGTACTGTAGATGCCCATACGATCGAGAAATTTTGGTTCGTCAGCCAGACGCTGGACGACGATAGACTTTTCAAGATTCATAATCTCACCTACCAGACCTTCGCCGGGTTGGTAGCGAATAGGTGATGAAAGTTTTTCGCCTTCCACATTATGTGCTGCATAAACCATGAGTTCTTTACTGTCCTCTTCGATCAGGCACACCATACCGTTGTGCAAACTACCCTGATCGTGCAGCAGTTCGAGCACTGCAGCCAGTGTGTCCTTTAATTCAAGTGACTGACTCAATACCTGACTTACGCGGTACAGCGTATCCAGCTCAGCCTGCACCAGTGTGTTTCGTGCAGTCGATGATTTTTCCTCGAGTACGGTTTCAGTCATCGTCAGTTCTCAAACTAGCGGTTTGGCCGGCGACTGGCAAACGCAAATGAATTTCACACCCAGCCTTGTAATGGGGATCAATAAATATCTCACCGCCGTGCTGAAGCACAATTTCAAGCGCGATAGTCAAACCCATACCTGGACGAAATTTTTGCTTTTGCCATCCAGAGAAGAAAGGTTCAAAAATGGTTAATCGTCTGTCTTCCGGAATACCTGGACCCGTATCTCGCATTATCATCTCTACCTGCCCATCAATTGAGCGGGTCACGATAGCTATTTCCCGATGACTGCAGTCGGGCTCATCAAGTGCATCGATCGCGTTGTCCACTAATTGTTTAAATAGTGAACGTAGCGCATAGTGTTTGCCTATTACGTTGGGCAAATCAGCTTCCGGCTCCCAATCAACCACCACACTGTGTTCCAGTAGCCGCTGAATAGAGATGTCGATCACATCCTTGATGACCTCATTTATGTTTATCGGAACATCTGCCTCTACAGTTTCCGGTGGTAAAGCCTCCTGCAGGCTACCCAGAACCGTTTCACCAGACTTGATAATATCAAGAAGCGCAGTATGTGCAGGATTACTCCGAACATCATCTCGCCTTTCCATCATTGCAACGACTGCAGACGCCGTATTCAAAGGCGCCTGACACTGAAATATGGCGCCAGACAATGTTTCCCGCATACCGTGGACCAGTTGTTGCTCAGCCATTAGTGCACGCAGCGCATTGGTTTTAATCTGATCCTGTTGTTTTTTCTGCGCGGTGATTTCATTTGCAACCAGCAACAGTCCACAATTTTCACTACCTGAAAAATAAAAATCAGCTCCAGGATAGGACTCATTGACCCAGACACCTGAGCATGAAAACCAGCGTGAAGTCAGATTATGCTTTAACGCCAACGCGACTTCATGGTTAACGAAGCCGGTGCGTTTCTTGCACGCACGCTTGCGATCCATTTCGATGACTTCTGACAAATGTTTCATGAACATATCTGCCGGTTCCTTGCCACGCATGTCACCGAGTAATTTCTTGTAGGCCTGGTTATCCAGCAATACCCTGCCATCACTGTCCAGCAAGGCAATCACAACAGGTGCTGCATCCACAACAGATTCTATTAGCACTTTCTGGTTACGCACCTTACTTTCGAGTTCGTGAACTTCCGTAACATCACGGTGCAATGCCAGGTAGTAGCGAGTGTAATTCCCTGTCCCCAGCACCGGTGTCACGGTCAGATCAGCCAGGTAGCGTTCACCGTTCTTGCGCTTGTTGATAAGAACACCGTTCCAGGATTTTTGTTGGGCAAGATTGGTCCATAGCTCCTGGTATACCTCGGGTGGTGTGACCTTGTACGACAAGATAGACTGGCTGCTGCCAATCAGCTCATCCTTGGGATATCCTGTTAGATGCTCAAATGCATGATTTGTATAAAGAATATTAGCGTTAAGGTCCGTAATTGAAATTGCGACAGGTGACTGCTCGAAAGCCTCCATAAATACACTCGGAGGCAAAACCCCGCCCTCAGTTCTTACAAGGCGTCCGAATGCCTCGATGACCTCGTCGGGAGTGCCTGCAGGCGGTGAGGCCAGAAATGCACCAAGCACTTCTTCTACCCTGTCTCTGTTGCGCGCTGTACTGGATATGGACATACGGTTATTTGGTGAAAGCATTTATTTAAGACCCAGCAAGGTTCGTGCCTAAAATTTGAATCATTTTCAGCACGCGTTACAGACATCCAGAAACAGGCTGTATTTGAGCCACTGAAAAGACTGGCGGATACAAAAACACGTGTTAACTACATAATAATGCGTGATTTATATGAGGCAGTCGACAAAAGCTGATGCTTCAATCGTGTAGCTCGAACAGGCATGAGACCAACAGATATTTGTTACAGATACGACACAACACGTCCAAAATATTCATCGAATGTGCGCTTGACGACACACCACGGTGCACCAAGCCTGTGCACATCAATGCTAACTACCTGATTTACGTTTCATAGCTCGACTTACTTCCAACTGGCATGTTTGATGCATCAGGTTCTGCAACGGGTTATTAGGTGTCCCTGACAATGGCTGAATACTTACTGCTTCTGGTCTCTACTGCACTGGTAAACAACGTGGTGCTGGTAAAGTTTCTTGGACTGTGCCCATTCATGGGTGTTTCCAGCAAACTGGATTCAGCCCTGGGTATGGGATTTGCGACAACCTTTGTACTCACACTCGCTGCAGTAGCCAGCTGGTTACTCGAATATATGTTACTGGCGCCACTGGGGCTTGAATTCCTGCGCATACTGACTTTCATCCTGGTCATAGCGGCTGTCGTGCAGTTTACCGAAATGTTCGTACGGAAATTCTCACCGGCGCTCTATCAGGTCCTGGGAATTTTCCTGCCATTGATTACAACCAACTGCGCTGTCCTCGGTGTTGCATTACTCAACATACAGGAACAACACAGTTTCATGCAGAGTTTGATATACGGTTTCGGTTCAGCACTCGGATTCACACTCGTGATGGTCGTGTTTGCGAGTCTGCGTGAACGACTGGCACTTGCTGAAGTACCGAGAGCATTCGCGGGTGCGCCGATTGGATTTGTTGTCGCCAGTCTTCTGTCGCTGGCCTTCATGGGTTTCGCCGGCCTGACCACAAACTAGCACTATAAAAAAGGGAGTATATTATGATCACATCCATTCTTATTCTCACACTGCTGGGTATTTCACTCGGCATCCTGCTTGGTGCCGCAGCATCCTACTTTGCTGTTGAAGGAAATCCGCTCGAAGAGGAAATCGAGAGCATGTTACCTGGATCTCAATGCGGACAATGTGGTTTTCCTGGTTGCACACGCGCCGCCGCTGCACTGGTTAATGGCGAAGCCGATGTGACCATTTGTCCACCTGGTGGTCGCTCACTTGCCATGGAACTGGCGAATAAACTTGGAATCAGCACTGACCTGTCAGACATGGAAGACAAAGAACTCCTGATCGCCAGAATTCACAGTGAACTCTGCATCGGCTGTACAAAATGTTTTAAACGCTGCCCGACTGATGCCATAGTCGGCAGTTCCAAACAAATACATGCTGTAATCAGCGATGCTTGCACCGGCTGTGAAAAGTGCTTTGAGGTATGTCCGACTGAATGTATTGAAATGCGCCCCATTCCGGTCACTTTGCAGAACTGGCACTGGCCCAATCCGGCAGTCGCGGTCTGAGTGCTCATTATGACAGGCGCTGTGACAAAACTGTTCCGTATCCGCGGTGGCGTTCACCCTGACGAAAACAAGCAGGCAACAGCGGGCTCTCGTATAGTCGATACACCACTTCCTGAGCAGCTTTTCATCCCGCTGCAGCAACACATAGGCGCTCCGGCGGAACCGATAGTACAACGAGGCATGAAGGTTCTGAAAGGTCAGTTACTTGCCAATAGCCAGGGCGTCATTTCAGCTCCCGTACACGCTCCGACGTCCGGCACCATCAGGGCAATCGGCAAATACCCGGCACCACACCCTTCAGGCCTACCGGTACGGACCATTACACTGGAGGCCGACGGTGATGAGAGCTGGATCGATCTTCCACAGACAAGCCCTGACCCGCTCAATATGGATCCCGACGAAATTGCCAGCCGAGTCGCCGCAGCCGGTATCGTCGGCATGGGCGGTGCCACCTTTCCTTCCGCAGTAAAACTGAATTTGCGAAAACGCTATAGCCTGCACACGCTGGTAATCAACGCAGCCGAGTGTGAGCCATATCTGACATGTGATGACCAATTGATGCGTGAGGCGCCAGCGAGCATTGTAGGGGGAATACGCTTGATGATGCATGCCTTGCAGGTATCAAAAACAATTATTGCCATTGAAGCAAACAAGCCTGAAGCTGCGCTAGCGATGCAAGACGCAGCACGTATCTTCAACGATATATCTGTGGTAACAGTCCCTGTACGTTATCCAATGGGGTCTGAAAAGCACCTGGTACAAACCTTGACCGGTAAGGAAACACCTGCCCGCGCACTGACAGCCGATATCGGTATTGTTGTACACAATGTAGCTACAGCTAACGCGGTGCACGATGCGATACGCTATGGTAAACCACTGGTTGGCCGTACTGTAACCGTATCAGGCGGCGCAGTTGAAAGGCCCGGTAACCTTTATACGCTGATCGGCACACCCGTTGCCAAACTGTTCGATTTCTGCGGTGGTTTTACATCTGATCCTGCCCGTATCATCAGTGGTGGCCCAATGATGGGACAACCGTTGCCACAAATAAATGTGCCTATAGTCAAGGGCAGTGGTGGGATCCTTGCCTTGACCGAAACGGAAGTCGCTCGCAAGAAAACAATGCCCTGTATACGTTGTGGTCGTTGCGTGAATGCTTGCCCCTGTGGGCTGTTACCGTTGGAAATGTCTTCACGTGCACGTATCGGTGATTTTGATGGCGCTGTTGATTTCGGCCTGATGGATTGTATTGCATGTGGATCATGTTCGTATGTATGTCCTTCACATATTCCACTGGTGCAATACTTCAACTATGCCAAGGGTGCACTGACCGAGAAACAGCGCATTCAATACAGGCAGGAAGAAACAAAGCGACTTGCAGAAGCACGCGTGGAACGGCTTGAACAACAGAAGAAAGCCAAGCGCAAAGCCATGGAAAAACGTAAAGCTGAAATGGCGGCAAAGAAAGCAGCAGAAAAAGCTGTTGAGGAAGCTGAATGCTCAACGGCTGGTGGATGAGCAAGATGGATATCAATCCGGCACCGGTAACCAGCGGCCCATACACACACGAGCGTAGCAGTATCAACCGCACCATGTTGCTGGTCATGATTGCGCTGACACCAGCAACAGCCTTCGGTATTTACCAGTTCGGCCTGCCGGCGTTGTTTCTGTTTGTACTGACAATTGCCGCTTGCGTTATCAGTGAGGCCGCTTGTCTGGCCATTGCAGGTAAGCCCGTCAAACCCTACCTGATGGATGGTTCAGCCATACTCACAGGCTGGCTACTGGCAATGACATTACCACCCTGGTCACCCTGGTGGATTGGAGTCGTAGGCGCCATGCTGGCTATCATCGTTGGCAAGCAGGTATTCGGCGGTATCGGGCAAAACCTTTTCAATCCGGCGATGGTTGCCCGCGTTGCACTGCTGATAGCTTTTCCACTCGAGATGACAAGCTGGGTACTGCCCCAACCGATGTTCTCGGCATCCGCTCCGGGCATGTCTGAAGCTTTGGGTATTACATTTGTCACAGGTACTATGTCTGCCCATGATGCTATCAGTAGTGCCACGATACTGGGTCATGTCAAAACAGAACTCAGCCAAGGCTTGCTCTTGCACGATGTGCTGGCCGACAATTATGATGTTTTTGGCCTGGCTACCGGATCGGTCGCTGGAAGTCTTGGAGAAACTTCGGCGATACTGATACTGATCGGCGGGCTGTTCCTGTTATATATGCGTATCATATCCTGGCATATCCCTGTCAGCATGTTACTCACACTCGCAGTACTCGCGAGTCTCTTTCACCTGGCCAGCCCCGAACGTTATCCGGATGCCATCTTCCACCTGATGTCCGGTGCAACCCTGCTTGGTGCATTCTTTATTGCAACTGACCTGGTCACTTCACCCGTTACCTACAGGGGTCAGCTGGTATTTGGTGCTGGTTGTGGAGCACTTGTCTTCATTATCCGTAGCTGGACAGGCTATCCAGAAGGCGTTGCTTTTGCGGTCATGTTGATGAATGCACTCACACCGCTGATAGACCACTATATGAAACCGCGGATCTATGGGCGCAATCGAAAAGGCGATCCAATCCAGTATGCCGAAGATATGGAGTCGCCCAAGTGACAGCGCCATTAGAACCCGCCTACCGAAAGCGCGTCAGTTATCAGGGTGGCCTGCTCGGTGGATTTGCAACACTTGCTGCCGCTTTGATAGTAATGGGAAATATCGCGACATACGATACAATTGCGCTGCGTAACGCAGAAGATCTGCAACGTTCATTGAGCCATGTCATACCAGCCGATGTGCATGACAACGATTTATTGGAAGATCCCCTGACACTTGAGCACGAAGGCAAAGATGTTATCGTTTACCGTGGTACACGAATGCTGAAAACCAAAGCTGTCGCTTTCATAGTCAGCGCACAGGGTTACAGCGGCGAAATCTCCATGATCATGGGTATCGACCAGAATGGGGAAATACTGGGGGTCCGCATTCTTTCCCACGCTGAAACACCTGGATTGGGAGACAAGATCGAGGTCGAAAAAGACGCTTGGGTCTACAGCTTTGATGGCCTCTCGCTCGCCAAAGTGCCGCAGGAGAAGTGGAAGGTGAAAAAAGACGGTGGCATCTTTGATCAGTTTACTGGCGCAACAATCACGCCAAGAGCCGTAGTAAAAGCAGCCAGGGAAGGATTACAACTGTTCAGCCAACATCGGGGAGAACTTCTCGCTGAAATGCCGGCAAACGATAACCCGACACAGACCACTGACCTGAGAACCAGGACTGTATCAAGCTCAGACAAAAATGAAGCTGAAAAGCATGGTGAATGAACATGAGTCTAGACTACCGACAAATTGCTCGCGACGG
The DNA here is from genome assembly GCA_942492025.1 of uncultured Gammaproteobacteria bacterium. GTDB lineage: Bacteria > Pseudomonadota > Gammaproteobacteria > SZUA-229 > SZUA-229 > JABDQW01. The sequence goes on along the minus strand of CALODJ010000010.1, from coordinate 295,541 downwards.
TATATGGGATAATAACGTTGTGTTTTCACAAATGCTCGCACTATGCCCGCTACTCGCAGTCACAGGTACAGCAACTAACGGGCTAGGCATGGGCCTCGCGACCCTTGTCGTTCTGCTGGCATCAGCCCTGTCGGTGTCATTACTACGTGGCCTTATTACACAGGAAGTACGCATTCCGGTATTCGTGCTTATCATCGCTACTATCGTGACTCTGGTTGATATGAGCATGAACGCATGGCTGCATGACCTGCACAAAATACTGGGGCTATTCGTGCCACTTATCGTAACCAACTGCGCCATCCTCGGTCGTGCTGAATCATTCGCCTTCAGAAATCCTGTTTTGCCATCGTTGTTTGATGGTCTGATGATGGGACTTGGTTTCACTGTTGCGCTAGTATCCCTTGGCGCAGTGCGTGAGATTATTGGTAGCGGAACATTATTTGCGAATGCATCACTGTTGTTGGGAAACGCATTCTCGTTCCTCGAACTGACACTGGTACCCGACTATAGGGGTTTTCTTGTTATGGTGCTTCCACCAGGTGGCTTTCTGGCCATGGGGTTCCTGCTCGCGGGCAAACGCGTCATTGATAGCAGGGTCGCTAAGGCAAAAGCGGTTCCAGTAGTTAAATCAGGAAAAGACAACAAAGATGCTGCTGAAGGTGGCAGCGTAGCCACATAAGGCAGACAAATGCAGGACTTTTCATCATGAATGTAGGTGCGGCTTACGATAACGGTAAAAAGCAGGTTTGGTTGAAACTGGATGTACCCGCCGGCAGTACGGTCAGGGATGTCATCGAATTGTCTGGCATGCTCGAAATGTTTCCCGATATAGATCTTCAGAAACAAAAAGTGGGTGTATTTGGAAAACTCACCAAGCTGGATAACGAGGTCAAGGAAGGCAGTCGCATAGAAATATATCGACCCATTACCGCCGACCCTGAAACCGTAGAACGTAAGGACCGTTAGGTATTTACGCAGATCTGTTCTTACAGATTGTGGAAAATATTCAGAATTTAACCAACAGCTTAATGGACCGATCGTAGGGTGCGCCGTGCGCACCGCGAAATTCAAGTGTGTCGTCCAGTCTCGGTGCGCGCGGCGCACCCTACAGTCCTTGTTTCATTATTACAACTATGTGATAGTGTTTTGACTGCATCGGCAGTGTCAAGCCTCATTGAGAGTAGCTGACTGCACTGTCAGATTAAATCCAGATATTTACACATAAAATTTTACAATTTATTTGATTGAGAATCAGATCAAGCTATTTTATCGACCATAATCCTCACAAAGTCGTCTGCCTGTTGCATGGCCGTGAAGGCCGTTTTGTTATTTGGCGCAGCATCATTGGCATCACCCAGTACGTAAATATCTGGGTAATGAACAGATTCGAAGGACTGGCTATCAACCTGGCACCAGTCGGTGCCCACGGCAAGTCCGGCGTTACGCGCAATAGTGCCTGCCTGCTGCTCTGGCATAACAGCAATGACAGCCGCTCTGATATAGCCGCCGACTGTATTTATAGTATTCGAATCGAAATCGATGTCATGTATGTACCCTTCATTGATACCTATCCATTCGACCAATCGCTGGCCTATTCCTTTCTTCCATTGACGTCGATACACATGTGCCAGTGCAGAGTCTACGTTATGGTCAAGTACAAGTATTTTGGCTGATCGGTTATGAGACCGCAGATAATCAGCCATGTGACTGACCTGTACATATGGACCTTGCGGATACTGATAAGGCGCCCTGGGAATACCCACTACTACAACTCCACCTTGTTGCATAGATTCGAGCTGTCGTAGAACTAGCGCTTCATTCAATGGGTGCACTAAAGACCTGGTAAATGATGTTGTTTTAAAGTCAACGCCAGGAGCAAATACCAGCACATCAGCTTCAACACTTGCACCATTCGCTAGCTGTACCCGTTTACTGACTGGTTCGACTTGTACAACTTTTTGTGCAATCACATCGATACCTGCTGCGGACAGCACCGGTGCTGATTCATACCTCAGGGTCTCGTTGATTTTTGTATATTTTCGTGTGTTTAGATCCATTGTTGGATCAATCAGGGTTACATCAAGACTATTGGCAAACTGCTGCAAGCGTGCCGCTGTTCTAATGCCGGCTACGCCGCCACCGATGATAACGGTACGCATACCACTACCCGCATATACCAGGCTAGGCATAGCTGGCGATACCATAGACGTCGCTGCAGTACCGCTGATAATTTTGAGAAATGAACGCCTGTTGAACATATCTGCGCCTCTGCTAACAAGTTCGTGATCAGAGCTGTACTTGCTGGTGTTTGTTATCTTCCTGACTGTTTTCACTGATGATTTTGATATCACCTTTTCCGGTGACCGCATCCTCATCAACCAGACAACGCGCGATGTGGTCATGTGACGGTAGATCGAACATGGTTTTCTGCAGGAGATTCTCCAGTACACCTCGTAAGCCGCGCGCGCCGGTGCCGTGTGCAAGTGCTTGCTCGGCTATTGCCTTCAGTGCTTCAGGGGTGAATTCCAGTTCGACATTATCGTAGTTAAATAACTGACTGTACTGTCGAACCAACGCATTTTTGGGTTCGGTCAGTATTCTCACCAGCGCTTCGACATCAAGCTGTTCGAGTGCGGCGATTACCGGGAATCGGCCGATGAACTCGGGAATCAAGCCGAAGTGTTTGAGGTCATCAGGATGAGTTTCATGGAATATATCGTCATCAGGACCTTCAGACTCGGTGACTACCGGTGCATGGAAACCAATTCCAGTTTTCTCAGGCTGCAGACGTTTGTCCACAAGCGACTCAAGCCCTGAAAAAGCCCCGCCAGCAATGAATAGAATATTGCGTGTATCCAGGACCTGTCCCTCGTTATCCTTACGCCTCCCCTTATCCGACAACCTGATACTTGTACCCTCCACCAGTTTCAGTAAGGCCTGTTGCACGCCTTCACCGGACACATCACGCACACCATAGGATGATTCAGCACTGCGCGCGAGCTTGTCGATTTCATCGATATAGACGATGCCCCACTCCGCCAGCCCGGTGCTACCCTCGGCAGCATCGAGCAAACGATGCAAGATGGATTCAACGTCCTCGCCGACGTAACCGGCCTGGGTCAAAGTGGTCGCATCGGCAATTACAAAGGGTACACCCACGATACGCGCGAGCGTACTGGCAAGTAATGTCTTACCTGTCCCGGATGGACCCAGTAAAAGGATGTTAGACTTGTCAATTTCGACCGTACTTCCATCCATATCGAGAGCGTCAGTATCACTCTCGGCAGCCAGTCGTTTGTAGTGGTTATAGACGGCAACAGACAATGTTTCCTTGGCTTTTTCCTGTCCAATGACATATTTGTCGAGCCGTGTCTTGATCTCGATCGGTATTGGCGGTTTTTTCAATGGCTTGGCTATTTCACGTTTTCGTCCCCAGCTACTGACAACTTGATTAGCAAGGCGCACACAATTTTCACAAATATGGCCTTCAAGGCCGACAATAAGCGGCGTTTCATTGGATTGAGGAATGCCGCAAAAAGAACACTTGATCTGGTCCTGCTCCGTCATACACTTTCACCATGCAGCTTTTCCAGCCATGCCTTCTGGCAGGCCTTGCGTTGACGCTGTTCAAGAATTTGAAGAATTTTGTTTTTTGCGCGTGAATATGAGACTTTGACGGAGTGATGTACCTTTTCACAGTAGAGGACATGCAGCCCTATTTCTGTCTCAATGATATCACTGACTTCTCCCTCGTCCATTGCAAACAAGGCCGTATCCAGTTCAGGATAGAGTTTGCCTTTTGACAATTCACCCAGTTTGCCACCTTCGAGCGCAGTCGGGCACTCGGAATATTTACGTGCAAGATCTTTAAAACGGCGAGGGTTTTTACGTAGTTTTTTTACCACGGGCTGTAATCGTTCAACGGCACGGCTGTAGGTATTCTCCGGATACTCGTCATTCACCGTGATCAATATATGTCGCGCCTTGCGCGTCTCTGGCCGGGTAAACCTGTCGGCGTGTAACTGGTAGAATATCTGTATATCCAGCTCACTGATTGAAGGTATTTTCACCGATACCCGGTCCATAACAGCATTGAACAACAATTCACGTGACAAAGCGTTACGTAAGGTATCCTCGTTCAATCCATTATTGTTCAAGTCCTCCAGAAAGGAATCATGATCGGCGTAACGCGAGGCTATTTCTGCAACCGCAGCAGTGACATCAGCGTCTCCTACCATTACATCCACCGCTTCAGGTGATGCTAATACGATGGATTCAAGCGCGAATGTACGCTCAGCAACCTGTGTTGCCACCTTAAACTGCTGTTCGTTCAACTCTGGTACACTTTTCTGAAAACGATCAAGCGCACCACGTAACAGATGATAAGCATATTCCGGTTTTTTAGTCACTGTCGCGTTTGCGTTCTGTATCATGGCCAGATTCACCCCTTGGCTTCTTCCAGAGATTGAAGTAGCGACTCACCAACCTGTAGCGTATGACCGGGGAAGCGCACGTGATACAGAAACTCATCGCCCGCTTCATCTAACACTTTTATGATCTCGCCGGCATCACCCGGGCTCGCGATGACTTCGTTGTTGACAGTCAGTATCTTGCGACTGGTAACTTTGTCCCTGAACTCGAATGCACTCGGATTCCACGGCTCATCAGCACCCAGTAGCTCTTCTTCACGACAACCGATCACACGATTGATATCGATAAAATGTACCGAATAAATAATCTGATCCTGCAGGAATGTGCCAACATTTTGCACATAACCTACCGTACCTCGTTTTACCAACAGTTTGCCCGTTTCCGTCCCGGGATAGGTGCCATCGTTGCGCACATTACGTATGACCCTGACAGCAGACCCGTATTCAAATCTCGGAAGCATAATTATTCCTGGCGTTGCTCGTATTGCCTGTTACAGCTTCAGCTCATCAATAGGTACGAATACTTCCTGCGGTTCATTCATATGAAAGACCCTGAATACCTTTTCGGTCAATGCATCAGAATTAACAAAGTCCTCGTAGGCACTTGATAACAAACCACGGTAGACTTCACGTAATTCATCTTCGTTTTCAGGCAGTTCACCTGCCTGTTCGATGTAGTCATGGAAACGCTGGAGTATATGCAGGCGGTTCACGTGCACAACTGAAGGATCGTAACCAATTTCAAAATAATCAAGAAAATCCTCCGCACTCGTCAGTTCATCCATATCCAGTACAAGTTCACTTTCACTTTCACTTTCCAGCATAGTAGTACCCTCTTAAATGTTCATCGACGGAATAGACTCTCAATATTTTTGTGCTCGTTGGCATGACGATTGACCTGCTCCTTCTGAGCCATGCGGTATAGAACATCCGCACCAAACTGATCGTTCGGATCAAGCTCCACTAACTTTTTGAGTCGTGATAACGCTTCATCAATGCGTCCTAATCGTAGTAACAGGTAGGCAGATCCTTTTAAAGCCAGCATGTAGAATCTGATAAGCCCCATAGACATAAATACACCCTGTCCAAGATGCTGCTCGTTGAGATGTTCCCACCCAACCTTGAGTCCCATGTTCATCGCGGAGATGCTAAGCGCCTGCTCGGCGATGTTTAGTGCATCTTCATAGCGGTGCTGGTAATAGTAGTAGCGGTAAAGCGCGACCAGCACTGTCAAACTCTCGCGCCTTTCATCGTAGAGTTTATCCAGCAGGGCTTCGGCTTCACGATCCGGGTAGACCTCGGATGCCCGTTTCAACAACGCTTCATGCTCGCGAGTCAGCGGTTCATCAAAATACAGCGCATGACCATCAAAATCCAGAAAATCCATTACGTATTCATCACCTATGTATTCATCTGTGCAGCTGACGATGCCGTGGCATGCAATCGATCGTGATCGTCACAGACATCCTTTGCACCACAGTCATAACACTCATCTTCTATGTGCTCACCGCCTGGCAAACATCCACCTTTGCCCAGCGCCTCTTCAAGCAGTCGTATACGGTCCAGCAGGCAACTAATAGCACCGGCAACTGGGTCTGGTATCAGGTGGTGATTCAGATCAACGCCATATGGATTGAGTTCGCCGCTCTCCTGTAACTGCACAACCTTGCCAGGGATGCCAACAACCGTTTTATGTTGCGGCACACTCTTGATTACCACGGAGTTGGCACCCACCTTGACGCCAACTCCCAGTGTGATCGGCCCAAGAACCTTTGCACCAGCACCCACGACAACACTGTGTTCCAGTGTCGGATGCCGCTTGCCCTGGCTCCAGGTTGTACCACCAAGGGTAACGCCGTGATACAAGGTAACATCATTACCTATTTCAGCCGTTTCACCAATAACAACACCGGCACCATGATCAATAAAAAACCGGCGACCAATTCTTGCGCCCGGATGTATATCGATGCTCGTCCAGATACGCGAGACGTAGGCAACAAGGCGTGCAATGTAAAGCCAGCGCCTCCGCCACAGGCCGTGTGCAATACGATGCATTATTAATGCATGCACTCCAGGATACGTCGTAAGTACTTCCAGTTTATTACGCGCCGCAGGATCTCTTTCAAGCACGCAGCTGATGTCTTCTTGTAACATTGTCCAAAAACCAATGTCTTGTATTTTACCCAGTGTTGTAGCATCTTGCGTTTGTGTCATCAGCATATCCACAGATGTTTGACTCTTGTTATCATTGCCACAAATGCCTGGTATTATTGGCAGCGTTCATAAAGGCATCTCTGCATAACATGGCTCTACTGACATGCCTGGCAGCTGTTCGTAAAACCTGCGTAAGTCAGTGGTATCAGGCGTGCGCTTGGTATGCGTCACAAATCGCCGAATGCATGCCAGGATGGTGCTCGCCTGTTCGTTTTCGAGCATGAGTCCGATTTCGCTATAGGCACGTAATACGGCACGTTTTCCCGAGTGTTTACCGAGTACCAGTCTATGGGCGCTGCCCATTTCAGCCGGATCAACCACGCCCTGGTAATTCATGGGATCCTTGATCAAACCATCGACATGAATACCGGCTTCGTGCGCAAAGGCACCATCACCGACCAGGCTCTTGTGCCATGCAACCGGGCGTCCAGATGCTTTTGAAACCAGTTCTGACAGTGCTGCATATTCTGACAGGCTGATAGCTGTATTGATGTGATAGAGATGACGAAGCGCCATGACCACTTCTTCCAGCGGTGCATTACCCGCGCGTTCCCCTAACCCGTGTACCGTGGTGTTAACATGCGTTGCACCACCCATCACCGCAGCCACTGTATTGGCCGTGGCCATGCCCAGGTCATCATGTGCGTGCATCTCGAGCTCTATATCCGTGTTTTCACGTAATTTGCGCATCAAGTCGATCATACCAAACGGTTCCATAAGACCCACCGTGTCGGCGAAACGGAATCGGCGTGCGCCAGCGCGCTGAGCGGTCTCAAGCACCTGCAAAAGAAAATCCGTGTCGGCACGTGATGAATCTTCACCACCAACACATACCTCGAGTCCCATATCAAGCGCAGCAGGCACATGACGTTTAATCTCAGTCAGCACCCAGTTACGGTCACGGCCCAGCTTGTGACTGATTTGTTGATCCGACACCGGTATGGACAAATCGACAATATCTACATTCAAATCCTCACAAACTCGCAAGTCATCTGAACGCATGCGACTCCAGACCAACAGATTTGCACTGAGCCCGATATTGCTGACGGCCCTGATCGACTCGCGTTCTTCCTCACCCATTGCCGGTATACCGATTTCGAGCTCGGGAACACCAAGCGCATCCAGACGGTTCGCGATCTGCATTTTCTCATCGATTGAAAACGCAACACCCGCAGACTGTTCGCCATCACGCAGGGTGGTGTCATCAATAATAATTCGTCGCTGATCAGTCATAGGTCGTTGCTCGTCAATTCTGATAGATAGCTCTCAACAGTATTCACAGCAAACCCCGTGCCATGTATTTAAATCTTTTTTTTTCAATAAGTTGGCAACATCAGCGTGAGTTTTTGTTGCATTTGTGACACATACAAAACACCAGGCTGTCGCATCACGAACATGAAATTAGGTAAACGTAAAACGTAAAAAGCCATCCCCGAAGGGATGGCCGAGCGCTTGCTCTAGGAGGAGTTTTAGCCAAAGTGCTATGAATAATTGTTGTGATCAGGCATAGGTCGGTGCAAAAGCTTTTTCCGGTTCGGCCACCGGACCATCACCACTCCAGTAGGGGGATAACCTGCGCAGTCGTTGCATGATCGGTGGTATAGCTTCGATCACACGCTCGATTTCATCCATGGTATTGTAGCGAGACAGCGATAACCTGACCGAACCATGTGCAGCCGTGAACGGAATATCCATCGCACGCATTACGTGTGAAGGTTCAAGTGAACCCGATGTGCAAGCTGAACCACTGGAAGCTGCGATGCCTTGCTTGTTTAATAACATCAGAATAGCTTCGCCTTCGACAAACTCGAAAGCAATATTGCAGGTATTGGGCAGGCGATTGTCCGGGTCTCCGGTTACAAAACAGTGTGGCACGGAATCGAGGATTCCCTGTTCCAGCCGGTCACGCATCTTCGCAACTTCCTTATTTTCGTATTCCATGTGTCCCAGCGCGAGTTCTGCCGCTTTACCGAGGGCGACAATAGAAGCTGCATTCTCGGTACCGGCACGACGACCGCGTTCCTGGTGGCCACCTCGTAGCAACGGACGAAAACGAACGCCTCGTCGTAGGTAAAGGACGCCAATGCCTTTGGGTGCGTGTAATTTGTGCCCTGAGATCGACAACATATCAATCTTGCTCGATTTCAGATCCATCGGAATTTTTCCTACCGCCTGCACTGCGTCCGAATGGAACATCACACCAGCAGCATTTGCCATTTCGGCCATCTCGAGGACGGGAAACAAAGTTCCGGACTCGTTATTGGCCCACATCACTGAAACGATCGCAACACGGTCACTCAGTAAGGATTTGTATTTGTCGATGTCCAGTCGTCCTTTTCTGTCTACCGTCAGATAATGTACCTTGTAGCCTTCCTTTTCCAGATACTCACACAGGCTTAACACCGCCGGATGCTCGACCACTGTGGTGATAATTTCGTTACGTTCAGGTTGAGCCTTTAATGCCGACATGATTGCTGTCGAATCCGATTCCGTACCGCATGAAGTGAATATGATTTCGGAGTCATGTTCAGCACCCAGTAACTGCTGGATTTGCTTGCGTGCTTTCTTAATCGCAAAACCTACCTTGTTTCCGAACGAGTGCATCGATGACGGATTGCCGAACTGTTCTGATAAGTAAGGTAACATTTCTTCCACGATGACCGGATCGACCATCGTGGTTGCATTATTATCGAGATATATATCTGCCATGACTTAAGCTCCGGCTGTAGCAGTTTTTGGCATTTCCGTCGCCGGCAGGACCTTTATGAACCCACCCAGATCTTCAATCAGGCGTTGCTGTATACCGCCAAGTGTTTGAGCAGCAAGCTGACAACCGTTGCAGGCGCCCATCATATTGACGTATACGGTGTCCCCCATGACATCAACCAGCTCGACGTCACCTCTATCCATCTGCAATTGCGGACGGATAGACTCTATGACCATCTCAATGCGTTTAATACGCTGCAGATTGGTCATGCCCGTAGTGCCTGCAGCCAATGTTGCCGGTGTGTTATCCACGTCCGGTACAGGCATTGCATTCGGGTCAAATGATTCACCCTTTTCAGCGAGCACCCGAGTCAGGATTTCCTCTATACCTTCATGACAGGATGCACAACCACCGCCGGCCTTGGTGTAATTCGCCACTTGCTCAACAGAGACCAGGTTATTCGCACGTATGGTCTCTTCGATCAGAACTTCATCCACTGCAAAACACTTGCATATGAGCGCACCCTCATCGTGGTCATCTTTCCACTCCTCGCCACGGTAATCTGCAACGGCAGCCTGCAAAGCTTCACGTCCCATCACTGAGCAATGCATTTTTTCCGGTGGCAATCCATCGAGGTAATCTGCGATGTCCTGGTTACTGACATTGAGCGCATCATCCAACTTCATACCTTTGATAATTTCAGTCAGCGCTGATGATGATGCGATAGCCGAACCACAACCGAATGTCTGGAAACCGGCATCTTCGATTACCTCCGTTTCCGGATTAACCTTGAGTGTGAGTCGTAATGCATCGCCGCAGCTCAAGGAACCGACATCACCGGTTGCATTAGAGCCCTCGACTTCACCCGCATTTCGCGGATTGTAAAAATGTTCTTTCACTGTTTCAGAATAATCCCACATAACTGTTCTCCGCCTCAATCAACCACATGAAAATGAAGAACCGCAACCGCAGCTTTTGGTTGCGTTCGGGTTTTCAAACTTGAAACCGCTGCCTTCGAGGCCATCAAGGAAGTCAACCTTGACGCCTTGCAACAAGGGTATGCTTTGTTCATCAACAAACACTTTGATGTCACCGAATTCAAGAACGGTGTCGCCTTCAATCGACTCTTTTTCCAGTGCCATGGTGTACTGGAATCCGGAGCAACCTCCGCCTGCAACACCAATGCGCAAGCCGGTTACGGTTTCTTCAGCTCCCGAAATAAAGCGGCTCACGGCCACCTGGGCATTTTCTGTCAGTCTCAGCATCGTGTTCTCCTGTATGTTGGCAAGTGATTTGCAGACTAATTGACAAGCTTGGATGCAAACCCTGTGCCACTCTGAAAAAAACTATAAGTGTTTGTTTCTGTTATGTGTCACAGAAATCCAGTAAATGCAGCTTGTAGCGAACATAACAATTACAATAACAGACAAATGACAACAGGTATGAAAACCAACAAATGTTAGTGGCCAGTCCGCATTTCTCACCAGGGGGTGAGAAATGCGGTTTACACCTGTCCATGTATGAAGCATCACGATGACTTAAACAGGAGATAATGCAATGTCTATTGAACACCTCAAACCCGGCGACATGATCTTTGCCGCTACCGATGTTTACAACGATGGCAGTATGCCAGACATAGATACCAATGCCTTGATAGCACTGGCCGGGGCCCGGGGTGTACTGGTGAACACCGGACACCTGGAAGATGATCCGGACAAAAAACTCATCTTGGTCCGTTTCGAAGATGAGAATCTTGACCTGGGGCCTGCTGTAGCTTGCTGGCCAGAAGAACTATCTGCCGAGCCTTTAAGTCATTAGGATCACCTATGAGCGTCACCGATCTCTGTTATGATGATGTGGATATGAACGATGACATCATTACTGTAGACCGTTACCATCAGCGTACAAAACACAGTCTCCAGCAATATGCTCGTGGCCCTGATGGTCTCGATTGGGACACACAACCTGATCCGTTTCGCACCTATGCTGGCAGCAAACGTTATTCGCTCCCTCTATGTGCGCGTGACCTGAAAACACCTTACACGGATCTGTATCATCCGGGCCGTGTCAGTGTCGCACCCGTAACACTGGAAAATATTGCCACACTGTACGAGCTATCGATGGGACTTTCATCGTGGAAAATATACGGTGCCACACGCTGGGCACTGCGTAATAACCCGTCCAGCGGCAACCTGCACCCGAGTGAAAGTTATCTGATATATCCAGGCAGCGAGGATTTACCTCCCGGTGTGTACCACTACCACGTCTATGCACACAGTCTAGAGCAGCGCTGTGAACCCGGAAATACAGCTGCATTCATTGCAGCATTCCCAGTAGACGGTTTTTTGGTCGGACTGTCTTCTATACACTGGCGCGAGGCCTGGAAGTATGGCGAGCGCGCTTACCGCTACTGCCAACATGATGTGGGACATGCGATCGCATGCTTTCGATACGCGGCAGCCGCGCTTGGTTGGCGTGTCAGGTTGCTGGACAGCTGGAGCGATGCACAAATAGCTGGTTTGTTAGGGCTTGATCGCGCAAATGATTACGAAGATGCGGAAAGAGAATCGCCCGACACCGTTTTGCAGGTTAGCTGCTACCCACCAGGTACTGATCTACCGGAATCCACTGCCATCGATCCCGATAGCCTGATAGACCTGCTGACGCAAAGCCAATGGAACGGAACAGCAAACAAGCTGAGTCCCGATAACCGAATCAACTGGGAGATAATCGAGCGCATCGAATCTCACTGCCGAAAGCCTGTATCCGAACCAGGTATGGCATGGCCTGACACAAATCCTGTGTTGTCCGAGTGTAACACGCAACTGGACGCATCATCCGTGATTCGAAAGAGGCGTAGTGCGCAGGCATTTGATGCTACCAGTGTTTTGCCGCTACCCACACTGTACCGCATGCTGGACTGCCTGCTGCCACGTGCAAATGTACCACCGTTTGATACACTACCCTGGCAAGCTCGCATCCATCTGGTGCTTTTCGTCCATCGTGTCGATGGTCTCAGACCTGGTCTTTATGTGTTACCCAGAAGTGAGCAAGGCGAACAACTCTTGCGTGACAGCCTGCGTGAACAGTTTGACTGGGCACGACCACCGGTTTGCCCGGAATGGCTCCCGCTATATCACCTGGTCAGCGCCAATAGCCGCAACGCTGCCCGTACGCTCTCCTGTCACCAGGATATTGCTGCCGACAGCGCATTTTGTATCAGCATGATCGCCGAATTCGAGAAGACTATTGAGGAAACACCCTGGCGTTATCGGCATTTGTTCTGGGAGGCGGGCATGATAGGCCAAAGCCTGTACCTGGAAGCGGAAGCCGCCAATATTAGTGGCACCGGCATAGGCTGTTTTTTCGACGATGCCGTGCATGAAACGCTGGGCATCAGCAACACCCGCTTACAAAGTCTTTATAACTTTACCGTTGGAACTGCAGTTCAAGATGCACGGCTGGTGTCATTACCACCCTACAGCCACCTGGAGGATTTGCAGAAGGACTAACCCGCATTGTCCCACAAGCTTTTAAAGCGGCTATCCAGCCAGGACAACTTTTCATCCAGGGATAGTAACTCGACCATTTGCGGAAAGCGTACACCTGGGTAGCTTGCGTACCATTTCTCCATCGCGTCTTTTAAACGATCGCGCCGGATGACCGTCTCCTGGATCGCGGAGCGCAGGTATGTCATTTCTTCTTCAGCGTTTATAAAACTTGTCTGCAACTGCATTAGCCCGGGTTAGTCTATACAGGGTAGTAATCGTAATTCCGTTTTGAGCTGCTTTCGATTGCCCCATGCAGTAACGGCTTCGATAAACCACTGCGGTTTGCCGGGATGCTGACTGATGACATCATATTCGGCGAAAAAACTGCCGTCTCCGTGGAACAGGATCTCGCCCTGCTTCTGTCCATGGACATCTCGCCAGATACCGATAAGGCTGTAGCTGCCATCGTATGGATCACGACTTAATTCAAAGCTTGCACGCTCAAGCGAGGGATCAATGCAACTTATTGGCAATCCACTCTTGAAGACTTCTCTAACCAGAGCTTCACAGGCTGATTCAGCCAAATCCTTCACCTGGCTAAAACTTTCATTGACGTCAGAATTCATATTGCTTCATTATGGGGCAGAGATATCAACTCCAGAACTCCGCCGCCATCAATAGTGGTTCAACAGGCTTGTCACCAACCAGGTGTTCATCGATGATGGTATTGACATCTTCCTTGCTGACACCGCCGTACATGACACCCTCAGGGTAGACCAGGACGGTCGGTCCTTCACTGCAAGGCCCCATACAACCTGTAGCGGTGACCTGTATTCTTTCAGACAGCTCTTTTTGCTGCACCTGCCAGAGGAGTTCTTCTATCACGGCAACGCAGTTTTTCTCGCCGCAGGAACTCCGTGGGTGACCCGGCGGCCGCTGCTGCGTACAAACAAACACATGTTTCTCAGGTTTCGGCATCTATCATAACTCCCGCTTTATGCAGCTGCAGGCTGTGGTTCGTGTGACATACAGTCCTTTGGGCATACACGCGAACAGGCTTCGCAACCAATGCAGTCCATAAGGTTTTTCAATGACATCACCATAGATGTGTCATCGGAGAAACCATCGTCATCATCATCGTAGTAATCGTCATCATCGAGATCATCATCATCGGGTGCCATTGCATCTTCACGTTCTACCAGTTCAAATACGTCTCTGGGACATGCTTTGAAACAACGCCCACATCCAATACAGGTACCCTGATTCAGGTCGGTAATGAATGCCGGAATCCACTCGGTACCTCCGCGGGTAATACCGGTTATAGTCGTCATGCTGTCTCCCCTGCCGCTTCTGCTGCCTGAAGTTCAGCATTGGCTTTTGCCCAATCCTGGCAAGCGGCATAGCATTCATCCGCCATTGCAGGCAATTCCTCAAACGCTGCCGGCAGCCTGTCCTCGACCAGATCGTGTAATTCACCGGCTTTCTCGGTCGCAATACGTTTGGCCTTGCGCACCTGTTTTGTCAACGCCTTGAGTTCGTCTTCTGTCATAGTAGCTCTCTCTGTACCTTACTATCAGTGATCAATTACATCCCTGCGACTTCGCTGTGCTTGCCGATGATTTCGAGTGCAACCGACAACAACTTGTCAGCTTCATCCTTCATTTTCGACAACGATGCAAATCCGAAGCGGTGTACATCGCGTAGTGTTTTATCCATCACCACGAGTTTGCCGACGGTAATAATTACCCGACCAAAACCCTCGTGACTGAGATTCAACATCGGTACGGCCATCAGTCCACATTCTTTTTCGATCATCGCAGCAATCGCGTTATAAAAAGCCTTGACACGGGACATGGTGATTTCATCCGGATCACCGATGACGGGTATCTCGCGCTTGCGCTCCTTGGTCATCACGAAAGGATCGAGGATTTTGTTAATTGTCCAGTCATCATATGTACCGTAGGAATCAATGGCACGCATCTGGCGTACCATTTCGGTCACAAAATCTGTCTCGAGGACTGGGTCATCCTCGGTAATTATCAGGGCTGCTTCATTCATATATGTTTACCTCGGTTATGTTCAAAATTGACCGCGACGCCTTGTCCGCTTTCCTTACGAAGGAGAACGATTTCGGTAGTCAGCGTGCGAACGCGGATCACACTGCCGAAATAGAGGCCGTTGAACAGGCCCAGTAGACTGCTGAGAAAGACAATTCCATCACTTGCGCCCGTCGCTGACACAATCATCGCGAATGCAATCATGAACAGCAGTGGCACCATGTAGGCAAAAAACGCTGCGTGCAATAAGGCGGATTCAGGTATGCCGATCACGACCTGATCGCCTGCCTGTAAAGACAGATGGTTTTCCAGGCTTACAAGGTTTTTACGCTTTCTGAAAAGTCCGGCAATGACGGATGTTCCGCAGCTGCTACCCATACTGCACTGGCCACATGCCGATTGTCGCTCAGTCTCGATCAGTACATTTTCCAGGTCTGTCTCAACTACCCTGCCAGTCTGCTCGAGCATGGTGTCAGAACGCTCATTCATCGTCATTTCGTTTCCATCCCACTGTTCAATATTCAGGGCGCGTACCTCATTCGTCCCAGCCTTCCAGTTCCATATCAGCAAAACGGTTTGGATCGTTTGGTTTTTGCGACTCGATTGCTCGCGCCAGCCATGTAGCAGGCCCCGAACGCAGTTCCTCCTGAACCGATTCGAGCATGTCGTTGATCTCTGTGCCGGCAGCAACCTTCACCGGTTGAATGCCTTCGGCTTTTAATTTTGCAACAGCCGATGAACCCACTGCCTGCGAATACACTGCGACACACCCATCGAGTGCCTTGATTTTTTCGACCAGCTTGTCTTCATTGCCGTCCTCGTCGAGCTTGTCAAACTGGATTACCTCGAGCATGCGCATCTGATCGAGATCCACCGCATAGATCACGAACGACTCGGCCGAACCAAAATGCTGGTTGACATGTTTCATGTCCGTGCTGGCAAATGCCATCTTCAGCGTCGTGCCTTCCATGCTAGATGCCTCAGTGCTGCCGTCCACGATAGTCAATCGCCGTTTCATCGACATGATGCAACTCCGGTGTTTGTTTGCTTGTTGTTTGCGAAGCATTTTTTTGTGAGTAAACTGAGTGATAAGGCTCGATTTCGCCACGTTCCAGTTCGAGCAGCATGTTGGCCATATCGAATAATGTCTGCTTTGTACCCTGGTAACCTATCCATACACGCTGATAGCCACCAACGAGGTCATACTGCGGGAAGCCAGCTCGTAGCAGAGGAATTGACAGCCGTCTGGAGGTATCTGCAGCATGTGAATTGCTAATCAGGATTTCTGCATCATTTTTTACCGCAAGTTTCTCCAGTTCTTCGAGATCCCCCAGCTTGACCATGTCTGCAGCTACCGTCTTCAAAACAGCGGCGTTGGCAGGCGCTACCGCTGCGACCGTTTGTGCTCCCATGCCTGCAACAAGGTCACTGAATGCTTTCAGGAGATCTGGATCCGCCGCAATAGCCACACGGGTAAGACCCAGCATGAAATGGGTATCAAGCATCGCGTCCTGTAGCTGTGCGCGGCCGCGCTCGAGTTTTTCAGGAACGGGTTGGCCCGAGATTTCAGACAGCGCGGAAACCAGTGCATCCACGGCATCAAGCCCCATCAGATGATCGAAACGGAAATCTGGAACGCCGGTAAGTTCAGCAAGCAGGTCGGCTGCCTTGTAAAGCGATGCGCCAACAACAACGGTGGCCAGTGAGTTACCCAATTCGGGCAGTTCATTGACTGCGGTTCCACCGATCGTCAACGGACTGAAATCGGTATCGGTCAGGTGACCATCGAGCGAATCGGACAGATCAGGGACCACTACCGGGCGCAAACCAAAAGACTCGATCATCTCTTTCAGCACCTCGACATCACCGGGGGTCAGGTAGGAGCCGACCAGTACCGTAACCTGCTTTTTACGCAGGCCGGGCCGGGTGCCGGCATCTGCGGCTGGTGGGACTAGCACATCGATTAGTGCGGTGACGGCTGTGGCGAAGCCTGATTCCGTGCAGCCGGTGTAATCCGGTGTAGAAACCGGGATAACCGGTATATGATCAAACTCGGGATATTTCTTGCGGAAGCCACCGACCGCCGTGGTGATATCGCTGCCCTGGGTTTCTGCCAATCCAGTCGTGGGCAACCCGATCATTGCCGGGGCAGATTTTTCGCAGATGGTTTTCAAACCCTCAATGATGTTATCCTCGGAACCCATCACAGAGCTGACCTGGTCCATCGCCGTAGTCTGTAGTGGAATGGGTTCACGGAAATGTCGCACGAAAAAGACTTTGCCGAACGCAGTACACCCCTGCGAACCGTGCAGCATTGGAATCGAACGGTTGAAACCAAGAAAGGCCAGCGCCGCGCCGATAGTTGAACTCGATTTCAACGGCATAACCGACAGCGCTTTCTTGCGCTTCTCAATGATGGTATTCATGCACTGACCTCCGTCGCGTTGCTGGTAGCTGCGACATCCAGGTCACTGGATTCCATTGCATCTGGCAAGGGTTCGGCAGTTGTTGCCGTTTGACTATCCGATTGCTTTGCAGCCCAGGGAGATGGCTTGCGAACGGCATCCCATACCGGGCTTTCCAGCGTCAGCGCAAGCTGGCGTGCAAGCTCGATCACGCCTTCGTAACCTTCATATCCAAAATCGCGTTCCTGATTGATATCGAGGAACGGGATGCGCGCTTTCAATGCGGTGTACATGTTGCGTCCGCCCGCGATCAGCACATCGACCTTTTCGTCGCGCACGAGGTTGATGAGTGCGCGCGGATTACCGTCCTCGATCATCTTCGCTTCCTCCCCCATGAGTTCGCGGATGCGTGCCTTGTCTTCTTCAGTAGATTTCTTGGTACCCGTTGCGACTACGTGCATACCAAGGTCCTGCAATGCCGAGATGACTGACCACGACTTCACGCCACCGGTGTAGAGTAAAACACGCTTGCCACGCAGACGTTCACGCCAGGGTTCCAGCGCTTCATCAATGCGTTTTTCTTCCCGAGCGATCAATGCCTCGGTGCGCGCCGTCAGATCATCATCTTCTATAAGGCGGGCGATCTCGCGCAGCGCATGCGACATATCAGAAACACCGTAAAAACTGCCTTCAAACCAGCGCGTACCAAATGCTTCTTTGAGCTTGCGAGCGACGTTGATCATAGCCTTGGAACAGACCATCATGTTCACTTCTGCACGGTGCATAGTCTGCACTTCGTGAAAACGCGCATCACCGGACAAGGTACACAGTACGCGAATACCCAGTTCATCGAGTAATGGCAGCACATGCCAAAGCTCACCGGCAATGTTGTATTCACCAATCAAGTTAACATCGTGTACTTTGATGCCATCACGTGCACTGCTCTCTGGCAGTGGATCCGGTTCACGCTTACCGACCACATAGCGCACCATGGCCTCGCCAGCTATACGATTACCCAGGTTTTTTGTACCGTAGAAGCCGGCAGCATCGACCGGAACTACAGGTACACCCCAACGTTCCTCAGCTGCCTTGCATACCGCACCGACATCATCACCCACCAGTGCCGGTACACAGGTGTTGTAAACAAACACTGCCTTGGGTTCGTAATCGTCAATCGCCTGTTTGATTGAATGAAATAATCGCTTTTCGCCGCGGCCCATGATGACATCCTGTTCGGTCAGGTCGGTCGTCATACCTATGCGGTACAGTGTTTCGCCAGAGGAGCGCGTGCCGCGGTTGTCCCATGAACTCCCGGCGCATGCGATCGAGCCGTGAACAATATGTGCCACATCAGCAATAGGAAGCAACGCAATCTGTGCGCCATCGAAGGCACAACCACCAGCAGCTGCACCAGGCTTGGGCTTGGCACAGCCGGACTTGGACTTCTTGTTGTGCGAACACGCCGGTTCGTCGAGTAATTCAGCGATGTCTTTGGCTTTCATGAGACCTGACTTTGTATAATTGGCTGTACTGACTGCAAAGCAACCCCTGTGCCAACTGATATGTGCTTGATTTATCTGAGCATAAAACGAAATGGCTTTGTCGCGTTTGCTACAATTGCCGTGCAGGTAGCTGCCTTGTTGGTACAAGTCATACATTTGGCCTTGTGGTTTGTGTTCTTGATATCAATGCTGGTGCAGGTACACTGGCTGGCACGTTTCATGCTTTTGTAATTCGTATGCACCTGAAATTTCTCTATTTAACCAGCATCGCATTCCGATACCTGTTATCGGTCCCACTTGTTACCCTGGTCTTGCTCAATAGCCTGGTGCCCGCCACCGCTTCATCGGGTGAAGTTACCGTTGCTGTAGCCGCAAACTTTACCGAGGCCGCGCGCGATATCGCCACCGCATTTAGTGCAGCAACTGACCATCGTGCACGCTTGAGTTTCGGTTCGACGGGCCAGTTATATGCGCAAATTGCCAACGGCGCACCCTTTGAAGTATTTCTCGCAGCTGATACGGCCCGCCCAGTAAAAGCGGAACAGAATGGCCTCGCGGTAAAAGGCACGCGCTTTACGTATGCAAGCGGCTCACTGGTCATGTGGAGCCCTATGCAGGCACTATTTAGTGACGGTGCAGACTATCTCAGACGGGGCGAGTTCAAGCGAGCCGCTATCGCCAATCCGAAAACGGCACCTTACGGTCTGGCAGCAAAGCAGGTGCTGCAACGACTTGGCCTCTGGAACAGTCTTGGTCCAAAACTGGTGCGTGGCAACTCCATTGCACAGACGTTCCAGTTCGTCGCAACCGGTAATGCAGTCATCGGCTTCGTTGCCCGCTCACAGCTCGTATCAAACACAGGCGCTGGCAATGCTGAAATTGGCAGTGTCTGGAATATACCTGCAGATTATTATGAACCCATAGAACAACAGGCGGTGTTGCTGAGTAATGCGGGAAAAAACAAGGCGGCCCGTTCATTCATTGCATTCATGAAATCTTCAGCAGCTCACGAGATCATTACCCGCAATGGTTATTCACTACCCTCGATTAAAAATAATCTCACATCGGACATAAAAAACTAATTATGAGCTTTGACTGGCAACCGGTGTTACTAACCATCAAGCTCGCCGGATTAACTACCCTGTTACTGCTCGTAGTGGGTACACCGATAGCGTGGTGGCTCGCACGCAGCCACGCCTGGTACAAGCAAGTCGTCGCTTCAGTGATTGCCATGCCACTGGTACTGCCACCAACTGTCATCGGCTTTTATCTGTTACTGCTGATGGGCCCGAACGGTCCGGTGGGCCAGCTGACACAATCGCTGGGACTCGGTGTATTGCCATTTACCTTCGGTGGTTTGCTCATAGCGTCGGTGTTCTATTCCATGCCATTCGTCGTACAGCCACTGCAGAATGCATTTGAAGCCATCGGCGAGCGCCCTCTGGAGGTAGCCGCGACCTTGCGCGCCTCTTCAATCGATACATTCTTCAGTGTGGTTGTCCCGCTCGCACGATCCGGCTTTCTGACCGCTGCGGTGCTTGGCTTTGCCCATACCGTCGGTGAATTTGGCGTGGTTTTGATGATTGGCGGAAACATACCCGGCGAAACACGGGTGCTTTCAGTCGCAATCTACGATCACGTTGAGACACTCGATTACACCCAGGCCCATATGCTGTCTGCAGGTATGATCGGATTTGCATTCCTGGTACTGCTCACACTGTACCTTGTCAACGGTCGACTGAACCGAACGGATACCCCGTGAATGTGAACACTCAGACGGGTATTCGGGCAAACATACGCACTCAACTGGGCAGTTTCTTACTGGATGTGGATCTGCAATTGCCTGGCCGCGGTGTGACTGCACTGTACGGCCACTCCGGGTGTGGCAAGACCACTGCCTTGCGATGCATTGCCGGATTGCAGCAGGCCAATGGCGAGATACGTGTCAACGAACAGACATGGCAGGATGCCAGCACCTTTATTCCAGTACATCAACGGCCGCTGGCTTATGTATTCCAGGAAGCCAGCCTGTTCAACCACATGAATGTGCGCAAGAACATCGACTACGGTTACAGGCGCATCAAGCCTGATGAACGTAGAATTCAAACCGGGCAAGCTATCGAGTGGTTGGGCATCGAACACCTGCTCGAACGAACGCCCGACAAGCTATCAGGAGGCGAGCGCCAGCGTGTTGCGATTGCCCGCGCGCTTCTGACCAGCCCACAGATATTGCTGATGGATGAGCCGCTGTCCGCACTCGATCACAGAAGTAAACAGGAGATCCTGCCCTATCTCGAAGAACTACACGACGCACTGGATATCCCGGTGCTGTATGTCACCCACTCGCCGGATGAAGTGGCACACCTTGCCGATTATCTCGTGGTGATGGAAAACGGACACGTGCTCGCGGATGGCCTGCTTGCCGATACGATGACGCGACTTGACCTGCCGATCAGATCGGATGAAGACGCCGGTGTCGTGCTCGAAGCTGTAGTAGCCGAACGTGATCAGCAATGGCACCTTGCGCGCTCCGAATTTGCCGGTGGTAGCATCTGGGCACGCGATCCCGGGCTACCTGTTGGACATCGTGTCCGCTTGCGTGTGCTCGCACGTGACATCAGTATCGCCCTCGAGCCAGTTACAGGCACCAGCATACAAAACATCATGCCCGCCGTTGTCGAAGCACTGGGTGACGACGGCCATCCATCACAGATGCTGGTGCGTATCCGTATTGGTATCTCACCCTTACTGGTGAGACTGACCCGCCGCTCGGCAGACAGGCTACAACTTGCACCTGGCAAGTCGGTATGGGCACAGGTCAAGTCAGTCGCTGTCATTGAATGAAACAGGCTGCATGCGAATGTGCTTTCGGGCCCACATCAATGCACACATCAGGTCGTGAAAGAAACACATTGACCACCTCTCTACACGAAATTGTCATATTCATGACATTAGTAATCAATAACATTCGGCCCTAACATAGGGTATAAATATACAGTAAACAAAGGGTTAATGAATTTGCCTGAGATTGGCACAGCCATTGCTTTGTAAAAAAATGCAGACAGTTTGATAGAGTTATACAAAATAATGAGTTATTTTAATCTTGTCGTGAATCAGGTCGATGATTTTCTCAACCGTCCGGACGCCATTGCACTGGACATTCGTGATTTCCAAAGTTATGCAGCCGGCCATTTACAGGGCGCCGAGCATGCCGATGAACAATGCATGAGCCAGCTAATCAGAAAACGCAGAAATAATCCGCCAATACTGGTTTATTGCTACCACGGCAACACGAGCCGTGACTTTGCCAGCCTCATACACAAGCTTGGTTTTGAACAGGTGTATCACCTGGAGGGTGGCTGGAAGGCCTGGAGTGAATTTGCCAACACTTGAATTGAGACCGATCGGTGTAATCCATACACCCTTCGGTGATACCCAGGGCATGCCAATTCAGCCATCAGGCGCAGCCGGTGTAGAGGGTACCGTTGAAGTCTATGATGAATACCTCGAGGGACTTGAAGACCTGGACGGTTTCTCCCACATCATCCTGCTATACCATTTCCATCGCAGCAACGGTTTCAAACTCAGGGTAGTGCCTTTCATGGACGACCAGCAACACGGTCTGTTTGCAACACGTGCGCCAAACAGGCCGAACCCGATTGGTCTTTCTATCGTACAACTGAGCAAAGTAGAAAATAACCTGTTGTACGTGCAAAACGTAGACATCCTGGATGGCACGCCATTACTGGACATAAAACCCTATGTTCCTGCATTCGATCAGCAGATCGAGGTGAGAACAGGATGGATAGAAAATGCCAACAAGCGGGTTGATGAGTATGCGGCAGATGAGCGATTTGTGAAAAACAGTGAGCCGTCAATAGCAAATAGTGAGCATTAGCTGGAATAGCTTATTGTAGTAGCCCAGAATCTTGAGAAAAATACTCCGTTTGCAGAATATTTTTTGGGTCAGGGAAACTTGTAGCTCTTGGAAGGAAGAAACCGAAGATCCATATTTGCTATCTGTTTAACCTCGGACCGTATCTCATCCCCCAGATCCTCAATGGTTGCAGGCGCTTCTCTTCCGCTAATGATAATCTTTGCATTATTGCCAGTGACCACGACGACAGAAGGGTCAAGTATCATATACACTTCTTATCTTTGGCGCTGATCAAGATGAAGACGACAGAAGGGTCAAGTATCATATACACTTCTTATCTTTGGCGCTGATCAAGATGAAGGTCTGGCAGGAATATAAAGTGCCGAAGGGAATATTCCTTGACCAGATTAAGGACTTGTAAATTTCTTCCTTACGCTAAAGGGCGTCACTTTTCTCTTCTCACCACTTCTCGATGGCTCCTGCTCGCAAAGCACGACCTAAGCCCATTACCCAGGAAACAAGTAGCTATTTACTATACCTACATGGTTCTGTTTCTCATTTTTGGTCTGTACGGGCTGTTCGATCTATGGGGACTGGCGCAAGCGTAGGGGAGGTAGTTCATGCACCCAACAAACATTACCCCGTCTTGGTGCGGAATTTTTGCTATCTGAACGTCTGCTATCACTAGGAGCAGACCCTCATCAGAATCCGGCGGCCGTCTCAGGTTCTGACCCATTTCGGACTGTCAGACTACTGTCACTAAATTTTACATTCCCTAAATCAGGATGAATTTGCCTTGGAAGCATGCAATACCGCTATCGGCCCGGTGAGTAGCCCCGGGGAGTTTCACCCCAAGGCGCTCGCAGAACCGTACGTGAACGTCTCCGTTCATACGGCTCCCATCATTCAGCCGGAAAAGGAACAGCCAAGGACCAGTGTGCGAATAGACCGGGATGATGTTTAGCCACCTGCCCAAGCCACCGTCTCGCACGCCGAGTGTACTGTGCCTTTTTCTTATACTTCCACTTAACCCATTTTACTAATGCCAGGTTGATATAACGAAGCACTGGGACCAGTGATGATCGTTGATAAACACTGTAGTAGTTTATCCATCCCCGGATGATTGGATTAACCAATCGTGCAATTTCAAACAAGGTCATGCGTGTACGCACATGCAACCGCCAACGCCGTACCGTCTGTCTGATCCGCTTGGCGTTAACAGGACTGATAGCTGGCGTAAAATTCACAAACAGCTTACCGTAACGATTGCGGACCAAACGAGGTCGGAAACAATACCCAAGGAAATCAAATTTCTTGGCAACTTCCGTGTGTTTCTGTTTCCCAACGTGACAACAAACAATCTGTGTTTTCTCCGGATGAAGCTCAAGCTTGCATTCCCGAAAACGTTTACCTAAACGTTCCAGAAGAGAGCGTGCTTGCGCTTCATTACGACAGTGTATTACCCGTCGAGTCGCCCGGAGGAACCTCCCCTCCAGGCGCTCTCAGAACCGGACGTGAACGTCTCCGCTCATCCGGCTCCTATCGTCCAGCCGCTGCATACAGCAACTTCCAGTGAGCAAACAGGTACGGTTGTTTCCGCGCAATGCGATTCAACCACTGGGCTGCTCGCCTTCGATGATGCCGTAGGCGTTTGTATTTTCGCGTCGCCCACATGACCAGGCGACGTTCCAGGCATTTCAGGGTCGGGTACAGTGCGGACTTGTAGTAGCGACTATAATAGTTGATCCAGCCGCGTACGATCGGATTGAACATCCGGGCCAGATCTTCTAATGTCTTGTCGCTGCGTAACGGCCAACTCCATCCGCGTGATCTCCGCCGGATAGCTTTAGCCGCCTTGTTGCTGATCGCTGGTGTGAAGTTGATGAAGTATTTCCCCCACCGATTCTTTGACCGACGGGGTCGAAAAGTATACCCCAGAAAGTCAAAACTAATCTGGGCCTGCACTTCGCGTCGGTCATCATCCTTACAGTAAACTATTTTCGTCTTCTCAGGATGAAGTTCCAACCCAACTTCTTGCATCCGTACGACCAGCGCTTGCTTCAGCTGTTCCGCCTGGGCTTGACTCACACAGTGGCACACACCATCATCCGCATAGCGTTCAAATGGAATTTCGGGGTACTCCCGCTCCATCCATTTATCGAAGGCGTAATGCAGAAAGAGGTTCGCCAGTAATGGGCTGGCGACACCGCCCTGTGGTGTCCCTTTCTGTGGAAGTGTCCGCGTGCCCTCTGGCATTTCAATCGGGGCTTTAAGCCACCGCTCAATGTACAGGAGCACCCATTTCTCTTCCGTATGCTTGCGCACCGCTCGCATCATCAGCTCATGATCGATATTATCGAAAAAGCCTTGGATATCGAGATCTAACACCCAGTCGTATTTCCAGCAGCGCTCGCGCGCCACCCCCACTGCATCCAGAGCCGATTTGCCCGGCCGATAGCCATAGGAATCCGGATGGAAATGTTGCTCCAGCTCCGGTTCTAGAAACTGCTTGGCCACCATCTGAGCAACTCGATCTGCCACAGTGGGAATGCCCAACGGCCGCATCCGTCCATCGCCCTTGGGTATTTCCACCCGCAGGACCGGTGACGGAAAGTAGCTGCCAGAGGCCAGTCGATTCCACAGCTTGTAGAGATTATCTTTCAGATCCTCTTCAAAAGCCTCGATCGTTTGGCCATCCACTCCGGCAGCGCCTTTGTTGGCCTTGACCCGTTTGTAGGCCTCCCAAACTTGACGTTTGGTAATACAAAACGGCTTTGCTTGTTTCAATCCAATCCTCCCGTTTCCGGTTGTTTTCTTTAGTCCAAGCTGGACGATGCTTCCCCTTCGCTCCAGTCCCATTACAGGACCTTCATCGCTACTCCGGGTCGCTCCGCCCCTGTGCCCTGCATCGGTACTCTCACACTCATGGGGCTTCCACTTGTGCTTCTCCCTTGCCATCAGGGCGACAGGTTCCCACGTTCCACATAAGAGCCTGTATCAAGTTCACGCCCTCTCTATGCCGGAGGCCATCTGGCCAGTCTTCAGGTATCCGCCAGACTGCTCCCGAGGTAACGACTACCCCTCGGTTTCGACCTCATCGCTACGCTTTCGACACTTCATCAACGGGTTCACTTGCGTTCGTCTCCTTGATACTCACCTGACAGAGTCACGCCCTGCCTTTTCCGTAACGCTCACCACCTCGGCTCTTTACCGAAGCAGCTTAGGGTGGTTTGAAGCCTCCCCCTGCAGAGCGGCTTTGGAGGGCCTACCTCCATCTCTTCTAGAGTTACAACACTTTCAAAGACC
The DNA here is from genome assembly GCA_942492025.1 of uncultured Gammaproteobacteria bacterium. Classification (GTDB taxonomy): domain Bacteria; phylum Pseudomonadota; class Gammaproteobacteria; order SZUA-229; family SZUA-229; genus JABDQW01. The sequence goes on along the minus strand of CALODJ010000010.1, from coordinate 269,552 downwards.
TCCTATCTTGGTTAGTGCCTCATGGCACACAGGCTGTGTGAAAACTCAAAATATTTTTATGTTGTGAGAAGCCATCCCTAAATTTACGTGGCTTCATTTGAAATTGATGCAACAAATACCCACTTGATGGCTGTTATTTGATGCATGGCGACTGTAATCAACCACTTTTGATCATCGCAAATAGTTTTCACACAGTCTGGACCTATAGCGGTCGCTTAACAAAATGTAACGGAATCTAAACCAGTCCAGCCTCAAAACTCAAGGTTATGTATTGCATTCTTTACACTATAGATTGTTAATAAAATACATATGTTTTGTTATCTTCATGATAGTACATGGTTTAATCATTAAGGCATGAGTTTTGCTTTCATACAAATACGAATTCGTGAATACGAATTCTCTCTTCCGTCGCAATGATGGGTAAATAATAAATGGGAGAAATAACATGTCTATAAAAAATTCAATACGTAATATATGTGCCGGTATTGTTTTTACATCAGGATCGGTAAATGCAGTAACTATCGTAGATACAGGTCCTGGTCCTAGTGTTGGTGGTGGTCCGATTGTAATCCCGGCCGGTTATTTTGGGTCGCTGACGCCCTATGGGCAGTCTCTTGCAGCTGAATTTAGTATTGTAACTAGTGCCGTAGTCACCGGAATAGAAGGTTGGATGGTTAGTTTTGACGGTTCTGGGCAAGGAACAATTGCTTTATATTCAGATGGTGGTGACGTCCCTGGTAATGAATTATTCGCAACGACGTTTCTGGGGCCTGAGGAGCTAGATTATTCGTGGGCAGGTGCGTCAGGACTGTCATGGGACGTGTCTGCTGGTACCTATTGGGTTTCATTTGAGGCTCGCCTTGGTCAGACACTCGCTGTAGCCATGCCTGGGCCTTCACCAAACCCATTGCTAAATGAGGCATTTACATCCACTGACACTGGAGACTGGATTGGCAACGATGGATATGACTTGGGCGTTCGTATTTCAGCAGTCCCCATTCCTGCAGCAGTCTGGTTATTTAGTTTTGGTCTTATCGGTTTAATAGGATATGCTAGTCACAAGAAAGCATAATGATTAAATGTTAATTGATAGCGGCTCTTTCGAGGACCGTTTTTGTTTGTGCTTGTGGTCCACTTTTGGCCGATTCTGTTGAAAAACACGATCAATAAATCGCCGTTCATTGGCTAATTGCGCTATTTCATCAATGCTGCCTTGGTCTAGGAACCATCATCATCCTTGATAATGGTTTTATACGGTTGTTAATCTAAATATCGCTTTATGCGGGCGCAACAATACGGTCATCGGGTGGTTTGTATCCCCATGTGTCAGGGTAGTTGTCAAGACTGGACTTATAGAACAGGGATTTATATGCATGCTTTGCACGTGGATCAAGAATCATTAACAGGAGGGAATTAATCATGAATAAACCAAGTATCATCTTATTTGTCGCGCTGTGGTTAACCAGCTTTGCTGTTCCCGCGTATGCTGCTAATTCAATTCGGGTTAACGGGGAATTCACGGCCAATGTTGACTTCGCGACGCTAAGCCTGACACCGGTGGGCGCCAACTGCTTGCTTAAGGTCGATGGTTCCCTCGTGTTCACCGGCACGCTCGAAGGCGTCGCAATAGGCACGACCAAAGCGCTAGTCTTCGCTCCATGCGAAGACGTCGCTGTCACTCCACCTGGAACGTTCAAGGACGTATTCCGATCAAAGCTTGAGTTTCTGGGCGCAGTGAATGGGCAGCCGGCAACCGCCGATCTGACCTATTTTGGTGTAACTGAGGTCGGTGGGCAGATAAAGGCCAAATTTCTGTTAAAGAACGGTCTGAATGGCGTGATAAAGGTCGATGCGATTGTTGCCGTAGGCGGCTCGTATCGAGGGTTCGTAAAGTTAGACTGAACATTCATTGAGTGTGGCCAGGGACGAGACACCGACTCAGCCATCTACCTCATCGCAGCGCTGAAAAGTCTCAGCCCGGCCATGAGGACCGGGCTGGCAACGGGCTGAGCCTTCCAGTGGCGTGCTGATGCAACTAGCGCAGAAGATAGCGCATCGAGTCGGCGGTTACCTGGAACGGCAAGGCTGGTTGGAACGCGATGCCGAGAATAGCTATTTCGTGGACTTCCCCGTCTGTTAAGGGTTGTCAGACACCTGCCCATAAGCGTCTCCCTGTCAGTGTACGCACGGGCTCAGCGGGCAGGTGTTTGACAACCCTTAACAAACCAGGAATAACAGCCCTGCATTAGCAGGGCTTTCGAATTCCAGCGTGGGCGTCGGCTCCAATGGCCGATATCTGCTGTACAGCCAATTATCCACGTATGTCTGTTTTGGAGAAGGAGCTGACGGATAATCCTGTCAGCTCCATATTCGAATTTATATCTCGGTTTGTTCTGCCAGCTCCAAGGCGTCATCCACCTCGGCTTTGCGCGAACCATAGATAGCCTGATTGGGAATTCTCTTTAGGACTAGTACAATTCCCAAGACTGCTACTGAGCAGCCGAATACCAGCAGTAGCCACCAGATTACTTCAGCTATGATGTACATTGTTCACCTCGCTAGAAACAAGCATATTAGAAAATAAGCATTTTCTCCTATTTGAGTATAGCAATTGAAAATCTGTTTTGGGGTAATGAGACAAAATTTTACTTGATGATGTTTCATCGAAATGTTCGATCAAACGCGACACCGATTACACGCGGCATTTGCCCTGTTCGGCAAGATAGACGGTGAAATCCGGATAATGACGTTCAACGATCCGCTAAAGCAAGTTGTTTTCGGGCTGGTGGCGCTGATAGTGATACGCGCCAGTATCCTTGTCGCGGCATCCTGCCGCAGTGCCAGTAGACATGAGCTGCATGCGGGCTAGCTGTGATTTGTCAGTAGGTTGTTCATCTGAGGCTGATCTATGAAACTGATAGTCGCCAAACCTACAGCTTCCAAGGAGCCCCAGATGAACATCCATAAAAATGCCCGTTTAACACCAAGAAGTCGAGAAATTTTAGTACATCGTGTCCTGCAGTTGGGCCAGCCGGTTGCCGAGGTCGCTCAAGCCATGGGCGTCAGTGTCCGGGTTGCTCCGATACCGCAGGTCATGCGACGTAATGGCATAAACGCTCCAGCTTGCGCCGCTCATCGGCCCGGGCGGCAACACGGGTTGATGGCAGAGTCGATCTCACTGTGCCGAGTGTAGTACTAAAAAGGGAACTCCGTTCCAAAGGTCCAGCCACGGATGTTGTCGCCATCCTTGTAGCCGACGCGTACCCGTTGAAAGGGTATGCCGAGGAGCTTGTGTGGGTGTTTCAAGCCCACACTGGCTCCGATCTCGTGCACTCTGACGGCTTCTTGTTTGTTGTCGGGAGCGTCGCTGAGGCGCCACTCTGGAACATAGCGCTGAAAGATGTAATACGCGCCCATATCTACTCTTTTTTCGAGCAACGAGAAGGGTGTGTTGCGGCGTATATCCAGGCCAGTATCGAAGATGCCCAGGTTATTGCGGTCATTGCTATTGAATTGATACTCTCCTGCCCAGCGCAGCGCGATACCCCACCGAAGTTCCCAATCATTAGTGAACTGGAACAGGCCCAGGCTGCGTATTCCGAACTGGGTCATCGCGATGGTCTCATCAGAGGTGAAGTCGCGGCCAGCCCCCAGCTGTATAAAGGGTTTCACGTGCCAGTTTGCCGATACGGGATAGATATACTCAATCCCCGGCAGTGCGGTGAGGGTCACGAGTTGATCTGGTAACAAGGCATCGATCCAGTCCGAGTCCACGTTGCTTAGGTCATCATAGCCGAGCACGATGGGAAACAACCATTGCCAACCCGGCGTTGCTTTTGTGGCCTGGCGCTGAGCCCAGCTGAACGGCAGGCGGAACATGGTGAGGCGTCGGCCCTTGATCTGATAAGTACCCGTGCCCAATACGGCGGCGTAGATATAGCTGACTTCCAAGTCCTCGTCGGAAAGCACCACAGGCTGCGCTGCGCCCTTGCTGCCTGCAAAGGCCAACAGACATCCTGTTAGCACTCCCATGAATGTGCAGATGGTACGCATGTCGATGCGCCTCGAGCAGCGTGCAAGTTGAAAAATTATACACTGACTGAGATTTATCGCCTGCGCGTCGTGCGGGGTATAGCATCAAAAACAGAGGCATCAAAAATAGACACCCATGAATTGACATCAGTTAGCCTGCGGCCCCAGTGCAATGCGATAGCTGATAGAATGACCCTGCAGCACACGGAGCGGATCGTCATCCGCTGTATCCAGGGCCAGCTGGTCGTTCTCGGCATCGTGTTCCAACCAGCCTTGCCGTTCCAGGAAACGGCGTACTCGGTGGGCCAGGGTAGGCGCCAGTTGTGACAGTTCCCCGCTCGAGGGTTCATTGAGCCGATGGAAACGGGCGCTTGCACCCCTGGCGATATAGACACCATCCAGATTAGCATGTGAAAATGGGTAACTGGATTTTGCCGACCGTTGCACCAAATCCGTGAGATCACTGGATTGTTTGATCACTCTTGGTGCATGATGTATCAATTAACCATCAAGAACACCTGTTTTTCTACTGAATCATGATGGCATGGGTTTTGCAGTGGAAATGAATTGGCTACAGCGGGAGTGTGCCGGGAGAGAACCGCTTCACTGAGAGGAAAGCAGTCTCCTTGCATAGTTCAGATCTACGATCTGTTTAACTGTTGTATCGTTTTAACAAAAAGCCTCACCGACGTGTTAGGCAGAAAATGAACCAAAGAGAGTCGCACCATGACCACCACACATGACGGTGCCACACGCACCAACAATCGTACATTACTACATTGGGTCGATGTTATAGCCGAACTCTGTAATCCGGACCGCATTCACTGGTGTGACGGTTCCCAGCAAGAATATGACCGTTTGTGTGAAGAGCTGGTGGAAAACGGTACTTTTGTCAGGCTGAACCCAGACAAGCGCCCCAACAGTTTTCTGGCGCGTTCACATCCCAGCGATGTAGCCAGGGTCGAAGATCGCACGTTCATCTGCTCGGAAAAGGAAGATGATGCCGGACCCACGAATAACTGGATGCACCCCAAAGAGATGAGAACCATACTGCAGAGCCTGTTTAAGGACTGCATGCAGGGACGAACGATGTATATCATCCCGTTCAGCATGGGCCCACTGGGTTCTTCCATCGCACACATCGGGGTGGAGATCACCGATTCACCCTATGTGGTTGTCAATCAACGCATCATGACCCGTATGGGTCAACAGGTGCTGGATGTGCTGGGTGACAAAGGTGAATTCGTGCCCTGCGTGCATTCTGTAGGTGCACCCATCGCGCCCGGTGAACAGGATGTATCCTGGCCCTGTGCAGGCAATATCGAAGACAAATACATCACGCATTTTCCGGAGACCCGGGAGATCTGGTCCTTCGGCAGTGGTTATGGGGGCAATGCCCTGCTGGGTAAAAAATGCCTGGCCCTGCGCATCGCCTCAGTCATGGCACGGGATGAGGGCTGGCTGGCGGAACATATGCTGATCATGGGCGTGGAATCCCCTCAGCACGACAAGATGTACGTATCAGCCGCCTTTCCCAGTGCCTGCGGCAAGACCAACTTTGCCATGCTGGTTCCTCCGGAGAGTTACGAAGGCTGGAAGATCACTACCATTGGTGATGATATCGCCTGGATCAAACCCAATCCCAAAGATGGCAGGCTTTATGCCATTAATCCGGAGTACGGCCTGTTCGGCGTCGCGCCTGGCACCAACGAATCCTCCAATCCCAATGCCCTCGCCGCGTTGCGGAAAAATTGCATCTTTACCAACTGCGCGTTGACGGATGATGGGGATATCTGGTGGGAAGGTCTGACACCCGAGCCCCCTGAGCATCTGATCGACTGGAAGGGACATCACTGGTATCCAAACACAGAAACTCCGGCAGCCCACCCTAACGCGCGTTTTACCGCACCCGCCAGCGCCTGTCCCTCCATCGATCCGGAATGGGAGAACCCTGAAGGCGTACCCATCAGCGCCTTTCTGTTCGGTGGCCGGGTCAGTCATAACTTTCCGCTGGCCTATCAGAGTTATAACTGGGAGCACGGTGTTTATATGGCGGCAACCATGGGTTCTGAAGCCACCGCCGCTGCCATTGGTCAGGAAGCGATGCGCCGCGATCCGATGGCCATGCTGCCCTTCTGTGGCTACAACATGGCCGATTATTGGCAACACTGGTTACGCCTTGGCCGTCGTTGTGTATCCACCCCTCCCCGCATCTTTCGCGTCAACTGGTTTCGCAAGGATAAGCACGGGCATTTCATCTGGCCAGGCTTCGGTGAAAATATGCGAGTACTCAGATGGATAGTGGAACGTTGTAACGGCACTGGTTATGCCATTGAAAGTCCGCTTGGTTGGGTTCCCAGTTACCAGTCATTAGACTGGGAAGGGCTGGATTTCAGCGAAGAGGCTTTCCATGAAATCATGGATATCGACCGGGAGATCGCGCGTCATGAAACCAACAATCAGGAAGAGCTGTTCACCCGGTTTGGAGATCATCTGCCGCGGGAAATGGAACTGGAACGCGAACTCCAGTTGGCTCGCCTGTTTCACTCGCCAGCTCACTGGGAGTTATCAGCAACCTATAATTACCAGCAACCTATGATCAGGCTGATTAGTTCTACTTCGTCAGATTAGATATCCCAACAACTATCTGAAAAGTATAAAGGAAACTCTGATTTATTCAGAGGTTTCTTGCGGCACATGGATATGCCGCCATTTTCAATCACATATGTGATTGAAAATGGGGAAAAATAAAAATCGCATTTTTATTTTTCGTGCTCTGATAATTCCCGGATGGAATTATTCAGAGCTTCCTAAAATACAACGCGTGATTCACGACCCGATCAGACAAGTAGATTAGATTCCACGGTGCGCATGGCGCGCCCTGCGGTCGGCCCATTAAGCTGTCAGTTAGCTTCTGAATCTTTTCCAGTCTGAAAGATCAGATCTGAATCACTACACTTTAGTACTACAGTTTATTATTCACTATTAACCAATTGCTGGTAACCACTCTTTCATATCCCTTGTATCTGCACAAGGCCGGCGGCACCAGACTGCTCTTTCGGTGTCTTCGCCTTTACTGACAGCGCATGCAATTTTCCCGAAGCCAGCTCTCTCTTGAACAACGCCAGTATAGGTTGCTGACGCTGCAATGTGTTCATACCATCGAACACATCGCTAATTACGTACATTTCAAAACTGCAGTCTGCGCCCGCGAGATCGATAATCGCATCGGGATGAAGCCCCTTCACCCTGCGGATAATATCCTCTTCTTTCATCTTTAATCAGGCCGGTTCAGAAGTGGCTTCTTGTAACAATGGAGCAAGTTCCCCACTCATCAACAACTCCTCAACGATATCGCAACCACCAACGATTTCACCGTTGACAAATAGTTGCGGGTATGTCGGCCAGTTCGATACATCAGGAAGCTTTTCCATAATAAAAGGTGCCTCTAGTACATTGACATGGGCAAAGGCAACACCCGTTGATTTGATTGCAGCTGCTGCTTTTGCAGAAAAGCCGCAACTTGGCATATCGGGGGTACCCTTCATATAAAGAATGACTGGATTTTCTTCAAGCTGTTTTTTGATCTTTTCTTCGGTGTTCATAGTTATTCCTGCGTGGTGTCAGACGCTATAGGGTTTGTGGTACCAGTCAATCAGAATTTTCAGATCTTTTGCTGGCAGGTAATCGTAGGCTCCCATCTGGTCATGATGGATAGCTTCGGCCAGCTGATAAGGTACATTACTGTGTGTCAACATGTAGAAGTACCACGCCATCGGGTAGCCCATGTGCCGGTCGAAGCCGTGAATCATGTTGGCCAGCATGGGACCGTGCCTGACATCTTCTTTTTCCAACCGCGGGATATCCGCTGTATGCGTGCTCACCGGTTGCGCCAGCATAACGGGCTCGCCATAGGCATCGGTGTATTCACGCAAACCGAGCACCCAGTGGTCGCTGAAGGTGCTGTGCTCACCTGCGCTGCTGCGCGACCAGTCCTCGATGAAACGCCTGAACGCGCCAGCCCTGTTATCGTCTGACATCCGCTGCAAATAATTGGCGATTGACGTCATACGACGGAAACCGTAACGCGGCTCACCCACCGGTGCCTGCTCCACCAGAGTGACCTTGCCGGGCTCGATAAGGTCATCAACGTCATCAGGGATTTCACCCTCAGCGAACAAAAGGTGATCGCTCAGCTCTTGCAGCTCCTCGATCTCCAGTTGGATGAAATCCTGAGGTGCATCGCCGGTGCTTGCGACCAGGTAATGGGTTTTGCCGTGTACGTGGGTCACGATGTAGCCGGCCTCGGCATAAGCCGCATAGAGGTTAGTGATATCGCTATTGCTGTTCTGCTCGATCCATTCGATCACGTGGTTGCTAATTCGGTTACCCTCTTTGTCCATCAGTCCACCGATACGGTGCCAGCCGCCTCTGGTCAAAGCGACCTTGAATACGAGGTCCGGCAAAGCGTGCGAAAGGTTTTCCAGCAGTTGGGCATGGTCTTCGGATACACGGGTAAAGCTGCACGTACCTGAAACCTTCTGAAGCGCAGTATCTGCGCCCAGGTTGGACGTTAAAACCAGTGTGTCTTTTTCAGCTTGTTGCGTTTGAGGCGATGTCATCATGGTTCATTTCATTTTTAACAGGAAGCATCCGGACTATTCGCGGCTTGCAGTCGTTCCTTTGCCACTGTCCGAACTTCGTCGTCGGCATCGTTGAGCATGTCGGCAACGTGCTTCAATGGTACTTTTAATACAGCGAGCAGCCGAATCCGCCAGTCTCTATCGCGCAGCATCGCAACAGCCTGCTCTCCGTTCATGCGCTCTGCCACGACCAGCCGGACACTTTCCTCGCCATCGAATTGCATCAATGCCAGGCTGGCGTGCGGCAGGCGACGCGCTACCAAGCGACGGACTTCGCTGTCGCAATCACACATCAGACTGAACAAACGACCTGCTGGTAGCCGCTTGGCCACGGTAAGGCGCACCATGTAATCGGGATCCGACGCAAGCGGCTCGAGCTGGTCTGTCGGCAGTCGATCGGCGACAGTGACGCGGACTTCGCGGTCTTCATCATCGATAAGGCAATGCAGTTCGGAAACTGGCAGCCGCCATGCGAGCACTCGGCGCACGACCTCGTCCGGATCATCGATCATCTTTAGCAGGTGCTTTTGCGACAAGTAACGTGCGGCTATAGCGCGCCGCTCCCAGAATTCATCGCCAGCATAATCTTCTGCCAGCGTCGGGTTTTCCTTGAAAAAACGTTCAATTTGACGGCCGCTCATTACGCGCACGCAGGTATCACCCGGCACGCAGCGACCCGCTTTCAATATCGTGTTGCGGTGGGGGCAGGCGCTGCAGTCAGCCTTCGGAGTCTTGTTCTGTTCCAGCTGTACGGCTCCAATCATCAGAGATTTTCGTCGTGTTCGGCGAGCACGAGACCCGTTGCAACGCTAGCGTCCGATGTAAACGACAAGCAATGGTCCCGGTTATCGACCAGGTAAATACTGAACCCGTCGGACTCGCGCACCGCCGTTGGTCCGCAGACATCGTCGTCGGAACAGTAGGTGAAGTGAAGTTCCGGCCACATGCCACGCAGACGGGATACTGCGTCGTGGTCAAGACCGTGGTCGATCAAAAGTCCGTCGATCTTGTCGATGGTTTCTTCTGCAATCATGCCCCAACCTCGGCCTCGCGTTCGAACCGGACGCGTTCTTCTTCGTCATACCCCATCACCTTGGCGAGCCAGGGCGGTGGTGTCGATGCCAGTACGGCTTGTAGTTCCTTCATACGTTCGCGTGTCGTTCCGCCATTCAGGTGCTTGATCGGATGCACACCGGACTTGACCACCTTGGCCGCAGCGGGGCCACCAATGGATGCGACGAACAACACCTGGCAGTCTGCGATCAGGCCAGAACGGTATGCGTTCTTGTCATCACGGGCCTCGGGGCCATCGGTGGGCCGGATATCGATCAGGCGTATCTCGTCGCTGTCAACCTGGTAGATCAGAAAGCGCGCGCAAGATCCGAAATGTCCGTCGAGATCTTCTGCGTTATTGGAGGCGCAGGCAACGCGGATCGAGTTGGGCATATCACCATCCGTGTAGACCTGTATCGTTGGCAGCGCTTCCTGTCCCAGGCCTTTGTCACCCTTGAGATAGGCCAGCGCTTCCTTCATCAGGTCGGTTTCCACGCCGCCGAGCTCGACCGCCTCGGTTGCCTTGAGTTGTTTGACCGTCAGGGTCGCCAGCGAATCTTTGGTCGGTGGCAGCCCGACCAGTTCATCCAGCGCTTTCAATAGCTGCGCCGCATCGAAATCGGGCAAGACCCTGGCCGCGAGCGCAATACGTAGAGCTATATCTTTCGATATGGGTTCGTTCATAGTCACTGTCCACTGCCTCGCTCATCCCTGAGCTTGAGGTCTTGCACGGTCATCCTAACCTCTTAGGGATGGTTTCAGATATTTCAGCGCCGATCATGCCGGGACGATGCAATCGTCTTCCATGCATACGTCCAGACACTGTGGGCTGTCGAATTCACCTTCGCACTCGGTGCAGGTTTCTTCGTCGATTTTGAACAGTCCTTTGAACGGCGAAATCGATTCGGTTGGACAAAGCGGCTCGCAGTCGCCGCATGCAGTGCAAAGATCTAAAACAATTTTTAGGGCCATGGTATTTCTCCTGAAATTAACAACAATATGCTTTTTAAACGGCGCGCTTGAACCGCAGCGTGGTCGGGAACTGGGGTGGCGGACTCACCGGGTCGATGTAGTAACGGGAACCGTCGGTAAGCTCCACCTCGCCACCCCACTGTTCCTCATTATCAACTTCAACTTTAGAGATGACGTCTTCCTGGTCCTTCTTCGCGATGTAGAACAGCAGGTCACCCTCGGGTTTGCGTCGAATCATTACATTGGGCATCTTGATCTCCGGGTCAGGCCCGGCCGGTAACCTCTGCAGGCGTTGACCGGCCAGGGTTTGAATCACTGCAACTAACGCACGAGGTCGTAGTTGTAGTCGGTTGTACCCATGCCCCGGGTTTCATCGTCCAGGCGTTCCAGTACGGCGTTGACCAAGGTCTTGAGTACGTGCATTGAGCCCTCATAACCTAGCGTGGTATCACGATGCAGGTGATGACGGTCGAATATCGGGAAGCCGATGCGGATCAGCGGCACCTCGAACTCTTTACCTTTTGTGAGCGTGTCACGCTGGATAAACTTGCCGTAGGAATTACCGATCATGAAGTCCGGCTTGTTGGTGAACACCAGCGAACGCATATGCCACAGGTCTTTATGAATGTGCACTTCGCTGTTGGCACCATAAGGTGATTCAGCCAGCATCGCCTCCACCGCTTTCTTCCAACGCTTGTTGGCATGGTGGCATAGAATATGTGTAGGCTCTGCACCCAGCTCAAGCAGGAACTTGGTCATACCAAGAACAAAGTCGGCATCGCCCCACAGTGCAAATTTCTTGCCATGAAGCCATGCGTGCGAGTCTGTCATCATATCCACCAGGCGGCCACGTTCCGTTTCCAGACTCTTAGGAATCGGTTTGCCGGTCAGTTCGGAGATCTTCATCAGGAATGCGTCGGTCCATTCCAGGCCCATCGGGATACTGATATCGGATGCCGGCTGTTTCCAGGTGTTCTTCACGTACTTGCGGGTTTTCACCAGCTGCCACGGCTGCAGCACCAGCGTATCGACCGCGTTGGGCGCATCCTTGACCTGATCCTGGGTGGTACCGCCGGCGTACATGCGGTACTCGCCATCAGCCGGTGTATCCAGCACTTCGCTCGGATCAGACAGGAAGCTGTAGTCGACGTCCATTTCGTCGAGCATGCGACGAATCACGCGGAAGTTGCCAAGGTAGGTTTCGAAGCCCGGCACGATGTTGATTTTGCCGTTGCTACCCACCTCCTTGTCTTCCATGCTATTCAGCGTGAAGTAACGCAGGATGCCTTCGAACATGTTGTCCCAGCCGGTGGTGTGCGAACCGACGAAGCTGGGTGTATGGGCGAAAGGGACCGGGAACTCGTCAGGAATATGACCTGCTTTCTTGGTATTGCCGATGAATGCGTTGAGGTCGTCACCGATGACTTCCGCCATGCAGGTAGTCGAGACCGCGATCATGTACGGCTTGTATAATGCCTTGGCATTTTCCATGCCGACGAACATGTTCTTCTGGCCACCGAATACGGCTGCATCTTCGGTCATGGAATCCGATACACAGGCAACCGGCTCCTTGAAATGCCGGTTGAAGTAAGTGCGGAAGTATGCCACGCAACCCTGTGAACCGTGCACGTAGGGTAGTGTCTTTTCGAAGCCGAGTGCACACAGCACGGCGCCCAGCGGCTGGCATGCCTTGGCAGGGTTGACGGTCAGCGCTTCGCGCTTGAAGTTCAGTTCCTTGTATTCTTCTGTTGTCGTCCATTCAAAGACCTCTTCGATCCTCTCCTGGGGATAGCATTCCTCGAACATTTCTTTCTTACGCGCGAGGTTGTCCTTGTACTCCTCATCCCGGAACAATGGGTAACTGGGTTTAATGTCTTCTACGTTCTGGCTCATCATGTTCTCCTGTACGCGCCACTAATCTGTGGACTTACGTGTTGGATTCAGGGGCAGACCGCCGGCCATCGACGGCCCTCCCCGCTTTATGTCAACTTATGCGCTAGCAGCTACGGCGTCGGCTTCCTCGGAAGACTGGCTCCATGGCGCCTTTATCATATTCCAGCAAGGATTGTTCAGGGTCATATCCATATCCCGGGCAAAGATGGCGAAGCCGTCATAGCCATGGTAGGGTCCCGAGTAGTCCCACGAGTGCATCTGGCGGAAGGGTATGCCCATCTTCTGGAAGATATACTTTTCCTTGATGCCGGAACCGATCAGGTCGGGTTTGATTTTCTTCGCGAACTCTTCAAACTCGAAACCAGTCACGTCATCGTAGATAAGCGTGGCATTTCCCATTTCCTTGATGGTACGGTCATAGTCGTCGTTATGAGCGAACTCATAGCCGGTACCAACCACTTCCATACCCAGGTCTTCATAGGCACCGATCACGTGCCGCGGGCGCAGGCCGCCGACGTACAGCATGACCCTCTTGCCTTCCAGGCGCGGACGGTACTTCTCTATCACTGCTTCGTAGTCAGCCTTGTAGCGTTCAATCACGCGTTCGGCGCCTTCCTTGATCTTGTCATCGAAATGCGACGCAATCTTGCGTAAGCTTTCCGCAATCTTGGTTGGACCGAAGAAGTTGTACTCCAGCCAGGGGACACCGTACTTCTCTTCCATATGACGCGAGATGTAGTTCATCGAACGGTAGCAGTGCAGCAGATTCAGCTTTACCTTTGGCGTCAACTCGATTTCGGCCAGGCTGCCGTCACCGGACCACTGCGCGACGACACGCAAACCCATCTCTTCGAGCAGCGTACGTGATGACCATGCATCACCACCGATGTTGTAGTCACCTATAATGGATACGTCATACGGCGTCGATTCGAAGCTGTCGTCGCCGTCTCGCGCACCCAGGGCCCAGTCACGAATCGAGTCATTCGCGATATGGTGGCCGAGCGACTGGGATACGCCACGAAAGCCCTCACAGCGCACCGGAACCACCGTCTTATCCAGTTCTTTGGATTTCTTCTTGGCAACCGCCTCGATATCGTCGCCGATCAGACCGACCGGACATTCGGACTGGATGGTCACGCCCTTGCTTAGCGGGAACAGCTGATCGATCTCAGTGATCAACTTATCCAGCTTCTTGTCACCGCCGAAGACGATATCCTTTTCCTGGAAATCGGACGTGAAGTTCATGGTCACGAAGGTGTTCACACCCGTGGTGCCAATGTAATAGTTGCGGCGACCAGCACGCGAGTACTGGCCACAACCGACCGGGCCGTGCGAGATGTGAATCATGTCCTTGATCGGCCCCCAGACCACACCCTTTGAACCGGCATAGGCACAACCACGGACCGTCATCACGCCAGGCTGGGACTTGCGGTTTGAAGTAATACATTTCTTCGACTGCTCGATCTCGTGATCGTTGACCGTCAAATGCTTGGTACGGTCTTTTTTCGCATTTTCAGGATAAACCTCTAGCACCTCGGCGATGAGGGCCTCGGTTTCTTCTTTACTTATAGCTGCCATTGTTTTTTCTCCAGTTTGCCGCGACTAATCTGTGGACAAGCATCGTTTGGATGTCAATCAGCGGGGAGCTCCGTAATCGAAGCGGGCGCCCCCCGTAACTATCATTACCAATCAGGCCTATGCCTCAGCAGCAGCAGTCTGACCAACGATTGACTCGTCTTCTTCTTCCAGGATACCGAATTCCATCAGCAGGTCTTCCAGTTCATCCATGGTGATCGGAGTCGGTATATTAAGATTCTTGTTGTCGATCACCTTTTGCGCTAACGTGCGATATTCTTCGGCCTGTTTGGCTGTCGGGTCGTATTCAATCACCGTCATGCGGCGAATTTCTGCACGCTGCACAGCATTGTCACGGGGCACGAAATGAATCATCGTGGTACCCAGGCGTTCAGCCAGCGCCATGATCAACTCATCTTCACGGTCAGTGTTGCGTGAGTTACAGATCAGACCTGCAAGACGAACGCTACCTGAGTTGGCGTACTTGACGATTCCCTTGGAGATATTGTTGGCAGCGTACATCGCCATCATTTCGCCGGAGACAACGATGTAGATTTCCTGTGCCTTGTTCTCACGAATCGGCATGGCGAAACCGCCACACACGACGTCACCGAGTACGTCATAAAAGACAAAGTCAAGATCGTCATCGTAGGCGCCTTCTTCTTCGAGGAAGTTGATCGCGGTGATTACGCCACGACCGGCACATCCGACACCGGGCTCAGGACCACCAGACTCGACGCACTTGACATCGCCGTATCCCATTTTCAGTACATCATCCAGCTCGAGGTCTTCAACCGAACCGGCTTCAGCGGCCATTTCCATGATCGTGTGCTGCGCTTTGGAATGAAGCATCAGGCGGGTGGAATCAGCTTTGGGGTCACACCCAACGATCATTACTTTTTTGCCAAGCTCGGCCAGGCCAGCCACCAGGTTCTGGGTTGTGGTGGACTTACCGATACCGCCTTTGCCGTAGATTGCACATTGACGCATTGCCATATTGTTGTCTCCGTAATGGTTTGCGAATTCGATTCGCGGGTTAACAAAATTGCCTCAGCCTCAGTAATGCAAACAGCATGCCAAACACGATAGATGCAACAAGCTGTTGTTTTTAAAAGGCATGTGTCAAAATACATACACGTCGTTGCTGGTAGCATAAGCAACAAAGCTCACAATCAATGTATGTATAAACACAAAAATCGCGAAAATTCTGCAACACAGGCAGCGTCGCTACCGAAAACTGCACGACTTCCCATCAATCGATGCAACGTTCCAGCGGTGATTCTTGGCAGTCTGATATTTCAGCGTAATCCAGTACCGATTTATATCGATGGTGTGCACGAGCTGCACAAGCATCTCTTCAGCGCTTTGGATAATTACAGCTCGCGTGAACAGCGCGCCGAGTACTTCATGAACTACCTGGCAGTGCAGTTTCGATTTGAACACCCGGAAGACACCGGGCTGGACATGGACAGTAGCAAAACAGGCAAGAGACATAAGGCCGACTATTTGCGGACATTGCGTGGCTGGCTGTTCGATCCCAACGGTCAGGAAGCCGCTGTAATGAAAAGCTGGGTCGAGTCACGTTTTGGCCTGCTGACACGTTATCATAATGGCCCCCTGTACGCGTCCAGCGGTAACAATGCTAAAACGCATCGTTATAATGACTTCCTGGAATCACGGGCACGTGGGCTCTATGCCACCAATGCGCTTGAATCACAGCTCGACCTTTTATACAGCTATTGTCAATATGAACTGGCCCGCACCTGCTCACCGGACCTGCAAGCACGGCTCTACCGTGGTGTCAACCGTCCCTATGAGTACGAAGTACTTGAGCAAAGAGCACGCAACCATGCTGTGTTCTTACTGAATAATCTGAACTCATTTACACGCAATCGTGATCGGGCGGGTGAGTTCGGTGACTACATACTGGAGGTCAGCGCCTGCTGGCAGAAAATCGTGTTTTACTCCGATCTGTTACCAGGCCATTTACTTGGTGAGGAAGAAGTACTATTGATCGGCGGTGTCTACGAGGTCGATATATCACGCTGAAAGTGCATGTGCTGTTTACGACAATACCCGTTGATTGTCGTCAGGCGTGCAGTCAATCTTACAACCTACCCTGTCATTTCCGCCTTCTTTCAATAACTTACCTGTTGGAACAGTTCTTGCATTGTCACATGTGACTACATGTATTCATTCACCTATCGGAAGCAGTCATGACAACATTCAATTACGAACCTGTTTTATCGGCGTTAGCGTCAGGCAAGATTGTGCCTTATCTAGGCCCTGGAGTTCTGTTCGACGTCACTCACCAACAGACCGGCACTTCCATGCCTGCTGACAGTGACAGCCTGATTCTTGCAATGAATGGCGGCAAGCCGATGGCGCCCCGTTTAATGTACGAATTTCCACGCGCTGCGATGGACATAGAGCTAAAAAAAGGCCGCACCTTCGTAAATCGCTACCTCGAGCAGTTGTACAGTGACCGGAACTGGTCGCGCGCAAGCGTTCACGAGTGGCTGGCCGGCCTGAAGCTACCCTATGTCATCGACGTCAATCGGGATACACAATTACAGGACAGCTATGCCGATATACCGCATTTACTGGTGCGCGGTATAGCACGCATCGGTGGTACTGACTACCGTTTTAAGCTTCATCAGTATGATGGCAAAACTTACAATGAGATTGACCAGGCAGATGCTGATTCCAGCCTGCCGATTTTACTGAAACCGATGGGTAGCCCGGTGCCAGAACCGACATTCATTGCTTCCGATGCAGACTATGTCGATTACATCACCGAACTCATGGGTGGTTTTGGCCTGCCAGGTTTCATAAAAAAATACCGTGAAGGCAGGCAATACCTCTTCATCGGTCTGCCGATGACCAGAGATACCGAACGCATGGTTCTGTCTGACATTATTTACGCAGCAGATGAGCCAGCCGGCTGGGCATTGATTAAAGAACCCACTGAGAAGGAAGAACGCTACTGCAAGAAAATGAAAATCGAGATTATCAAGGATGATATATCAGGATTGTTGCAGGCTGCCGGGTATGATGTTGTATCCGCATCAGAAGACGATAAGCAACTACAGAGTGTGGGTTGATAACCATGTCGCGTCCTTTTACCCGCTGTAAAGGCAAAACCATGTGCAATGAAAACGAAACAGAATGCCGTACCTGTGGGCGCA
Source organism: uncultured Gammaproteobacteria bacterium (assembly GCA_942492025.1). Lineage (GTDB taxonomy): Bacteria > Pseudomonadota > Gammaproteobacteria > SZUA-229 > SZUA-229 > JABDQW01. The sequence goes on along the minus strand of CALODJ010000010.1, from coordinate 252,196 downwards.
CACTTGAAGAGATATACACAACACGCCGGTTTACCGATGAACTGGCAAATTTTATTGTCGACATGGACTACGACAATGTGAATGACTTCATGTACTATCTGCTCAACAAGGTTACGACAAAAGTCAGCTATCTGGGTGATCAGAAACATCAGGCGTTATCGAATGGCTATCATTGAATGGGATGACAATCGTTTTCGTCTTGGCGTAAATGCCATGGACGACACACATATTGAGTTTATCGAACTGGTCAATGCAGTAGATCGTGCTGAATGCGAACAATTTATACGTTTGTTCGATTTGCTGATTAGTCATACGCGTGAGCATTTCGATCATGAAAATAAACTGATGATTGAAAGTGAATTTCCCGCACTTGCGGAACATCGCGGTGAACATGAGCGTGTACTTGGAGAACTTGTACAATTTGGCCAGCGAGTACACAAAGGGCTGATTCCTTTCGGCCGCAGCTATTTGTGTAGCAGCATTGTACACTGGTTTCCACTTCACGCAGCCACCATGGACAGTGCATTGGCAGCACACCTGAAATCCAGGGCTGCTATACCAGACGGCATAGCCATCACGACTGTGCACAAATCACATAGCGGATGAAAGAGTATGTATATTTGCGTTTGTAATGCAGTCAACGACAGGCAGATAAAAGAAGCGCTGGGCGAAGGGGTATCATCCATCCGTGAGTTACGCGCGCATTTTGGCTTCGAATCCTGCTGCGGAAAATGCACCTGCTACATGCGTGACCTGCTCGCCGAGCATCTACAGTTAACCAACAATCTTATTACAGAAGGAGACTCCCATGCAGGGTGACAACACCGTCATACAGTTGCTGAACAAGGCCCTGGCTATCGAGCTGGCCGCAATCAACCAGTATTTCCTGCATGCACGAATGTATAAAAACTGGGGCTTGAATGCACTGGGCAAGCACGAATATGAAGAATCCATCGAAGAAATGCACCACGCCGACAAGCTTATCGTACGTATTCTCTTCCTCGAGGGTCTGCCCAACATGCAGGAATTCGGCAAGCTGATGATTGGCGAAAACGTGCCCGAATGTATCAATGGCGACCTCAAGCTTGAACAGTCCGGCCGGGAACTCTACCTGGAGGCCATCACCTACTGTGAATCCGTGCGCGACTACGTTTCACGCGATATCCTGCTAAGCATTCTCAACGATACGGAAGATCACCTGGATTACCTGGAAACACAGCTTGAGCTGATCGAGAAGACCGGGCTGCAGAACTACCTGCAAACTGCCATGGGCAGCATCGACGGCTGACCCCCCGCTCGCCGAATGTCCACCCTGAACAGGCCACTGGAAATCTGCCAGGCCGGCCAGCTAAAGGACAAGCAGTTCATCATCGTGCCCCTGCAATTCCGGGGCTCACCGCATTCAGCTATTGTGTTTCGGCACAACGGGGAAGTATTTGCATACCTTAACCAGTGTGTTCATATGCCACGCACGTTGAACTGTCAACGAGACACGATATTTGATGACAAGATGGAGTTACTGCGATGTTCCATGCACGGCATTGTATACGACCCCGTTACAGGCGAGTCTTTGAGTACGATGTGTACCGGTGAGCGCTTGCTGTCCTTGCGGTTGCTTGAAGTCGAAGGAAACATTTATATTCGCGACAAGCGTATTAGCGAGGTCAATTCGCCGTGAACATCAGAAATTAACTGACAGCTGAATGGACCGATCGTAGGTTGCGCCGTGCGCACCGAAATCAGACTAGAGTGTATGATTTCCGAGCAATGGTGCGCACGGCGCACCCTACGGTAGATCTAGTTTGTTTCGCCGTCGAATTACGTAAAACATGCTGCAATGACGCTACTCCAATCATTTTATGCTTAAGTAAGCGGCATTATGGTCAGACCACTTTAGTTCCCTGGAAGTTAGTCTTAAATGGCCGCACTTTTTTAATTTTTCTCATGCGCACTTCTTTCCCTGAGCATATCCATCGTCCTTGCACAAAGACGGTCATACATATTGAGAATAACGTCAATCAAAACATATAGTGAATCTTTCATTTCCGCATCTGCGATAATCTTTGCCTGATCAACCGTCATCCCTGATTTCATTAACTGAACTGCGCTAGCCATGCGTTTGTCCTCTCCGACAATGTGAAACGCCAACCAGCGAATCAGATACCGCATGATATTTTCCACGATCTCGTCTAAAGGCTTGTCGGAATTGGCCAATTGAAGCTCGTTGACTTTTGGCCAGAAGCTATCGTGATTATGCTTATGTGATGAGAACCAGGGATCGTCCTCATCAAAATATCGCAACCAGACGCTCTCTTCATCCATGAAATGAAGATGCGCATACTTTGCCAGTTCATCGAATACGCTGGATACAACTGAATAGTCCTTATCAATCATTGTCCTGGCAAGCTTGTTGACGAGCCTTGCAAGTGTACGATGTTGCTCGTCTATTTGCTCGTGGCCCGTGTTGAATTTTTCGTTCCACGGAAAGATTTCAAAATCTTCAGGGAGTTCTGTTTCCTGGTTTGCAGGTTTATTGCTCATCAAACCTTTTCTCTGGTTGGGAAAAGGTGTCGGAGGATTTTTTTATTAACACTACGACACCTTTTTTAAAAGAACACAGCGATTATCAATTGGCTAAAAAAAATTCGCTGCGTCTCCTTTTATTCTTTGAAGTGGTGATTTTGGCATAAAAAATCGGATCTTAAGCCTGATATTCGGGTTATTTTGAATGTATCGCTCGTCATCATACTCCCATAGCTCATATAACTCTAAATTATCCTGCTCTTGACCGCAGATTTGGCACCTTATCTCGTCATGCCAACTCGGCCTCGGAAGCCCTAAGTCTGTTACTGCTTTTAACGCAAATGGTGGAGGATGTTTTGCAGCTCCAAAACTCCAACGAAGCGTCTCCCAATTCTGTTTCGAGATAATTGTGCGAACATTCTTATTCCACATTTTCTCTGGGATAAGTTCTGGGATGATTGGTCTCGTGCCTGTCAAATCAATACAATGAGTCATTTTGCCTTAATAGTACGATTGTTGAGCCCCCCTGGTCTCGTTATGCTTATACAAGCATACCCATTTATAGTTCGAGCTTTAGCAAAATACCAATCACCTACGTCGAAGCTGCCCCGTTATGCTTTCGATTAAACCGAGAAGCTGCCAATTTCTGGCGGGACTAGGACCGCGTTGGAGAAAAAGTACTCTATGTCTTCTTTGGGTCGACTGCCGTCTTTTAGTGCCTAAAGGACCGCTTGTGGGGTCGGCGGACTAAAAGCTGCAAACCCGACATAGCAGGTGGGGTCTGCTAGACGCTCACAAATAGTCTGGAAGGAGTTGGAGTGATTATTCACAATGACTCCCACTCCGATCTTTTTCAGCGATTAAAGCCTGTTTACGGCTGCACAAATGGCCCTAGCCTTTTGCGGTTGACCCGCCAGGAATGCCTCATGAGCCTGGCTATAGACTTCCCAGAGTTTGCTTGTGTTGTCATCACCATTATCGTCATCGTGACCGTTGTCATCATCACCATAATGGTCATCGTCACCGTGGTCGTCATCGTGACCATAATGGTTATCGTCACCGTGGTCGTCATCGTGACCATAATGGTCATCGTCACCGTAATCGTCATCAAGCGTTACCGATGTGTACCAGCCCAGTTGACCATCGCGAACATTAAGCCGTAGCGCAAGACATTGCTTGCGCGCCCTGGCCCGTGGATCACGATTGCGGGTGGTAAATATTTCTTTCGCATCTTCAATCGTAGTTACGTATTGATCGAACAATGGAATGGGCAAATAACCTGCCAGGACATCGGCCGGAATTTTTACATTTCGCTTACCGATGACCTGTCGCCTCCAAAAACCAACACCACGCGGATCGAGCAGTGGGTCGGTCACTTCATACGGCAGGGTATCCGGACTGATAAAGATTGAAGTGCTATAGGTCTGCGGGACACCCGCCACACCCGGGTAGATCAAATCAACAAAGTACGCAGTCCAGCCGTCACTGGGGGTCGGCACTGGTACTGAATAGGTACCTGGCCCAGTGGGGATTAACGTTATATCACTCCAGCTACGACCAATGGTTTCCAGGCGAAAATCACGTGCCGTGGGATTATGTGCCTGCCAGAACCGTGCAGCGTACACAGGTTGATCGGTTTGTACAATCAAGTGTCCATCATTGTGCTGCCAACTAATCGTGGGACGTGGCATCCCGGTAAGAATACCCAGATACCAACTTACCAGACTGGTAACGGCATCTTCGATGTCATCAGGTGCCGTTTCCAGGTCATGTCCGGTATTGGCAACATAGCGGATCAGGTTTTCACCTTCCAATGCATCAAAATAAAACCGAGCTGAGTCGGGAGTATAAAAGGGATCGCCGGAAGAATTGAGGATGAATTTGGGCATGGTCAGCCGTTCCTTATAAGAAAGGGGATCGACCACCTGCATGAGTACCTGTCCTTCCGGCGTACGCACCCGGCGCAAGACGTTGTAATTCACATAATCATCCAGGGCATCTGAATAAAAGCCATAGGCGGAAAAATGGTGTTCAAGCTGTTCATCCATATTGAGAGTGTCAAACACGCCAGGGGCAATGGCGCGTACACGAGGATCAACAACGGCGGTCAACCAGGTGATAGCACCCCGTTTGGAAAAACCGGTCACCACGAACTGACGTACCGGAACCGTTTCGACCTCCGGATCTGAAGACACAGCTTGGATCGTGTCCATCGCGCGGACCGAGGCCTTGGTCATAGGCAAATAGGCCGGCCAGAGCCAGTCGCCCGTATCCATTGCTTTATCAAATGTGTACGCAACCACTTCATCTTCTGAGTGCTCAAAAGGTTCGTCTGCAAAAAAAAGTGGCTGGTTGGGAACCTGTCCGAGTACCGAGACAATCGATGCCGAGTTTTTCGCAATCTCCGCGGCAACGACAACCTCAGTGGTACCAAGGTTGGGAGTATCGGAATTATCTTTGCCGGCAATAATCAGCATACTAGTATCAGTAGCAACCACGTCAGGAACAACAATCGCCAGCCAATGCGTCCACTGTATGCGATCCACTTCAGCTAGAGAACGCCATTGCTGTGAATACATATAAACCACATACAAGGTATACCCTTCACCTACTACGTGATCCGCCAGAGTAAAATTATAAGAAGAATCAGGGGCATTCACGTAGTCATCAAGGGCAGTCTGCGCTGATGCATGAAGTAGCGCCGGAAAAGTGACCGCAATTAACAGGAGAAATCGTACTAGTTTCTTGGAAAGAAAATGCAGTGATACAGACATAACAACCTCTTTATGATAATTAACCCGCCTTTTTACAGTCGGTGATGTCTTACTTTGATAGGGAGATAGCCACGAAACAGCGTGGAGTATAAGAGCAACTAACATCCTGCCAACCGAATATCAATCCTTTTCTACCTAGTCGTTGTTGGCTATTTGGTAAAAGGTGACGGAGGGATTACTTGGTAACCAGTTGCATAGGCCGCCAGGGAAAGGAGGCTAGCTGCCAGTCCTATAATGAGTTTTTTAAACATTTTTAATATCACCTTCTAAACTATGAAATTATATTTAGTGGCCATGAGTCATTCATGGATGTACTGCTAACTTCCTCCCTTATTTAGCTGACATCGGACTAGTATTAATCACTAATGCTGGCTTGATATTGCTGGCCAACCATATGGCCGAATGGGCTAAACCAACATCGCTAAATAGGGCATCTTTCTTATGTAGCAGCAACAATACTTTGCCGAAGCTTAATTGTTTGCACAATGATAATTGTCAATTTTCGAAAAACGGAATAGTGAATATTTTTTGAATACGTAACAAGATCCAGTTACCACTAAACGCCGGTTTTTGGCAACAACTGCCTTTGAGTCACGGGCTACACTAGACCATTCTAGATCGGTTCCGAAATTCTATTTATTGCCAATATAAGAAAACCTCCACTTCCGGTTCGGGTCGATGGCGGTATGTTTGTTACGGCGAATATTGACGTTCATTAACAGACCGCTATTTGTCAAGCAGGACCGTCGAATAGGAATAGAAGGCCCCGTTTATGCGGGGCTCCTCACTTCTCGGTTCGGCCACTTGCTGACCTTCAGCATCAAGACAACAGGCGGCCTAGACTTGTCCGCTGGGAATTCCACGTGGTGAAGGGAGCGTTATCCTTATAAGGAATAAATCTACAAGTCCTCGCCTAGAATGATGGCACGATAGTTGTGCGTGACTAACAAGCCATCTTCGAATACCAGGCGTAATGCTCGGCCCGGAATGAGGGCCGCAGGGCGTTCCGGGAGATAAACCCACACATCGCCGTCACTGCGTTTCTCTGCTGGCGAACCAAGGAGCAACACTACCTGTGTCTTGCTCATTCCGTTCTCGAGTTGTTCCGCGCGGCGCTCGACCGTTTTAAATTCGTACCGTTGGTGGCCACGAGGAAGGGTCTCACCTGTGACCGGGTCCACCTGCACGCACGACACGAGCACAAATGCGCCGAGAATCATCAAGCAAATAAAGTAGAGCTTTGTCATATCGATATCTTTCCCCAGTGGACATATATTCAGTCGGGTTAACACAACGCTAGAATCAGAAAACTAGCAAAGCTGCACTGCATTGTAAAAGGCGCCGGAGGGACTATATTCTGGTCATTGCGGAAATTTGATCAAGGAATAATGACACTGGCACCTTTTATTTTTCGTCCATCAATTTTATTTGATCAGAAATATCTCTGCTATCGGTTGCGCATTCAAGATGAACCACAGCCTTATTCCATTGCTCATACATGTGAATTTCCTCTTTATGCATAATTTAAACTATGGAACCTTCTGAAAATAGTGGACATTTATGCCTACCTGCTTTGGATCGATGTTCGTTTTGGTAGGTGTCGTCTTTATTAGAGTCTAACAGTCTTCTTTGGGTCGACAGCGGCATTTTAGCCACGGCAAATCTTTTCGTTCATTAACAGACCGCTATAACGTTAGTTCGAGACGGCCAAGCTGAGACAGAACGCCCCGCATCAACGGGGCTTCGTGCTACTGGGTTCGGTAGAGTAAGGATGTGGTGCGGTTGCCTTAGGTTACAGCCTATCTGTTTCCGCCCCTTTCGTCTGGCGGCGCCTCAATAGCCGTACCATCACTCCGTTTCCACATCCTCCTCATCGAACCGGACATGCGGATTTCCCGCATCCGGCTCTCGGACAAGACCTCACGCCTTCACCCACGACTCGCCGCGCCCAAGTTGAGTCAGGCGCACGAGACCAAAGTACCCGTAGAGGTGCGAGGGGGCATAGGCCCCGCCCCTGCGTCGCCTGACTTTGTACTTGTTACGCAACCACCGGCGCAACCGCAATGCGGTGTAGTTATCTAAGGCTCGGTATGCAGGATTGTATGTGCCTACTTGAAAATAGTTGGCCCAGCCCTGTAACGAACGATTTAACTGTGACACCATTTCTGTGGTAACGAGCCACGTTAACGAATGAGCCGTCATCGCATGTATATTTTGCACCATGCGTTTGATGCTCTTCTTTGACGGTCGCATGCCAAGATAGGCTTGGCCTGTTCTCGTTGAGTACATGCGTCCGAACGTGTAACCCAGAAAATCGAAGTGCTCAGCCGGAACCTTGCAGATCCGTGTCTTCTCCTCGTTGACCGTCAGCTTCAGCTTACTCATAATCGTGCGCATTTGCCGCAAGGCTGCTTCAGCCTGGCCGCGCCTGCACAGAATCACGAGGTCATCAGCATAGGTCACACTGCAACTGCCAAGCCTTTGGTCCAACCCGCGCTGCTTCCATGCCAGCACAAACCGGCGCATATACAGATTCGCCAGTAGCGGTGAGATGGGCGAACCCTGCGGAATGCCGCGCCCGTTGTCCTTGGCCGCCCCGCCGTTGAGCGTGTTTTCCGTCCTCTATCGTCGGTGTCTTCCACAGGGCATTCCATCCATTGCTTGAGCAGCTGCAGCACGCGCTGATCAACGATACGGCGTGCCAGTGACTGTAACAACTCAGCATGAGGAATGCTGCCAAAGTTATCCGAGAGGTTGGCGTCCACGACATCCGGGTGGCCTTGAAACATTAGTTCTTCCACTTGAACGACCGCCTGTTGCGCGTTGCGCCGCGGACGGTAGGCGTACATTTCCGCTGGAAGATCAGCTTCGAATATCGGTTCCAATACCAGCATCGCTGCTGTCATGCAAACCCGATCCCGTAGGGTCGAGATGCCCAAGGGCCTGAGCTTGCCGTTGGCTTTGGGGATGAACACTCGTCTGATGGGGTCCGGTCGGTACGTCTCCTTTCTGAGTTCTAGCACCAGCTCACCCACTGGGAAAACGCCGCCTTTTCACGGGGCACGCCAATAGCGGACATTCGATGCCATGGTGCTTACAAATTATAAATTGTACTTTCAAGAAGAAATATGTGTTTTACGTATTACTCGGGCATGTACTCTATGAAATCTTCAGCGTTATCACCACGAAGCAGCTCAGCCAATCCTATCAAACCATCTTTAAGATACATGGTGTTATAGCCCTTGGTTTTTAGGTAAGTCATAGCAATAATTGCTCGATCTTTATGAGGGCAAGCTGTCACAATAATCTTATCTTTATCTAACTCATTTAGCCGATCTGGCAAGTCATTAAGCGGTATATTGATTCCTACACCCATATGCCAGGCTTCATATTCTTCCTTGAATCGTATATCAACTAATTGCGCCTTCCCTTCCTGCAAAAGATCAACAAGCTCTCTTGCGCTTGCTTTCATCTCAATTCTAGTGTCGTAATCAAAATTACCGATAAAATCAGCCAATTTCTGCTCTTCGGCATACGCATTAAATATCACACTGAATGCGGTAGCTAGAAAAGTGATTGCATATCTCATGGGCACGTGCCTTTATATAGAGCCAGAAGAAGAAATCGCAGACTCATACCATCCTTTGGTGTTATTAACGATTTTTACAACAGATAACATGACTGGCACCTCGATTAAAACACCGACTACTGTTGCTAAAGCAGCGCCGGACTCAAAGCCAAACAGTACGATGGCTGTTGCTACGGCTAGTTCAAAAAAATTGCTTGCACCGATCAAAGCAGAAGGCCCTGCCACGCAGTGCGCAACCTTGAATTTACGATTTAGCAGATAGGCAAGACCCGAATTGAAATAGACCTGAATCAAAATCGGGATTGCCAGAAGCAATATGACCAAGGGCTGAGACAGGATCTGGTCACCCTGAAAACCAAATAACAGAACCAGAGTAGCTAACAGGGCTGTTAACGATACCGGCCCAAGCCATTCCAGAACGCGTTTGAGTGCCTGCTCACCTCCACGTTTCAGCAACCAGCGACGCCATATCTGAGCCATCGCAACAGGGATTACAATATAAAGTACGACTGATAAAAATAATGTATCCCAGGGTACAGAAATCGAAGAAAGCCCGAGTAGCAGACCTACAATTGGCGCAAAAGCAAAAATCATAATGCTGTCGTTGAGAGCTACCTGCGTCAGTGTAAAGTGTGGTTCACCATCAGATAGATTACTCCAAACAAAGACCATGGCTGTGCAGGGGGCTGCTGCCAGTATGATCAGGCCAGCAATGTAACTGTCTATTTGGTCAGCAGGCAAATATTCAGCAAAAATTCCGCGAATGAAAATCCAGCCTAATAAAGCCATGGAGAAAGGTTTAACTGCCCAGTTAACAAATAACGTCACACCGACACCACGCCAGTGTTCCTTAACGTGATGCAGTGCTCCAAAATCAATTTTCAGCAGCATCGGGATGATCATCAGCCAGATAAGCACGGCAACAGGCATGTTAACTTGCGCAATTTCAAGCCGACCTAGCAACTGGAATGGTTCTGGTATCCAGTGGCCCAGTGCTACTCCGGCGATAATGCAGAGAAAAACCCATACCGTCAGATAACGTTCAAAAAAGCTTATTTTCTCGTTACTTTCTTTCTTGGATACCACTTCGCATTGTGCTGACATAATTTTTGTTACTCCGATTGAGTATATTGCTGAAGTAGTTTTTTGACGCGTTGTTTGATGTCATCACGTGTGGCACGGAATATATCCATGATTTCATCTTCGCTACCTGTCGCCTTCTCTGGATCTTCTAATGGCCAATGCTCTTTCAGAGTTCCAGGCGGCAGAATCGGACAAGACTCATCAGCATGGCCACAGACGGTGACAACGAGATCAGCATGTTCGAGCATGGTATCCGTCACCTTTGTAGATTCTTGGTCGGAAATATCCAACCCAGCTTCTTTCATTACTGCTATTGCTCGGGGATTCTTACCGTGTGCCTCAATACCTGCCGACCGAGCAACAACCAATGGACTACCAAGCCACCGAGCCCAACCTTCAGCCATTTGTGAGCGGCATGAGTTACCTGTACACAAAAATAAAATATTGAATGGTTTTGTCATGAACTGCATACCAGTTCGGGACGATTGGACATGGTTTTGAGCATCTTTATATCTGACACGAAGGGTTCAGTTTCGCGTACCCCATCAAGCGTTGTTTGAAGAACCTTTAGTGCCCAACCCTGTAATTCAGGATTGATTCGGTAATTCATCCAAGTTCCATTACGTCTCGCAATGAGAACTCCGGCTTCACGTAAATGCGCCAGGTGGCGTGAAATCTTTGGTTGAGAAAGGTTTAGTGCATGTGTCAGCTCACACACGCACAACTCGCCTTCTACCTGCATCAGCATCAGGCAGCGTAAACGCGTGCTGTCTCCCAGCATTTTGAAAAATGTATCGGTTTCGTTGAGCATGACCAGAATATACGCGAATACATATATATGTTCAAGCGTATATATACTACGCCATGATTGTAAACATCCGGGTCGATGGCGGTATTTCAGCAACAGCTTATAATGGAAATTCTTAGCAGACCGCTTATGACTTGTTAGCGGATGCTGGATGGTCTTAAAATGGAGGTGGAAGATATTTGAGATGGCGGGCCTCCTGAGAGGTAACCCTGCCTTCGCGAACGTACCCCCCTAACCTTCTATACAAGCGGACAGTTGCAACTGTTCACAAAAAGCCGCGATATTTCAAAAATCTAGTTTGTATTTTTGAGTTATTAAGTACGCAGGAATGTTGTAATAGGGATCGTAATGATTCCGGAAACATAAGGTATTAACTCAACCTCAGCGGCGTTGTTTTGTTGGTTGGAATGTTGAGCGTGCTAATTTCAAAGTGATTTATTTCTTATTTTTCAATAGCTCATATTCCTATATGGCGGAGAGAGAGGGATTTGAACCCTCGGAACCCGTAAAGGGTTCACCTGATTTCGAATCAGGCCCGTTCGGCCACTCCGGCATCTCTCCAGTACATCGTTGAATTCAGCACAGGCAGGCTATCGCCTGCAGTTCACCTGATTTATTCCGGGCTTCCTGCCCTCCACCCCTGCGGGGCCAGCTCTCTTCGTTCGCTGTTCAAATTTGTTCCCGACAAATTTGTCAAATCAGGCCCGTTCGGCCACTCCGGCATCTCTCCAGTACATCGTTGAATTCAGCACAGGCAGGCTATCGCCTGCAGTTCACCTGATTTATTCCGGGCTTCCTGCCCTCCACCCCTGCGGGCCTGGTGCCAGATAATTGCCATTAACGGGAACCTAGCACCTTCCAGGCTATGCATTATAATCTATTTGATTTCCAAATAAATTGTTGCTCGGGATTTCGCTATTCACATTAGAAAAACATTCTGCAAACCGCTGTTTATTTCTCTTGCATTGGTATTCGGTATCATCATTTTCCTGTTCAACGGATTACCGAAATTGATGACGCCTTCCCTGCTGGAGCGTGTCAAACAGGACGGTGAGCTGGTTGTTTATACGCGCAACAGCCCTACGACTTATTATGAAGGCCCCGATGCACCCGCAGGACTCGAGTACGACATGGCGAAAATGTTTGCTGATGAGCTTGGCGTCAAGTTGACCATGATCATACCGGAAACCCTCGGCGACATAATGGAAGGGGTTAGAGACGGTACTGCGCATTTCGCAGCCGCCGGTCTGACGGTGACCGAGGAGCGCAAGAAACACTTCCGCTTTGGCCCGGCTTACCAGGAAGTGACCGAGCAGCTCGTCTATCATGCCGATCATCCCAAGCCCAAGAACCTGTCGAGTCTGGGTGATGGCATACTTGAAGTAGTTGCCGGCTCCAGCCATGAAGAGCGACTCAAGTATTTGAAAAATGTGATCAGAGATCTTTCCTGGCGATCGGCGTCTGACCAGGAATCAGAAGATCTAATGCAGCTTGTTGCCGATGAATTTATCGATTACACCATCGCTGACTCCAATGAAATCGCGCTCAACAAACCTTTCTTTCTGAGACTGCGGGTTGCATTCGATATCAGCGAACCGCAACCGCTGGCCTGGCTGTTTCCGAAGGACAAAGACAATAGCCTCTACAAGGAGGCCGTCAAATTCTTCAAGAAAATTAAGGAAAACGGTGAACTGACGCGCATGATCGAGCGCGCCTATGGCCATGTTGATAACCTGAATTATGTCGGCACCATTGTATTTCGGCGTCATATTGCGCAGCGTCTGCCTGCTTACGAATCCATGTTCAGGAAGTATGCGAGAGAATATGGCCTTGACTGGCGTCTGCTGGTCGCTATCGGCTACCAGGAGTCCCTGCTGAATGCTGATGCACAATCCCCATCTGGTGTGCGCGGACTGATGATGCTGACCCGTAAAACATCGAAAGACCTGGGTGTCGAGAACCGGCTCGACCCGGAGAGCAGCATCAAGGGTGGTGCCCGGTATTTTGCACAGCTGCACACACGCATACCCAAGGAAATTCGCGAGCCTGACAAAACCTGGATGGCTTTGGCAGCCTATAATGTGGGTTTCTACCATGTCATGGATGCACGCATTATCACGGAAAAACGCGGCCTGGATCCTGACAAATGGATCGATGTAAAAACCTCTCTCCCCTTGCTCGCACAACGAAAATGGTACAAAGACACCAAGTTCGGCTACGCCAGGGGTTGGGAACCGGTCAGATATGTGGAGAATATTCGCAGCTACTACGATATTTTGCGCCGCGATAATCGCCCTGTTGCACCTGACACGGATCCGGAGATCTACAAAATATTACCCAGGGTGTTGTGAGTTACCGACGCATCGCGTGTTGGCGTCTTTGCGGGCTAGAAACAGGTGTTCGCAGACCGGATTTATGGCACTATCTGCCGATAGAAAATGCCGGATTCGTGACGTACCATCTCGAAGTTCTCGTTGAATGGCAGCACGGGCTCATTCAAGCCGGCGACCAGTATCCCGGAAGGATCCAGCAATCTGGCAAAGGAATCCAGTAGCCTCGTCTTCACCGGCACGGAAAAGTAAATAAGCACATCAAGGCAAATGATCAAGTCAAAATGGCCCCTGTCTTCGATGCCATCCAGCAGATGACAGCTTGAGAAAGTTAACATCGACCTGATGTCATCATTGACCTGCCACACACCCGATATCTGATCCATGTATCTGTTTCTGAAGGCATCGGTCATACCCACCATCGAATCCCGTTCAAAACCACCCATCGCAGCCAAGGTAACAACACTGGCCGGGACATCTGTCGCGTCGATGCTGATTTTCGTGGCTGAATTCACCGCTGCGCTGGCGCGATGTATGGACATTGCCAATGAGTACGGCAATTGGCCTGCACCACAACCCACGACCCAGATACGATAGTTGCGCCGACCTGAAGCCAGCATTTCCGCAAGCAGGTAGTCATTGAGTAAACGGAACAGTTCCTTTGGCTCAAACCAGGCATCTTCATGCGTAGTGATCGCCTGTAGCACACTGTTTTTTAAGTCGCTGGGTGCCTTTTTCCGCAGCTCGCCGACCAGGTCATCCAGGCTGTTGAGACCGAATTCCGACATCACCGGTTTGAGTTTGGCGAGGACCGACCTGTTGCGGCCATCACCGATCACAACACCAAAAGTATCCTGGAGCGTCATCTGCAGGGACTGGTTGATGCTACCTTCATCTAATGCACTTGACATTTATGTACCTGACTTTGTTATTTAGACTGAAACGATAAAAAAAGCGATTCACAAGAAGAGCATAGGCTGATTATGCCAGAGTTCAAGAGCATGGCTGCAAGATTTGTTGTTCACCTGGTGTATCGTTTGCGTATTAGCACCTATACGTTGAGCTCAGACTATCCGGCATTTTTATGTGGCGATCTGAACAATTCGCGGCTTTTCAGCTTTCTGGAACCGAGATAGTGGTTTATCACATAACGCATCAGCTTTTTCGCCTCGGCGATACTACGAGGTGACTCGAGCACATCCGCCTTAAAGGCCAGAAGACTGCTGCCTGACAACACAGGCTGCTGTCGATGCTGGTCAGGCTGGCATTGCACAGGACCGTGCTCAACATGATAAGCGTAGTCAAAATCGGACCTCACCGGCTCCCCGGAATCTGCATCGTGGTCCAGATTAAGGCCGAATCCCAACTGTTGCAGCATATTTTTCTCGAAATAACGCAGAACCACTTCCAGTGCCGGTGCGTGTTGCAGCACATAGAGCGTCTTATGATACTGCGTAAATAGTACTTCATGCACATCGCTGCGATGCAGAAAGATCGTCAGTAATTCATTCAGATACATCGCCGACAGTAAAGCCTTACCCGTCAATTCCGGCAGGCTCGCATCGGCAACATCAACGCTCCGCAGGTTCGGCATTTCACCGCGCCCGTACCAACTGAGCAACAACGGCCTGAACGGTTGCAATAGTGCACGGGTTCTGGAACGCGGGCCACGACTGCCTCTGGACATCAGCGACAATCGCCCGTGATTACGGCTGAATACTTCCAATATCTGGCTGGTTTCCCGGTAGGGACGTTTGTGCAGGATATAGGCGGGTTCGGCGTTGACGTGTAGTGTCATACTAGAGAGTGCTTATATTTATCCTGGTTATGTGCTATGGCATAAAGGACGAATAAATTATCCATGTTAATACCGCAGAGGCGCAGAGGTACTTATTGTATTAGGAGCGACTTTAGTCGCGAATTACTGACGTTCGCGACTAAAGTCGCTCCTGCAAACCATCGTAATTCTCTGCGTCTCTGCGGTGAAAATAAACAAGAATGTCTTGCGTACCTGGCGCCCTGGCGAGGAGATTGGACGTTAATAATAGCTACTCAGTGCTATATCCCAAACTGGTGAGCGCGCGCTCGTCGTTCGACCAGCCTTCACGGATTTTCACCCAGAGCTCCAGGTATACTTTTCCATCCAGCATTTTTTCGATGTCGATACGCGCCCTGGTACCGATACTCTTCAGCCGTGCACCCTTACGGCCTATGATGATGGCCTTCTGTCCCTTGGATTCAACGTAGATGGTGGCAAATATTCGCGTGATTGAAGCGTCCTCCTCAAAACGTTCAATTTCAACCGTGCTGGTATACGGTAATTCCTGTCCTAGCTCACGAACGAGCTTTTCCCGGATGATTTCTGCGGTCAGGAATCGAACCGTTCTGTCCGTGATCTGGTCATCGGGGAAAAAGGGTTCATTTTCAGGCAAGCGCTCAAACACATCAGCTTCCAGTTGGGTGATATTTTGCGCATGCAGGGCACTCAGCGGAATTACAGAATCGAACGGGCGCATCGCGGTCAATTTTTTAATAAAGGGCAACAGCGCGTTCTTGTCATCGATTTTGTCGATTTTGTTCACCACCAGTAGTACCGGTGCTTTCAGGTTCTGCAGTCGACTCATGACGATTTCATCCTCTTCAGTCCATTGCATGGCCTGAACCACGAATAGAACCAGGTCAACGTCATTGAGAACCGAGTTGGCCGCACGATTCATATAGCGGTTGATAGCGGTACTGCGCCTGTTGTGAATACCCGGCGTGTCAACATAGATCACCTGGGATGATGTGGAGGTTTTGACCCCGAGTATCTGGTGGCGCGTTGTCTGCGGTTTACGCGAGGTGATGCTGATCTTCTGTCCCAGAATATGGTTGAGTAAGGTGGATTTACCCACGTTGGGTCTGCCGATGATGGCAACAAAGCCACAATGAAATGCACTGTCATTCATGTTTTCTACTGTAACAGAGCCTGCCTGGTTAAGATGCCATTTTCTTGTTGAGTTTAGCGATCGCCAGTTCAGCCGCCGCCTGCTCGGCCTTGCGTCGGCTTTCACCTCTGGCTATGGTGATACTGTCCAGTTCTTCAACAGCACATTCAACGGTGAATACCTGTCTGTGCGCCTGTCCGCTGACTTCGAGCACTCGGTAAACAGGGCGCGGGTATCTTCTGGACTGCAGCAGCTCCTGCAGCTGTGTTTTTGCATCCTTGAGCGTGTTTACATCAGGAATGTTGTGCAGCTTGTCTGCATAGAGATGAAGCACAAGCTGGCGGCAGTCATCAAAACTGCTATCGAGGAAAACAGCACCAAAAATACTTTCCACCGCGTCTGCAAGTATCGAGTCGCGCCGACGACCGCCGCTTTTCAACTCACCCGATCCAAGGCGTATGTATTCTCCAAGCTGCAATAGCCTGGCTATATCGGCAAGGCTGTCCTTGTTGACCAGGCTTGCCCTGAGGCGACTCAGGTCGCCCTCCTGCATCTCCGGATACTGTTCAAACAATCTGGCGGCGATGACAAAATTCAGAATAGCATCGCCAAGAAATTCCAGGCGTTCGTTGTTGGCCGAGGCTGCGCTTCTATGTGTTAGCGCCTGCTCGAGCAGAGATTCATTCTTGAATGTGTATCCAAGCCGATGGCACAGTGGCAGCAGCGCATTGTTTTGCGCCATGATGTCATCAACCCGTGTAGCCTGTCGGAATTCTGGCTTCGTGCTTGAAAGTAACAATATAATCAAGATTACCCATCAGCTTGCCGCGCGGCTCATACTGAATAATAATCACGTAATCGTTCTTACCTTTCTTGATCGTTATATGTTCCTTGGAAACATTGTAAACGTTGTTGATGCGCAATCGTTTGGTGATAGTGCCCTTAAGCGCCTTTGGTGTCATGCCTCTGACTGTGGAGTCCATTTCGAGGTTTCTCATCAGCGTTTTTACACTGTTGTCATTAATGTAGACTGGCACTATATTCAACGCAATGATGCCATTGAACAAGACGATAGCAAGTATTATTAACCAGCTGATTAATGTTAAACCTTTTTGCTTCTGCATAAAGCCGCCCTCATTCATCAATCATGTTGCCGATACGGCCCCAGTCCACACCATCATTCCAGTGCATCCATATCATGAAGGCCTCACCGACAAGATTTCTTTCCGGTACAGGTCCCCAGACGCGACTGTCATTGCTGTTGTCGCGGTTGTCACCCATGACGAAAAACATACCCTCCGGAACAATATATTCACCTTCCAGACTGCTGGGCCTTCCTGGCTGCATAAGTATTGAATGCTTCACGCCCTGCAGGTCTTCCACGTAGTTGTTGGCATGAGACTGCCCGGGTCCTTCATACTGCCCGACAAAGTCTCTTTTTATTGGTTTACCATTTACATAGAGCACCTTGTTGTAATAAGCAACATGATCGCCCGGTAAACCCACAATTCTTTTAATGTAGTCCAGTGACGGATCACGCGGATATCTGAACACAACCACATCACCGCGTTCCGGTTTACCTGTTTCGATGATTTTCTTGTTCCACACCGGCAGGCGTATACCGTACGCAAACTTGTTCACAAGAATGAAGTCACCGATATACAACGACGGCAGCATCGAGCCTGATGGTATCCGGAAAGGTTCAACGATAAATCCCCTCAATATGAACACAATCGCCAGCACCGGAAAGAAAGATTTAGAGTATTCAACGATGACCGGTTCTTTGCCGCCACGCTTGATTTCGACACCCTGGTGTATTTCTGTCTGCGCCTGATATACCTTGCTTCGTCGCGGCGCCAACACCCAGACGTCGAGTGCCCAGATGAAACCGGTTATTACCGTGCCGAGAAATAAATAAAAAGAAAAATCAAATACCATCATTTGTAATCACTTACTATCCACTTTTAGAACGGCAAGGAACGCTTCCTGGGGAATTTCGACTTTGCCAAATTGCTTCATTCGTTTTTTTCCTGCCTTTTGCTTTTCCAGCAGCTTGCGTTTGCGCGTTGCGTCACCACCGTAACATTTGGCTGTCACATTCTTCCGTAGTGCCTTCACGTTGGTACGCGCTATTATATGACGCCCGATAGCTGCCTGTATCGCCACATCAAACATCTGCCGCGGGATCAGTTCCTTCATTTTGTCGGCCACTTCACGACCGCGGCGCTGACTAATGTCTCGATGTGCAATTATAGACAATGCATCGACTCTTTCACCGTTTATCAGTATATCAACCTTGACCAGTGCATCTGGCTGAAAACGCACAAAGTCATAGTCAAAAGAAGCATAACCCCGGCTGACCGACTTGAGCCGGTCAAAAAAATCGAGCACAACCTCGCTCAGAGGCATCTCATAGACCAGCGATACCTGCCGTCCGAGGTACTGCATGTTTTTCTGTATGCCCCGTTTTTCGATACACAGGGATATTACATTGCCGACATAATCCTGTGGAACCAGAATATTTGTACGTATGATAGGCTCTCGGATCTCCTCGATGTAATTCACCTCGGGCAAATCACTGGGATTATGAATCTCTATGACCTCGCCGCCGGTCGTCAGCACCTCGTATACCACGGTGGGCGCTGTGGTTATCAGTTCCAGGTCATACTCGCGCTCCAACCGTTCCTGGACGATTTCCATGTGCAGCATACCGAGGAAACCGATGCGAAACCCAAAACCGAGCGCGGCCGAATTCTCCGGCTCATAACTCAATGATGCATCATTCAATGTTAGTTTTTCCAGCGAATCACGAAAGTCATCGTAATCATCGGCATCGACCGGAAACATACCGGCAAAGACACGTGGCTGTATTTGCTTGAAACCTTCCAGTGGCTCTGATGCAGGACGCTCGATCAGTGTGATGGTGTCGCCCACGCGCGCAGAATCGATGTCCTTGATGCCGGCAATAACGAACCCGACCTGACCGGCATTCAAACGCTGCCGGCTCTCGCGTTTGGGTGTAAACACGCCGACATCATCCACCAGATAGTGCCTATTGGTCGACATAATCAACATTTTCTGTCGCGGCCTGACACTGCCCTGTTTGACGCGCACCAGAATGATGACACCCACATAAGGATCGAACCAGGAGTCGATAATCAGGGCCTGCAGGGGTGCATCCGCGTCACCCTCAGGCGGCGGCACTTCCCGGACCAGCTGTTCCAGCAGCTCGTCAATGCCCTCACCGGTTTTCGCGCTGACACGGCAGGCGTGCGCCGCTTCAAGCCCGATCACATCCTCGATCTCGTTTATCACGCGTTCCGGATCTGCAGCAGGCAGGTCGATCTTGTTCAGCACCGGAATAACCTCCAGCCCCTGCTCGATCGCGGTGTAGCAGTTGGCCACACTCTGCGCCTCAACGCCCTGAGACGCATCAACAACCAGCAGCGCACCTTCACAGGCAGATAGCGAGCGCGATACCTCGTAGGAAAAGTCGACGTGCCCCGGGGTATCGATGAAATTCAGCTGATAGATTTCGCCATCCTTTGCCGTGTAATTCAGGGTGACGCTCTGTGCCTTGATGGTGATACCGCGTTCGCGTTCCAGATCCATCGAATCGAGCACCTGTTCCTGCATCTCGCGACGTGTCAGGCCTTCACAGGTCTGGATCAGGCGGTCAGCGAGTGTCGACTTGCCGTGATCAATGTGTGCAATGATGGAGAAATTGCGGATATTTTGCATCAACATCTCAATTTAATACCCGTTTCAACGCGTTCAGATCGAGGAAATAGCGGCATATCTCCTCATCTCCAAAGACCAGTACCGGTACTGCCGTACCGTAGACCTGCTCGAGTTCTGGATGATCATTAATTGGCACGCGTCGGATCTCAAAGTCAAATTCGGATTCAAATTCCACCAATGCCTGTTCCATGTCGTCACAAAGATGACAGCCTTCACGGACATACAGGGTTAACTGAACGGGCATAATTCAGGCAGAAAAAAAACCGGCTATTGCCGGGTCACTGGGGGCGATTCTAACAGATTACGGTCCAGCTATGTTTTTTCTGAGAATGACCGGTGTCAGACTGCGTTTGCTGCGGCTGGAGGCGAGCATCCAGCGGGACAGGGCCAGCATCAGCACGAAGCCTGCGATTGCAACCATGAGTACCAGGAGGTCACGTGAAACCGCTTCGGCGGACATCAGGCTGTCGGCCAGCAGAGCAAAGACGATCATGGCCAACAGCGGCAGCAGGTAAACGAGCACCGATCCCTTTAACATTGCATCTTCGGCAAGACCGACGACGACTTCATCGCCCACGCTGGCGTTGATGCTGTTGAGTGCGTGAAAGCGGGTAAATCGGCGGCCTACCCATTTGGAAAGTACCGAGGTGCCACAGCCCTGCCTGGCGGCGCAGGTATTACAAACGGCACGGGTTTGCGCTTCCAGCAGCACCTGGTCATTTTCAACCGCGATGACGAGTGCCCGCTCTTCAATCATTGTGCGCGCTCCATAGAATGGGCGATAAGCGCCACCGTGGCTTCCGGCACCTCACCCATCACGGTCACCTGCACGCCATTGATGCGCTTACCATACGCGTTCAATGCTCCCATGGTGGATGCGCCTTCCAGATAGTGCGGGCTGTTATCGCCCGGTTCGATGAACACGGAGACGGATGCCAGCCCATCGGAATACATCAGATGCAAGGATTCGTTCTCGCCACTGTGTCGGCTCGTGCTTTGCGTCAACATAAAGCCCTTTGGCAGGTTGGTGACTCGCCAGCCTATGCTGGCAGGCTCGCCCTTGTCTTTTTTGACCTCTTTGCGGGTATAGCCTTTGAGCTCGGGTATTTGGAATGCTGACGCGGGCACGTCGGCATGTTTTCTAAAGGAGGTGTACATCATTTGTTCGACGATGTCGTCTTTTTCATCCAGCAGATTGCATTTGAGTAAAACCCCCGTGTCCTTGTCCAGCCAGTACTTGTAGCCATAACGAAAGGCATCTTTTGGCTGAAGATTCAATACTGAAGTATTTCTGCCGGCGATCCGGTCATCGCCGAGCTGCTCGATGGTATAATGGCGACTCAGTTTGTCGAGGTTTTCCGGAAGAATCGGGTGCAAGCCGGGCTTGTCACCCATCTGACTGACGGTGACCAACCTGCGCTCGGGATAAATAGACATGACTTCGTTGTTGTGACGCACGATTTTGCGTGCCTCACCGTTAAGCGATTCCATGCTCTCCCAAACGCCTCTGTCGTCGACACCATGAACGACATGCATGGTCATCATTTTATCCGCTTTGCGCAGTACGAAGGTACCCTCGTAATTATAGTGTTTGTCGGCGGTAGACATACCACTGACGACATCTGAAACGTCTCCTGCATGGGCAGGTATCTGGCTAACGATAGCAAGTGTAATTAACGCGATTACACCGATTTTCATTTGCCAGGCTTGTTGACTGCCGGGTTTTCTTCAGCTGAGCGTTGAACAGGAGGCATTTTTTCGGATCCGTAACTCACTGCACGCGCATAGGGCATCATGCCTTGCACGGTATCCTGCGCGGCATATTCAGAATGCTCAGTCACATAACTGTTGAGGTTGACGGCAGGCATTGCCAATCCAGGCTGGCTATAGCCGGTCCCGGTGTTGCTGACAGGCGTTGTCTGAAGCGGCGGCTGCCCTACATCAGCAACGACTGCGTTGCCGCTCTCATTTTGCTGATCTGTGAGTGTAACCACCATGACCATCGCTACGGTTGCTGCCACAGCCAGCCCCCCCAACGGTTTGAGCCATGATCCCAGACCAAAGGGCGTTTCACCTGCAGCCCGTGAGATTCTCGCCGGTTTTGCAACCGGTTCCATTTCAGGTTCACGACGAATGGCTTCACGGACACCTGCGCTGATATCGATCATGGAGGTATCGACAACACGACCGCGTATCGCATCACCGATCATGTTGTAGCGCGCTGCGATCGAGTAGACCCCGGTGTCATGCTCTGTCAGCATTGAATCAATTTCATGCGATTCAATGGCATCGTCCAGCAAGGCAGATATTATTTCTTTATGTTCGTTCATTGCAGATACCTGATTTATTTCGGTAATTAATCGTTTACGTTATGGCTGCTACTATCCACGATGGGCTGTAATTTCTCATCTATGGCTTCACGTGCCCTAAAAATCCGTGAACGGACTGTGCCGATGGGACAATCCATTACCTGCGCGATATCTTCATAACTCAATCCTTCGATTTCGCGAAGTGTTATCGCTTCCCTCAAATCCGGAGGCAATACCTCAAGCGCATTGTTCACCGTCACCTGTATCTCCTCAGCCAGTAATTCACGTTCCGGCGTTGCATATTCCTTGAGCCACTCGCTGGCATCGTACTTTTCAACCTCCTGAACATCGACCGCGTAGGAGGGATTTTTTCTACCTGCTGCAACCAAATGGTTTTTCGCCGTATTGATCGCTATCCTGTATAACCAGGTATAAAACGCACTTTCGCCCCTGAAATTGGGCAGCGCGCGGTAGGCCTTGATAAAGGCTTCCTGAGAAACATCTTGCACGTCGGCAGGATTACGCACGAAACGAGCTATCAGCTTTGCTATACGATTCTGGTACTTTTGAACCAGTAAATCAAAAGCCCGGCTATCACCGTTTTGTACGCGCTCTACCAGCGCCTGATCTACAGTTTTCTCAGTGCCCATCCAGGCCGTTCCTCCAGTGACATTCCATTGTCTGGTTTGTGTGACAAATGAATCCAGTTATAGTTCAGGCGCGGTGCTATTTATGCGCCCTAATGCAATTGTATGATTATACAAGTACAATCAAGGTATTACATCAGCAGAGGTCAAAAACTCGCAATTTAGTGCCGAGAATTACACGATGTCTATCTCTAACCAGCATGATGTTCTGATAATTGGCAGTGGCGCTGCCGGTCTTAGCCTTGCGCTCAGACTGGCAGCTAACGGTGCTGTGGCCATTATAAGCAAAGGCTCGATCAAGGAAGGCTGTACTTACTGGGCCCAGGGGGGCATCTCCGCGGTGCTCGCCGATGACGATTCGTTTCAATCACATATCGATGACACCATGAATGCCGGTGCCGGACTCTGTAACCCGGATTCCGTACGTTTCACCATCGAACATGGCCCGGAGAATATCCATTGGCTGGAGCAGCTCGGCGTTCCGTTCACCAAGGAAACCACTCCGGATGGAAATCGGGTGCTTCACCTGACACGAGAGGGTGGTCACAGCTCTCGCCGCGTCGTTCATGCCGCGGATGCAACGGGCGTTGCCTTATCCAACACGCTGACCAATCATGTCCGCCATCAACGGTCTATCGATATCTACGAAAATCACATCGCTGTCGATCTGATTACCGGCGGCAAGCAGGGTCTGAAGCACAACCGCTGCGTGGGTGCTTACGTGCTCAACAAGAATACCGGCCATGTCAAGCGATTTCTGGCGAAGACCGTTGTGCTCGCCACCGGTGGCGCCAGCAAGGTTTACCTGTACACGACCAATCCGGACTGCTCTACGGGTGACGGCATCGCCATGGCATGGCGCGCAGGCTGCAGGGTCGGCAACATGGAATTTAATCAGTTTCACCCTACCTGCCTGTATCACCCCGATGCGAAATCATTCCTGATCAGCGAAGCAGTTCGTGGTGAAGGCGGTAAATTGCTGCTACCGACTGGCGAACGGTTTATGCATCGATTCGATGAACGCGCCGAATTAGCACCACGCGACATCGTCGCCAGAGCGATCGACCACGAGATGAAACGGCTAGGTGCGGAATGTGTCTATCTGGATATCAGTCACCGCTCAGCAGCCTTTATCAAGTCACACTTCCCCAACATCTACAAACGCTGCCTTGAACTTGGTTTCGACATCACCACACAACCCATTCCTGTCGTGCCTGCCGCTCACTATACCTGCGGGGGCGTGATGACAGACTTGAACGGTCGCACGGATATCGAGGGACTGTTTGCGATCGGTGAAACCGCGTTCACCCAATTGCACGGCGCCAATCGCATGGCCAGCAATTCCCTGCTAGAGTGCCTGGTGTTTGCCGAGAGCGCCAGTAAGGAGATCATCGAAAGTATCGGACATTTGTGGCTGGAAAAGGCGATTGCACCCTGGGACGAAAGCCGCGTCACCGATTCTGACGAAGAGGTGGTGGTCACACATAACTGGGACGAGTTGCGCCGCTTTATGTGGGATTATGTTGGCATCGTGCGTACCAACAAAAGGCTCGAGCGGGCAATGCGGCGCGTACAGTTACTGCAACACGAAATAAACGAATACTACAGTAATTTCCGTATCAGCGGCGACCTGATCGAGTTGCGCAATCTCGCCCAGGTGTCAGAACTGATTATTCGCTCTGCCATGGCGCGCAAGGAAAGCCGTGGCTTGCATTTTTCACTCGATTATCCTGATCTACTTGATGATGCGTCAGCGATCGACACTGTATTGACACCAGACGCGGACACCACACGGTCAACAAATGTTCAGGCCGTTTGAAGTCTGTCATGCACATAGCTCTGGGTCATGAAGCGATAGAAGCACATCCGGGCTCATGGGCGCGAAATGTCACTAACTGAAGCCGTAATGCAGGTCATTGCGAGCGATAGCGTGGCAATCTCCTAACGCCGGCTTACCCCTCAATACGCGCTGAGAAATTCTGGCAATCGTTAACAGGGGAAAAGCGGAAACGCTCAGTCCATCTGCAGTATCTTGTCGATACGTTTCAGCATGACCGCATAGTAAACAACCGGAATCACCACCAGGGTGAGAATCGTCGAGACCAGTATACCCGAAATCAACGATACTGCCAGACCCGAAAAAATCGGGTCATCGAGTATGAAAAAAGCACCGGCCATTGCGGCGACCCCTGTCAATACGATGGGTTTGGCACGTATCGCAGCAGAACGTATCACGGCCGACTCGAAAGCAACACCGCTTCGCAGTTCCTGGTTGATAAAATCGACCAACAGAATCGAATTGCGCACGATGATACCAGCCAGCGCAATCATGCCGATCATGGAGGTCGCTGTAAACTGCTTGCCAGCCAGCGCATGGCCGGGAAGGATACCGATGATGGTTAATGGAATCGGCGCCATGATAACCAGTGGCACAATATAGGACTTGAACTGTGCGACCACCAGTAGATAAATCAACAACAGCCCTACAGAATACGCAATACCCATGTCACGGAACGTTTCATACGTGATCTGCCATTCGCCATCCCACTTAAAACTGTATTCGTAGGGGTTCTGCGGTGTGTTGATAAACCATTGTGACATACCGGTCGCCTGTTCGGACTGCCCGGCAATTTCGAACAAGCCATACAGCGGGCTATCAGTCTCACCCGCCATATCAGCGGTGACATAAACCACTGGCAACAGATCTTTATGGTTGATACTGCGATCTCGTGTACCCATCTGCAGTAGCACGACTTCAGACAAAGGCACCAGTGTGCCATTGTGCGACATTAACTGCAGAGACAACACCTGCTCGATATCCGCCTTGTCATCTTCAGCATACTCGACACGGACCGGCACGGCATAGCGGGCATCATCGAGGTGCATGTAGGTCATATCCTCACTATCCAGCACCGTCGCAAGGGCGTCAGCCACCTGCTGCTGGGTCAGCCCGAGCAGTGCAGCGCGACTGCGGTCGACAATCACGATATTTTTTTCTGACGCAACTTCGATTGA
The DNA here is from genome assembly GCA_942492025.1 of uncultured Gammaproteobacteria bacterium. GTDB lineage: Bacteria > Pseudomonadota > Gammaproteobacteria > SZUA-229 > SZUA-229 > JABDQW01. The sequence continues at coordinate 226,450 of CALODJ010000010.1, read as the reverse complement.
ATCGTCGACATCAACGATATCAGCGGTATTTTCGAACAGTTCGCGCAATTTTTTTGCCTGACGTATCTGACCGTCGTAATCGATACCGTATATTTCCGCAACCAGTGCAGCCATCACTGGCGGACCGGGTGGGACTTCGACGATCTTGACACTGGCGAAATGTTGCCCGGCAATCGCCTGTATCTGCTCTCGCACCGACTGCGCAATCTCATGGCTCTGCCGGTCGCGCTCATGTTTATCGACCAGGTTGACCTGGATATCGCCCAGGTGATCATCTTCGCGCAAATAGTATTGCCGAACCAGACCATTAAAGCTGATTGGCGCTGCCGTACCTGCATACACCTGATAGTCCTTGACTTCTGGTACCGTGGATAAATAGTAGCCGATATCCTGTAACACGCGCGCAGTCTGCTCGAGACTGGCGCCTTCGGGCATATCCAGCACGACCTGAAATTCCGACTTGTTATCGAACGGCAGCATTTTCAGAATAACCAGCCGGCCAGCGACAAGCAACAATGAAAGCAGGATCAATAATAGTATGCCTGCAAGCAGCCAGCGACGATTAACCTGGCCACGCCGGCCTTGAAGAAACGGCTGGAATACGCGATTCGCCACCCGCAACAGACCTGATTCAGCATCGCTCGTCTGCCCTTCCTGCGCATGCACAGCGACATGGCTGGCGAGCATCTTCTGCGTCAGCCAGGGTGTGAATACAAATGCGACCGCCAGCGAAATCAACATACCCAGCGAGGCATTGATCGGTATCGGGCTCATATAGGGGCCCATCAGTCCAGAAACAAAAGCCATGGGCAACAGCGCTGCAATCACCGTAAACGTCGCAAGGATGGTGGGGCCGCCGACTTCATCGACCGCGCGCGGTATCGCTTCGATCAGATTATGCGCGCCCAACGTGATATGACGATGAATGTTTTCCACAACAACGATGGCATCATCGACCAGTATGCCTATGGAAAAGATCAGCGCGAACAATGATACCCTGTTCAGCGTAAAGCCCCAGGCCCACGATGCAAACAGAGTCATCGCCAGGGTAACAATCACGGCTGTACCCACGATAATTGCCTCGCGCCAGCCCAGCGCAAACAGTACCAGCAACACCACGGACGCCGTGGCAAACACCAGTTTATTGATCAGCTTTTTCGCTTTTGAGTCGGCTGTGGCGCCATAATTACGGGTGATGCTGACATTGATATTGTCCGGGATATAACTGCCCCTGAGTTGCTCAAAGCGTTGTGTGACGCGTTCAGCGATTTGCACGGCATTGGTACCGGCCTGCTTGGCGACGGCAATCGTGACCGCCGGTCGTTCAATCGCCGTTGCATCTGAACCTGACCCAGCACCATGGCTGAAGTGGACGTACTGTTCAGGCAGGGTCGGCCCATCGGTAATGGTTGCCACGTCACTCAAATAGACCGGTTTGCCCTGATGAACAGCAACAACCAGGCTGGCGACTTCATCAGCTGTACTGAAAAAAGTCCCGGCCTTGACCAGTATCTCTCGATTATTGGCCGTCACCTGCAGTGGCTGATGAACACGATTTGCTGCCTGCAAAGCTTGTCTGAGGCTGGCAATATCCAGATGGTAGGCAGACATCGCCTGAGGATCGAGTAGCACCTGCACCACTCGGGGCGTGTCACCGACCGTGTAGATCTGTCGCGTACCCTGCACCCGCTTGAGTTCGGCTTCGATGGAGTGCGCAATCTGACCCAGTTCGTAGCTACCGATCGTGTCATCGTCCGACCACAATGTTGCCGTTAGAATGGGTACATCATCGATACCCTTGGGTTTGATGACCGGCTGGGCCACACCGAGATTTTGCGGCAACCAGTCTTTGTTGAGATAGATCTTGTTGTACAGCCGCACAATCGCGTCGGTACGGTTTTCGCCAACGATAAACTGCACTGTCAGCACAGCCATACCCGGCATCGAGGTGGAGTAAACGTGTTCGACGCCCTCGATCTCGGCCAGCACCTGTTCAGCAGGCCCGGCAATCAGGCTTTCAACTTCAGCGGGACTCGCTCCCGGAAATGCAATAAACACATTGGCAAAGGTTACATTGATCTGCGGCTCCTCCTCACGCGGCGTCACCAGAACGGCAAACACCCCCATCAGGAAGCCCACCAACGCCAGCAGCGGCGTAATCTCCGTGGTCAGAAAACGCCTGGCAACGTTACCGGAAAAGCCTAATGAATCAGATGTGTCAGTCATGTGCTACGGGGCATTCTGCTGTTTTAACTGGACACCTGCGGCTATCGGATCAACCGCGACCTGTTCACCCTCCATCAATCCGGCCAGTACGATGGTATGACCACTGGCCAGATCACGCCCCTGACGAATAGCACGCAGACTGATTCTGCCATCAGCCAAAAGCACGTACACAGCGGTAACTTCGGAGCGCCTTACCACTGCACGCGTGGGCACGATTAGCTCCGGCTGTTGCCCTATTTCGAAAACTGCTTTGACAAACATGCCTGGAAACAACCATAAGTCATCACCCCGAAGGTCAAGACGCACACGGAATGTATGGCTGGCTGATTCGGCAAAGTGAAAGACTGTTTTCGCGCTGACCGGAACAACATTTCTCTCCGGTGTGACTATATACACATCGTCTGTCTCACGGACCGCATTAATCATGATTTGTGGCACATCGACGTTGACCCTGAGCTGCTCCAGCGATAATCCACTCATGATTTGCTTGCCGGGCTGTGCTGTCTCACCCACTTCGATATGGCGCTCGGTAACGATACCCGAATAAGGTGCTCGAATACGCGTATATTCCAGCCGCTCCTTTGCCTGCTCCAGCCCGGCCTTCGCTGCTTCCAGTTTGGCCTGAGCGGCATTTTTTGAAGCTTCGGCCGCATCCATCGCTTTCTCTGAGACTGCCTGTTTCGCGAACACATCTTTTATACGGTCAAATTCCTCTTCAGCTTCCCGGTAGCGAGCCTTTGCTTCATTGAGTTCAGCTTGTGCCTGCTTGAGTCTCGCAGCGGGTTGCTTGTCATTCAGATGAACGATAACTTCATCTTTCTCGACATAATCATCAACATCGAAAAGTACCGCATCCACCTGCCCACTGATCTGGGCAGATACAGTTGTCTTCTGCACGGCTTCAATCACGCCATCCAGACGGTACAACCTTGGCACCTGCTCATACCTGACGGTCTCGGTTTCGAGCTCGGCCGCTGACAACTTGAAACAGGCAAGCACAGCGAGAATCGTAAAACAACAGCGCAGGGACTTACGCGATGACAGCATAGACGGATTACCTTTATTTAACCTGTATATTGTATGAAGGATTTGGATTTCAGGGGTAAAATTTTGTCAGGTAAAAAGTATCGCGTTAGCCCAAAGGGTGAGTCTGATGGGTGAGTAATGCGGGCTCGTTGCGCTGCCAGGTTGTTCATAAATTCAAAACACTGTGCGCCCACCATTGTGCAACATCCGGGTCAATGATCTTCAGATCGACAATACAGTCTTGCGATAATACTTTAGCTCAGCAATTGAATCTTTGATGTCCTCCATGGCGAGGTGTCGGGATTCTTTAACAAAGCCCTCGCACACGTCAGGTGACCATCTGATCACCAGTTCCTTCAATGTGCTGACGTCAAGGTTGCGATAGTGGAAAAACTCCTCCAGCTGCGGCATCCAGCGCGCCAGGAAGCGGCGGTCCTGACAGATACTGTTGCCACACATGGGTGACCGGCCCGCAGGAACATACTTTTCCAGGAAAGCAATCGTTATGGCTTCAGCCGTTGCTTCGCTGATCGAACTGTTCCTGACACGATCGGTCAGGCCCGATTTGCCATGTTGGCTTGTACACCATTCATCCATCGTGTCGAGTTTATCATCGCTTTGATTGACTGCGAGTGTAGGACCTTCTTCCAGAACATTGAGGTTTTTGTCGGTGACAATGGTTGCGATTTCGATAATCCGGTCTTCCAGCGGGTCCAGCCCCGTCATTTCCAGATCGATCCATATCAGGTTTTCCGGGTTTTGCTGTGGCATATTTCCTTAATCTCCTTGGGGGTTAATCGTGTAATTTCAATGACTGGCCTTATCCATCGATAAATTAGATAATACCGATTATTGTTTGTATTCTCAAAAGGTCGTTATGCACAGTTTCACAACCCTGTTTCTCGCCATGCTGGCACTATCACTGGCCATCAGACTCTGGCTATCTCATCGGCAAATCTCACATATTATGGCCCACCGCAGTACGGTACCTGCGGCATTTAATGGCAAGATCGGTCTCGCCGATCATCAGAAAGCCGCCGATTATACCGTCACCAAAACCCGTTTTGGCCGTCTTCCCCTGTTTTATGACGCCGGGCTGCTATTGATCTGGACGCTGGGCGGTGGCCTGGAATGGCTCGACCAGACAACCACCACGTTTGGTTTTAATCCAATCCTGACCGGTATCACCGTGATGCTGGCTTTCATGATCATATCATCTTTGCTGGAACTTCCGTTTTCGATTTACAGCACCTTCGTCATCGAGGAACGCTTCGGCTTCAACCGCACCACGATCAAAACCTTTATTGTGGACATGATCAAAGGCGCCGTACTTGCTCTGGTACTCGGTGTCCCGTTGTTGTGGACCGTTCTCTGGCTGATGGAACAGGCGGGTGAGTTCTGGTGGATCTACGCGTGGCTGGTGTGGACACTATTCAGCCTTTTTATCATGTGGGTATACCCAACCCTGATCGCACCAATTTTCAACAAGTTTGAGCCTCTGGAAGAAGGCGACACGCTGGACCGCATCAAACAATTATTGCACCGTTGTGGATTCAGCAGTAACGGTATATTTGTCATCGATGGTTCAAAACGCTCATCACATGGTAATGCTTACTTTTCAGGTTTTGGTCGCAATAAACGCATCGTCTTTTTCGACACCCTGCTGAAGATGTTGAACGATGATGAGCTCGAGGCGGTGCTTGCACATGAGCTGGGACACTTCAAGAAAAAGCACATCGTCAAAGGTATGCTGATCTCATTCGCCACCACTTTCCTTGCGCTGGCGCTGCTGGCGTGGCTGATGAAAAACGAATGGTTCTATACCGCCCTGGGTATCAGCACCCCTTCAACCTACATGGCGCTGCTGCTGTTTGCACTGGTGCTGCCCGTCTTCACTTTCGTACTCCAGCCGTTACTGAGCCTGTTCTCCCGAAAAAACGAATTTGAAGCTGATGCCTTTGCGGCACAGCAAACCAAGGCAGACTACCTGATCCAGGCACTGGTGGGTCTGTATAAGGAGAACGCCAATACGCTAACACCCGACCCGTTGTACTCGGCATTCTATGATTCACACCCACCGGCACCGGTGCGCATTGCGCATTTAAACACACAGACATAGCGAAGGAGATCCCTCATGAAAAAATCGATCCTGCACTTTTTATCACTGACCGTACTGATACTTTGCAGTTACAACGCAAATGCTGGTACTGACATGGGCAAAGAAAAGCAACTCGAACATGGCAACAAGATGCACAACGAGCATTGCAACAAGTGCCATACAGACCAGGTTTACACCCGAGACAACCGCTTCGTTAAGTCACTGGACGCCCTCAGCAAACAGGTTACACGCTGCAAGAACAATACGGGTGCGCCATGGTTCGACGAGGACACCGACGCGGTTGTGCATTTCCTCAACGAAAAGTACTACAAGTTCTAGCCCATCGAGACCGAACGAATGAATGTTCTTAGCAATAAACACTGTGCAGCAGATACCCGTCTGCTTCAAGATGAGGAAATCCACAGCTATTTGAAAGACATATCACCCGAATGGCAGCTTGCACAGGACAACGCATGCATCAGTCGCAGCTTCCGCTTCAAAGATTACTACCACACCATGGCATTCGTTAACGTCGTTGCCATGATTGCACATCAGCAAGACCATCATCCCGACATGACAGTTAGCTATAACACCTGTCGTGTCGAATTCAGTACGCACAGTGTTGGTGGTCTGTCGATGAATGATTTCATCTGCGCCGCCAAAGTGGATGGCGCGCTCGACATCTAGTCACTCGGGTATGACCAAGAGACGTCTAACAAAACGACAAAAACGCCAAATATCCGCAAAAAAAGACCAGATCATCGCGCTGGCAGACACCGATAGCCATAACGGCACGGTGATCACCCATCACGGCAAAGAGCTCATCGTCAGCAATGTGCACAACGAGACGATAAATTGCCAGTTACGCCAAAATCTAGGTACTATAGTCTGCGGCGACCGCGTTTTATACAGTTACATCGATATCCACAGCGAGCCCAAAACGGCCGTCGTCATCGCCGTGGGTGACCGCGATAATCTTCTGCAAAAATCGGGTTTCGCCGGCAAGGCAAAAGCCGTTGCGGCCAATATCGACCAGGTCATCGTCGTATGCTCACTGGTACCCAGTCCCAACAGCTACCTTATCGACCGTTATCTGGTCGCAGCAGAGAACCTTCCTGCCCGGCCCATCATCGTGATCAACAAGATCGATCTGCTGGATGATGTCAACGAGCGTGTTGTCGACGATATCAACTCGATATACAACACGATTGGTTACCGCGTGGTCGAGACCAGCGTTACCCGTAATACCGGTATTGATGAGTTGCAGTCCATGCTGGCTGATTCAACCAGTATATTTGTCGGCTTATCCGGTGTCGGCAAGTCTTCGTTGGTAAAAAAACTGCTGCCGGAGATTGAAATTCGTATCGGCGAAATCTCACAAGCATCACAAGAAGGTAAACATACCACGTCTGTGTCTACCCTTTATACGCTACCCAGCGGCGGTAACCTGATTGACTCCCCCGGCGTAAGAGACTTTTCGCCGCTCAATCTTGACAAAGAACAGATACTCAACGGTTTCACTGAGCTCAGGCTCTACCGCGGACAGTGCAAGTTCGCCAACTGCAGCCACACAGACGAACCGGGATGCGCAATCACAGAGGCGCTCGAGAATGGGGAAGTCAATCCGCAACGCGTGAACAGTTTCAGGAAAATGCTGGCCGATACCGGCGAATAACAATGATTTACCGCAAAGGCGCAAATAACGCAAGTGGGCTCATAACCTGTAGAAGCCTGAACTCGATCAGCGTGGGGTGCGCCGTGCGTACCGTAGCGCAATTCACTTTGCCCACTCTGCGCCTCTGCGTTAATAAGATCACGCTTTCTGATAACTATCGGCGCCCCCTGAAAAACGCCTGCAGTATTTGCCGGCTCTGCTCGGCCAGAACACCGGTGGTGACTTCAAATGAGTGATTGTGTTCAACACTGTTGAGCAGGTCGTAGGCACCGCCGAGCGCACCGGTTTTGGGATCTGTGGCCGCATAGATGACACGTTTGATCCGGGCATGCAACATGGCACCAACACACATCGAGCAAGGCTCCAGCGTGACATACAACTCCGAATCGAGCAGACGGTAATTGCCTAGTCGCTTACCCGCAGCCCGCAGTGCGATGATTTCGGCATGAGCAGTGGGGTCGGCCGAACTGATCGGCTGGTTCCAGCCTTGTGCAATCAACTCGCCGTTGAGAACGATGACCGCTCCCACCGGTACCTCACCGGCCGCTTCGGCCCTTCTCGCCAGCTCAAGCGCTTGTTGCATCCATTTTTCGTCGTTCACAAGCTATTAACCGTAGAGGCACAGAGAACTATTTGTCGATGAGATGCTTCATTAATCGATTTGTGAATGCGAAATGATAATCGCAGTTTATGAAAAGGCCGATTGAGGTAATGATTCATGGTGATATACAACCAAAAGCTTTATCTGCGTCTCTGCGGTAAAAACCACTCCCACTCGATTGTAAACGATCCGTGGCAATTTAGTATTGGCGCGGGTCGTTCGATGGTCACAAGTGTCAGTACCATTAAAAATACCATGACCAAAAATTCTTGAGCAAGCACATTATGACGCGGGTTCAACTCAGCAGTGCCTACAGTTAAGCGCGGCAGCATTTGCGCGAGGACTTCCCTATTCGACCGCGGCCGGTATCTGCTTGATGAGCGCGATGATTTCGTCCATCGCATAATGCGAGAGCAGCCTGTCAAGCTCGCCTGCCAGGCACTGCGGACCAGGGCCGAGTCCTTGCAACTCGACAATCAAGGACTCCAGTTCTGTCAGCGCATTAATGCTGGCAGCCGCAAGCAGGCGTTCGCGCAAGTCGTCGGGCAGAACGATGGCAACAGGTTCCTCGGCACATGGCACGGTGTCTGCGGAGGCCTCCGCGGCAGCTTCATGCTCGAACTCAACGTGTAGATGCTTCACCATGCACTTGCACACCTTGTCAAAAAGAAAGGGTTTGCCGATGAAATCATCAAACCCTGCCTCCTGGTAATAGGAGCGCTGGCGCAACAGGCCGGATGCCGTGATCGCCACGCAGACAATCTCCTCGGCAGGCCAGCGCTCACGCAGCTGCTGCACGGCGCAAAGCCCATCCATCACCGGCATGCGTACATCCATGAAGACGATGTCAGGGATCTGCTCGCTGATCCGCTGCAGCGCCTCGGCACCGTCTTTCGCCGTGGTCACCTCGATACCAGCACGCTCCAGGAGTCCGCTCAGTACCTCGCGATTGTCCTCAACATCATCGACGACCAGGGCCCGAACCCGGTGCGGTTTCGCCAGCCGGCAGAGCCCGCTATTCTGCTCGCTCTTCGCTATCAGCTCGCTCTCGGCTGGCGGCAAATCCAGCTCAAACCGAAAACAGCTTCCTTCGCCCGAGGTGGAGTCTAGCTGCAGTGCGCCGCCCATGAGTTCGATATGGCGCTTCGTGATTGACAGTCCCAGGCCGGTGCCGCCCTTGGCCTCGCCTTCCTCGGCCTGCTGGAAGGGCTCGAAGATGCGTTTTTGTGCTTCCGCACTGATGCCAGCGCCGCTGTCCTCGACGTTGAAGGCGTAATGCCGGCCATGCTGTTCTACCGTGAGACTGACATGTCCCCGGTCGGTGAATTTCACCGAGTTGCCGAGCAGGTTGATCAGAATCTGGCGCAGCTTGCGGTCATCGGCATGCACCGCAAGCTCTCCGATGCGCACATCCACCCGCCAAAGGAGACCCTTCTGCTCGCAGCGTATCGAGAATATCTCGGAGATTTCCTCCGTCAGGTCGGCGAGGTTGAAATCACGGGACTCCAGTTCCATGGCACCTGCTTCAATCTTCGAAAGATCGAGGATGTCGTCGATGAGACTGATCAGGTGGTTGCCTGCGGAATGGATCGCCTTCAGCGGGCGACGGTATTTGTCCGGCAAGTCCCGGTCAGTTTCGATGAGCTGGGTGTAGCCGAGTACCGCGTTCATCGGGGTGCGAATCTCATGGGACATATTCGCCAGGAACTGGGACTTTGCCTGGCTGGCGCTTTCGGCCTGCTCCTTGGCAACGCGCAACGACTGCTCTGCGATCTTGCGCGCCGTGATGTCACGGATGATACCAACAAAGACCTGCATCCCGCCCGGGCGCGCCTCGCCAATGGACAGCTCCATCGGAAAGGTGGTGCCGTCCTTGCGCCGACCTTCCACCTCACGACCGACGCCGATGATGCGCTTCACCCCCGTCATCCGGTAACGGCGCAGATATTCATCGTGCTCCTCCTGGTAGGGGGATGGCATCAGCATTTTCACATTCTTGCCAACAACCTCGTCGCTCCTATAGCCGAACAAGCGCTCGCAGGCAAGGTTGTATTCCTGCACATTACCCCTGGCGTCGATGATCATGACGCCGTCGACTGCCGTCGCTACCAGCGCCCGAAGGCGCTGTTCGCGGTCCTCCAGTGAACGTGAAGATCCCCGATAGCGCATCACCAGGAAGGCGGTGACCCACAATAAGGCCGCTTCGAGGCTGACGTTGAGCGCTAGGGCTGTGGTATCGATGTGGGCGGCCGAATAGAGGTAGCCTACGATGAGGAGCAGCGTCCCGGCCGCGGCCAATGCCACCGGTGCACGCCGCCAGGGCAACCAGTAGCTGACGGAGACGAGGACCACATAGGGTATGCCATGGATGACCCCCAACGGCAGGTTAAGGTCCACAATGAGCATGATCAGCAGCAGTGCTGTGATAAGCATTAATATCAGTGCCTTGCGCAACTTACTCATCCGAAACCTCTGAATTCGCCAGGTCATCAATAGCGGAACCGCCAGCGGTGCCGACAAAACAATATCGCCATTATCTTAAACTGTACAGCACAACGATTCTGTCGCTAGCCCGCATTTCTCACCAGGATCACGGGAGTAGGCGCAGGATTCGTGTTCGTAAGCGCCGCTCTGGAGCGAAAAGCGTAGCCATAGCTACGGTTTGAGTGAAGAGCAAGCTTACGGACACGAAGACTAGCCTGAACCGTGATAGGCATGCTCGAATTACATACTGTATTTTGATTATCCGGGATTTCTTCCAAGAGACCAATGGTTATCAGTAGTCTACGCCGCCTGGTGAGAAATGCGGGCTAGCGTACACAGCAGCGGTCTGCTTCTCTCGACGCAAGCCGTTTGTTAAGCTGGCACTGGCACTTGAAAATAAACGCTTACCGTAAAAAGAGAACACGTATCATGCCCGATGAGAGCCAGTCGATACAGGCGAAACTCCTGATCGTCGATGACAAAGCCGCCAACCTCGACCTGTTGCGTGAGATGCTGACACCGCTCGGTCACCAGATCTTCTTCGCGACCAGCGGTGCCAAAGCGCTGGAGATCGCAGCATCCGCCCCGCCTGACCTGGTGCTGCTGGACGTGATGATGCCGGAAATGGATGGTTTCGAGACGTGCCGCCGTTTCAAACAGAACCCGGCATTGGCGGAAATCCCGATCATCTTCGTCACCGCCAGGACTGACGTCGATGACCTCGCGCGCGGGTTCACCGCAGGTGCCGTTGATTACATCACCAAGCCGGTCAAACAACCCGAGGTGCATGCGCGCGTAGCGACACACCTGCGCATCCAGGGGCTTATCGACCAGCAACGCCAGCACCTCGCGGCTCTGGAGCAGGCACGCGCTGAACTGCAGGCGCTGAATGACGCCAAGGACAAGTTTCTCTCGAATCTGGGTCGTGAGGTCAGCACCTCGCTGGCACAGATCGCCGACTCCAGCGTCTCTATCAGGGAGTCGGCGAATACACCGTGTGCGCCCGGTAGCGATATCAACCAGAATTTGGCAAACGTAAACCGCTCTGCCCAGGACGTGCTGCACCTGCTGGAAACCATACTCGAATGGCCGCGCCTGCAAACCGGCCAGAAGCTGGACCTGCTCTCGACCCAGATCAGCGACCGCGAACTTGGCAATCTGCTCGCCAGCCTGCATGACCTGCGTTTTCTCTCGCTGGCGGAGACACGGGTTGGCGACGCGGGACTGGTGCATCTGCAGTCCTTGACCAACCTGCAGGAGTTGCATCTTGACCACTCGGATATCACCGACGAGGGCCTGCAGCTGCTGACCACCCTCCCCAAGCTCGAGATCCTTGATCTCAAGGGCACACGCATCACCGACGCCGGACTTGTCCATGTCGGCCACATGACAGGACTCAAGGGCCTTTACCTGACGCGCACCGCCATCACCGATGCAGGCCTAGAGAACTTGCGAAGTCTGAGCAAGCTCGAGACACTCATCCTCTGGGATACCGCTATCGGAGACGCCGGCCTCGAACACCTCAAGTCCCTGCAGCATCTCAAGGAGGTGATACTGTGGAACACCCGTGTAAGCCAACAAGGTGCTGCAACGCTGCAAGCCGCCTTCCCCGATTGTGACGTGAGTACAACCATCTTTGAGTAATGCCCTCTGGGCTGGAGCCGGTGCGTGTACAGCTATAGTGTGGTGCAACCGGCTATATGATCGTAATTTCCGAACTATTTTTGTGTAACCAAGGGAGGTGTACACAATAAAGAGGTTCAAAGACATACTTTGTATTGTGGAGCCTGGCGAGGTGTGCGAGCCAGCCCTTGAAAGCGCTGTTGCACTGGCGGAAAACGATCAGGCCAGGCTAAAACGAACACGGCGTTATCCGTTGAGAAATCAGGTGTTCATGTTCGTACGGGATCGGTATTCACCTTCGCCGGAATATGCGGGTTTTTCTGATTTAGATTTTTTTGCTAATTCTTTCGCTATCATTGTTCTTAGTCTGTGCCTGCAACCGACAGTCTTGCATTGCCCCGCACACTTGCAGGAGAGTTGTAGATCATGAATCTCATGATCCTCCACATCGAGTAAAGACACCAGAGCAATTTCTTCTTTCTCGCGCTCAGTGATCGCATTACACAGCAGTGTGATTGTGCTCATCCCTTCCACATACCGCTTTCGCGCATAGAAAGCGATATGCTCAAAATCATAATTCCCCATGCAACCTGGATTCTGACAAGACATGGTTTTCTTCCTCCTTTCCGCACCCTGGCTAAGACTTGTAACTTGCTGCATTTCGCACCTACACTATTCCTGAAACAATCCCTGCAAAGCCATAAAGAATTGCAATAACGACAAGTATGAATATAGTATTTACTTTCCTGACTAACATATTTTTCTCCTTAAAATCGATTAATAGTAACTGTTCAACATTGGTCCGCTAAATATTTCAACGGCTACAGTATTACTAGAACACATTAGTTCTATTGTCGCCGTGACATATTTCCTATAGTCATCATGAAAAATTACTGCAATGGAGATCACACTGATCGTAAGAAGTGCTGCAACACCCTCACCCACGTGTTGCACGAAGGATTTAATTTTTAGGAGCGAGTTGTCTAAAGACTCCTCTGAAAAGACTACTCTTGAACTCACAGACTGGAGGAACAAGAATCACAGCTATAGGTGAGTACTTATAGGTTTATAACAATGAAATACCACTGTGGGCTAACGTCTGGTTCGGAACGAACATCAATATGGCCATCCCTGGCCGGCCTTCCTTGTACCTCATGTCTTGTTCCATAGTTTTACTATACGCAATCAACGCTGGAGTTACAGCGAATTAGTTACAGCAATTTTGTGTGAAAATACCACTTACCTAATTACTGTCCCACTCAATAGCAACAAACCTTCATTTGGAATGTTACGCCGAAACTGATCGGGCAATTGGCTTCCTGACCTACAGCAAACCGCACGCACTGTGGCGGATTATTTGTTGGTGAATATTTCACACTGGCTCTCCACAAAACATCACTGCCATCGAGGCTGCGTTCTGGGACACTAATCTACGTTCCGAAAAGGAACCTTAGTGACTTAATTACAGGAGGCAAGATCATGAAACACAATTGTTACAACACACGCAAAAATATTCCTGGTTCCATCGCGCTGTTCGCAGCATTCGTTCTGACACAGGGTGCCCAGGCTGCAACTGAGCTGGACCTTGAACCATGCATTAACGGCGGGGTTTCCGCGACCGGTTTGTACGTGAGCCAGAGGGCCGAGAACGAAATGATGGAACATCTCGTCGACGCCGAGGAGCCAGCTAGCCAAGCCGACGATTCGGACTGCTAACGCGGATGTTGCACGAAGAATTTGGATTTTAGGGACAAGTTGCTTAAGCAGGTTGGACGATCGCCCGCCCCTCGATAAATTTAATAGGCATAGCCTTAGCTATGGATCAGGGGGGGATCGTTCAAGATGCGACGCCAACTTGTTCGTAAAAACAAATAGGACAAACTGTAACCGAACACTGCCTTGCAATTCGTGCGTAGCTGATTGAAATACGGATTAATCCACACTAAGCTGCTGTTAGTGGATGACCGGCTCTAAGGCCGGCCATTTTTTTGTGTGTGACTATTAATGGGGACAACCACTCGGATACCAGACACGACCACCACCAAGGTAAATTTCCTGGCACAGTGGGCTATTCGCGTAAGTTCTAATAACCAGGTCGTTAACCGGCCCTTTGTCGTCCGCCTTCGATGCTTTGGGTGACCGACTAGTCAGCTGCTCTTCAGGTTCCAGCCTAAAATCCTTACCGGGTGCGCCATAAAACGTTACACCACTTTCACCAAATACAGCAATCAAGGCATCCGGATGCTTGGCATTTAGTGCCTCACGCGCCTCTGTGTTTAAGATTTTGAACTGGGTCCGTTCTAAGCTTATGTTTTCAGGATTCGTTACTCCTGCATCATCAACTTCCAGCTTGCTACATGATGATAATGAGAAGACTATTAATAGTAGTAGAAATAATCTCATGGCTAGATTTCTCCTTTTGTTCTGACATTTAAACGTGACATACGCGTCTAGAAATTAAGTGTTATTCTTGCATAGATGTTTCTCTCCGGTATGAATTGAGGACCAAAATTAAAAATATCATTCCTGAAAACGGAATAATCCTGATAGGTAAACGTCTCATCGAAAATATTGTTAACTTGCAGACTCAAAAAGCCATGGCGCCGCGGTAAACGGTAACCTAACAGCAGGTCGACGAGGTTGAATTTGTCTGCATAGTTAACCAATACAGGATCCTCATATTGCCCTTCCTGATCCACATGAGTAAATTTAGCGGATGAAAAAAAACCGCTTGGATGTGAATATGTCAGAGACAGGGGGGCCGTAGTTGTTTCGAGTTTGGTCGGATCGACAAAATCATTTTTTATTTCTTCGAAGATATACTGCATTGACAGTGCAAGCTGCCTGGTCAGCAGCCAGTTAAGATATAACTTATAGCGAGATTCTTCCTGACTGTTGAATGTGGTCATTGAATCCCCTGTTTCCGGAATATCCAGGTCTCTTTGCGTCAGCTCAAGGCCCGCAAAAGTTTGACTGGAAGGACGACCATCAACTCCAAGCCCATAGACGGTTGATTCTGAATCATTAATATCATCATAAAACTGTACAAAACCGGCGATCTCTGTTGGCTCCAAGGTCTGATTGGCCACAAGATTCCGCTTCACAGTCCCGAATGCAGCCAGGCGCAAGCGCAGCGCTTGACTGACGTCCCAGGTCAGGCCCAGCTTGGGATTCAGTTCTTCAGTAGTGCGCTTTGGCGACTCGCGTTCTATATCATCATAACTGAGGCCCAATGTGAGGTTGATATCGCTATTCAGTGAAATATAGTTGTAAACATAAGCATTGTATTGCTCGCTTTCCAGCGACAAAGGGATACTCTCGGGTAAAGGCACCCCATCGAAGAGAACCGTTATGTTGCCAACCCCATCAACAGAGTTTGTACCTGCCCCAGCGACTAGATTCAATGTATTTGAGTTAAACAAATACTGCAATTCATAGTTATCGCTTCTTGGATCCTCGGAAGTTTGGAAGGTTAAAGGCGCTATTCCTTGAAGCGTATTGGCTTTGCGCTGATTATTGACATATGAAAAGATAAAGTTCGATGCCGGTGAGATGACGTAATTCAGGCCAAAACGTGCTGTCTCTTCATCCAACTGGCCTCGGTTTGTAGGCTGGAATTCGGGTGGCGGCTCGAGACTCATTCGTAGATCGCCCTGATCAGTCGAACGGTTAATATATTCAAATTGAATGTCCAGGTTTTTACTTGCTTTAACTTGTATAAAGGCATTGGTAATGTCATGGTCCACATCGGCATTCTCTCGCCAGCCATCGGTATCGTAATAGAATTGCCCAAGGCTGAACGCAACACGATCATATAAACCGGACAGCACCACCTCTCCAGCAAGTAGATTGTTACTGCCAGCTACAGCATCGGCTGTAATATTGATTTGATTTTTGGTAAAGAGCGGATTGAATTCGTTAAACCCGGTTGAGCCCGGACCTTGAATGCTTATCAAATTCAAGTTGGTTTCGCGCAAACGTGGTTGTACAGGTGTTGCGTTCAGCGGCTGCAGCAGCTGGCTCTGCAATAGAGCGCTTGCACGTGCAATTTCATGCCTTGGATTAGCTTTGAAGCTATCTGAAAGAAATCGGAGTGCTGAACTATTTGCAGGATCTTGCTCCAGAGATTTACTCGCTTCCTGTGCTGCAAGCTCATCAAATCCCAGGTCCTGATAAATTCTTGCCAGACTCGCGCTTCTTGCCGCGCCATCCTTGTCCAGGAGTAAACTCGAACGATACACCGCACGGTTGTCATTCAAGTCAATGGATCTGTTCAGGTTTTCCAGTGCGCCGACCGGATCGTTTTCGGTTTGTCTACGTATGGCGTCATAGAAATACGGTGTCGGATCGTTGGGATCGAGTTCCTTCGACATGGAAAATTGCTCGGCATCCAATGGCGCACGTCTTTCATCAAAGTAGGCCTTGCCAAGGTAGCTCCTGATGATCGCATTGTTGGGATCGAGGCTGGTGGCGATCTCTATCTCGCGCCGGCCTTCGTCTAACTTGCCTTTGCGAATCTTGCCCAGGCCGAGGCCCAAACGAGGTAGTGGATCCACCTGATTCAGTTCGATGGCTCTACTAAATGCAGCCATGGCTTCGTCGATATCGATACGTGCCAGATAGGCATAACCCAGAATCGACTGGGTGCGTGACAGCGTGGCATCCTGTTGTATGGCTTGTTGCGCAGAGGCCAGGGCCTCATTCAGTTCACCCGTACTGAGTTGCAATTCTGCCAGACGCGCCCAGGCAATCGCATTGTCCGTTTCCAACTCCACCGCCTGTCGGGCGCTGTCCAAAGCCTGGTTAAGGTCCAGTTTCGCCTGCCAGGCATAGGACAGGGCTATATGAGTGGCTGCAGATTGAGGCGCTCGCCGCACTGCATCGGTAGCAAAATTGAACGCGCTTGCTTGCTCATTATTAACGATAGCAATCACGGTTTGCAGGGCCAGCGCTTCGCCACTGTCCATACCCTGCAGTAAGCTTTGCGCTTCCTCGACACGTCCGACATATAGAAGCCGGGATGCTCTGGAGACATCGTTCGTTTTATCCATTTCGATAACAGGCGGGAAGTACACTGCCCACTGCACGGTATCCCTTGGTCTGGCCAACAGGGTTTTTCGTGGCGCCGCATTGACTGTTGCAATCGCGGTCTCACCATCAGTGATACGTATTTCACCCTGTGGGTTATGGGTCAGGACGGTACCTTCGAAAACGGTCACGCTCGTCTCGCCAGCGGATACGGCGACGACAAACTCGGTACCCTCAACAGCGGCATCCATGGTTGCCGTTTCTATCTTGAGGCTGCGCGGTACACGGCTGATAAAATGGCCGATACCCTTGATGAACTCAAGGATCGAGGGGAGCTCTGTTTCGAACTGCGTGAACTTGATGGCGGAGTTTTGATCCAGCCTGAGCAAGGTCTCATTGGCCATGACAATGGCTGCGCGGCTGTGCTCGCCGACACGGATACTGTCGCCAGGACAGAAGGTATCGTTGCGGTTTACGGAATGCCAGTTCGATGCGCCGGCACGCTTGACTTCAATCTCGCCTTGTACAGAGAATATCCTGGCGAACTGAGGTGTACAATCAGCCGCGGTCGCTGTGGTGGCGAAGGCTAGATGCCACGAAAATAACAGAATAGAGAACAAACGCTGGACAACCTTATCCATCCCGTTCCCTTAAAGCCGGTTTTATGTAGTATTTTTGGAACATTTTAGATGAGCCTGATCCTTGTACGTATCATTGTATGCGTATACATCAGTCAGGACTAAAAATGCGCAGTAAGCAATCTATTCCTTGCTGGCTTCCGGTCCTGCTCTCATTCTTGAGTCGATTATAAGCACATAACAATGAATAAATGAAATTTTTTTACCCAATGCCCATTCGAATTTGGTATTGAGGTTATTTTTTCACCACCCGTATAACCCCATCCCACTCATTTGGAGGAGAAGCAAGGTATTGCCTGCAGAGATCCAGATAATATCGGCTGGGACCATCTTCACCATGTTCAAGGATAAATTCTTCGAAGCCTGTGGCCGCTTCCTCCCACTGCTGCGCCTGGAACACATGTAATGCCCTGACGAAATCGACATAGGGTTTGTCAACCTTGCCCTGATGATCGTTAGCAACAAGTTCATATAAACTCAACGGCTTGCTTTTGCCCATTAGCAGGAAATTACCCAATTCACGAGTCATTAAGCCTTCAATGTCTTGCAGCACTTCTTTAGAGACCAGGATACGTGTGCCCAGTTGCTTGTTAAGGCCCTCAATACGACTTGCGGTATTGACGATGTCACCCACTGCACGGTACTCATAATGATCCATCGCGCCCACATGGCCCATAATCAATTCACCGAAGTGCATTCCCAAACGAGTCGGCAACGCATAAGCGGGCTCCTGTCGATTAAAACGTTCCACACGGGAAAGAATCTCCAGGGCTGCATGACAGGCACGCTGCCGGGGTAGCGGATCGGACCGGGTCGATGTCCAGATAGCCAGCGAAGCGTCACCGACAACATCAGAGATAACGCCACCGGACCTGCGTATGGGGCCGAACAGGATCTCATAATAGCGGTTCATCAATTGGTGCAATTCCGCCGGGGTCAGTTCCTCCGACAATCGTGTATATTGCTGTGCGTCCGTCGCCAGAACGATGCCGTGGACGTGTTGGCCGCTATCCGCGATATGTTCCACCCCCTGGGCCAGTTGATCCACGACATCAATCGGCAGATGCTGGCCAAAGGCGTGGCGAATATTCCGCCGTGCGCGCTGTGCATCGAGATAATTCCACAACAGGGCTCCGATCAAAGCGAGGGGGGCCTGCCATAACAGCGGGATGGCCAGGGGGATCCAGTGGTGCACTTGCCGGAACAGTTCATAGGCCAACTGATGGTAGGCCAGGCCGAGCGACAACGCAGCAATGATCAGTATCGGTCCGGACAGAACACGCAATACCATGCTGAGCAGGACGGCCCAGGTGAAGTAGATCAACACGTCCGCCGTAGCACTGGTGGTCTTGATGGAGCTACGTTGCAGCAGATTAGCGAAGGCGGTGGCGGCGATCTCTACTCCACTCACATCGAGTCCGCTCAGTTCCTGGCTGAAGACAGTATAGAAGCCGTCTTTCTGTTCCGGCTGGAACTGCTCCGAGAAACCGACAAAGACCGCTTTGCCAGCTAACCCCAGGGGATTAGCCTGGACGGTAGATTCAAGCACCTGATAATAGGGAATGGTGGTGATAGTCTGTGGTGGACCATAAAAGTTTAGATAGAGACTGTCCGGCTGAGCGTAGCTGCTGATCAGGGCGGCGAGTGCCTCACGATCCCCTGGCGTTACTGTTGAAGACGAATGATCTAAACGTCGTATGAGCTGTGGTGCCAGATCGGGATTAGTGAGGAAGAGCTTGCGTAGGCTCTGAATCAGCTTGTGGACACCATCGAGCCGCTTGAGCTGTTCCCTGGTGGGGAGTTGGGATACTCGCTCTGGTATCACATCGTTGACCATATCGCGCAACACGCTATACACCGGTAGGCTATGGACCGCTAGCGCGACTACGGGTAGCGTGGGGATATCGCCCAGTGCCGGCTTGAATGTGATGAAGTGATTGACCTGGGCCGGCACCTTCGGCAGCGGAAAGGGTCCCAGGCCAAATGCAGCCTCACTCAATACCGGTACAGGGGATGTGAGGGTTTCGATATAACCGACTTGCCTGTTTTGTACGGAGTCAGCTGCGTTGGTAAGGGGCTCTTTCTTCAGCGATTGGAACAGGATGACATTGCCTGCTTCGCGAAGCGCCTCGGCGAACAATGTGTTTTCTTGCGGGTCGCGGCTTTCTTCAAAGAAAATATCGAACACGACCACAGCAGCGCCGTGTTTGTTCAGCTTGCGCACCAGATCACCGTGCAGGGAACGGGGCCACTTGCGGGGGTTATTGGCAAGCCCCAGTCGTTTCGAAGAGCTGTAGTCGATGCTAACCACCACGACCTCGCCAGGCGCGGCTAGCGGGCCGCGTAACCGAAACAACCAGGCAAGCCCCACTTCTTCTTCCATCCAGCGGCCTATGTTGCTGGTGGCGAGCAGTATACCGGCGAGTGCAACACAAAGACCAAGCAGCAGGCCCTTACCCAACAAAAGTCGAATATGTCGGTTCACTTGTAGCCTATTTATCACTGACTGTGATCTCTACCACTATATCAAGATTTACATACATATAGTGCCAGTATGCCACTTGAACTGGCCCGCATTTCTCACCGGATGGGCGAGCCCTCACTTGATTTTTGACACGCTCAGTCGGCAATACGCAAGTTTATTCCGCTTCTGCGCAAAATCCCTTGTGACAAATCCGTCTGGAACGGATTTGGACCGCAAAGCGACCCCGAAGAGATGAAATACAGGGATGTATTTCATCGATCCAGATCTCTTCTATCAACGGGATCGGGATTGGCCGTATTTACATATATTGACACTTGTAACTGATGTATTCAAAATCCGCTATCGTGTCCAAAGGTACTTAGGGGCTTTGATGACCCGTATACGTGCAAATGAGAGCATTTCGTGATCTTTAATAATGCTGATTCTTGTTAGAAAACTTCACACACAGCGATAGAAATATTCACCAGCATTCAGTTCTAACCACATGATGTATATGTATTAAATGCGCCTTGCATGAATATCGCGTATCAGTCCTCATACACACAAAGAAGCGTAAAAAAATATAGGAAAGTAAACATAATGACAAAATCAGCAGCAAACATCGTAGTCGTTGCCCTGTGTTTTTTATTTTCTGCGTACTCATACGCAGATAGCCTGCAGTTCAGCGCGCCGGAGTACACAGTGGCAGAGAATGGTGTCAGGGCGAGCATTACCGTCACCCGAGTGTTCAGTGACTTTTGGAGCAGCTTATTGACAGTTGAGGTGGAGTATTCAGTTACCGACGGTAGCGCTACAGATGGCAGTGATTACGTTTCAGCGAGTGGCAGCCTGACTTTTGCTGCTGGCGACGACAGTGAAACCTTCACCATAGAAATTATGGACGATACGGAGTACGAAGGCGATGAGACGGTTAATCTCGCTTTGAGCGATCCCAGCGACGGTGCGACCCTGGGTAGTCCAGAGACAGCCGTTCTGACCATAGCCGAGGATGAAGAGGTCCCGCCGGCGGGAAGCCTGCAATTCAGCGCGCCGAGCTACACGGTGAACGAGAATGATGCCGAGGCGTTGATAACCGTGACCCGGGTGAATGGCAGCTTCGGCACCGTGGCCGTGGATTACAACACCGGTGATGGGACCGCAAGCGCTGGCAGCGACTACGAGGCAGAGAGTGGCACGCTGATTTTTGACGAAGGCGTCACCAGTCAAACCTTCACTATCACCATTTTTGATGATGCCGAGTACGAAGGCGATGAGACGGTGAATCTCACTTTGAGCAATCCCCTCGGTGGTGCCGGCCTCGAGTCGCCGACAACCGCTATTCTAACCATTGCCGAAGATGATCCGGTACCACCGGCGGGCAGCCTGCAGTTCAGCGCGCCGACCTACACGGTCGCGGAGAACGGTGTCACGGCGAGCATTACCGTCACCCGGGTGGGCGGCAGCTTTGGTACCGTGGGTGTGGATTACGCCACCGGTGATGGTACGGCCGTCGCTGGCAGCGACTACACGGCCGTGATCGGTAATCTAAGTTTTGCCGATGGCGTCACCAGTCAAACCTTCACCATAGAGATCCGGGATGATACGGATTATGAAGGCGATGAGACGGTGAATCTCAGTTTGAGTAACCCCACCGGTGGTGCCGGCCTGGGATCGCCGGCAACAGCCGTTCTAACCATAGCCGAGGATGAGCCAACCCCACCAGCGGGCAGCCTGCAGTTCAGCGCGCCTACTTACCTTGTGGCTGAATTTGGTTTGATTGCTACTGTTACGGTTGAACGTGTGGACGGCAGTGTCGGGACCGTAGGTGTGGATTATGCCAGCAGTGATGATACGGCCATCGCTGGCGAGGACTATATCGCTGTCAATAGTAGTCTGAGTTTCGCCGATGGTGAAACAAGCCGGACCTTCAGCATAGAAATCATCAATGATGAGAGCACCCAGGAAGGTGATGAATCGCTGAACTTGATCCTGAGTAATCCCACGGGTGGTGCTGGTTTAGGCTCACCATCTGCGGCTTCATTAACCATTACCGAGAAAGACGGCGTTTTCGATGGTACCGGTGGGGGCAGTATTGACCTGTTATTCCTGATGTTCCTGTTGAGCTTTTATCTACGAAGTTTTCGAAAGAAGGTTATCTGTCAGTGAAACAATTTATCGTCTATTAACCCGTTTAAATGACAGTCACAATTTATGTATTTTTTGTTACACAGCAGCAATGGGCTAACCCGCATTTCTCACCCACCGATTCCTGGTTACAGGTCTCGCAAGCTTTGGGAGGGCTCGACATGCGCCGAGCGCAGTCCTGCAAGTCCCGCTGCAATCACGGCAGCACCGCAGGTCAGCGCCAGGGCTATCCCGTAGTGGTGCAGCAGCAGCCGACAGACCTGCTGCCCCTCGTCCAGTTGTGACGCCATCATTTCATTGATGACCCGGGCAACCACCTGGTAGAGCCCCACCGCCAGGGCCCAGCCGAGGATAGCGGTGTACAATGCCTGCACCATGGGAAACCAGGCAATGTCCATTGTGCGAAATCCCACAAGGCGCAATACTGACAGCTCTTTGCGCTTACGATCAACATTGGCCCATAGACTGGCTCCCAGCGAGAGCGAGAAACCGAACAATCCGATTATCGCAATCACCCAGTAGATGGCGGTCAGATTCCGGTTCATGCGTTGTACGAGTTCGATATCGGCCACATGTGTATGCACGTCCACTCCGAGGTCAGCGAAGGCGTCGCGCAGCCCCGCCACATCATAGATTGAACGCGCGTAGAGTCGAAAACCCGGGTAGGTCCGGGTACTATTTCCGAGATCACCCTCCCAGCCCATACGGGGAACTGCACGACCGTCACGGAAATCCTCCAGTGCTTCGAGTAAACTTACCGAGACGAAGGCACCGTCGCGTGAAAATGCCCGCTCCGGCGCGACGGCTGCCACGGTCAAGGGCAAGTGGACCCGTTCCTTCTGGCCACGGAATTGCCGTGCGAGACTCGCATCCAGGGTATCGCCGGCCTCAACCTGCAGCTTTTTTGCTGTATGGCGCGACAGCACTATCCTTGTGAAGCCTTCGGGCAGCTCGCCTTGTGGCGAGAGCAGGGGATCACCCTGCGCTGAAGGAATCAGCTCGGCGCGCACGTTTCGTGGTGAGCCCTCGCTGCCGAGCTCAATAGTCGCAGCGATACTGCGGGTACGCGGTACCAGGAAGGACACATCCGATCGCGAGCGAACATTCTCCAGCCAGTCCTGGTTGTAACGCCCGCTGCTGATTGGACGAATCTCACGGTTGCGGGGATCCTCGATCAACTGCTCGACCATGGCGCCCACGATACCGAACTTGAGCCCGAACAGTACCATCATTGGTCCCAGTACCGCGGCCAGGGCGAGCACGAAACAAAACGACATCTGCCATTCGTGAATGTAATCGCGGCTCGCCAGATTAAAGGCCTTGCTTAAGGGTATGCCCATGAGTTAGCCGCTTACTATGGTCTCGGTCAGGTTTTTCTCCGCAGAACGCACGGTTTTGTGATTTAGCCGCCGCAGGCCGAGCTCCTTGATATGGCGCCAGGCGTGGCTGGCCAGAACCACCGTGATGTTGAGCTCTTCCACCAGACTGATAAAGTGGGACATGATTTTCTGTGCCGCATATGGATCGAGTGACGCCGTGGGCTCGTCGGCAATGACAATAGAGGGCCGATGAGCGAGCGCACGACCGATGGCTACCCGTTGGCGCTCACCCGTGGACAGGGCATCTGGCAGCTTGTTCAGGTGGTTGGCAATACCGAGCTCCTCGGCCAGATGCTCGACCGTCCCGTCATGTTTAAGGCCGAGCACATTGCGGCAGAGATTCATGTTTTCACGTACCGTTAGGTAGGGCAATAGACCACCGGTCTGTATCACGTATCCGAGATGTCGCTTGCGCAGATCGCCCAGCTCGTTGAGTTTGCCCGCTTTCCAGTAGGCAGCCACGTCAAGAGGCTCCCCTTCGCGTTCGGGTCGAAAGCGGAAGGCGCCGACGTCGGATGGCTTTAGAATGAACGCGAGCATGTCCAGCAAAGTAGACTTGCCACAACCAGATTCACCGATCAAGGCTATTTTTTCACCCATGGCAATCTGCAGACTGGGCACCTTGAGTACGAAGGCCACGCCCTCGGCCTCACGCGTCTTGACCACATCGCGCAGGTAATACACAAGTGCGCCACCCGATTGCGGCTGCGAAGATACATTGATGCTCACGTTGTACTGTGTCCTGGGCAGTAAGCCTAGGGCAGCACCTCCAACGGCACAGGGTAGACAGAATCACCGCTGACCGGTCCATTATCCAGGCTCACCCAAAGATCTGTGTGATCATGCAACGCACGGTAGTAGTTGATCTTGTCCTCCAGGCGGGTGACAAAAACAACTTGTTGTTTCGTCGACCAGCTCTGCCAGTCATCCAGCGATAATCCCATCACCTCGGCGGTGTAGGGAAGGTCTTCGATGTACTCCCGCATAAAACCAAGATCCGCCAGACTGTTGCCTTGCCCGGCGGTGGTGGCTGTGGTGCTGCCTAACCGGGTTGGATCCCTCGCCATGGTGGCGGCAAGACTCTGCAGTTCGTCGAGAAAAGTCTGCGGCGACAGCATTCCCTCCTCGGCCCTCTCGAGCACCGCCGCGAGGACATCGTGCAGGTCCGAGAGCTGGTCTCTCGTGAGCAGCACCCTCACGTTCACGGCCGCACGCTCGGGGTCACGAAAATCACGATCGAGCAACCAGGCATCAAACACCGTTGGAACCTGTCCACCCTCGGTTTTCTGCAGGTATTTCATGCGCAGGGCATATCCGAGTTTAGCCACCTTTAGCTGGAGTTCGGCCAGCTGCGCGTCAGCGCTTTTTGGGACAGGCGCGGTAGGCCCCTTGTCTATGGCAGCCACGCGGACCTGCTCGGTGATTTGACCCGCCAGGGCATCCAGTGCCTCGCCAAATTTCCCGACATCGCCAGTAGGTACACCGTAGTAGAGGCTGCCGATGCCAGGAAAGTCGGCAAGCTCCTGGTATTGCGCAGCGGCCGTTGCATGGTTCGCCATGGTGGCCGGTGTCAGTAAATGCAGCACGAAGATAGCGATGCCTTTATCCTGGGCCAGTTTCCGCAGGCTTTCGGCTTCCATACCAGTGCCAGAAAGCGGATCATCAGCGTCGCGTGCACCGGCATCCGTGATCAGCACGATGTAACGTGCCTCGTACTCCGACCAGTCCACCGCCTCGATCGCTTGCTTGACGCCGGTATAGGCGTCTTCGACAAAATCCTGGCTCGAGACACTGGAAGCCCGCAGTGCGTTCACCCGGGAAAGAAAACTTGCTGCATCTCGGCCCTGCTCCAGGTCGACAAAAGTGCGCACGACGTAGTCCAGCCCCGGCGCAGTGGCCAGATTGTCGCGAAACGCGACCAGGCCGAAGCTCACATCGCCGAGCAGGTAGGCCTCATCGAGGGTATCATAGATTTTCTTGACCGCTTTGCGCGTGCGTTCGATATAAGGGCCCATCGACAGCGTGGAGTCTATAACAAAGGCCAGGCCCGCGGTGTAGGCCTGCGCTGTGACCGCCGCCTTGTCACCACTACCCTCCTCGCGGGACAAGGGGACGCTCGAAACCTGCAGCAGACGAGCCCGCTCATTTTCCAGATAAATGTCTTCGTGTTGCCGAATGGGAACGAGATAGAAATCTTCCTGTATGTCGATAAAGCCGGGCGGCTGAATGGCGACTACCGGTGAGTCCGGGGAAAGCACTTCCTGCTGCGCCTCCTCATACAGACTCTCATAGACTGTCAAGTCGCGATTCTGAATCAGCTGGCGCAGCGAATCGCGGTCCTTGAAAAGAAGTACCCGGTCATGGCCCGCCGGATTGCGGAAGGCTGCGGTCAGTCCGTGGTTCCACTCGAGGGTACTTGCAGCGGGGAGCCAGCCGGTGCGGGTGCCGTGACGATCAGTCCCAACCTCAAGCCATTGCGTTCCGTCATGCTCACGTCGTGAATAGACGTAAAATGACGTGAAAGGCACCACCGCGGTTTGCCCTTGCTCACCGGGCTTGGTGGCAAGTCGCGCATCCGGTGTTGCCAACACGCGTTGATAAAGACTGCGTTTGCCTTCCATTAACAGTGGCCTGTCGCCACCGTCCATGGGTATTGTAGCCATCGCAAGCAGTGGCGTTATGGCGATAAAGGCCACAAGAACTATGTGTTTCATTTATTTCACCTCAGGGAATGCTACAGGTCAGTTGGACCTCGGCTGATTCTACTGCCATTGGAGCATCAGGCGCCTGGCCGGCCCGTTACCGTCCGCGGCGGACTGCTCCACGCGTTCACGCAGACTTTCCAGACGCACCACAGCCTCCTCGTTGCCAGCAGCGGCCGCTACTTGATACCACTTGTAGGCCTGCTGGAGATCTGGCTCCGGCAAGATACTGGTCTCGGATGTGTAAAAGGCCGGGTCGGCCTGGGAACCCAGAACCAGGGCTGCCTGCGCATGACCCTGTCGCGCCGCGAATCGGTAGAGCAGGTAGGCGTCATCCAGCTGACTCTCGCTTTGCAATTGCTCTGCTTGAGCGAAAACCTCACCCGGATCAGGCTCTTCGTTTTCAGCGCGCAATTGAGCGATGACAGCCCTCGCCCTATCACCACCGCCGGCAGTGGCTGAGTCTTCGCCCTGGTCCACCTGCGGCGGAGTCGCCAGCTCCGGCAAGGCAGGCGGCACCTCTTCCTTGTCGCTCGGCACCAACCATACGGCAAGTAACGTAACGACGGCGACCAGAACCATCAGTGCTTTGGTCCCCGTAGAGATCCCGGTGTCTATCCGGATTCTGCGTTCATCTTCCATTGCCATGCCAACACTCGTATTTCGTCTAATTGATCGGTGCGCATTATCGCGAGTCTACGGCCTGAATAAAACCTCCCGACTGGCTAAAAACCGGAAAATCTTTAACTAATAGTGGATTCGGACTGAGCGTAAGAAGAATAAACGACTCTTTTCCTAAAATCCAATGGTATTGGACCGCCGTTCACACGGGTATCGAGCGCGCTTTCGCCAACGCATTATACTGAATTCTGGCGCCTTTACCGAAAAACCACCCTCATTTCCGACACTTTCAAGCCAATCCCGGTTGCCAGAGTCGCAACCACGTAAGTTGAGCGGTCGTTTTCCCGAGTATCCGTCGAACCAGCCAGCCTGTGGCGTGTTTGCGACTGGTGATCACGAGGACCTTGGTGCTGGCATGCGCATGAACGTCCCGCGTGTGCGTAATATGCGTTACTGGCTATCCTCAGAAATCCCGGACATCGGTGATACAAGTCGCCTGTCGACCAACCTGCCCGGCGACAATGACATCTACGAGTTTGCCGATCAATCTGATACGCATCCGCAACGTCTGTACGTTAATTATCGCACGGAAGCTGGTGGCATCGGCGATCCCCACTCATTGTTACAGGGCGGTCCGCTGGGACCGATTGAGGTCTTCCCGGATCATCCGCACGAAGGTGAATGCCGAATCCCGACCAATCTCAATACCGCTTTCACACTCGGTGGTGATGAAAAAGACGAATGGCCTGGCGTGATAACAGGCGGTGGCAAAGTCGTACCCGAGATGGTTGCCCTGACCATGCCTCATGGTGATGCCTTTCCCGGTAAAGAAGCCTTGGCCCCGCGTTCATTCATGGCGATTGTCGCCTATGATGGCCATCGTGCGAATCGTGGACGGGTTTCTACGGATGCAACCTGGCATCACTTTGAAAACATCAATATCGATGGTACTGACAGTAGTCGCAGTGGTCTGCAAGACAGCATGGGCAATGACACACCGGACATGCTCAAGATTCGTGAGTACTATATTTAATCCTGATTTAGGGTAGACTGATAATAAGAATAAGGGGTAGTAATATGCTCAATAAACTCTATATTTTTTCTGAACTGGCGTCTCATGAAACAGAGAAACTAACCCAACACAGCACTACCCGTACCTATCCCACGAATACCATCCTGATCAGCGAAGGCGACTCCACCGATTCTCTTTATGTGGTGCTGGAGGGAAAGGTCAAGGTCTTCGCCAGTGATCAACACGGTAAGGAAGTCATCCTGAATATACTGGGGCCAGGTGAGTACTTTGGTGAACTGGCTCTGCTGGATGATGAGCCGCGATCGGCTTCGGTCAGAACCATGACGCCGACCAAGGTCATGGTAATCACCAAACACGATTTCAAGAACTGCCTCGCCACTGATTCCGAGATGGCCTATAAACTGATTAAGGTCCTGATCGGCCATGTGCGTGCACTGACCAGTAACGTAAAAAGCCTGGCACTCCTGGATGTCTATGGAAGAGTCGCCCGTACTTTGCTCGACCTGGCTGAAAATGTTGACGGCCAGATAATTATTGTACAAAAACTCACTCACCAGGATATTGCCGATATGGTAGGGGCCTCGCGGGAGATGGTCAGTAGAATCTTGAAGGACCTGGTCAGTGGCGGTTATATCACGATCAAGAACAAGAGATTCACCATCAACGAAAAACTACCGCAGGGATGGTAAAACAGTCCGCAGCTGCTAACACAGAGAAAACAGGATCGGCTGAGAAATGCGGGCTAGTAAATGCTTACCTTCATTCGAAAACGTCGTAGATAAAAGCTCAACAGGAACATCAGGAACAACAGGTCAATACTGCCCCCACCGGTACCATCGAAAACCCCGTCTTTCTCGGTAATGGTTAATGAAGCCGCAGATGGTGAGCCTAAACCAGCACCGCCAGTGGGATTACTCAGGATCAAGTTCAGCGATTCATCACCTTCTTGGGTGCCATCATCATTGATGATTTCTATGCTGAAGGTCCGGCTTGTTACGCCATCGTCGAAACTCAGACTACTATTGACTGCGATATAGTCTTCGCCAGCGATGGCTGTATCATCACTGCTGGCAAAATCCACACCTACAGTCCCGACACTGCCACCCACACGCTCAACCGTAACGGTAGCAATCACACCAAATTCAGTCACAAGGTAAGTCGGCGCGTTGAACTGCAAGCTTCCCGCTGGCGGTATCGGGTCATCTTCAGCAACGGTTAACACGGCTGTGG
This sequence comes from uncultured Gammaproteobacteria bacterium, assembly GCA_942492025.1. Classification (GTDB taxonomy): domain Bacteria; phylum Pseudomonadota; class Gammaproteobacteria; order SZUA-229; family SZUA-229; genus JABDQW01. Next base: position 197,477 of record CALODJ010000010.1, on the reverse strand, counting down.
CCGGTGATCCCAGGCCGGCACCACCGCTGGGATTGCTCAAAGCGAGATTCACCGTCTCATCGCCTTCGTACTCGGCATCATCAAAGATTTCGATAGTGAGGGTTTGACTGGTGACGCCATCGGCAAAACTCAGATTGCCGATCACGGCCGTGTAGTCGCTGCCAGCGCTTGCCACACCATCACTGCTGGCGTAATCCACGCCCACGGTACCGAAGCTGCCGCCCTCCCGTGTGACGGTAATGCTCGCCGTGACACCGTTCTCCGCGACCGTGTAGGTCGGCGCGCTGAACTGCAGGCTGCCCGCCGGCGGTACCGGATCGTCTTCGGCAAGGGTTAACACGGCTGTATCCGGCGATCCCAGACCGGCACCACCGCTGGGATTACTCAAACTGAGATTCACCGTTTCATCACCTTCGTACGCCGTATCATCCAAGATGTCTATGGTGAAGGTTTGACTGGTGACGCCATTGGCAAGACTCAGATTACCGATCACGGCCGTGTAGTCGCTGCCAGCGATGGCCGTACCATCACTGCTGGCGTAATCCACGCCCACGGTACCGAAGCTGCCATCAACGCGAGTCACGGTTATCAAAATCTCGGTACCATTCTCGCCCACAGTATAAGTCGGCGTGCTGAATTGCAGGCTGCCCGCCGGCGGTACCGGGTCATCTTCGGCAATGGTTAGAATAGCGGTTGTCGGCGACTCGAGGCCGGCACCACCGAGGGGATTGCTCAAACTGAGATTCACCGTCTCATCGCCTTCGTACGCGGCATCATCAAAGATGTTGATAGTGAAGGTTTGACTGGTGACGCCTTCATCAAAAATCAGCGTGCCACTTTCTGCCTCGTAGTCGCTGCCAGCGCTTGCGGTCCCATCACCGGTGTTGTAATCCGCGGTCACGGTGCCGAAGCTGCCATTCACCCGGGTCACGGTTATCAACGCCTCGGCACCGTTCTCGTTCACCCTGTAGCTCGGCGCGCTGAATTGCAGGCTGCCCGCCGGCGGTACCGGGTCATCTTCGGCAATGGTTAGAATAGCGGTTGTCGGCGACTCGAGGCCGGCACCACCGAGGGGATTGCTCAAACTGAGGTTCACCGTCTCATCGCCTTCGTACGCGGCATCATCAAAAATGTTGATAGTGAAGGTTTGACTGGTGACGCCTTCGTCAAAAATCAGCGTGCCACTCTCTGCCTCGTAGTCGCTACCAGCGCTTGCGGTCCCATCACCGGTGTTGTAATCCACGGCCACGGTGCCGAAGCTGCCATTCACCCGGGTCACGGTTATCACCGCCTCGGCATCATTCTCGTTCACCGTGTAGCTCGGCGCGCTCAATTGCAGGCTGCCCACCGGCGGAACCTCATCTTCGGCTATGGTCAGAACGGCAGTCTCCTGACTACCCAGGGTTGCACCACCGGTGGGATTGCTCAACGCGAGATTCAGGATTTCATCGCCTTCATAATCCCCATCATCAATGATGGGTATGGTGAAGGTTTGACTGGTGACGCCAGCGGCAAAAGTCAGGCTACCACTCACTGAAAGGTAATCACTGCCAGCTGTAGCACTGCCATCGATGGTTGTATAATCCGCACCCACAGTCCAATATTCGGTCCAAGAGTCGCTATACACTCGGGTGACGGTAATAGTAGCCGTCGCTCCGCCTTCTTCCACCGTGTAGCTAGGTGCGCTGAATTGCAGGCTGTCTGCGTATGAGTATAAAGATGCAGATAAACACAGAGCAGCGACTGTTGATTTAGCTATTGACTTCATCATAAGTGTTCATTTCTTACATTTCTTTACGCTTCTATGCGCGCATTAAGGTTAATATGCTGTATCAACGCATGTTTTATTGAGCGCGTTTTAAGCAGTATGCTGCGCAGAATATTGGTAAGTACTAGTATCAAAATACAGAGAAATCTTACAAAACTAGAATATTAAAAGACGGCTATCCGCCCTCGTTTGTTTGTATTTGGCTGGCTGGTCTGGATATTTCTCAGATAAATTGCCAGCCCGAATAGTGTAATTAGATACACATACGCATTGCCGATCGTGCAGACATACGACTACATGCAAATATGATCGCTGTTTCTGCCATACTGCTAACACCACCGTCATTCACGCACAATTACCCCGTACAGGTAACTGGAAGCTCAATCACCCGTTTGCATAGGCCAAGTTGGCTACGGTTTGTGCGACCGTCCCCTACCCAGGCTTTATCCCTGGCAGTCGTGCTGTAGATACCAGCAGGTACATGGTCGATTATAAATGCGCTGTCTTTTGCGCACCGCGCAGTATATACCAAACCGCTACAAGCAGCTATCGCCTGGTTCTCGCCAAACCAGTATCCTGGGGAGATATTGTCAACTTAAGGTTATCCGCACCAAAGCACGAAAGACAAGAATGTGATTTTTATTATCTTCATTTTCAATCACATATGTGATTGAAAATGGCCGCACATCCGTGTGCCACACGGAATCCCTGAATTAATCAGCGTTTTCTTGAGTTATTAACAAGTCGAAGAGATACCTTTGATGAAAAGGCAGGCGTATAAGCCAATGGTCCAGCAGCTTCAGGATGCAATTGAAGAAGTCTATCCGTGGAACATGGGTGAAGAGTTGAAGGCCGGTGAGGACAAGCTTTTGCTTGATATCCGTTGTCCTCACGAATAAGAAGCTGCTCGGATTTATGGGTCGATCTATGTACCGAGAGGTATTCTGGAAATTGCTGTCGACTACGGTTACGAAGAAACCGTGCCTGAACTTGTGGCGGCATGTAATTGGAGGTTTGTCACAATTTGCCGTTCTGGCAGCCGCAGCATCCTGACAGCACACACTCATACTGATGGGATATTCGAATGCAGCTTCGTTGCAAACGGATGTCTGTGGCTGGAACGATTATGAACGCCCATCGCTCGACAATGATGACCGCCAACTTGGACTGGAAGCAGCAGATATATTTTTTGAGCCCAAGATCTCGCCAGCACGGCTTGGACCTGAATCTTCAAAAGCAGCCTAGCCAGCATTTCTCACCCCATGGGGCGTTGCATGGCATCGATCGCGGCCGCCGCCTTCTTCAATCATAGGCTTCGCGACCGGTTAGGGTGAGACGGCCGTAGGCGCCCACCGCGCAGGTTTTGCGATCGGCTGCCGGCGCCTTGTGTGATGGCTTCGGCTTACGAGCGCCGACTCGAAGGTTCTAACCCGCATTTCTAACCAGGATCACGGGAGCAGGCGCAGGATTCGTGTTCGTAAGCGCCGCTCTGGAGCGAAAAGCGTAGCAATGTCTACGGTTTGAGTGAAGAGCAAGCTTACGAACACGAAGACCAGCCTGAACCGTGATAGGCCTGTTTGAATAACACACTGTATTTTTGATCATCCTGGTTTTTCTCCAAAGGACAAATTCCTTATCACTATCCTACGCCGCTTGGTGAGAAATGCGGGTTAAAGGACTGCTATTCCCCGTAGTCATCAGCCGGGTCCCAGCCTTGAGCCTTGGCTTTGCTGATTGCACGGCTGTGTATTTCGGCATGTCGTTGTTTTATGTCGTCCGGCAGGTTCGATACCAGGCAGCCATACTTGTCCCATTCGGCACGGGTCTGTTCCTGAATGAGTTGCATCTGGCCCTGATCCCAGTTCTCGCAGGTTTCCGTTTCCGGGATAATGCCGAATACCCAAGCGTCTCTGATCACCGTGCCTATCGGCGTCATGCCTCCAAAATGATCATTATGTATACCGCAGTAATTTTTTCGTGACATGGTACTACCCGTCGTTCATTTCATAAGTGAGCTGATCATAACAAAAATCCGGGGTTCAAGCGTTCATGCTGCGGGACCGATTGACAGACCCGTTGTGGGAAAGATCAGAGAACAGGCTGTGTACCGACTGCGGGAAATAAAGCAGGCCAGGATATGCAATGATGCTCCCCGCATTCTCCGGTAAGCGAGCATAGCGAAGAATTAACGACCTGCCTCCCTAAAACCAGCCGTTTGACCCAGCCAGTCATAGCTACTGACCCACTCCCAAAGATGAATTCCTTCCGAAGTCCAGCCTGATCTGAGCAAATCCCGCGCTCGCCAATCACTGCTTCAACCTTGTCCCGGCAAATTGCTACCAACCGGCAAAATGACGAAATCCAGGGTCAGCTATTAACCCGCATTTCTCACCAGGCGGCGGTGAATACTGATAAGGCACTAATCCATTTAAGAGTATCCAGATGATCAGAAATAAAGTGTGTTATGCAAGTATGCCTATCACGGTTCAGGCTGGTCTTCGTGTCCGCAAGCTTGCTCTTCACTCAAACCGTAGCTATTGCTACGCTTTTCGCTCCAGAGCGGCGCTTACGAACACGAATCCTGCGCCTGCTCCCGTGATCCTGGTGAGAAATGCGGGTTAACTTTTCCATGGCAGATTTTTCAACGCAAAGATCCAAAAGATCGCCGCGCTTAGGCTCGCGATGACGCGGTTTTGGTCTTTTCGCTGGTTAGCTCGTGCTTTTTGGGTCTGGGCAGGAACTATTGAGGTGTTTTTGTGCCGCCGACAAGGAGTTTCTCCTGCGGTCAAAGGCATTGGGAAGCGCCCCTTAATACTTTTATCTTTGCTTTTAGTCAGCCAATCGGTGCTCTCGGCACATTTTTCGACCTGCTTTTGCGGAGTAGTCGTGCATCCCGGGAAAAAATTAATCGATACGAGCAAGCTGGCAGCGAAATACATTTCATGACTTTGTCGTTAAATGAAAATTTGTTGGGCCATATGGGGCTTCTGTTGACGACGCAAGACCCGTTTCGCCAAAGAACACGCTGTATCCATGGTGAATCTCGCGTGATTTTAACCAGCATTTTCAGTTAACATATCTAATCATCCTCGCTTATCTGGTGTTATTAATACACTGATCATCTAACCCAGATATATTATTAAACAGATTCACTCAGGCACTACAAATGTTGAAAAAACTGCTTATTGCCTTTATCGGCGTTGCCATACTGATTGGCACGATTGTTTACATAAAACTGGATCAGTTCTCGGCCATGGAAGAGGCGACGGCCAATATGGTGATGCCACCGACGGTGGTCACTGCGCAAACAGTCGACGACGCACAATGGGAGGAACTCATACCTGCAACTGGATCAGTTTCAGCACTGCAAGGTGTTATGGTTAGTGCGGAAGAAGGTGGCCGCATCACTCAGATCCTGTTTGAGTCTTCCGATGATGTAAAAGCAGGTCAGGCGCTTATTCAGCTCGATACCGCTAGCGAAATATCGCAGCTTGCTGCAGCGAAAGCCGCCGAGGAACTTGCCAGGACCGAACTATCACGCCAGAAAAAACTGCGTGACAAAAACATGACATCGGGTGAAGCAATTGATCGAGCTGAAGCACAGCTCAAAGATAGCGTTGCCCAGGTGGGCGTCATTAAGGCATTAATCGATAAAAAAACAGTAAGAGCACCCTTCTCTGGCCGACTTGGATTTCGCCAGGTAGACCTGGGGCAAATTCTTTCGGTCGGTGATCCGATTGTGCCATTACAACTGCTCAATCCAATATATGTCGACTTCTCTGTGCCACAACAAAAACTGTCTCAATTGCAAAATGATATGGATGTCCGTATCAAGTCGGACGCACATCCAGAGACCATCTTCCATGGCAAAATCGCCCATATCAATCTCGAAGTAGATCCAATCACACGTAACGTACAGGTTCAGGCATTGGCAGAGAATACAGATGAGAAATTACGTGTCGGTATGTTTGTTAATGTCGAACTGGTACTACCGGTAAAACGGACCGTACTACCTGTTCCTGCAACGTCAGTGCTTTATGCATCGTTTGGTAACTCTGTTTTTGTAATCGATGAACAAAAAAACGAGGAATCCGGTGAAATAGATTTAGTCCTGCGCCAGCAGTTTGTCACACTTGGTCTGGCACGAGGTGATTTCATTGATGTAACGGATGGATTAAAAGCTGGCGAAACAATCGTCACCAGTGGTGTATTTAAATTAGGCACAGGTACGAAAGTGGTCATCGATAACACACTGGCACCGAAAACCAGCCTTGATCCCAAACCCAGTGATTCCTGATGCCGACAGTTAAGAGCAGTTTCACTGACATATTTATCCAACGGCCTGTTCTGGCCATTGTGGTGAATCTGTTGATTATTATCGCAGGATTAAATGCCTGGAATTCCTTGAGCGTTCGACAGTATCCACTGAGTGAGAATGCTTCTGTACAGATATCAACCGTCTATGTTGGTGCCAGTGCCGAACTGGTAAGAGGGTTTATAACAACGCCGTTGGAGCGTGCCATCTCTGCGGCAGACGGTATTGACTATGTCGAATCGAAAAGTCTTCAGGGTATTTCGATTATCAATGCGCGCCTCAAACTAAATTACGACAGCACCAAGGCGTTGGCGGACATTTCATCCAAGGTTGATCAGGTGCGCAATGATCTGCCCGTCGAAGCGCAATTACCTACCATCAGTGTGCAGTCTGCAGATTCGGAATTTGCTGCCGCCTATTTAAGTTTCTGGTCAACCATTCTGTCACCTGAACAAATTACCGATTATTTAATTCGAGTTGTGCAACCACGTTTATCGGCAGTCAGTGGTGTACAACGAATCGAAATATTTGGCGCCCGCACGTTTGCCATGCGCATCTGGTTAAAACCTGATCGAATGGCTGCTTTGCATGTGACACCTGCGCAGGTCAGTCAGGCACTGACAGCCAACAATTACCTGGCAGCCATTGGTAATACCAAAGGCGCCATGGTGCAAACATATCTAGCCGCGAATACCGATTTACATAACGTCGAAGATTTTAAACGCCTGATCATTTACCAGGAGGAGGAAACGCTCATACGTCTGGAAGATATCGCCAAAGTTGAACTGGGTGCAGAAGACTATGACACACTGGTTCGCTACTCGGGTGATACGGCGGTGTTTGCTGGAATCTTTCCACAGCCTAATGCTAACATCATTGAAGTGATTGAGGGCGTTCGGATTGAGCTGGACCGGTTAAAACAGGAAATGCCTGCTGGACTGAATGCCAGCATTGGTTATGACGCGTCTGAATACGTCAGCGATGCCATTCACGAAGTCACAGTCACACTTAGTGAAACACTACTGATCGTTGTGATTGTCATCTTCCTCTTTCTCGGTTCGGTACGTTCTGTGATTGTTCCCGTCATGGCGATTCCGGTTTCGTTGATTGGTGGTATTTTTCTCATGCAGGTTTTTGGTTTTACACTCAATCTGCTTACTCTTCTGGCGATTGTACTTTCCGTGGGCCTGGTTGTTGATGATGCCATCGTAGTTGTTGAAAACGTTGAACGACATTTACGTGAAGGACGCACACCACGCGAAGCTGCCATACTAGGCGCGCGCGAGCTGGTTTCACCCATCATTGCAATGACGCTGACGCTTGTTGCCGTGTACATCCCAATCGGATTACAGGGTGGTTTAACCGGCGCCCTGTTCCGCGAGTTTGCCTTTACACTGGCAGGCGCCGTCGCGATATCGGGTATTGTTGCACTCACTTTATCACCGACGATGGCGGCAAAACTGTTACGCAGTGCCCAGGATGAGGAACGCGGATTCACTGGCTGGGTCAATCATCAGTTTGATCGACTAAAAACATCATATGGTGATGTGCTCGATAAAACACTGCAAACAAGACCGGCGGCTTATCTTGTCTGGATTATCATCGGCCTCAGTACTATTCCGATGTTTATGTTTTCGCCCAATGAACTGGCGCCGACTGAAGATCAGAGCGTATTGTTTGGCATTATCAATACGGCATCCAATTCTACCGTCGACCAGAACGCCGTTTATGCAGAAGCCGCCGAACAAGTAATGCTGGATGTGCCGGAAGCTGCATTAACTTTCCAGCTGCTTTTTCCACCGTCAATTGGTGCAACGATTGGTGCCGATGGATTTAGCGGTGTTGTCGTAAAGCCCTGGGCTGAGCGAGATAGAACTGTTACAGCAATTGTGCCCGATGTTCAGGCGCAGGTTTCAAACATTCCCGGGCTGCAAATGTTTATTACAACACCATCAGCACTACCCGGCGGCAGCAACTTTCCTGTCGAGCTTGTAATTACTTCGACAGCCGATGCCGATCAGTTACTGGTGTTTGCCAAAGAACTCCAGCTAAAAGCCATGGCTAGTGGACTGTTTGCCTTTCCACCCGATATCGATTTAAAAATTGATCAACCACAGGCAACGATTGTTTTTGATCGGGACAGACTGGCAGACCTGGGTCTTAATTTGTCACAGGTCGGTGCCGATCTGGCAGCCGCAACCAGTGGCAACTTTGTTAATCGCTTTAACATGGATGGACGCAGTTACAAGGTCATTCCTGTTGTGCAACGGTCTGATCGTCTGACGAGTGAACAACTGGGTAATATCCATATCTCAGGCCCTGATGGCCAGATGGTGCCACTGTCCTCTATCGCACACATTGAGCATTCGGTAGTCGCGCGTTCGCTTAATCGATTCCAGCAACTCAATGCGGTGAAATTATCCGGTGTCAGTACACGAACACTTGATGAAGCCTTAAGCTTTTTGGAAAATGCAGCCGATGAAATACTGCCGCCTGGTTATTCTTATGACTACACGGGTGAGTCCCGTCAGTTACGCACAGAAGGCAACAAGTTTTTACCTGCGTTCTCTCTTGCAATACTGATGATTTTCCTGGTGTTGTCTGTGCAGTTCAATTCTTTCCGTGACCCGTTTGTCATTCTTGCCGGTTCCGTACCATTGGCGATGTTCGGTGCACTGGTGTTTACTGTGTTGAAGATGCCGGATCCGAACATGACACACTGGACAAGTGGATGGACAACAACCATGAATATTTACGCACAGGTCGGACTGGTGACGCTGGTTGGCTTGATCGCTAAGAACGGGATATTGATTGTTGAATTTGCCAACAAACTTCAACTGGATGGCGTCAATAAACTTGAAGCCATCCATCAAGCTTCGATGATTCGTTTGCGTCCCGTATTGATGACAACGGCTGCAACCATTGCTGGTCACTTTCCGTTAGTGCTGGTTACCGGTGCGGGCGCTGCCGCACGTAATTCTATTGGACTAGTGCTTGTTGGTGGTATGGCGATTGGAACGCTATTTACGTTATTTATTGTTCCCTCACTCTATATGCTTATTGCCAAAGACCGATCAAAGGATTTAGTAATAGCATCATCGGAAAACAACACATAATTATTATTAATGCACATAGCGCGAATAGGGGGTCCGCGAATAGGGGTCAAGTATCATATCCACTCTTTATATTTGCCACAAGAGAGTTAAGGGGTCAGAGTTAAGGGGTCAAATCTTGACTTATAGTAGTTAAATCCTTCTGTAAACACCGGTCGTCCTCTATGTGTTAAGGGGTCAAATTTTGACTTATAGTAGTTATTTCCTTCTGTAAATTCCGGTCGTCCTCTAAAACGCTGTTTAGACGACCTATCGTCTGCGATACCGTACAGTAATGACTGACATTAAAATGGCCTGCAATTTCACTTAACGTCTTGCCGGAATAATCCTGACAGAGCTTCATCGCAATCCAACGCGGAATATTTTTTGGACCTCTCCCTCCGCGAATAGGGGTCAAGTATCATATCCACTCTTTATATTTGCCACTGTCCTGGCCAGCTTTTTACCTTCTCCCATATGAGTATTAAGCTTAGCTATCGTATTTGAAATACTGCCGATCCTTTCTAAGCCCAAACGCTCAGTGATATGAAGGATCTTAAGGGGTCTTAAGGGTCTTATGTTAAGGGGTCAAATCTTGACTTATAGTAGTTATTTCCTTCTGTAAACACCGGTCGTCCTCTAAAATTCTGTTTAGACGACCTATCGTCTGCGATACCGTACAGTAATGACTGACATTAAAATGGCCTGCAATTTCACTTAACGTCTTGCCGGAATAATCCTGACAGAGCTTCATCGCAATCCAACGCGGAATATTTTTTGGACCTCTCCCGCGAGTAGCCATCGTAATTTGATCGTTGGACACGCCATAATAGTGCGCTACCGTTTTTACAACCTGGGCTAGACCCACAACACCTCGCGTCGATCGCTTCGCCACCTCAGTCTTTGATTGCTGTGTTCTTGATAAGACCCGATCTTTGAATGGTTTGTCTCCCCATATAGGTGTCAGGATGCCTTTACTATAAAATTGCCTGGTTTCCTCATCGTTACCCGCTTCCACATAGCGCCGATACGCTGCGTAGCGTCGTCTTGACGAAAGTTCATCATAAACAGCCTCCCGATATAACCACGCCGGACAGTTTCCTTGATTGATGTACGCCGAATAGCTCGACCACGGGTATTTTTCCAGTGGTTTAACCAGCGGCTTTTTCATTTCTATCGGATTGCGGTGTATGTAACGACTGACTTGCAGCAAATACGCATTCGTATCGATCAATATCGCTTGGTAGCGTCCTCGAAACAACGGTCCATCGGTTTTCTTCAAGCGATTATAACGTTGGGTATACAATCCATCGATGTGCCGCATGATTCGGCTCAAATTGCCGCGTGGCGTTTTTATCAGCAAATGATAATGGTTCCCCATCAAGCAATACGCTAAACATTGTGATCCGAAGCGTTGATCCGCTTCTTCAATACCCTGCAAATAGGCTTGATAATAGGCTTCGCCATGAAATGTCAACGCCCGACCTCGACCACGATTCATGACGTGGTACACCGCATCGTCATATTCAATTCGTAAGGGCCTGACCATATCCCTCTATATAGCCAGCTAAATACTATATGTCAAGATTTGACCCCCTTACTTGTATGTCAAGATTTGACCCCCTTACCGACCCCCTTACTCTAGACCCCCTTACTCCCTTATTCTTTTAGCGGCCCTTCCATAATTTCCATCTTTGCTGGCTTACTCTAGGAATCAATCAGACAGACCATCACAAATCTAAGACCTGACCATTTCCTTTTTCCAAGCGCCACTTGTTTGATTCGTCCTGAGATGCAAAAACCTGTCTTTCATCATACTAATTATTAGAGTACATCGACAACCTAGTCATTCAAAGTGACTGGAGTTACAAATCCCGGCGGCTTGATTGCAAGCACTGAGCAGTCAAGTTGATTCAGTATGGCTTCTGCCGTATTGCCTATGAAAAAACCTGAAAGGCCAGTACGAGCTACTGTGCCCATGACCACAAGATCTACTTTAATTTTTTCTGCTAATTCCGGGACCTTTTTGCGCGGATATCCTTTGAGTAGATGCTTTTCCGGTTTGAGAAACTCAAGAGCATCTTGTCCCAACTTGTCAATTACCTCACTCAATAACACGTTCAAATTTTGACTATGCTTTTGCCTTACCTCTTGGACGTAAGCAATGATTTCTTCCTCTGGCCTTGCCGCGAAACCACCCCTCATATAACTTTCACCTATAGCCACCCACGCATGAACGATGTGCAGTTCGGCGAACTCTGATAACGCCAATGAACTAGCCATTTCGAGAATCTGTTGATTGAGCAAAAGCCTGGTATTTAATTCTTTGGATGGGTAACTGTCATCGACGTCTACTGCTGCCAGTATCTTCTTATAGGATTTCGGTGACTTTGGCTTGACCAGCCATACCGGACACGGGCATTTTCGCAGCAAGTGCATATCATCACTACCAAATACCCGATCCAGCAATATGCCACTTTCAGTCGTCTTGAACACTAGATCATGTCCATTACGTAGAACTTCATGAATAACTTCTAAAAATAATATTCCGGTAAGTACCTTCAATTTCATTTCGATTTTGTGGCTCCAGTGAGAAACCAGCTCTCGCAACCGATTTTGATGCGCTGCGATCATTTGTGCTTGTAGGTCTATAGACGACAATGTGCGCTCTAACAGAGTTGTGTCAGGGGGTATTTCATCGATTACCTCAATTACAGTAAGCTGGGCATTATTATTTGCAGCTAATTTGACTGCATGTTCCAGTGCCGAAGCATCATTGAGTTCAGTATTAACAACACAAAGAATATTTTTAAACCGTTGCATATCATTGCCCTCCAATCGAGACAATCACCTTAGGTTTATTTAAAAAATAAATTACAGCACCCACTATTTAATCAGTTTTGCACGCCGCACAAAATACTTTTCCATCTCCACCAAATTTAACACTGATGAAGTGTCACAATTAAGCACAATTAAGGACGCACAATAAGGACACCCACAAATTGTAGTTGACACTGACCAATCAGATTCGTACTGTTACTAAAAACATCTGCCACGGAGAGCACCATGCCCAGAGCACGGAAGACACTGATATCGCTCGATACGACGCCTTACTACCACTGCACCTCACGCTGTGTGCGCCGGGCCTTTCTTTGCGGCGAGGATCAACATAGTGGTCGCAATTACGAACACCGTCGCCAATGGATTGAGGATAGATTACTGATGCTAGCTGGCGTCTACGCTATCGATATTGCCGCCTATGCGATCATGAGCAACCACTATCATGTCGTGCTCTATGTCGATCTGCAGCGGGGGCTCGACTGGAGTGATGCCGAAGTCATCGAACGCTGGCACCGGTTGTTCAGAGGCAGCGAATTATCTCGACGCTACAGTCGGGGCGAAGCACTGGATCGGGCAGGACAACACGCATTGGCTGAACACGTGACAGAGTGGCGCGAACGTCTGGTGTCCATCAGCTGGTTCATGCGCTGCCTCAACGAACCGATCGCCCGCGACGCCAACCGGGAGGACAACGTAACCGGCAGATTTTGGGAAGGTCGTTACAGCTCGCAAGCCCTGCTGGATGAGAAAGCGCTAGTGGCGTGCATGGTGTACGTCGATCTCAATCCCATCCGCGCCCGCATGGCGACCACACCGGAATCTTCCAAACATACTTCAGTCCAGTACCGCATCAACAAGGCGCGACGCACAAAATTGCAAAACCGAATCGATCAGCAGCCCGAGCAGCTGTTACCTTTTGCAGGCAATCCGCGCAACGACATGCCTGCTGGATTACCCTTTCGCCTCAACGATTACCTCGCGCTGGTCGACTGGAGTGGTCGCATCTTGCGTGAAGAGAAGAAAGGTGTAATTTCAGATGAACTACCGGCGATACTGCAACGCTTGCAGTTGGACACGCGCAACTGGTGTTACCTGACCCGCAACTTCGAACACCCCTTCAAGCACCTGGTCGGTGCCGCCCATCACGTCCGTCGTGCCTGCGAGGCCATTGGCCAACGCTGGGCGCAAGGCGTCAGCCAGTGCGAACGTTTGTTTTCCAGCGCCTAGTCCAAACGAATACAAGTGTTACGTATCCGAAGCTTAAAAATAAAGCTCATGCAAATCTTTGCCCGGTTAATGAGAAACTGACAAAACTGAGCCTCATTACGCACTTCAATTGACTGCTTTCGGATTTTACCCGACAAGCAAAAGAAGTCATGACCAACAAAAACGCTATTTGCCTTTTTCCAATTAATGGATGTCTATTTTTTCGTTTTGTTCGTCCCCTAATTCATGGATGTCCATTTTTTCCCTGCCTTTTTCCAATTAATGGATGTCCATTTTTTCGTTTTTTTTGTTTCATGGATGTCAATTTTTTCGTCGTTCGGATTTTACCCGACATGCAAAAGAAGTCATGACCAACAAAAACGCCATTTGCTTTTTTCCAATTAATGGATATCCATTTTTTCGTTATTTGCTTTTTTCCAATTAATGGATGTCCATTTTTTCGATTCCAATTAATGGATGTCCATTTTTTCGTCATGGATGTCAATTTTTTCGTCGTCAATTTTTTCGTTCTTCCATTTTTTCGTTCCATTTTTTCGATTTTTTCAGCGGTCGGAGCGATACGCTCAGATGCCCAGTTACCTGTTTTTACCACCGCCGCTAGTTTTACAGGCCGGATTCTGCCGGCAGTCCTTGTCATCACAGTCAGTAAGACCATCGTTGTCATTATCGATACCGTCATCACAGATCTCGGCGTCAGCAGGTGGTTCTGTTTCACCGAGATTGATTGCATAGACATCCTTGTCACCGTTCGTGTCGACGGACACCAGGCTGTCGTAGCCACTAACAACGAGGGTATCACCGTCGTCGTCCAGCGCAGAGAACTGCATATAGTTGTTGATCAGCTGCCGCGTTTCGTTGTCGACATTGGCCAGATAGATATCATCGGTACCGCTGGTGAATGATACTGTCTCGCCGTCGTCGCTGATTGCAGGCCGGGCGCCGCCACTGGCCAGGCCTGAACTCAGAATTGCTGTTGTCCGGTAACCCATATCACGCAGAAAAATATCGTAAGTAGTTCCGTTGGTGTCTCCGCTTGCCAGGTTGGTTGCGCCGGATCTAAAGGCTACCAGGGTGCCATCTTCATTGAGGACGGGATCGGTTGCGTGGCCGTTGCTTTCAGTGCCGTCACTGGCAACGCTTGCGCGTGTAATATCATTGGGGTCACGACACCATACGAACACATCCTCCAGGCCGTTATAGTCACCGACAACCAGGTTGCTGGCCTTCGAGCTGAACGCGACGGCATTGCCATCAGCGCTGATCGATGGCTCACCACTGGATGCGTTACCAAGATTGCCGTCATCGGCACGGCTGATGATCGTTGTTTCTCCTTTTATCTGATCGTGCACGAAGACATCCGGGGTATTGGGTAGATCGCCATCAACGAAGTTGTATGAGTACGACGTGAATGCGATATAGCGGCCATCGGCGCTGATCGATGGATGCGAGTTGACCCAGTACAGCTCACAGCCATTGCAGTAATCTGGCCATGAGCAACTGCAACCACAACCTTCCGTACCATCACTGGCAACGCTTACCCGCTTAATCGGGTCATCGATACTGGCCCTGTCGTACAGGAAAATATCGGCAGAGCCATTCAAGTCATCGGGCACCAGTTGGCTGTTGGTCGAGACGAATGCCACATATCTGCCATCGGCGCTGATGACCGCAGTGCCTTCCACGGATGAACCCCAGGCGGATTCCGGGCCGGTATAAGAAACCAGGGTAGTCGTATCTTCCTCCCGATCCCTGAGATAAACGTGCCAGCCACTGACATCATCAGCGGTTAAATTCTGCGCGATTGAAGAAAAAGCCACGTAGCGTCCGTCAGCACTGACCGCACCCGCCCTTATTTCGCTGGGAACGTAATATGACTCGCCGCTTCCGGCCTGGCCATCCAGACCAATGCTGATCAATTCTGCGTCGATTGTCGGTGTTGGCGGCTTCTTAGCACCCATAAGCAGTAATGTGCTCGTTATGACTGTAATAACAATGCCCATCACTGGAAAAATCAAGGTGTTTCTCGGTCGGTTTATTGATGTCTGCTTCATTGTCTCGTTACTCTTCTACGCGTCGAATTTATTCAGGCTACACAAACATATTCAAATAACTGGCCTGTATGAATATTGATGGCGGTCAATCTGTAGTGCATATGACGCTGATGCTCTGATGGAGTTGGGCAACGATAACCCATTGAATAATTAGTATATTTACCCGGAAATAGCCCCGAATCGAGCCTTAAACCTCGCTTTCTTGGCAAAAGGGGGCGCTACCATCATTGTCTCACCTGTGCGTCACAATTAAGCACACAATTAAGGACACCCACAAATTATTGTTCCCACAAATTATAGTTCTTTGCCATCTATGTTTTGATTTTTCTGGCAATTGCACTTGTCATTAATAACCTTATTGCAGGATAGAAAGATGCTTACTAAAAAAGAAATGCAAAAAGCTTAACGCAACGGCTGTTGGCGTTATTTTTTACCAGGAACATGCGGCGTGTTTTATTGAGAACAACTCTTATTTTTATGTCGTGCGTGCTTTACACCAATCGATCAAGGCAAGTCTACATCTAGGCTAACTCGTAAATCATGATCGTCGGTGGAAATCGGTACCGATGGTGTAACTGCTTGGTAGCGTTCATATCAGTAGTCTGGCCGATTTATAAATGCCATGCCCAGTTATCCTGGGTGATGAATGCTCTATGCTCCTCGTGCGAATTCATAAATTGTGCGAAATATCACAAGGGAAATGAGCAAAACTGTACTGCGGCTGAGTCATGGGCGATGCTAGTTTAATCTTACAGCAGTTTCCTAAAACGAATCGAGAAAACAAGGGGGCGATCATGAAAACTCTGATACTAATCATCGCACTGATGTTCGGGCTGCTAAACGCTGCCATTGCATGTCCCGACGGGTATTACCCCTGCGGTGAAGCAAGCAAGCTCTGCTGCCCGAGATGAGAGAATGCTCGAGGGTGTGAATGAAGGCTAACCCGGTTACTCCGGCACCCGCGACAGTCGTCGAAGTGAGTGAGCAAGGAGCGTAAACATGGAATTCAAAAAAACCCATATAATCGTGACCGGTTTTATCGCTCTCAGCGTGTTCGGTATAGTCTATGTTCTGGCGATTCCGGTCACCCCCTCCCAACCACAGGTCGGTGTTTTCGAGAAAGCCGGCTATCAGGTACTGGTCCCTTATGTGGACGAACAGCCGCCAGGGTATTTCGATACGGTGGAACACTCGACGAAGAGTGAGATTAGCTTGCATCGCACATGCGATATTCCCTATGGGGAGATCGAACCGTACATAAAGAAGACCCGAACCGTTGACGAACGCATCAGCCGAAAGCTTGAGGCTGGTGTCGAAGTCGATGCCAGTGTGCTGTCCACGCAAGGTTCAGTGAGCCTCGAAGGTGTGAATCAGGTACAGGTACGCTATGAGAACTCGGCAATCTGGTACCTGACCACCGAAAGTCTTTACAGCATTCGCGAGAAATATATTCGCGGGGCGTGTCAGGCTGCCATTGAAAGGGACCTCAAGAAACACCTGGCCGTTTGCCAGACCAAGAAGGTCATTGTCTCCGATATCGTTTTCGAGGTGACTTACGAGTCAGGCAGTAAGACGAAGTTAGCGGCGTCGGCCGATTCAATATCCGGCAGCGCATACGCCAATGGCACAGGGAGTCATGATTTTCACGGCAAGAAGATGTTTCACGCCGTCAAGCTGGACAAAGACTGCTTCAGGCTGAATACCAGTCAGGCCACAAGCCGCGAGAAAACAGTTGACCAAGACAACAGGAAACTGCACTTCCCGCCCGCTTGACGGACACTACCATAGGTCAATGTAACCGTTAAAATGCTAATGGTCGCGGATGGGCAATGACTTATGCAAAAGGCATAAGGCATAAGGCATAAGGCATAAGGCATAAGGCATAAGGCATAAGGGTCAAGTATCATATCCAAGCTTTGTCTTTGCCACTGTCCTGGCCCGCTTTTTATCTTTTTCCATATGAGTATTTAGCCCGGATATTTCCCTTGCCATAAAATTGCTTGATCTCTTCATTCACGCCAAGCGCTACAAACGCTTTATACCTTGCCTTTAGCCGTATGATACTTGCCCCCTTTACTGCTCTTAACTCAGCCCCGATGTGTGACAAAATTGCAGTATCGAATTCAATCCAGCCCAATTGGACACGAACGGCGATGGATATGGGAACATATGCGATCCTGATTTGGATAGTGATCTGATTGTACAGGCAGCAGACCTTGCGATTTTCAAGGGACTGCTCTTCACGACTGATGCCGATGCGGATTTTGATGGAAATGGTATCGTGCAAGCATCTGACCTGACTATTATGAGCAGGATGTTTTCCCATAGTCCCGGCCCTTCCTGTTTTGCGCCTAATTAGCCCTGACGCTGTTTCGTAAAGGTCAGCATGGTCAGTTTTTGTGCGCCGCGACAAGTCTGGATGCGCGGGATGGCGACAGCAGTGAAAGCAACTCGCTATATTTAATAGTAGCGACTGATTCTTTGCACTCTGTACTTGAAGGTGCGCGTTCTGGTCGAGGGGTTGTGTTTTACCGGTGAGGGCAGAGTGGCGGCCAGTTCGATCGCCTGCCTGGCCGATAGCTCGCCGGATGAGATGCCCCAATAATGCAGGGAAGCGGCTTCCACACCGTAAATGCCACGACCGAACTCGGCCACATTCAAGTACAATTCGAGTATCCGCCTTTTACTCAGGTTGCGTTCCATACCGATTGTAATCACAAGTTCATGCCATTTTCGC
Source organism: uncultured Gammaproteobacteria bacterium (assembly GCA_942492025.1). GTDB lineage: Bacteria > Pseudomonadota > Gammaproteobacteria > SZUA-229 > SZUA-229 > JABDQW01. The sequence goes on along the minus strand of CALODJ010000010.1, from coordinate 179,446 downwards.
AATGGATCTCTCGAAGCGCTGAGAAACATGTTCTTAACGGTTTGCTGTGAAATGGTACTGCCGCCATAAACAAAACGTTTTTTGGAGAGGTTTTCTTCCATGGCGGCTTGTAAGGCGTCCAGGTCGATGCCTGCATGTGAGTAAAAACGCGAATCCTCGGCAACAACGATCGCACGAATCATGTGTTCCGATATCTGATCGATCGGTTTCGGGTCCCAAGACAGCTCGGGCCAGTCATCATGCTGGTGCTGCTGTGCAATATAGTCACGGATAAAGTTGGAACGCTGTACTGGTCCATCCTTGTACAGGCCCCAGTCCGGATAGATTGCGAGCAGATAGCTGATATCCACAAGAACAACAAGCAACAATATTCGAAAGCTCCAGCGCAGAAACAGGGCCACTTTTTTCTTTTTCAGAAAATGGGCTAACCGTGCCGCTGATGAAGAGAATGGCATGAATTTACGCCAGGTGATAGATGCGGGTCAGAGGGAAGCCGGGTTCAAACATTGCGTCAATTGTAAGTTATGGAACAAATAGCAGCTCCCGCTCACGAATCAGGCGTCTAGCAATATATTCCGTGCAGTTGCCAGCGCCAGCAGAAAATATAAGCACCCGTCTATGCCTCCACCTCGCGCTGTATTTGCGTCGGGCCTGACATTGTACACAAAAGCTCGAATTTGATACCCGGCAGAACGGGGATCCGAGCGGCGTCGCATCTGCAAGGATACGCGGGGCGGCGAACAATGGTACTCACTTACGCATGATCAAGGTTTCGGCCCTGTTTGCGAGCTACGGTGCAATCCGCTTAAAGGTCACGCAAAGATCCAAAAGATCACCGCGCTTACGCTCGCGATGACGCGGTTTCGCTCTTTTCGCTGGTTAAGCAAGTGCAATTCGGGTATGCCCCATTGTTTTCGGGTATTTTCATAAAATTATCCGGTGTTAAGCTGCTCTTAAGATTGTGCATTTACACTCCTTTCCAAGCTCAAACCACTTGGATCGGTACAGACCATGACACAGGCTGACACACTGGCAATCTCCCCCGCTGCGCTACAGACAATGCCGAAGATCCGCGGTGCTTCGCTGCTGCGAATGATGCTACCGGTGCGGGATTTTTGCTGGCACGGGGTCGATTATACAAGCCGTCACCAAGTCGAATCCTATATTGCGAACAAGTTTCATACCGAGTACGGTGCAAATGTCACCACGTTTGCGCCGTTGCTGCTCAGCATGAGCTGCAATCGGGAACTTAGCGCTGCGGTTGGTGTACGTCCGGCAAAATCCTCAGCCCTGTTTGTTGAACAATACCTGGATGAGAATGTTGAACACTATATCCAGTCGCCTGATGGCGAACCCGTCAATCGCGACAACATTGTCGAGATCAGCAATCTGGTCGCCACCTGGAGAGGCGCCAGCCAACTCCTGTTCCTGGTTCTCGGCATCGCGCTATACGAGGCGGGCTACCGCTGGCTCGCCTTCAGCGCGACCGACAAGGTCGAGCGAATCACCCGGAAATTCCCGTTTCCATTACAGGTGTTGTGTGATTCGGACCCGGAACGCCTGGGTGAACGTGCTAGCGAATGGGGCCGTTACTATGAAACCAGCCCGAAGGTAATCGTTGGTGATATCAAGGCGGCGTACGAGAAAGCGCAGCACAACCGCGCACTGAAAATGGCGCTGACGTTTTACCGACCATTGACACGCAGACTGGTCAGAACCATGCCCGTGATCGCGTGAGGTCAATGAGATGAATTCCCTGTTGCAGGCTATCGCGCGCACCGCTGAGCAGGATCCGCTGCGGGACGCGCTTATCGGCGACACCAGCCGGTTCAGCTACCAGGCCCTGATCGATGCCAGCTCTGATCTGTCCAGGCAAATTCTGGACAACAACATCGGAACACTCGCGCTGATCGCCGACAACGGGCCCGAATGGGTTGTTGTTGATCTTGCATGCCAAATGGCGAACTGCTGTTTCATTCCGTTGCCAATATTTTTTTCAACAGACCAGATTCGACACAGTATCGCACAGGCGGGCGTAGATACCTTACTGGTCGGCAAAAACATGCCTGTGCCTCGCTATCTCGATCAGGCGCTCGAAGGATTCGCTGAATCGTTCAAGGCATACCGGCTGCCGGTATCAATTGACGTCAGCAAACCCGCAGAAACACGCAAAATCACGTTTACCTCCGGGTCAACAGGAACACCAAAAGGCGTGTGCCTGAGCACCGGACAGCAACTGGTGGTAGCTGGTGCGTTAGCCTCCCAGATACCGATTGAGCAACCACGCCATCTTTGTGTACTTCCACTGGCGACCCTTCTGGAAAACATCGCCGGCGTTTACGCACCGTTGATGTCGGCAGGAACCGTCTACCTGCCGTCACTTGAGACCCTCGGCTTCAGCGGCAGTTCACGGCTCGATCCAGCGCGACTGCTGCACAGCATCGACCATTGCTCGTCGCACACGATGATACTGATCCCGCAGTTGCTCGACGTGCTGATCAACGCCGTGATGCAGGGCTGGAAAGTCCCTGCCAGCGTGCAGTTTATTGCTGTCGGGGGTAGCCGCGTCGCGGCTTCGGCGATACAGCAGTCTCGCCGGCTGGGGCTTCCGGTCTATGAGGGATATGGTCTGTCCGAATGCGCCTCGGTTGTGAGCCTCAATATTCCCGGGAGCGATCATCCGGGCAGTGCCGGCAGAGTGCTACCGCATATCGAAGTGGAAGTCATCGACAATGAGATTCATGTAGTCGGCAACAGCTTCCTCGGTTACCTCAACGACCCAGAAAGCTGGTACCCCAGCGAGGTTGTTACAGGAGATCTGGGCTATGTTGATGAATCCGGTTTCCTACGCCTGCAAGGGCGCAAAAAGAACCTTCTGATCTCCAGCTATGGCCGTAATATCAGTCCTGAATGGGTCGAGAGTGAAATTCTCACGCATCCCGGCATTCAGCAGTGCGTTGTCGTCGGCGATGCCCGGCCATACTGCAGTGCCTTGATTTACGCCGATAGCAGCCATCTCAGTGATGACGAAATCCAGCAATGGCTCGACCGCGTGAACTCGACACTTCCCGATTATGCACGGGTCCTGTCCTGGTTGCGCATCGCGCAGCCCCTGAGCAGTAATGAAGGTCTGCTCACAGAAAACGGCCGAACGCGTCGTGGAGCAATCAACGATTATTATGCGTCCGCCATCGATCAACTCTATGACGATTCCCAGGAGAACAGCGCATGAGTTTTTTCCAGCGATTGCAGAAAGAGACCGCAGCCGAGCGTCAGCATTTTTTCACGGCACCGATCATACAGCGGACGCTGTCGGGACAGGTCTCACTGTCCGACTACGTGGCCTTTCTGACCGAAGCCTATCATCACGTCAAGCATACAACACCGCTACTTATGGCGGTTGGCTCACGCATTCCGCATGACAAGGAGTGGATCCGCAATGCCGTCGCCGAATACATCGAAGAAGAGCTGGGTCATCAGGAATGGGTTTTGAATGACATCGAAGCTTGCGGTTTCGACAAGGAAAAGGTCCGCTATGGCATGCCATCAACGGAGACGGAGATCATGGTGGCTTATGCCTACGATATGGTTCAACGGGTTAATCCGCTTGGCTTCTTCGGCATGGTGCACGTACTGGAAGGCTCCAGTGTCAGCACCGCCGACCGCGCCGCTGATTCCATACAGAACGCACTGTCACTGCCCGACCGTGCTTTTACCTATCTGCGTTCCCATGGCTCGATCGATCAGGAACACGTGAAGTTCTTCGAACAGCTCATGGACCGAATCGATGACCAGGCGGACCAGGACTGTATTATCCATAGCGCACGTGTCTTCTACCAGCTCTATGGCAATATTTTTCGTACGCTTCTACAGCAGGATTCCGTTGAAGCGGCTTAACGAGGTGTATAAACATGAAACTTGAAAACAGCACCGTTCTGATCACAGGCGCGAGCGGTGGTATCGGTGAAACCATCTGCAATAAGCTTGTCGATGCCGGAGCCCGGCTGATCGCGGTTGGTAATGAAGTGGAAAAGCTCGAGCGACTGGTTCAGTCACTCCCGGGAATGCATGCGTGGGTATCGGCCGACCTGACCACCGCCGAAGGCATTCAGGCGGTTGCGGATGAAGTTGACCGACAGGGCGGTGTTGATATTCTGATCAACAATGCCGGTGTCGCCCGCTTCGGCTTCCTGGCGCAGCAATCCGAAGGCGACCTCAGCGCCCAGATCACGGTCAACCTGCTCGCGCCCATGTTACTCACCAGGGCGCTGCTTCCAACATTGATGAAAAGCAGCAGCCCATCGATAGTAAACATGGGTTCGACCTTCGGCAGCATCGGTTATAGCGGTTTCACAGGGTATTGCGCCAGCAAGTTCGGATTGCGCGGTTTCACCGAAGCGCTCCGCCGTGAACTGGCAGATACGCCAATACGCATCTTCTATATCGCACCCAGGGCCACGCGCACCCCAATCAACAATGAGCAGGTCATGGCCATGAACCAGGCCCTGGGCAACAAGATGGATGAACCGGAAGTTGTCGCCGACCACCTGCTCAGCATGCTGCTGAGCCGGCGAACGTTTACGCGCTACATTGGCTGGCCGGAAAAAATGTACGTATTTATAAACAACCTAATCCCGCAGGTGGTCGACAAAGCAATGCGCAAGCAACTGCCCGTGATTCGTCGATTCGCGCGGTCCTGATACGGAGAGAAACATGAAAGCACTGATATCGATGAAACCTGCTAGTCTTCTGATCCTGTTATGCGCAACTGGCTTGTCTTATGCCGGCGTGATCGAAGATGTAAGCCAATTACAATCGCGCTGGGCGGACGTGAATTACACACTCGAAGGCGATGCCCAGAAAGATGCTTTCGCCATCCTGGTCGAAGAGGCCGACAAGGTGACCAGCGCGTACCCCGATGCAGCGGAAGCCTGGATCTGGAATGGGATAATCAAATCCAGTTATGCGGGCGCTAAAGGCGGTCTCGGCGCGCTTGGCCTGGTGAAGGACTCGCGCAAGTCACTGGAGAAGGCGCTGAGTATTGACCCGGATGCCATGCAGGGCTCCGCCTACACGAGTCTTGGCACGCTTTACTTCAAGGTTCCCGGGTGGCCGATTGCTTTCGGCGATGATGACAAGGCGGAAGAACTGCTCAAACAGGCTTTAAAAATCAACCCGGATGGTATAGATTCCAACTATTTTTACGGCGAGTTCCTGATGGAAGACGGCAAATACGAAGAAGCTAGCGACTATCTGCTAAAAGCCCGGCAGGCGCCACCGAGGCCGAACCGTCCGCTGGCTGACAAGGGCCGGCAACAAGAGATCAATGACCTGCTTGCAACCATTGAAGAAAGAAGCGTAGCAGCAAAGGAGAGTGACCGAGAACGCTGATCCGAAACATGAATGAAGCATGCATCTACTCTTAGTGGAGGACGACCCTGCACTCGCCCGCGGGCTCCAGCGAGCCCTTCAGAATGAAGGGTTCGTTGTCAATCATGTTAACAGGGGGCAGCATGCGCTGCGTGTTGTCAAAACCGAAACCCCTGATATCATTATTCTTGACCTCGGCCTGCCTGACATGGACGGGCTCGAGGTCCTGAAGCAGATACGAAAAAAACACGTCACCTTGCCGGTCCTGCTGCTTACGGCCAGAGATACGATGGAGGACAAGGTGGCCGGACTGGATACCGGGGCCGACGATTACCTGGCCAAGCCTTTCGACATGCCCGAGCTGCTCGCCCGGCTTCGGGTTCTGGAGCGCCGCCTCGGTACCGCCCATGCCAATGACATCGTCATCGGTGGTGTTTCGCTGTCCACATCGTCGCATCATGTCACATTCAACGGACAGGATCTGGAATTATCCAAGCGCGAATACATGTTGTTGAAGGCGTTAATGGAGAACGCGGGCAAGGTGCAAACGCGCAGCAGCCTGGAAGCAAAACTCTACAGCTGGGACGACAGCATAGCCAGCAATGCAGTGGAAGTGCACGTTCATAACCTCAGAAAGAAAATCGGTTCTGAATTCATCAAGACCGTGCGTGGCGTCGGCTACACGGTCAGTAAATCTTGAGCTCGATACGCCGATACCTGGTGATCATTTTGCTCGCGGCAATAACCCTGATCAACTTTCTGGCTGCAGTTCAGGGATATCGCGCCGGCATCCGCCACGCTGAGCGGACGTTTGACCGGCAGCTGTCAGATATTGCCGATATTATTACCGATGCAGAATCGTTTAATCCAAGGCAAATAAGCTCAGTTTCACCCGAAACGCTTATCTACCAGGTCTGGTCTGTATCTCTTGAGTTACTGGAATCCAGCGCCAGTGCACCCGATAAGCCGATCGTAAATCTTGAGCCAGGATTCGATCATGCCAACTTCAACGGCTACCGTTGGCGGACCTACAGTCTGTATGACGCGCCTCATGAGCGCTGGATACTTGTCGCGCATAGAATGGACATCCGGTACGCGATGGCAGACAGCATCATCATTGAGTCCATCCTGCCGATTGTCATCGGCATCCCGGTCGCAGGGCTTATCATCTGGTTTTTTGTCGGCAGCGGGCTCGCTCCTCTACGTCGACTGGCAAACCAGTTGCAGCAAAAGCATGTCGAGGACCTGTCGCCCGTCAAACTGGCCAATCCACCACAGGAGCTTCACCAGGTATTGCATTCGACCAATCAGCTGCTGCAGCGCCTTTCCGATTCGGTGACACGCGAAAAAAGGTTTGCATCAGATGCAGCGCACGAACTGCGCACGCCGATCAGCACACTGAAGATACATCTGCACAATCTCCAGCACGACTACCCGGAGATAACACCGCAAACGGCCGATTTCAAGCTCAGTCTCGACAGGCTCGAAAACCTTGTTGATCAGATACTCGCCCTGTACCGTTGCGCGCCGGATCAGTATATCGCGAAATTTGAGGCCATCGATCTATTCGAGGCCGCACAGGACGTGATCGCTCAGCAGTATCACGTGCTCGAGCAACGCAAGCAGTCGATTGAACTTCTCGGCGAAAACCTCGAGATCAAGGGGAACCCGTTCGCAATCGCCACCCTGATCCAGAACCTGCTCAGCAACGCCAGCAAATATTCACCTGAACGCAGCAATATCCGGATAACAGTCGGGAAAGAAAGCTCGCATCCATTTTTGCGTATCGAAGACTCAGGCCCCGGGATTGCCGAAGCCGAAAGGAAACGCGTCTATGAAAGGTTCTACAGGATATCCAATGGGAACGAGCCGGATGGCATATCCGGCAGCGGACTCGGTCTCGCAATAGTCAAGAATATCACGCAGCAACATCACGCAGAGATCATACTGGGCGACTCATCCTACTCATCCGGCCTCGCCGTTACGATCATTTTTCCTGGAGTCGACGATCAGTGAAACGCTTGTTCAGGACATATGCGATTCTTGCTTCGCTGCCGATGCTGATGATGGCCGGCAAGGCAGTGGCTGCACCCGAGTTCAAAATCGAGATCAAGAACCATCTGTTCTTCCCACCGGTGCTGACAGTTCCGGCGCATACCAAGGTAAAACTTCGGGTCTCTAATCAGGACCCAACGAACGAGGAATTTGAAAGCTATGAGCTCAACCGCGAGAAGATCATCCTCGGAAACAGTCAGGCCGTGATATTCATCGGCCCTCTTGAGCCGGGCGAATACCCTTTTTTCGGGGAATTCAATCCGAAAACGGCGCAAGGAAAGATAATCGCAGAGTAAAAAGAATCGGTCGTACTGCATGCTGCTAACTTCCACTATCATCATTCTTCGTGAAGTTCTCGAGGGCGCGATATTTGTGAGCGTGTTGCTCGCCCTGTCTTCACACTACGGCCTGCGCATGATCTGGGCCTGGCTGGCTCTTCTCATCGGTTTTGCCGGCGCCTATATGTATGCTTCCAAACTCGACACCATATCGACATGGTTCGACTATACCGGCCAGGAGATCATGAACGCGAGCGTTCAGATCACCATCGTGTTGCTTCTGACTGTTTTTGTACTGCTCTACCGTCGGCCTGATAGCCGACTTGTCAAGCCTATACTTGCGATTATGATAGTCACGGTTGCGCTGACAACCACCATCGAAGGATCCGAAATTTTGTTGTATCTATCGGGTTTTCCAGACAACAGCAGCGCGTTGTATTCAGTCATTCTCGGTGGCATCCTTGGAGCAGGTATTGGCGTGAGTATTGGTGCCTTGCTTTACTACTTGCTCGCCTATTTCATGGCAAACGGGGTGGTAAATGCAGCCTTTTTAATTCTTGCGCTGTTTTCTGCAGGAATGCTGTCACATTCGGTACAGATACTTACCCAGGCCGACTGGTTGCCCGCACAGCGGATCATTTGGGACACCTCTTCGTTGTTATCAGAGACTTCGCTACTGGGTCAGTTACTCTACGCAATCATGGGATACGAGGCCACGCCAACCGCGAACCAGGTTGTGGCTTATGTTTTCGGCGTTCTGTTGATACTGCTTCTACCACGATTTTTCGTCAAAAATACAAGGCCACATGCAAAAAGCGACTAGCACACTGTATCGTATTGTCAGCGGCCTGATACTGGGCAGCTCCTTGTTTATGTCAGATGCTGCTGCTGACGGGCTTGCGATCGACAAGGTGTATCACCCCTACGTCCAGCCTCTCGAACGTGAAATCGAGTTTCGCTGGCTTCGCTTCAATACGAAAGACTCCGGTAAAAATGATATTTACCGCCTGGGTTACGGACAATCGCTATCGGCCGACTGGTTTGCGGAGATCTACATTATCGGCGGCAATGAGCAAGACGAACTCAGCGCAGATGCTTATGAACTGGAGGCGAAATGGCAACTTACCGAACAGGGAGAATTCATTGCTGACTGGGGACTGCTGTTCGAACTCGAGAGAGAAGCCGACCGGCCCAACTGGGAATTCTCAACGTCATTGCTGGTTGCAAAAGAATGGGGTCGGACGGTCGCAACAGCCAACCTGGGCCTTGCTTTTGAATCAGGCAGCGATATTGAGGATGAGCTGGAGTCTTTTGCAGCACTTCAGCTGAGATACCGCTATTCGCGCGCACTCGAACCGGCTTTAGAGCTCTATTCCGGACAGAACACGCTCGGCGCCGGACCCGTGCTGATGGGTGAGCAACGTTTCGGAATCCGAAAAAAGCTGCACTGGGAGTTCGGGACTATTTTCGGCATATCCGATGAAACACCGGATACCACGCTCAGGGCGCTTGCTGAGTTTGAATTCTAATATCTGGGGTCAGAGTAAACCTGTTCAACGATATCGAAACATCGGGAAAAAATCAGGGAGCCCGGGTGTTGTGCCTCCCGAGAACTCGTATCACACTTTATCAAGCCGCCAACCGTTCAAAATGATGATGTAGTCTGCCGACTTCCGGAAATTCCACGACCTTTCCAGGCGCCTGCCGTTGTACCAATCGCGATTCGGGACTGCCCATATCCAATGACAGGTGCGTGCGCCAATGATGATAATAGTTGAAATAGCTCGTCAAGACTCGTTTAAGATGACGTTCGTTCAACACGATGACATGGTCCAGGCAATCACGCCGAATGCTACCGATCACGCGTTCCACAAACGCACTCTGCCAAGGGCTTCGCGGCGCAGTGAGCACCTCTTCGATGCCCATGCATTTAACACGCCTCTGGAACTGGCTCCCATAGATCGCATCGCAATCACGCAGTAAATACGCTGGTGCCGTATCCCACGGAAATGCTTCAATGATCTGCTGACCGGTCCACTGGGCGGTCGGGTGCTCTGAAATATTGAAGTACACGACCTTGCGGCGATGATGCGAGATGATCACCAAGACCAATAACACCCTAAATCTCACGGTTGGTACCACGAAGAAATCGACGGATACCAAGTCCCTGACATTATTTTCTAGAAACGCCTTCCAAGTCGGCGACGGTGGTTTCTTGGATCGTACCCGGTACTTTTCCACTGTTGATTTCGAAACATCGATCACGAGTTTGCGCAGTTCCCCCACAGTCTGTGGCGAACCCCAGCCAACATTAGCTTCCGACATCTTGCGTATCAACCCCTTGATTTTTTTGATACTGTAGGTCTGCCGCCCCCCTCGCCTGCTCAATTTAGTCCAGTGATCGCGAAAGCGCTTACGCTGCCAGGCAATCACGGTCCGTGGTTGGACGATGATCAAAGTATTACGCCACCCCGACCAGTGACGCGAAAGCCACGACCAGAGAATACGATCACCGGGACTAGCCCGCATTTCTCACCAGGCGGCTGCGCCGCCAGGTGAGAAATGCGGGCTAGTCCGTGGGCGTTTGGCTCCTCGCTGATAGACAGTGCGCTGATGTCGTGATGCGACGTTCTCGAGTTGCAACCAAGCCGCGATCGAAAAAGTGTCGACACAAAAGCAACCAGTGCAGAAATAGTGGGTTTCATGGATCTGAATCCCCTTTGCCAGCAATCAAGATCGAGAATCTCCAAATTGACCTCTCTCCTGTAAAAGATCAAGAGTATCAAGCACTACGAATTATCGGGAAAGACAGGAGCCATCGCTACGCTTCAAAGGGATTCAATAGTCGAACACCGGTTTTAGAGAAATCTTTGTGATTACGTGTCACGACAGTCAAGTCGTAGATTAGTGCCGTTGCAGCAATCTGCTTGTCCAATGCGTTTTCCGGATGTGGCACCCGAAGCCGTCCCCAGAGCTGCGTAATGTCCTGGTTGATTTCGAGAATAGAGTCCCTGTATTCAACCAGCAACGTTTGCAACCACTTTTCCAACTGATTAGCCTGACGGGTATCTCCCCGGTGCCGGATCAGCTCAACCCCGCGGCGAAGTTCACCCACGGTGACAACCGATATGAACATCGGAGTCTCGTCCGCGATGGTCTGCTTAAAGAACGCCCGGACCCCTTTGTTCGCTTTTGACCTTTTTCGCGCCTCGCTGATAACGTTAGTATCAATTAAAAACATCTTCCTTGCCGACCTCGTCCTCGACCCGCTCAAAATCCTCGTCGCGGCCCACGTCGGGCATAGCGGCGAGCACCTCTGCGAAGCTCTTACCCTTTGGCTTCAATAATAATTCTTCGAGCAAGGCGCGATGCTCCGCCTCTGCACTGCGACCATGTTGCGCAGCGCGTTGCTTTAGCGCATCAACAATGCGTTGATCCAGGTTTCTAACGACGAGATTTGCCATTGATTTGCCCACCTGATTCTGACCGGATGATTGCAATGATAGCACTCTTAGGCAAGTTTGCAATCATTGATAGCATTCTTGTCGCATGCGATTTTGGAGGTCGATATCGCTCTAGCCGTTGGGGTACCAAGGTCCGTGAAACTATCGGGCGTAAAGACCCAGCCCCGGCTGAGGGACTGAATCCGCCGGAGGATCTTACTGTCTGCATGTTTGCCCATATTCTCGAAAAAAAATAGGGCATATTTTTCTTTCAAGAGAAAAGCCATGTTTAAGGCCGAACCGGATCTTTCAAAATGGGCACAGGTCATCTAAGCACTGATAATGAGCAGCAATACCAAAGATCTGGGAATTCCCGCCGAGTCGGCGCGTTTCAAGGCAGGGGCATCATTTACACCATCCCCGGTCATCGCGGCAATCAAACCCAGTTCCTGCATCAGCCTTACTAATAGCAATATATGCTCAGGATTGACACGCGCATATACAGCAACATCCTGTACGCGCCTGACACCAACAAAGCTCCTTCCATAGGGTCACCATGGACAAGCCATGCGGCATCTTTCTGTTCCAGAGACGAATCATTACATAGCACTGCCGCCCTGATGGCCTCTAACAACAGCGGCCTTTCTTCAACAAGCACATTCGTGCCGGACAGGGATATCGCTCCATGGTGATCATAGCCGGTTCCGCCAAGCTAAAATACACTACTCGTGGTTGCAATCATACGCACCGTCATTTCATTGCGTGTCAGAGTACCGGTTTTATCTGAACAAATGACGTTTACCGCACCTGGAATCACACCGATGGCACAGCTGAGCCATTATCCGCTGATGATATTCGTCTGCGTCCTCTCGACAATTTGAAAGTACAGCGCAAGGAGCAAGGGCCGTTGCGGTTGCCATTGGTCTGGTCCCTGGCTTTGCCCGCCATAGGTCCAGACTACGAATGGGTAGTCCGAGCGCTAGAGCCAGACCACTGGCTGGACCTGTCGTTTCCATACTGGGTGGGTCCCGTGGTTGCCGAGGGTGAAAATCCAGGGTTGGGCTATCTCGAGTTGACAGGTTACTAATCCGAACAAAAAACGGACCACCGGTCAGGTGGTCCGTGAAAAGCCTTCCCAACAGGGAAGGGGGAGGCTAGGATTCCACTGAATCAGCGTTATCCACGGTCCCGTCGCTCGTCTCCGACTCATCGATCTCGACAGAATCAGCCGTGCCGTCCGCATCGGTATCGATGATCTCGACCGTGTCACCGGGTACTGGCGCTGGAACAGGCATCGATGTGCCGCCGTTCAGGCCAAAGGTGGTGCCGAGCACGGTTATGGCGTCGGTAGTGATCGCATCCACAGGCCCTTTAAGCTCATAGGATTCGCAGCCGGATGCAATCTCTTCCAGTTCAAGCAAGCCGGCGACCAGCGCGCCGCTAGCGTCCAGGCTTGCCTTGATTTCAACGCAGTCGCCGCTGTTGATATCCGTCAGGTCAAATGGATCAATCGAGTCATCATCAGAGAATTGAGCAAGTTCGGGTGAATCGCGGAATTCTATGGACAGGGGTGCTCCCGAAGTATTGGGGAACGCACATGAAAGGGTACCGACCTTCGGCAGCAGCGGGTCGACACTGACTTCGCTGACCAGGCATTTCATCTCCAGTTCATCTTCTTCATCCTCACATTTCTCGACGACGAGAACTGCTGTGTTCTGGTCGTAGATGCCTTCGGCTTCAACCATCGAACCGACCAGCTCATTGCAGCCTAGAGCACTGCTAATATCGACGTCTGTGCTGGCGATTGAATACCCGGTTGTACTGGTATCATCCTGCGCTAGGGTCCCCGTGATTTCGGCCTCGCCATCCTCGTCGAAATCATCTGCATCTTCGAGCTCGATTCTGATCGCGATCAGTTGCGTGCCATCTAGCATGCCCTCAACCTCGATATAATCGCCATTCTGAGGAATCAAATTTGCGTTGCTCGCATCGACGTCGATGGTGCTGCCATCCTTTAAGGCCAGCGTGAAGCTGGTCGACTCGACCGTGCCTACAGTACCTTTGATCTCGTAGCTGTCATCGCTGTCACTCTGCCGTTCAACATAGCTTGCCACCAGCACCGAACCTTGCCACTCGCCGCTGACTTCGACAATCGCACCGTCAAGTTCGCTCGCCTGCGGCGGGCTGCTGGTGAAATCCTTCCACTGGGTACCGGGTGTGGATGTGCTCACCTCGATACCGAAGACATTGAAAGAGAAGTTGCCATCGGCTCCGCTGATTGCGCTGGCGGGTCCCTCGAGATCATCATCGTAATGGATCGATGAAACCGCGCCGCTGTCATCCAGCTGCATGCTGATGTTCATCCCGACCGCCATGCTGTCCTCGCACTTGCCTGCGATATCCGCGTCATCGAGATCGCATTGCGTAACGTTGTCGGTGTTGTACTCAATGCCGTTGTTCAAAATAATGCTGCCGAATCCTGCCACCGCACCCACTACGGTGCTACCGGTCGGTGTTGTTTCGGTGGCAACACCGGCAGTGTCACTGTCGCTGCAGGCTGACAAACTGGCCACTGCCAGCGCACCTATCAGGCCATAGGTCAATTTTTCTACGCTCATGTCTAATTCCTCTTTTTTTAACTCGTCGGGTCTATCGGATATTGATCGAATCATGGGTCTCGACAACTGCCCTGCGCGGGCCGTCGGCTCATAATTGGGAAATATATCCCAATTTTTTCCTCATTTCCAGTCCTTTCGCGAAAAAAATTCGAGAAACGAGTCAGAATGGCAGGTTCTGAAGCTGCAGAAGCGGAATATTTTTGGCCGAAACAAGCAGATGTGCCGCGCTCAGAAGTCTGAAGGCTGTGAAGGTCGCAGGATTCTTAATCGCAAGCAGGGAGGTACTGGATAGGGCTCGGCTGAAGCCTATGGTGGGGCCAACGCTTCATTGGCTCGATCAGTTGTCACGTGCCCCCTGGTTGACCCAGTCACTCAACATTTTATCTGTTCCTCGCTCAATACTTTGCGTTCCGTGTGCGGCATTTGTTGAAGCTTGCCGGCTCGACCCTCCACCAGCATGTTCAGGATGCTGCGTCGACTGTCGCCCGCGACGACGATTGGTCCGTACACGGTCCCTTGCATCAACGCCTGGTATGAGTCCAGTTGCAAGCCAGTCGCCCGGTAACCACTTCCGTCTGGCGCCTTATGGCAAACAACGCACTTGCTCTGCAATACAGGGGCGATATCAGGTTGGCAGCCCGGATGTTGCGTTGCACAGCTGACCAGCTGCAAAGACGAGAACAGTACGATCAGTATTTGCTTCATCGGCGGTCTTTATGCCAGCGTTCGAATTGCATCAACCCGTTCAACCTCCTGGCAAAAAACAGCCGCACTTTCGGCCATGCGCCGCGCCCCGCAACTGGGACAAACAAAATCGCCGGGAGCGATTTTGTACTGCCGAAGGCAGGCCCAAAGGGCGGAGGGCAGAAAGCCCGGAGTAATACGCGACATTTGCAGCTGAAGGCCACCAGATGCTCAGCACAGCAGTGGTTGCATTGCACGCGCAGAAAGCCATGTTCCAGACGTCCACATTTGAGGTAGGCTTCGAATTCGCGCTGGACATAACGCGGCAAAACTGCGCCCTGCTCGGCGAGATAGGCGGCGGTAAATTCCGGATAATGACGTTCAACGATCCGGTAAAACTATAACAATATGACGTTTAATACTGCTATTTTCGAGATTCCAAGATGGTAGACTTTTGATGGACTTGGTATTTGAAAACAGAATTTATCAAATGCCTCGGAAATGCGCGAGCTATCCTGGGAGCACGTCATGCCTGCATAGGCAGGCACCCATCGTATTAAGTCACTGGATTCCAGCTAAAAACATGCTGGAATGACGGCTAACTGCGACATCACTAGATCAGAGCCTGCCATGTTCAACTGTAATTATCCTTGGTGCGTAATTAAGTGGGACAGCATTGCGCTTCACCCCATTGTTGTCAGCCCGAACTCGAGGGCCTGTTTTCACTGGTATGTTCAATCCTTAAAACCCAGTCATGTATAAAACTGCTGTCGATCAGTGATAAAGCCCTTAGTACGGTGTCAGATTAGATCTGAGTTACTGCATTTTGCACTACTGCACTTTACACATCATCCTGCAAAGTAAACGGCGGGAGATGCGCGAACACAATACAAACTGTGTTTCCATTCCCCGGCGAGAGTGCAAAGCATCATTAATCAATTAGTTTAAGCCCCGCCGGTAATGCTTCACCGAATATCCGTCTGGTTTCGGTTTCATCGAGCTGTTTGACTTCCGTTACCATATCGACCCAGATCGGTGGCGCTTTCATGACGGTGAGTTTATCGATAATAGCGTGCCGATATTCTTCATCGAGGTCGCGTGCGCGATCGCCGCTCATGCGGGCGAGCATTACCGCAGCAAATGCCTGGTTCAGGTTCTTTTTCCAGTCGGCCTTCATTAACTGGGGCAGCCAGGCATGCACGGTCTCTCTGGGCAGGACGTTATGTGCGCTGCCGTGGAACGGGACGCGTGCAGCCACTCGCCCCAGGGCCCACCAGCTCGTCCGTGTTTCGCTTGCTTTCTCTAGTCGCTTCAACAGCCACTGGGCGATCTGGATCTTGGTGGCTATCGGCAGGTTCTCCAGGGCCGCGACCAGTCGCAGCATATCCTCAGCGGATTTGTTCTTGTCCCTGGCGGAAGTCAGTCTGCGCGCGGTCACGGGATTGATGTAGGGCGCAATATCATCGAATATAATCTGCTGTTGTTGCTGGTTCAGACCGCCTGCTGCGCGACGCCAGCAGGTCCACCATTCACTCCACGATTGAATTTCCCTGGTGAATTGCAAGCCTTGCTGGTACAGCGGCCAGAGCTGCTGTATGCGCCATTCATCGAGCGGATAACCAAAGCCGGGCCTTAGCGCGTAGCCGGTCAGATTGAACCAGATGCGCTCATGCGCACTCGAGCGGCGTCGTCTGTTTTTGCCCTCGATTAGCGCATCGAATAAAGCGCGCAGCAGCGGCATGTCCCACTGGTCACGTTTACCCAGTAATTTTTCCAGATCATTGCGAAGATGCCTGACCGCTTTGGGGTCGAATTCTTTTTTGGCGTGCCCATACACCGTTTGAATCTTGTCTTTGGCATCTTCAAAACGGGCGGGCAGGCTTGCTTCGTCCACACGAGCAGGTGCCTGTTGTTGCGCACCGGGCTGATTGCGGATCTGGAATTCGACATCCCAGCGTCCTGTATCTGAGGACAAACTAACACATTCAATTTTGAGCGTGCCAACTTCGGTCAGTACGCTAACCAGTTCGACTTCCACTTCTTTCTTGTGGTCGTATTCCGCGTCCATCAAGGCAACCAGCGGTGGAAGTTCGATCATCGTTTCCGCATCAACATCGAGCAATTCGCCTGGCATGCAATCCGTGTCGTCGCTTGAGGAGAGCAGATGGAAACTGACCGGCTGACCGATGCGCAGTGCGAACTTGCGTCCCGTTAACAGCATTTCCTGGCCTTCTTCCGTGCCTTTTGGCATCAGGCACACACATCGCCTGTGCTCTCCGCTGTCATCAAGCAACAGAAAGTAGCTTCGCGCGGAACCACCGCCGATTTTAAGCTGGCGGCCGCGCCGTGCCTGACCATAGGCAACGGCGCCATAGGCAACGGACAGATCAGGATGAGGATTGTCCAGCACGGTGACGGGCTGCTGGCGCCAGTGTTGCAGCACCGCCAGCGCACGTTCGTTTAAAGTCGGACTATTGAATACACCGCCATTGAACAACACGGCATCGGGCACGGCAGGCTGATCATCACCGGCCTGTAACGCATCACGGCACGCCGTGTTGTGACGCGCGAGAAATGCGGCGATGTGTTTGCTTACCGCTGCATCGGTGGCATAAGGCAAACCGAATTCGACGATGGCGCTGCGTCGTTTGTTCGGCCGTGCGGAGAAATCGGTGAGGGGAAAAAAACCGTCGAGCGCGATTTCCCTGACTTCATCCCGTGTTAGCTCGCAACGCCTGGCGCCGCCAATCAGGCGTGCGCCACTGCCGAGCACAGTTACATTCGCCGTGTCTGGTGCGTGGTCGGATAGTAACAGTTCTTTAGCTTTGCGCGTTTGCTGAATCAGCTGTGACAGGCTCGCTGCATTCAACGCTTTGCCGCCTTGCACAATACGTTGCTCGGCGATATGCGCCAGTGCCAGGTCCACATTATCACCGCCCAGCATCAGGTGGTCGCCCACGCCGACCCGGGTCAGTGCCATCGCATCATTTTTAACGTCAACACGTATCAGGCTGAGATCAGTGGTCCCGCCACCGACATCGCACACAAGTAACAGTTTTACAGTTTTCAGCAGATCATCAGCGCGGTGATGATTGTGTGCGTACCAGTCGTAACAGACCGCCTGTGGCTCCTCAAGTAACACGACGTTGCTCAATCCAGCCAAATTGGCCGCTGCTACTGTCAGGGCGCGTGCCGCCTCGTCGAAGGATGCGGGTACCGTGAGCACAAGCTCCTGCGCCTCCAGAGGATCGTCAGGGTGCGCGTGATTCCATGCCTGCCTGACATGGTTAAGATAACTCGCGCTGGCCAGCACCGGAGAGACTTTCTCGATGCCCTCGGCTGCCGCCCATGGCAGTATCGCAGCGCTTCTGTCCACCTGGGAATTTGATAACCAGCTCTTGGCGCTGGCAACAAGACGCCCTTCAACCCTGGAGCCGAGTTCGCGCGCCCATTCGCCAATGACGACATCCGGCAAATCACCGGGCAGCGTGGAAGCGGGCCATGGCAGCAGCATATCCTGTGGCGCCAGTTCACCTTTCGCCGAATGATGGCGGAACGACGGGAGTAATGGTTTGCTGGCGACCTCGCCGGGTGCGACCAGCTGCTCGATTTCGAACAGCCGGGTCGGTGCCGGCGCTTTATCAGGCTCCGAGTCTTCGGACATGTCCTGACAGGCAACGACCGTATGGGTTGTGCCCAGGTCAATTCCGACGATGTAACGCGGTGAGGGCATCTGATTCCAGATCAATGTGCGCTGGCTCAACCGGCTCTGACGTCAAACTCGACCTGCCACTTTGCGCTGCCATCGGCTGGAATGGCTTCCAGGCACAGGGTGCCTAGTTCAGTCACACGGGAGGCCAGTTCGACTGGCACGATCTCACCCGGCTTGCGGCCTTCAACGGGCAGGTTGGCCTGTATTTCAGGCAGCTCTTCCAGTTCATCCGGCGCCCAGTCATCGAATAGCGCGCCTGCCTCGTCGTCACGCCGCGTGGTGGAGACAAAGAAGCGAAAGCGCACCGGTTCGCCGACGATCAGGCCGAAAGACTGGCCTGTACCTTTCGCGGACGAGCCTTCTTCCATGCCGAACGGCGCGACACAGAGCGCCTGTATCGGCGGCGCCATGCCGGGGATCGCGGGCATCGCGCTTTCAATGCCGACATAATAGGCACTGGCGATTCCACCGCGTATGCGCACGCCCCTGCCCTGTCGTACGGAACCATAATAAGCGGCGCCTTTGGCGACGGCCAGATCGAGGTCCGCGCCCGCCAGCAGTTTGGCCGGGGCTACGCCGGCATCACTCAGCCAGTGATTGATCACCGTCATGGTCCGTTCAGCGAGAACCGGTGCTTTCAGTACACCCCCATTGAACAGGATGGCTGTCGGTTTGATGAAGTCACCCGCGTTCTCACCCAGCAATGCATCGGCCGCGGCCTGTTGCCGGCACAGAAATGCAGCGAGATGACGGCATATCGCCGCGTCCTGCGCATACGGCAGCCCCATCTGTTTCAAAGCGCCGCGCGCCTGCTGCACCGGGTGATCATGGATGCCGACTTCTGGGAAGAAGCCATCGACAAGACTCGACATCACCTCTGCTTTAGTCAGTTCGGTACGTAACGTGGCGCCCAGCAGTTTGGAGCCTCTGCTCGGGACCACAATCGGCACGCTATGAATATCGGGGTCAGTCAGCAAAACTTCTTTTGCATCACGGCAACTGTGTGTAATCGCGAGAATCTGCCAGGGCGCCAGAGACTTGCCT
Source organism: uncultured Gammaproteobacteria bacterium (assembly GCA_942492025.1). Classification (GTDB taxonomy): domain Bacteria; phylum Pseudomonadota; class Gammaproteobacteria; order SZUA-229; family SZUA-229; genus JABDQW01. Next base: position 160,242 of record CALODJ010000010.1, on the reverse strand, counting down.
TCCTGCTCGAGTTTGGTTTTCACCTGATAAGCCAGCGCCAGATCCATGTTGTCTCCGCCCAGCAGGATATGGTCTCCCACTGCGACGCGATTCAAACTTAAATTACCGTCATCTTCGGTCACCGCGACCAGCGACAGGTCGGTGGTGCCGCCACCGATATCGATAACCAAAATCACATCGCCGACAGCGAGCTGAGTGCGCCAGCTGTCACTGCTGGACTCAAGCCAGCTGTAGACCGCGGCCTGCGGTTCTTCCAGCAGGGTCAGGTGCTTGAAGCCGGCGCGTTGCGCGACTTCGGTCGTGAGGTCTCTGGCGGCGGGATCGAACGATGCCGGCACCGTGATGGTCACATCCTGATCCACCAGCGGCGCATCGGGGAAACGGAAATCCCAGGCATTGCGCATATGCACCAGGTACTGGTATGTCGCCTCAACCGGCGAGACCTTCTCGACTTCCACCGGGCTGTTCAGTGGCAGAAATGACGCATGACGATCAACACCGCCATGGCATAACCAGCTTTTCGCGCTGGACACCAGACGAATGGGCGTCTTGCTGCCGAGCTCGCGCGCGATTGTGCCAACAATGGTGTCGGGATTCGCGTTCCACGGCAGCGCGCGATCGCCCTGCGCGAGTTCAGCTTCGTGCGCCTGATACATAAAGGAGGGCAATTGCGTTCTTTCTTCCGCGCTACCTGGCCGGGTCAACTGCGGAATGCGCATCACCTGATGGGGCGCGGGGTCCTGCTCAGTCTGTAATTCAACGTAGGAAAGTACACAGTTGGTCGTACCGAGGTCAATACCGATCGCATAACGTGCACCGGGTCCGTGCTCTTCGCTGCTCAAAGCTCGACCTCCGCGGGTGCAACGATATGCGCGTCATGGCCTTCGGCCAGCTTCGGCAACCTAACCTTGGTCACTTTCCATCCACGATGCACCAGGGTGCCGGTAAAAGGCGCCTGCCCGATCACATTGCCGGTAAGGCGAACCGCTGTCGCATCGAAGCCTTCCGGCAGGGTAATGCGGCTCTCTTCCGGTTCGTCTCTGACGGACGCCAGCGAAAAGTAATCGTTCATGACCTTTTTACCGCCCTCATGCACCACGCGCGCCGCCGCGCCGACATCGGCATCGGAAAAACCAAGCAGGTCTTCCTGAATGAAGTCGATGAGCCTTGCTTCCTGCTGAAACAGCGCCAGCAGTTGCAGGGCCGCATCAGGGCTGGTGGCTTTTAGCTGTGATGGGGTTGTTGTTTCTGCAACAGGCGCAGAAGCCGCAGGTGATCCAGCTGTGTCTGCGAGATCGTCCATTGAGGTGGGTCTTTTGCCGCCGCGCCTGATCAAAATCAGAATCAGCAAGGCTAGCGCAATTGCGCCCAGGCTGACATGGAGCAGATCGATCGTGACCGGTATTGCCGTTAAATCAAGGTTCATGGTTGGATTCTCATGGATTAAATAAAAAATACCGCACTGTATTGGTGCCTGTTATTGTATTTACAATGGGAATAGACAATGCCAGTCCCGATTTATCTGAGGCAAGCTCATTCGTTACGGGCCCAGACTGTGTTTCCATTATTATAAACTCATCCTTATCCATTCCTTCAATCGTCTCGGGACGTTTAACGCGACCTTGCTTGCCATTCATGAAGACCCGAATATACTTCTTTTGCCTTTCTGCTTTTTTCTTTTTCTGGCGCGCATTTGTCCGACTGCAATGCTTGTCAGGTGAAAAAATTCATTACTTCGGTCTACGACTTCTCTGATGGCGTTTCTCGTTTCATCTTCAAATTCATCCAATTCCTTATCTGCAATTCGCTTCAATTTATACATCAACATCAACACGATAAATGCATTACTTCTTCTTGGATCATCAAATGCATTTGCTATCTCTGCGTAACGATCCCGCATTAAACCGTATAAATTGCCACATCTTTCCTGGGCTGACTGATTGTCCGAATTACATATTGTTTCGGCTTCTTGAAGAACGCGCTCGCCAAATAGCTCAACGCAGATTTCTCTTGATTTTCTGAACTTTTTCCACTCTGATTCTTTCCTGAGGTTCTAGCCCGCATTTCTCACCAGGATCACGGGAGCAGCGCCGTGTTAGTTTGATTCCTTGAACAAGTCCTCGAATCGCTTACCCTCTCTTATTTTCGATAGCATTGGATATAGCGCCTTTGTGGTGGAGCTTCTAAAAAACATGGCAACCGCAGCTCTAGCAGCCAGGTAATTACGAATATTTTGCTGTTTGTTTTTAGTCCAAAATTTACCAGGAGAATCAAGCGTGTACGCTCTGCGTATTTCTGACCGATCAAAAAAATCAAGGTCAATCGAATAATGCGGGCGAAAGTCCACCTGCAAAGACACACCTTCATCAAACCATGTTGGAATTTCCCGCTGACGTATAAAATAGCCTAAACGTTCCACGACCTCAGCATGAACCAATTCATGCGAAGCAACATCCAGGCCACCTTTCCGATGGTTTAATATCAGATAACTGTTCCATGGCGTAAAGAATAAGGCGCCTGGAGTACCGTGCAGACCGTAATATTCGGCTTCTCTCTCACTTCCTGTAATAATTATCACCGGCTTTGCTATTGGCTTTCCGTAATGTTCTGTGATTCGGAGCCTTGCACTATCAATCATTGCCCTAATTCTTTGGTGTTCGCTCGAAGGTATATATCGAGACACATAAACATTATCCTGGATTTCTTCAAAGTCAGAAGATCCAAAATAACCGAATCGAACAATGTTTCTGAATGCATATGCGGTATACGACGTTGATGCCAATAACGCGAGCATCAGGTATCCTGTTACCCGGATTATCACGACACCTCCTCTTGCGAACTAACGGCCAGCATCACCCGCGACCGAATTAAAGGTGACGGAGTAATGGCACTGACTTAAGCCATTATTCAGGTCATTGCGAGCGATAGCACGGCAATCTATTAGGTTCTGTTGCCTGCCATCCAGAGATTGCTTCGTACCTCGCAATGACGAATTTACTTTAAAAATGTGCGTTACCGGCTCAAGTAAGTGCCATTCGTAACGGAGGGATTATTATTTGACCGGACAGTCCCATTGATCAAAATTTAATCCCTCACTTTTTAGCCCCTGGAATAGCCAATATGACACTTGACCCTTTTTAAGGAGAATCCATTCTCTGATCAGCGTCAGGCCGAAACCGGCCCGAGCAATACGATGAGCGCAGTAGTCAGTGCACCCGAAATAGCCGTCAATATCCACTTCATATAATCGACAACACTTTTTCTTCTGGAACGATCTTCACGTTTGAATAACATGGCTCTACCTCGCTAGAGTTTCTGCTTTTGCATCGGTCGGGTGGATTCAGTTTCACCACTGTCCTTCGTGTCAGAGGACGTCGTTACTCGAAAGTTCAACACCAGGATGCCGTGCAGACTGTCGCGAAAACTGACCTCGAAAAAAACGAGCAATAAATCAGTAATTCTCGAATTTTAACCTGATAAACGCGGTTTTATCATCAGAGCCGAGGCATTAGATCAACCCGTTGTTAGTCAACTGTGAATACGGAACTGCTCGTGATAAATCGGTTCGATACGGACGGATCAACCGGCTCAATACCAGAAAAGCCCCGGTGACACACAGATGCATTGACTGAATGCCAACTATGATTGTGGGCGCTGTGGATGACCAACAAAAATATTAAAACAAAAAAAAACCCATGCAAGAAGTGTAAGTTTAAATATTCTTGCAGTGACCTACCTGCGTTTTGCGTCTTCGTTTATTTTATTCCGCCTACGTTAGTCATAAGTATGTTGGTTTACTTTTTTGTCTACGGAGCGATTTGATAGCCGCAAGGGAAAAAACGGGACGTTTCCCTTTTTCTACACCGCTTCGAGATCGCGGAGTGCGGATTCGTCGAGGCAAATGACCATCCGAGGCATGTTTCTATTTCAGGCCGAGCCGCATCCTAACCTCGTCGAGGGAACCAGATCTCCCGAAAATTTGATTGACAAGAACACCTCCACAAGGAGCTTTAATTAACACCTAACATGGCAGCTCCTTAAAGACCTTGCAAGAGGTCGCTTGAAAGCAAAAGGCGATGGAGGTTACGATCTGCTGCAGAACGACAGCGGTAGCTGGACGATCAGTGAGATTAACGCGGGAAATATCGGCGGCTTGTTTCGGATTGAGTACCTCGGTGTGCCCGGCGTTACCGACCGGTTTGTGGCCTGGCTGCACGCGTATTAAGATCGCAATAACCCCGGGCGCAGCAGCGATCGAGCATCAATAAAGCGCTTGTCTGACAGATTCTAGAACCATTGAGTATAACGGAGCCTTTATGAGCAAGATAAAGATTGCAGCGTGGGACAAACTGGAGCCGCTCCAGCCGAGCTATGCGCTCGCGGCCAACGTGGATCTAGTCATCATTCGTTTGCCAGAAGGTGAGCAAGCCTCGGTGTTGTACGGTCGCTGTCTGCATCGGGGTGCCTTGCTGGCCGACGGCCATGTCGACGGCGACAACCTGATCTGTGGTGTGCACAACTGGGATTATTGCTTTCGTAACGGCGTCAGTTCCTACAACCCTGATGAGCGTCTGAAAAAATTCTCGTCCTGGGTAGAGGATGGCCATGTATGGGTCGACGCAGACGAGATCAAGGCCTGGGAAATGGATAACCCACAGCCGTACGATCGCGACGCCTACCAGGGCTTGTATGCCGACTTACACGGTGGCCCCGAAGAGCCGCATTACAAATATATCCAGCATCTGGCCGAGCATGGCCTGTCGAAAACCGGCCACCACGGCCGCGTCTCGGCCATGGGCGTACCCCGCGACCAGCTGCCCAAGTGGGAAGACATACAAATACTCACCGCCCAGCTGCACAAGGTACCGTTACTGGATGATGCGCCGGTGGGCACCGGTGTGGTCATTGGACCGAACGCCAAAAAGCCACTGCGCCTGGAGATACCGCTGTTTGTGTCGGACATGAGCTACGGCGCGCTCTCCGAGGAAGCGAAGGTCGCGCTTGCCAGAGGCGCAGAAATGGCAGGTACCGGCATTTGCTCGGGTGAAGGTGGCATGCTGCCCGAGGAACAGGGCAGCAATTCGCGTTATTTCTACGAGCTGGCGTCCGCGCGTTTTGGCTTCACGTTGGAGAAGCTGCAAGGTGTGCAGGCTTTTCACTTCAAATGCGGTCAGGGCGCGAAAACCGGGACCGGCGGCCACCTGCCCGGCACCAAGGTCAAGGGCAAGATCGCCGAGGTCCGTGGTTTAGAGGAAGGCCAAGCGGCTATCTCACCGGCGCGCTTTCCCGACTGGGAACATGTCGATCAGTACCGTGACTTTGCAGAGGAAGTGCGCGAGCTAACCGGCGGTGTGCCGATTGGCGTCAAGCTCTCCGCCCAGCACATCGAACGGGATATCGAGGCGGCACTGCAGATCGGCGTCGACTACATCATTCTCGACGGCCGTGGCGGCGGCACCGGCGCAGCACCGCTGCTATTCAGGGACAACATCTCCGTACCGACCATCCCGGCCCTGGCTCGCGCACGCCGTTACCTGGATAACAAGGGGCGTAGTGATGTCACCCTGGTGATTACCGGCGGTCTGCGCCTGCCCGCCGATTTTGTCAAGGCCCTGGCGCTGGGTGCCGATGCAATCGCCGTGTCGAATGCAGCGCTGCAAGCGATCGGTTGTCTCGGTATGCGTGCCTGCCATACCAACAACTGTCCGGTCGGTATCGCCACCCAGAAACCTCATTTACGCCAACGTTTGATCATCGACAAATCAGCCGAGCGTCTCAACAACTTCTTTGGTTCCGCGACCGAGCTGATCCAGGTCATGGCTCGTGCCTGCGGACACCATCATATCAATGAATTCTGCGTCGACGATCTCACGACCTGGAAACCGGAGATGGCACAAATCGCCGGCATTGCCTATGGCGGTGTTGGCAAACCATGAATGCGGCAAATACTGACGACGGGACGAAGAAATGACAACCACAACTGACGAACTCATCTGGCACAAGGTGCTGGAGCTGGATGAACTTGGCGAGGCACGGGTCAAGCTGGCCACGTGTGAACATCTGACCTTATGTATGACACGCTACAACGGTCGCTATGGCGTGCTCGATAACAAGTGCCCGCACCAGGGCGGCCCACTCGGTGAGGGATCGATTGAAAACGGTTTATTACGTTGCCCCTAGCATGGCTGGGATTATGATCCCCTGACCGGCAAGGCCCCCGGCTTCGACGACGGCGTCGAGACGTTTCCGGTTGAAGGGCGCGAAGACGGCATCTATGTGGGTCTGCCAAAACCAGTGAGCCATCAGCGCACCGTCGGTGACCTGATGATGGAAACCATAGTGAACTGGGGCGTTAAACAGGTCTTTGGCATGGTCGGCCATTCCAACCTCGGCGTGGCTGATGCACTGCGCGTGCAGGAGCAAGCCGGTCAACTGTCGTACTACGGCATTCGTCACGAAGGGGCTGCGGCCTTTGCCTGTTCCGCATATGGAAAACTCACCGGCAGACCGGCGGCCTGCCTGTCTATCGCCGGGCCCGGCGCGACTAACCTGCTGACCGGGCTCTGGGACGCCAATGTGGACCGATCACCGGTGATCGCACTGACCGGCCAGGTCGATACCCAGGTTGTGCCTACCAAAAACATCGTACCTATTGACTACATTGACTTTTTTTACGGCTATCTTCCGGACGCTGCATGAGAACTATCGCCCTCCCCATCCTGTGCACCCTGCTCGGACTGTTCCAGAGGCGCGCCTTCCTGCACTTCGAAGTCCTGGCGCTTCGCCAACAACTGGCCATAGTAAACCAAACGCCACGTAAACAACTGCGATATCACTGGGGTCAACGGCTATTCTGGGTCTGGGTCTGGCTATACCGCCTGTGGCCAGGACTTAACTTCGTAATCGACTATAACGATCGTTCTTGATGATGACTGGATTAAGCGTGTTCAGCCAAAGAAGCATGCGTACTCATCGCGATCCAAGAGGTCCAGAAAATCCTGCAAGTTATCGACTTCGGGAACTGGATCGTAACGATGCCACTTCAAATCCGCTCTCTGCCAGTAGACCTTCCAGACTTTCCTTGTTTTTGCATACGTGGCTTTGGCAACCGCCTCTTCGATCTTCTCGCCCGGGTGACGCCAAAGCGGCCGGATCTCGAATATTTCGACACTTTGGCCTTTGAGCCTGTATCCCAAATCGAGCTCCTCGCGCATATACGGCGGTGGACGTCGGCTTTCTACAAAAGCGCCGACCTCCTTCTCGATCTTCTTTGTTTCAAATTCACTTAGAGCCATTTGCACACTTTATTAAACGACATAGGCGGGCTACAGGCAGCGCATACATGAATTGAAGTATCTTCATGGAAGCACTGGGGTAAATTCGCCCACAAGTGACGCGAGGTAATTTCACAGAGTGCTTTCAGCGGATGCTTATCATGGCAGCGGCTTTGGCGGCAAACGGTTCGCGAGCATCCAGTGTGTTCGCGGCTAAAACCGCTCCTCAGTTTTAACATAGACCTGATGCCCCAACCATCATTTAACGGAATAAACAATGATCGCGATTACCATCAATATGAGGGCAAATAAAATGACACTAAGAAGGAACCGGGAATTACGTTTGTCCGCACAAGTATCATCACTGTCATTTGCCTCGTTTTCGTATTGAGCGATTAACAATCTCGCTTGCGCAACGTCTTCATCAGGCACATGAACATTGGCAAAATTGAAAGCTGCCAGATCCCCGACACCGCCTTGCAGGTAGTAGCCCCCGACGTGCGCCTCGATATCATGAGCACGAAGCAGTCCAGCAACGATGTTCGCTTCGTTTATATCGCTCGCCCTGTACATCAGCTTCATCTGACTTCGAATAACATATACCGCGTTAAGCTATAGAAGATACCACAACATCAAGGCCCCACGTGAACAAACGAGTCATTTTTACGTTTATCACAAGCTTGCTCAAGAAATAGATCTTTTGCCTTGTCGTCACGAAATCTGATACGCGCAGCTCCATGCCGTGTCCCTGGAAAACCGACCGTCAGCCGCCCAGTATGACTGCATCTGGAATTTCATAGCGTTCGTTACCGACGCGGATCATGTGCAAATCGGACTCCTTGGTTACGCGAAACCCGGGATCGCCGCCCGCCTGGCTGGTGTCGGCACCAATCGGCTTGCCCATACGAAAGTAGATTGCGCGGCTGCGGCCATCAGGCTTTTTAATCACGACTGTGGCGTAGCCGCCGCCGGCACGCGCGACACCGAATTCACACTGCGTCATCGCTTGACCGCTGGACTGGGCACAGGGGATATTCCCAGTTGCATCAAACCGACTCTGCCCTGCGCGCAATGCTGAATCGTCGGGGCCTGTTGCCGCTGTCCCGTCGGGCGATAACGCGGGTTTCAGAAACTCTGCTGCCAGATAGCCCCGCGGCCCCCCACCCAACTGCTCAACCTCACACCAGATCCGACCCTCGGTGCGCCCGCATCCCATATTGTCGAGAATGGCGCCAGATCGGTAGGTGGCGACAATTCGCGCCGTCGTGGACGGCAATTCCCGCAGATTCAGCTTGCCCGAGATGGCGGTGATCTCCCAGTTACGTGGCCCGCCATTCTCGGGCGCAGAGGGAACGCCGGTAATGGAGGGCTCGCCGGTATCCGGCTGCCACGCATAGATGCCACCATCGGCCATGAGGCTCAGAAACAGCTTGCCATCCTTCAGCAGGTAAGATCGAATGAACTCGGCCAGCGTCGCGATACTCTGACCCATACTCGGGGGCGAACAGCGGGCGCGGGTCACCGCGAGCGGACCGAATTCGAAGCGCCCGCTTGCGCCATTATCACTGGGCTCAGCGGACCACGTACCACTGGCAAAGTTACAGTTGAGACTCATAGTGACCGAGCCGTCACGGTTCAGGCGCATGGTGTAATTCGAACGAGCGTCCGGACGCACCATCCCGATCGCGTCATCCATCGATTCAAACGCTAAGAGGCGCCAGCTCGTTCCTGCGAGCGGATTATCCTTGGTAGCCCTGGTTGCTGCTGGTGCAGCATTATCCGACTCCATGGCTGCGGACTGGGTAACCGTTTGCATTCCACCTTCTTCAACCGCCGCCACCTGCGAAGCCAGCAGAATTCCAACAATCCATAGAATCGCACCGGGAGTCAACACGACAGCTTTGATACTGAGTCCTTGAAACATTGTCTACACCTCTCGCGTCAAATACAGTAGCGCCCCGGCCAAGCCAGTTTAATCCGCAAACCGCAAGGTCTTCGCCTCAACTTGATGTCACGCCAAGCCACCCGCATCAACACGTTCGAGCAGGAAGCGAGCGTTGTTGGAATGTTCGTTGGGACGCATGGCTAGTTGCCATGGTGCTTTCTGCGTTCTTGAGTAAATTGCCACCATCTCTTTGATGGCCCGCCTTCCATATATCGTACCGCCGATATAAACACATCGATAACGCATGGGTCTTGTCTTTTCTGCGTGATCGTGCATAAGTCGTCATACATTTGATAGGGGTCTTTTCCTATCAGCTCGGTGGGCTGACTCAAACCCAAAAGCATGAAATTGTTCTCAAAAGCTGGGCCAATATTAGGAATATCTTTAAATCGCTTGACGTCAGACCGCTGCATCACTGTTTCCCGGGTTACCGCCGAAGATCTCGCAAAGAAAGAAGGCGAGCAACGACGGAACGGCGCCTTTGCCATCCAGCTGAATATACCTGATTCGATGCACTGCTGCGTTCATGAATGTTTGATGAGGTCACGTACGTGCACATAGTTATCGCCGAGGTAGAGGCCGCATGACTCCAAGAACGAATAAATACCCACGAGGTCATCCTTGATGTCGTGAACAGTCCCTGCAAGCTGCTTTTCGATTTTGATTTTCGCATTTTGAATTGGATCATCGACAAGCGCGAGTTCTGGATATACCTTCTCCCAAATAGAGCAACGTAGAGCTCCATGCCCAGAGCAAGAAGCGGACGGTTGATTTGTCATGCGTTTACTCGTTGTTCGCAATAATCCTGTGTGATTTGCGCCCAAATAGTGAGCGTCCTTCATTCACTCGGACATTGATATTTTCGTCTACGAGAAAGTCACCGGGCATGGCAACAAACACCTGAGCACCAGTTTCCAGCTGGACAACAGCCATTGATTTCGCACCGGTTTCATCATGCATTGCTGTAACTCCGACAATGACTCCCGTATGCTCATCGTGAAACAGCGGTACTCTGTATGCTGCTAATGCAAATAATACCAGCGAGGCTGCAATGGCAATGAACAGTCCTTTACGACGATTCGATGCCGCATGCGTATCGTTTGTAGCGTTATCATTCATTCAGACATTATCAGCGCATAAGGTAAAGATTTGCGCGCAGCGTCAATATTTGTCGTTCTCGGGCCAGTCACTGGCATCGATCGTTTCGCGGTACGCATGCCAGGTCGCATGACCGATCAGTGGCAGGAGAACAATGAAGCCGATGAAAAATGTCAGAAACCCCAAAGCCACACACGATACGATAATGATTGCCCAGATCAGCATGGTCAGCTTGTTGCGCAGTACAGCATTGACGCTGGTTATCACGGCTGTAATTGCATCGGTCTTTCGGTCCATGATCATCGGCAGCGAGAAGGCACTGGCGGTGAACACAACCGTGGAGAAGATCGCGCCTATGGCTGTGCCGATACCGAGGAACAGTGCCAGATCAATCGGGGTGTAATCGGCATTATCCGGAAAAAATATGTGTACTGCGGTCGCGGCGCGCGCCCATACCAGGAATATGATCAGCAGTATAAAGGCAAAAATCAGCATGTCCTTGATATGGCTGCCGCCTTCACGCACGCAATAACCAAAAACGGGCCTCCTGTCCTGTTCAATCTGGCAGCTGAATGAATACAGGCCGACCGCAAGCACAGGGCCAATCAGCAGAAAACCACTGGCCATACCGAGATAAAGGCCCAGCATGCCGAACTTCCACGAGCCGTACGCGATCAGGATGCTGAGCATTGTCATCGCAAACCCATACGAAAGAGACACCAACGGTGCTCTTTTCATGTCCTCTACGCCCTGCATGAGCCATTTGATGGGTGCGTTGATCGGGAGTATTCTCGACCGGGCAACAAAAGGCAGAGGTTTTTCTTCAGGTTCCCGTGTTTCAGAATTTTGCTCGATCATACCGGAAGATGAATACGATTATTCAGTCAAACAGAAATATAGCTTAAGCGGATCATGATTCAACGGCAAGCCGTGCTTGCCAAACCTCACGTTCCACCTATGTTCCGGTCGGGTCGAGGACTGCCGATTTCGCCTCAGCTTGCCGATGCCAATAACTGGGCGCTCGCGTTCAGCGCGCGTCCGGGAGGGGGAACTATTGCCAGTCTTCATATTGAGTTACAAGTGTCGGAGTGACTTAGCGATATCCGCATCTTTTTGAAGTTCCTATATTTACGCTGGCTCCTACTTTGTGGTATCTGCGCTCTCTGCGCCTCTGCGGCAAAACCTACTCCCACTCGATTATAAATGAGCCTGAAAAGTTCAGTATTTTCAATGCTATTTATGTTGGTGTATGTGTGGATACCATGGAAAATACCATGCCCAGAATTTGCTGCTAATTGCACGCAAAAAGATGGCATGCTTCGGCGCCTACCAGCCACAGGGCCCGCTCATTGTGCTGGTGTCGCTGTATACGGTTTTCGTTGGCCTGGTCCTGTATTTGATTCTGACACTGAGTGATCCATATCAGGGAATTGGTGTCGATCCGACCACATTCGAGTTTATGGTCGAGAAGATGCAAGCCCGAAACGAGTAACACAGGGCGAAGGGTTGTAATTATTTGGCAATAAAAAGCGATTATTCTTGATCGTTGTTATGTAAACATATTTTTCAAACAGGTCAATTGCCAGGTTGCACTAAAGGCAACGTATTGCTTAGCCACAGCAATCCGGGTTTAAATAGCCATTAGTTTTGAAAGCTGCTGTTACCACAAACCACAGTATTGGAAGAAAAACAGCCTTTTAATCCATCAACCAAACAAGGTGGGGCTATGTTCAGAAAATCTTATGCAAGAATGAGCATTGCGATGCTTGCCGTTAACCTGTGGCTGTTACCAGCCTGGGCACAACTACCACCTCCACCCGACAAGCAGTCGCTGGCCGATGTCTATACCGGCAAGTCCTACTCGCCTTACGCGGGGCGTGGTTTCCCCAGCCGGATCTACTGGGGTGATACGCACTTGCACACATCGATGTCTTTCGATGCCGGTGCCTTCGGCAACCGCCTGGGAATCGATGCGGCCTACCGGTTTGCGCGCGGTGACGAGATCGTGTCGTCGACAGGTATACCGGCAAAACTGTCGCGACCGCTGGATTGGCTGATGGTGGCCGACCATTCCGACAACATGGGTTTTTTCCCGGATCTGCTCGCTGGTGAACAAAAATTGCTAGCCGATCCCCAGGGGCGGGAATGGTATGACCGTATCCAGGCGGGTGAAGGCGTCGACGTGGCACTCGATATCATTGCTCTGTTTTCACAGGGCAAGTTTCCCGAATCGTTGATGTACTCGCCCGATACGATGGCGTACAAAACCGCCTGGCAGGAAACCATCAAAACAGCCGAAGAATACAACGATCCGGGCAGGTTTACCGCCTTCATCGGCTTCGAATGGACTTCGCTGGTCAAGGGCAACAACCTGCACCGCGTGGTCATGTACCGTGATGGCGCCGACAAGGCTTCGCAGATGTTGGCCTACACCACGGTACCACCGCTCGGCAGCCCGAATCCGCGCGACCTGTGGAAATGGATGACGAGCTACGAGGAGAAGACCGGTGGCGATGTGCTTGCGATCGCCCATAACGGCAACTTGTCCAACGGCATCATGTTTCCACTGAAAGAACAATACGATGGCAAAAACCTGGATAAAACCTATGTGACCCAGCGCGCGAAGTGGGAGCCGGTGTACGAGGTCACGCAGATAAAAGGTGATGGCGAGGCCCATCCCTATTTGTCACCCGAAGACGAATTCGCCGATTATGAGAACTGGGACCTGGGCAACCTCGATGCTTCAGTAGCCAAGACAGACGACATGCTAGCCGGCGAATATGCGCGGGAAGCGTTGAAACGCGGGCTTGCGCTCGAGAAAAAGCTGGGCACCAACCCGTACAAGTTCGGCATGATCGGCTCGACCGACAGTCATACCTCGCTGGCGACCGCGCAGGAAGACAACTTCTTCGGCAAACATTCCGGTGCGGAACCGGATCCGGATCGCATGAAACACCCGTTCATGGAAACCGATGTCGGTAAGCTTTACGGCTGGCATATGGTGTCATCCGGTCTGGCGGCAGTATGGGCCACAGAGAACACCCGCGAGGCGATCTTCGATGCCATCGCTCGCAAGGAAGTCTACGGCACCACCGGCAGCCGCATGGCGGTGCGCTTCTTCGGTGGCTGGGCATTCACCGAACAGGATATCAACAACCGTCAACCGGCTTTCACCGGCTATCAAAAAGGCGTGCCCATGGGCGGCGATCTGTCGGGAAAACCCGATAATGCAAAGGCGCCAAGCTTCATGGTATTCGCGCTACGCGATGCGATCGGCGCTAACCTCGATCGAATTCAGATCATCAAGGGCTGGCTCGACGACAAGGGCAACACCCACGAGAAGGTCTATAATGTGGCCTGGTCAGGTGATCGCAAGCCGGATACCAACGGTAAGCTGCCACCGGTCGGCAACACCGTGGACGTGAAAAATGCGAACTGGACCAACACCATAGGCGCATCGGAGCTGGCAACGGTGTGGCAAGATCCTGATTTCGATCCGAAGCAAAAAGCATTTTACTATGCACGTGTGATCGAGATTCCAACGCCACGCTGGACAACTTACGATGCTTTCCGCTACGGCGTAGAACTGCCAGAAGACGTGCCAACCTCAACCCAGGAGCGTGCTTATACCTCACCGATCTGGTATACACCATAGATTGATCAAGTGGGAAAGCCGTGGGTTTGACCCCGAATATCTACGCGATTATCTGTGCTCAGGTGATCCCACAGGCGGTTACTCCAGGCGGTTCTCCATCTGCGCGCGTTGTTCATCCACAGACTCGGGAAAGGGCAGCTTTCGCTGCTCTCGCCGGGCTGCAACCTGCGTTTCCTTCCGCCGCCTGGGCGCGTTCCTCCGCCGAAGCTGCATCGCGGGTGTCATAGGTCGTTTGTGTTGGAAACGCAAACCCCGCCACGCGATCGATGATGCGCAGGTAGATGTACTCCTGGATGCCCAGAAACTCGTTCTGGTCCACGCAGTCAAACTAGGCGAAGATTTCCAGGTCCAGCGAACAGACCCCGAATGCGACGAAGCGGACGCGCCGGATCGGGGCGCGCCTTTGGATGGGCCAGCAGCAGCTCGCGCAGCCTGGCGAGGACGTAGCGCTGCTGCTCCGGGGCGGTCTCGTAGCGCAGTTGCGGCGCGCTCCTGCACAGCCGTCGGTCGCGCACCGCAATGAAGCTACGCCAATCGATTTATGCTTAAGTCAATGCCAGTCAAGTCTGACCCCGTAACCCCTTCAAAAACCGCTCCATCGATAGGTCCCGTGTTAATCCAGCGCGGGTAAATCCGCTAATAATTTGTCGACATTTTTTACACAATCAGTGCACGATCGTACGATCTTTGTTTAACTTTACCCTATCCTACTGAAGAATAATAAGTTTTTAAGGTAGGCACAATATCTGCATAATAATAGGTATATGCAAAAAAACACCTTAAGGATATTCGATTTTGATGTGGCAATGGAGCTTGCCCGGACGGATTCTGAGGCATTTGAACGGTATCGCCAGCATGCGCCGGTGACGGACGCGGCAGGATGCTGTCCGGTCAGCTGGCTGGAATTGGCCTGAAAAAGCTTGCATCCTGGATCGGAGAGAGGGTTTTTTAGTGAGAGGCGGGCGGAATTTAGAAGGAATGCGTACTTGGGTTCGGCTGATTGACTATGACTGGCCGGGAAATACCGGTTGCTATTCGGTTAACAGGGCGTTTATCCTACCTACACAAAATATTACGGGCTATTATTTTTTATGATGAATACGATGTTTCAAGCGTCTTCAAAAGGCAAGACTGTTTCTCTGCTTTTGTCGTTTTTGCTGCTGATTTCCCTATCTGGAGTGGTCCGCTCTGCAGTCACTACCTACACAGACGAAGCTGCTTACCTGGCTGACCTTGCAGCATACATCAATATTCAAGAATCTTTTGAAGGCAGTGCATGGGATTCAGTGCGGGACCCGCAGGTGGCTCCCAGTATCACCAATCTTGGTCTAACCTGGCAAAACCGCTTTTTTCCTGATGGTAATGTGACCACAGATGGTGGCGGTGGTGATGTGCACGATGGCGGTTGGCAGTTTTACGCATCTCCACATGGTGGCTATGGCCTTCCGGGACTGGACTGTACTGTTGCTGGCGTGTGTGGCGATGGCTTCACGATAACCAACGCAGGGGCCGGCACCTTGTATGGTATTGGCGGCTGGTTCAAGGGTGTTAATGGCCCAGAGATACAGTTTAGTCTAGATGGCACCCTGGTATCAGGGGTGGGTGGCACAGGCACAGATACCTGGCAGTTTTTTGGTGTGATTGATACAGCAGGTTTTACTACAGCTCAAATCTGGGATAGTTCAGGAACAGCGGCCGATCAGAATTTCGTTTTTGCAGATGATTTTACCATTGGTGCTAACACGGTCGACGTAACGCCGCCACAGGTTCAGATCCTCAGTCCGGCTAACGGTGATGTGTTGACCGTCTCATCGGTCACGGTCAGCGGCACGGCCAGTGACGAGACCGCACTCGCCAGCGTCAGCGTCAACGGCGTGTCAGCCACCCTTGGCAGCGGGACTTTCAGTGCCGATGTTGCGCTGACGGCAGGGGTCAATACCCTGACGGCGACCGCCACCGATAGCAGCGGCAATACCGCGAGCACGTCGATTCAGGTCACGTATACGCCACCGGACGTAACACCGCCACAGGTTCAGATCCTCAGTCCGGCGAACGGGGCTGTGTTGACCAGCTCATCGGTCACGGTCAGCGGCACGGCCAGTGACGAGACCGCACTCGCCAGCGTCAGCGTCAACGGCGTGTCGGCCACCCTTGGCAGCGGGACTTTCAGTGCCGATGTTGCGCTGACGGCAGGGGTCAATACCCTGACGGCGACCGCCACCGATAGCAGCGGCAATACCGCGAGCACGTCGATTCAGGTCACGTATACGCCACCGGACGTAACACCGCCACAGGTTCAGATCCTCAGTCCGGCGAACGGGGCTGTGTTGACCAGCTCATCGGTCACGGTCAGCGGCACGGCCAGTGACGAGACCGCACTCGCCAGCGTCAGCGTCAACGGCGTGTCGGCCACCCTTGGCAGCGGGACTTTCAGTGCCGATGTTGCGCTGACGGCAGGGGTCAATACCCTGACGGCGACCGCCACCGATAGCAGCGGCAATACCGCGAGCACGTCGATTCAGGTCACGTATACGCCACCGGACGTAACACCGCCACAGGTTCAGATCCTCAGTCCGGCGAACGGGGCTGTGTTGACCAGCTCATCGGTCACGGTCAGCGGCACGGCCAGTGACGAGACCGCACTCGCCAGCGTCAGCGTCAACGGCGTGTCGGCCACCCTTGGCAGCGGGACTTTCAGTGCCGATGTTGCGCTGACGGCAGGGGTCAATACCCTGACGGCGACCGCCACCGATAGCAGCGGCAATACCGCGAGCACGTCGATTCAGGTCACGTATACGCCACCGGACGTAACACCGCCACAGGTTCAGATCCTCAGTCCGGCGAACGGGGCTGTGTTGACCAGCTCATCGGTCACGGTCAGCGGCACGGCCAGTGACGAGACCGCACTCGCCAGCGTCAGCGTCAACGGCGTGTCAGCCACCCTTGGCAGCGGGACTTTCAGTGCCGATGTTGCGCTGACGGCAGGGGTCAATACCCTGACGGCGACCGCCACCGATAGCAGCGGCAATACCGCGAGCACGTCGATTCAGGTCACGTATACGCCACCGGACGTAACACCGCCACAGGTTCAGATCCTCAGTCCGGCGAACGGGGCTGTGTTGACCAGCTCATCGGTCACGGTCAGCGGCACGGCCAGTGACGAGACCGCACTCGCCAGCGTCAGCGTCAACGGCGTGTCGGCCACCCTTGGCAGCGGGACTTTCAGTGCCGATGTTGCGCTGACGGCAGGGGTCAATACCCTGACGGCGACCGCCACCGATAGCAGCGGCAATACCGCGAGCACGTCGATTCAGGTCACGTATACGCCACCGGACGTAACACCGCCACAGGTTCAGATCCTCAGTCCGGCGAACGGGGCTGTGTTGACCAGCTCATCGGTCACGGTCAGCGGCACGGCCAGTGACGAGACCGCACTCGCCAGCGTCAGCGTCAACGGCGTGTCAGCCACCCTTGGCAGCGGGACTTTCAGTGCCGATGTTGCGCTGACGGCAGGGGTCAATACCCTGACGGCGACCGCCACCGATAGCAGCGGCAATACCGCGAGCACGTCGATTCAGGTCACGTTGAACACTGTGCCAGTTGCCGATGCTGGACTCGATCAGACTGCATTGGTTAACGATACAGTGATGATGGACGGCAGCGGCTCTACTGATGCTGATGGTGATGCACTGACCTTTAATTGGTCATTAACAACAGTACCGGCGGGTAGTTCGGCTGCTTTGACTGGACCAACAACCGTTAATCCGAGCTTCACGATCGATGTGGCGGGTACCTATACTGCAGAGCTGATCGTCAATGACGGTACCGTGAACAGTATTGCCGATGAGGTCACTATCAGTACGACGAACAGTGCGCCGGTGGCGGATGCGGGTGATGATCAGAGCGCGCCGGTCAACAATACAGTCACACTGGATGGCAGCGGTTCAATCGATGTGGACGGGGATTCCCTTACTTATAACTGGTCATTAACAACAGTGCCGGCGGGTAGCTCCGCTGCTTTGAGTGGACCAACAACCGTTAATCCGAGCTTCGTGATTGATGTGGCGGGTACTTACACTGCAGAGCTGACCGTCAATGACGGTACGGTGAACAGTGTTGCCGATGAGGTCATTATCAGTACGACGAACAGTGCGCCGTTGGCGGATGCGGGTGCCGATCAGAGCGCGCTGGTTAACGATACAGTCACACTGGATGGCAGCGGTTCGACCGATGTGGATGGTGATTCCCTTACTTATAACTGGTCATTAACAACAGTGCCGGTGGGCAGCTCGGCTGCTTTGACTGGACCAACAACCGTTTATCCGAGCTTCACGATCGATGTTGCGGGTACCTATACTGCACAGCTGATCGTAAATGACGGTACGGTGAACAGTATTCCCGATACGGTCAATATCAGTACGACGAACAGTGCACCGGTGGCAGACGCGGGTGCCGATCAGAGCGCGCTGGTTAACGATACAGTCACACTGGATGGCAGCGGTTCGACCGATGTGGATGGTGATGCATTGACCTACAGTTGGTCATTAACGTCACCAACAGGGAGCACAGCGGTGTTGTCAAATATAACTGTGATCAATCCGAGCTTCACGATTGATGTGCCGGGTACTTACACCGCGCAGCTGATCGTCAATGACGGAACGGTGAACAGCTTTGCCGATACGGTCAACATCAGTACAGACAATACTGCACCGGTTGCGGATGCCGGCGTCGAGCAGGCTTCCTTTGTCGGTGGTTCGGTCATCCTGGACGGCAGTAGTTCAAATGACGCGGATGGCGATGCATTGACATTCAGCTGGTCATTAACAGCGGTGCCAGAAGGCAGCACGACGAGTTTGTCTGACCCAACTGCCGTGAGCCCGAGTTTTGTAATCGATGTGTCCGGTAATTATATTGCACAGCTGATCGTGAATGACGGCAGCGTGAACAGTGCTGCAGATACAGTACGTATTATTGCCTCAGGACCACCGGGAGCTCTGCAATTCAGTGATGTAAGCTACAACGTAAATGAATACGAAAGCAGTGTCCTCATTACCGTCACTCGTGTGGGCGGTAGCGCCGGTCACGTGACTGTAAATTATGACACCCGGGACGATACAGCCGTAGCCGGCAGTGATTTTATCACAGCGAGTGGGACACTGAGCTTTGCAGATGGTGTAACAAGCCAGAGTTTCGTTATCGGTATCCTGGAAGAGATAGACTATGAAGGTAATGAGTCCTTGAGCATAATACTCAGTAACCCAACCGGAGGTGCAAGTTTAGGTTCGCCATCATTGGTAACATTGGTAATTAATGACAAAGATACAATTTTCGATGGTACCGGTGGGGGTAGTATTGATGTATTAACGCTGATGTTCCTGCTTGGTTTGTATGTACGTAATTTTAGAAGGAAGCATATTTGAACTTAATAGAATATGCAGATTTATAGCTGAGTTCGAATTAATGTAATTAGAGGAGGAGTAAACGACCTGTTTTCCGAAAATTAAGAGGCTGTAAATAATTCTGTGTAACTGCCCGGTTGGTCAATGTCTAGTAACTTCTCGGTAACCGACCTTGATATTCAATCATAAACCGATTCAGAGCGACATTCCAATTTCGCAATGGCATGGTCCATTTTTTGGAGGCTGCCTGAATCGCCAGCCATGTTACCTTCAATGCCGAGTTATCATGGGGGAGGATCTTTCGGTTAATTACTATAAGTCAAGATTTGACCCCTTAACCTTCAAGATTTGACCCCTTAACTAGACCCCTTAACCTTAACTTAATATTGACCCCTTAACTTATTGGCACCAGCACCGCCAGCCTGGACATGAAATCCAGGGGGCACTCGGCCTGACGAGCTGTTGTTTCAAAACAAGCAGATAAGTACTAGAATCGATTAGGAAAAAATGAATGATTCTTGAGGACCTGCAGATGTTTCGCATGGCACAGACGTATACAGCAGAAAAAAGCCGCTGGTGGCTGATTGTGCCTCTGATGACCCTCGGCTTGATTTATCTGGCGCAGTCTGGCTGCGATTCGGATCCATCAAACCCGTTCACTCCGTTACCGCCGTTGCCATCAGGTATTACCGTGGTCTTTCCGACACCGGACTCTGACAACGCACAGGTCAGCACGATCGTCAGCGTCAGGTTCGATGTCGATATGAGCGGCACCACGATCAATACCAGTACATTCACGCTGACCGTCGCTGGCGCACCTGTTGATCTGACGTCGGTGGTGTATGATGAAGTAACCCGAACCGCAACGCTGACACCTGCTGCCGACCTGATTTCAGACACCGAGTATAACGCGACGCTAAGCTCGGCTATTCAGACGGTAGCAGGCGATAATCCGCTGACTGCTGATTTTGTCTGGAGCTTCACGACCAGTCCGGCCACATTTTTGGTATCGAAAGACAGCGATGCTGTCGTCGGCAATGATGTCAGTTTACGGTCTGCCATCGATGCGACCGGACGCTATATTGTGTTCGAATCCAACGCAACGACTCTGACCCCTGGTACCACCATCACTCGTAATAGAAACCATATTTACAAAAAAGATACCGTGACCGGTGACATCGTGCTTGTCAGCAGTGATGAAGCAGGCCGTGAAGCGAATAATGACAGTTTCTCACCGCGCATCAGCGCTGACGGCCGTTTTGTCGTATTTGAATCACTCGCAACCAATCTGACGCCAATCGCCACCGGCGGGACACGACAGGTATATATCAAGGATCTTGCTGACGACACCGTCGAGCTGGCCAGTCAAAATGAATTCCGGGTGGTCGCAAATGCTACGGTGGAGAACCCTGATGTCAGCAATGACGGCAACTTTGTCGTGTTTGAATCCAGCGCGACGAACCTTACCGGAGAGAGCACGAATGCCGCGACGCAGATTTATCTCAGAGACAGATTTAACAATACCGTGGAGATGCTCACCGCTGGCGGAACCGGTGACAGCAACAGGTCCTTTATGAGCCCGGATGCCCAATATGTTGTATTTGACTCGGAAGCCGGTGACAGCATCGTTAGCGGAGCACTTGCAACCCGCTCAGTCTTCCTCGTTGACCGAACGAGTTCTCCCAATGTTACTGAACTGGTCAGCGTCAACACTAACGGAGAACAGGGCAATGGCCTCAGTACAAACGCCAGCGTCAGCGACGATGGCAGGTTCATCGTTTTCGAATCGCAGGCAAGCAATCTGATCGCTGGCGGCACTACCCTATTTGACATTTACCGTCGGGATCGTCAGGACCTCGAGGACCTCTTTGATGGTGAAACCCTGCTGGTCAGCACACCGGATGGGTCAACGAGCGGCGATGGGGTCAGTGTGAACGCCTCAATCAGCAGCGATGGGACCTATGTTGCGTTCCAGTCAGCCGCGCGGAATCTGGCCAGTGAAACACAACCCGGGTTTGTCGATATTTTCGTGCGTAATTTCTCGACATCACCTGCAACGGTCACGATCACTAAAATCAACCTGACACAAACCGGCGCTGAAGCAACAGACAACAGTGGCAACGCAGCGATCAGTTCAGACGGCCGTTATGTCAGTTTCGATTCAGCATTTAATTTCGACATTATTGACACTAACTCCATCAGTGATGTGTACCGCTCACATAACAGCAACTTTTCACAATAAGCAGCTCCTGTAACGCGAAGGGCACAAAAGTGACAATGGTGACAATGTGACAATGGGGTCAAATCTTGACATATAGTATTTAGCTGATTATATATGACAATGGGGTCAAATCTTGACATATAGTATTTAGCTGATTATATAGGGATATGGTCAGGCCCTTACGAATTGAGTATGACGATGGGGAAACTACGAGTTCCTGAGTTTTAACTTGTAAGTAGCCCCCGGCGCGCGTACATTGCGGTGGATAGGGTTTTTAGTAGAGGAAACCTACTTTAGCCGCTGACGGCCTGAGATACAACCTGTGCGAGTTGTTCGCTATCGACCGGTTTGTACAGAACCTGGTGGCCGCTGGATTTCAGCTCCAGAACCGCTTGAGCAGAAGTGTCTCCCGTGACGAGAATAGCTGGAATTCGGCGTCCAGATGCATTTTGGATGCTCCCGATGACCTCGATACCGTTCTGCCCCGGTAACCGGAAGTCGGCGATGAGCAGATCGATCTGCCTGTCGGAAGTGTCGAGCATTGTCATGGCCTCAACACCAGTCGTCGCTACGATCACCCGCGCACCGAGCGACTCGAGAAACAACTTCATTGCATCGCACGCGTCCGGATTGTCCTCGATTAGAAACACACCCAGACCATGCAGGTCTGTGACAACGGATGGCGCCATCTTTTCATCCACTGATGGGAGAGGCGACACCGTTTGTACACGGGGTACCTCCACCGCAAAAACGGAACCTAGCCCGGACACTGATCGGACTTCCAAGCGATGATCCAGCAAACGCGCAAGTTGACTTGCAATCGACAAACCGAGTCCGAGCCCCTTGCTTTTTTCACGCGCAGGATTATTCAGTTGGGTGAATTCTTCGAAGATCGCATCGAGTTCGGTATGGGCAATACCCTGACCGGTATCCCATACCTCAAACCGGAATGTGTCGGTCTGACGACGACAACCGACCAACACTTTACCGCAATCCGTATATTTGATGGCATTACTTACCAGATTCTCGAGTATGCGGTCCAACAGAGCCCAATCGCTGCGTGTGACTAGCGTACTGGGTACGACGTGCAAACTCAGGCCCTTGTCTTGTGCCTGCTGCATGTATTCGTCTCTGATACGCGCCAATAAGTCGTTGGCCGGGAATTCACTGATCTCCGGCGTTATTGTACCCGCTTCCAGCCTGCTCAAGTTCAAATACGTGTCGAGCAACTCTGTTATCGATGACAGCGCCTTTTTCTGATTACCGATAACCTCTAACAGTTGCGAATCGTTGATCTTTCTAGCCAGAAAGCTATTGAACATTTGCAACGCTGCCAGGGGTTGACGCAGGTCGTGACTTGCTGCTGCCAGAAAGCGCGTCTTTGCCTCGTTCGCCTTTTCGGCGACTTCCTTGGCTGCGCGCAGTTCTTGCTCGGCTTGCTTGCGTTCTGTGATGTCCTCGCCCGAACTCAATGTGCCAACGATGTTACCCTTATCGTCAAGCAGCACAGTATTGTGCCATGCGATAAGCCGCTGTTCGCCACTGCGGCTTAACACAGGGTTTTCGACGTATTTATCCAGCTTGATTTCACCCGACAGAATCCGCGCGAATACCGGTTTGACGTGGTCCCTCTGATCGGGTGGCAGGAAGTTGTCGAACCAGTTCTTGCCGACGATTTCGTTTTCTTCGTATCCCAGAACCTCACAGCCGCGCTGGTTAATCAGAGAGACCGTCTCGTCCGCGGCCAGTGCGACGATCACGACCCCGGCCACATCCAAATACTGTTGCGCCCGATCGCGCTTCCTCCTCATGACGTCCTCAGCCGCCTCCCGCCGAGTCACATCTTCGATGGCAAGGAGTATCAATGGTGGCTTATCGGGATCTGCAATCACCTTGCGAGCGTTCAGCACCAATCTCCGACGACCAATAACCGCAAAATCGAGTTCCAATTCGTAGTCGTCGAAGGATTCGTTACTCGGAATAATGTCTTCCAGCAGTCTTCGCAGTGGGAGGATATCCCATTGACCGTCGCCCAGATCGTAGACCGCTACACCTTCCGTCTTGGACCTATCGGTTTCGAAAAAATCGCAAAAGGACTTGTTCGCTTTAACCACCTGCAAATCTCTATCCAACACCAACAGAGGCTCGCGTATAGTTGCCACAACCGCTTCGGCGAATAAACGTGCGCGCTGGGTCTCTAGCTCCAATCGCTTTCGTTCCGTGATGTCGATAAATGTGAACACGACACCGTCTATCCGGTTGTCCTCAGTGCGATAGGGAAGAACACGCCGGCTATACCAACAATTGTCGCCCGTATTGAACTCCTTTTCGATAGGTATAAGCTTGTCCAATACAATCTTGGCGTCAGGCAACAGCGCCGCGTCGGTCGAAACCCCCGATATATCGCTAATAGGGCGACCAATATCCGTATCATTCAGGTTGAACAACCGTTTTGTTGACGCAGTGAAACGTTTGATCCGGAACTCCGAATCAACAAAAATCGTGGCAATGTCGGTACTACTCAACAGATTGGCCAAGTCGTCGTTAAGATGATCCAGTTCTCTGACTTTCTCCTCAAGCTGACTGTTTAACTTACTCAACTCCTCGTTCAGAGACTGCATTTCTTCTTTCGATTTCTCTAGCTCTTCATTAGTCGACATGGGAACTCTGATTTCGATCTGTGGGTGACAATTGTTTCATTGTCACCCGAAAACGATGATTTTTACAGTCTTATTCACCAGGGAGCGATGAGTAAGCTGCTGGCCAGGTGCACCCTGAAGGCGCAGCTCCTTGGCCTGTATAAGGGTGTCCACTGCTCGCTGAAGTGATGAAGCCACGAGCCAGGAGCCGGGCATGAGGGTTGTTAAAGTCAAGATGAACCTGGTGGCGGCTAAGGGTGCACCATTCATATTGACGATGTCGTCAATCAGCTCGTCCGCTAGTAAAAGTATGCCAACAGAGACCAGCGTAGCGACTAGTCTTTCGAGGCGCCCACTTCGACGAACGGCCCTGCCCGTGACTGAACCCTCGCCAGTGTCCCTCACTAGCGTCCTGGCCAGCAGCATGCCTGTCGCCAATATGGTCAGACCCAGCGCCAGCGGTCTTCCTCGTGGTACCGGCTTTATGGATCAAGTGCGTTGCAATGGCACGGTAAACGATGCCCAGCGCCCCGGTCATGATCGCCGGCTGGTAGGGTCGAGGATTAGCCAGGACATACAATCGCGTCTCGCGACCCGTGTTATCAGTAACTCCAACCGAATGGCACATTATGTCAATCATTTGAGCGCTAGGGTCGGTAATATTCTAAGCACGCGAAAACTCAGGAGCATACGATGTTTCAAGCCAGTGCTTGTTTTGCGTTATCCGCGACTATCGCGTACAAGGTAATTCTGGCCGCAGGCTCAAACAGTTTGGATTTTACGGGCTCGCAGGCTGAGTGTGTAAATAGGTTTGTTCAGGCTATGACAGTCGGATTCATCGCGAAGGAGCGAAGGCCAATCGGCTTGTCAATGCAAATTATATGCTCTGCGGCGATTCACCGAATTAGGCGGTGATGGCCTTCAAATTATCAATTCATTAGCATAACAGGAGGTGAGCCATGAAACATATCAACAAAGCATTCACGGATATCAGAGAGTACTTTGCTATCTATATTCTGATTATTCTGGCAATCGCTCTTTTTGTTAATAACCTTATTGGAGGATAGAAAAATGCTTACTACCAAAGAAATAAAAAAAGGGTATTGTCGCACTGCTGTCCGGCACCTTTAATCTGATTCCTTGATCATTTTAAAGAAACCGATCAGTATGCCAATACCGATACCGAAGAAACCGATCACCAGTAACGCATAGGCCACGATAGTTGCGGTATCGAAAAAAAGCAGCCCTCCTGCGATTATCATCGACAGCAGTGAGGAAAGGATAATCCGGTAGCTAGTATCGAACATGGCAAAAGCGTGGCGGTTCGCATGGATGTCAAACAACTGCGTCTTATCTTATCAGAACAAAGGGAAATAATGCGTAACGTGCCCTTTAATCATTATTCCCATTCTCCATGAGTGCGACTGACTCAATCCAGGGCTCGAGACGCTTGCCGATACTGAGCCGCACCGTGTAACGTGGCTGTGTTGTTGGTGTCTGGTGGGGATAATTCCCCCGTTCACCGGCCAAGTCGGAGAGTACGTGCGAGAAAGGCAATGGAACGTGTATCTCCCCAATGGATAACCGCCAAATGCGTCCGTCAAAAGCATTTTCGCTCCACCACAGGCCGAGTTCTCCACGCATGAACAAATAGTTCCCTTTGCCCGCATATTTCTGTCTCAGGGCCAAGATATCGAGGCCGGCATCGATGATATATAAGCGGGATTGCGAGTGCTTTAGACTTGCCAGGCGTCTAGAAAAAATCTTTTGCCTGTTTGCCAGCGCCGCGTCTTCGGGATTGCTGCTGGCCTCCTTCTGCAGTTCCACTTCCCAGCTTTCAGCCAAGCCAAGCGCATGGCGATAGGCGCCACCCTCGTACTCGAGCACCAGGATGGCCTCGATTAGCATCGGGATTATTCCCGGCTGAGATGTATCTCTATTTCGCTCAAGCTCTTCGACGTCCACACCCAGCTCCTCCAGCTTTTCTTCGGTTAGCCATGATGGCAAACCGCGCGTCGAGAACATGCGTGTCGGATCCTCGTTCTGGCCAGGAATGTTCCATTTAATCGACAGTGCTGTCGCCGTGTTTTCTCTGGTCACACCGAAAGATCGCTTTACGGGCAATTCTCGTTCTGTGAGTTCAATACTCTCCAGCGGCGCGCCGGAACGGTTATACGCGACACCGGCCAATACGATTACATTCGCCAACAACAGCATTATTGCGGCAGCGAGCACATATTTACGCATGCTTATCCTCCGTCAACTGGCTATGCCGGCGAAGACGTTTGTACACGTACAACAGCAGCAACGATGTCAGCGCGATAACCAGGAAGAACAGATACTTGGGCATGATCTCCCACCACCAATCGAAAAACTTGGTGTACAGGAACAGCACAAAAAATGTGTTGCCGGTATTGATCACATCAGGCCAGTGTTTTTGCATACCCAATGCGATCAGTCCTGCACTGACCACAAAGCCTGTCACTTGATATGCGCCTTCAACGATCGCCGGGGCCCAGGGTAGATAACTGCCTGCGCCCCAGTTCGACAAGACCAGCACGGGTACCAGAAACAACAAGCTGCCGAAGACGCGATAGACAGGGGTGAAGCCACTGTATTTCTCCTGCTTTAACCAGAACGGGACCGTGAATATGAACAAAGCTGGTATGAAAAAGTTTTCCGGTCGTTCGCCCATATACAGCCAGTACATCCCCGACCAGGTGTATGTGCGCGCAGCAATGAAGCCGGCGAACGCGAGAATGCCCATCGCTAGTAACAAGCGCACATCGAAGGCATAAGCAAGCACGACGCCATAGACTGCCCAGAGCAACAAGGCATTTTCCGAAGGCGTGATATTGAAGATTTGTCCGAGCATCAGAAGGTTAAGTACAAAGCAGACAAAACTCACCATGCTCAGCAGTTTGGCAAAATATCCTGTTGCCTCTCGTCGAGACACCCAGTACGTGACATATAGCGTCAACAATGGTGCGGTCACCAGAATAGAAACCTGCAGTGGCGTCGTAAAATATCCCCAGAATTGATAAAAAAGAAAGAAGATGCTGGCTGCCAGAGCCAGAGCGCCGATGAAAGAGACAATCTTCATTCCCCTCGACAGCTGCTTTTGACGGGCACTGGTGTCGATATCGTAAGCATCTGTCAGGGATTTGAGCAGCGCCTCGTGATAGTCGCCGATCTTCTGACGTTGCTCGTCATCGAGTCGCAGCACGTCCTCGTCTTCGAGCAACTTGATCTCGCTGTAAAAGGACTGAATTTGATCAGCACGTTGCTGGGCTTTTTGCTTATTGTCCATACTCGTCCGTAACCTGATAGATTGTGACATCACCGACCCTAATGCCACTTACTTAAGCATAAAATGATTGGAGTAGCGACATTGCGAGGAGCGACAGCGACGTGGCAATCTTACTGTAGCGCGCGTTCTAGAAGATTGCTTCGTACCTCGCAATGACGAATTTACTGCAAAACAGTGCATTTTCAGCTTAAGTAAGGGCCATTAGTAACCGCCCCTTTGTTGATCCCTCTTGTTCTTTTGTTTAAACATGCAGAGTTTAACAGACACAATCCCGACGTCACGACCACATATTGAGCGGCGGGTCATTCATTACCGCGCGCAGGATGTCGCTGCGCGCAACGATACCTATTAAGGTATGCATCTCGTCAACAATAGGCACGGAGTGAAGATGGTATTCCAGCATGGCCTGTGCAATTCGACGAACATCCGATACCGGATCAGCTGTAATCACCTGTTGCGACATGGCATCTGCGACGCGTTTGCCTTCCACATATCGAACATGACCATCGTCGATAACAATGAACTGCATGAGATCTTCTACCGATAGCATACCGACGATGCGTTGTTCGACACTCATAACAGGCATCTGACGGAGCCCCTGCTGTTGAAAATAGCGCTGGGCAGCCAGTATTCCCATATCCATGGTTACCGTACTGACCGGATAACTCATCAACTGAGAGGCGTGGAATATCGGCTCACGCCTGTTGAGTTGCAACATCTCACGGTAGGCATGTACCGCCTTGTTGGATACTGGCACGCCATCGAATTCAGCACGGGAAGTGCCCGGCGTCGGCCGCTGTTCTCCTTCATAGGTTTTATCGGGCGAGCGCGCCCGGGCGCCGTCGTTAATTTGCTCTACCTTGCGAAGATTTTCCAGGGTGTCGCGAAAGCGGCGACCTTCGATATCGTAAATGGCAAACATGTTTTGTTAACCTGTCTGGTTGGTTCGCACTGAAACCATACAATCGATTCATTTCTCGCTGCACTGTGGATTAAGCGATTATAGTAAAGTATCGAACACATAGATGCTCACTCTAATATATATACAGAAGACGATGATCGGGGTTAGATCTCAAAAAATACTGTTGTCGACCATATACTGGCGATTGAAGAAAGTCACGCGGGTATGCCTGCTACCGTGGGGTGCAGTCAATAGTCGCGATTTGTGCGTGTCCAGTTTTTATATTCAGATTTATCAGGGACAGTTCTAACGAATGAGTCTGCGCTCGAGTAATGAGCGTTCCTTCACTGCAGGTTGCGCCATCCCTTTGCGTCGAGATGGCTTCACTGGTGGCTATTATACTGTTCAGTAAAGTATCCTGTTTTTCAGAATATTACTCTGCATCAAAACGTTCCTTCTAATTAGTTGATGCTATTACCACATCAAGCGATCAGGCAATTGTAGGGGATATTCAGGCCTTCATGCAGTTTCTTGATCATTGGCAATGTCAGATTGCGTTTCTTGTTAAGTATTTCAGAAACACGTGCGCGGGTACCCAGGTACGGCTCCAGATCTTTACGTGTAAGACCTTTTTGCTCCATCAGGAATTTGATGGCCTCAACAGGATCGGAGGGCGGAACTGGATAGTGCTCTTCTTCATATTTTTCAACGAGCAACATTAGAACATCGAGTTCATCGCCTTTCTCTGTATTACGCTTAGCTCCCCAGAGTTCATTAATACGCTCTAGTGCCTGGTTATAATGGGTTTTGTTTTTAATGGGTTTCAGGTTCATCAGTCTGGCCTCAAATATTCTCAATGTCCTCGATCTCATCATACTGCTTGTGTGTGCCTACAAAGCGTATAAGCATTCCATCTCGTGAGTAACCCGTTAGCACAACAATTCGGTATTTGTTCCCGCAAACATTAAAGACGACCCGGTTATTCTTCAGTATGCTCGCATTGCGTAAATCTGCTTTAAGTTCATGCGGTGAGTTCCACTGTGCATTCGAGCAATAGTTATACCACTCAGTCATCTGTTTCTTGGCATCGCGATACTTTGGGCTGCTTTCCCAAAAGGTCCGCAGCATGAATTTGGCGATGACTCTCATGAGCTGATATTAGCACGCTCCCATAATGGGAGCAGGCCGGTATTTGACTAAAGATTGGCCATTATTTGTGGCCCTCGCCTTCAAAGGAATCTGATTATGGGTAGACAATGTCATCACGGTACATGTCCTGATAGGTGAGCGCCTCGGCCGTCTGGGCGTCTCTGAGTGCCTGCAGGGTCATAACTGTGTATCTACTACTTGGAGATCGTGCTTTTCTTGCTCGGAAATATCATTGAAAATACATTTAAAAAGCTTACCAGCAAGCAGGCGCCTGATGAGCGCACTTAACAAGAGTGATTTATGAAAAGGACGGCTGGAATCGCCAGTCAATCTTGCCCGGATGCTGTTTGAAGGATTCGGAGTTTTTGGGCAAGTTGGCTATGCAGGTTGGACGATCGCCCGTCGATTCATAGCCTCAGCTATAGATCAAGGTGGGCTGTTCAAGATGCGGCGGGTTCATTGAGTCCCATAGAGTTCCATGAACTGTCGCACCACTTTGCTCAGATGCAGTTCTATGTCTTTGTCTGCGAGACCAGGCTGGACGCCCATCAGCAGTTGCATTTGGTAATCAGCGCGCACCAACCCCAAAAACAGCACTGCAATATAGTACGGGTTATCCGGCTTTAATCGCTTGCATGTCATCTGAGTGTCAATGTACTTCGCGACGGCATTTATCGTCTTCTGGGGGCCGGTTTCATAGAAAAGCTCGGCGATCTTCGGGTAGCTGGCACTTTCACCAATGACGACGCGATGCATGGCGACAACCCCTTCATCGAATATCAGGTTCAAGAACTGCTTGCCAAGCAGTTTGAGCACCGTCTCGAGATCCGCATCTTTCGGCAGATCTTCCTCCTGAAAGCCATAGGACTCCACCTTATTCTTGATGCAGGTCCGAAACAGGTCCTCTTTACTCGAGAAGTGCGAGTACACCGTTTGCTTGGAAACGCCGGCGTCTTCGCCGACCGCATCCATGGAGGTGCCAGCGAGTCCGCGGCTTAGGAAAAGATCACCCGCGGCATTCAAAATCGCTATTCGTTTTTCTTCGCTCTTCGGTCGACCGGCGCGCGCCGGATTTTTTTCATGGGTATTTTTTTTCATAACGGTACTAGACAGTATGGTACGGTTACCGCTGGCAGCACCAGCACGATGTCCGGATACACAATTATCGAGGCCGATTCAATAGAAGCGGCTCTAACGATCGCGAAGGCGTGTCCGTTTCTGAACATTGGGGATTCACTGGAAGTGTCTGGACTGGTGGAAATGCCGAGTCAAAAATAAGCAGGATATTGATAGTTGTCGCGAACCTAAACTGTGCCGCCCAAGACCGTCGGTGGCGGCCAAACATGGGTGTGCATCGTGTTTGGTTGTGGCACGCGAGCATGGACATTGGAGACTCAACGTGACGATGTATGCGGGTGTTTGCGGTAGCAGAGATCGAAGTTGGCAATGTTGAAGATCATTTGGGCGCACAGACCGGCGTTGATAGGGCCGCCCTGGCTACGGCTTTGAAGCACCATGTGCCTTGTGGTGGCTGGTGCTCGCCAGGAAGAATGGCTGAGGACGGCGTAATTCCCGCAAGCTATCCCGTTAAGGAACTGAGCGACGGCGGTTACGATAAGCGGACCTTGAGGAATGTTCAGGAAGCCGATGGCACGGTTATTATCTATTTTGGTCGGCCGAGGGGCGGCACGGAGACAACGCTGCTGTACTGTCTGCAGCATAAAAAGCCGTATCTGTTACTGGGTGCGCAGGAGTTGGAAACGAGCCGGGCTGCACAGTGAATCAAAGCGTTCGTAGATGGCTTAGCCGGTGGCACGGCAAATTTTGCCGGGCCTAGAGCCAGTTACGAGCCGAAGGCCTACCCGTACGCATCAAGCGTCGTCGAGAAATTTCTAGTATTGCATCAAAGCACCGGCGCCGCGTGCGAGGATGCTGCCCGATGAAACGCATCATGATTGCGTATAGCAGAATAAACGCCCTGTTACCCAATGCCGGTTTTTGACAGTCTGCGATTGCCAGTCACTCAGCGCGAATGACGTATTCCTTCCCAATACCACCCTGTCCCTACCAAACAAAAGGTACGCACATCGGATCCATATATGAGCACAGAGGATGATCCAGAAGCTGGCTCGGTGATCTCCCGATCGAGATTGATAACACATACAATTGTTACGTAAAATCGCGGCCCCGATCACTTTGACTCTGTGCTACTCCAATACCATGCCTGATTTCAACATGACTATAAGAAATATCATTACGTCCCTGATCGCGGCATGCGCACTAAGCTCCCACTCACCGACGTCGATGGCGGCAGAAGTTGCCGGTGATCTGTTGCACGTGTACGGCAAGATTCATGTGTCGATCGATAACAGTGATACCGATGGCTTGAATGATGATAGCTATCAAGATGGCATAAGCGTTTCAAGCAATTCGTCACGTGTGGGACTGAAGGGTCAGTACCAGCAGTTGATATACCAGATCGAACAGGAGGTTCGCATTGATGACAGCTCGAAAGGTAATTTTGCCGACCGCAACTCTTTTATCGGCTTGACTGGCGAATGGGGCAGCCTCAGGGCTGGTATTCATGATACGCCATTCAAGAGTATCGGTTCAAAATGGGGAATCTTTGGTGATACCATCGGTGATCGACGCGCGATTCTTGGCGCGGGCTATCAGTCAGGCAACCAGCTAAATGAGCGAGCCAGGAATATGATCATGTACCAGTATGATCACGATCGTGCTCTCAAGGTTCAGGCCATGTATGCGGTTGATCCGGAGGACGACGGCACAAACGCCGGCAGCGTGGATAACAACAAAAATGAGATGTTTGGCGCCGGATTATGGTGGCGTATTGCCGATATCACGCTATCACTCGCTTACGAGGACTGGACCGGACACTCCTATATCATCGACGGCAACGCATTCCGCGTTGCGGCAGTATGGACGCGCTCAGGCCATGACTTCGGTGCGATATATGAGGATATCGATCCCAGTATCGTCAACGAGTTTAGCCGCGCAGCTTTCGGTTTGAACTGGAAATGGCGTTTCATCGAGGATTGGGACTTACGATTGCAGTACCTGGCCGCTGACAATGCAGCCAACACGACCGAGACCGGTGGCAGTAATATCAGCGCAGGCACCTATCACGAATTGAACGACAAAACCAAGTTGTACCTGGCCTACACCGCAACCCGAAATGACACAAATGCGAAATTCCCCGCGGTAGATGGTGGGCATGGTGACGAAGTGAAGACCATCTTTGGCGGTCGTCCAAATTCGCTCTCGCTGGGAATAGAATTCAAATTCTAAAGCAAGCTCGCGACGGCGGGCGTAGCGTCGAACAGCACGCACGATGCCGAACGCCCTGGTAACGGTTGATGCGAAGATCAACCGCTTCGAGAGCGCGTTGCTGCTGCTTTTCTACGCCTATTTCATCGGCCACCTGTACCATCTCGCCTAGTCGAGACTCCTAGCCCTGCACGCGCCAACTGCCGTCCGGCTGCCGGCAGGCTGTGCCGTTGACCTTTTCTTCGCGACCATCGATTACCGCGTCGATGGTATATTCGCGACACGGCCCGCTGGAAGTTTCAAAGGTATTGGTCGGAACGACCGTAAACTCGTTACCCGTGTCCGGATTGCGCCAGCGTGAGGGCACACCCGTGCGCACGGTCTCCAACGATTCGCTCACGTGTTCGCGGTCGCTGGCATCCATGCTCTCTCCAATTGCGCCGCCGATCGAGGCACCAATCAGCGTACCGGCAATTATAGCGGCTGTGCGGCCGGTGCCATCGCCAATCTGGTTTCCGAGCACGCCGCCGAGGATGCCACCAATCACCATTCCGGCCTGTTCCTGCGTACCCTGGGTGGTGGCACAGCCGGTTAAAGTGAGGGAGGCAGCCAATGCAGCTGCCGCAGTGATTCTGAACGCCATGATAGATTCCTCCTGTAGAAATTAAATATTGCAGTGATCAAAGCTCGCCGTATATGTAAAAGTAAACCAGCATGCCTATGACGAGAGTCGGCGGTACAA
Source organism: uncultured Gammaproteobacteria bacterium (assembly GCA_942492025.1). Taxonomy (GTDB): domain Bacteria; phylum Pseudomonadota; class Gammaproteobacteria; order SZUA-229; family SZUA-229; genus JABDQW01. Next base: position 126,621 of record CALODJ010000010.1, on the reverse strand, counting down.
AATAAGCGAAGGCGCAAAACGCCGGCAGGTCACTGCAGGAGTATTTGAACTTGCACTTCTTACAAACGGCTCTTTCTGCTTTAAGTCTTTTGTCGTTCATAAACAGCTTCTACAATCATGAATTGCTAAAAACAATTTGATCTAATGCGTATGCTGGAATGATAAAGCCGGGTTCTAGAGGATAAAATTCGAGAATCTCTGCTTTATTGCTCGATATTTTCGAGGTGAGTCTCCGCGACAATCTGCTCGGTGCTTTGGTGCTGAACTTTCGAGCAACGACGCCCTCTGTTAAAAAAATGGAGTTTCAACCAAGTCGATCCGAACGATGAAACAGCAGAGACTCTAGCGAGGTAGGGCCACGGTACTCAAACGTAAAGGTAGTCCCAGTAAAAAGAGTGTTGTCGATTATATGAAGTGGATACTAACAGCCATTTCGAGCGCACTAACCACTGCGCTCATTGTAATGCCTGGACCGGTTTCGGCCTGATTCCGATCCGAGAACGGGGTCACGGGTTACAAAGAATCCAACCGCTAAGATACTAGAACCGGCTCACCCAATTGGCGATCAGATAGTAGAGGGCAAGAACCGGAAATCACCGGCTAGACGATTGCCGCGTTGCTGTCGATCCTCTCACAGGCGCTGGATGCCCCACTTGGCGGCAATATTCAGGGATGATGTTCCTACGCCGGCATGGTGTAAGTTTTTCGATATATTTAGATATTAATGATAGTTATTCATTCTGGTCCTGGAATTCAAGGCTATCCAAAGCGTAATTGTCCAAAGACGCGCCTCTTACAGAACCAATCGCTCGAATGCATCAAATAGGTCAAAGCAATGGGTCTGGCTATAGCGGTTGATCCGGTAACACCATGTTCAGTTGTGCTGCTAATCGCCCGCGAGAACGCTGTCGCGTTGCACAGTAACCAGCCTGATTGATTTACTGGACTTCTTGGCATATGCTTTGACATATGCTATTAAAATCAGAGGATACCTGAATGTCAACTCATGAACGCCATGTCCGCCTCTTTCGCAACGGGCGCAACCAGGCACTACGCATCCCCCGCGAGTTCGAGCTGGAGGGCGAGGAAGCACTCATCCACAAGGAGGGTGACCGGCTGATCGTGGAGCCGATCCGTAAAGGCAGGCTGCTGGCGCTGCTGGCCTCCCTGCCCCCCCTAACTGAACCCTTCCCCGATATAGATGATGACCTGCCTCCAGTGGATGACGTGCTATTGTGAGTGCATCGCTTGCGTATTTGCTGGATACTAACATCCTGTCCGATCTGGTCCGCCATCCACAAGGCGTGGTAGCAGCACAGATCACCAAGGCAGGCGAGGATACCGTCTGCACCAGCGTCATTGTCGCCGCAGAACTCCGCTATGGTGCGACCAAGTCAAACTCTGCAAAACTTGTAGAACGCATCGACCTGATCCTCTCCGCACTGGAAATCCTGCCGCTAGAAACACCCGCCGACCATCACTACGCAGCATTACGCCATCACCTCACTCGTGAGGGAACACTCATCGGGCCAAACGATCTACTGATCGCTGCACATGCTCTCGCTAATGACCTAACAGTTATAACCACCAATGCCGGAGAATTCTCCCGGGTACCAGCGCTGAAAGTGGAGAACTGGCTACAGGCATAGCCTACGACGCCTGCCCAAAACACATTTCGGTCGGCATTTACTTATGGAATGACATCAGTTTACGTTTCTCTAACTTGATGCTGCCTACCATTGCCAAAGCAGTGTCCCAATAGTGCTGTTAATTGTAAGTTGGCCACCGTGGCCACAAGCCGTCGGGTTGTTGTTGACTGTCAACGGAAAAAAGAATTGGCCCACAGGCTGAGTTTTCAGTTCAATTTCCACTTGGTCGACCGGGAGTCGTGTGCAGAGATCTGGGTGCCGAGGGTGAGAGCGCATGAACCTGCAGCCGCCCAATCCAGTGTGGCACATGCTCAATCACGAATACCATGAACGGCTCAACACGCATGGCATGGCACTGGATCGCCGTGCTGTTATCGAGCACCACAGTACCATGATCCATACCATGAAAAAGTTTGCTTGCACGTGCCAGCCAGTACCAGCAGATGCCAGACGTGAATAAGATAAGTCTGGCAGTTAAATGTGATTTGATGCCTGTATGTGCCAGACCAGCCCTACTCCCACTCGATTATCAATAGCCTGCCAAGGTCCAGTGATGGCGAGGGTTTTCCAATGACTTTAGCTACCGATACCATGAAAAATACCATGTTCAGAAATCCCTGGTTATCACCTGAAATGCGAGTAAACCAGCTATCGCTCATCCATGCCCCACAGTCTACGATGCTTTACCATCCGCTGCTGGAAGATGCAGCAACCGCTCGCTATGCCGGATACGAACAATCGACACCCGCTGGAGATCGTGACTGTGCCCAATGCGAAATGGCGAATGGATGATTTCCCGCAAGAAGGGTTGATGAATTCAGGCACCACCCGACGCCGCCTGGTGAGAAATGCAGGCTAGTCGGGATGGTCGGCCAGGTACTGGTGACAGATTCCTTCATAGTGCTTGATCACCGGAATGCGGCTCTCCGAAGCCACGCGTTCGATCGGGCTTTTACCGCCGCGCGGGATTGGTCGCGGGCGGTGAATCCTTTCGTTGCGAAACTGCCATCTTGCGGATCATATCTCGCGTGCACTCTCCGTGGCTGGATGCTAGCCTAGTCACCCATGACGTCCCTGGCCACCCCCCTATCCCGAAACCTTGTCTGCCATCCGCGAACACCCTCCCGGAGCATCGGCGCGATCAAGGTGCAGGTGGTAAGCGCGACCAACGGCATCCTCGCCCTGACCTTCGTGCTGCAAGGTAATCTAGCCAGCTTGCGCATTCCTGCGGAGCGACCGGGCCGGCGAATGGACGAGCTGTGGCGGCACACCTGTTTCGAGGCGTTCCTGATGGCGGGGGACGGACCGGGCTACAGGGAATACAATTTCTCGCCGTCGGGCGAGTGGGCGGCTTATGCCTTTAGCGACTACCGGCAGGGCGACGATCAGCAGGCAGGCGTGACAACGGATGAGTCCGACCCGGTCCTCCGGGTGCATCGGAGTTCGCAGCGCCTGGCGCTAGAGGCAGAGATACCTTCAGAACTGCCACCGCTGACTCGTCCGATACGGGTGGGCCTGTCCGCGGTAGTGGAAGCCGTTAACGGTGATCTGTCGTACTGGGCCCTGCGGCATCCGCCGGGCAAGCCGGACTTTCATCACGCCGATGCGTTTGCCCTGCAACTCGACGGGTCCTGAATGCGTAAACCGAACAACACAATAAACACCGGAGTGTCACTATGAAATTCGGAATCGACCGTTTGCCGCAAGAATCCGAACTGCGGCAGTCATTAAAGGGGCAGCGCGTGGCCCTGCTGGCCCATCCCGCCTCGGTCACGGCAGATCTCGTCCATTCACTGGACGCGCTCGCCGCGTTGCCCGACGTGCGGCTGAGCGCGGCTTTCGGCCCCCAGCACGGATTGCGCGGGGACAAGCAGGACAACATGATGGAATCGGCAGATTTCAACGATCCGCTGCTGGGGATTCCGGTGTTCAGCTTGTACGGCGAGGTGCGCCGGCCCACACCGGCCATGATGCACAATTTCGATGTACTGCTGGTGGATCTGCAGGATCTGGGATGCCGCATCTACACTTTTATTACAACCTTGCGTTACCTGCTGGAGGCGGCCGCGCAGTCCGGCAAGAAGGTGCTGGTGCTGGACCGACCCAACCCGGCCGGCCGGCCGGTGGAGGGCCTCCGCCTGCGCCCGGGCTGGGAGAGCTTCGTGGGCGCGGGTCCGCTGCCGATGCGTCATGGCCTCACCATGGGCGAATTGGCCCGGTGGTTCGTGCGTACGCTGAAACTGGATGTGGACTGCGGAGTGGTGGCCATGGAGGGCTGGGCGCCCGGCAGCGGGCCAGGGTATGGCTGGCCGCTCGGCGAGCGCATCTGGATCAATCCCAGCCCCAATGCGCCCAATCTGTGGATGGCCCGTTGCTACGCCGGCACGGTGATGCTGGAGGGCACGACCCTGTCCGAGGGGCGAGGCACCACCCGGCCGCTGGAGCTGTTCGGGGCGCCGGACCTGGAGCCCCGCCAACTGCTGGCGGAGATGCACCGGCTCGCGCCTCACTGGCTCCAGGGCTGCCGGTTGCGGGAGTGCTGGTTCGAGCCCACGTTTCACAAGCACGCCGGCAAGCTGTGCGCGGGCGTGCAGATTCACGTGGAAGACGGTGCCTACGACCATGAAGCCTTCCGCCCCTGGCGGCTGATGGCCCTGGCCTTCAAGGCACTGCGACGGCTACGGCCGGATTACGAACTGTGGCGAGATTTCCCCTACGAATACGAATTCGACCGCCTCGCCATCGACCTGATCAACGGCAGTGAACTGCTCCGCCAGTGGGTGGACGACGCCGAAGCCACGCCCGACGACCTGGACGCGCTGGCCGCGCCGGACGAGGCGGCCTGGCTGGAAGAACTCGAGGTGGTGCGACTGTACGCCTGAACGCTTGAACGCCGACCCCATGTTTATTGCAGTTTGTCAAAGCAAAAAGGTACCAGCAGGATAATATTATTACTCCTCAGGCATCTTATATTTTAAATAGCGTCTCATATAGTCTAAAGGTAAGGAGACAATGCTAGTTGGGTACGCGACAGTCAGTTGTACGAGGCAAGATTTAGATGGTCAGATAAAACAACTGAAGGAACGTGGTTGCGAAAAATGCTCCTATGAAAAGTACTCTGGCAAATCTATTGATCCAATGGGTTGTTTTGTTCAGCCACGTTAAGCCTCCCCTTCTTCATCAAGTTCATACTTTCAATTTATTACTAATCAATAACGAGTACCACACAGAGAACTGATCCATGACGGGTATTGTCGAAATAACTAACTGGTTTGTGAATTTCATTCGCATAACAGAGTTCAAACCAGGCTTGCCGGGCCTGACCGAATGAAATGCTTTAAGATTTCAGTGAAAATATGAGGAACCTACTTTATTCTGATATTGAGATGACCATGCCACTACACCAGCGAGGATTGTTGCGACATATTCACGACCTGAATCGATGGAACCCGGATAATTTTTGCCCTTTCTATATCACTGATCATCGGGTGGGGTATTTGAAGCATTACCTGTGTGATGCGCTAAAACAATGGCCGAATTATTTTTCGATAACCGATGATGCCGTACGATTCAGTGCTGAAGTCGATCGTGTTGACGACCGCAGTCATGTCCTTGACGAGGTAGTACAGCTCCTGGTCGAGCAGGGGGTGATCAAATACTATCTCGGAGAGACCTATCCGGTAACCGGGGCCAGCCGTGACCAGGTACTGGCCAAAATGGACCGGGGGGCGGCGAGTCATTTTGGCATCAAAACCTATGGCCAGCATCTCAATGGCTATGACAACAGCAACCAGGGACTGAAGCTATGGACGGCGCGGCGCGCGCCGGATCGCATTCGTTTCCCGAATATGCTGGACAACCTGGTAGCTGGAGGTCTGCCGGAAAACCTGAGCCTGTACAACAATCTGATCAAGGAATGTGAGGAGGAGGCAAATATCCCTGTTGATCTGGTTAAAACCGCAAAAGCGGTAGGGGTCGTCTCTTATTGCCGGGAAACGGAAATCGGTCTCAAACCCGATACACTGTATTGCTATGACCTGGAATTACCCGAGACCTTCGTTCCGCAAAATACCGATGGTGAAGTGTCTGAATTTCAATTGTTGCCTGTCGAGGAGATTATCGAGCTGATACGCAATACCAATGAGTTCAAACCCAACAGCAACCTGGTGAACCTGGATTTCCTGATCAGGCATGGCCTGATCAGTCCGGATGAGCCGGATTACCTGGAACTGGTCAGCGGTTTACATGGCGTGACTTGAGCAATTAACAACCTGTTGGGTGAGTAGAGGATGCAAAACAGATATTCCGGCGATATTGGCGATTACAGCAAATTCGTGTTGCTGCGAAAGTTGTTTGCAGCGGATAGCCATCGCATCGGCCTGGTGTGGTATTTATATCCCGATGAATCACATACCAACGACGGCAGGCATACCGACTACCTGGACAATGAAGCCTTCTCTGACTGTGACCCGGATCTTGTTCTGGGCCTGACCCAAGTCATCACCAAGCAACGTAATATCCGGACACTGGAAGCCGCAGAATTAATACCAAATCATCCGGTGTATTTTTCCGAGCCGCTGGATTTCCATCTGCGCTATCCCCGCCAGACAACCGAACATAAACGCAGCCGACAAGAGGCCCGAGCACACTGGCTACAGCGTGCACTTGCAGCCGTCAGTAACTGTAATGTGCTCATGCTCGACCCCGATAATGGCCTGGAAATCAGAAGTTGCAAAAAAATCCATCAGGCTCGCGCCGGCAAGTATGCCTTTTACCATGAAGTGGACCATTTTTTTCGGGAAAAGGATGTCTGCGTGATTTATCAACATCTGCATCGTCAAGCCTCTCATCCAGCTCAAATGCAGCAACGCGCGCAAGAACTGAAACAAAGGCTGCCGGGTGTAGCGCAGGTTTTTGCGATCCGCTATACGCCGTATACACCACGGGCCTATTTTCTCCTGTCATCCAGCCAGGCCGTGAAGCAAATCAGAAACTCATTGAAACAGTTCATCGGCAGTATTTGTGGTCGCGGCTGGGATAGCGTTATTGAAGTCTGAACCATGTTGCCTAGAGCGATACCGCGAAAAGTTATCATGATCCATTTCAGGTTGACCAATCGGCGAATGGATCCAAATTGTAGGATTGCTATTATCACATAAGGCCGTCTATACTGGTTATTCCCACCATTTGCTAACATGCGCAAGGAGTAGAGACATGGTTAAAGCATCAAAGAAAAAAGCTACCGCAAAAAATCAGCACGCAAAAAACACAACCCGGTCGTCAAGTAAGCGTCGTTCAGAGAAACCCAAACTTCCACGGGTCGTTTACGCAGAAGTATCGCCTCATTCTATTGGCGGCGTCTCGATGTTTAATGCTTCGAATACGATCAACTTCGAAACCGTTGCCAACTTTACCTCAGAGGAAGATTTGATTCAGCGTGCAGCCGCAAAACTAAAAGATGCCGGCTTCGACGTTCTCCAAGCGACGGAGTCTACGATCAATATCGCGGGCTCACCTAAGACCTACGAGAAAGCTTTCGGCGCGCCAATCGTCATCAGACAGGAGGAGGTGATCAAAGGATTCGGCCAGACTGATGTCGCGGAGTTTCTCGATTGTCCGAACAGTGATATCAAAGGACTGATCTCCACACGCGGGACGGAATTCGAAAACGTGATCGAAGGTGTTGCCATCGAGGAGCCGCGATACTATATGGCACCCAATGCGTTTCCACCCATAGTCGACTACTGGCATCTCAATGTGCCGCACGACGTTTCGTTGGCGTGTAATGCCGACCGCGCGCACAGGGGGCAGCTGACAGGCCGCGGTGTCAAAGTCGCGATGGTCGACAGTGGCTGGTATAGACACCCGTTCTTCGTCGAACGAGGTTACAGGGCCGACAATGTTGTATTAGGGCCGGGTGCCAGCAATCCGAACGCGGATGAAAGCGGCCATGGTACTGGGGAATCAGCCAATATCTTCGCCGTTGCACCTGACGTCCGTTTGATGCCGGTGAAGATGAATTTCGCAAATTCGATCGGTGCTTTTAATGCGGCCGTTGGTCTCAACCCTGACATCATAACCTGTAGCTGGGGTAGTAGTATCCGGACCGGCCCGCTCTCGGCAGCTAGCCAAGCGCTGGCCGCGGCCATTGCCTCTGCTGTTGCTTCCGGTATCACAGTGATCTTTTCCGCCGGTAATGGACACTGGGGCTTCCCGGGACAACATCCCGATGTGATTTCAGCCGGTGGTGCCTTCATGAATCCCGATGGTAGTTTCCACGCCTCGGACTATGCCAGTGGATTTGCATCCAATATTTATCCGGGCAGAAACGTTCCAGACGTATGCGGCTTGGTGGGCATGCGCCCACGCGCGAAATACATCATGTTGCCGGTCGAGCCGGGAGACGATATCGACACCAATGGTGCGGGTGGATCGCATCCCAACGGCGACGAAACTGCCAGCGATGACGGCTGGGCCACGTTCAGCGGCACCTCCGCTGCTGCACCCCAGCTGGCAGGCGTTGCAGCATTGATCAAGCAGGCCTGTGATCGCCTCAACCCAGCCGCGATCCGAAGCGTCATGATGTCCACCGCGCGCGATGTGACAACGGGAAATTGCAGTCCGTCAACCGGTGGCCACGCGGCTACCATTGGACCTGACCTGGCAACCGGGCGGGGGCTCGTCGATGCCTATCGCGCCAGCCTATTGGCCCGGCTGCGTTGCCGACCGATCAGGCCGATACGTCCGGTTCAGCCGATACAGCCAGTTCAGCCCATTCGTCCGGTACAGCCGATTCGCCCAGTGCAGCCGATCCGTCCGGTGCAGCCGGTCCAGCCGATACGGCCAGTACAGCCTATTCGGCCAATACGACCTGCACCCTTGGCCGCTACAGAAGGTCAAGAGCAGGAACAGGGTGATCAAGCGACAATGGCTGAAGCCCAACAGCCGGATATCACAGAAGACGATATGGACGCTCTGGAAGACATGGTACGGAAAGGACAGATCGATCCTCAAGAGATCTGATCCGGCATCTGCAAACGAAGGAGGTTTGGGAGTGCATTGCACGTCAGGCTATGTCGATACGTTGTTTCGAACCAGAGTCAGATGAAGGTCCTGTTGATACAAATGCCGTTTGGCGCTGTCGAACGACCTGCACTCGGGATCAGCCTGTTGAAGGCTGGTCTCGAGATGCGGGATCACGATTGCCAAATCCGCTATCTCAATCTCGATTTTGCCGCCTTCATTGGTCTCGATCTCTACAACTGGATCGTCGATGACATTCCGTACACGAGTTTTGCGGGTGACTGGTGTTTTACGCTTCCGCTTTATGGCCGGCGTCCCGATGTGGACTGGGGGTATGTCAAGGAGATCCTCGTTGATACCTGGCAACGTCCACAGGATCAGTTAGAACAGCTGGTCTGGGTGCGGGAACAAACACCGGCTTTCATCGACGCCTGCCTGCTGCAGATTGACTGGCAGCGTTATGACGTCGTCGGATTCACATCAACCTTCGTGCAGAATATCGCCGCATTATCGTTGGCGAAGGCCATCAAGACGCGTTTTCCAAAAATATCCGTTGTGTTCGGTGGTGCCAACTGGGAGGACGAGATGGGTGTAGAACTGCACCAACGTTTTCCTTTTGTCGACTATGTTTGTCAGGGCGAAGCGGATCAGAGCTTTCCTGCGTTGATCGATGCGCTCGAAAATGGAAACGAACTGAATCTGATCCCAGGCATTCTTTATCGGAATGGAGACCAGACAGCAGCACAGACTGCTCAGGCGCGCCCTGTTGAGAACGTCGACAACCTACCGATTCCCGATTTCACTGACTATTATGACGCTCTGGCGATCGATCCCCGATTACATGCCGTCTCGCCAACGTTGTTGATGGAAACGTCACGGGGTTGCTGGTGGGGTGCAAAAAACCATTGCACGTTCTGCGGTCTCAACGGCAACGGTATCGGCTTCAGAAGCAAATCGGCCCAGCGAGCCCTGATGGAGCTGGAATACTTGTCTAAGACCTGGGACCCTTTGCTGATCATCATGGTCGACAATATCCTGGACATGGCGTATTTCCATGCTTTTTTACCCGCTCTGGCTAAAAAAGGCGACGGCAGAACACCGCTTTTTTACGAAACGAAATCCAATCTCAAACGTGAACAGGTCCGATTGCTCAGAGAAGCAGGCATACACAATATCCAGCCCGGTATTGAAAGCCTGAGTGACAACATTTTGCGTTTAATGCGCAAGGGCACCACGGGGCTGCGCAACATCCAGCTTCTCAAATGGTGCCACGAATACGGTGTTTCGGTCGACTGGAACCTGCTCTACGGCTTTCCCGGAGAGGCAGCATCGGATTACCAGGAAATCGCGGACCTGCTCCCCAGTATCTGGCACCTGATGCCGCCTTCGGCTTGTGGTCCGCTGCGTCTTGACCGCTTCAGTCCTTATCATCAGTGTCCGGAACAGTTTGGGCTCAAGAATATTAGGCCACTCAGCGTCTACCGATATCTCTATCCGTTTGACGAGTCCGTATTGATGCGGATCGCCTGCTACTTCGACTTCGATTACGAAGAAGGCCGATATACGCATACTTTCGCATCTGAGATATTGCCGATGATCGAAAGATGGAGCAGCGAAGGCAATCGGGGTGATCTCAGGGTCAATGACCTTGGCAACACGCTGCTGATTCAGGACAACCGGAAGCATCACGCACCTCGCGAGTTCGAACTTTCCGAGTATGATCGTATCGCGTATCTGGCCTGCGATCAGATCACGACGCCAGCACAAGTCGTAAGCGTGCTAGAGCGCTGCTATCCGAGTGAGTCTTTCGATACCGCGGAAATCGAGAAATCATTGAATTCACATGTCGAGAATGATCTTTCAGTCGTTAAGGATGGTCACTTTCTTGCGCTGGGCGTGTACAACAAATATCATGAGAACTGGCACGTATGCCAGGAAAATTAGCTGACTCTACAAATGAATCCAACGCACACTGACTGCCCTACGTTCAACTACCTATGCATACCATCATGATATCTGCCGTCGTTTTACTCTCGCAACACTGTTCCGACGCGGACACTGCAAAGCGCTTCGATGATTTGGGTTTTGCGTCAGAATCAGTCGCGCCTAACGCGATGCTGATTTCGGCCGAAGCCTCACATTTCCGCGACGTCTTTAAAGTCGAACTCGAGCAGTCGAAAAACGAAGGTGTGTATTTCATCGTCGATGATCACAGAACCCGGTCACTACCACTCGAGAAGGTGCCGCAGATCCTGCAGAGTTGTATATCGGCCATCGAATTTGAAGCGCCCATCAGTTTCGGGCCGCCAGATTATTGAGTGATAACGATGAACAGTGCAGCGTTGCAACAGCAATACCCGCCAATCATCGCTAACGCCGGATTGCTTCTGCTCGAAGGATTGATCAGTAGCGATTATTTCGCTGCCTTGCAACAGGAATGCATGCATTCGCATGCCGTTGCGGTTGAACAACAGACTAACAAACAGACGTCGGCAGGTTACAGAGAGGGCAGCCCGGCGCGCTGGTTGTTGACGGCAGAAGGCGGTCCGGTCCAGACGTCTCTCTATCATGATCCTGTGCTGTTGCAGCATCTCTCGGCATACTGCGGACGGCCGGTGGCACCAACAGGGCAGACCGGCTCATACTCCTACTATGATGCCCCAGGTCATTTCCTCGGGCTTCATCGCGACATCACTGGATGTGATACCGCATTGATTACCTGTCTCTACCGTGATAAGTGGGCGACGGAGAGTGGGTCGCTTCGTGTGTACTACAAGAAATTTGGCTCCAAGCTTGACGAAGTCGACCAGCAATCATCCAACTGCTGGGATATAGACATGCAAACTGGGCAATCGATCCTGCTGCTAGGTGGATGGATTCCACATGAAGTCTTGCCCTCTGCGGCGAGCCACAAGCGTTACATCAGCGTGCTCTGTTTTGCATTCGCATCCGGCGCAGACGCATAAGCCGTTTCATGGCAACAGGGCGCGCCACCAAGCGCAGGCCATGCACCCGTCGATTCTAGCCCGCATTTCTCACCAGGATCACGGGAGCAGGCGCAGGATTCGTGTTCGTAAGCGCCGCTCTGGAGCGAAAAGCGTAGCAATAGCTACGGTTTGAGTGAAGAGCAAGCTTACGGACACGAAGACTCGCCTGAACCGTGATAGGCACACTTGAAAAACACACTGTATTTCGATCATCCGGGTTTTTTTCAAAGGGAACAATGCCTTATCAGAATCCTACGCCGCCTGGTGAGAAATGCGGGCTAGCCCGCATAGCGTGGTATCAACTCGAAAAAATCGCGGACGTTTTACCATCCTGGGGGGTTGTCGTCCGCAAACACTCGGTCCCATTGCTATTTAGATCGGAATTTCCAATGCGTCGCACTTCGATACCTGCTATGGCATGATGTTCGCCATCCTGGATTGTACGCGAACGATGACTTCCCTGCTGTGTGACCTGGCCAGATTTATCTGGCTTCTCATGCGCCCACGTGGCGCACTCGCCGCCGAGAATCTGTTCCTGCGTAAACAGTTGGCGATGCACCAGGACCGTAAACTAAAACCCCGTCGGCCGGATGCCGCGTTACGGGTTGCCCTCGTGCTGCTGTCCAGACTATTCGATTGGAAACACGCACTCATTGTGACCACCCGCCCGACAGCAGAGTGGACACGCCAGCAACTGCGTGAAGCCATCCCCGCGGACCACGGCTACCGATTTCTCATTCATGATCGCGACGGAATTTTTTCGCCCCGATTTGATCGGTCAGTGGTGAACATGGGACTGAGAGTTCTCAGGACACCCCCTCGGAGTCCTCAGGCCAACAGCTTGTGTGAGCGTGTCATCGGTACGCTCCGCCGGGAATGCCTCGACTTCATGATTCCATTGACGCAGAGCCATTTACGTCTTGTTCTGAAGCGTTGGGCCGCTCATTATAATCAAGGACGTCCTCATAGCAGCCTCGGCCCGGGCATTCCAGATCCACCCACGGCGCTTCCGGTCGCACCACACAAACATCGGCACATCATTCCTGGCAACCTCAATGTCGTAGTTAACCCTATTCTCGGCGGACTACACCATGACTATGGCTTGGTACCGAAGCTTGCTTGAATTTTTGCGGAGCACAACCCTCTTTTTAGTCCCTATTTTTTACTACTAAAACAGCCAGAAATATACGATTCTTTAGTATCTAAAGATATCCTCGTTCGTGCTGCTACACTCAGTATAAAAAGGCGTAAACAGCGCCAGTCTGGCAGTTCGGGAATGATATCAATACATCGATATCTACCCGGAATGCCACCCTACCTGTTGAGGACACTGATATGTTTACTGGAAAATCAACCACGGCAGCGTTCGGCATCGCCCTGTTGATGTGTACGCTGTTGAATTCCCCGGCACTCGGGCAAACCTTACAACGTGAATTAGTCCTCCTGAACTGGTCGGAATACCTGGATCCCGAGTTGATCGAGAAATTCGAGCAACTGCACAAAGTCAAAGTTAGAGAAAGGTACTTCGAATCCGATGACTTGCGCGATGAAATCTTACTCGAAACGAGTGGGTCTGGTGCAGACCTTGCAATTGTTAATGGGACCATGATCGAAACCTATCGCAAGCGAGGCTGGTTAGCAGAGGCAAGCGTACAACAAATCCCGAATCTGAAGCATGTTGACGAAAAGTGGCTCAATGCATTTGAAAGCGCAAATGGGTATGCGGTACCTTATTTTTGGGGCACGCTTGGAATAGCCTACCGCAAGGATCTTGTAGCGACACCTCCACAAAGCTGGATGGATCTGTTCAAACCGGCCGAGCAGTTGCACGGAAAGATAGCAATGGTTGACTCGCAACGCGACATCATGGGTATGGCACTGAAAGCTCTGGGCTATTCCGCCAACAGCACCGACAGCCGGCAGATCCGTGAATCCATGGAACTTATTCTGGCCCAGCAACCGTACGTCCAAACCTACATCTATATTGTACTTGATGAGAATTCCGCGCTCGTAAATGGTGATGTGGCGATGGCCATGATGTTCAGCGGCGACGCACTCATGGTTAGAGAACATAATGACGACATTGAGTACGTCGTTCCAAAGGAAGGTGGAAATCTCTGGGTCGATTACCTGGCTGTGATGCAATACTCGAATAATAAAGACATTGCCTATGCCTTCATCGACTTCCTTAACGTGCCTGAACACGCTGCTCAGCTCGCTGAATACGTTTACTATGCCACCCCAAACAAGGCTGCAGAAAAACTGTTGCCTCCAGACTTTCTGGAAGATTCGGTGATATACCCGAGCAAGGAAACTCTGTCACGCTGCGAATCATACAAACAACTACCGCCGCGTGTAACCAAAAAACGTAATTCTGATTTTGCCCGGTTGAAATATTGATTCATGTAAACACCACATTTACATCAACTGCCAGTGAAGCTTCGAACCAAAATTCCGCTTATCATTGTCCCGGAAGCATTCATTGTTTGTCGGCAAACATCTGACACTCAAAAATTCCGCTGTTGATCCAGTGGGAACCGCACCTAAATTGCGTGGCTATATTGCAGTGACTATCGACATGAGTGAGGTTGAGTCGTTTGTTAACAAGCATGTTATTAGTGACAGCGGCTACCTGTTTGTAACAGACGAAGCTGGGAATGTGTTTTTTGAGTCTACCAGGAGGCCCGTGGGTGCAAGTATACCGGTATCGGCTGTCAAATCCGTACTGGCTAACGAAGAAGAACTGAGACAACCGCTGCTGACACAGTTCAACGGGGAACTTGCTTATATTTCGGCAAGCCTGCTTCTCGATAATCTCTACCTGTATGCTGTGCTGCCGCAAAGCGAACTGCATGCCATTAGTTATGAGCTAGGTATTGCTGTAGCAGCGATAACACTGCTTACAATTCTGATTACGACATTATCCATAATGGTTTCGATGGAGTATCAGATTATTCGACCTATACATCGCCTGGGTAGACTTGCCAGGGAAATTGGGCGTGGTAACTGGTCGATCGAGGTCGATAGTGTGAAAGCTGACGATGAAATAGGCGAACTGACGTCGGTCTTCGAGGACATGGCAGGTAGCCTTGAGCAATCTAATGAACAAATTCGCTTCCTGGCCTACCACGACAGCCTCACCGGCCTGCCCAATCGCACTATGTTCAAGGAGTTTCTTGACCGATCGATCGCACATGCCAAAAGAAATCAGCAGCAACTCGCCATGCTGTTCCTGGATATAGATGACTTTAAAAAGATAAACGATACCATGGGCCATCAAGCCGGCGATCTCCTTCTGCAGGATGTGGCTGAACGACTTACAAGAGTTTTACGTGGTGATGATTTCATCGCTGTTGGCAGCTCGGTTGATGCCCCTAATGACGTCCTGGCACGACTAGGGGGTGATGAATTCATCATACTGCTACCAGATATTGCTGATTCCTTCGTGCCAAGTACCGTGGCACAACGCCTCATCGACATGTTATCGAATCCGATCACCATTAACGGTGATGAATGTCACGTGAGCGCGAGTATTGGTATCACTATCTACCCATCAGATGGTCAGAGCGCAGGTGAACTAACCAAGAATGCCGATATCGCCATGTATCATGCCAAGGAGAGAGGCAAGAATACTTATCAGTATTTCGAGAATTCGATGAATACCGCAGCACTTGAGCGAGCAAAACTGGAAAGCAGACTACGCACCGCGCTGGATCAAAACCACTTTGAACTGCACTATCAGCCTCAGATTCATGGTTCGACCAGGGAGATCGTTGGCCTTGAAGCTTTGCTTCGTTGGCGAGATCCTGATGATGGCCTGATATCGCCCAATAACTTCATCCCGCTGGCTGAAAAGTCCGGTCTGATACTGCCGATCGGAGAATGGGTATTGCATGAAGCATGCAGGCAGGCACGCGCCTGGCAGAAAGCAGGTTATTCACTGAACCTTATATCGGTCAATATTTCCAGCATCCAGTTTGCCAGGCAGGATGTCGCGGCGATTGTTCAGGAGGCGCTTAGCAGGAGCAAGCTGGACCCTGGTTGCCTGGAGATTGAGATCACCGAGAGCGCAATCATGAGCGATCCGGAATCAGCCGTGCAGACACTTGAAAAGATCAGATCGCTCGGCGTCAGTATTGCGCTGGATGATTTTGGCACAGGTTATTCATCATTGAGCCACTTGCGCCGGTTTCCGATTGACACACTCAAGATAGATCGCGACTTCGTCCGCGAGATTGATGAGAAACTCGCTGATGCGGAGATCGTCGAGGCGATTGCTGCAATGGCGCATACATTGTGTCTGCGTGTCGTCGTCGAGGGTATCGAAAGAGAAAGTCAGCTTGATATCGTGATAAACAGGAAGTGCGACATCATACAGGGATTCCTCTTCAGCCGTCCTCTGCCTGCAAACGAAATTGTTTATCTACTTGCAGACCGTATTTTGAAATTTGCATGAAACTGAAAAATAAAAATAATACAACGACAGCCGGATTTCACTCTATATAAACAGGTATAAGCCTGGCGATGAATCATGAATAACAGAACTCAAAGGAGCATCTAATGAGCTATTTACGACCGTTAATTGCAGCAGCGCTGATTACCTGCTCAACTCAGACACCGGCAGAGTTTTCCGGGACTGTGACACTGGCCACGGATTATGTTTTCCGGGGAATC
This sequence comes from uncultured Gammaproteobacteria bacterium, assembly GCA_942492025.1. GTDB lineage: Bacteria > Pseudomonadota > Gammaproteobacteria > SZUA-229 > SZUA-229 > JABDQW01. Next base: position 110,288 of record CALODJ010000010.1, on the reverse strand, counting down.
TCGAATACAGATGAAGATCCAGCGATACAGGGATCGATCGACTACGAGCACGATTCAGGCTTGTATGCCGGTATCTGGGCATCGAATGTGAAATTCCGCGAAAATGCAGATGTGGATGCTGTCGATACCGTTGCTGAAGCAACCATCGAGATTGATTATTATGTGGGCATTGCCAGCGAGTTTGGTAATGGTATCAGCTGGGACATCGGTGCCAACCTGGTCACCTACCCGGGTTCTGAATCCGCGCTTAACTATGATTACTGGGAGGCAATGGGTGCGCTTGGCTATGCTTTTGAAGAGGTCGCACTCGAACCGGAAATCGTGGCCGAGGGGTATTATTCCCCCGATTACTTTGGCAACAGTGGTGATGCCACATATGTCAACGCCATGCTGAACCTGACCTTGCCGTCTGATTTCGGGCTTAATTTCTCTGCAGGTCGGCAACAGTTCAAGGAGGATTCCTCTCTTGATTATAATGACTGGAAAGCAGGTATCACCAAGAGTCTCGCGGGTTTTGACTTCGAGCTTGCTTACTTCGACACCAACCTGAGCAAATCGGAATGTGATGATGAAGACATTTGCTCAAGTCGTGTCGTTTTCTCGATTACAAGACCAATCGACTAGAGCACTGAACAGCTGCAATCATAATGCCCATCGGCCAGCGGTAAATCCGATGGGATGCACTGCCAGTTACGACAAGTATTCGGTGACAGTTTGAGCTGGCTCTTGTTCAGTGGATATCTCGATATGTGGCCAATACCACTGGTAAATTTTCAATGCAGTAACGAAAGGCCTGCCTACGCGAACAGCGGTCAGATCGATCAACCATGATCTGTAGTCCATGGCATCGCCCAGCTAATCAGCAGTCATGCGCCGCTAGTAGCTTTCTTATTTGAGATTGGGGTATTCAATAGTAAATCTCATTATTTATTCTAAACTTTTGTTTATTGTGTATTTTTATTGATTTGCTCTGTAATTTCGGCCGCTGTGGGCCGCAGGCTTGAGCGAACTTTTCGGCTCATGGAAGAAACGACTAATTTATCTGAATCATACGATCGCCATCAAACAATGGAGGTTTTCTCTGTTATGTATCATCAATGCTGCGTCTCAAAAAACAGGCTGCTTGCCATGATCGCTATAGTGGTTTTTTTTTCGTTCAGTTCAGCGCTTGCAGAAGATTCTCGAGATCTGGTCTTTCTCACATGGTCGGAATACATGGATCCGAAGCTGATTGAGAAATTTGAGAACCGTTTCAATACCAAGGTCAAGTTTGCCTACTTCGAATCTGATGAATTAAGGGATGACATGCTGTTGAATTCAGATGGTGCCGTTTATGATGTCATTTGCCTGAACGGCCGTTCGATCAAGACTTATTCAAAACAAGACTGGCTGGCGCCTATGACTACCAAGGATGTGCCTAATAAAAAACACATCGATCCACGTTGGGCCGAGGCCTTTGAAGGTGCAGCAGAGTACGCGGTGCCGTTTTTCTGGGGTACCATTGGGATCGCCTATCGAGAAGATGTTGTTAAGCAACCGATCTCCAGCTGGAAGCAACTGATAGAGCCGGCTCCCGAACTGCAAGGCAGGATAGTCCTCGTAAAAGACGCCAGAGATTTGATGGTTATGGCATTGAAGAGCCAGGGTTACTCGATCAATACAAGCAACCATCAGGAACTGGATAAAGCCAAATCATTGTTACTGGCGCAAAAACCCTATGTCCACGATTATTCTTACATTTCACTGACCGAGGAATCAGCGCTGGTAACTGGAGATGCTGTTGCCGCACTGGCATATAACGGCGATGCACTGACGGTGGCGGAACATGATGAGAATATAAAATACGTCGTGCCGGAAGAAGGAACGGCTATATGGATCGACTATCTGGCTGTGAGCAAGGCGTCAAAGAAAAAAAAGCTGGCAATGGATTTCATCAACTTTCTCAATGAGCCTGAAAATGCTGCGCAACTGGCGCAGTATGTGTATTTTGCCTCTGCTAATAAAGCAGCAGAGAAACACCTACCGCAGGAATTTCTTTCAGATCCGGTTATTTATCCTGGCATGGCATTCATCAACAGCTCTGAGTTTTACCTCAAACTGCCACCGCGAACGCAAAAAAAATATAACGACATATTACCGCAGTTAACAGGTGAATAGCAGGTTAATCATCTGCGCGCATAGCAATGTCACGATTAAACCTTCAATCGAAGATTCTTCTGATGGTAATACCATTAGTTGTACTGCCGCTTGTCCTGCTCGGCTGGTATGCGTACACAACCCTGGAGGAGAATTCGCGCAGGAACCTGATTGGGCAAATGTCCACATTGCTCAACCTGGTCGATAGCAACTTACAGAGCCACCGAACAACGGTACGCGCTAATATCGAGCTTTTCGCCGGCTCGCAGCTTCTGAAAAAATATATCCTGACCGAAGACGAGGCAGACCGCTATTCATTAATGCAGCCGGCATTGATGCGCCTGTTCGCGAGTTATCAGAGAGCTTATCCGAATTATTACGAACTGCGTATCCTTTTGCTGGATGGCTATGAGGACACACGCTCTACAATTACACCCTTACCGAACAAAACCGAGTATGAACATGATCAGGAATTTTTTCGTCTGATGAAGGATTCTGATACTGACACGTACGAGATGTATACCTATAACGAAGATAATGGCAAACCGGTATTGTACGTTGGACGGAAGTTAATGCTGCGGGACGAAAGCTTCGAACCACTCAATACACTACCCCGCTTGCGTGGCTACCTTGTAATTACGGCTGATCTCGCTTTCCTGAAAGAACAGCTGAATTCACTCAAACCAGGAAGTAGTGGCTATCTGTTCATCACGGATAAAGACGATAATCTGTTGACCTGGCCAGGTGGTACGGAAAAATCAGGTATGAACGATGAAATTGGCACAATTGAACATATGTCTGCACTGGAAGGAGAGATCGTGCAAACCCGATTACAGGGTGAAGACGTGTATCTGCAAGGTTCCGTTCTGAATAATGATCTCAATATCTATGCTGCCATGCCTGCTGAAGATTTGCATTCAGCCAGCAGAACGCTGAGTGTTATAGTATTTATGATTACACTGATAATGATTATTATTGTGAGTGTGCTCGTGTTTTTCATGATCAACTGGATCCTGATTCGTCCTATCCGCCGCCTTGGAAAAGCGGTACATGAAATTGGACATGGCCGTTTTGATATCGACACTAATATAAGCAGCTATGACGAAATAGGTGAACTGGCCCATTCTTTTATGGAAATGAGCCGAAATCTCAAACAGTCGCAGCAGCAGGTTGAATATCTGGCATACCGTGATGCGTTAACCGGCCTTCCAAACAGACGTATGTTTCGCGACTACCTGGAAAAGTCCATTGCAATGGCGCGACGTCAACAAAACTGTCTCGCATTGCTGTTCATGGATCTGGATAATTTCAAACAGATCAACGATACCCTCGGTCACCAGGCCGGGGACCGACTCCTGAACGAAATAGCCAGACGCCTCGATGAGCGCATGAGAAAGGAAGACCAGATATCATCGCTTGATAAGGGCGTTGATGATAGCAACATGACTGATACAGTTGCTCGGCTCGGTGGTGATGAATTTTTGATCCTGTTATCAGATGTGAATGAGCCAAGTGATGTAGCTCATGCCGCCGAACGCATACGGGAAGTTATATCGGAGCCTTTTGACATTGACGGCAACAGGTTTTTTGTAGGCTGCAGTATTGGTGTCAGCATGTATCCGAATGACGGTGATGATGTCGATACGTTGATCAGGAACGCGGATATCGCAATGTATCATGCCAAAGATAACGGTCGAAATAACTATCAGTTCTTTAACAAGTACATGAACGCTTCAGCCATGGCGCGCCTTACCATTGAAAATGATATACGCAGTGCAATCTCAAAGAATGAGTTTTTGCTTCTTTATCAACCCAATGTTGATCTGAAAAGCGGCGAGATTAATAGTGTCGAGGCACTGATACGCTGGAACCACCCGGATAATGGTGTTATCGAGCCTGACGATTTTATCCATGTGGCAGAATCGACGGGCCTGATTCTACCAATTGGCGAGTGGGTGATACGCGAGGCGGCGCGTCAGGCTGCTGACTGGCGAAAACAAGGCATCAAACTGTCAATTTCAATCAACATATCCACTGTCCAGTTCAACAGGCAGAACTTACCCGAGATTATCAGAAATAATACCGGTCTACACAAGTGTGATCCAGAGTGCCTCGTTGTGGAGTTGACGGAAACGGGTATCATGGATACATATGACATAGCATCACGTATGCTTAATGACATCAGAGCGCTAGGTGTTAAAATTTCGATGGATGATTTTGGTGTCGGTTATTCATCATTTAGCCATCTGCGCAGCCTGCCGATTGATAATCTTAAAATCGATCGAAGTTTTATACGTGACATTACAACTGATCACCGCGATGCTGAAATTGTATCGGCCATACTTGCCATGGCACATACGCTTAACCTCAAGGTAATAGCCGAAGGTGTTGAAACAAAAGAACAGCTGGACTTTCTACAATGCCATAACTGTGATGTTGCACAGGGCTTTTTAATCAGCTATCCGTTGACGGGAGAGGAGATAGTTCGTTTCATGCGGCAATACAAAACATACGACATTATCAATACTGATCAATCTAAGCAGGGTATTTCGGTTGTTCAGAAACTCAAGAATAATTCCTAATGGGCGACCCTGTTATTACTATCGGTGCTGGATAGTCGTTCTCGGCGTCGCGTTGCAACCAGCCTTTCCGTTCCAGGTAACGCCCAACCCGGTGCGCTATCGTGTGCACTAGCCCGCATTTCTCACCAGGCGGCGCAGCAAACTGATATGGCATTGGCTATTTAGAGTAGAGCTAGGATGACCCAAAATACAGTGTGTTATACAAGCATGCCTATCACGGTTCAGGCTGGTCTTCGTGTCCGCAAGCTTGCTCTTCAAACCGTAGCTATTGCTACGCTTTTCGCTCCAGAGCGGCGCTTACGAACACGAATCCTGCGCCTGCTCCCGTGATCCTGGTGAGAAATGCGGGCTAGTTGTGTCAGTTCTGCACTGGCGGGTTCATTGACTCGATGGAAACGGGCGCTTGCACCCTTGGCGCCATTGACGTAGACACCATCCAGGAACAGCATGTGAGAAGGAATGTTGAGATTCAGCGCACTGCCGAAGCGCTGGATCAGCGTGACCGCGCCGGTGTGTGCGCTCTTCTGGGTGTAACCGGCTTTGTGGATCAGGTGTGTTGCAATGGCGCGGTAGACAACGCCCAGCACCCCGCTCATGATCGCCGGCCGGCTGGCGAACAAAAAGCGCAGTGGATACGGCAGACTCACTGCCGGGGGCTATACCAGCTTCCCACAGCAGCTTGAATATCAATTAGCCATACACAGGTTGCCGGGACCTAGAAAATAACAGTTGATTCTCGGGTAATAGGGCAATGCCAGTAAGTTAAGCAATAACTGTTTGATAATCTTAAAATAAAGTCCTTATGAAACATCCCTTTTCATACCTCAGGAGACGCTTCCATGTCATTGACAACGCTAATTTGAAAATACTTATGCATGCATAAATAGAATTATTCACGACACCGCATTCAAACACAAGCACCGCCTCTCCGAGCGTGCCTTTACCCGTAATCGCTCACTGAATTTTCCCACGCTGATGCTTTATCTGCTGAACCTGAGAAAGCACTCAAACCAGGTTGAACTTGATCAGTTTTTCAACGCAATAAATGATAACAACGAGGCGACCCAACAGGTCACGAAATCGGCGTTTTTCCAGGCGAGAAAACAGCTCTCTCCGACCGCATTTATTGAACTCAACCATCAGCTGATTGACACCATTTATCATTCAGGACACCAGCATAAGACTTGGAAAGGCTTTCGGCTGTGCGCGATTGATGGCAGCGTCATCAGGCTGCCTCCTGAAACTGACATCACCGCTTATTTCGGTGTTCAGAAAGGCAGAGACGGTCGAGCTGATTGCCCCATGGGTATGGCCTCGGTTTTCTACGATGTGCTGAACCACTTAGTGATTGATGCCAGCATCAATCCGAAGGGCACTTCAGAACGAATGTGTGCGCAACAGCATCTAGCCTACGCCGATGACAATGACCTGATCATTTATGACCGCGGCTACAACGCCTTTTGGCTGTATACACTGCATATACAGCATAATCACGCGTTTTGTATGCGTGCCAGAACGAACAGGGACCTGGTGGTTAAAGACTTTATTGCGAGCAATAAAAATGAAGCAATGGTGACGTTTACGCCAAGGAAAACCGCGATCAGTATCTGCCAACAAAAAGGCCTACCCGAAACGCCGATAAAACTCCGATTGATCCGTGTCGAGCTGGACAATGAAGTCGAGGTACTGATCACCAATTTGATGGACGCAGATCAATATCCGGCGCACATCTTCAAGTCGTTGTATCACCTGCGCTGGGGTATTGAAGAAAACTATAAGCGTTTAAAGCAATGGGTGGAAATCGAGAACTTTTCCGGCAAATCCGCCTTGTCGGTGCAACAGGACTTCTATGCCAAAATCGTGGCGGCGAATTTAACCGCTTTGATGGCGCTGGGTGCACAGCAAATAACGGCTAAACAAACCAAGCATTTAAAACGAAACTACCAGATAAACTTTGCCCAGGCCCTATCAAAGATGAAGCACCGAATCGTTCATCTGGTTTTACACGCGCACACTGACATTAGCTTGCTGATTGAACGCACGCTGCGTTATATCAGTAGAACGGTGGAAGCGGTCCGAAAAGACCGATCAACACCAAGGAAGCTGAAAATTATCAAGAATGACATCCATTATCCGGCCTATAAAAGTGCCTTATAATGAACACCTTACAGCTTAACTTACTGGCATTGCCCTGTAACCCCAATAGCAACCGGTATTTCCCAGTTAGTCATAGTCATTCACTCGACTCCAAGTACGAATCCGTTCCGAATTCCATCCTCAGTTGGAAAAAACCGCGCTCGCCAGGAAATATTGAGTAAAATTTTCAGGGTCAGGCCTTACATTTCACATGTAAATTGTAAGGCTCTGAAAACCATAAGTCGTCGCCTCCCGGCCGGAGGCATCCAGAGATAAACTCAGATGGGCTTACCACCCAACCAGGAGACGACTTATGATTTTCAGATCCACTGCTGTCCCACATAATCGTCATCCCGGCATGTTTTTGGCCGGGATCCAGTGACTTAAGACGCTGGATGCCTGCCTACGCAGGTATGACGTGGACGATAAGAGGTTCTTGTGTTCGCCAAACACAACATTCATTCTGCTCCGGAGATTCAAGTCTATCTACAGACAAGCCATAGAATAATGGGAAATGTATAGGACCAAGCATCGGGATGAGACAATTAAGTGGGACAGCAATGGGCCAGATCCCTTTAATTATTTAGAATTGGTAATGGTGTCTGATCCCTTTACCCTGTTCAGTTACAGCTGCTCACTGCAGTGATCCAGTCTGCAATCAAGGCGATACCATCCGGGTCGACCCTATTGCTCGAGGACGGTGGCATGCGCGTGCTGTCCAGCCGGCTGATGCGTTCGAGTATCAGCGAACGGGCTGGCTCGCCGGGGGCAAACAGTCTTGCGTCGGTGATGCCCAGGTCACCGTTTTGTGGCGTCACATCACAGATGCCCATGGCAGCAAAGGCGGTGTCATAGCGCAGGTCCATGTTCGCCTGCGTGGTTCCGCCGGGGCGGTGGCAGTTGGCGCAGTTGGCATGGAGATAGCTGCGTGCGCGCAGCTCAAGCGCTGCCGAAGAATCCGGTGTCGCCAGGGCAGCGTTTTTCAGGTCCGGGTTCAGCGGTGCACTCAGCAGGCCGATGGCATTGAAGGTGTCCAGTTGGTTCGCGGTGCGCCCCGTTACCGGGTAGGTCTGGGTGCGGTTGAGCTGCAGAGTTTCCAGTCCGAGGCTGCCGCCAGCGGCGACTGTGTGACATGCCAGGCACTCCGCGCGGGACGGGTAATGCCAGGTCTGGCCATCAATGCTCACGTCTTTGCCGCCGAGGTCGACGAGCTGGGCGTCTGTCCGGCTGGCATTCCATTCATAGGCGTAACCTGCCCAGCTGCCATCATCCAGGCGAACCATAAACCGGGTCTCGATGAGGTTGCCATTCAAGCGGAAGTGCTTGAGTAGCACAGATCCATGCGGCATGTCGAAATCACCATCAGCTGCAACGTCAATGGTCGCTCCGTCGGGTACGGCCAGGTAGCGTTCCTTTTCGGCAGCGTCCGACCAGAAAGACAGGTTCACCGCATAGGGAATCAGGCCCGGTGCGGGTTCAGCTGGATTGCCGGGGTCGACGCAACCGGTGGCGGAGAGCTGCACGGGTGGACCGCCCCCGGGCGCTTGCGCATCCTTGGTGAGCCGGTGGATCTGATTGTTGTAGAGGTTGAGGAAGTAGAGCTCACCGTCGTTGCCCTGTCCCATGGCTGCGATACCGCTGCCGGTCGTCGGGATCAGGGTCTGACGCTGGTAATCCCCGGTGCCGGTCGGAAACAGCCCCCAGATGGTACCCGAGGAGAAATCTGTGAATACGTAGACACCTGTCAGTGCGGGGATCGCAGTGCCGCGGTAGACATAGCCCCCGGTGATGGATGCGCCCTCGGTGCGGCCATACTCGGCGACCGGCATGATGTAGTTGCTGGCGGGAGCGCAGCCGCTGGTATTGTACGGATGGGTGCCCTCGTAACAGCGCCAGCCGTAATTACCCCCGTTGACGATGATGTCCACCTCTTCCCAGCTGGACTGGCCGACATCGCCCAGCCAGAGTGCATCCGTGAGCTGATCAAAACTCCAGCGCCAGGGGTTACGCAGCCCCCAGGCGTAGATTTCCGCGCGCCCGCCTCCGCTTATAAATGGATTATCGGCGGGGATGGCGTAGGGCGTGCCACTGTCAATGTCGATACGCACCATGGCGCCGAGCAGATCATTGGTGTTCTGGGCGTGATTCTGCGGATCGCCGCCGCTGCCGCCGTCACCGAGGCCGATATACAGGTAGCCGTCTGTGCCAAATCCGATCTTGCCGCCGTTGTGGTTAGTATAGGGTTGATTGACGGTCAGGACAGTGAACTCGCTGGCCGGTTCGAAGCTGTCGCCACCATTGTTCGTGGTGAAACGGGCTGTGTGAGAAATCAGCGGCGTACTCGAATTCGGACCGGTGGCCGTGTAGTGAACATAGATATAGCCATTGCTGGCGAAATCGGGGTGGAAGGCGATGTCCAGCAATCCGCCTTCGCCAGCCGCATCGACTGAGCTGGTGATGTCGAGCGCCAGGTTAAGCTGCGCCGTGTTGTCATTGGTCGCATCGAACCACCAGATCCGGCCATTGCGGTCCGCCACGTACCAGCGCGTACTGTCGCCCGGTCGCATGGTCATGGCCGTCATCGGCGGAAGCGTCAGGTTCGCATAGCTGCGTTCGAGTTTCAGGCTACCGCTGACAATGCTGCCTTCAAACACGCTCGCCAGGCAAGTGGTGTTGCTCGGCAGGGTGTCGAGGCCACTCAGCGTGTCTGTGCTGTCACTACTGCTGCAGGCTGTCAGCAGACTGGCGATCAGGGTAACGAACAGAAAAGCCGGTAGATGAGCTGTTCTAAACAAAATTAATAACTCTCCATCTTGTGGCGTTGTTGTCATTGAGGCCTGAATCAGGTTATTAAACATTAGCAGTAAAAGGGGACGTATAGCAGTAAAAGGGGGCGTAGGGAATGGCACTTACTTAAGCTGAAAATGCACATTTTTACAGTAGATTCGTCATTGCTATATGTTTTACGTAATTCGGTATCGAAATAAACGAGATCTACTGTAGGGTGCGCCGTGCGCACCATTGATCGGAAATCATACACGCTCGACTGATTTCGGTGCGCACGGCGCACCCTACCTCACCGATTTACAGCTTTAGTAAGTGCCATTCGGGTCAGCGCACAGTTTCACTTCTCTTCGTAACGCCATGCACAATGAAACACCTGAACCCGTCACAGCGCAGCAGCATGGTTGTTCAGGTGTCGCAGGATGGTCCACCTGGCTGAGGCAGGCGCTCCCGGAGCTCGTTTTCACCTGTCATATTTAGCCAGAAACTCAAGCGTTTAATGTGCTAGATTAGAGCATGCTCCTCGCCGCCTTGCGGTTTCTCTCGGCAGATTGCCGATACTCCCCAATTCCTGAAGGACAAACAAGCTTTTTCCGGCGTTCAGTACGTTCCAAAACCTCGCCAGATCACGATTGATCGGGCTCAGGCGACCAGGGTATGGGAATACCTGGCGTGCAAAAATCCTATCAACTATCTGGAACAAACATCATGACTAAAGAACGAAAAAGTCACAGGGAAGAAAAGAAGAAAGCGGCCATGACGCCGAAAGAAAAGAAAGCGGCAAAGAAGCTCAAAAAGGAGACCGGGCATTCTCTGTTCAATGACAGGTCTGTTTAAATTGGATCGGGCTGATACCTAGACCCCGCGTGGGGGTATCAGCGCTGCAGACATTAGTATCCGTAATTGTGCCGATGCACACCGCTATCGAGGTGTTCATCGGTCTGTCTTCCATCTAAACTCCGTGTGATACCCCTGGGTCGGTTTTGTAATCCTGGCGTTGTTGTATTCACCCATGCCGGGCTGACGCTGTGATTGCACGATCACACTATTTCGTAACCCTGGCCGTGTTCGTCGGATTCACTTTCGATGAAACTATCGGGATTTTCACCTTCGATTGGCTGGCGTTGCAATCATCACCGCGTCTTCAAGCGAGGAGAAGTTCATAGTGTTTAAAAAGTTCGGCTTTGCAGCGGGCGTCGGCCATATGATGCATCACGACCGGGATACCGAGTTGCTGCGCTCGGAGCTGTTCAGTATCGAGCAGCTGAAGCGTCATGCACTCACCCTGGCTGGCCAGCACAGCATCGATCCGCGCCCGGGGCCGGACCGCTTGCTGCCAAGGCTGACGGATAATGCGCGCGTTTTACGGGCGGCGTATGACGTGGTCACAGCCGCAGTCACACCGGGACAGCGGATCGTGCCGGCAGAGGCCTGGTTGCTCGACAATTTCTACCTGATCGAGCAGCAAATCGCTCTGGCGCGTCGCCATCTTCCGCGCGGTTACAGCAGGCAGTTGCCACGACTGGCTGAGGGCCCTTCCGCCGGTTTCCCCCGCATCTATGACCTGGCGTTGGAACTGATCTCCCACATGGATGGCCGTGTCGACAGCGACAACGCCACGCAGTTCGTCGCCGCTTACCAGAGTGCTGAACCGCTAAAGCTGGGTGAATTGTGGGCCTTCCCGATCATGCTGCAGTTGGCGCTGCTGGAAAACCTGCGCCGCGTTGGACTGCATATCGCCCATCGGCGCGAGGAGCGCGATGCGGCCATCACCTGGGCTGACCGCATGCTCGCCACAGCCGAAAGCGAGCCGAAACAGCTTATCCAGTTGCTCGCCGAGTTTGCCAACGCCGATGTGCCGCTGACCGCGCCGTTCGTGGAGGAATTTTACGCAAGGCTCCAGGCCCAGGGGTCCGCCATGGCGTTCGTACAAACCTGGGTCGAGCAAAAACTGATCGAACAGGGAGTGACCGCAACACAGTTGTCAGCGGCAGCCGCCCGCACCGCCGCGGCCAACCAGATCTCCATCGCAAACAGCATCGGCAGTCTGCGTTTCATCGGCGCAATGGACTGGCGGGATTATGTCGAGTCGCTCAGTGTCGTCGAACTCACCTTGCATCATGATCCGGCGGGGATATACACCAGCCAGGATTTCGCCACCCGCGACCGCTACCGGCATGCCATCGAAGACGTCGCGAGAGTCAGTTCGTGCACCGAGATCGAGGTGGCGCGCGAAGCCATTGACCTTGCGCAGACGGCCGCAGCGCAGTTGAAAGCCGGCGAGCGTAGCACGCATGTCGGGTTTTACCTGATCGATCGCGGTCGCCGCCTGCTGGAACAGGCCGTCGGCTGCCGTTTGCCGTGGAGCTTGCGGATCAGGCGCTCGAGCCGGCGCTTCCGCCTGAGTCTTTACCTCGCCCCCGTGCTGTTGCTCACCGCGCTGGCGACGGCGGCCGTGCTGTCTACTTTTGACGGCTTCGCGCCGGCTGACTGGCGCTACTGGTTGTTTGCTGCCAGCGGCATTATCGGCACCTCTGCACTGGCCGTTGCACTGGTGAACCTACTGGTCACGCGCGTGCTGCCGCCTCGCACGCTACCCCGGCTGGATTTTTCCAGCGGCATCCCCATAGGTCACCGCACCATGGTGGTTGTTCCCACGCTGCTGGGCGGGCGGCAAGAGATCGATGAGCTTGTCGAAGCCCTGGAGATCCGCTATCTCGGTAATCGCGATGCGAACCTGTTCTTTGCCTTGCTGACGGATTTTCATGACGCGCCCGAGCGGACCTTGCCGGATGATGAGCCAACTCTCGTCTACGCGCGCGCCGCGATCGAGGCACTCAACGAGAGCTATCGCGAAGACCGCCCGTGCATCTTCTATCTGTTTCATCGGCCCCGGGTGTGGAATCCAGTCGATCAGGTGTGGATGGGCTATGAGCGCAAGCGCGGCAAGCTGGAACAGTTCAATGCCCTGCTTCGGGGCGAGGAACAAACGGCCTTTTCGGAGATTGCCGGTGACGTCTCCATGCTCGCTTCGGTCAAATACGTCATCACGCTGGATACCGACACGCAGCTGCCGCGCGACGCGGCGCGCGCACTGGTCGCCACCATCGCGCATCCGCTCAATCGGCCGGTGTACGATGCCGACAAGGGACGCATCGTCGAAGGCTACGCGATCCTGCAACCCCGCGCTTCGATCAGCCTGACCAGTGCAGGCCAGTCACGCTTTACCCGATTGTTCGCGGGTGAGTCAGGCATCGATCCGTACACGCGTGAAGTCTCGGATGTGTACCAGGATATTTTCGACGAGGGTTCATTCATCGGCAAGGGCATCTACGATGTGGACGCTTTTCGTCAGGCCGTCGATGGACGCTTTCCGGAGAATCTCATTCTCAGTCACGACTTGCTGGAGAGCGGTTATGCGCGTTCAGCGCTGGTGACCGATGTCGTCCTTATTGAAGAGCATCCGTCCAGTTATGCGATGGACGCCAGCCGGCGCCACCGCTGGATACGCGGCGACTGGCAAATTGCCGGCTGGTTACTGTCACGCGTGCCCGGACCACCGGGCCCGGATGCGTCGACCAAGCCAGCTGGAGCGAAGGCGAAACGACAACCGAACCCGCTCAGCGCGCTGTCGATGTGGAAAATTTTCGACAATCTTCGACGCAGCCTGGTGTCGCCAGCGCTGCTGGCCTTGCTCGCGGGCGGCTGGCTGTTGGGTCCGGGACCGGTGTGGTTGTGGACCCTGCTGGTCGCCAGCGTGGTGTTCCTGCCGACGATGCTTTCCACCCTGATCGGGCTCATCAGCAAAGCGGATGAACGCGACTGGCTGCTGCACCTGAGCCTGACCGCTAAATCCGCCGGCCACCCGTTAGTGCTCGCTTTGCTGACGCTGGTCTTTTTGCCCTACGACAGCCTGATTTGCCTCGACGCGATCCTGCGTTCGGGTGTGCGCATGCTGTTCACGCGACGCGGACTGCTGCGCTGGCAACTGCCATCCTACGCCCGGCGCAACGCACGCCGCAGCGTGCTCAATTTCATGCGGGAGATGTGGATCGCGCCTGTTGTGGCGCTGGCGCTGGGTTTTGTGCTGTGGCAAACCCGCCCGGCGGAATGGATCTTCTGGGCACCGGTGCTGTTGTGCTGGCTGCTGTCGCCCGTCATCGGCTGGTGGATCAGCAGGCCGTTCCTGCCCCGCGAACCGGACCTGACTGCGGAACAACGGGCATTCCTGCGCACGTCGGCGCGGCGAACCTGGCGCTTCTTCGCGGACTTCGTCAGCCCGGAGGACAACTGGCTACCTCCCGACAACTTCCAGGAATACCCGGCGCCGGTCATCGCCTCGCGTACCTCGCCGACGAACATGGGCATGGCGTTGCTGGCGAACCTGGCAGCGTATGATTTCGGCTACATTTGCGCCGCAGAATGCCTGCAACTTGCCGAGAACACACTGGCAACGATGGAGAAGCTGGAACGCTACCGTGGCCATTTTTACAACTGGTACGACACCCACACGCTGAAACCGCTGTCCCCGCAATATGTCTCGTCCGTAGACAGCGGCAACCTGGCCGGCAGCTTGCTCACGCTGCAGGCCGGATTGATCGAGTTGAAACATCAGCCGGTGCTGTCATCAAGCGCATTTCAGGGCCTGCAGGACACCTTGCGGGTGTTTGTCGAACACCTGCCGGCGTCACCGACGCCTGAGCTTGCCCAACAGGTCGGGTTTCTGCAGGACACACTGCACGCACTGACATTGCCTGAACCCACGGCATCTGACCGCACAACAGCGACGGCACCACAGACACTGGCTGGTGCCTGTAGCCTGCTTGACGAGATCCACCGCACTGACGGGGCACTGGTTGCATGGCTGCCGCTGGATATCGATATCGATGGCGAACTTTATTACTGGGCACAGGCATTCGACGGCCAGGTCAGCGCAATGCTGCAAGACCTTCGATTGCTGGTGCCCGGGCCTGAGATGGGATCGCAGACCTTCAGCAATATCCCGACGCTGGCGGAACTGGCGAGAGCTGGTGCAGCCGGTACGACAGCACCACGTTTCACGCACGCGCTTGAGCGACTCCGAATCATCGACGATCTGGTGGCGCGTTGCCGTGAACTGGCGCAGATGGATTTCGAGTTTCTCTACGACCGTTCGCGCAACCTGCTGACCATCGGCTACGATGTGGCTGAACGGCGACGCGATCCGGCCTGCTATGACCTGCTGGCATCCGAAGCGCGCCTGGCCAGTTTTCTGCTGATCGCACAGGGCCAGGTCCCGCAGAAGCACTGGTTCTCACTCGGTCGTCTGCTGACAAGCCATGGCAGCCACATCAGCCTGATTTCGTGGAGCGGCTCGATGTTCGAATACCTGATGCCGAAGCTGATCATGCCGAGTTTCGACAACACCTTGCTGGAGCAGACCTGCAAGGCCGCGGTGTCACGCCAGATCGAATACGGCCGTCAACGCGCCGTGCCCTGGGGCATTTCAGAGTCCTGCTATAACGCCACCGATATGCACCAGGTCTACCAGTACCGGGCATTCGGTGTACCCGGGCTGGGTCTGAAACGCGGGCTGGGCGACGACCTGGTGATCGCGCCTTACGCCAGCGCACTGGCGCTGACGGTGCTGCCGCTGGCGGCCTGCCGTAATTTGCAGAGTCTGGCCGGCAATGGTTTCCTCGGCGACTATGGATTCTACGAGGCGGTCGATTACACACCTTCGCGTGTGCCGCGGGGTAAGCATCACGCCATCGTACCTGTGTTCATGGCGCATCATCAGGGCATGAGCCTGCTGGCGTTTGAACACGCCTTACTCAACCGGCCGATGCAGCGCCGTTTCATGTCTGACCCGCTCGCACGGGCGACGGAATTGTTGCTGCAGGAGCGTGTGCCAAAGCGAGGCACAAGCCTGCACCTGCACGCGGCTGAAGTGAGCGCCAACGCGCGTCCCGCCGCCGCGGAATCGGGCGAGATCATGCGTGTATTTACGGATCCGAACACGCCGATACCTGAAGTTCACCTGTTGTCCAACGGCCGCTACCACGTCATGGCGACCCATGCCGGTGGCGGTTACAGCCGCTGGCGCGAGCTGGCGGTTACCCGCTGGCGCGAGGACACCACCGCCGATGGCTGGGGCACCTTCATTTATTTGCGCGACCGTGACAGCGAGCGCTACTGGTCAAGCACGCATCAACCGACACTGTGCGAGGCCGATCACTACGAGGCGATCTTCGTGCAGGCGCGCGCTGAATACCGGCGGCGCGATCAGGCCATCGAAACACACACCGAGATCAGTGTTTCGCCCGAAGACGACGTCGAGATCCGCCGGGTCACACTCACTAACCTGTCGTCCCGTCGCCGTCACATCGAGGTGACGAGTTACGCCGAAGTCGTGCTTGCGCCGTTGAATGCCGACCTGGCTCATCGCGCCTTCAGTAACCTGTTCGTGCAAACCGAAATTCTGCCCGAGCGCCAGGCTATCCTGTGCACGCGGCGGCCACGCACACCGGGGGAACAGGTGCCGTGGATGTTTCATTTGCTGGCGGCGCCAGAGGCGGTTGCCGACGAGCCGTCGTACGAGACGGATCGCGCCCGCTTTATCGGCCGCGGCCGAACGGCGGTCAACCCGCTGGTACTGGATAATACTGACAGCCCGTCGACGCTGTCGAACACGGACGGCTCGGTGCTCGATCCCATCGTGGCAATCCGCCGCACCATCAGTTTGTCTGCCGACGAATCAGCGACGGTACAGATCATCTCCGGCGTCGCGGATACGCGCGAGGCGGCACTGGCTGTGCTCGACAGGTATTGTGATCGGCACTTTGTTGAGCGCGCTTTTGAAATGGCCTGGTTCCAGAGTCAGGAAGTGCTGCGTCACATCAACGCCAGCGAAGCCGATGCACAGGTCTATGGCCGCCTGGCCGGCTCGGTGATTTACGCCAATGCCCTGCGTCGTGCCGCACCCAGCGTCATCAGCCGCAACACGCTGGGTCAGCCCGGGCTGTGGAGCTTCGCGGTCTCGGGCGATCTGCCGATCGTGCTGGTACGTATCGGTGACATCAACCGCATCGACCTGGTCAAACAGGTACTGCAAGCCCATACCTACTGGCGCATGAAAGGCCTGCTCTCGGACCTGGTGATCGTGAATGAAGATTTCTCGGGCTACCGCGCGGAACTGCACGACCGGATCATCGGGATGATCAACGCCGGTCCCGAAGCGCAGATTATCGACAGACCGGGTGGCGTCTTCGTGCGACGCGCCGAAGAACTGTCCGAGGAAGATCGGGTGTTGTTCCAGTCTGTCGCCCGCGTCGTACTCACCGACAGCGCCGAAACACTGGTCGAGCAGGTACTGCGCCGGGTGCCGGCAGAGCGTGTGCCGGAGCGTCTGAATCCAGTACGGCAAGCTGAAGCTGAACCGCAGCAGCCGCTGATGGTACGCGACCGCATTTTCTGTAACGGCCTGGGGGGCTTCACGCCCGACGGGCGTGAATATGTCATCACGCTCGAGCCGGGCCAGAGTACACCCGCGCCGTGGGTCAATGTCATTGCCAGCCCGCACATCGGCACGGTCGTCAGCGACAGCGGCAGCGCGTACACCTGGGTGGAGAATGCCCACGAGTTCAGGCTGACGCCCTGGCACAATGACACGCTCAGCGACAGCAGCGGCGAGGCGCTCTACATCCGCGACGAGGAAACAGGTGCGTTCTGGTCACCGACGCCGCTACCTGCACGCGGTGAGTCCGGCTATGTGTGCCGGCACGGATTCGGCTACAGCGTGTTCGAACATTACCAGGCCGGTATTTCCTCGGAACTGTATACCTACGTGTCGATGGACGCAGCGGTGAAGTTCGCGGTGGTCAAGCTGCGCAACCATTCGGGACGCTCGCGTCGCCTGTCGCTGACCGGCTACTGGGAGCTGGTACTCGGTGAGTGGCGACACAGCAATCTGATGCACATTGTTACCGAAATGGACCCGCACAGCGGTGCGCTGATTGCACGCAATGCGTACGGTCGCGAATGCGCCGGTCGGGTCGTATTTGCCCATGTCAGCAGTAAAGGCTACAGCGAAGCGGAGCGAACCTTGACCGGAAACCGTACCGAGTTCATTGGCCGCAACGGTTCACTGGCCAGCCCGGCGGCGATGCGCCGCGAGCGCTTGTCCGGCAGGACTGGTGCCGGCCTGGATCCGTGCGCCGCAATACAGTCCCGGATCGAACTCGCCGATGGACAGGAACGCGAGATCGTGTTCGTCTTCGGCGCAGCCCGCAACACCGACGAAGCACAGCATTTCATCCGCCAATATGGCGGCCCGGCCGGCGCGCGGCAGGCACTGGAAGCGGTGTGGGAATACTGGAACCACACCCTGGGGGCCGTGCAGGTGGAGACACCGGATAACGCGCTGGATGTGCTGGCCAACGGCTGGTTGCTCTACCAGACACTGTCGTGCAGGCTCTGGGGCCGCAGTGGTTATTATCAGTCAGGCGGTGCCTACGGTTTTCGCGATCAATTGCAGGACACCATGGCGTTGATCCATGCGACACCGTGGCTCGCCCGCGAACAGCTGATCCGCTGCGCCGGGCGCCAGTTTCTCCAGGGGGATGTGCAACACTGGTGGCACCCGCCCAACGGCCAGGGCGTACGCACCCATTTCTCCGATGACTACCTGTGGTTACCGTATGCGGCCTGCCGTTATGTGCGGGCGACCGGCGATAGCGGCGTACTCGATGAGTCGGTGCATTTTCTGGAGGGGCGTGAGCTGAATCCGGAAGAAGAGGCTTACTACGACCAGCCGCAACGTTCGGCTGAAGCGGCGAGCCTGTATGAACACTGCGTGCGTGCCATCAGGCACGGTTTGCGTTTTGGCGAACATCAATTGCCGCTGATGGGCTGCGGTGACTGGAACGATGGCATGAATATGGTCGGTCATCAGGGCAAGGGTGAGAGCGTCTGGCTGGCGTGGTTCCTGTACGAGAACCTGCAGCTGTTTGCAGGCCTGGCGCATGACCGTGGCGACCACAGCTTTGCCGAAGAATGTAGCGCGCAGGCGGCGTTGCTGCGAAACAACATCGAAGACAACGCCTGGGATGGCGACTGGTACCGGCGTGCCTGGTTCGATGATGGTGCTGTGCTGGGCTCGTCTGACAACGACGAATGCCAGATCGATTCCATCAGCCAGAGCTGGGCCGTCATATCGGGCGGCGGCGACCCCGCACGCGCACGCCAGGCGATGGCGGCGGTCGATAATCGGCTGGTGCGACGTGATGCGCAGTTAATCCAGTTGCTCGACCCGCCCTTCGATAAATCCGATCTTGAACCCGGTTATATCAAAGGCTACGTACCCGGCGTGCGTGAGAACGGTGGTCAGTACACCCATGCCGCAATCTGGGCCACAACCGCGTTTGCGATGCTGGGCGACAGCGAACGCGCGTGGGAACTGTTCGCCATGCTCAACCCCATCAATCACGCCTGGCAGCCGCAGCAGATCGAGCGCTACAAGGTCGAACCCTATGTGATGTGCGCGGATATCTACGCGGCACCCCCGCACACGGGCCGGGGCGGCTGGACCTGGTACACCGGGGCGGCTGGCTGGATGTACCGGCTGAGCGTGGAAACTCTGCTGGGCCTGCAACTGGAAGTGGATCATCTGCACCTGGCGCCCTGCATCCCGGCCCAATGGCCGAGCTACAAAATCCACTACCGCTACCGCGAGACCGTGTATCACATCAGCGTCAAGCGCGTCGATGAAGCGTCGGCGCGTTCGATTCGCGTGACACTGGATGGCACCGAGGTCAGTGGCGCCGGCATCGATGCCGCAGGACGACCGCGAGGCATGATCCCACTCGTGGACGACCGGCGCGAGCACTACGTCGAGGTGGAATTGAGTTAATCACCGAGGGTGCATTTCTCGTCGGTTTGTCTGAGTCCTCGCAAATGCATTATCTATCGACAATACCAACGCAGCCATATTAAGAGCGTATGATGATGCTGTAAGAACATGGCCAGCGAGACTCTGACTTAATAAAAACAGCTGGGCGTTGTGAAACAAGATTCATTATCCGCCACCAAAGAAAAGCAGCTTTACGTGATAAAGGCAGTATTTTCACGGAAGAGCAAGCAGAGCTACAGGAAACATAAATAACCCGGCATGAAGATATACATAAAAAAGCCCATTTTAACAGACGCTGAAAAGAGAGCCCAAGACTGGGTAATAAGAGCGAAGTCTCCGAAGGTGCCATTGCCGATGAGTTGGCAGAATGTAACAGAGGTAAAAGCCGAGAAAGCAGACACCGAAAAATAAAGAAAAACCAGCCCGCGTTCACATATTCCGTCCGATTATATCTCGCGTCTGTGGGACTCTATCGGGGCTGTGGATCCTGAATTTGCTAAGGATCTTCGGACGTTTAAGGCATTACAAGATGCCGGTAGTCAATCGATAAAAGAATAAGTGGAGTGAACATTAATAATTTAGGGAAGCTCTGATAATTCATCCGTGAATTATCAGAGCACGGGAAGCATAAAATGCGATTTTCTGTTTCCCTTCATTTTCAATCGCTTAAGGCGATTGAAAATGGCGGCGCATCCGTGCGCCGCGGAAACTCTGAATTAATCAGAGTTTCCTTAGTGTTTTTTTCAGGCGCCATTCAACAGCCTGTTTCGATACCTGAGGATTGAAGAGTATAGTAGAGTAAACGCCCTGTTACCAATATCAACCGTGTTCTCACAGTCGGCGATAGCCAACCACTCAGCCCGAATGGCCAATCCCTTCCGAATTCCAACCTCATCTGAATAAATACCGCGCTCGCCAATTCGGGATTCAATATTTTTCAGGTATATTTAAGTCATCTGGCCAGACGGCACCTTGCTGCGTCTGTCAGGGTCGCAGCTTGTTAGGAGGACTGCTCAGCGATGCCATGGCTGATACTCAACCATTGCGTGATCTACTGCGAAACACGGTAGACGACCAGATGATCGCGGCGATTGCGAAAGAGTATAATCAAAGACGACGCCTGTTAATCAGTACAACAAATCTAGACGCGAAACGACCAGTCATATGGAATATCGGCGCAACTGCCGCCGTTGGGACGGAGGAGTCAGCGCAGCTTATCAGGGAGGTCATGTTAGCTTCGGCTTCTATTCCAGGGATATTCCCGCCGGTGCGAATATCTGTTCGAATCGGCGAGCAGGTCTACGATGAGCTGCATGTGGATGGCGGTGTAGCTAGCCAGGTATTCTTGTATCCTGCACAATTCGATTTCAGGCAGGCTCAGAAACAGGTAGGCATCACTGGAACTCAGACCGTCTATGTCATCCGCAACGGCAACCTTCAACCGGTTTGGTCCGAGGTTATACCCAAGGTTATGCCGGTGGCGCTCTCCTCGATCGACACGTTGATTCGTACTCAAGGTATTGGTGATCTTTATCGTATCTATCTGGGCGCGAAACGTGACGGCATTACTTACCGACTAGCCCATATTCCTGGCGATTTCGATCTTGAAGCAGAAGAAGAGTTCGATCCGAAATATATGGGTGCACTGTTTGATCTGGGTTACGAGATGGCACGCGATGGTTATGACTGGGAAACGTCACCTCCAGGTGTCATCCTGCCATAAACTCAGCAGTTGGAAGTGGGAACCGTTGGCTTATTAGTGCCCTATAGCCTGTTTAGGGCCGAAAGCAGGCATCCCAAACAGTCGTAGCGCGGCAATTAGAAGAAAAGCACTCTTAAATACCGGTTTGATTCAGAGTAATTCGACGTTCTTAAAAAAACACTAACCACCTAAAGTTGTGCCAAAATTATATCTAAACAAAAGTTGTACACGAAAGTCATGGTTTTTCCCGGTGAATATCGCTCTACATTTGGCCACATAACTCAGATACAATGGAAACATCACACACGCCAGAGTCTTTATCGATATAGACATATTAATAATTTCATTTATGAATTGGCGATGCGAATGAAACACCTTACACATCTATCCCTTATTCTGACAACAGCTATTCTCTCGGCATGTGATTTCGAAGTCGATAACAATTTGCCGGGCGTACCCGCTGATGGATTCTTTGCCGCTGTTGGCGCTAACCAGCATAGCGGTTTGACAGATGTGCAGGTTGGTGCCGCTGTATTTGCAGATGGTGAGCCGATAAATCTTGTCGGTGGCGATGCATTCGAAGCTTCCACCAGTGCTGAAAGCGTGTTGCTACTCAAGCGTGGTTTTTACGTCGGCACATACGTCGGTGATCTGCCAAATACAATCAACCTGTCTGATATCAATATTGAGATCGTGCACGATAACCAGGCAGTGACTGAATCACGCTGGTATCCGATAGAAATATTCAATATCGATCCGGGTCCGGGTGAGCTGGTCGGTGGCTCGGCCAGCCTGGTACTACCGCCAACTCCAACAATCACTATGCCACAACAAAACACGGTATTTGGTTTTATCACCGACACCATTACGTTGAACTGGGATGCCGGTGCCGATACGGTAAAAGTACGTTCACACGTAACCTGCAGTAATGGAGTACAGGAATTAAGTTATGGCACAGAGGCAAATCTTGCTGATGACTCTGATGATGGTACAGAAACCATTAGTATGGATCAGTTTGTTCATGACTCCACCCTTGGGGATCCGGCATTTGAGTTCATAGATGGTCAGGCACGTGCATTACTACAGGAGCTGCTGGTGCAGTTAAGTGCTGGCGCGGCAGACGAAAACTTCTTCAAGGAATTATTCCCGATAAATCCTGCTGTAAGCAATTGTGAAATACGCCTGTTCCTGTTTCGTGAGCGCCCGGGCAGTTTTGCAACACCGACAACGAACGGTACTATCATCGGTTCACGTAGTGATGAAGTGACTATTCTGTATCAGCCGGTTGTTCAGCCCTTATAGATCAAACATGTTGCTCATGACTCGATTACTGACGATTCTTTGTATACTGGTGACGGGCACAGCGAATGCCGATGAAGAAATCGTCAGAAAGCAGCTGGTTGATGCAAGCCTTCTGTATGCTACGCTGGATGCAGGCGGCAATGATAATTTCCATACCGGAAAAATGTTGTCTATCAACTATAGCTATTACTTTAAAACCTGGCTGGCTGCCACAGCCGGCTTGTTGTTAACAGAAGAAATCCCGGAAAAACCGCAAACCGATGTCGCTGGTGATTATCGTGGCATTATCGAAACGCAGGCCATTATTCTAAGCATTCGCCCTGAGCATGCTTTTTCAGTCAGGAATAAAGTCTACGGTCGGGCAGGCGTGCTCGTCTATCAAACAGAATTACAGGTCGAGCAATATTTTGGTACGGGGTTGCCGAACGGGACGACATCGGCTGACACAGACGGCTACGGTTACATGGTGGCGGCAGGCTGGGCACATAACTTTACCCGGCGCTTTTCACTTCAGGTTGAACTGAACTACATGGTACAGTCAGACCTGTTTGAAGAATCCCCGAATGCGTTCGATTTAACCAGTAGCAGTGCGGGCTTTGGGTTTGCGTATGCATTCTAGTGTATCCAGTCATATCGTAGCTGCAATCATCGTGCTCATTCTTGGAGTAATGATTACGCATCCGGTAAATGCCGCGCTGGATGAATTATTTCATCTACGGGTTGGGGGTTTTATTAATCAGTTTGATACCAATGTCAGGTTTACTTCGAGAGACGGCAGTATCGACGAGGGCATCAACCTGGAAGATGATATTGGTTATGACCCGGAGGTTAGCGCTGGATTTATACGTGGCTGGTACCGTGTTGGTGATAATCATCGAATCGCTTTGACCTATGCACCAGCAAATCGTACGTCTTTCATTGTGTCAGAGAAAGATATCGAAATTGGAGACGATATTATCAAGGCAGGTGCCGGCATAGCATCGAATACGCAAAACCGGTTGCTGGATGTCAGTTATATCTACAGTATTTTTCGTCGTCCAAATATCGAGCTTGGCTTGTCTGCCGGCGTTTACTGGCTCAGGAATGAAACCGAAGTACTTGTCGCGGGTGAGGTGCAATCACCGAATGAACCCGCGCCCATCTTTCGAGTTGACTACAAAAACAGTTTCAAACTGCACGCACCGTTACCAATACTTGGAGTCACAGGCGAGTATGAAATCAATCCGTCCTGGCGTTTGAACGGAGAGTTGCGTTACCTGAGTGCAACGGTCAATGAATACGATGGCAGGGTCTTTAATGCGGTGATCGGCACGGATTACTATTTTACTAAATCGCTTGGGGTGGGACTTACATTGAGCAGCTTCTCACTCGAGGTCGATGTAGAATCAATCATCCTGAACGGTGCGCTGAAGTGGTCTTATAACGGCGCCCAGCTTTATGTTGTTTATAAATATTGATTAACGGGCTTTTTGCCGCCTGGCTAATGAATTCATGACTGTCTCGTACGTATGAGTAATAACTGTAAGTAAATAATGCTTGTAACACCTTACCATACACCCGCAGATTACCAAATGTAGATATATACACTTACCGAACCCGAATTAATACGACCAAAGTCTATTGCATCACCCAACAATAGCCTTAGTATGTCACATTCAGTTCAGGTGATCACAAACAAGCCAATACCTTATAGTCAGGATGGCAATAATGAAGAAAACATTGCAAGCAATATTGGTTTTCGCCAGTGCAATCGGAGTGATTGCATGCGCGCAAGCAGAGGCTAACAAACCCAACATTGACCGTATTGCAGAAGAAGGCATGGCGTTCACCGATTACTACGGCGAACAAAGCTGCACCGCGGGACGCTCATCGTTCATCATGGGACAGAGTGTTTTCCGCACCGGCCTGTCTAAAGTCGGCCTGCCCGGCGCCGAGCTGGGCATGCGCGAGGAAGAGCCGACCATTGCCGGGCTGCTGAAAGCACAGGGTTATGTACAGTCTAGCGCCCATCCGTAGGCTGACGCAAAGGGGGATGATGACCATGGAGCAAATCTAAAAGTTGAGGTTAGCCGCGAGCGCGGGCAGCTCCCTGCCCTGCTGCCGGCCTATTCAATCATCATCGGGATGGTGATTACGGGTTTACCCTGATCACACGTCCCGACGCTGAATCCCGTTTCCCACAAAGTCACTGGATTCCGGCCAACCACATGCCGGAATGACGCTTAACGGGGACAGCAGTGACTTTGCGGTGGAACTTAGATTCACTCCCACTCGATTGTAAACGGCAAGATTTTACCATTTAATATCAATGGCTTAGTTATTGGGGTAAGTGTTAATACCATGAAAAATACCATGTTCAGAATTTACTGCTAATCGCCTTGTAAATTACCGCGAGAACGCTGTCACGTTGCACAGTAACCAGACGGTTGACTTACTGGACTTCTTGGCATGTGCTTTGACATATGCCATTCGTATCAGAGGATACCTGAATGCCAACTCATGAACGCCATGTCCGCCTCTTTAGCAACGGGCGCAACCAGGCGCTTCGCATCCCCCGCGAGTTCGAACTGGAAGGCGAGGAGGCACTCATCCACAAGGAGGGCGACCGACTGATCGTGGAACCGATTCGTAAAGGCAGGCTGCTGGCGCTGCTAGCCTCCCTGGAGCCCCTGACTGAACCCTTCCCCGATATCGGTGATGACTTGCCTCCTCTGGATGATGTAACGCTGTGAGCGGGTCGCTTGCGTATTTGCTGGATACTAATCCTGTCCGATCTGGTCCGCCATCCGCAAGGCGTGGTAGCAGCACAGATCACCAAGGCAAGCGAGGATACCGTCTGCGCCAGCACCCTCGCTGCTTCGATGCGCACCGATTTTACCGGACCATCGAGTAACGGGAATATAGTTTTCACCAGTAATGCAGGCTAATAACGGCGTACCAAGCATCACTGCATTTGCATTTCGCTGCTATTTCGGAAACAGGAACTGAAAGGTAAAGCTCCATGACCAGTCAGGTGCGGAGTCAGGTTTCTCGATGTTATAGTAATACTCGATGCGGTTGTTAACCGCCTGCTTGCCGATCTTGTAGATACGACCGATACCACCGCCGATCGGTACAGTCCATGTCTGATTGGACGGAGCTTCCCAGTTCGCAGTGATGATGATGTCGGTGATCAGGAACCAGCCCTTATCGAGATTGTAATTAGCGAAGGGCTCGATCAGCGACTGGTTGACGTCGGCACGGTTATCATCGCCGGCAAACGACCACAGCTGCCGACCGAGTATACCCATGGTGCCCCAGCCTGGCTGGGTCAAGGCCACCGCGGTCACACCGCCGCTCCATTTACCGCTGCCGAGCTGGTCGTCCGATGCGGTCGGCATCATCAGTGACGGACCCACACCCCAGATGACATCACCATATTCAACCGGTGACAGGTAAAGCGAGTAATTGGTATCACCGAGTCCCGACGCGCTGCCCGAACCGGCAGGATTTGGATTTTCAGGGCCGGAGATCGCGCCATCGACACTCGCTACCGAGAGTATCAACCGGCTAACATAGTTCCAGTCACCTTTGGTTATCGGGTAAACCGGTTGTATGTTTAATATCGTGCCATCACCATTTTGCGCGCCGTAGTCAAAGTTGAACTTGAACGGCAGGCTGACCAGAGAACTGATCGGGTTTTGCACTGCAGCACGCAGGTCACCGCCACTCTCAGCTTCATCTGCCGAAACATTGAAAGTTAAAACGACAAGGAATGACCCGGCCAATCGAACTAGCCACCTGCCAACATAATTATTAATCTTTTCCATCATAATATTCTCTACATTTGGCAGCTTCGGTTTACGGATTCTTATGTGTCAGGAGCACCGGCCCGAATATACCCGAAACATAGATCAGGTCCTTGCTGATCGGCATGAAGAAGCCGCCCGCCGTATTGAAGATCGGATTGGTGCCCAGCACGACCTTACCCACCTCTCGACCCGATGACATTGCCTTGCTCATTGCGATAAACCTCTACTCGGTCGGGCCAATCAGAGTGCCAGTGATCGACAATGGCCTCCGCGATTATCTGTGAACCATGTTCGCGCCGACTCTGGCTTTCGATGTCTCACCCGGTGGATGAGCTCTCACTCCAAGCTGGCTGTAGCAGCGGCTCTAGCCGCGAATGAATCTGCAAAGCGCGAGCAATTCGCGGCTAAAACCGACCCTACGATGGGACGCAAGCGCCTGTATCACCTAGAGAAAATACCGTGATTCGTGATCAGTACGGACTCACCGTAGTGTTAGCCTGTAGTTCTCACGCCTAGATCACAAGATTAGGAGCGGTGGTAGCCAATTGCTATAGGACCTAAGTCCTATGCGGTAGTAAGCGTCGATCCGGGGAATGGTGTCACTGTCATCGCCGCCAAGGTCGCGTTCATAGTCGATCGAGGTGCCAAGGCCGACGTCCGAGTTCACGCTGACCTGGGTGTCTGCACCATCGACCACGTAGGCGCCCAGCCGGATCATCCATCTGTCAGGGAATGCATAGGCCTGGGAATCGGTCTCTGCGATGGCCTGGCCTGACAGGCATGTGGCAGCAAGCATTGTCAGGGATGCACGGGTGATTATCGATCTTGCGGGCGGATTTGGCTGTTTCATCATAAGTTCTCGAATATATTTATGCGGTTCGGGCACGATCCAGTGATATGCACAAGCATTTCGCAAGCAGCAGGCGCCACTGACATAACGGACATAGCAAATTAATCAGTTTAGGCTGGCTTTCAGGCAGCCAATATTGGACCTAGCCCGCATTTCTCACCAAGCGTCGTAGAATACTGATAAGGCATTGGTCTTTTTGAAGAAGACCCGAATGATCAAAATACAGTGTGTTATTCAAACATGCCCATCACGGTTCAGGCGAGTCTTCTTTTGCATGAGATCGTAGGGTGCGCTGTGCGCACCGTGAATCCTCAGTGTGCTGGGCTGTTTCGGTGCGCACGGCGCACCCTACGGCCGCTTCGCCTAAGCTGTTGCTACGCTTTTCGCTCCAGAGCGGCGCTTACGAACACAAATTCTGCGCCTGCTCCCGTGATCCTGGTGAGAAATGTGGGCTAGTACCTACATCAGATCGAGCCAGGCTTGAGAGAGGATTTAGATGGCCTGGTTATAGTGAACCAGCCAGAACCTAGTTCCTTATCGGCAGGTTGGAGAGTGAACACAACCAGCCCAGTTCGGCCGGTGAAGAGGCATTCAGCTTCTGCATGATTTTGCCACGATGGGCTTTTACTGTTTTTTCACTGATACCGAGCGCGTTCGCGATCTGTTTGTTCCGGGCGCCGCCAAGAATCGCCAGCAGCACCTCCTTTTCACGCTGTGTCAGCGCATCGATCCGGACCTGAACATCGGCCACTCTGGACTGCTCGCGCTGCACAGCCTGGCTTTTGCTCAGCGCACGATCGACCGCGTCCAGCAGCGACACCTCGTCCACAGGCTTGGTCAGGAAATCAATCGCGCCACGCTTCATGGCTTCGATGCCGACCGGCAGATCACCATGGCCGGTCAGGAAGATCACGGGAATGTCATTATGTTGACGGTTCAGGTGAATTTGCAGGTCGGTTCCGCTCAGGCCAGGCATGCGTATATCCAGGACAAGGCAGCCAGTGCCGGCATAAGGTTCGCGCTTGAGGTAGTCGTCCGCCGAGTAGAAGACTTCTGTCGCATAACCCGAAGCCGACAACAGGCGCGCCAGCGCCTTGCAGACGGAGGCATCGTCATCGATGATAAATACTCGGGATGCAGACCGGTTCATCGAATAGTCCGACCCGGTGAATTCTGCGTTGAGGCCCTGACCGGCAGGCTGAACGAAAAGACCGCTCCGCCGGTGTCGGCATTTTGCGCCCAGATGCGGCCACCATAGGTTTCGACGATACGCCGGCAAATGGTCAGACCCATACCCAGCCCATCTGCGCTTTTATAGTAGATGGTGTTGAACAAGGCTTCATCGGCATCATCAGGCAAACCGCGTGCATTGTCCTCGATAGTGACTTCGACCTCATGATTCGAGAGACGGGTGCAGATACTTACCAACTTGTCATTTCCGCGCTTGTCCTTCATTGCTCTGACGGCGTTTACGAGCAGGTTCAACATCACCTGCTGTATTTCGACGCGACCTGCGTACACCTCCGGAACATCGGGGCTATAGGTTTGCGACAGGTCGATATTGTTGGCCCTGAACTCGCCTGCCAGCATTCGAACGGTTTCATGGATGGCTTCATTGAGGTCGAACCGCTCTCGAACGATCTCGTTATTCTGCAGCATCGCGCGCATGCGCTGGATGATGTCGCTGGCACGCTTGTCATCACGCACGATGTCATCGAGTATTTCGGTGATAGCCTGCTGGCTCAAGCCGTTTCCGGCCAGGTGTTTCCTGGCCGCCTGCGCATTACTGAGTATGGCTGTCAGCGGTTGGTTAAGTTCATGGGCGATGATCGTGGTGCATTCACCGAGCAGATTGGAGCGCGCCAGTTGATCGAGATGACGCCGGGTCTGCTGCAGTTCCCGCTCGTAATGCTGACTACGCATCGCTTCCGATGCCAGCTGGTAACTCATCGTCGCGACGATAGCCAGAAAAGCGAAGCTGACCATATAGGGCGTGTGCACGATCCCAGCATCGACCAGTGGTGTATGAATGCCAGCGGAAATAATGAACAGCAGAATGCCGCTGCCGATGATCAAAGCCTCGCGCTGGTTGTTGTGCCGCCAGGAACGGAAAGTCGCATCGCCGACGTAAGCCAGGATCAGCAGCGAGCTTAGATCCGCCAACAGCTTCCACGGGTTTTCGGTGCCTGATGGAACCGTGAAGAACTCACCCCAGAATGCCGGGAGTTGTTTGAGTTCTGCTATCGTGCTGAAGGTCAGGCTCCAGGGTGAGACGAAATTGATCAGCATACCCAGGCCCCACAGCAGTGTTATCGTGAGCGCCAGCCAGCGCCGTGCTGTATTGAAATAGCTCTGCACGAACCAGGCCATCGGCACCAGGATCATGAAGATGGCCAGGTTCTCCCAGCGGATCAACAGCCGGTAGGTCTCGAGTGACTGCGTGGTCAGCATTCCGAGCTCGAGCAGCGCACTGGCGCAGGCGGCGAAGGCCATCAGTGATGACAGCAGATAGACCGTGTTCTGACTGTATTTCAGCCACAGCAGCATGTGCACCAGGGCCAGCATCAGGCAGGCGGCAGCGCACATAGACCATGCGACAGTAAGCGTGCTCATCGAAACGTGCTAGACAGTATCATCAGCCTTCAAGTTTAGCGCGATTCGCAGCTGAGGCTCCATCTATGTCATGTTTTCGATAGCCTGGCCGTCAGAATGTATTTCGGACCGCTCGAAAGAAATAGCAGCCTGACCTCGATTACCGCCTGTCCTTTATTATGTTAACCAGACTCCCAGATTATGAACAAGGGAAGACAATTGCTATGGGACTTAAGTCCAATCAAAGACCGATGACCGGGACGGCCATGATCGGACGATCAGCACATATGAAAACGATTTCCGAAGGAGCCGCGGAACCGAGCTGCCCCATCAGGCCGGTCCATGTGCGCACCGTCGAGGAGCGTAACTCAGCAGCGGAGTAGCTCAGGCACTATCAGACGGTCGAGCTGTCAGGCAATCCTCGATCCCGACGCCGACCTGGCTGATCGAGCGTGAGAATTCGTCGAGGGAGCACGGGACGATCTCCAGTGAGGATTGCTGCACGACTTTGATGCTGCCGGCAAATGATGCCGGCGACCATGGCAGCAAGACTGTCGCACGACCATCCTTGTGTTTCTCGATGACATAGCAAGGATCGCCGCCGCCGGCATCATCCTTGATCAGCGCCGGGACGACTCCACTGGTATCCGCATCGAGCAACGCGCCGGACATGACCTTCAGCATCCGGTACATCGGTAGCTTTTCGAGAATCGAATTCTCGATCTGTCGGCCGATCCGAATCAATAAATAAGAACGCGCAGCGAGACCGAGGATAAACGATACGGCGACAATCAACAGCACAGCAACCAGACCCGGCGCGGCCAGGTCTTCGAAAGGCCCTTTCGGAAACAGGTCAGCGATTGGTGTTGCCATCGCAATTAACAGTCCGGCTATCTCCTGCAGCCCCAGCCACAGCAGCATCAATGGCAGTAGAATAAGCAATCCGCCAAGCAGCGTTGTCTTAATAAAATTCATCATGTTCCTCCGGGTGATGTTTCATTTCAGCGACAGCTCCTGCTGCAGACGAAAACGTCGTCCAGCAGCGCCCACTTCTGAGTTGTCGAAATCAAGCCAGGAATAGTCAACCGTCAGTATGTTTCGATGACCGTAAAAAAACCAGTTTGCGCCGAGTATAAGAAGAATAAACGCCCTGTTACCCGAATATCAACCGTTTTTCCTGAACCATCAACAGCTATTCGCCCGATCACAAGGATGTCGCCGGGCCGCCTAGGACTAGCAAGAAACCCAGTGTGAATACGGTGGGTCGTGTTCGTTTCATTGTCATATTACTCTTCTATAGTGAGCGATCAGGGACCAGCTAACGCTACGCATCACCGGATTTATGGAGCCGCAGGCGGAACAAGTTTCGTGTGCATGCGTTTGTCATGCTTTCTTTATATTTAACCTGTCCGGTCAAGTACCACCTGCTGCATTCTGAACTACGCAATGGTCTGGCCGCCGTCAATGACAAGTACATGACCGGTTATGAACGAGGCGGTATCATCACAAAGCCATACAGCAGCGTCTGCAATATTTTGGGATAGGCCCATACGTCCCATTGGAATCAGAGCAATCAACTGCTCTGCTAATTCAGGACGTTGATCCAAACCCGCTGTCATACCTGACTCGGTAAGTCCAGGACAAATAGCGTTGATCCTGATACCTTCTTTTGCATATTCCAGGGCAGCCGTTTTTGTCATTCCTATCACACCATGCTTGCTGGCAGTATAAGCCAATGTGCCTGCCTTGCCTCGAAAACCTGCCAAGGAGGAAATGTTTATTATTACTCCACCGCCACTGCTGTCCCACATTTTCCTCAAGCCCATAACTTCATTTGAGGTGGGCTTTCAGTTTCAGGCGGCGGCGAAGGCCGGATCAGTGTGAACAGGTCCATTTTCGAGAACAGGTTGGTTTGTAGCACGCGCAATATTCGCTGCTGTGACCAGCCTGATTTGGATATAAATTTCAGATAACTCAGAACCAAATACGCGCATAGCGCGATCCATATCTGCGTCAGCACGGCATTCTTCGAATTGCCGACAAACGCGTGGATCTTCAGGTTTTGCTTAATCGCCTTGAAGAACAATTCCACTTGCCAGCGGTCCTTGTAGACATCGGCAACCGTCTTCGCCGACAGACCAAAGTGGTTGGTGAGAAACACATAATGTTTCCCGGTCGCCGGATCGCGATAGCCGATCCTGCGCAGCCTTGGCATGTTGGTTTTCTTGAGTTGAATACCCGTCAATTCAATGACCTGATCAGAGGTCAGACCACGGGCGTGGCTCACCGGACGACGCTCTACCACACGGTACTTGGCATTGGTTCGCTGGCGCGTGACAAAGAAAATACCTTTGTCAGTCAGCTCTTTATACCAACCGTAGTCGGTATAGCCCTTGTCGATCACCAACAGACTGCCCTTGGGAAACACGAACTGCCTGCCCACGGGGGCGTCGTGCTTACGACCTTCCGTGATCGTGGCAAACGCCGGGAAGTGCCCGCTGTGTTCCAGGCCGACGTGAAGCTTCATAGCCCCTTTGCTGCGGTTATGATCGGACCAGGGAAACAGCTTGAGCGACAACTCAATCAAACTGGAATCCAGTGAGATCAGCGGGTTCTTGAAACGAAACTTATGCTGCGGTGAATAACCCTGACAACGTGTGACCAACTTCGTAAACAGTGCCTCGTAGAGCGTATAGGGCTGTTTCTCATTGACTCTGGCCAGCGACGACTTGGCTATCCGCTGGCAACCCAGGTGATAGTGGCTGCGCTGTTGTGCGTTCATGTTCGCTTCGATATCCCGCAAGCTTTGCCGGCCAGAGAATTGAGCCATGATCAGTGAGACGAACTGATCCCAGCGCGTGATCTTGCGCAACCGCTGCCCCACATGATGCCCATTGGCCAGGCGCTCAAATTCATGTCTCGGAACCAGACGCAGTAGCTGTGCGAAAACTGTGTTAGTATGAGCCAAGGCTTAATTCCTCCGGTTTTTATAGTGTTTGGTCGCACTCTCATTGTATCAACCGGTTGCGAATTAAGCCTTATTTATTTCTATTTGTGGGACAGCAGTGACTCCACCGCCTATCTTTTGCATGTGAGGGATCTCATATTTCATACAAAGGTAGACACTCTTCAAATTGATGCCGATAACCCGATCCCACTCAGCTTCATCGAGCTCAACTGTTGAAGATGGGCGCATTGATATCCCTGCATTATTAATTGCATAATCCAACCTGCCAAAGTTATCAATGGTAGCTTGAATCAATTTTTTTACCTGATCTGATTGAGATACGTCACACTGGAAAAAGTGAGCTTTCCCATTTGACTCCTGAATCATTTGAACGGTTTCTTCACCTCCTTTAGTATTTATATCAGAAACCATCACACGAGCTCCCTCTTGGGCAAACGCCAAAGCCGAATAACGACCAATACCCGACCCGGCGCCAGTCACGACTGCAGTTTTGTTATCAAATCTCTTTGCCATAATAGTCACTCTCTTTTTCGATTTTAAATGTTTATAAGAACAGAATATTCCTCTCGGAGATTGAGGAACGGTTTTACCCCCAGATAAGCTTACCAGGAGGCATGAGGCGCCCAAAAGAAATGGTCCCTCACCCCACTCGATCGCTCCGAGACAACGTGGTCAAGATTTGCCGATGAAGGCAGGCAGGTTAACGGCGTTGCATAGCTTGGCGATCGATTCCTTTCGCACGGCTTCCCTCTGTTATGCGGGGAGTTCTGGGGGCACAATACTTCGGGAGTTCTGGGCGGGAGTTCTGGGCGGGAGTTCTGGGCGGGAATTCTGGGAACACAATACTTGATTCAAGCAAGTCAATCATCACTTTCAACTGCCTTTGGTCCTGGTTTTTTCTTTTTCAGCTCTCTGTTCAAAAGCCGCTCCGCTTTCTCTATAAAGCTTTCTGCACCTAATGGCCTACCCGTTCTCTCATGTTGTTCAAGTGAATTACTTGATCCAGACTGCGTTTCTTGCAAATATCGCTCCCAATCTCCTGTCATCGCCAGCAGTCTTTCTGGCCGTATTATTCCATCAGAATCTTTACCAGATAAATGTGCATGCACACTACTTCATCGATAGTTCCACGCATTATTAACCATACCCGCTTTAACAGGGTTCAACTCGACATAGACCGCTGCTTTCAGCAACCAGTCTTCGTCTTCCGACCGAACTATCCATATTGATTTCAGGAGCACACGATCAGAGCTGTTTCTCCGGCGCGATCTTCAGGAACCAGGCCTTGAATCGGTCCCACGCCGATGTCTGCGGTTCTTTGGTCTCGACCACCTCCTTACCGTCGATGGTCGCGTGCCAGCTCAAATTCCCCTCGTTATCCATTTTCACCCGGTAAGCAATCGTCGGGATGCGTTTGCGGGACGTATCGGTCAGCAAACCGGCCAGTTCCGGCGAGTCGATCAGCAGGCCCATTTCGGTATTGATATCGATGAATCTAGGGTCGAGATTGAGTGAACCCACGAACACGCGCTTGCGAGACGCAGTTAGAAAAACTGACTCTGCATACCAACAGCACGTGCGCATATCTGGTCATTTTATACCAACAGGAGTTCGCCCGGAGGTACTGACCGTTTGTGTGTCTGATCGATATTTGCTGGATGAGTAGATCAACAAGCCTTTACAAACGCTACCGGCTTCCCTCTGAAATCATTCCGAAACCAACAATTATGGACACCCATAAAGTATCAATGAAGTCGGGCGGCTCGAAAATCACATGCGTCGTACCATCCCGATAGGGCGTCTTGAGTGCTGGCCTTTCCATTCCCCCTATTGTTATTTTTTCTCGTGCGGGTAAATGACCTTCCAGTCCTGCTTCATGTCGACAACCGTCCAGCCTTTCGCCTGTGCTTCGTCGAGGCCTTTGTCGAGACGGCCCATGCTGGACTTGCGGTCATAGGCCCATTCGCGCGCGGCATCGGTGTGGTGGACGTATAGCGCGAATCGCGGACCCTGCCCCGCAGTGGTCCACTGCAGCATCTGCAGGTCGCCGTCGGAGTTGCCGAACGCGGCAATGGGCCGCCGACCGATTTGCTGGTGGATGGCAACCGGCTTGCCTTCCTTGTCGTCATAGAAGTCGACCTCGGGCAGGCGCACAAGCACCGGCTCACCGTCGCGCATCTCGTACTTCACCTTGATGCTGCTGCCGATCACCTGCTCAGGTGGGACGCCATAGACTTTCTCGGACCACGGACGCATGAACTCGATGCCGCCGCCGGACACGATAAAGGTCTTAAAGCCGTTCGCGCGCAGGTAGGCGAGAACTTCGAGCATGGGCTGATAGATCATCTCAGTGTAGGGGCGTTTGGTCTTGGGATGTCTTGCTGTCGCAATCCAGTCACTCACGATCGTCTCGAACTCCGCGGTGGTCATGCCGGCATGAGTGGCCATGATGATTTCGACCACCGATTTCATGCCGTCTGCCATAGCGCCTTTCACGTCACCCTTGAGCAGCGAGGCGAAGGGTTCCTTGTCCTTCCACTCAGGATGCTGGGGTGCGAGCGCCTTGACACGGTCGAGCGCGAACAGGACCTGGAAGTACATCGGCTGCTCGGCCCACAGGGTGCCGTCGTTATCGAACACGGCGATGCGCTCAGCGGGTGGCACGAAGTCGGGGGAGCCTTGCTCCGTTACCTTTGCCACAAAGGCGATGATCGACTGCTTCGCCTTGCCATCGTTCCAGGAGGGGAGCGAGTCAACGGTCTGTGCGTCCGCCGGGGTACTGAAGGCCAAACCCACGTGAGCAAGGGCTAGCAAGGCCAGGGTGGTGGCCAGGCTCCTGATGATGGGCTTCCTGTTCATTGATCATTCTCCACTGCTAAAAATAAAAAAGGACAGACCACGTCTTCCAAGGAAAATAGTGGTCTGTCCCCATTAACGCCGTTTACATCGGACAACGCTTGGGCCGATGCCGCCAGATGCCCTAATCCCCGACCACGCTGAGAATCTTCTCCTTCGCATCGCCGATGGTGAACGATCCCGGCTTCTGGCTGGGCGGAAACTCCTCGAAGGTTGCAAGGAAATTGTTTACGTAACCCGCCGCCGGCGCCAACAGGAAGACACGATCGAGTAACCAATCGTAATAGGTATTCGACGTGATCTGCCCACGCTCATAGGGGTCGCGCCGCAGGTTGAACAGCAGCGGCATACGCAGAACGGTCCAGGGTTCCGACCAGGCCCGCATGGTCTGCGGAAAGCGATGTTCCAGGAAGACGATCTTCCAGTCATTGTAGCGCAGAGCGGTCAGATCACCGGTGTCCGAGAAATAGAAGATCTCGTTGCGCGGTGTCTTTTCCTCTTTGCCCAGAAGGTAGGGCAGCGTGTTGTAGCCATCGAGGTGGACCCGGTAGTCACGCCCGATCGCCTTGACGCCGTCTCCCTTCAGCTGCTCCTTGATGTTATCCACACCGGCCACGGCCAGGAAGGTCGGCAGCCAATCCATATTGGACATGATCTCGTTCGAGATGCGCCCGGCTTTGATCTTGCCGGGCCAGCGCACCATGCCCGGTACGCGGAATGCACCTTCCCAATTGGTGTTCTTTTCGCCCCGGAACGGCGACCACGCTCCATCCGGCCAGGTGTTCATGTGCGGTCCATTGTCAGTGGAATAGAGCACCAGCGTGTCGTCGGCGATGCCGAGTTCGTCGAGCAGGTCGAGGAACTGGCCTACATGCATGTCATGCTCGATCATGCCTGCGGCGTACTCGTCAACGTGTTTGCCGGCGGCCTTGTCGGCCATGGCACGGCGCTCTTCGCTGACGTGGACCCGGAAGTGCATGCGCGTGCCGTTCCACCAGACGAACCAAGGTACGTTCTCTTTTTCCTTGGCCCGGATGAACTCGATCGCGGCGGCAACGGTCTCGTCATCGACGGTCTCCATGCGCTTCTTGGTGAGTGCTCCGGTGTCTTCGATCTTCTGACCGATGACAGCGCCGTTTTTGTCGTAGACGGCGGAGGACTTAATCACCCCGCGCGGGCCGAAGACCTCTTTGAAAGGTCGACCGTCCGCCATGACCAGGTCAGTGGGATAGTCCTCGTTCTCTGGCTCTTCCTCGGCGTTCAGATGGTAGAGGTTGCCGAAGAACTCGTCGAAGCCGTGGTTCGTCGGCAGATGCTCGTCGAGGTCGCCGAGGTGATTCTTGCCGAACTGCCCGGTCGCGT
This sequence comes from uncultured Gammaproteobacteria bacterium, assembly GCA_942492025.1. Taxonomy (GTDB): domain Bacteria; phylum Pseudomonadota; class Gammaproteobacteria; order SZUA-229; family SZUA-229; genus JABDQW01. Next base: position 73,338 of record CALODJ010000010.1, on the reverse strand, counting down.
AGCCCTGTTCCTTGAGAAGCGCAGCGATGGTAGCGTCTTGTTCCTTCATGCCCTGCGGGGCCCCCGGCATGCCGACCTTGGAAAGCCCCGTGCGGAAGGCCGTCTGCCCGGTGATGAAGGTGGATCGACCGGCTGTGCAGGACTGCTCGGCGTAGTAGTCGGTAAAGATGATGCCCTCACCGGCGATCCGGTCGATGTTGGGCGTCTGGTAGCCCACGAGACCCATGGTGTAAGCCGAGACGTTCGTTTGCCCTATATCGTCACCCCAGAGGACGAGGATGTTCCGCTTGTCGGCAGCGATTCCGACGTTAGCTACCCCTAGAAATAGGAGCGGAAGTAGACTGCGTGCATTCATTGCTTTTCGTCCCCGTAAGTGATTCAAGTTGTAAACCGTTTAATTTTTTACTTTTTCATACATACCGCGAGATTGGTATAGGACTAAAGACCTATGCCTCTTGTCTGATGATGAGTATCGGTTCTTTCCAATAATGTCCGCAGTTGGGTGGATGCGCCGGTCCGCTAAACCAACCATTCAAGGCATCAAGGCTGTTGAACTGCCCAGGCTCGATATGACCGCAGTTGTTACAAACCGGGCATTAACTGGACGCGAACCGACTGGCAGAGGTGGGTCGTTCAAGACAAGACGACGCAGCCATCGGCTATATCCAGCAATTACCGACTTCTAGCCTGAAAGCAACTGCATGACCTGCGGATACCATCCTGGGGTGCCAGCCAGTGCCAGGTCACTCCCACTCGATTGTAAATGAGCCATTTTTACACGTTATTATCAATAGCTTAATTATGGAGGTCAGTGGTAGTACCATGAAAAATACCATGTTCAGAAATTCCTTGAAAAAGTCGCTCTTTCCACAAATTACCAAGGGTTCGACCAATATCCTCAACTCCCATACCAGCGGCGGTAAGCCGCTATCCATTCCACCACCGCTGACAGCGAAGCCGGCATCGGCAGATCAAGAACCGGAATTGCTTGGACTGTGTTTCCGAACATGCAAATAGCGACTATTTAATCGCTTTCAGTGATGTCGACCCCAGTCACAGTCACTACCTGTCCAAGCACGCGGGTCGTGAATGGCACGACTAGATTATCTTCGATCAAAGTAAAGAACCCACTGACCTGTTCCGATTCAGTGTAAGCATCGGTGGTCGCCGCTTCGATGAGTTTATCCAGGCATTTCGCGGTAAACTTCGCTGCCTTTTCCGGCTTTACTTCCTTCATTGCGAGGACTTCTGCCAGAGACCCGCCTCAACGAGGCGCCGAACCAAGGCACCACGTATCCCATGCCGGGCCATAAATTTACCCAGCCTGCGGTCGAAGTCGGCTCGGGTCGCGCACGACGTATAGGCATCCGACAGGTCGACGAGTGAGCGCTTTACCTCGTCGTAGGCAGAAGCAACGCCACGTTCAGCCCGTTTGTCGGCAGTCCGCCAGCATCGGTTAAAGTCGGCAGCTAGTGTACGCAAGTAGGTTTCTCGTTTGGCCTGCCGTTCGACCGCGGCCTTTTTGCGCTGTATAGCTGCCTGCCTGTTTCTCGCTTCGACAGCGGATGCCGCCAGCTTATGCAGATCGGCAACCTTGCGCCGCTGGTCGGCGTAATGTTAGCGCGAGACGAACACGCGCGCAGTTCGGCTATCTGCTTCGGTGTCAGTGGCTCATCAATGGCGATGAACTCGTAGTATTGGTATTCACTCATCGCGATTCACTGTTTGAGAAGCAGAGTCGATCCATCAGTCCACGCAGTGAAATAACGTTAATATCATCACCCACCGGAAACTCATCCTCACCACCATAGAGGATATATTTATACCTTGCACCAACATCATCACAGGTTTTACTGTAATGTTTTCCGAGCTTGGGAGCGACTCCATACTTGATCTCGATGGCCCAAATTTCAGACGATGGCATCTTGATCACCAGATCGATCTCTGCACCTGCAGTTGTCCGGTAAAAGTAGGTTTCTGCACGACCAGGCAGGATCGAGTGAATATTCTCGATGACAAATCCTTCCCAGCTTTTGCCTAACACTGGATTAGACAGAAGAGCATCATAAGCATTGATCCCCAGCAACCTATGCAAAATGCCGCTATCGCGCACGTAAAAACGGGGAGATTTAACTAACCGTTTCTTAACGTTTGCATGCCAAGGTTCAAGGCGTCTGACCAACAAAAGATCCGTCAGAATATCAATGTAGTGAGTTACCGTTTTGGCATCAACTTCCAGGTTTGAGGCAAGCTTGGAATAGTTAACGGTTTCACCCTGAAGATGCGCCAACATCGTCCACAGCCGACGTAACCTTGCTGCGGGAACGCGAAAACCCATTTGAGGGATGTCGCGTTCAAGATAGGTACGAATCAGATTTTCCAGCCAGTCCATGGCCAGATCATCATCCGCAGCAAGATAGCTGTCTGGAAAACCACCCCGCAGCCACAGAGTCTGCTTTTCCTGTTGTTGACCCTCAACTTCAACCAGGTTCAGGCCGCTCATCTCGAGATAACTAATCCGGCCTGCGAGGCTTTCGGAAGACTGGCGCATCAAATCCATTGATGCCGACCCAAGCAGTAAAAACTGACCTGACCTACGACCCCGATCCCGGTTTTTGTCGATCAGCCCCCGCAGCACGGGAAACAAGTCCGGGATTCTCTGAATTTCATCCAGAATAACCAGTTTATCGGCATGAGCGCTTAAAAAACTGCTGGGGTCACGGAGCTTTAGCAAATCCTCGGGGGCTTCCAAATCGAGGTAAATAGAGTCGATGTTTTTAGCAATGGTTTTTGCCAGCGTCGTCTTGCCAACTTGGCGTGCACCATGCAGTGCGACCGCGGGCACTTGTGCGATGGTTGCTCTAAGTTTCTCGGTAATTTGACGGCCAATCATACCTTGTATTTTAGGAGCGCTCCTCCTGATTTACAAGATTAAAGCGGATGGTCGTTCGATATTGATGATGCAGATTATATTATCAATTGGATTGTTTTAATTATGTTATTCAATGTGTTACAAATTCCGGTCACTCCCACTCGATTGTAAACGAGCATTTTCTATCATTTAATATCAATGGCTTATTTGTAGGCACTAGTGAGAATACCATGAAAAATACCATGTTTAGTTGTGCCTCTCTTCGGTAACAACACCTGTTTCGCATTGCACCAATCAGCTGCAGCCACAGCTAGACATGACGTGCTGTAAAGGCTAGAATTTAACCAATTTGATTAATTTAATTAAAATAGGTCTGCTATGAAAATACTCAACGCCAGTGACGCCAAACGCGAATTCGGTGAGGTTCTTATCAACGCACAACACGGCCCCGTTGGCATCAACCGCAATGGCAAACCCGTTGCCGTGGTGATCTCGGCGTCTGAATATGCGCAGCTTGTGGCGCTGAAAGAGGCGCATCTGAAGCAGTCAATCGAGCAAGGTATCGCCGACCTGCAGGCCGGAAAAGTCAGTGATGGCAAATCCGTCATCGACAAATTACGCAAACGGGTAACTGGCTAGGCCGTGGCGAGGCGCAGCGCCCGCTACCAATTCACGGACGTAGCGGAACGTGATCTTGAAGGTATCATCGACCATACCATCCAAGAGTGGGGAGTCTCTCAAGCTAATACTTACCTTGACGGCCTGGAAACGCGCGCACAACTCCTTGCTGAAAACCCAGACCTTGGAACGACACGCGAGACACTCTCTGAGGGGCTACTCAGCTTCCCTTACGAAAGCCATATTCTGTATTACAAAAAACACGCCCGCGGCATTGTGATTGTACGAGTACTCCATCAGCATATGGATCCGGTGAAGCACCTTTGATTCTTCCAATCAGCCAAACTGCTGAGAGGGAACACCTATACATTACTGCTTGCCTGCTGACCGCACATGACGCGCATACCTAAAGTCACAACAGCATATGAACAACCGTCCCTGGGCAATTCCTCTCCTGAAGCAAGTCAGCATCGAACCCAGGCTGTTTCTTATATGAAGCCCGGTTTATTCATGGCAGCCCTTCACATATAAAATCAGCCGTTCCAGTACCTGCCGTTGCCTGTCAGTGCCAGACATTGCCTGCCAGTTCAGGTCACTCCCACTCGATTGTAAACGAGACATTTTTACCTCTTAATATCAATGTGTTAATTGCCAGTGTATGTGGTAATACCATGAAAAATACCATGTTCAGAAATTCCTGGTAAATCACCTTAGATTCGGATCGACCAGTTATCGATCAACCTTGTTCCACCGGCTACGGTGCTTCATCATCCACCACTGCGGAAAGATGCGGCAATCGCTCGCTTCGCCAGATGCGAACAATCCTCACCCGCTGAAGATCGTGGCGATACACGATGCAAGATGGCAAATGGGTGAAATCATGCAGGATGGCTCTTTCAGAGGTCTACGCTCATAGCTTCAAGCATCATGGTGTTACGTTTCCTTGGAATTTTTGCATTTTCCCCTAGGTAATGTAACATCACGATATCATGGCTACCCAAACATCAAAGACAGACAAAGTCCTGAAACTAGTCAGGAAAGCGGGTGTCCTACGCCCGCGTGACATGGACCCCTACGGAATTTCCCGGACTTATCTTAGCCGCCTCTGTGCTGCCGGCAAGCTGCAGCGCATTGGCCGGGGGCTGTATGTCCTGCCGGGGGGCGGAGCCACCGAACACCACTCGCTGGCTGAGGCCAGCAAACGTGTGCCTAAAGGTGTGGTGTGCCTGCTGTCTGCCCTGCGCTTTCACGAACTGACGACCCAGGGGCCATTTGAGGTCTGGCTGGCCATCGGCGAGAAGGCCTGGCGGCCGCGTCTCGAGTATCCGCCACTGCGTATCGTGCACTTCTCGCAGGCCGCACTCAATGCAGGCGTGGAGGAGCACCAGATCGAGGGAGTGTCCGTACAGGTATACTCCCCTGCCAAGACCGTCGCCGATTGTTTCAAATACCGGAACAAAATCGGCCTGGATGTGGCCATCGAGGCACTCAGGGAGTGCCTGCGGGCACGACGTTGCACCATGGACAATCTTTGGCACTATGCCGATATCTGCCGCGTCCGCAACGTCATGCGACCCTATCTGGAGGCGCTCGCGACATGAAAGATAAACGCGGAAAGAATACAGCTGCCTCAGTACGTGACCGATTACTGGCACTGGCAAGGAAACGAGGTGAGGATTTTCAATTGCTCCTGACACAGTATGGCCTGGAACGGCTCTTGTACCGCCTCAGCCAATCGGGTTATCGGGACCGCTTCATTCTGAAGGGCGCGATGTTGTTCGTTTTGTGGGGTGACCAGCCGCACCGCGCGACACGCGATGTCGATTTTCTGGCCTTCGGCGACAACAGCGAAGCAGGTCTGCAGGAGATCTTTCGCGAACTCTGTGACATTCCTGTTGAGGACGACGGATTGACACTGGTAGCGGACAGTGTGCAGGTCGAAGTTATCCGAGACGTGACAGAGTATGGCGGTACACGCGTGAGGCTGATCGGCGACCTGGCCGGTGCCCGGGTACCCATTCAGGCCGACATCGGTTTCGGGGATGCCGTGACACCCGAGGCGAGAGAAATCGAATAACATACTCTGTTGGGCAATCCCGCGCCATATTTGAGAGCGTATCCCCGCGAGACTGTAGTGGCGGAGAAATACCAGGCACTGGTCAACCTGGGCATGGCGAATAGCAGAATGAAAGACTTCTACGATCTTTGGGTGATCGCCCGCGAGTTCGACTTCGACGGGGAAACTCTCTCCGGGGCCATCCGCAACACATTCTCGCGACGCCGGACACCGCTGCCGGAACACACACCATCCGGACTCAGCGCCGAATTCCATGAAGATACTCAGAAGAACAATCAGTGGAATGCTTTCATACGCAAGGGTGACCTTGCGGCCAACCCGCCCTCATTAATGAAGGTTTGCGGCTTGCTGGAAAGCTTCCTGCTTCCACCCACACAAGCAGCACTCCAGGAACACGAATTCATGGCGGAGTGGGAAGCCGGTGGACCATGGCGCTGACCAAAGAACAATCTCTACGTGAAGCGATCGCCCGAGAAGAAGAGAGTCTCGCTGAACTTGCACATAGACACGACGAAAGCCGGAGGCGATTGGCGGAACTCAAGCAAGAACTCACCACCATGGTATCAAAGCCTGTCGACCTCTCTGCCCCGGCAATACAGCCTCACGCTGACATACCCACCTCCGCTGAAGGAAAAGTCCATCTATTCCGCCAGCTATTCCGTGGCCGGGACGATGTCTACCCAAAGCTATGGATAAGCATAAAGACCGGCAGAAAAGGGTATTCACCAGCTTGTAGCAATGAGTGGGTACGCAACGTCTGTGAAAAACCCAGGGTAAAGTGCAGCGACTGCCCGAACCAGACATTTTTACCGCTCAACGATAAAACCGTTCTCGACCACTTGCAAGGTCAGCACACCGTCGGTATCTATCCCCTGCTCAAGGATGAAACCTGCTGGTTTCTTGCTGCTGACTTTGACAAGGAAGGTTGGGCCGAAGACGTGGCGGCCTTCATCGATACCTGCAACGACCTTGGTATCCCTGCCGCAGTTGAACGCTCGCGATCGGGTAATGGCGCTCATGTCTGGTTCTTCTTCAGCACACCAGTCCCCGCTGTCAGCGCACGACGCATGGGATGTTATCTCATCACCGAAACCATGTCTCGCCGTCATCAACTGGCCATGAGTTCCTATGATCGTCTGTTCCCCAACCAGGATACCCTGCCACGTGGCGGCTTTGGCAACCTGATCGCCCTACCGTTACAATATGAACCACGGCAAGCTGACAATACGGTCTTTCTTGACGAAAACTTCCAGCCCCATCCGAATCAATGAGCCTTTCTTGCATCGCATTCACGAATAGCCCCATCTACCATAGAATCCATCGCTCATGATGCCACCCGGCAGGGAAAGATTATCGGCGTTCGATATACCTTCACAAGTGATGACGAAAAGGCTGAATCCCCATGGGAGCGGCCACCCTCCGGGCGGCCCGAGAGGGCACCTATCACTGAACACATCCCCACCGAAGTTCATGCCGTAATTGCACAACGCCTGTTCGTGGATAAAGCGGATCTGCCATCTGCTCTGATCAACCAAATCAAGCGACTGGCAGCTTTCCAGAATCCAGAATTCTATAAAAAGCAGAACATGCGCCTGTCAACAGCGTTAACACCACGGGTGATCAGCTGTGCTGAGGACTTATCCCGGCACATTGCCCTGCCCCGCGGTTGCCAGGATGAACTCGTAGACTTGCTGCAACAGTACGACAGCACGCTGACTCTCGATGATCAGCGCCATCCCGGTGAACCCTTGAATGTACAGTTCAATGGCAAACTCACGGACATCCAGCAACAGGCCGTGAGCATACTGTGTAAACAGAATATCGGTGTCTTCGCTGCACCCCCGGGTACCGGCAAGACTGTCGTGGGCGCCTGGCTGACTGCCGAGCGACAAAGTAATACCCTGATACTGGTACATCGCCAGCCGTTACTCGATCAGTGGATTACACAGCTTGCTCTGTTCCTCGGACTGGAGCCCAGAGATATCGGACAAATCGGAGGCGGCAAACACAAGCCCAATGGCCAACTCGATGTCGCTATGATTCAAAGCCTGGTGCGCAAAGACAATGTAGATGACCTGGTAGCCTACTATGGCCACGTGATTGTCGATGAATGCCATCACCTACCCGCAGTATCCTTTGAGCGCGTCCTGGCTGAAGTCAGAGCAAAATTCATTACCGGCCTGACCGCAACACCGCAACGCCGTGACGGGCATCACCCGATAATCGAGATGCAGTTAGGTCCGGTTCGATTTAGCGTAGATGCACGAACCCAGGCAGTACAACGCCCTTTCATCCACAAACTGATCATCCGCGACACGGAATCGAGCTTTGATGATAGCGGCGACCTGCGTATTCAGGACCTATACCGGCGGCTCGCCACTGACGAACAACGCAACAACATGATATTCAATGACGTCCTGCATACTCTCGAAGCAGGCAGATCACCGATCCTGCTGACTGAGCGCAAGGAACACCTTAAATACTTTGCTGACCGATTGCGTAATTTTACGCGCAACCTTGTAGTCCTTCAGGGAGGAAGAGGAAGTAAAAAACGTCGTGATGATCTGAGCCGGCTGGCCGCCATTCCTGACAGTGAAGAACGGCTGGTTCTCGCAACCGGGCGTTACATTGGAGAAGGGTTTGACGATGCGAGACTGGATACCTTGTTTCTTGCACTACCTGTATCCTGGAAAGGAACCCTGATTCAGTATGCCGGCAGGCTGCACCGCCTGCATCCTGATAAAACCGAAGTCCACATTTACGATTACATGGACCGCAATGTACCTATGCTGGCTAGAATGTTTGAAAAACGCTTGCGTGGGTATCGTGCAATGGGGTACAGCACCGAAGAGGTTGGAATGAATTTGTAAGCAGATCTTTCAGGGAAAGATTAAAAGGTTTTCAGCAGATCGATTAACCACAGATTTTTAGCGCAGACGAACCATATGGCAGCTTGAACCAATATCCTGATTTTGGTGCCTGCCGTTGTCAGTCAGTGCCAGACATTGCCTGCCAGTGCCAGTCACTCCCACTCGATTGTAAACGAGCCATTTTTCCGATTTGATATCGATAGCTTAGTTATTGGCATATGCGGTAATACCATGAAAAATACCATGCTCAGAAATTCCTGCTGATCGACATGAAAATGATTCGTTCAGTTAAGTATTACACGATTCACTCCTGTTTGAAGGCCGCTTACACCCACCTGTCACCCTCCTAATTTACCGCCCTTATGTTCCATATTTTACGTTGATGTAATCCGTATTTTACGGTACTGTATCTGCATGAATATACCATCCCTGTATCCCCGATGGATTGAACCACGAATTGATGAGGCTTTACTGGATACACCCGTAGTTTTGCTTGCCGGACCGCGCCAAGCTGGCAAAACAACCCTGGTACGCCAATTCACCGAACGGGGACTGCACTACCTGACTCTGGATGATGAACTGACATTATTGTCGGCACGTGAAGATCCGGTCGGCATGATTCGCAATCTGGATCGCGCCGTCATCGATGAAATCCAGCGAGTGCCCCAGTTGCTTCTGGCTATCAAGAAAAGCGTCGATGAGGATCGACGCCCCGGGCGCTTTCTGCTGACTGGCTCAGCCAATCTGATGGCGCTACCCGCGGTTGCAGATTCACTGGCCGGGCGTATGGAAACCCTGATGCTTTTACCTCTGTCGCAGAGTGAAATCGAGAACAGACCGGCAAACTGGATAGATCGCGTTTTTGCCGGAGAAATCCTGACAGCGAATCCCCCTGTACTCGGCAGCAATCTGGTCGAGCGTGTTCTACGTGGAGGCTACCCGGAAGCGGTTGCGAGGCCAACGGAAAAACGACGTACTGCCTGGGCTCGGCAGTACATAGATGCCATTATTCAACGCGACGTTCGCGATGTCGCCGAAATCGATAAACTGGCTCAGTTGCCACACTTTCTGCGCGCACTGGCGCAGACCGCTGGTCAGATGTGCAACTACTCCGAGTTAGGCGGTCAAGTCGGTCTCGATGGCAAGACAGTCTCTCGCTACATCAGTGTCTTTGAACAAATGTACCTGCTCAATCGAATTGATGTATGGGCACGAAATCGCTTGAAACGCGTGGTCAAGACCCCCAAGCTTCAGTTCATCGATTCCGGTTTGTTGGGCATGCTCACCAACATCAGCCACAAAGATGTTCAGTTGGACAAAACAGGCTACGGCCACATTCTGGAGAGCTTTGTATTCGGTGAACTACTCAAACACACGACAACCTCTGATGATGACTATCGGCTACTGTACTACAGGGATGCGGACAAGTTCGAGGTTGATGTCGTGATTGAGAACAGCGCAGGACAACTGGTCGGCGTCGAAGTAAAAGCCTCTGCCACCGTTAAAGAGCGAGATCTGCGTGGATTGAAAAAACTCGTCAGCCTGTCCGGTGATCAGTTCACAGCAGGTGTGCTGCTGTACGATGGTGATGAAACAATGCCTCTGGGTAGCAACCTATGGGCTGCTCCCCTGTCCACACTCTGGGGCTCGTAAAGCAGTCATCAATTGCATACTCGGCCGAGCGCCCTCAATACCATGGCAGCACCAATCTACCTCTCATGGTATCACTGGTTTTTGCGTTACAGCGCGCGTGAAATACCATGAAAAATACCATTGATGATGCAGATTATATTGTCGATTAGATTATTTTAATTATTATAAATCAATGTGTTAAAAATTCCAGCTACTCCCACTCAATTGTAAACGAGCCATTTTTACATATTAATATCAATAGCTTAATTATGGAGATCAGTGGTAGTACCATGAAAAATACCATGTTCAAAAATTGCTGCTAATCGCCACTTTTCAAATCCAGCTTCCCGGCAAATACCCTGCGCGACCACCTTTACACTGGCACCAAATATGGTCTATATTTAGTACCATTAGAATCACCAAGGAACACAACCCATGAAACTGAGCGAATCGGTCAAACCCATTAGCTATTTAAAAAGCCATACCGCCGAGGTTCTGCGGGACGTTAGCGAGGGGCAACATACCATGGTAATCACACAACACGGTGAAGCCAAAGCCGTACTCCAGGATATCGCCAGTTATGAACAAACCCAGGAATCGCTGGCACTGCTCAAGATGCTGGCTCTAAGCTCGAAAAGCATTCAGGAAGGCCGAAGCAAGCCCCTAAAGAAAGCCTTTGCCGATGTTCGAAAGCACGTCGGGAAAGATACTGAGTGAAACGCTATCGCGTCCGGCTTACCGAGGAAGCAGAACAGGATCTCATCGATATCTACCGCCATATTGCTCTCCACGACTCTGCGGAGAATGCAAATTATGTACTGGATCAATTGGAATCCCTCTGCACGCGACTTACCGAACTGCCCGAACGAGGACACGTCCCGCCAGAACTCGATCGAATCGGTGTAACAAACTACCGGGAAGTCTACTTCAAACCATACCGAGTCATCTATGAGGCAATCCGTCAGGATGTTTTCATTCACTGCATTCTTGATGGCCGCCGGGATATGCCCACGTTACTTCAGCGACGACTGATTCGTTAGGACTATTGCTGAAAATTTAAATCCGCACCCGATTTGCTGCACATACTGCTGAAGCCGCTAACGCGTGCTGTTGCCAGCCAGTGTCGATCACTCCCTCTCTACTGTCAATGAGCCATTTTCGATTTGATATCGACAGCTTAATTCTCTGGATAAGCGCTAATACCATGAAAAATACCATGTTCAATAATTTGCTGTTTGTCGCGCGCGAGTTCAAGCGATAGATGCAATCAATATCGACTGGCACCCAATCTATCAACAACTGGGAACTTAGAATGAGCAGCGGTACCACAGGATCGGGGACTCCCGATAAGGCTTTGACCAAACCTCGGTAAACTCACGCCTGTATCGCTTTGCCATGATCTTTATGCTTGTTGACCGGGAAATCTATCGGACAACCGATCACAAATTAAAGACCTGACCCCGTTGATACGTTGATACGATAGCGAACATTTAGCGCAAACTAATCCTCGCCACCGAACGGAACGTTGCCTCATAAACATCACTGCCTTAATTTTTACGTAGTAACCACTGCGTGAGCCTTGAGAGTTTCACCTTGTTACAGCACACTGTCACCGATCGTTTTCAAAACGTCCCAGATCGATTGCTCAGTGAGCGCCAAAGGTAGAAACGGTACCGCAAGCACGGCAGCCAGTACAAGAATCGTTCTCGGATTCAACGGTATGATGCGCATGTTGCTAACATTCTCGTACACAGCACTGTAATCGGCCATTGATGATGGATGTATTGAATCGACCAGGTCGGTTGTCTGATCCTCAATCCAGTTCTTGTGAAAATCCCTGGAAATCTGAAGTTGCAGTATGCTGTATTCAGCAATCGACTTGTTTTTAAGGCTGTAAAGTTTTTTGTAAAAAACAGCAGCGGAAATGCAATGAAGACTATGCTTACCCCAATGAAAACCAGTACAACCAGCTTGGCATCGACCAGCTTATCACCTTCATAAAGAATGTTACTGGCAATGTCGGATGAAACCAGTGATGCCATGATCAAAAAAACGATACCAAACAGTACCTGACCAGACCCGATCATACCCAGGCCACCTGCCAGGTCAGTATGACTTGCATACAATTCCAGTCTTATCCGGGACACTCGAAAAAGAAAAACTGACCAGACGACAAAGCGCCATAACCACCGATACAGAAGAAACGACACCATCGGGGATGTCAGCAGCAAAAACCACATCCCCGCCAATGTTTCATCGACATCAGTACCTTTCGGCTGCAAGGCCCATGAAGTCACATCCAGCTCCTTCCACATCTCAACATAGTCTGCCTGTAGCGCCCAGCTGACAAGCACTGCCAGCAGCACAAGCAAACTCTGAATCCATTTTGAATTAATCAAATACACAGTACGTTCGTTGACGGCATTGAGGTATGCCTGTTCGGCTTCGGGTACAACACCGGATGTATGCAGATAGTTCATTGCTCGCGACATCATCGGCTCAATGACATTGTCGGCGATTACCAGCAAGGGTATTACCACCAGACACCTGACATAGGGAATAACATCCTTGACGAAGGGCATTGTTATGTCCGAAGAGATGAACGTACCGTCAAACAGCGTCAACACAACCAATGGCAGCCATGCAATACCTGTGAGCACCAGTATTCTCAGGCTGGTTGGCACATCATTACTCAATAACAGGTTTTTAATTTTCACTTACGCACCTCTATGTTTCGAACCGAGCTTTACTGTCGGACAAACCGATCTAGAAGACCAGCTTTGCACACAGTCCTGCAACCACCCAGGACTAATGTTTTAGTAATGTATGTGGAGTCAGAGCTCTGCCCTCACTTTTGTAAATAGCTTTTCTTGTATTTTTTTAGAGCACCGGTGCGGCTAGCCGGGAAAGCTTAACTCCGACCCGCCACCAGAGTGGTCGGTCTTTGAGTCGTTCGGGATCTATAATCTCGGCATGCGCGAAGTCTGCCTCGAACATCGCTTCCATTTCTCGAGCGAATTCCCGATCGACGATCACCGAGGTCACCTCAAAATTTAGACGGAAGGATCTATTATCGAAATTAGGCGTGCCGACGGTTGACAGCTCATCATCGACGAGCACCACCTTCTCATGGAGAAAGCCCGGCTTGTATTCATAGAACTTGATACCGAGACCACGCAATTGCTCAACGTAATGAAATGCCGCCAGGTAAACCGGCAGGCTGTCCGGCTTGCCCGTGGTGATGATGCGAACATCCACCCCGCGCAGGGCTGCCAGCTGCAGCGCCTTCATTACGGCCGGATCGGGAACAAAGTACGGTGCGGACAACCAGATGCGCTTTTTTGCAGTATTTAGCGCGGTCACGAAAAATAGCGATGCGGTTTCAAAATCACCGGTGGGCCCGAACGGAAAAATCAGCGCTTTCTTGTCATGCCCCTCAGCTACATGAGGTGACCAGTTTGCCTCGGGCGTTTGGCGCGTGGCCCAGTACCAGTCGCCCAGAGTTATCATTTGCACTTGCAGAACCACTGGTCCCTCGAGCCTGACATGGGTGTCACGCCAGGGGCTGAAGTCGGGATCAAGCCCCAGGTATTCGTCACCAACATTGTGCCCACCTACCCACGCCACTTTTCCATCAACTACAACCATCTTGCGGTGGTTGCGAAAGTTCAGTTGAAAACGGTTACGCGAACCCTGCGTGGGTTTAAAGGAGCTGACTTCAATACCTGCAGCACGAAGTTCCTCGGTATACTTCGCCGGCAGTCCACTGCTGCCAACTTCATCATAAAGTACATAAACACGTACGCCTGCCTGTGCGCGCTCGATCAGCGCGTCCCTTACCCGCCGACCAAGACCGTCGTCATGGAACATGTAGAACTGGAATAGAATATATTGTTCAGCCTTGGCGACACCAGCGAGAATGCTGTCGAAGGTCGCCTCGCCATTGATGAGCAGGTCAACGCGGTTACCATGCGTTAGTTGCATGCCAGAGAGTCGTGTCATGGCGGCGTGCCAGGATGGTCCTTCGCCCGGCGGGATTTCCCATGGGTCCAGTTTACTCTGTATATCAGCCAACAGACGCTCGAACTCGTCGCGTCGGCTTTCGAAAGCATCTGACATGCCTTCGAACTTGCTTCGCCCTAGCACGAGATAGGCAGGTACCGCCACGAAAGGAAAGGACACCAGAGAAACCGACCACGCGACCGCACCCTGGGCGGTACGTACTTTCATGGCGGCTTCAACTGCAAACAGGATGCCGGCAATATAGAAGGCGGCCACAATCGCTGCAATCATACGCTTTCTCCTCGGGGTCATCGTCTGGGGCTCCTTTTTATTATTGCATATGCGAAATCGTACGCTGACTGCTAAATTGCACTATTCTTTTGATTCGTCGCCATGTGAAGACGATGGTTGATTAACTGATTTTTCAATGTTCCCGGCGAGCGTTTGCTCCACACCTTTTTTTTTATGTTGTTTCTGGGCGCTGGATGTTTTCTTGTCAGACATGATGACAGCTACGATTTTCGTCACCACCCCCGCGAATATACCGATACTCAGCAAGGTATAGATAATGGTAAACACCTTGGAGAGATCAGTGGTCGGAGTAAAATCACCGTAACCAATGGTTGACATCGTCATGAAACAGAAATACAGAGAATCGATTACGCTCCAGCCTTCTACCTGCCAGTAGAATCCGGTACCACCTGCAATGAGTGTAAGCAGGGAGACAAAAAGAATACGAAACTCCTCATCCTGCCTGATCCCATGCCAGATTGCTTTGAGCAATTTGAAAGTATTAAGAATAAAACTGACCACGATATCACCATATTTACTTGACTGAGCGACAGAACTCAGTATCGGCCCTGTAACGGTTATTATGCAATGTTAATAGGAAATTTGTCTCGCTAATATATGATATCGCGGGAGTGAATTGTCCTCTAAGACCAGGCTATGGTCATGGTTGCGCATATACTTGGCGCAGATCGTATGATTTGCCGTTGACTATTATTCGTGAGATATTACAGATCATTAGCAGTTACCATTGAGTTGTGCCTTCCATATTGAATCTCTGTTAACCTGTTATGTTAAAAGGAAAGACGGCCACGCAAGCCAACAACCAGTACATTTCCCTCATCAGGATCCAGCGCGGGGTCTACCAGGTACTGAATATCAGGCGTTATGGAAAAGAGCTGTGTCAACTGGTAACGATAATAAAGCTCAGCGGTATACTGATCGTTCAGGCTTGTGCCATAGGTTTCTGCAGACGGCCTGGCCCAGCTCAAACCAACACCCAGGGTGTCATCGCTTCTGCTTGCCGGATGATAGCCAAATCCTGTACTGAACGTACGCTCATAGAAGACACCTCCCCCGCCATCTGAATAGCCCAGTCTCAGGAATGGCAGCCAGTATTTGTTTATTAAACTGCTGTACGAAAACGCCAGCCCGTGACCGCTGGATAAACCTGCATCCTTCCTTGCATCGACATGCCATGCAGTCAGGTGGATATTGTCAGTGAAACGTTTTTCCCATGACCTGGCCCATCCCAGCTCGATGTGTTTGAAATACTCCCGGTCGCCGAAAAAAGTATCAAAACTATTCTTCGGGTCAGTGGGGTCGCCGTTTGCGTCTGCCACGCCGGCAGTCAAATAATAATTTTCCGATAGAATAAATCTTACTGCCGCACCGAGCCCCTGGTTAGGTACCGCGATCGTCGGGTCGGTAGAGAAAACATAGTTACTGAAATCTGTCCACGGGTTTACCAGCGCATAAGTTGCGACATAGTCGGTGGCATCAACCACGCCCGCGACGAATGCAAATTTATTGGATTTATATGACTGGCGCCAGTAAAGGTTGGTGAGTATTGAACCTGCATCGCTGAAGGTGATGGCAGTCAGACCTATATAGCCGATTTCCTGTGCAAGGGAAGATGGCGCAATATCGGATAAAAATCGGTGACGATTTTCCACTTTGAATACCAGCGATCCCGTGTCCGGTGTACCCTTGCCAGTGGCGGTCCATGCACCAAAAAAACGGATCACTCCCCCAGTAGCATTATCCTCGCCTGGACTGTTGCCTGCATGCTGATAGAGAAGATTATAATCACCGCCAATGGCTAGATTACGACGATCCTGAAGATCCTGCTTGAAAGTGAAATAAGGCCGCGTCAGCTCCCGAGCCCATCGCGGCGTCAAGGCTGGTTCGCTGATCGCCTGATCCTGTAACAGCATGGACTCTACACTTGATGGCCCCTGGAGTTCAGTCCGGACAGAGCTCGTTTCTTCATTTGTACCGCTGTTTTTCAGCATTGCCTCCGAATCCTGGGCATATACATATGCGCCAAAAAACTGAAACAGCGAAAAATATCTTGTCGACAACGGCTACCAAAACCGTTCCGAAGCGATCAGGGACCTGATACGCCAACGCATGGACGAGAAAAAACTTACAGAGAAGCCGAGTGGCAACTGCCTGGCTAATCTGACCTACATCTTCAACCATCACGAGCGCGATCTCGCGAGCCGTCTGACAGCGAGCCATCACGCACACCACGACCTCAACATCGCGACCCTGCACGTCCACCTGGATCATGACAATTGCATGGAAAGCGTTGTGTTGCGTGGATCTGTCGAGCGGATTGAGGCATTCGCCAAAGCCACTATCGCACAGCCCGGCGTCCGGCATGGCAACCTCTATGTGCTGCCAGTGAAAATAGCTACGCAGACGCACCGACATGGGTCAGACCCACAAGCCCATCGGCATGTGCACGTCCAGCCAACTTCCTAGCGAGTCGAGAAACAGATCGGCGTGTTAATGCAAATGGATGGGACGTAGTTCCACTACAAACAGCCCTCAGGCAATTCAGCCGGTCGTGGCTGGCTTTCGGGCTAATGTTTCAGTTTATCGAGGTTCTGCTCGATCCCACCGGATATTCGATGTAGGCGATAACTTTCAGCGCACGCATCAGGCACTGCAGACCTTGGTTAAGCGATATTAGAGCGTCAGTTGTGATGCCTGCCAGTGCCAGGTATTGCCAGCCAGTACCGGTCACTCCCACTCGATTATAAACAAGCCTGAAAAGTCCTTTATTTTCAATATCGTTCTTGCCGGTGCATCTGTTAATACCATGAAAAATACCATGCCAATAAAACTTAAGCAGCAATCGGTTTAGCCTTCTCGATCCGCGCCCGGCGCTTTGGTGTGTTAAGCGCTTTCCACAGCTCGTTGCGCTGCTGCAGATTCAACCAAAAATCAGCAGTATTCCCAAATACGGTCGCCAGCATCAATGCTGTATCGGCCGTGATTGCACGGCGATTGGTACACAACTCATTCACGGTTTTTCGACTGACACCCATCGCTGCAGCCAATTGTCCCTGAGTCAGTGCCATGGGCACGAGAAACTCCTCGGTAATCATTTCACCGACACTGACGGGTTGTCGTTTTGTGATATTCATGGCCTGCCTCACCGATAGTCGTGGTTATCCAAATAGATGTCCTGGGCCTCACCACGTTCGCCTGACCAGGCAAACACCAGCCGCCATTGCTTGTTAACGCGGATCGAATGCTTCCCGGCCAAATTTCCTCTCAACTTTTCAAAATGATTGCTCGGGGGCGACCGCAAGTCGAGATCACAGGTCGCATCATCGATTAACTGCAGCTTTCGGAACAGTCGGTCTTCGACTTCAGAAGGTATCTTCTTGCTGGTTTTATCTTTCAGATAAAACTCTCTTAGCCAGCGGTCCCGAAAACTTTGAATCAATGGCAATCCTCTTCCATAAAGAGATACTGTAACGTACTTAGTTACTTTTAGCAAGTATTGGACTGGGATACTGTAGACGCAGGCTTAGCGAGAAATGCCTGACCCATTCTGCAGCCACAACTTAGACTATCATTGCTGCTATAGCAGGTTTCCGGATTGCTCCAGGGCGCACGCCGTTCAAGTACTCTCATGCCATGCCATGCCAACATCAATGTTCCTTTCATGGTATCGAGGTTTATTGCTTTGCTAGACGCAGAAAATACCATGAAAAATACCATGTTCAGAAATTCCTGTGTGGGTATAGCTCAGGATCACGGTCAGGTCGCGGTTGCTGAAACAGTAAATCTGTCCCGTTTTTCTAGCTAAAATAAATCTGTCCCGTTTTTCCGGTTGGTCGGATGCATCGTTCTTGCCTCGTTCGGAATGCGACATCGCTGGGTGCCAGGCTGAATAAAGGGACTTGAAGATCGTCGAGTTTGTATGGCTGGTCTTACGTTTGATACACTAGCGAGCTGAAGCTGACCAGTCATAAAAATCGACGATACAGTTCAACTCATATCATTCATCCAATGTTTCAACAGTCAGCGGACGCAAGCTGATCGCATTGTCCCGCGCACGGTTGCGCGCAATGTCGTCAACCGCTACGAAACCCCTATCGCTCAGATAGCCCTCCGGGCTGATGGCTCGTTCACTGGTGAATTCATATAAAAGATTTTGCAGGCCCGAGATAGCATCGACGTGCTGGTTTTTTACGTAAATGTACAGTGATGTGGTCAGTGGATACTCCCCCATGTGCATCGTTTCAGTCGTGGGTGATTTACCATCGATACGATGCGCAAGCAAAGCATCCTGGTTGCGCTGGTACATCATAAAGTCGACCACTGCGAGTGCGTTGGGATTTTCGCGTACCCAGTCGATAATGCGTGCCTCGTTCTTCAGGCCAGCGTGGAAGGCGTTGTCTGTGCGTAAACTTCGGCAGGTTCGGTATCGCTTGTCCTCATTCAGAGCGGCCATTTGTGGTAACGCTACGCAGGAGGCTGCCATTACCTTCTCCAGGAAGCCGTACATGATCGGCGAATCCTCGGCCGGACCCATGACCTCGATGGGTATCGAAGGCAGACCCGGGTTGATGACGGACCAGCTTTGGGTGTTATTGCGAATGATTTCGTTGCTGGCGACGACTTGTCTCGCCAGGGCACGGTGAATATCGATTGGGCGCAAGTTCATGATTTCATGCTCTTTACTGCTCACCAACACGATTGCGTCCAATCCAAATTCGACTTCAGTGACACTGGTCACGCCGTTCTGTTTGCATGTTAGCAACTCAGCGGCGGTCATCCTGCGTGACGCAACATTGATGTCCGGATGCTGAAATCCGACACCGGCACAGAAAAGCCCGAAACCTACGCCTGTGCCGGTGGGCACCATCGTTGGCGCTGGAAACGCCCAGTTCTGCGCATAGCGTTTAGCAACTTGCTCGGCAAAGTTCAGCACCACGGGAGAGCCAACGATTCGAACAGAGTCTCGCGCGAACGCAAGACTTGTCCTGATATCAGACGTAAAAAGAGAAAAGAGAATCGTTAAGCTTGAAAGCAAGCGTCTTTTCATGGCAGGCCTCTGTAGGAGCAGAAAATACTGAGCGAACAATGCATTGTCAGAAATTGGTGTTACATTTTTGTTACGAACCACCAATGAATTGGTGTTTTACCGTGCTGGTGTTTAATCAGGCAGCGTTGAATATTCGTTTTTTCACGAAGCCGCAGTGACAAAATCATCTTTAATATCGCGTTCATATTTTTTTTAGAGTAATCTTCATGTGTTCGTAACAGCGCTGTAACACACGAGCAGCAAGATTCCGTTCCCATGGTCTTATCAATTTGGGGAGGGGTACCGAATGAAACTTAATCGAGCAATCCTGTCGCTGTCGTTCGTTGCACTGATCGTCAGCGTGTCGGCTTACGCTGATGACGATGAGCACAAGCGGGGCACGTATTCACACTTCAATCAGGGAGGCGATGGGCACGCTTGGTACAAGCGTGAAAGCCATGGCGATCACGGTGACGATGATGACCGTGTCGAGGCCCAATTGGGCCCCCGCCCGTTTTATCTGGTCAACGACATGAACCCCGGTAAACTCAAGAAGGCCCTGAAGCAGTGTGAGGATGGCCCGTTCTACCGTTCCGATTTTTCGATCGGCCACCGCGGTGCGCCGCTACAGTTCCCCGAGCACACCAAAGAATCATATCTGGCTGCCGCGAAGATGGGTGCGGGCATCCTCGAATGCGATGTAACGTTCACAAAAGACCACGAGCTGGTCTGTCGCCATTCGCAGTGTGACCTGCACACGACCACGAACATCGTCGCAGTCCCCGAGCTGGAAGCCAAATGCTCAGAGCGGTTCGTACCCGCCGAATACAGTACGACTGGCGAACTGCTCACGCCAGCATCCGCAAGATGCTGTACCAGCGATATCACGTTGGCGGAATTCAAAACGCTGAGAGGCAAGATGGATGCTGCCGATACCAGCGCCACCACACCCGAAGAGTATCTGGGCGGTACCGCGAACTGGCGCACCGATCTTTACACTGGTAACGGCACCTTGCTGTCTCACCAGGAAAGCATCGCGCTGTTCAAGAGTCTCGGTGCCAAGATGACGCCGGAACTGAAAAGCCCGAGTGTGGCGATGCCGTTTAACGGCCTTACCCAAGAGGGATATGCGCAAAAGATGATCGATGAGTACAAAGAAGCGGATGTCGATCCTAACGATGTCTGGGCGCAATCATTCAACCTCGATGATGTGTTGTACTGGATTAACAACGAACCGGAATTCGGCGATCAGGCTGTCTATCTGGATGGTCGTTACGATGATGCCTCTTTCGATCACACACAACCACACACCTGGAATCCCTCGATGGAAGAGCTGGCCGCAAACGGTGTCGAGATCATCGCGCCGCCGATGTGGATGCTGCTCGAGCTTGACCAGAATGGAGACATCAAACCCTCTATCTACGCCACCCGTGCCAAACAGGCTGGCCTCGATATCATCACCTGGACGATCGAGCGTTCCGGTTTGTTGCAGGAAGGCGGCGGCTGGTATTACCAGACGACCACCGCCGCAATCAACAATGACGGCGACATGCTGACTGTGCTCGATGTACTCGCACAAGACGTCGGCATCATTGGTATCTTCTCAGACTGGCCCGCCACAGTGACATATTACGCCAACTGTATGGATCTATAATCAGCGTAGTCCCAATCGGGCCGATGGCCGGCACAAGTGCCGGCCTTTTTTTGTGCCGCGTTATCACGGTATTCCTTGAGCTCTGCGACCTTCGCCAGCTCGATTCGCTGTTTATGATATTTCTTCACAATAGGCGGCAGTTGCTTGTAATGAAGGGATGAGTCTCGTGGATGAGACACGCAACCAGCTTGGACGATCGCGCGCAGAGTTATACGCGCATTTCCTCGCTTGCAAACCATAAAGAAAACGCGGCGTTGTAGTTAACCCGCGTTTCTCACCAGGCGGCGTACGTTGCTGATAAATCACTGGCTCCTTAGAGATTGTCTGACTGGCCAAAAATACAGGGTGTTTTTCCAGCGTGCCTATCACGGTTCAGGCTAGTCTTCGTGTCCGTAAGCTTGCTCTTCACTCAAACCGTAGCTATGGCTACGCTTTTCGCTCCAGAGCGGCGCGTCCGAACACGAATCCTGCGCTTGCTTCCGTGATCCTGGTGAGAAATGCGGGTTAAGAATGACGCTCGCCGTGATTGCGGGCGCACGCCAATAGCAGCTCCTTTCTCTCTGACGCAGAATGGTAATTAATCCGTCGTATTTTCGTCATACGGCTTTGTTAGCCTCTCATGTGTTTTTTAGATTGCGCTGCTCGATGTCGCCTTACTGGATTAGATGACATCAAGAGCGGAGCACCCCTTCTTACCCAGTGCCTACAAGAATCAAGAGGTATTACAAGTGAATCAAAAACTATCTACACTAGCAGTTGGTGTTACAACGGCTTTGTCTGCGGGACAAGTTTTGGCCGCCGGACACGCTTCCGCAAACGAGAGCATGGCTTTTGGCCTGAACGGCTACACGGTGACGGCCCCGCTGTTGACCATCGGAGAGACTTTCTACTACACGGACGGCGACCTGAATCCGACGACCGCGGGCAACTACACGCCACCCGGAATTCTCGACGGACTTGGCGCCTATGAGCTCGACAAGCACACGGTACGCGTGTTCGCGAACCATGAGCTCACATTTGAAGACGGCTACCCCTACGAGGTCAGCAACGGCCAGGGCGGTACCTTCACGATGACCGGCGCGCGCGTGTCCTATTTCGACATTGACAAATTTTCCAAAGACATCGTCGATGCGGGCTTAGCCTACAACCTTATCTACGATGCGACTGGCAAAATCGCGGCCGACACTTCGTTCCTGCCCGCCGACCAGGAAGGCTTCGGGATGACACGCTTCTGCTCGGCGGTTCTGGTCGACCCACTGGAGCTCGGCGGCCACAAAGGCTGGGATGATGGCTATCACTGGAGAGGCCGTAAGGCTGGGTACGGTCACCGCCGCGGCATCGAGGACCGTATCTTTTTCACCGGTGAGGAGACCGGTGGCGACAACACTGGCACTGGCGGTGCGGAGTGGGCGCTGGACGTCGAGACCGGCGCCCTCTGGGCCGTGCCAGCCATGGGACGCGGCGCCTGGGAGAACATCACCCAGATCGATACCGGCAGCAAGATGAAGGTCGCCTTCATTCTGGCCGACGACCAGTCCCCGTTCGACGCGGACGGCGACGGCAAGGAAGAGGCCGCTCCGCTGTACCTGTACCTGGGCACCAAGAAGAAAGGCGGTAACTTCCTCGAACGCAATGGCCTGAGTGGTGGCAAGTTGTACGTGTTTGTCCCGAACGATCCCACCAAGATCTCGCCGGCACAGTTCAACACGGCGGGGACCCTGGTCGGCAGCTGGGTCGAGATCGACAACAGCCCGACAGGGACCCCGTCGAACGACGGCTCCACCGGATTCGACGAGTACGGTTACCCGACGCAGGCAACGCTTTGGACACGCGCAGAGGATCTGAACGCGTTCCAGTTCTCCCGTCCAGAGGACGTTGCCACCAATCCGAAAAATGGCAGCGAGGCTGTGCTCGCCTCCACGGGTCGGGAGGACGAACCTGATCTCTTCGGGACAGCCGATCAATACGGAACCATGTACACGATCAAGACGAACTTCCGCAACATGAGAGCGAAACTTAGGATCTTATACGACGGTGATGCCGATCCGATGGGCACCCTGCGTTCTCCAGACAACCTGGACTGGGCCGACGATGGCATGATTTACGTACAGGAAGACAAGGCCGTAAGTACAGAGGTCTACACAGCAATCAATCCCGCAGAGTCGGGCATCGTTCGACTCGATCCTTGGAGTGGCGAAGCGGTTCGTGTCGCCGAAATCGATCGCAGCGTGGTGCTCGATGCGTCCATCCCGGTCTGGACCGACGCTGTT
The DNA here is from genome assembly GCA_942492025.1 of uncultured Gammaproteobacteria bacterium. GTDB lineage: Bacteria > Pseudomonadota > Gammaproteobacteria > SZUA-229 > SZUA-229 > JABDQW01. The sequence goes on along the minus strand of CALODJ010000010.1, from coordinate 50,005 downwards.
GACGAGGCGCCCGACGAGGTCGGCAAGCCGGAAAGCTCGGGGATCCTCGATGTGTCGAAGCTGTTCGGCGAGCCGCGCGGTTCGCTGTTCCTGTTCGATGTCCAGAATCACGGAATCGATGACCAGGAGCGTTACAACGCCGACAGCCGAATCATCGACGGGGACCTGAAGGAAGGCGGTCAGTTGCTGTTCCTGCGCAGCCCGGCGTCGATGGCCGACGATGACGATCACCACGACGACTAATAGTTCGATCGCACGTCGTGACCTTGAACTTGCCCGCCCCTTTTGGGGTGGGCATTTTTTATTTGTTAAAGGTATGGTGGGCGCAGCCATCCGTGCTGGCTCGATGTTTATTCTGAGCCTACATTGGCACGTTGGGCAGCCCGGTTGCATCAAGCAGAGCGCTGACGCTGGTGCAGTCCCGCTAATCCAGCGCTGCGGCAGTGCTTTGAATTTGCGAGTGCAACTCTATTAGTGATAGCCGGACCGAATGGGTATGATACGCACGAGAGAAGGTTCGGCGTAAGTGGGACGGTAATGATGTTGAGTTTAGTTGGCTAAAGCAGGCCTTTGTTAATCGCTGGTTATTTCATCAGCCAGATAACGTTTGCGTTTGCTGGGCTTTGCCTGTTCGGTATCAACAATGACAAAGCCGTCCACGCAATCGCCAAAACCGGGATCTATGTTGAAGTCACTGAAAAAGACGCCCCCAGGTTCGCATATTTCAGTGTACTGTTTGTACAGTGTGGGTACTGAGTATCCCATCTCATCAAGATGAGCTTTCAGTGTCTGAAAATCCTTTTTATAATCAGTACTACAAAAAAGCCCTTCAAGCTCGTGCCTGGCATCATCCGATACAACAAACGGGTTCAGCGCGGTCGCCGGTCGATGTTCAGATCCAAAATATTGGCTATAAAAATAGACGAGCATGTTCTTTGCCTCGGTTGAATAACGGTCACTGATACTTACTGGCCCGAAGAGATAGCGGTACTGCGGGTTTCTCTTCAACAAGGCGCCTATGCCAAACCACAGATAATCAAGACTGCGTTTACCCCAATATTTAGGCTGTACGAAGCTTCGCCCGACTTCAAGGCCACGATAAAAATAGTTGCTCATGTCTCGGTTGAAACTGAACAGGCTGCTGGTGTAGATACCGTCGATACCATGAATGGACATGATCATGTTGGTATCACAGAACCTGTAGGCACCAGCAATTTCGAGCTCTAAATCGTCCCAGAGTATCAGGTGCATGTAATTGCGGTCAAAGGCGTCGATATCTCTATAGCTCGAAGTGCCTTCACCTACGGCGCGAAAAGACAGCTCTCTGAGCCGTCCGATTTCGCGCATGATCGCGGTATTCGACTGATAATGAAACAGATAAATCCTCTTGCCATCGGCCGTTTCACCTAGCAATTCACAATCCTGCAGTTCCCTTCGAATCTGCTGTGCGCTTTCAGGTTGAGCGATGGATTCCCGTGTCTCAAACAGAGGTTTTTTATTCTTGCCAATACGATAAAGGTGTCTTCTAAACATTTGGGCGATTTCAATAGCGGAAAATTTCAATTCAACATAAGTTTCATAGTCAACTTTATTGCCGACCCTGAATTCAATTGTGTTCTTTTCCTGCTTGAACATTTCGTGGATCAGCCACAACGTTGATAACGGTCTGGCAACGATTGACAATGCATAGAAGAACATTGAGTTGCGGCCATCGACGTATATCGGCAATATCGGGGACCTTGTGTCTTTAGCATATCTCAGGAAACCCTTGTTCCATTTTCCGTCACGAACACCAGACGGGCTCATACGGGAAACTTCGCCGGCAGGAAATATGATCACTGCGCCTTCTTGTTTCAGGTACGCACCAATGTTCCTCAGATTCTCGCGTGGTGTTTTTCCTGACATGTTGTCTATTGGAAGAAGTACAGAGCTATAGGCCTCGAATCGGGATAGGAACTCATTGGCAACGGCCTTGACGTCTGGCCTTACTTTTCTGACCAGATTCAGTATTGCAAGACCGTCAAGTGTTCCAATCGGGTGATTGGCGATGACAATGACGCGTCCATGACTGGGAATACGCTCGAGATCACGCCCACTAATTTTATAGGTGAAATCGAAATACCTCAGTACTTCATCGATGAAATCAAAGCCTTCGAGATATGCATATTTTCTTTCGAACTGCTGAATTTCCGATTCGTGGAACAAGGTGCGAAGTAGCGCAGTGATGTGTTTTCGGGTGAAACCCTTTTTATTATTCAGTTTCGGGTAATAGTTATTTATAAGGCTATCAATACTAAACATTATTTATTCACTATCTATTGACTCAACTAAACGATAGTGGAGAGTTATGAATAAACGATGACGTTTTTATTACTTATTCTTGATTCTTTCACAATACGTCATGCAACGAAGATTGTTCTAACAAGTTTGCATTAGCGGGTTGTGCAAATGCCGGATAAACGCGTTTGTGCAATTATAAGATTGTCGATTGTATCTCTGCGGAAAACACATTTGAGGAAGCACTCGTTATTGCATGAGAACAGCGATTGATTTATGACAAAAACACAATATCAATGACATAAAACTATCATAATTACGTCAAATGTAATTCACATCTGTGGGCCACACTTGCAGGAGTGAACAACCGGTATCATGTGTGGACGCTACAACCAGCCGCGCCGGTATACATGACCTTTCAATCGGTCTTGTCACCGAAACGTATACACCAGAAGTCAACGGTGTCGCGATGACGCTTAATCGGCTCGTTTCGGGTCTTTGTGAGAACGGGCATCGCCTGCAGATCTATCGCCCTGGACGATCCCAGTGCGACAGACCCAGCAGTCACGGCAATATCAGCGAAGAACTGATGCGCGGCATGCCTGTACCTGGATATAGTGAGATGCATTTTGGCTTTCCCGCGGCTAGATTCTTCATGACACAATGGAATTGCAGTCGACCAGATATTATTTACGTGGCCACCGAAGGCCCGCTGGGCGCCTCAGCGATTAAAACCGCGTCGAAACTGGATATTCCGGTCATTTCGGGCTTTCACACCAATTTTCACAGTTATAGTCAACATTATCATCTAGGTTGGCTTGAGCCAGCAATATTGAGGTATTTGCGTCGCCTGCACAATAAGACCGGGATGACATTGGTTCCAACCCAAAGGCTCGCAGACACTCTTGAACAGCAGGGTTTTAACAATGTTGAAGTGTTGCAGCGTGGCGTGGACACAGAACTGTTCAATCCCGAGCGACGCAACAGAGCACTGCGCGACAAATGGGGTGCAGACGAGAACACCATAGTCTGTATCTATGTTGGCCGTATCGCAGCTGAAAAGAATATACAAACAGCTGTCGATGCGGTTCTTGCGCTGTCATCCCCATATCGATATCGTTTTGTTTTCGTTGGCGATGGGCCTTCGCGTAAACAGCTACAACAAAAATATCCGGATTTCATCTTCTGCGGTACACGTCTCGGTGATGACCTGGCAATGCATTACGCATCCGCAGATATTCTGCTGTTTCCAAGCAGAACCGAAACATACGGCAATGTCTTAACGGAAGCGATGGCAAGTGGACTGGCTACCGTTGCTTACGATGAGGCGGCGGCGCATGAACATGTTACGAACTGGCATAACGGTGTACTCGCTCAAGATAGGCCATCACAGAATTTCACAGCCGTGACCATGCGTTTGTGTAGTCGGCCCGAGTCGATACGTACGATTGGTCGAAATGCATCTGAATACTGCAAACAGTTGGGCTGGCCAAATGTTGTCTCGCGCTTTGAGTCTTTTCTTTACAGCTTGAGTAGCGATATGAAGTCAAGCAATTGCGATAACGAATATATAGAGGACATCCAGTCGTGAACAAACTACAACAATTTGATCTTGATCTTTGCATTAGCTTCAACCGCATCAGTGCCTATCGATTTATCAGTCCCTTCTTCAGCCTTATCAGTCGGCTCGGCGACGGCTTGATCTGGTACTGCCTGATGTTGATACTGCCATTGATCTATGGGAAACAGGGGTTGTTAATCAGCATCCATATGATCAGTGCGGCAATTCCAGCACTGCTGATCTACAAATACCTCAAAAGAAAAACATTACGACCACGACCCTGCGCCATATCTCCAGTCGTGAAACAGAAGACACATACGCTTGATCAGTTCAGCTTTCCATCAGGGCATACGCTACACGCGGTAACTTTTGCGTTAATTGTAGGTGGACATCTGCCACTGTCTTTATTCGTGCTTGCGCCTTTCACACTATTGATCGCGATATCCAGACCTGTTCTGGGTCTGCATTACCCAAGCGATGTTCTTGCAGGCGTCGCTATTGGCGCGGTGTTAGCGGGTCTTAGCTGGCAGATACCGTGGTTCTCGTTAGCCCAGGTTCAATGAATACAGTCAGGCGCATTGTCAGCGGGGCCAGGTGTATTCAGGGGCACCGTCTGCTGGTTATCAATTACCGCATTATAGAAATCGATTAAACGCAAGGTCGTGCTTTCGGCTGACCAGCTCACGGCATAATTGATGGCTTCAAGACTTTTGACCTGGCGCAATGACTTGTCCCGTAGCAGTGCGGTAACTTTAATTGAAAAGTCCTCCAGATTCTCCTCGGCGATGATCGCGCCCTTTTCAGGTCTCAGTATATCGATTGTGCCCAACACAGCCGTGGAAATGACCGGTACACCCAGCGCCATCGCCTCTAGCAATACCAGGCCCTGAGTTTCTGTGCGCGACGCGAACACAAAGATATCGCTGGCGCAATAACAGTCCTTAAGCTCGGTATCGCGATCGAGATAGTTAATGAATCTGACATTGTCGCAGAGACCAAGTGTGTGAGTTTTAGTCTCAAGATGGCGCCTCGCGGGTCCCTCGCCAGTAAGAATCAACAGTATATCCGGGATTGCGGTTCGAACAAGAACAAGCATTTCAAGCAAAAAATCGATGTTTTTTTCATGGGCCGATCGACCGACGTGACAGAGTACTGGCCGATCTGAATCGATCTTGTATTTACGGCGAAAACGCTCGCCATCACCATGCTTAGAAAATGCAGCATCGAGTCCGGTTGGCAGGATGTGCAGGGGCGTTGTGACGCCATAATCCATCATCACCTTGTACATCGCTGAGGACGGCACCAGCAACGCATGAACATTTTCACTCTGCGCGCGTGTGTAGCGTCTTGTCAACGCCCTCAGCCATGATGTTGGAAGGAACCTGAAGTAGTGATGCAGATATTCCTCAAAATACGTATGATAAGTCTCGACAACGGGTATATTGAGCTGCTGGGCGAGCCTGATGCCCAATTTGTGTGCTCTGAAGGGCGTCTGTATATGCAGTATATCGAATTGTCTTTCGGCCAGTTGCCGGTAGTGCGACGCTGACAGACGCGGCTTCATCAGGCGATCTTCCGGGTCGAATGGGACTCTGTGAGATGGTATTCTGATGATTTCACTGATGCTATCTTCTTCTGCGGAGTCATCACCAGTATATTTCGGTGCGATCAAGGTCACGCGGTGCCCCTGTTTTTCGAGCACGCTGACAAAAGTCTTTATCGATGTGGAAACGCCATTCACACGCGGGAAATAGACATCCGTGATCATCAAGATACGCACATCTAGCCCCTTCCAGTACGCATTGCTTGAAAATGGCAATCTAAATAATCAGGCGGCGTTTTCGATTGTTTGCAGTGCATCGCTGGCCGGCTGGTACACATATTGAGTCCAGTCAACCAACTCCAGCTCACCGTCGTGGCGTTCCGCCAATGCGGTGCAACTTTCGACCCAATCGCCGGTATTACAGTAATGAATGCCATTGACTTCTCGCAGATTGGCACGATGAATATGCCCGCAGATTAGACCGTCAACATGATGCTTTTGCGCTTCGTAACAAGCCGCATCTTCAAATCGGCTGATATACTTGACTGCATTATTGACACGATGTTTGATGTAGTTTGAAAGCGACCAGTAGGGCAGTCCCATCTTGCGGCGCAAGTAATTATATGTACGGTTGAGTTCCAGGATGACGTCGTACGCTCTGGAGCCAATGAACGACAACAGCTTGTTACACTTCACCGCGCTGTCAAACTCATCGCCGTGCATGACCAGGTATTGCTTACCGTTGACTGTTGTGTGGACGTCATAAGTACGAATGACCACATTGCCGAACTGCATGCCATCGTACTCCCGTAGGAATTCATCATGATTGCCAGGTATATAAACCACTTTTGTACCTTGCTTCGACTTGCTTAGTATCGTGCGGATAACGTTGTTATGTTCCTGCGGCCAATGAACACTTTTCTTCATGTTCCATACATCGACAATGTCGCCGACAAGATATAGATACTCACAATTGACTGACTTGAGAAAATCGAGAAGATAATTTGCCTTGCAGCCTCTGAAGCCGAGGTGCACGTCTGATATCCAAACCGTTCTGTATTCTAATTTGGGAAAATCGACTACGTTTGAATTCCACTGTTTCGAAACCATGCTGATACTCGGTTATTCGTTTAACCATTTATAGAGGCCGAATATGTCTCTAGCATGAACAATAGGTGAATTTATTGTGACAGCATAGTTGTGTGTGCCGCAGCAATGCGGATCGTTGGCAAGGAGCTAACCTTGCAGCATGAGAAGCTGCTGAAGTCATGGAGGAACTGACCCTCCTGAGACTGCCTGCAGGGGCCGGCTCCAAACCATCCTCAAGCGGCATTGGCTGAAGACCGTTGTCGTGAGCGTTGAGACCGTAGATACAACAAATGCGTCAGTCCAGACGAGTTAACGTGCAAACAACATACGTTTGCAGATTATGAGCTCATTCGAGCGTTTTCAGGAATATCGCAGCCAGAAAGCCAAGTAGCGTGGAGAAGCCGATGATCGAGCCACCTTTGAAATAGGCTTCAGGCAGCATGGTCTGGGCAATCATGGTCAACATGGCGCCTGCGGCGATACCTTCGACCAGTGCGAACAATGACGGCGCGGCGCCAGTGAAGAATATGTTGCCCAGTGCGGCTCCTATCCCGGTGATCACCATCAGCGAAGTCCACATAAACAAAATCCGACGAAATGGGAATCCGTGCTGGCGCATTCCGATAGAACTCGACAAAGCCTCCGGGTAGTTGGACAGAAACAGGCCGCCGATCAACGAATAACTGATTTGTGCCTGGACCAGGCTCGCTCCAATCACGAGCGACTCGGGGATGCCGTCGAGCAGGATGCCAAGCCATATGGCGAGCGGTGCGCCCTTGTGTTCGGTCACTTCAAAAGACATCTCAGATATCGCCGGTAGCGGCGTGTTTGAGTCAATGGCCGCGAGTGTCTTTCTTTTCCAACGCTCGATCAGGTCGTCATCATAATGCTGCTTATAGCGTAGGTACTCGGTGACTTCATCGCTCTGTACGTTCTGTTTCAGCTTTGTCGTCAACACCGGCGTTTGCACCAACAGTTCATCAAAGTCCGATTTTCGTAAAACCCAGACTTCGGTCGCTTCGGTAGCCACCGCAGACAGGGCATGGCGGCAGCCGGTGACAAACGCGAGTCCACCAAAACCGGTACCGGGCCCCAGGGTCTCGGTCGCCCGGAGATGCAATGACGGGTTCAGTGATGTGATCTCGCCTTTGGCGATAAAGTACATACGATTAGAGATTTCGCCCCGATGGAACAGGGTCTGTCCCTTGGCGAAACGTTTATAGATCAGGCGGGAGGCGATGACCTGCAGTTCGTCCTGGGTCAGATGCGAAAACAGGTTGAAGCGCCCGATCTCAGCGGCGATTACGATGAATTCATCGTCCTTTCGCTCCAGCGTGGATGCTTCGGAGAATACGCCGCGATTGAGCAGGGATTTGACCGATTTGTCTGTCCAGGATCTGGCCTTTGCGGGAGTCATGCCATGGCGATCTTGCAGATGTTGCACCAACGTATTGTCACGAAGGGCGCGATGCAGTTGTTGGATTAATGTGGGTGAACTGGGGACCAGGGCGAAAAAAGCGCCGCGTGGCAACAACCAGAGCGTGACATCGGAAGCGGCCACGGCTGCCATCGAGGTCGGTGCCCCCGACAACATGTCCAACCAGCCAAAGGACTCGTATTTGGTAGCAGTGGCTGACGGAATCATGTCGTGTTGTGGATCCAGTAATTCGACCTCGCCGCTATTGACCATATACAGGGCTTCTGCCGGATCACCCTCACGGTAAATGAGTTCGCCCTTTTTATAATGACGGCGAACCAGTGACGCTGCCAAGGCACGGTGTTCCTTAGTTGACAGACCCTTGAATATCGATGGTTCCTTGAGGTCGACGAGCATTGCGATGGCGCCGCGCGAGCTCTCTTTGCGCAGGTAGTAGATCGTCGTCGACGCCTTGCGCACAAAACCGCCATAGTCGTTGACCAGCTCATTCAATAACACGAACAGCAGACCGCCGAGGATGCAACCGAGCGCCAGCGGCGTGAATTGGCCTTTTTCAAGCGACGATGCGACCAGGTCGATCGTCAGTGCTGCCAGCAGCGCGCCGCCGCCGAAGGCCATTAAAAAAGCAATTACACGATCGCTCGGGCGCCAAAAGGCAGAACTGATCGTGCCTAAGGGCAGAGAAACCGCACTCACCAGGCCGAGCAAAAAGGCGGTCAAAATCAGAGATTCAGCAATCATGGCAATAGGTGTCGTACACGATTCCTTGACTGTTGTTTCATCAACTTCAGTATCTGGTGATGATGTTGCGCATCGTATCTGTCTTCAATAGCTTATTCAAAGTCGGATGCTACGAACCGGGCCGATCGCAACACGCCTTGAGGAAGGCATATTAGCATTTTTGTTTGCGCTGCCCTCATGTCTGACGAAGCCGCATAATCTTGCCATGCCGGATATTGCACCAGCGAACTTGTACTTTGAGCTGCTGTTTTTCCTACTCAAGTTAAGTCAATCTTGCATCGATGGCAGAGATATCACGAAACTTATCTCCGCCAAAATAATGATTAGGAATGCGCTTTCGGTGGCTTGATCAACGACTCTGCCGGAATGCCCAAGCCTTTATGGAGTTTCCATATCATTTTCAGTGTCAGCGAGCGCTTTCGATTAAGGATCTCGTAAACGCGATTCCTTTTGCCGATCATGGGCTCCAGATTTTTTACGGTTAAGCCCTTGCGTTCCAGAAACCCGGCCACGCCGTGGCTGATCGTATGCACCAGCTCCGTCAATTCTTGCCTATCCGGTGCATTGGTACGATGAAAGCGACTTTTGCCCCAAGGTGTGGTGGTGTAAACGCCGTCCAGCAAAGCGTATTGCACCCCGCCAAATTTAGGCCAGACAATCTGGGACGTTACTCCCGGCTAAAGCCGCTTCTCTAAAGCAGCCGTCTTTGTCAACCACTAATCTGGTTAATTTGTAATGGTCTTTGCCCACCAGGTTTCAGGCTTCTCTACGTGGTCGCCATTAGGCGCCGACAAGATGTAATCGGAGCGCACCGCCTGTTCATCTCCTACACGGGGTCAACACATTGCCCCTAGCGGCTATCGTGGTCGGTGCGACCGAGCCTGGTAGTCAATCAACCAGTCCTTCTTAACTCCCGATTTCCAAACTGTCGGGCCCAGTTATTCTTTTTTAAACCGTCTGTGGGAAAGCCTCAAACATCTTTTCTTCCTTCCACAGACGCCACAGTAGTACTGCCAGCTTGCGGGCGACCGCTACTTTGGCTTTGGCGCTGCCTTTGCGCTTCTCCAGTGACAGACCCCAGCGCTTCAGGGCACAATCCTGGCCACGCGTTAACAGCACATGCGCGCCTTCAACCAACAGCGACCGTAATAGACCATCACCTTCTTTGGTGATGCTCCCGCGGTACTCCACGTCACCGGATTGGTAGATACGGGGCACCAACCCCAGGTAATCGCTCACTTCATCACCGCACTTGAACCGGTGCGGATCATCAATGGTGGCTCGATAGGCGGTGCTGATTATCGGGCCTATCCCCGGGGTACTCTCCAGACACGCACTGATCTTATCTTGTTGGCAGGCCGCCACCAGCGCTTGCTTGATCTGCTCTGCGCGTTCCTCAGCCACCAGCCACGCCTCCAGCATTCCACTCAGCGCCGGCACTAAGCCCGGAACCTCCTGTTCGGCGGCCTTCGTCACTTGGGCAGCAAACTGCCCCTTGCTCACTTTACCCAGCCGAATACCGTGGGCACGCAATAAACCACGGATACTCGATGCCAGTGCCTTGCTACTCTTCAGCAGCGCTTGCCGAGCCTGCAATATACTGCGCATCTCCCGCGCTGCCGCACTTTTGCGGTGCACTTCAATATACCAACCGCAGCGCCCAATCTCGGCCAGCGTCTGCGCGTCGCGACGATCGGTCTTCTTCATCGCCGACATCAGATTCTTCGCTGCTCGCGCATCGATGATCACCGCTTTATGTCCCGCCTCTTCAACGATCCGGGCCACGGTCTCGGCCAGCGGGTGGGCCTCAATGATGACGACTAACTTGCCATAACCCGCGAGTGCCCCGGTAATATCTCCGGCCTCGGTTGCTATCTCCTGGCGTCTTAGCTGGTTGCCGACCTCGTCAATAATGCTGATATCGCTTGATTTGCTCGCTACATCTATGCCACAGTAATTCATGTCAGTTCCCTCTGGTTTAAGGCGCTTTGCGACCTTCTGGATTAGTTCACCAACCAGGTTAGGGGGCTGACTTCTAAATGTCTATCGGCCGCGGGCTGCTTATTACATCTCCTACCAACAAAACAAAACACTTTCGCGTTGTTTGCGTTTTTCGCGGCAAAAATAACAAAACAATCAACCCAGCACGCTGAAACCCTCGTTGTTCAGCATTTCGATCAGCTTGATCAGCGGCAGGCCGATCAGTACGTTCGGGTCGTCGCCTTCGAAGCGTTCGAACAGCGCGATGCCGAGGCCCTCGGACTTGAAGCTGCCGGACCGCTGGTGTTACCGCCACATAGAGCCCATCGCGGTCGTTCACCTTGTAGAGTTTGTCCTGGGGCTTCAAATTTCGCAGCTTGGTATCCGTCAGCATCACAAGTCCTCCCCTAGGAGAAAAAACACCATGATTTATCATGGCCTGTTTTTCTTAGTTTCTCTTTTTTAATCTATGACTTAACGATTTTTAATACCATGAATTCGCTAAAAAACATGGCGTGGTATTTTGTCGCAGCCCTGATCCTGTGGGCGACGATACCGTGATTTATACCATTGAAAAAGTTTGCTTGGCGGTGCCTGCCAGTGCCAGCAGGTGCCAGACAGAAATGAGAATATACTATTTAATACAATAAGTTCTGTGTTGTTTGATGCCAGCAGGTGCCAGCCAGTGCCAGACGCGTGCTACTCCCACTCGATTGTAAACGAGCCATTTTTTAGGCTTAATATCAATGGCTTAGTTGTTGGTGTAGGTGGTAATGCCATGAAAAATACCATGTTCAGAAATTGTTGCTAATCGCTCGAAAAACTGACTGTTCAAACGCCGGTTGCCTCTCTTCCCAGCTTGATATATATTCATATTTGTTAATTATGAATATTCGGAGAGTGATATGGCAACGACAAGTCTTAGCCTGGGCGAGCACTGGGAAGTTTTCATCAAGAATGAGATTGCCAGTGGGCGTTACGGCTCCGCCAGTGAAGTTGTCCGGGATGCCCTACGCGCAATGGAAGAGCGCAAAAGCAAACTTGACGCATTACGAAGTCATTTGGCCCAGGGCGCTGAACAGGCCAGAGCCAGTGAGTTCATAGATAATTTCACAATGGACACACTGATCAACGATCTGGATAACGAAGCCTGATGCCCGGATTCAGAGTCACCCCGAGGGCTCAGGATGACTTGAAAAACATCGGCCGATATACAGAGCGGCAATGGGGTAAACGCCAACGTAATACTTACCTGAAAGCACTCGAAAAACGCTTTGGCTGGTTAGCCGAAAATCCGCAATTGGGCAAACACCGCACGGATGTGGCTGAAGGCTATTACAGCTTTCCACAGGGCGAGCATGTTGTCTTCTACCTGATGGGAGATGAAGGCATTGATATTATCGGCATCCCGCACAAGGAGATGGATATCATCACTTATTTTCTACCTGGCTGAATAATCAGGTATAAGGTGAAATGCCTGCTATTGCCAGCCAGTACCGGTCACTCCCACTCGATTGTAAACAAGCCTTGGAAAGCCAGTAATGACGCGGGTTTTGAGAGGGGCATGAGTGACAATACCATGTTCAGAATTTGTTGCTAATCATGCAGAACATGGGGTAATCGTTAAACAGAGTTGCGCCAGATTAACAAATAATCCTTATCAAGCTGTCTTGAGTCGCCTTCCACGAAAAGGTGTTACCTTGATCTCGACATGCTGGTTCAGGCGGTTCAGCACCGTCACCAATCGGTCAATAGTGAACCGCCCCAAGTCTGCATTCCTGATCCGAGAGAAGTCGGCATGATCAAAGCCGGTCTTTTCCGCTGCCTTGCGAACAGACAGTTTCTGTTTATCAAGAACTCGGATTATTTCAGCCGCCAATTGGGACTTAAGTTGTTCAACGTCGGCATTTTGATAACCAAAGTCCCTAAAAACGTTGCCACTGCCTTTAACGGTTTCCAGTTTATCAGTCATCGTAACTGCTCCTTTAGCTGACTGATCCGAGAGCGGATCAGATCGATTTCTTTCTTCGGCGTCTTGGTACCCCGGGAGGATTTTTTCTGGAATGCGTGGACAACCCAGATATCTTCCCCCAACGTAACGACGTATACTGTCCGATAGGCATCAGACCGATAAGCAAGCGCAATCTCAATAACACCCGAACCCAGGCCCTTCATCGGCTTGGCTATATCCGCCTTGCTGCCCTCGGCGGCAATCGTCAATGCCCGGAGTATGATTGTCTGAGCACCTTTGGGAAACTTCCCGAACTCCTTGTGCGCCGCCTTAATCCATGAGATTGCTCTCGTATCCTTACTCATAACGAAATGTTGGCATATTTACCAACGGCAGTCAAGGCGCTCTAGTGCTAACCGCCAATAAATCTGTCGTCCTTTGAAAATTATATTGCCTGCAAGTTCCTGCTATTGCCAGTCACTGCCAGCCAGTACCGGTCACTCCCACTCGATTGTAAACGAGCTATTTCTACAATTTAATATCAATGGCTTAATTGTTGGTATAGGTAGCAATACCATGAAAAATACCACGTTCAGAAAATCCTGCTCATTGCCCGGAAGAATCGCCGATTGAACGCTGCTACACAGCAACTCTTGAGTCCCAGTGCCTCGAACCAAAAATACAATCTTTGACAATCTTTGGTTTTCTGCCTAGCATTCCTTATGAAAGAGTTTACCCTTAGAGGCCATTATGCATATATCACTAACTCCCGAACTAGAATCTCGCGTTAAAGCCAAAGTGGAAACTGGCCTGTACAATAATGCCAGCGAAGTCATTCGTGAAGCGCTTCGTTTTATGGAAACCCATGAAGACTGGATTCACGAGATCAAACTGACTCGACTACGTGAGCAACTGAAGGTGGGAGCAGACCAACTAGACCGTGCCGAAGGTATCGCAATCGCATCAAAAGCGGCGCTCGACACCTTGTTTGACGATATCAAGAGCTGAACTTTTTGGCCTTACATCAGCTCGTCATTGCGCCAGCCGCTAAAAATGACCTCAAAGACATTTACCAATACGGCCTGCGACAGTGGGGGCAGACCCAGTCCGAAAGCTACCTGTCCACTGTAAAGAATCAGTTCTGGTTGCTGACCCAGCAACCACTTATGGGCACCGAGCGCCCCGAACTCCTGCCAGACACCAGAAGCCTCCCCATAGAAAGCCATACCCTGTTTTACCGTGTGACCGCCAACAGGGTTGAAATCATCCGTGTACTACATGGCCGCCAGGATCCACAACGCCATCTGAAATAGGCAGACATAACCCATTTGCTTTGAATATTGCCGGGCACTCCCCAACAATCTCTCATACTGATATCGATAAACCTGTACGGATTATTCTTCGCATAAGCATACTTGTTGAAACTGTGGAAGTTGTCTTCCTGGAATCCCACCGGGTCCATCGCCATGAAGCGACCGTGCACCGGGTCGTACCAGCGGGCGCCGAAATAGCTCAGACCAATGCCTTCATCGTCGCGTGGTCAAAAAACTCATGCGGCTACTATTGAATTCTCCAGTACCAAGTAGAGTATGCGAGCGAAGCTGTCTACATATCACCGTCAGTGTAACGGAATAGCGGTCTTCTTCAAGGCGATAGTTCCATCCACCAAGGCAGATCGCCTTGGCCCAGGAGGTTCCCTTTTCAACTCTCGGTGGATGGCGACATAACGCCCTACCCTTTCGACCACGGCTGGGTGCTCCGAAACTTCGCGAGCCCACTGTAAGGCAACATCGTCCCACAGATTCAGCAAATCTTGAGGCACCATAACGGCATACTCAATCCATGGGAGGTTGCTACCGTGCCATATATCAAGGCGCTGGGGACTTCGTCCCAGCAGGAAGGGTACGAGATAGAGGTTCTCGAGCATGGTTTGGTAAAGCCATAGCCTGATTTCCCTTTGATCTGGTGTTTTCTTGACAACTACATTTTAACAAAGGACCCGAAATCAGGCTTTCTTATTTATTTATCTGGGACAGTGGGTCTGAAAATCATAAGTCGTCGCCTCCCGGCCGGAGGCATCCAGAGATAAACTCAGATGGGCTTACCACCCAACCAGGAGACGACTTATGCAACTCTACTGCGGAATTGACCTTCACAGCAACAACAGCGTGGTTTCATTGATCAACGACGAGGATCAGTTAATCAGTGAAAAACGACTGGATAACGATCTCGAAGCCATCGAACAGCACCTGCAGCCCTATCAGGATGTGATTCGTGGCGTCGTTGTTGAGTCCACCTATAACTGGTACTGGCTGGTCGACGGCCTGATCGAGCACGGCTATCCGGTGCATCTGGCCAACACCCTGGCCATCCAGCAATATAACGGCCTTAAATACACCAACGATGAAACGGATGCGCGCTTTCTGGCTCACCTGCTCCGGCTCAATATCTTGCCGACCGGTTACATCTACCCGAAAGCCATGCGCCAGGTACGCGACCTGTTGCGGCGCCGGCTGCTGCTGGTCAAGCAACACACCGCTCAGTTACTCAGCCTGCAAAGCATGATAGGCCGCCATACTGGCCTGCGCCTGAGCAGCCACCAGGTTAAGCAGCTCACGCAAGATCAACTGGCGCATTATTTTGATGCCAAGGCCACCCTGTTTGCGGCACAACAAACACACCAGTTGATGCAGCAGCTCAAGCTGCAGACTGAAGCGATTGAAGGCTTTGTGATGGCGCGTTGCGAGGACAGCGAACTTTACGCGATCATCACCAGCACACCGGGTATCGGCAAGATACTGGGCATGACGATCCTGCTGGAGACCGGCCCGATTGAGCGCTTTGCGCAGGTGGGTAACTACGCATCGTATGCGCGCTGTGTGCCGACTGACAGGATCAGTAACGGAAAATCCAAGGGCCAAGGCAATGCCAAAAATGGCAACCGTTACCTGGCGATGGCTTTTGTCGAGGCAGCACACTATGCGACTATCTGGGACCCGACCATCAAGCGTTACTACCAGCGCAAGTGCAAGAAGCGACCGGTGATGGTGGCGAAGAAAACCGTGGCCAACAAACTGACGCGCGCGTGTTATCACATGCTAAAAGACGGCACCACGTTTGATGTCACGCGTGCCTTCGGCTAACAGGTTAAGGTGATGAGATCGAAAGGGGTATGGCGACCAACCCAGGACTCTGAATATCCATCACCTGCTTTTTTAAAATTGGTTTAAGTGAAGTGCCCTCGGTGCAAGCTCACGGGAGACTGACACCAAGTCCCTTACTCTGTATCAGTTAGATGCACCGTGGTACTGATTATTTAATGGGGCAGATAACTGCCAGGGGTGACAGCCAACCTGCCGAATGGCAACGCTGATCATCTTGATCCTGATGGGTGACTGGAGCACTTCATTTTGAAGTAGCGCACACTACGTAAAATCAGGCGCACGACACGACGACCAATGTTATTTTTCAGGGTGTTTACACTTCGATTGTTATCGCCCTGTTGACAGATAACGACTTATGGGTGACCCCTATAATTCGACCCCTTTAATTCGCTTTAATTCCTAGAGTTGGTTCATCCTCGTGATTTTCATATGACAGGCTTTAAATCGCTGATATCTTTAATTTCAGCGCTTTCTGTTTCGGTTATATCTATAGGCACGCTTACTCAAGCTGATAAAGTGGTAGAGACCGCAAGTATCGCAATAGACGCCAGCCGCACGATCAGTCGTACCAGCTGCCGCCCAGTGCCAGATTCAGGTTGACCCGCTGCTCAAGCAGAAGTCGCTCCACGCTCGACCGCGTACTCTTCGCGTTGATCACACGCTGCTGGATTGTCTGTACACTCAACAGATCCTCCTCACCCTCTTCATAGCGGAGCGTCGCTATCCTGAATGCTTTTTCAGCCTGAGCTGCGGCTTCTCTGAGCTCATCAAGACGTTGCGACAATACCACACCCTGATCCAGACTCGTTTCCAGCTCGGTGAAAGCATTGATTGCGGCCTGACCGTATGCAGCCAGCGCCTGCTCCTGCTCCGCTGTTGTAATGTTGACGGCTTCACGCCGACGGCCGCCATCATAGAGTGGTGCGAGCAAGTTGGCACCGACCGACCAGGCAACATTGGCAGGATCCAGCAGGTTGGATAACGAGCCGGAAGCACCGCCCAGCGATCCGGTCAGGCCGAGTGTGGGCAGCCGCGCAGCGCGCGCCTGTTCGGTGGCATTGAAAGCAGCCGCCACGCGTCGTTCTGCAGCGACGATGTCCGGCCGGCGTTCGAGCAACTCCGATGGTAAACCCGCCGGAGGCGGTGGCGGTACATCAGGCAGGGCCTCGCGAATCTCGAGATCTGCCCCTGGATACCGTCCCAGCAACACCTCGAGGGCTCTCACCGCATCTCGATAGGAACCTTCGACTTCAGTGAGGCGCTCGCGAGCCGTTGCTAGATCGGACCTGGCAAGAGAAACGTCCTGGCCCGTCGCCAGGCCGTTGTTGTACTTGACGTTCACGATCCGATTCGTCTCTCGTAGGATTTCCAGGGTCTCACTTGCGATGCCAACCTGGATGTTCGCCTCTATGGCAGTGAAGTAGGCCTTTGCGGTCGCAGCAGCCAGCGATTGCTGGGCCGAGCGAAAATCCGCCTCCACGGCCTGTGCACTGGCAACGGCTGCGCGTTCACCGGACCTCAAGCGCCCCCACACGTCGGCTTCCCAGGACACCTGCGCGCCGAGACCCAGGTTCGTGGCACCCGCCACTGAACTGTCTACGCTACCGCTTCGCGTGCCTGTCACAGCGAGACTTACCTCCGGTTTCAGGGCGGCACCTGCCTGTCGTGCGAGTGAGTAGGCTCGATCGACGTTGGTCGCAGCTGCCAGCAGATCACGATTGTTTTTCTGAGCCTCGATCACCAGTGCCGTGAGCGCCGGGTCGTTGAACGACTCGATCCAGCCCGCCTGAACGGTGCCCGATTCGACTACCGTTCCCCACTGCTCCGGCATGGTCGGCGGTTGACTCTTTAGGGCCTGATCCACGTCCTGTTCGACCTGCTCTTGTGTCGGTGCACCGCCACAGCCGACAAGAGCCACAACAAGAACGAGATTCAGCCCAACTCTAGGCGCTTGCATTACTTACCTCCCCGGGCCGTATCTTGAAGAACATCGCGTAAAGTACCGGAACGATGACTAATGTTAATAATGTTGCAAAGGACAGACCGAAGACTAAGACCACCGCCATCGACTGGAAAAAAGCGTCGAAAAACAACGGCATAACGCCCAGAACCGTTGTCAGCGCTCCCATCATTACCGGCCTGACGCGACTGGCCGAAGCATTTATTACAGCCTTGAAGCGTGGATTTCCCTGTTCGATCTCTACATCCGTCTGGTCAACCAGAACAATCGCGTTCTTAATCAACAGGCCCGATAAAGAAAGCAGTCCGAGGATACCCATGAACTCCAGCGGTAATCCGGTAACCAGCAATCCAACAACGACTCCGATCAGGGCAAGCGGCACAACAAGCCAGATAACGATGGGCTGACGTACGGTACCAAATAGTATAAAGACCGTGAGAACCATCGCCGTTAATCCGAGAGGTAAGGTTTTTGCAAGGTTATCGTTGGATTCCTTGGAATTTCCATACTCCCCATCCCATTGCAGCGTGAAACCGTCGGGCAACTCGATTGCTTCAATGTCCGGTCGTAACCGCGCAAGCAGATCGGAGGCCAGTTCATCAGGATATGGATCGCTCTGTGCCTTGATCGTCCAGATGCGATCTTCACGCTTTAATTGCCCATCGCGCCAGACTGTTCTGAAGCCATCGGTTACCTGGCCAATGGGCACTGTCTCGCCTGTCACGGGACTTAGGACCTGGATATTTCGCATATCGGCAACGTCTTTTCGTTCTCTCTCGGGTGCACGTGAAATGATCGGTATGACCTCATCGCCCTCACGGTAGGCACCCACGGTCTTACCCGAGTACACGGTCTGCAATGCGTTGGCAAGGTCTTCCCGGGATATGCCCGCACGACGTCCTTTGGAAGGAGAATAGATCGGCTCGATCACAGTCACCGGGTGACGCCAGTCGTCCTTGATCGACAAGGCCCCGCCATCATCGACCATGATGCGCTTGGCCTGGTCAGCCAGGTTCCTCAACACCGCTGGATCAGGTCCTTTGAAAGTTGCCTCGATCTTGGAGCCGCCACCCGGCCCTAACTGGAATCGCCATACCTTGGCCTGTGCATTGGCAAATCGCTCATCGATATATTGCTGAATCTGCGGTAACAAGCCATCAATCTGCCTGTAATCATCAACTCGCACAATTAACTGTGCATAAGCTGAGTTCGTAGACTCGGGTGCATAGACAAGCATGAAACGAATACCACCACCACCGATCGACGTCTGGACAGTATTGACCCCCTTAAGACCGGCGACAAATTCACCTATTCGTTTTATATCCAGGTCTGTCTTTTCAATGTCGGTTCCTTCTGGTAGCCAATAGTCAACAACAATCATTGGTGTAGTTGACGCGGGGAAAAAACCAGGTTTAACAAACTGGAAAGCCCACAGCGAAAGCAAGAAAATGGCAACGGCCCCAACAACGACTAGGAAGCGCATTCGTAAAGCACCTGACATCAGACCCTTGTATAACCGAATAAAAGTGCTGTCAGGCTTACTCTGTGAGGCATTAGACGAAGCACCTTCCTTGAAGAACCAAAAACAGAAAAGTGGTGTCAGTGTTATCGCGAATAACCAGCTGAAACTAAGCGAGATCAGTACTACCCAGAACAGGTGCCCCGTGTATTCAGCGGTACTACCCGGAGCGAAACCGATCGGCGCAAACGCGATGATCCCGACGAGAGTTCCGCCCAGCAATGGCCACTTGGTCTGATCGACGATGGACTTGGCCATCTCGAGTTTCTTTGCGCCGCGTTGCACGCCGACCAGGACCCCCTCGGTAACAACGATGGCGTTATCGACCATCATCCCCAGCGAAATGATCAATGCCCCCAACGAAATCCGGTGCATTGGTATACCGCTGACACTCATGGTTGCGAGGGTAGCGAATACTGTCAGCAACAGGATAGCGCCGATGACTGTTGCCGATTTAACGCCCATGAAAATAAGCAGCGTAACGATGACAATAACCAGTGCAGCGATAACATTCACCACAAAATCTTTCACCGAGAGGTCTACGATCTTGCCCTGGTTGTAATATTCATGCACTTCGATACCGATCGGTCTGCGGCTCTCGGCTTCAGCGATCTTCGCATCTACATCTCGTCCGATCTTCACAATATTGCTGCCGGGTAAACTCGACACACCCATTGCCAATGCCGGTTTGTCGTTCCAACGATACTTGGTGCCAGGTGCTTCCTGGCCGCGCCACACACGAGCGATATCACTGAGGTAGATAACGCGACCGTCTGCACCAGTAGAGACAAGTAGGTTTTCTATGGCCTCGACAGAGTCGATTTCACCGGTTGGATCGATGAGCAACTTACGGTCGCCAACGGTTACATCACCTGCAGGTACTGACGCATTCTGCTGCTCGAGAATTTTATAGATATTGGAAGCAGACATACCCAGCGCCACTGCATTCTCACGAGATATCTCGACATATATCACCTCCGAATGCCCACCTTTGATGGATACCTTTGCTACGCCTTCAACCTGCAGGATCTCACTTTGCAGAGATTTAACGTATCGACGCAGTTCGGATGGCGTATAACCATCAGCTGTAACGAAGAAATAAAGCCCATATACGTCACCAAAGTCATCATAAACGATGGGTTTACCCGCCCCGGGAGGCAACGAAGCTACGACATCATTCACCTTGTTGCGTAGCTTGTTCCATATGAGCTGAAGATCAGCCTTTGTCGGTGAAAACTCGTATTTGATATCCACCGTGATTTCTGCAAGGCCAGCGGTTGACTTCGATCGGATACTATCCACCTCTGGCATTTGCTGGATAGCGCGTTCTAGCATCTCGGTGACTTCCTCAGCAACTTCCTTTGGACTGGCCCCGGGGTATTGTGCGATTACTTGCGCTGATCGGATCGTAAACTCTGGGTCCTCAAAACGAGGCATTTCCTGGTAAGCCGTCCATCCGCCAATGACCGTCAACAGGATGACAATGACACTAAGGACCTTGTTCCTTATTGTGAATTCTGCGGGATTCATCGCTTACTCGGTCCAGGGTCGAACTTGCATACCTTCTGCCAGGAATGAAGCGCCTGCTGTGGCGATCGTCTCATCCAATGCCAGCCCTTCTGTAATCACGGCAATTTCGCCGATGCCGTCGGCGACGGTTACTTTTCGCCTGGACACCGTCATCGACTCCTGATCCACAACCCACACGTATCTTGACTCACCATCACTCACTATGGCGGACAGGGGAACAGATATGCGTTGCGTTGCCCCTTCTTCTGACTTACGTACCTCGATTACCTCGACTATCGCATTCATTCCAGGAAGAACCACGAGATCGGTAGGTGGTGTGAAGGTGAAAGTCACTTGATAAGTTTGCGATACCGTGTCTGCCAACAACATTGCTTCTTTATACGTTGCCTCGATACGATTTTCGGGTGCCGCATCGAGGATAACGAATGAACTTAGAGTCTCTGTTTCCTGTGATCTTGCTATGACACTAGCTGGCACATCAATGTTGGCTTCAAGTACGGCAGAGCTCATGATTGCTGCAACGACCTCTCCAGCGGAAACTGTGGTGCGTTCTCTCAGCGGAACCTGTACTACCACACCAGTAAACGGTGCGCGTAAAACTGTATCAGCCATGGCCTTTTCTGCGGTATCCAACTCGGCTTTCGAGACATCACGCTGGGCATGCCGCTGCTCTAGCACACTACGGGCTATCGCATCTTGCTCAAGTAATCGTACGGCACGTTGATATTCGGCCTCGGCATTCTGGAACTGCGAACGTGCAGATGCCAGTTGTGACTTGTAATCACGCTGATCCAGGCGCGCGATCAGATCGCCTTGCTCAACCTGCTGGCCATTTACAACAGCGACTTCTTCAATCAATCCCGGCACCTGAAAACTCAATTCCGAGAATGCCTCAGCGTCGATTACTGCTGGGTACTTGGAGGTCTGCACATCTGAGGTAGATGTCAATGTAACCAGTTTTACTGGCCGTACGGCAGGGTCTCTTGTTGGCTCAACTTTGTCTTTTTCGCATGACGCAATAAAGAGAAGCGCAAAGGAGAACAAGATAACGGGAGGAACCCGGCTTGCTGGTACTTGCATAACATGATCCTTTACTTATCACTGGATTTGTAATTTAGTAGGCACTTAGCTGTTTACTCTAAAATAAAATATGAACTCTGCCTAATCGTTCGCTGCTTTGCGAGGAAAATCGGGTGGAATACGCCAGAGTTGATGCCTAATAGGCTCCAACGGCCGGCCCGGCGTACCGGGATCGAGATCATCGCGCAGCAGCAGCACCAGGTCGGAGCTCACCGTCGGGGCATCGCGGAAATAGCTGTGACCATAACGGTCAAGCTTCGAGTGCTGCGCGTCCGCAGCACCGGCGAATTTGACGATCACTAAGTTGCTCCGGCTATGTTTCCTGCGGTCGTATTCCATCCTGTCTTTAATTGCCTCGTCTACATCCTCCAGACCCAGGGCCAGGGTGCCGATGCGTCCGCGTGGACTCTGGAACAACATCTGTGCGACACCAATCGCCTGGTCCGCCGGTGAGGTGTAGACAGTGAAGCGGTTGACACTCAATTCGAGCATGTCACCAGCGATCCGCTGCGTCGCAACCTGCACATCCAGATCCGGAGCGGCTAGCACCAGGTTGTGGATTTTGTATTTCTCCCTCGGATCTATCCCCGCTCCACGGGCCAGCAGGGTCAGCTCGCGCACCGCGGCGATGGCAACATCAGTGCCCCGGCTATGTGCGATCAGGTGAATCTTGTCTACCTCGGGAAAACTCGCCATGAAACCGAGGACCTCGCGCAGATGGTAGACCGTGAACTCGCTGGATTCACGGTCATACGTGTAGCCGAACAGCCCGGGGTGACCCGCGGGCCATGTGTAGATAATCGGCACACCAATGCGCCCGAGGAAGTGCCAGAGTTCGGCCATCGCAAAGGCAGCGTCGTCAAAGGTGTTGTTGTAGCCATGAACATAGATGAATACCTCCTTGCGCGGCGTCAACGCCAGCTGCTTTACTAACGCACTATGGAATGCCTCCGCCGCAGCCTGACGCTGCGCCAGTAACTTTGGCTCGTAAACGACCTTGCCGTCCTTCAATGCGTATGGCAGCGGCGTATTGGGGCCGCGTATGAGCTCGGTCACCTCGCGCAATTTGAGGTGGACCGGTTTGAGCCGACTTTGTGTCCTGCTTGCTGCCACTAATTCATCCCAGGTGATATCCACGCCGAGGTCTACCACTGTAGAACCGAAGGCCAACGAACCCGAGCGACCGGTGCCGTAGCGCAGGTTGCCCTCATCATCCTGCTCCGGCACGCGGTCCGTGATGTAGAAGAGCGGAACCTCGCTGGTCTTGAGCGGTTGCGTCAGGTCGGCATATACATCCCGCTCGGTTCCGACATACACATTGGGCGTCGGCATCATTACCCTTGGCCCGGTGGTACAGCCCGTCAGCAGTATTACTAAGCCCACAAGTAAGTAACTGTTAAGGTGACTGAGTTTGACCATGGACTTCACTTTCTTACTTTTTGAATAAGGCTTTCGGGACCGATTAGAGCCGACTACAGATACCTGCTGTATAGCATCCAACGAGTTCTAATCCACACAAGCAGAATAAAAGGGATTGATGACAAAAGGAAATAAATCGTAATGGCTGATGTATCTCATATGTCACCGACCACATTTATTTTTGACATTTTTATAGAACTCGCCCATTGCAGAATTTTCTGTGGAATAGCTTATATTTATAACCCTTGCCTAACTGTAAACAGGCGTCCTATTTGATGTATTTAATTGCGTCAACATCATACGCCTGTTGTTAGTTTTTACAATAAAAGCAATTTTTCAATGCTATCAATAATATTCAGGCCGGACCGGTTGAGTTTATAAACCTGCACGACTTTCGTTACGAGGGTGAAGCCCCCCATAAACAGCGGCTCACAGATTACCACCGGTAAATGAGAAAAAGGAATATGGGATAGATCCGTGTTTTGTGGGTTGTCAGAGATTGCGGAACTACGCAATGGTCTGGCCTCCGTCAATGACAAGTACATGACCGGTTATGAACGAGGCGGTATCATCACAAAGCCATACAGCAGCGTCTGCAATATTCTGGGATAGACCCATACGTCCCATTGGAATCAGAGCAATCAACTGCTCTGCTAATTCAGGACGTTGATCCAAACCCGCTGTCATACCTGACTCGGTAAGTCCGGGACAAATAGCGTTGATCCTGATACTTTCTTTTGCATATTCCAGGGCAGCCGTTTTTGTCATTCCTATCACACCATGCTTGCTGGCAGTATAAGCCAATGTGCCTGCCTTGCCTCGAAAACCTGCCAAGGAGGAAATGTTTATTATTACACCACCGCCTGTCTTTTGCATGTGAGGGATCTCATATTTCATACAAAGGTAGACACTCTTCAAATTGATGCCGATAACACGGTCCCACTCAGCTTCATCGAGCTCAACTGTTGAAGCTGGGCGCATTGATATACCTGCATTATTAATTGCATAATCCAACCTGCCAAAGTTATCAATGGTAGCCTGGATCAATTTTTTTACCTGGTCTGATTGAGATACGTCACACTGGAAAAAATGAGCTTTCCCATTTGACTCCTGAATCATTTGAACGGTTTCTTCACCTCCTTCAGTATTTATATCAGAAACCATCACGCTTGCTCCCTCTTGGGCAAACGCCAGAGCCGAATAACGACCAATACCCGACCCGGCGCCAGTCACGACTGCAGTTTTGTTATCAAATCTCTTTGCCATAATAGTCACTCTCTTTTTCGATTTTAAATGTTTATAAGAACAGAATATTCCTCTCGGAGATTGAGGAACGGTTTTACCCCCAGATAAGCTTACCAGGAGGCATGAGGCGCCCAAAAGAAATGGTCCCTCACCCCACTCGATCGCTCCGAGACAACGTGGTCAAGATTTGCCGATGAAGGCAGGCAGGTTAACGGCGTTGCATAGCTTGGCGATCGATTCCTTTCGCACGGCTTCCCTCTGTTATGCGGGGAGTTCTGGGGGCACAATACTTCGGGAGTTCTGGGCGGGAGTTCTGGGCGGGAGTTCTGGGCGGGAATTCTGGGAACACAATACTTGATTCAAGCAAGTCAATCATCACTTTCAACTGCCTTTGGTCCTGGTTTTTTCTTTTTCAGCTCTCTGTTCAAAAGCCGCTCCGCTTTCTCTATAAAGCTTTCTGCACCTAATGGCCTACCCGTTCTCTCATGTTGTTCAAGTGAATTACTTGATCCAGACTGCGTTTCTTGCAAATATCGCTCCCAATCTCCTGTCATCGCCAGCAGTCTTTCTGGCCGTATTATTCCATCAGAATCTTTACCAGATAAATGTGCATGCACACTACTTCATCGATAGTTCCACGCATTATTAACCATACCCGCTTTAACAGGGTTCAACTCGACATAGACCGCTGCTTTCAGCAACCAGTCTTCGTCTTCCGACCGAACTATCCATATTGATTTCAGGAGCACACGATCAGAGCTGTTTCTCCGGCGCGATCTTCAGGAACCAGGCCTTGAATCGGTCCCACGCCGATGTCTGCGGTTCTTTGGTCTCGACCACCTCCTTACCGTCGATGGTCGCGTGCCAGCTCAAATTCCCCTCGTTATCCATTTTCACCCGGTAAGCAATCGTCGGGATGCGTTTGCGGGACGTATCGGTCAGCAAACCGGCCAGTTCCGGCGAGTCGATCAGCAGGCCCATTTCGGTATTGATATCGATGAATCTAGGGTCGAGATTGAGTGAACCCACGAACACGCGCTTGCGATCAATCAGAATACCCTTGGTATGCAGAGTCAGTTTTTCTAACTGCGTCTCGCCTTGCGGAGTGATAATTTTGGCGGCATCCGCTCGCGCCTCCCAGAGTTCGACGCCGGCCTCGAGCAATCGCTTGCGGTAGGTTGCATACGCCGAGTGCACCATTGTGTGATTGTTCGTAGCCAGCGAATTGGTCAGGATGGTGATATGTATGCCCCTGTCAACCAGTTGTTTGACCAGTTCGATACCACGATCGCGCGGCACCAGGTAAGGTGTAAAAATGATAATCTCATTCTCTGCTTCCAGAAATGCCTTGCGCATCTCGTTGACTACGATCTGCTGCTCCTGGGAAACGTCTTCCAGCAGCTTCTGCGGATCGTCGGTGAGCAGGCGAGCTGGCGCGATGTAAGGCTTTAATTCGTAGGATTCAAGTCGTTTTATTACTTGGGTGTTGATCGCGTCCGCATAGATTGTCTCTCCCGCTTCTGCCATCTCTCGCTTTATCTGAGCCTGCGTCTGTTCAATAGTTTCTTCGTCATCTTCTTCGAACAGAGCCTTCATGGGCACAGCCAGCTCGTGATTCCAGTATCTGTCAAACTGGCTGGAGACCTCTCTGACAATTGGCCCGACGGAAAGCATATCGAAATCGATAAATTCACCGGTGGTTTCGAGCTGGTAGTATTCAACAGCAATATTGCGACCACCTAAAACTGCGACCTGGTTATCGACCACGAATGCCTTGTTATGCATGCGTCGATTCGCCAGGGTGAAATGCCCGACATAGTTAAACGCATAGATACCCTTGCGTGCGATCGGGTTAAAGATGCGTACCTCGATATTGGGGTGGGCATCAAGCATCGCCAGGTCAGGATCTTTAACCGTGGTGAAAACATCGTCCAGCAAGAAGCGCACACGTACACCGCGGTCTGCTGCTTCCAGTAACTTGGAGGCAAAGATTAATCCGGCATCATCAGGCTTCATCAAAAAGTACTGGGCATCGATACTTGCCTCGGCCAGATCTATAAGCCTCAGCCGTGCGCCGAAAGCATCGAAGCCCTGGGTTAGCGGATAAAAACCGTTTACATCGTCTCTGCCGCCCAACCACTCCCGGGACTCTTTGGCTTCACGAGTCTGAGAAGTATCGGCAATCGCAAACGACTCTTCTTTTGGATATTCCAGAGGTGCACTCGCACAGCCGGCAAGCATCACCAGAAACAATATAATGGCACCAGATTGACCAAGCTCGATCCGGGGCGGCCTGGCCCAGGTACCCGCAGTGACGCAGCCCAGCAACAAGCTGTCCAAATTCAAGCGATACAGCGGCATCAATCTCATAGGCTCTCCTGGTCCAGACAACGGTGAATTCGTCTCTGCTGGTATTAGTTCATCATGACGTGCGCATACCTGGTCATTTTATACCAACAGTAGTTCGCCCGGAGGTACTGAACGTTTGTGTGTCTGATCGATATTTGCTGGATGAGTAGATCAACAAGCCTTTACAAACGCTACCAGCTTCCCTCTTAAATCATTCCGAAACCAACAATTATGGACACCTATAAAGTATCGATGAAGTCGGGCGGCTCGAAAATCCCATGCGTCGTACCATCCTGATAGGGCGTCTTGAGTGCTGGCCTTTCCATTCCCTCTATTGTTACTTTTTCTCGTGCGGGTAAATGACCTTCCAGTCCTGCTTCATGTCGACAACCGTCCAGCCTTTTGCCTGCGCTTCGTCGAGGCCTTTGTCGAGGCGGCCGATGCTGGACTTTCGGTCGTATGCCCATTCGCGCTCGGCATCGGTGTGACGGACGTAAAGCGCGAATCGCGGACCCTGCCCCGCAGTGGTCCACTGCAGCATCTGCAGGTCGCCATCGGAGTTGCCGAACGCGGCAAGGGGCCGCCGGCCGATTTGCTGGTGGATGGCAACCGGCTTGCCTTCCTTGTCGTCATAGAAGTCGAGCTCGGGCAAGCGGACAAGAACCGGCGTGCCGTCGCGCATTTCGAACTTCACCTTGATGCTGCTGCCAATCACCTGCTCGGGCGGGACACCATAGACGTTCTCAGCCCACGGGCGCATGAACTCGATACCGCCACCGGAAACGATGAAAGTCTTGAAGCCGTTCGCGCGTAGGTAGACGAGCACCTCGAGCATGGGCTGATAGACCATGTCGGTGTACGGGCGGTTGGTCGTGGGGTGCTTCGCCGTGGACAGCCAATCCCTGACAATCTGCTCGAACTCCGCAGTGGTATTTCCCGCGTGTGTCGTCATGATGATTTCGAGGATTGCGTGTTCGCCGCCGGCAAGTGCCCCTTTGACGTCGCCCTTGAGCAGCGAGGCAAAAGGCTCCTGGCCCTGCCATTCAGGATGCCGGGGCGCGAGCGCCTTCACGCGGTCGAGCGCGAACAGGACCTGGAAGTACATCGGCTGCTCGGCCCACAGGGTGCCGTCGTTGTCGAACACGGCGATGCGCTCCGCGGGTGCCACGAAGTCGGGGGAATCTGCCTTCGTCACCCCTGTCACGAAGGCGATGATCGACTGCTTCGCCTTTCCATCGTTCCAGGAGGGGAGCGGGTCAATGGTCTGAGCGCCCGCCAGGGCGCCAAGGGCCAGGCCGACGTACGCAAGCGCCAGCACGGCGAGAGCGGCGGTCAGATTTCTGATTGTGGACTTAGGGTTCACTGGCTGTTCCTCACGTCTGGGGTTGAAACCAGGATCCGCATACATCGCTTTACCGTTATTATGTGGATCCGTTTACTGCAATTCCCGGTCCCCCGAAACGGACAAAGTGAAAGACCACGTTTCCCAGGAGAATTTGGGGTCTGTCCCAGCTAATAAAGCCGCAAGCCGCGCCCGCCTGATCTGGATGACTGAGGCGGACGCGGCGAAGGCATCAATCAATTACCCGGTAGTCTCAGGGTCTCCAACTGCTGGAGGCGCTTCATGGCATCCATATCTTCAAACGTCTTATAGCCGATGCCCGAGGCGGTCAGGCTGGAGCCCTTCTGGAACGGGTATTCCGGGATGGTCGCCAGGAACTCCTTGATGTAGGACTGAGCCGGAACAAAGGTCCACATGTTGTCCGCGTACCAGCGCCAGTAACCCATCGTCCCCTCCTCGTGCATCCGCTCGTAGGGATCAGCCCGCAGGTTGATGAGCTTCGGCCAGGAACTGACCTCCCGGACCCCGCTGGCGATGTCGCCGTGGATCGTGGCGAAGTGGATCTTCCAGTCGTTGACACGGATCGCGTTCAGCTCGCCCCCCTGGCCAAAGTAGAAGAACTCCTCGCGCGGACCCTTCTTTGCCTCACCCTTAAAGTAAGGCAGGAAATCGTAGCCGTCGGCGTGGATTCTCCAGGTCTTGCCATTGGCCTTGTGCCCCTTTTTCAGTTTCTCGACGATGTCCGGTACACCCGCTGCCGCGAGTAGCGTCGGCATCCAGTCTTCGTGCGAAATGATGTCGTTGTAGACCGTGCCGGGCTCGATCACGCCCGGCCAGCGCACCAGCATCGGAACCCTGTGGCCACCTTCCCAGGTCGTACCCTTCTCACCATGGAAAGGCGTGATACCGCCGTCCGGCCAGGTGAAGGTCTCGGCACCATTGTCGGTCGAGTAAATCACGATGGTATTGTCGTCAACACCGAGTTCCTTGAGCTTAGCGAGTGCGCGACCGACCGCATCATCGTGCTCCACCATGCCGTCCGGGTACAGCCCAATGCCGGTGCGACCCTGAGACTCCTCCCTGAGCCGGGTCCAGACGTGCATCCGGGTGGAATTCAGCCAGACGAAGAACGGCTTGCCGTCCTTTACGGCGCGCTCCATGAAGTCTTCGGCCGCTTTCTGGAAATCATCATCGACCGTCTCCATGCGCTTGCGGGTCAGTGGGCCGGTGTCCTCGACTTTTTGCGTGCCATCCGGCTGAGCCCAGGAATGAAGCACACCGCGGGGGCCGAACTTCTTACGAAACTCCGGATCCTTCGGATAGTAATAGGTCTCCGGTTCCTCCTCCGCGTTCAAGTGGTACAGGTTGCCGAAGAACTCATCGAAGCCATGCACGGTAGGCAGGTGTTTATCGCGATCGCCAAGATGATTCTTTCCGAACTGTCCACTCGTGTAGCCCTGGTCCTTGAGCAGGTCCGCGATGGTTGGCGCCCAGTCCGGGATGCCATGCTCCGAACCTGGCATTCCAATGGTGAGCAAGCCAGTTCGGAATGGGTGTTGTCCCAAAATGAACGATGCTCTCCCCGCCGTGCAACTCTGATGCGCGTAGGAGTCGGTGAACATCGCGCCCTCTTTGGCGATGCTGTCGATGTTCGGCGTCTTGTATCCCATGATGCCGTGGTTATAGGCACTGATGTTGTGTACGCCGATGTCGTCGCCCCAAATGACCACAATATTGGGCTTTTCGGCAGCGATTCCAATGTTTGCTACCCCTAGAAACAGGAGCGGAAGTAGACTGCGTGCATTCATTGCTTTTCGTCCTCGCAAGTGATTCAAAGTTGGAAACCGTTCAACCTGTTAATTATTCATACATACCGCGAGATCGATATAGGACTAAAGACCTATGCCTCTTGCCTGGTGATGAGTATCGGGTCTTTCCAATAATGTCCGCAGTTGGGTGGATGCGCCGGTCCGCTAAAGCAACCGTTCAAGGCATCAAGGCTGTTGAACTGCCCAGCCTCGATATGACCGCAGCTGTTTCAAACCGGGCATTAACTGGACGCGACCCGACTGGCAGAGGTGGGTCATTCAAGACAAGACGACGCAGCCATCGGCTATATCCAGCAATTACCGACTTGTCGACTGGAAGCAACGGCATGTCCTGCGGATACCATCCTGAGATGCCAGCCAGTGCCGGCCTACTCCCACTCTATTGTAAATAAGCCTTTTTTATCTTTTATTTTCAACGGCTTATTTTCCTGCTAAACGGTAATACCATGAAAAAAACCATGCTCAGAAATTTCTTCGAAAGTTTTATTTTTTCGAGAATCCATAAGCAATCAAACGCTGATTCGAAATCTATTTTATGAGTATATACGGGTTGGCAGCTCAACCGGACCCAACAATCATGAACGCAATATCGATTGCCGCGATCGCCGCAATCCAGCTGGCCATCACCCGCATTGCGATGCGTTGCCAGCCCTCCGGGTAGAGGCTCGCGATCAGGGCCGCGGGCAGATAGAGGCAGATCGCCGAAAATACGAATCCAACCACGGGAGCGAATCCGGTCGCAGGGTCAACGATTACAGCGCTCCCTATTTCCAGACCGGTCAGCGTACCGGTTGCAAGAATTAATACCAGCACAAGTCCTGTATGCAACCGCAGGTTGAAGACAACCAGTAGCCCGAGGGCAACCAGGTAAACACGAGCATACAACCCCACCGCGGCTGGATCTCCCGGCACCGGCAAGCCCAAGAGAGCGACCAGGAGGCCAATGCCGAGCGCTGCTGCCTGAATCATAACGGGGCGAAGTCGATGGCGTCGCACCAGCAAAGCCACCAACAGCACGGGCAGCAGGAACTCGAGTTCAGTGAAGAACAGCACAGCTCCGTCCAACATCCCATGTAACAAATCGGCCTCGCCATGCGCAGAAGCTGCTGGCGAAATGGCAGCGGCACCGACCACCAGCAGCAACGCCGAGCGCCTTGCTGAAATCAAAGGCCTCTTCCGATCGCTAGCAACAGAAAATAGCCACCTACAGCCGCGATGCCAGCACCCAGGGCGCGCACCGCGGACTTGCCGGCCGGCCATCGGTAAAGCAGACCGAAAGCAATCCCGGCCACGTGCAGCAGACCGGTAGCAACGACGAAGCCAGCCGCATAAAGAATGGGCACACCGAAGTCAGGCAGCGCAGCGCCATGTGGATGGCCGTGATAAATCGCGAAAAAGGCAATCAACAGAAAGGCTATCGCCAACGGCGGACGGGCATTGGCGGCCACCAGGCCGCCCAGAACGATTGCAGAGGCCGCAATCCCCAGATCTATCGCAGGCACCGGTACACCGAGGATACCCAGCACGGCGCCAACGGTCATGATCAAAGGGAAGGCGATCGGCAGAACCCAGATCGCGGGCGCCCCCAGAATGGCGCCCCATAGACCCACGGCCACCATGGCAACCACGTGGTCCAGGCCGGTGACCGGGTGAACCAAGCCGCTAATGAAGCCGCCATCGCCGGCAACGCCGGACTCCACATGGCCCAAAGCCAAACCGGGTAACAATGCGCACAGCACCAGAACCGATATCGCCAGACGCGAAACACTTCTGGCATTGCCAGTGCTCATGCGCTGCGTTGCTTTGCGAGACAAGGCATGATCACGGGGTTTAGAACAGAGCGGACACGGCAAAGATTAACCGGTAGTCTTCTGTACCCTCGCCGCCCTGCTGCTCGTCTTCCTCATTGAGATCGGTCCACACCGGCGTTTTCACCCCGACCGCCGCGCTGATGTTGTTCCAGTATACCCGCACGCCGGGCATTGCATAAATCATATCGCCGCCTGTGGCGCGCTCGTCGACACCATTGGTGCGATCACGCCCCAGATGTAGATACTGTGCCTCGACTGCCAGATCCACTCGCAGTTTGCGATCGAGATCGGTATAGGCGCGATAGATCAGCGCGCTGTTCGCCCGGATCTCCTGACCAAACTTGGTGCGGTTGCCGTCATCGTACTCGTACTCCTGAAAGCCAATCGTCGACAGTTCCTGATTAAAAGTCCACCGCGGAGTCAGCATCTTCGTTGCGGTCAGACCGAGGGACCACGACGGCTTGCCGAAGCCGGTAGATTTCCCCGGATCGATCGAGCCGTCGTCGAGACGCAGGTCCGCGTCTCCAGTGGGAAGCGTGAAGCCGCCAAACACCGTGAAATGCCAGTCCTCGAGATCGTCGAGACTTTCGTTATCCGGGATCAGCCGCCAACCTTCGTCATACTTGAAGCCGACCTGGCCGAATAGCGAAATATCGGCGAAACCGTGGGTGTCGAAGCCGCCGGGCTCGTCCACCTTGCTGTGGTAAGGGAGAAAGGCATAGGCGGAGAACCACGGCGTCACCCCGTAGCCCAGTCCGGCCATCCAGTAGTTCGCGTAATCGCTCTCGGGATTGGCTGGATCTTGATCGTAAGTCTCGTACTTGGCATGATCGAGTTTCAGATAGGCCAGGGTCTCGCCGGCCGGGAGGGTGGCCGAGGTAGCCGCCTCTATGGGCGCACCGGGCCCCCGCAGTCCTGCTGCCCCGAGACCCGCCACGCCATGGTGAGCCATCGTCGGGCCACTGATCCCGACAAGCGCGCATGCCACAAAGATGCGACTGCTTAGCGGTAAGTGCTTTGCAATGAGATTCGCCATGAGTTTCTCCTATTGGATATCGAACATCAGGATAGTTGAGCGCACGCGCTTGTCCGCTTTTTCGCTTTCAAGGGGTTCTTCCAGGCTGGCAGTGATCAGCTGCAGGCCTTTGTGTCGGATACGAAGATTGATACGGCCATCGTCGCCGGTGACGCCGCGTGGGTCGCCATGGTAGGCAACCGTGACACCCTGCGCCGGCTCTCCGCGAAAAACGACCGTCAGGCGCAGCTTGTCGCCAACCGCGAGTGCGAAGGGATTCCCGGTGAACACGAGTTCAAGATCGGTCGACAACGGATCCCGCAGCTGCTCGGTCCAGGCCTCGACGCGCTTGACACTCTCGAGTGCCTGCCAGCTACGCAGCACGCCGAATAACTCGTCTTTGCCCTGGTTCCTGGTGCCGGTCAGCGTCTGTGACCAGTAGCCCGAATCGGCCGTCACCATCACCGCAATACAAGGCCCCTCCACGCGCAATGGATAGCCTTCACCGACGACCGCAGGTGACGGGGTGACTTCGTTCGGTCGAAGGCAGTAGGCGGCAGTTATGATCTTCGGATCAAACGGCACCTCCTTTTCGCCCTGGTGTTGGGAGAAGCGATGGCCTCGGTGCAGCAGGTAGTCTTCAGCGCTTTGTTCAAACCAGTAATCGTGGGCATACGCCGCCTCAGCGAGCAGCGCAATCGATACGATCCACGATATCCTTACTGGCGACATAATGCGTTATCCTGAGAATTGGTATGATTAATTGGAAAATTATCATACGACTCGACGGCGAACAACAGGCCCTAAATTCATGAGGATATCCTGACATGCGCATCGAGTCAGTAACTGGAGAGAAAACATGCAGAGAATGACCATCACGCTGGACGATGATTTGGTAGAAGACTTCGAGAAATATCTTGCGGACAACGGCTACCAAAACCGTTCCGAAGCGATCCGGGACCTGATACGCCAACGCATGGACGAGCAAAAACTGACAAAGAAGCCGAGTGGCAACTGCCTGGCTAACCTGACCTACATCTTCAACCATCACGAACGCGACCTCGCGAGCCGTCTGACAGAGAGCCATCACGCACACCACGACCTCAACATCGCGACCCTGCACGTCCACCTGGATCATGACAATTGCATGGAAAGCGTTGTGTTGCGTGGATCTGTCGAGCGGATTGAGGCATTTGCCAACGCCACTATCGCACAGCCCGGCGTCCGGCATGGCAACCTCTATGTGCTGCCAGTGAAAATAGCTACGCAGACGCACCGACATGGGTCAGACCCACAAGCCCATCGGCATGTGCACGTCCAGCCAACTTCCTAGCGAGTCGAGAAACAGATCGGCGCGTTAATGCAAATGGATGGGACGTAGTTCCACTACAAACAGCCCTCAGGCAATTCAGCCGGTCGTGACTGGCTTTCGGCTTAATGCTTCAGTTTATCGAGGTTATGCTTGATACCACCGGATATTCGATGCAGGCGATGACTTTCAGCGCACGCATCAGACACTGCAGACCTTGGTTAAGCGATGTTGAAGCGTCAGTTGTGATGCCTGCCAGTGCCAGACATTGCCTGCCACTGCCGGTCACTCCCACTCGATTGTAAACGAGCCATTTTTTCGACTTAATTTCAATGGCTTAATTATTGGTGTATGTGGTAATACCATGAAAAATACCATGCTCAGAAATTCCTGTGTCGTTATAACTCAGGATCACGGCCAGGTCGCGGTTGGTGTAAAAATAAATCTGTCCCCTTTTTTCCTTTTTTCCATTTACGCGCCATCCCTGCGACTAAATCGCCTGGAGCGGTTTTGAACAGCCAAAGGCTGGGCCGTAGGGCGGAAGGCAGGTGCCTGTAGTAACGCGGGACTTAATCTACAAGGACCTTCAATGCTAGCGACTACCTTCACCGTGCCACCGCACGCGTCGCAGGTCTCGATGGTAAATTACGGCTGTTTCAAGACAGCCCCATCTGCCCCATAGGTAACGAGCAGCATAATGAGCAGCAAGATAATGGCTGTCATGATGGTGGTATCCAGTATTCCCAAGGCATGGCTTTCCTTAAGTAGTTCTACCAGAACGAAGAAGGTGGGAAACAGGAATATCAACAGGAAGATATTAGAAAGGGTGAAGTGGATAGGCAAGCCGGGATGATCCGGCAAGATCAGCGCTTGATAGATGGCGATACTCAAGAGAGTGAAGGGCAGTATCAGAAACATCACCTGCGTAATACCGCCGAAGGCATTGGCCAGGGCAATACCATACGCCTTTTTACGGTGCGATTTCCAAAGAATGACGTATTCGCTCATACCGGCAAATACCGCCAGAATGAGGGCGGTCAAGATATCATTTATTCCCAGATCCTTAATGGCGGTTTTGGCAAACTCTGCCACCTGTTCCCCTCCTATGACGGCACCGCAAATGCCCACCACCAACAATAAAGCGATAACTGGCCAGGGGCTGATCATGACGTTTTTGTAGACCAGGGCCAGGCGTTGTTCCACGTCCTCCTGCGACAAACCAAGAGTTTCACGCACCGCCTGCTCCTCGCTGGCGTAATTGACAACAAGTTTATAAAGATAAACACCAAAGATGGTGAATAAGATTACGCTGATTATGACCAGATCAATAGTGTAAAAACTGGATTTGGTATGGGGGTTGGCGGAAAAGGCCAGCATCACCAAGCCCAATATCAAGCCCATCGCCGCGCCGGCGGTGAGTATTTGCGTCCCCGCCTCCGTAATGGGCTCGGGCATGAGAAACTTGCCCTGCTTATCCTTGGGTAAAAAGTAGGAATAAAGGCTGAACACCAGGGCATTATTGTAAATCGTGATCAGGGCGATAACAAAGGCGGTGGGCGGGCTGACAGGCACCACAAAAGCGATGACCACCAATTCGGGCAGCGTGGACAATATTTCGGCCACGGTGCCGCCCACATAATGATTCCAGTGCAGACGCGCCGCCAACCGTTCGCTGGCGGTGACCAGGGCTTCGCATGCGCCCTGCAGTATAATCAATCCGACCAACAGGGACAGACCGGCAGCCAGCCAATCCGCCAAAACAAATCCAGCAATTTGCAGCCCATACAACATCAGCCACAAGGCAAAACCCAGGCCCATGCGCTTAACCCATGGTGGCGTAGGATATTGCAATAGCTCGATGGGATGGCCAAGTTGAAATATGGACAATCGATCAGGATCGATGCCTACCCGCCGCAACTCCTCTTCCACCGCCGTCGGCGCACCAGGTAAACCGGCGGCAGAGACATTTTCTGATGCCATGTCTTGTTTTGGCGCGCTGGAGTTTGTGTTTTCGTTTTGAGTCATGCTGTGGGCACTATGAGCTGTCGTGCGCGACAGCGATTGTCAGCAAACAGAATAATCTACTATACATGTAAAACATATAGGAATTCATCAAGCAAATGGAAACCAATATGATAAATGTCAGCAGCAAGCCATAGCATCAGGAAAACCGCGCATAAGAAGCATAACCCACGCATCTCGAGACAGTCCAGCCGAAAAAACGGCTTTACGGTTTAAGTTGTGAATGCAGTGGCCTGAGAGTTACTACTTTTTGTTTGCATGAACGGCAACTATGAAGCTGCCGTTCGCCTGCTTTTGGTAAAGGACGTGATCTGTTGGCCGATTTCAGAAGTTCAGGCTAATAATGATCAAATCCAGGCTGGAGTGTCTCTTGTCGTCCCTTAGCATTCATCATTACTAGAGCATACATGTCGTTTTAATTTACAAGTTCGCAGTAGATTTTATATCTATTAGGATGGCTGTAGCGCTGTTATCATAATTGTTCGCGAGGAAGATAATCTATGCCAATAAAAGAACCTGAAAATTTTGACCCTATTTCTATTAGTGAACAACAGTTTGACCATGCTGTTTGTTATATCCCGAAGTTGAAGGAAGGGTTGATTGAATTTTTGAAACAACCGAATCGCATTAATATCATGAATTTTCCGATTGAGATGGACGATGGCTCAGTGCTGTCAATCCAGGGTTATCGTGTCATACATAATCGTGTGTTTGGTCCAGGTAAAGGAGGTATTCGTTATCACCCTGATGTCACCATGGAAGAAGTCATTGCACTGGCAAAGCTGATGACATGGAAGTGTGCTCTGGCGAACATCCCTTTCGGTGGTGCTAAGGGCGGGGTTATCTGTAATACCAAGGAACTGACTGAAAATGAACTGCGTCGTATCACGCGTCGATTTATCTCTGAGCTTGCTGATAATATTGGACCGTATACCGATATCCCGGCACCAGATATGTATACCAATGAACAGACCATGGCGTGGATATTTGATACATATGATGTTTTAAATCCCGGAAAAAATAATCGCCCCGTGGTAACAGGGAAACCGATTGAGATGGGTGGTTCGTATGGTCGGCATGAAGCAACAGGTAATGGTGTTTATTATGTCACCGAGCGATTTTTATCCAAGGCGCTCATAGCTGAACAGCAAACGGTAGCAGGTGCCAGTGTAGTAGTGCAGGGATTTGGCAATGTCGGCGCTATATCGGCCCAGGCGTTTTTTCGTAATGGTGCAAAAATTATTGCAGTCAGTGATAGTCAGGGCGGTGTTTTTCGTTCGGATGGCCTAAATCCAGATGAGTTGCTGGCGTTTAAAAACGAGCACGGAACTGTTGTTGGCATGCCCGACACAATGACAATAACAAATGAAGAAATTCTTGAGCTTGAATGTGATATTTTAATTCCTGCTGCATTAAGTAATCAGATACATGCGGAAAATGCCCCTAAGATAAAGGCAAAAGTAATCGTGGAGGCGGCGAATGATCCGACCACACCTAACGCGGATATAATTTTAAGTGAACGTGGTATCTATCTGTTACCGGATATCATGGCAAATGCCGGTGGTGTTACCGTGAGTTATTTTGAGTGGGTACAAAATCAGGCCAATCAGCAATGGGATATCGATGAGGTGAATGCCCGATTACAGAGGAGGATGTGCAAAATCGTGGATGACGTCTTTAGTCGTTGGCAAGGGTTTGTAGTCGGTGAAGAAGAGCCTTTTGAAGATGAAATAAGAAAAAAAACGAAGGAATGGAAAACGAATTTTCGAAGTATTGCATTATCAATCGCAATAGAACGCGTAGCTAAAGCGACGTTAATGCGTGGTATTTGGCCTTGATTCTTTTGTTTTAATTATAAGGATAATCAAACGCGGCTCCATCGGAGCCTGTGTAATCCTGTCTTCCATGTCTTCGCTCATCAGCCCCAAGTCGGTGTTCGCTGCCGCACAAGCTGCCTTGATCAATCCCAAGGCGCGGATAAATTGTCCTGGCATAACCAGTCCACTGATGGGAAAGTTATCTATGGCCCTTTGCGTCTGTGCACCATAAAGTGCATCTGTAGGCACGTTGAGTTCGCCCATGCTGTCCTTTTCAGTCCGAAATTTGTCGCCCATACGTTTTCTCTTTACGCTCTATTGCTACCTATTGATTGCCAGGCAGCCTTTCCCCTGTAATGGTCAGGTTTGCTGCTTCTTTCCTGATGCCATATGACCGCTTATTCAAATCTCATTCCCAGCTTACATAAGTTTCGTCCGCAATCGCGGCGCGCAGTAACTCTAGCAGTGGCACGGCCCGCGTGTGCAGGCTTACGAAAGGTTGATCCTCGTCAGCCTGAACAGTGGGCGCTTCCTGTTCCGGTATAAGTGCCAGAGCATTCTGTAGATTTGCCAACGCCCTCGGTACATCTTCTTCCCTAATTGCGCCGGGCACCAATGTTCCGAAATCCATCATTTCAAGCATTCTGCGCCCGACCTCGCCAAACATCGTGATGTTCGCGTAAGCTTTGGTTTTAAAGGTAATCAACATGGCTTCTTATCCCCTGTTGTTGTCGAGCACATACTGCAATATCCCGCCGGCCTCGAAGTAACCGACTTCATCACTGGTGTCGATACGACATAACACCTCGACCGCCGCAGTGCCGCCATCATTGCGGGTTATCAACAATTCAAGCTTGTTCCCGGGTTGTAGACCGCCCTGCATGCCGCCGATTGTGATCCTTTCCTCGCCGCCAATATTCAGGCTGTTCCGATCGGCGCCGTCGATAAACTGCAAGGGTAAAACACCCATGCCAATCAGGTTGGATCGATGAATACGTTCAAAACTTTCGGCGACCACGGCTTTAACGCCGAGCAGCCTGGGACCCTTTGCAGCCCAGTCCCGACTCGACCCGGTTCCGTATTCCTTACCCGCAATGATTACCAGCGGTACGCATTCCTGCCGATACTTCATTGCTGCATCGAAAATACTCATCTGCTCAAGGCTTGGCATATACCGCGTCACGCCGCCCTCGACCCCGGGGGTCATTTCATTACGGATGCGGACATTGGCGAAAGTCCCGCGCATCATGAGCTCATGGTTGCCGCGTCGCGACCCGTAAGAGTTGAAACTGTTGCGATCTACCTTTTTTTCGAGCAGGTACCTGCCGGCAGGACTGTCTTCC
The DNA here is from genome assembly GCA_942492025.1 of uncultured Gammaproteobacteria bacterium. Lineage (GTDB taxonomy): Bacteria > Pseudomonadota > Gammaproteobacteria > SZUA-229 > SZUA-229 > JABDQW01. The sequence goes on along the minus strand of CALODJ010000010.1, from coordinate 10,671 downwards.
GCGATTCCCCCCGCTGGTGAGATGTGATCGGTCGTAATTGAATCGCCAAGTACCGCGAGGATTCGCGCGTTGACAATCGGTTCCAGTTGCCGGTTATTATCGAGACTGAAATAAGGTGGATTGCGAATGTAGGTAGAGGCTTCGTCCCAGCTGTAGGTCAACTCATCACCGGCATCGATTGCCTGCCAGTTGTGATCGCCGCTGAAAACATCCGCGTAGTGCTTCCTGAACATAAGCTCGTTGACCTTCAGTACTTCATCGGCGATTACCTGGTTGCTCGGCCAGATATCGCGCAGGTACACCGGCTTGCCGGTACTCGATTCTCCAATAGGTTCCGAAGTCAGATCGATGCGAGTAGTTCCGGCAAGCGCATAGGCTACCACCAACGGCGGCGACGCCAGCCAGTTGGACTTGACGTGCTGATGAATTCGGCCCTCAAAATTTCGGTTGCCGGACAGCACACTGGCAACATTCAGATTCCTTGCCCTGATCTGGGTCTCAATCGATTCTGACAAAGGTCCCGAATTACCGATACAGGTCGTGCAGCCATAGCCGACCAGGTTAAAGCCGATCGCATCCAGTTCCTGCTGCAGCTTGCTCCCACTCAAGTACTCGGTTACCACCCTGGAACCAGGTGCAAGCGAAGTTTTGACCCACGGTTTCGTGGTAAGGCCGGCTGCCCTCGCATTTCGTGCCAGCAGTCCTGCGGCCATCATCACCTTCGGATTGGAGGTATTGGTACAGGAGGTCACCGCAGCAATGACCACATCACCGTCGAGTATTTCATCGGGTGATACTCGCTCCGACACCAGTTTATTAGCTAAAATCTCTTCGGTCACCGATTTGATGTCAGACAGGGCGACCCGGTCCTGCGGTCGCCTGGGGCCTGAGAGCGATGCCTCGACCGCTGACAGGTCCAGAGTCAGGCTACTGCTAAATTGTGGATCAAGGGTGTCGGCCTGATACCACAAACCTTGTGCGCGGCAATAAGCCTCAACCAGTTTCAGGGTTGCATGATCGCGCCCAGTCAGCGCCAGATAACGAATCGTCTCTTCGTCAACCGGGAAGAATCCGCAGGTGGCGCCATATTCCGGCGCCATATTCGCAAGCGTGGCCCGATCGGCAAGGGGCAGTTGTTGCAGACCTTCGCCAAAGAATTCAACGAATTTTCCTACAACCCCGTGCTCACGCAACATCTGCGTAACCGTGAGCACCAGATCAGTAGCGGTAATACCCTCTCGTAATTGACCGGTGAAGCGAAAGCCGACAACCTCGGGAATCAGCAATGACACGGGCTGGCCTAGCATGCCAGCCTCGGCCTCAATACCCCCCACGCCCCAGCCAAGTACACCAAGAGCATTAATCATCGTCGTGTGGGAATCAGTCCCAACCAACGTATCGGGGAAAGCGTAGGTCTTGCCATCGACCTGCTCCTGCCACACGGTCGTGGCAAGGTATTCGAGGTTTACTTGGTGACAGATACCAGTACCTGGTGGCACCACCCTGAAATTGTCAAACGAGCTCGCACCCCACTTCAAAAAGCGGTAACGCTCGTCGTTACGTTTCAACTCGTGTGCGACATTGGCCGCAAACGCGCCCGCTGAGGCAAATTCATCGACCATTACTGAATGATCTATAACTAGGTCGACTGGAATCTGTGGATTGATTCGCTGAGGATCGTCACCAGCCGCATCGCGCATGGCGGCCAGATCAACCACAGCGGGTACGCCGGTTAAGTCCTGCATCAGCACGCGGGTCGGTCGAAAACCAATTTCCCGCTGCGAGCTACGGGTCTCCGGCCATTGCGCAAATGCCCTGATATCACCCGCCGCATCCTCTCCGCCTTGCTCAAAGCGCAGAACATTTTCCAGTAGGATTTTTAGTGAAAAAGGCAGCTGCTGAATCGTGTAAAAATCACCCGTAGCGAGCTTTGACAGACTGAAATAATGGTAGTTCTTACCATCGACTTCGAGTCTGCTGAGTGTATCAAAACTGTTATTTCCTGGTTTCATAGCGCTTCTCCTAAGCAAGAGGTCCCCACTTTATTTCTTTTTCCCGACGTAGTGTCACTTGTCGAGTAATTATGAGCTGCAGAACCTTAGTGGTACTTTTCGGTAGTGATATGACCCGGATCGCGGCGCCGGTGGCGCCGCATGTCTCGATTGCTCAGCTCTTCACTGATATCGGTAATCATGTTTGCATTGCCGCACAGCAGGACATGCGAGTCATCGGCATTGATGCTGGTGTCGGTGAAACGCTCTAGGTCGCCATTTCGCAGCAGCGTCGTTACACGTTCGCCGAGACCGCCGGGGTAAGGTTCTCGTGTGACAATTGGTGTGTAGACAAACTGCGGCCCACGCCGCTCCCCAATGCCAACAATCAAATCCTGATAGGCAAGTTCGTCAGCGCGGCTAACCGAATAGCATAAAATGGTTTTTTCGAATTTCGTCCAGACGAGGTCGTTTTTAAGAATCGCCAGAAAGGGGCCGATTCCTGTACCGGTGGCGATCATCCATAAGTGGCGACAGGCCGGAACCTCGCTTACGGTCAGGAATCCGGAGGGATTGTCCGCTACCAGCACCTCGTCACCGGGTGCGAGTGTGAATAGGCGTGGTGATAATGGCCCCTGGGCAACCATGTTGAAATAGATTTCCAAAAAAGGTTCCTGCGGCGTGTTAATGAGAGAATAGGGTCGCGCAAGAACCTCGTCACCGTCGTACAGACCGATACGTACAAACTGACCGGCCTCGAAATCTGGTAGCGACGGCGCATCAATGATCAGAGAGGTCAGATAGTCATTCAGGCGCCGGTTTTTGATGATCGTTCCGGTCAGCCAGTTCGCCATGTCATGCCGCCTCTTCCTTGGCGAGACGGGCGGCCTTGGCATTTTCCGGCGAATAAGCCTTGCCCGACCACAACATGTCATAGGCAATCTCCTCATTCCCGTTTTCACACAGCTCTAACACCTGTTTAAAAAGAGGCTGAAATGTTTCGCTTCTATGTGAAGCCTCATGCTGCTCAAGGCTATTCCAAAAGGTAATAATCAGTGCCTCTCGCTCCTTCAACTCGCTATTAACAGGCTGCCCAATGGTGGACCCTTCGTTGGAAATATCGCCGTTATTCAGGGCCACGAAACCACCAACGAAGCCGGTGCCAGAGTGAAAGGTTTTAACGTTCTCGCACAACAGCGCCACGCGCTCTTGTAGATCGTCCACGGTGAATTCCGGCTTGAGTATGACACGGTTGACGGTTATAACACCGTCGTACGGAAAATCATTGATCAAACTGTTCATAACGTATTCCAGTAAATTAAGTATAGATGGAATAACTGACCAATTTAGTCAAGTATAATTCAAATTGAACTGTTAAAAACCAATATATCGGATGAACCTGGCCCACCCCTTTTAATAGCCGTAAAATATGAGCGAGCGCCGTTCAGTTACCTGAAAAAGACATCTCCAGATACCCGCTCTCTAAAGGATGGCCGGTATCTGCAGATGAATAGCTTCATCGAAAAATTCTGCCAGCGCCCATCAGCATATCACTACTCTTCGAGTGAATTCTTTTTCGCGACGAATCGGCTCAACAGCGCGATACCCAGCGCCGCAGATGTGACTGAGGCAAGGAAGATACCCAGCTTGGCGCTGTCGAGCAGTGCCTGGTCGAAAGCCAGGTTGGCGATAAACAGCGCCATGGTGAAGCCGATACCGGCAAGCATGCCGCCGCCCGCCATCAGTCTCCAATCCAGATCCGGCGGGCGTATTGCGATACCCAAACGCACCGCCACCCAACTGAAGGCAAGAATCCCGACGGGTTTCCCGAAGACAAAACCGACGAACACAGCAAGCGTCACGGCATTGCCTATCTCACCTAGTGACAATGGCAAACCGGCATTCGCAAAGGCAAACAGCGGCATGATGACAAAACCGACCCAGGGATGTAACGCAAACTCCAGCCGCTCCACCGGTGACAATGTTTCGCGCGCGGCGATCTCGGCAACCTGCAGGGTCTCTCGGTCCTTCGTGTCACCACTCCCCTCTTCACTGGCCGGATGCGCGATCACTCGGGACAATACGGCATACAATCGTTCATCACTGACCCAGCGTCTGGCCGGCGTCATCAAGCCAAGCACTACGCCCGTGATCGTGGCGTGGATACCGGATGCATCCACGGCAAACCAGATGAAACCGCCAACCAGGAAGTAGATCGAAATACTGCGGATTCCGCCCATCGCTATGAAGCGGATGACAGCGATACCCAGCAGCCCCAGTGCAAGTGCCCCCCAGGAAATGTGGCTGCTGTAGCCGATCGCCACGACGAGGATGGCGCCGATATCATCAATGATCGCCAGCGAGAGCATGAAGACACGCAGGCTTGGCGGAATACGCGATCCCAGAATTGCCAGGCAACCAATGACAAATGCGGTGTCGGTCGCCATGACCGTACCCCAGCCCGTCTCGCCTGGCTGACCCGATTGCAAAGCCAGATAAATCGCTGCCGGGACGATCATACCGCCGAGAGCGGCGGCAATGGACAATGCAGCCATGCGCGGATTATTCAGTTCGCCCAGGACTAGCTCGCGTTTGAGCTCCAGCGCGACGAGGAAGAAAAACAACGTCATCAAGCCGTCGTTGATCCACTCCCTCAGCGACCTGGCGAACTCGATCGAGCCGAGTTGCAGACCGACTGAAGTTTCCCATATGCTCTCAAAATGATGGGCCCACGGCGAGTTGGAAAGCACAAGCGCAGCAACGGTGAACAGCAAAAGAATGACGCCACCACCGGCCTGGATATTCAAAAACCGGGCCAATGGTTTGGTCAACCGGTCGACAAACTCCTTCGGAAGTCGCGTGACCTCGCTCTCAACCTGCTGCACTTTGCTCATTAAGGCAACCCGGGTTTGCACTCATTTCTGTGCGTTATTGAACGAATACTGCTGTGATATTTCGTGTTGTCGAGATTTCCAATGTTCATCACCCACCACGACCATCATTGTTCGAAACGGGATATGGCAGACGCAGGTCAGGATGATTGAAGGGCATCGCCTTGAATGTTTTACGATGTTCTTTCGTATTGAAATAGATCGTCAGGTTACCATCAATCAGAGAGCAATGACCGAGATAATTATCAACATCATGCCCGCTTATCGGATCGGTCTTCATGATACGGAACCGTGGTTCGTGGAATAACTAGAGAATCACCGGCCATATATCCTGTACCGCACGAATCGATTCAATAGAATTACGCTGCGAATTTTTCCTTGTCATTCCAGGCTGCGCCGGTTTCTTCGGGACTGTCGCCCTGACCTGACCTAAGCATCTCTCAGGAAATCTCTTCGTTACCGTTCTCGCACAGTTCAAGCACGCGTGGTCAAAATACTCATGCGGCTTCCCTATGGTAATATTTCAACAGTCCACCTAAGCGTTCCTTGCAACGGACTGATTCATCAATATGACTCATTGGTGGTGTCGCAGTTGGAAATAACAGTACATTGTCTTTGCCTTGATGATTTCGTTCGACATGATAATGGACGAGGTACTCGCGGAGCGTACGTCTCAATGATGCTTCGCCAAACAGAATCAACTTCGACTAACACTCCTCTGTCACCGATTTTACCCAGCGCTCAGAAAACGCATTCAAATTCGGACTGCGTGCCGGTAGCGGCAGCGTCTTAACATCACCCGACTCGATGATATCCCGAAATGACTGACAGTATTTGGTATCACGGTCATGAATGAGATATCTGCAACTATCGAGAAATCCCCATTCATCCATGGTGACATTCCTGGCGATTTGTTTCATCCAGGCTTCATTAGGATGTTGCGTGATCCCAGCAACCTCAACCTGACGGCTCTCCAGACGGATAAAGAACAGTACGTAGTAAGTGACCAACCCACGCAGCATCAGTACCTCCACAGAGAAAAAGTCGGTGCCCGCAAGGACAGACATATGTGCGCGGATGAAGTCGGTCCAAGTTGTTGTGCGCTTGCGCTCCGGTGCAGGCTGAATACCATAGCGCTACAGAATATTGCCAACCGTTTGATCGGATAACCTGTAGCCGAGGTTCGCCATGGCGCCCACTATGCGGTCGTCGCCCCAATCCGAATTCTCTTTCGCCATTCGCACCACCCATTGTTCGATCTCAGCATCAATTCTGGGGCGGCCCGGATAGCGACGAGACTTAGACCCATCGAACTTACGTGCGATTAACCTGCGGTACCAGCTCAGGAGGGTATCGCGCTTCACGACATTAGCTACATCCTCAAGGGCTTTACGGCCAAGGTGATGCGCGATTTCAGCGAGCGTCATCCGCTCCGCATCCGTGAGCCGCAACGGGGTCTTGAGTTGAGCTTTGAGGATCCGGTTTTCGGCAGCAAGATACTCATTACGTAAAAGGAGTTTCTGATCCACTGTACCAGTGATATATGCCAGTATGCGCGCCCAATCCATTAAGAATCTCCACCGTCAACCCGAATTTATCATCCAATTCTAAGTCTCATTTGAGGCAAAACACAAAGGCATTGTGACACAGACAATAGATGGTAAGATGTTGATATCACAATGCGTATGAGTTTTTTGACCACACGCCGAGTACAGTAGTCTTGGGTTTGCGAGCCAAACCGTCGCTGACCTCACTTCCGAGGCCAATCGTTCGCGGGCGAGCGTCATAGGACTTGACCGCCTGGCATTCATAGATCCCGTGCCAGGCGAATGCCCGAGAACTGCCAACGGTCCTTCGGGTAGAAGAAGTTCCGATAGCTACTGCGAATATGATCTGCGGGGGTGACGCAGGAACCTCCGCGAAGAACGATCTGATTGGACATGAATTTGCCGTTGTATTCACCCACGGCACCCGCGGGAGCGCGATATCCTGGATAGGCCGCGTAGGGGCTGGCTGTCCATTCCCAGACATCGCCGTAGCACTGCTGTAGCGTCGAACCGTCATTGCTCGCGATGGGTTGCAGGTAACCAGCGTCTCTCAGATTCCCAGAGACCGCTCGATTGGCGACAGCGACTTCCCATTCGAACTCAGTGGGCAAACGCATGCCGGCCCAGCTGGCATAGGCATCGGCTTCATACAGGCTGACGTGACACACAGGCGCATTGGGGTCGAGTCGGCGCATCCCGCCGAGTGTCATCTGCCACCACTCATCGTCACGCTGCTCCCAGTACAGTGGTGCGGTCCAGCCATCGGCTTGGCACGCGGCCCAGCCATCGGATAGCCACAGTGCCGGATCGCGGTAACCACCATCCTCGATGAATGCCAGGTACTCCGCATTCGTCACCGGCCGCGATGCGAGTGCAAACGCCTCGAGCCATACCTTGTGGCGCGGGTACTCATTGTCGTAGCCAAAACCCTGGCCGTGATGCCCCGCATGATGAATGCCTGCATCTTCAGCGATCCATGCAAGCTCACTGACGGTATGGACTGGCGGCGAGGTGAGGTCACGGTACCGCGGGCGCAACGGATTTTGCTCGAAGATATGTTTCAGATCGGTCAGTATCAGTTCCTGATGCTGCTGTTCATGGTTCAAGCCAAGAACAATCAAAGCATGTATGTGCGGCCACTGCTGCTGTGGGACACTCGCGATGAAGTCGAGCATCGCTTCGTCGACAAAGGCACGGTAATCATAGATCTCGGATACAGTCGGACGCGATAACAGGCCCCGGGCGGGGCGGGAGTAGGGTTGACCGTGGGTCAGGTAGTAGGAATTGAACAGATGGTCATAATCAGCGTTATGAGCGACATAGCCCTTATGGAATGGGATCAGTAGGAATGTTTCAAAAAACCAGCTGGTATGGGCCAAGTGCCACTTGATCGGACTCACGTCTGCCATGGTCTGGATGCAGTAATCTTCGATTTGGAGCGGAGCGCAGATTGATTCTGAGTCCTTTCGGATTTTCCCGAAATAAGTGATCAAGGAGTCTCGGTTAGAGTCTGAGGCATCATCAGGTTGTTGTGTTGTTGCAATCATATGCGCTCCCGTGGCGATGACTGTGAGTCCCTATATGAGATGCTGAGACTCTATAGCGGTATTGGTCCCGATATTAGCCGGGCCAAGTTCGCTGAGCAAATGATAGAATTATGACTCATCGGAAATCGTTCAAAATGCGACGCCAGCAGCGTCGTCAAACGAGAGGGGGAAATTCGGGCACTGCATACTTAGTTCACGTGGCTTGCTGTAGTAACCGCTCTCTGTGAATTAGGAATACTGTCCCTGGACTCCCGCCCCCCCACTGAGTTGATGAGATTGGCCGATAAAGATTGTTTCATATCGCGCATTAGATTGAATTTCGGCTTACTTGTAGCGATGTTCATTACCAGCCTTCGGTTCCTGGATCGCCCTTGCATGGACCGACTATATCATTAGTGATCCAGCCGCCGTAGAATTCGCTGTGCTGCGGCCGCACCGCCTCGTTGTCGAGATAACAATCCAACCTGCCGGGATAGAATGCGATATGGTCTTGCAGCACTCTGAAGGCCTCGTTGGGTTCCAGGTACAGCCAGGCAACCGGGGAAGATCCGGGCCTTTCCGCGAGCGCCAGGTAGGTGGCGACGCCTTTCCACTCACAAAACGACTGCTGTGGTACCGCGACCAGTTGCGTCCGATCGATATCGCCTGCAGGAACGTAAACCGTCGGCGGGCTGGCCGTTTCCAGCACACGCAAGGCCGCACGTGAGCGTGCGAGCTCGATATCGCCATGCATTACAACGACCTCGCGCTTACAGGGCTCGACCCTGGGCGGCCGCGGGTAATCCCATACCGATTCCTGGCCGGCTTCGGGTTCAATTGCGAACGGTGGCCGCTGTTTTCCAGTGTAGTTCCACATAGCAGTCTCTGACAATTTAAATCAATGGCGGGCAAACACCTGGCTTACTTCGATGCATCGAATACCTCGGTCTCGGGATGAAACGCGAACCAGGCGAACCAGAAGCCCTCGATAGTTGCCACCTGTTCTCCCGCTGCATCGGTGATACGCGCACTCTGGTTGCCCCGGTCCCAGTGAACGGTGAAGGACCTGCCGGCGAAACTGTCACGGATTTCTGTCATGTCCGATTTGTCCAGCTCGCTGAACGGGTATGCCTTGTAACTGTCGTCCACCTGCAAACCCAGCACGCGCTCCTTAGGATGAAAGCTGCGCGTCGAACGGTTGCCGACCTTGAAATAAATCATACTCGATTCCGCGTAACCCTCGTAGGGATTGCGTCGATAATCCCGGTCGTATCCGGTGTTGTCGGAGAGCACCCGAGTATCAGGATGGGCTTGTTTCCAGGCAGCCCAGCTGGTGTGGATTATTGGTAAACGCCTGAGTTCGTGCCCCTTGTATTTACCGGTGATAGCCTTGCTCATGATCTGTGACCACAGCGATTCGCTCTGGCGGTCATACAACAACACATCGCTGTTATAAAGCAGCCCAGAGACACCGAAATCCAACTTGCTGCCATCAACCTCGGAAGAAAACGCAACCCCGGTACCGCACAACGGGCAGTAGGTGATGGCGAATGCCTTCCCATTTATCGAATCATTGACAATCTCGTGCCAGTTCAGAATGCCAACCGGGTAGGCCTTGGTGACACCATCGAGTTCGATGCCCAGGATGCGATCAGTGTCACGCACGTGAACGGCACGACGGGCAGACACAAAGACCGGCGTGTCAATCGCGGGAATGCCGTCCTTTGCTGGGCCGCCGGCGAGTATCAGCTCATTATCGACCAAAGCATTCGACAGGTCGAAACCGTCGTGCTGCATGGCGACAACCTTGACTATCACCACCATGGCGGACATTGCCAGGGTAACTCGTAGCAGGCTTTCCAACAGAGCGGGCATGGGCAGACACCCTGATGCAATTGATGATATTTGGAACACGATTTCGGCGACAGGTTCAATTCAACAGCATGCAGTCACAGAGTGCGCACTACACTCATGCCTCGCAAATACTGCGCTGTCACTTCTGCGATATGGCATCGCCAACAACTTCCCAGTCGGTTTTTATCACTTCCTTTAATTCCCTGATTTCGCCAGAATAGCGCATGATTTCTTCGTTGCCAAAGTGGTTCGTAAATTTGGAATGTCCGTATTCAATCTCAAGCATGCGGCAATGTGCAGCGTTTAGCGACGAGAAGACAATAATCACGTGGCCCCTCATATCCGGAAACATCAAAAGCGTTAGGAGGTCCTAGAAAATTTTATTGATATCCGAAAATGAGTTTTTCAACAGAATCGGCCAATAGCATAGGTAATCGGGCTGACGGTTACCGTCAAGCTCTCAGTAAACTCGTAGTTCACGAACACTGGGAGGTTAGACCATGGCTTATCACAGGTGTCGATGATCCGACCCGCTTTAAGCGCTCACGTACAATCGCCGCACACTTTGGCTTAACACCGAGACGCTTCCAGCCAGGCGAAGTCGATTCTGTCTGACGTATGCGTGCAGCGTGTTAACCGAATAAACCGACTGCGGAAAGGAGCGTGACCCACACAGTGACGAACCTGTTATTTTTAGCCCATAAACCATGGGAGCTTGACAATGATGCCCGATTAAAGGAGCGGACGCTAGATACGACTGAAAACGGCTCCTTCGGGGTGAGTAGCCTCGGAGTGAAACTCCCCGGGGCTACTCACCCCGAAGGAGCCGCCTCATTGAACCGCGAATATCTAGTTAGTGTTG